>CAWKLH010000011.1:0-47563 GCA_963850405.1 Nitrospirota bacterium
ACGTCAGCCAGGAGGCGGTTGTAGACATCTCGGCCACGCGGCTCGATCCGGATCGAGCCGCTGCGCAATAACTCCTCCAGCCGCTGTTTGGCTGCCGGGCCTTGGAGCTCACTCATCTCAGGCGTGTCGATGCCGCGCAGTCTGATGCGCTCGCCTCCAACCCGAATCGTATCTCCATCCACGCGCGCACTTGTAACGTGCTCAGCACCTTCATTTCGTGCCTCGACCGGGCTCGAAGAGTCGAAAGCCGAGTCTGTTTATGCGTGGAGCCAAGTTTGTACCGTCCTTTGGGATATCGCTGTGGTCGGCTGTCCGGCGGACGCCGAGGCCGACGCTGCTTGTACGTGGGGAGGCGATCCGAGTCTTGGTCATTCGGTGACGGATACCAGCAGAGATCACACTGAGGTTCCAGAGTCGAGCCGAGGTCGGACTTCTGTAGGCGCTGGGCATGGGCGTCGGGTAGTGACGCGGCTGGCCCATCCAGAAGATAAACAACCAGGCTGTAATCGTTAGTGGGTGCGGCTTCATGGCCTGTCTGTGTACGCAGATGTCGTGCCAGATTCCTGTTGTTTGACAATGTTCAGAACGGCATGCTGCAATGCGAGTCTGCTTCAATTCTGGTGGGGTGGGGTCATTCTGAACGAGTTCCGAGGAACTACATATGAGTCATGGAGGGTTATACGCATGGATATGATGGGACGGGTGGGGCTGGTTGAAATTCCTATATTGATTGCCCCGGATCAAAAGGCTTGGATGGATCGCATGATTAAGGAAGGGAAAATTGCCATTCCGCCTGGAGGCACGTTGGAAAAAGGGTCGCTCTATTCGATGTTTATCCGCATGCTGCTCCATAACGCGATGGAGGAACAGAAGCGGCAGGAGGCATTAGAGGCCGAAGATGAGGATGATGATGAGTAGAGAGTACTCAGGTAGCCCTCAAAGGGAAGAGCTCTCAGGTGTCAGTGCCCTGTATCTAAATAGATAACGATTGTATCCTGGAAGATACGAATGACCAATCTGACTGGACGTCTTGGGCAGACGTTCAGTTAGAGTTTTTTGAAGGCAGTATGCGCAGCGCGGAGGGTCTTCTCGATGTCCTGTGTGCTGTGGGCGGTGGAGAGAAAAGCAGCCTCGAACTGAGAAGGCGCGAGATAGACACCCTGCTCCAGCATGTGGTGAAAAAACTGGCCGTAGCGCTTCGTGTCGGACTGTTTTGCCGTATTCCAGTCTACAACAGGGCCTGGGGTAAAGAAGGTCGTTAACATCGACCCGATTCGGGTCTGCGTCACGGGAATTCCGGCCTTTTTCGCCGCTTCGCCAATCCCCTTGGCGAGAGCTGCTGATCGCTCCTCAAGTTTCTTATAGACTCCCTTCACTCGCAACTGCTTGAGCGTCGCCAATCCGGCAGAGACTGCCAGCGGATTGCCGGAGAGCGTACCGGCCTGATAAACCGGTCCAACCGGCGCAATGAGATCCATGATCTCTCTCCGTCCGCCATAGGCACCGACGGGCAAGCCTCCTCCAATAATCTTACCCAGCACCGTCAGATCGGGCGTGATGCCATAGAGGGCCTGCGCGCCTCCATAACGTACTCGGAATCCTGAGATGACTTCGTCAAAAATCAGCAAGATGTTGTGGTCAGCGGTCAGCTGCCGCAGCGCCGCGAGGAAGTCCGGAGCAGGAGGAACGACGCCCATATTCCCTGCGATCGGCTCAACAATGATACAGGCCAGCTGATCACGGTTGGCCTTGATCAGTTGCTGGACCGTACGAATATCATTATAGGGAGCGGTGAGCGTGTGTTTGGCAAAGTCATCCGGCACGCCCGGTGAATCCGGAATCCCCAATGTCGCCAGCCCTGACCCAGCTTTGGCCAATAGATAGTCCCCGTGACCGTGGTAGCACCCCTCGAATTTCATGACCTTGGTCCGCTTGGTGAATCCTCGTGCCACTCGGATCGCGCTCATGACGGCTTCGGTCCCGGAGCTGACCAGCCGGATCTTTTCCATGGAGGGGAAGGCGCTGCGGATTTCTCTGGCCAGCGACACTTCCGACTCGGTCGGGGCTCCGTAGCTGGTGCCTCGCCCGGCTGCGCTCTTGATCGCGGTGATTACCGACGAATGGGCATGCCCTAAAATCATCGGCCCCCACGAAAGCACGTAGTCGATATAGACGTTGCGGTCTACATCGTAGAGCCGTGATCCCTTGGCGCGTGCGATGAAGCGCGGTTGCCCGCCGACCGAGCGGAAGGCTCGAACGGGGCTATTGACGCCACCGGGAATGAGTTGCTGGGCTTCGGTGAAGAGCTTGGTAGAGCGGGATGTTTTCATAATGGCGGCGCACCCTATCATGCAGGGTGAGAGCCGGTCAAGAAACCCATCGTTGTGCGATCTGTTCGGAGGAGCGCTGTGAGCGGTCAAAAAATGTCGTCAGAGATACCGTATCTATCGATACAGATACGGCAACAGACTCTGAGAATCGAATGGAAGTTCAGGTTCTCGCTTGTTTTCGTCCTGGTTTCTGTTTTGGCGTGACGGCGCGATTCTTGCTGGAATATTTGGTTAGTCAGAAAAGCGAGACGAATATGCAAGTCATCTGCTCATGGTGCCGCGGGGAAGGTCGGGTGGGATTCGTTGGAGAAAAGGCTCCCCTTGGAGACCGCCGAGAGACGCATAGTATCTGCCTTGAGCATCTGCAGGTGGTGCGAGCTCGATGGACCGCCTGTCAACGGAGCACAGGTCTCCCTGGCGCATCCGTCGACATGCCGAAGGAGCATCCTTCCCATATTCGCCGGGCGGTGCGATCGGTCGTGCGGTTATGTGTTGGGTTAAGGGGCTTGGCTCAAAAGACTCGCGGGTAGTTTCTTCTCACCGGTGTGGTCTCCCCCAGCTCGTCGTCGAACGTGTTACTTTTTAGACCGCTTCGGCGCACGTTTGGGACGGGGTTTCGTCTTGGGTGTTGTTGACTCGGTCGAGGAGAACTCTTTCACGTGCCAGTGTGTCCGTTTCGATTTGTTCTGTTCCATCACTGCCAAACACACATGGAATGGGGCGCGCCGACCTTCAGCCGTTTGTCCCTTGCTCCAGGCTTCGCCAGCGTCGCTGAGGATTTCCAGTAGCGTTTCGTACTCTTCTTCATCCTCGGGAAGCACAGCGTCGGCATCGTGAATGAGCAAGATATACCCTTTAGCGGGAAGCCATTCGAAATCGGCCAGACACTCCTCCAATGCGTCCCAGTTGTGTCCAAAGTAATCCGGAAAATCCAGTGCTCGTGCAAACTCACCGAAGAGAGTCGATGGAGTTCGGCATTTCTTTCCCTGGATGGTACGCACGGCAAAGCCTGGCGGTGTTTTCACCAGGGCCGAGGCTGAGGTCCCTTGAGGGACGACGAGAAGAGCCGACCAGGGAGGTGTGGCATTGCAAAGATGAGTGTGTAAGGTAGGGGTTCCCGCCATAGATCTATCTGTCGGTTTGGACGTTCGTCAGTTCAGAGGGACAAAGGTTCGGTAGTGATCTCCGGTGTAATAGGCTTTCCCGGTTCGCCGTTCGATGACGATGCGTTCGGCATCGCGACCGCGGCCTCGTCTCTTGGGATTCACATCATACTCCCGATAGGAGCCTCGTGGAAGACGTCGTTCTCGATTTTGGAAGTCACGCCCTCCGACGTAGCCTGGCAGCGGTATCCCGTCTCGCTTCTTGAGCTGTGTGAGCAGATCATAGACCTTCTGGGGAGGTGCGGTGAGCGAGGACGGGTGCTCGATGTGACTCGGCGCGCTGAGGATGGGGTTAGTATTCAGAAGTTCGTCGTTGAGGTCGGCAGCGGCGATTGAGACCGAGGACACCAGATTGATCGTGCACAGCAGGCTGAGAAGAAGACCGATGAGCCGAACTTGTCTCCATCGAGGGGTGAACACAGGCGCTTCTTCCTTGGCAAGATGTTGACCTAAACAGGATGCGGAAAAAGTCCGCCAGCGGCGTTCTCACATCGCTCAGAGGCTCCACGTACGGGATGAAGGCAAAGTACCTATGCTCAGCATGTGATCGAAGCGAGCGGTTCAAGGAACTGGAGTGTACGCTTCGCCTCTTCGCTCGCTGCGGCCTTGCTGAACGGCCGTTTTGCGCATCCTGCTAAGGGGGAACCGTAGCATTCTCTTTTCAAGAAGGTCAAACAAGGCAAGAGCCATCATCTCGTTACCTGGATGTCTCTCGTCCCGTTTGCTAGAATGAGGCGGCGGAAGTGTCCATCTCAAGAAAGAGGGACGTGATATATGTTCTTGGGTCATCGTGTGAAACCTGTCCGCTGTGTGTGAGATCCATCCGGTTAGACGCGTGTATTCTTTACCCAAGCGCCTCATCCACTCCCTGGTTGCTCTGGCCATCCTCGCTCTGGCCGTCCCTTCGAACGCACAACTGAGCCCGAGCGGTTCGATGCGGCGGTCTCCCGTGGAAGTCGTGAAGCGGTATGTGCTCTTGGACCAGAAGGGGGCTCGTTTAGACGCGCCGTCCTTCGACACCGTGATCCCCTATATTGATTGGAAAGAAGAGCCGGCATGGGGCCGTGTCGTCATCATCCAGGAAACAACCGTCCCGGAGGACTATCGAAAATGGGAGATTCTCAACAATCTGGAAGTGATCATTCCGGTCACCTTTCACGTGCGCGGGGCGGTCTACCTAGAAACCGCCACCTTCGTTCCTGAGGACACGACGGAAGAGGTTCGTTTTCACGTGAAGGTGGTGGGGAATTACTGGCGCATCATTGCGCCGGTCATCCCTCCTCACGTCGGACTAAAACGGATGGTGAGCTTCGCACGAGAGGCGGAGGCCCATGAACAGGATACAACACAGCGGATCGTGCTCGCTGCCCTCATTGACTCATTGCGAAAGGCGAAGTAATGGCTAAGACCCCTGTGGATTTGATGATTTTCGATTTGGACGGTACACTGATCGAGTCGAAGTGGGATATTGCGCAATCCGTCAACTTGACCCTTGCTGAGCTGGGATTACCCGAACGCCCCATTGAAGAAATTTTCGGTTTTGTCGGCGATGGCGTCAAACGGTTGCTGCGTCTGGCAGTCGGGGAGGGAAATCAGACCAGATTCGAAGAAGCGCTCAAAGTCTTTCGAGGCCATTATCTCGAACATTGTCTGGACCGGACACGCTTCTACTCAGGTATTGAGCCGATGCTGCAACATTTTTCCCACAAAGACAAAGTGATTGCGACCAACAAGTCGATCGAATACACCCGTGTGATCCTGAATGGGTTAGGTCCGCAGCATTTCCTGTACATGGTCGGTGGGGACAACGGGTTTGGGCTCAAACCGGAACCAGGGATGTTATTGCACATCATGGAAAAAGTAGGTGCGCCGAAAGAGCGGACGATCCTTGTCGGGGACAGCACGAATGATATCAACGGAGGACATAACGCCGGCATTCGTGTTTGTGCCGTTGGGTATGGCATGGGGAATCGAGAGAAGATGGCAGCCTGTCAGCCCGATTGGTTCATCGAAAAGCCAGAACAACTCATGGAGATTTTCATATGACCTATCGTGAGAAGGAAAGATTGAACCTGGGCTGCAGGAGGTTCTCGGGGGCGAGTGGTCGTTCAATCATTGGAGCCTGTGTCTTCATCATCTTCGGTCTTCCCTCGATCTTTCACCTGGCGTACGCTGCCACGCCGAGTCTCGCCGAACGGGTGATCGAGCACCGGCTGGCAAATGGGCTGACCGTGCTCATGGTCGAACGACATCAGACGCCTGTCGTCTCCATCAACATCACCTTCGCGGTGGGTGGGGTCGATGAGCAGGTCGGCCAAACCGGACTCGCGCATCTCTATGAGCATATGGCCTTTAAAGGCACGCGTGTCGTCGGCACGACAAGCTATGAGAACGAAAAACCGATTTTGGACGAGCTCGCGCTAGTCGGGACCGAGCTCGACCAACGTCAGCGTGATCTGGCCACTAAAGGGAGTGGTGCAACGGCTGAAGAGCGTGCCGCGATTGAATCGCTCCAGAATCGCCTCGTTGAGCTCCAGACGCAGGCCTCGCGCTACGTGGTCGGGAATGAAATGGCGTTGTTGTACCAGCGGCATGGCGGTGTCGGACTGAATGCATCGACGGGCAAGGATGTGACGCGGTATATGATTAGTCTGCCGTCCAATCGGTTGCCCTTATGGGCGGCGATTGAATCAGACCGAATGGCCAACCCTGTGTTGCGCGAGTTCTATAAGGAACGCGGTGTCGTGATGGAAGAACGGCGTCTGCGGAACGAAGACAGTCCGAACGGTCTCTTGTTTGAGACCTTCACGTCGGCCGCGTTTCGCGCTCATGGCTATGGGGTTCCCACCATCGGATGGGGATCGGATATCCTGTCGTTGACACCCGCTGCCACGGAAGCCTTCTTCAAGACCCACTATGGTCCCAATCGTGCCACGATCGCGTTGGTCGGTGATATCAATCCACAAGAAACCATCGCGTTGATCGAGCAGACGTTCGGGAAAATTCCTGCCGCACCGCCGACGCCGCCTTTGGTGACGACCGAACCGGAGCAGCGAGGCGAGCGGCGAGTTGACGTCGAGTTTAATGCCGAGCCGGCTATCGTTATTGGGTACCACAAGCCAACCTTGGGGGATTCAGATGACGATGTGTTTGACGTGATCGACGCGGTACTGAGCGATGGACTGACGTCTCGCTTGCATCAAAAGCTGGTACGGGAGAAGCGGCTGGCTGTCTCAGTCGGGTCGGATGCCAGTCATCCGGGGGTGCGGGCGCCGAATCTCTTCGTCGTCACAGCGACTCTCTTAGCCCCTCATACGACAGCGGAAGTTGAAACCGCGATCTACGAGGAGTTGGAACGGCTGAAGCGGGAGCCGGTCTCCTCTCAGGAATTGGAAAAGGTGCTCAATAATCTGGATGCCGATCTCGTCCGAGGCCTGCGATCGAATAGTGGCCTGGCTGCTCAACTATCCTTATATCAGGCGGTGGCAGGCGGCTGGCGCTACATCGTGACATCACGTGACAAGGTTGCGAAGGTCACGGCGGCTGATGTGCAGCGAGTGGCGACGCAGTACTTTACAAAATCAAACCGTACCGTGGCGGTCTTAGTGAAGAAACAGACTGAGAAGGCCGTTGCTGGAGTACCCGCCGGTGAGGTGAGACCATGAGGACGATGAGGGGTAAGGGGGTAGGGGTGAGGGGAGGTGGAATCGCTGGCTTGGTTGGCATGGCCATGCTACTAGCGTCAGTCACCACGGTGTGTGCGGGGGAACTCTCACTCGGTGATCCCAGAACCATGGTGTTTAAGCCGGTGGAATTTTCACCACCGGAACCCGAGCGGGTCGTGCTGGACAACGGCATGGTCCTCTATTTGCTGGAAGACCATGAATTGCCGTTGGTGTCGATCACGGCGACGATGCGAACAGGGAGTTGGCTTGATCCAACCGATAAGATCGGACTGGCTGGTATGACTGGAGCGGTGATGCGGACCGGTGGCGGTGGCGGTCTTTCCGCAGAGCAGGTTGATGCCGAACTGGAGCAATTTGCGGCTGATGTGAGTATCGGGATCGGGCGGCAATCAGGGTCGGCGTCTCTCGATGTCCTGAGCAAAGATGTGAAGCGGGGGTTGGAGATCTTCGCCGGTCTCATTCGGACCCCGGCGTTCGATCCCGCCCGTGTCGAATTAGTCAAGCTGCAGGCTATTGAGGGGATCCGTCGCCGTCAGGATAATCCCGGTTCCATCGTCGGCCGTGAATTTGCCAAGATGCTCTATGGGGCTGCTCATCCGAGTGCCCGAGAGAGCTCGCTGGATTCGGTCACACGCATCACGAGGGACGATCTCGTCACCTTCCATCACAGCACGATTCACCCGAACGGGATGATCCTCGGTGTGACCGGTGATTTTAAGAGAGATGAGATGGTGGCCTCTCTCCGCACAGTATTCGGAAATTGGAAAAAGGGAACGGTGCCGGAGTTGAGGATCGTCGATGTCCCGGAGGCGGAGCTGTCCAGGCCGGTTGTCCGGTTCGTCGGTAAAGAGACCTCGCAGACCCATCTTCGGGTGGGACATCTTTCGATCAAGGAGAATGATCCCGATTACGTGGCGTTGGCCATTGCGAACGATATTTTGGGCGGGAGTTCATTTCGCAGCCGCCTCTTCAATGATGTGCGGACGAAACGGGGGCTGGCCTATTCCGTTGGCAGCCGTCTCAATACGGGGATGCATGACCAGGGTGTCTGGCTGATGCGGGCGGAAACCAAGTTGACCTCCACACAGGAAGTGATTGAGCGGTTCGTGACGAATATCGAACGAATCCGCGCCGAGCCGGTGACCGATGCCGAGCTGGCGGAGGCGAAGGAAGCGTACGTGAATTCGTTCGTGTTCTCCTTTGCCAGCCCTTCGGCGATCGTTAGCCGGTTGGTTGAGTTAGAGTACGATGGATTGCCGAAGGACTTTCTGCAACAACTGCGCACCAAGGTCGTGCAGCTGACGAAAGCGGAGGTCTTAGCGGCAGCCAAGAAACATTTGCGCCCCGATCGATTGAAGATCGTGGCCGTCGGATCAGGCGAGGCGTTGCCGAAGGCCCTTTCGACATTTGGAGACGTGAAAGAAATCACGCTCAGTCCTGAAGGGTGATGGGATGCACAGTGATGAAGCGAACTCGCAGCAACGACAACATTGTCGGATTTGTACCTTCCGCATTCCCTTGTGGCTCTAGGTTGCCATGCCGTTAGAAGATGACTTTTGCGACATCCTCAAGAAAGCGCGGACCGGACAAGGGTTGTCGGTCGGCGATGTGGCTCGAATGACGGGGTTGCCCGGCGGCGATATTACGGCGCTGGAACGTGGCGATCAGCCGCGAGACCGTGCGGAGGTGCGCGCACTGGCCAAGGCGTTGGGCCTGCGGGCTGGACCGCTCGAACAGATTGCGGTCGATAAGTGGGAGCCGGTGGCGCAACGGACACCGCCCTGGGTAGAGATGGTTCAGGGCTCCATCAGTGGGTATGGCGTGCAAGGGTATATCGTGCATGATGAAGGTGAAGCGTTGTTGGTGGATACGGCCTATAACGCCCATGCGATGCTCGATGTGCTTCGACGACGCAGCTTGCGCCTGGTGGGTATTTGTCTGACGCATGGCCATGCAGACCATGCGGATGGAATCGAGCAGATTCTCAGCCGTCATGAAGTCCCGGTCTATCTTGGACCGGAGGATGTGGGCCTGTTGAGCTGGCGGCCACGGACGGAGCTGCTGGTGGCGCCGGCAGATGGATTGTCGATCAGCGGTCGGAGGCCGTACGGTGTATTGTGTGACGACACCGGGCCATACACCTGGCGGCATCTGTTATCGGCTGGATGACGCACAACTCCCGGTCTGTTTCGTCGGGGATACCCTCTTTGCCGGATCGATCGGTCGGTCCAATCCCAAGGAGCTGTATTCGGCGCATCTCAATTCGGTTCGCAACCGTCTGCTGACGCTCTCTCCTGACTATCGCCTTCTGCCAGGGCATGGACCTGCCACAACCATTGAGGAAGAACTCGATCACAATCCGTTTGCGACGATTCAGTAGACAGGGATGACATGGATGGATCGGGACGGCATGAACATCGAGATCTTGAGAACACGCCTGTTCTTGATGCCAGGGAAGAGCCGGCTCCAGAAATCATTGATGCGACGGAGATCGATGATGAGGGAGAGCCGTCGTTTTTTTCCAAGTGGGCATTACCGATCGTCCTCTTTCTCCTGACGGTCTTTACGACGTTGTGGGCTGGAGCGTACCAAGCCTACCACGGTCCGGTGCGTGGGCCTCTCAATTTTCTCTTGAGCTCTCCCGAGACGCTTTGGCGGGGAATCCCGTTTGCCGGTGCGCTGCTGTTTATTCTCACCACACACGAGTTGGGGCACTATGTGCTATCCAAGATTCATCGAGTCCCCGCCTCCTTGCCGCTGTTTATTCCTGGACCGCCGCATTTCATTGGCACGTTCGGTGCCATCATCCGCATGCGTGGTCCGATTCTGAGCCGCCGTGCGCTGTTTGACATCGGCGTCGCCGGTCCCTTAGCGGGCTTCGTGATTGCCGTCGTGGCATTGATCGTGGGACTGAACCTGTCCACAGTCGTGGATCGAACCGGCACGTTTGGCTTGCAACTCGGCGAGCCGTTGCTGCTACAGTTCATGGCCTGGGTGATCATCGGGCCGCTCCCGCCGGAGGCAGACGTGGTGCTCCACCCATCGGCTTCGCCGCCTGGTTTGGTCTCTTCGTGACCTCGTTGAATCTCCTTCCGATCGGCCAGCTCGACGGTGGGCATGTGGCGTATGCCCTGTGGGGTCGGCGCCAACGGACGCTGGCGATGGTCTTTCTCCCCATCTTATTGGTCTTGGGATTTATCGGTTGGCCTGGCTGGTTTCTGTGGGCGTTCATGGCAGGACTCTGGGGACTCGGCCATCCCCCTGTCATCGATCCGCACGTTCCGTTGGGTCGCAATCGGACCATTGTGGGCTGGATTGCCTTTGTTGTGTTTGTCGTCACCTTTGCACCGGTTCCGTTTTCCTTTCACTAACAGGCACCTCGCCTTGTCATTCACACTCGCACTATTCTTCTGATTTCCTTGTCCGAATTCGTGCCTGATCCTAAAGTAGAATACTGCGTACGACCGATGTGCCTACGTGGAATCCGTGGCATAGGAGGCAGTGTGTATGGGGCGGGCAGATAAGAACGCAAGTGAATAGTAGCCCGTTCCTATTTGTTCACCAGATCAAACCGGTTCTCCCGGCCATGCGTCATTCACGATCCAACATCACCCGCTGACTCCCTCCTCTCTTTCTTCACTGCCCTCCTCCAAATCTTCCCAATTGCTCTAACTCAGTGTATCCTGCTCCCGCAACCTGAAGCATGCTCATGGAACCTACGCCCATCACGGACTATATCCTGACGCCTCATGCCCAGTGGGAACTATCCAGGCGCAGCTTGAGTGAGGCTACTATCCATGCCATACTTTCAGCACCAGAACAGCGATTTGAGGTTCGTCCGGGGAGGTTTGTGCTTCAATCAAAGGTCGTCTCCGCACATCCGGGAAAGACAGTCCTCGTTCGGGTCTTCGTGGATGTCGATCGTACGCCGGCAGAAGTAGTGACGGCTTATCAGACAAGCAAGATCGCGAAGTACTGGAGGGACGACAGATGAAAGTATCATATGATGAAACGACGGACACGCTCAGCGTGATTCTCAAAGACAACACGCCAATCGTCGAAAGTGACGAGGATAAACCTGGGGTTGTTCTGGACTATGATGCCGCAGGCAACCTAGTGTCGCTGGAAATTCTTGATGCCTCGAAACGGGTCACTGAAGCACATAAGGTCGAATTCCAGACAACCGGGTCGTGAATTTCCAGGCGTAAGAAGCACGCTTGGGGATCGGATCGTGTTTCGTGCATGGCACAGAGAAGCTGCTTCAGCTTTCCCACACGACCCCCTAGCAACGACCCCATCCTTCAACCGAAGTTCTCCTTTACCCTACACGGACGGACTTCCCGTCACTTTCTGATCATCTCTTCTTCAGGAGGAACTTTGCTCGTGCCCTCTCACAACGCCTACTATACGATTTGTACGATTCGTTCAGGTTCCGGGGAAAGTGGAAACCGCTTATACGGAAAGACGCAGTCTGTGTCGGGTGGATTATACAGACTGTGTAATCAATGTTAGGCGTCATAGTGAAAGCGTGGATGAGCAACCTAGTTCGCTGGCTACGCGCCCTCTTGGTTTGGCTCGGCGAGAAGCGGCATGCGTGGTTTGCGCTTGCCGTCTCCGCAGTCGCCCTGCTTGTATCGCTCAGGCCCGGCACCGCCGAGCCACTCATTCGCTACGTTGGGTTGATGCTGCAGCTCCTAGGTATCTGCACTGTTGTCTGGGGAATCTCAGAAACTCGGGCACTCTTCGGTCACCCGACACTTGTTTCTGCGGTTAAGGCGTGGGTGCGCAAGTTTCCTCCCTACCACCCAACTACCATCGGTGCAGCCGGCGGTCTCGTCAGTGGTTCTGCAACCATGACTGGGCGCGGGTATGGAACATTCGGTGCTGGTCCGAACCCGACTCTGGAAGCACGGGTTGAAGCAACAGAGAAGAACATTGCCGCAATCAACAATCGGATGGACCAAACAATCACCGAAATGGACGCTCGCCACCAGCAACACGTTGCCGCCATTCGCAGGGAGAGCGATGCACGTGTCTCTGCAGATGCGACGCTCCATCAAAAGCTGGAAGCAACCGGCACAGGTGGAGTTCATATTTCGCTAATGGGCGCGCTTTGGCTGTTTGTTGGCTCGGTGCTCGCTACCGCCGCCCCGGAGATTGCGCTTCTTTTAAGATGACGCCCAACCTTTCGCTCCACCTGACGTGTGCCAGCCTGCGGCTACCACACGCAGGTGAGCTCAAACGTTTCGGCTCCTTAAGGATAAGGTCAGAAGGGGAGAGGAAAATAGGGACAGGCTGGTTTTCTAACGGAAGTGCGAGCGGGATGTAGCGTTGAATCGGTGACGATGGAGCTGTGCTGATACAGATGGTGATCTGAAAAGTGCTGTCGGTTCTTACCTCTGTGCAACTGCTTAGTGGGTGTGTAGGCGTCGCTGATCAGCCTGTTACATCTGTGACGACCTAGGCAGGCTGTCGCAAGTGATCGACGGGCAGGAGGATGTCGTGCGGTATACATCGATCGCAGGAAGGGTTTCTATGAGTAGAAATGCGAACGGAGGTCTTGCTCTGCAATGAATCGACTGGCTTGGCGAAAGATGGCGCGTAGCGTGCCGGAGTCGAGTTCGGCGTGCAGCGGAACCGTCAAGACTTGGCGCGAACCTTCACCCTCACGAGCGAGCTTCACGTGGCTTCCCCGCTGGGAAACCTGCTGGAAACCAAACCCTTGGAGGATGGCGAGGAGATCACGGCCCGCAAGTCTACGAAGCTTTGGCATGGACGGGGTCCAATTCCATGGTTAGCACCAGAGTCGGCTTGTCGCGTAAGCCAAAGGACTCTAGAGACTCACCCTCTAGATGTAGAGCGGTGGCCTCTTGCAGATGCTTCACGGTTTCATCGAGTGTCCGCCCTTGTGTGACGACGGCGATTTCCAGACACTCGGCCACATAGCCGACTTCGTCGCCAGGTCGAATGACGGCCTTGATGGTTTGTTGCAAATAGCTCATAAGGCCCTCCTGCTTACAAACACCGGTTCTGAGGATAGTCTTGTTTATCGCCTGAGGCAAGGGAATCCCAGGGTAACTGCAGGTCTATAGATCTTCCCATCTCTCTTATCCGCGTCCTTTTCTTGAGATTTTCTTGTCCGATTCATGCCTCACTTTTAGAGTGGAGCTATGCTCACGACCGGCGTATCCACGGCTCAGTGTCCGAAGTGTCAGGCCGAACGATCTGATGGAGCAGTGGAGTGTGTGCGCTGCGGCATCATCTTTGCCAAGTATCGGTCGGATTTTCCAAAAGCGCGTCTTCCCTCACCCTCCTCATCAATTGCGAGATCTCCGTGGCTGCTAACGGCCAAGCAATGGCTGATCGAGTCGGACACCACGACTGATTCCATGACGTTCTACGGTCGCGCCGCTCTATTGGTGGTCCTGGTGTGGTGGGGGTGGAAATTTATCACCACGCCGCTTGAGACGAATTACACCGGTGAGTCGTTTCTCCATCTGATCAATCTGCCGTTTCATGAAGCGGGACATGTGATCTTCATCCCATTCGGTCGTTTCATGACGATTCTGGGTGGAAGTCTCGGCCAGGTTCTCATGCCAATCGTCTGCCTCGGTACATTCCTCGTCAAGACCCGTGATCCGTTCGGCGCTTCCGTGGCCTTGTGGTGGACGGCGGAAAGCCTGATGGATATCGCGCCCTACATCAACGATGCGCGAGCGCTGGATCTCATGCTGATCGGCGGCGTGACCGGGAAAGAAACCGACGGACATGACTGGAACAACATTCTGACGATGCTGGGCTTATTGGAATGGGATCATCGGTTGGCTCACCTCACCTACAACATCGGGATTCTCCTCATGCTTGCGTCCTTCCTCTGGGGCGGCGTCCTCTTGCTGCGACACTATCGCCGGCTGTCGGCCTAGCCCACCTCTCTTTTTACTGCTCAACGCCAGTACACCTTCACCAACACTTCACTGTCTTGCACGAGTTTTGATCTCTTCTTGACGATGCTCACGACCATTTTGACGCCATTTTTACGGCGATGGAGGTAGACTGATTGCCTATAGAGGGTCTCGCGATGGACTTGATCTACATCGGGCTGGTAGTGGGCTTCTTCATCCTCTCCAGGTGGCTGATCTCGGGCCTGGAGCGACTCTAAGGTGATGGTCATGAATGTGATGTACGTGCTGAGCGGAATTGTGTCTGTGGGTCTGCTGATCTATCTCATGATCGCCTTGCTCAAGGCGGAGTGGTTCTGATGACCACGAATGCAATCCTCCAAGTGCTCGTGTTTTTCGTCGTGCTGCTGGCACTCGTCAAGCCCCTGGGCTGGTACATGGCGAGAGTCTATGAAGGCAAACCCTTTGGCTTGGACTGTCTCCTGGGTCCCGTGGAACGCACTATGTATCGACTCTGCGGCGTTCGACCCGATGATGAGATGGACTGGAAAATCTACGGGGTGGCCATGTTGCTCTTCAATGCAGCCGGGCTCGTGTTTCTCTACGGCTTGCAGCGGTTTCAGAACCTTTTGCCCCTCAACCCGGCCAATCTTGGTGGGGTCACACCTGACCTGGCCTTCAACACGGCTGCAAGCTTCGCGACCAACACCAACTGGCAGGCGTATGGCGGGGAAACGACCCTCAGTTACTTGACCCAGATGCTCGGTCTGACCGTGCAGAATTTTGTCTCCGCCGCGACGGGAATGGCAGTGCTCGTTGCCTTGATCCGGGGCTTGAGCCGGAGCACGTCGACGACGCTGGGAAATTTCTGGAGCGACCTGGTCCGCAGCACGCTCTATATTCTTTTGCCTCTGACTCTGCTGTTGTCCCTTCTCTTGGTGTCCCAGGGTGTCGTCCAGACCTTCAATTCATGTCAAACGGCGACCCTGCTACAGCCCGCCGGTTACGACAAGTTTCGTGACCAATGCGAACGGCCAGCCGGTGCTTGATGAACAGCGGAAACCCAAAACCGAGCCTGCCACAGTAATCGAGCAGATCCTTGCAGTAGGTCCGGCTGCCTCCCAAATCGCCATCAAACAACTCGGCACGAACGGCGGCGGTTTTTTCAACACTAATTCCGCGCATCCGTTCGAGAATCCCACACCGCTGTCTAATTTCCTTGAAGTATTGGCGATCCTTCTGATCCCGGCCTCGCTCTGTTACACCTTTGGCGTGATGGTGGGAGATACCCGCCAAGGCTGGGTCATTCTCGCCGCCATGGCCATTCTTCTTCTCTGTTTTGTTCCCCTCGGGCTGTGGGCGGAACAAAGCGGCAACCCGCTTCTAACGGGTATCGGTGTGGATCAGCAGCCTCAAGGCGGTCAAGCCGGAGGCAACATGGAGGGGAAGGAGATGCGATTCGGCATCACCCAGTCGGTCCTATGGTCCGCCGTGACGACCGCTGCTTCCAATGGCTCAGTGAACTCGATGCATGATTCCTATACCCCGTTGGGCGGGCTCGTGCCGCTGTTCCTCATGCAGTTCGGCGAAGTGGTCTTCGGCGGAGCAGGGTCGGGACTGTACGGCATGATCGTCTTTGCGATCATCGCCGTGTTTATTGCCGGTCTCATGGTCGGACGGACACCGGAGTATTTGGGCAAGAAGATCGAGCCCTATGAGATGAAGATGGCCGCATTGCTCATTCTCATCATGCCCATTGTTGTTCTGGGCTTCACGGCCCTTGCAATCAGCACTGAGACAGGTCGATCGTCTATTTTGAATCCCGGTCCCCACGGGTTCAGCGAAGTCCTCTATGCCTATACTTCTCAGGGGAACAACAACGGCAGCGCCTTTGCAGGTCTCAACGCCAATACGCCATTTTATAATCTGACGGGTGGCCTGGCGATGCTGATCTCGCGTTTCTGGCTGGCCATTCCCACCCTGGCACTCGCAGGGGCTCTGGCTCGCAAACAAGTGGTGCCGGCCGGTCCCGGAACCTTGCCGACCCACACTCCGCTGTTCGTGGTTCTTCTAATCGGCGTGGTCGTAATGGTCGGGGCGCTCACATTTCTTCCCGCTCTAGCCTTGGGGCCGGTCGTTGAAGAGCTGATGATGAGGGGACAGTAAGGAGTCGCACCGATGAGCATGCCGACAAAAGCACACAAGTCCCAGCCTCTGTTTGACACGACAGTGATACGTCATGCGTGGCGTGATGCCATCTTCAAGCTCGACCCTCGTCATCAGGTCAAGAACCCAGTCATGTTTATCGTCTGGACCGGAAGTGTCTTGACGACCCTCTTGTTCGTACAGGCGCTAGCGGGAACCGGGGCGGCTCCCACCTGGTTCATTCTCTCGATCACGGTCTGGCTCTGGTTCACCGTGCTGTTTGCAAACTTTGCAGAAGCTATGGCGGAAGGTCGGGGCAAGGCGCAGGCCGATTCGCTGAGGCGGGCACGCCGGGAACTCACGGCCAAGAAGCTTGGCACAGTCGATCCCAGCAGCGAGCCTTATGCGGTGTGGAACCGTCAGTTCCAGCGACGCGATCCGTTCAGCGTGGTGTCCGCGAATCAGCTCACGAAGGGGGATGTGGTTCTCGTGGAGGCAGGAGATTTCATTCCGGCCGACGGCGAGGTTGTCGACGGCGTGGCGTCAGTGGATGAGAGCGCGATCACCGGTGAGAGTGCGCCCGTCATTCGAGAAAGCGGCGGCGATCGCAGCGCCGTCACGGGGGGTACGAAGATCCTGTCTGACTGGCTCATTGTTCGTGTGACGGCCAGTTCAGGAGAAAGTTTCCTGGACCGGATGATCGCCATGGTGGAAGGAGCCAAGCGCCAGAAAACGCCGAATGAAATCGCCCTCACGATTCTGCTCGCAGCTCTGACCATCATCTTCCTCTTGGCCACGGTGACGTTATTGCCGTTCTCGCTGTATAGCGTGCAGGCCATGGGGCAGGGGACGCCGGTCACTGTCACTGTGTTGGTAGCACTTTTGGTCTGCCTGATTCCGACAACCATTGGGGCTCTCCTCTCGGCAATCGGTATTGCCGGCATGGACCGCATGGTACAGGCCAATGTTATTGCGATGTCGGGAAAGGCTGTTGAAGCAGCCGGAGACGTTGATGTCCTGTTGCTGGATAAGACCGGCACCATCACGCTGGGCAACCGTCAGGCGACAGCCTTTCTCCCGGCAGAGGGAGTAGACGCCCAGGCGTTGGCCGACGCGGCCCAACTCTCGTCATTGGCGGACGAAACGCCTGAGGGTCGCAGTATCGTCGTCCTGGCCAAGGAGAAGTATGGGTTACGTGCGCGAGACATCCATGAGATGGGCGCCACATTCATTCCCTTCACGGCCCAGACGCGAATGAGCGGGGTTAACCTTGATGGGCGGCAGATCCGCAAAGGATCGTCGGATGCGGTCGAAGCCTATGTAACGTCACAGGGAGGGCACTTCTCTCAGGTTGTCAGATTGAATGTCGAGACGATTGCCAAACAAGGCGGAACGCCACTGGTGGTGGCGGAGAAAGCCAAGGTGCTTGGTGTGATTAGACTACAAGATGTCGTCAAGGGCGGGATCAAGGAACGATTTGTTGAGCTTCGCCGGATGGGCATCAAGACAGTCATGATCACCGGCGACAACCCGCAAACAGCCGCAGCCGTGGCGGCGGAGGCCGGGGTGGATGATTTCCTGGCGCAGGCCACACCGGAGGCCAAACTCAAGTTGATCCGGGATCTTCAGGCAGAGGGCCGGCTCGTGGCCATGACCGGGGACGGAACAAACGACGCACCGGCTCTGGCGCAAGCTGACGTCGCCGTCGCAATGAACACTGGGACCCAGGCGGCAAAAGAGGCGGGCAACCTGGTCGATCTGGATTCCAATCCCACGAAGCTCATCGAAATCGTGGAAATCGGCAAACAGTTGCTTATGACTCGCGGCGCGTTGACCACCTTCAGCATCGCCAACGATGTGGCCAAATACTTTGCCATCATTCCTGCGGCCTTCGCCACAACCTATCCGGCACTCAACACATTGAACGTGATGGGGCTGGCGACTCCGCAGAGCGCGGTCCTGTCCGCGGTCATCTTCAACGCACTGATCATCGTCGCGCTCATTCCGCTCGCCTTGAAAGGAATCACCTATCGCCCGATCGGCGCCGGTCCGTTGTTGCGGCGCCATCTCCTGATCTACGGATTGGGCGGCGTCGTCGTGCCGTTCGTCGGCATCAAGCTGATCGACACGATTCTGGTGGCTTTGCATCTTGTTTGACGGAGATAACGATTAGGACGCGAGGAGAGACATGAAGGACCAAGTAAGACCTGCTCTGACCATGCTGCTTACTTCTGACTGTCTTGACTGGCCTGGTCTATCCGCTGGCGGTCACAGGGCTGGCCCACGTGTTTTTCCCAGACCAGGCGAACGGCAGCTTGATCGTGCGCGAAGGCAAAGTGATCGGGTCCAAGTTGATCGGACAGTATTTTGACAAACCGGAGTATTTCTGGAGTCGTCCTTCGGCGACCGTGCCGTTTCCCTACAACGCCGCTGCATCCGGGGGATCAAACCTCGGACCGACCAACCCGGTGTTGATCGATGGGGTTAAAGCGAGAGTGGTCGCATTGCGGGCCGCTGATCCGGGTAACGATGCGCTTGTCCCTATTGACCTAGTGACTTCATCAGGGAGCGGGCTGGACCCTCACATCAGCCCGGCGGCTGCTCAGTACCAAATCAGAAGAGTAGCTCGTGTTCGAGGGATCGATGAGGTTGTGGTGCGCGACCTCGTGGTCCAACACACAGAGGGCCGCCAGCTCGGTGTTCTTGGAGAACCACGAGTCAATGTTCTTTTGCTGAATCTCGCTCTGGACGAGAGGCGTTAGTTTCAGAGCCTCTATGTCCGGTGGTCATCAGTGGAAGCATTAGCTGAAGCACACGTAGCCCTTGTACGATCGATCGTGCCGTTGACGCTCTTCCGGGCCTACCCTAAAATTCAAGCGCCATGCACTAAGTTGTCTTCAATTTTGCGCGCAACCTAACGCGGGAAACTGCTTCCATGAGCCAACAACGACCAGATCCGGATGCGCTGCTGAAACGTGTGCAGGCGGAGGAAACTCGCAAAGCCGAGGGCAAACTCAAGATCTTCTTCGGCGCCAATCCCGGCGTTGGGAAGACGTACGCCATGCTCGAAGCGGCACATGAGCAGCGGCGTGACGGTGTCGATATCGTCATCGGCGTCGTTGAGACTCATGGTCGGGCGTGAAACCGAGGCGTTGGTGGACGGACTTGAGGTCGTCCCGCGCCGCGCTGTCGACTACCGTGGCGCAGCGCTGCAAGAATTCGATCTCGACGCGGCCCTTGCGCGACGTCCCACCATCATTCTCATCGACGAACTTGCGCACAGCAACGCGCCGGGTCTGCGCCATGCCAAACGGTGGCAGGATGTTCAGGAATTACTCAAGGCCGGTATCACGGTCTATACCACCGTGAACGTGCAGCATTGGAAAGTTTGAACGATGTGGTGCACGAAGATTATCGGCGTGCGGGTGCGTGAGACCGTCCCGGATTCCGTGCTCGAACGGGCAGATGACGTCGAACTCATCGACCTCCCGCCTGACGATCTTCTTCAGCGGCTCAAAGACGGGAAGGTATACGTCCCGGAACAGATCCAACATGCGATTCAAAATTTCTTTGCCAAAGGCAATCTGATCGCGCTTCGCGAACTCGCTTTGCGCCGCACGGCCGAGCGGGTCGATCAGCAGATGGAAGTCTACCGGCGCGACCACGCAGTGGTCCGAACCTGGCCGGCAGCGGAAACCATCATGGTCTGCGTGAACATGAAACCTCGTGGCTCACGCTTGATCAGGGCTGCCCGCCAGATGGCGGCGGATCTCCATGCCAAGTGGATCGCGGTCTATGTGCAGCTTCCTCGGCATCTTGGCTTGCCGCAAACCGAACGAGATCGCCTGGTACAAACACTGAGACTGGCAGAGCAGTTAGGGGCCGAAACCGTCACGCTCACCGGCGAGAACGTCGCCCAAGAGATTTTGAGCTATGCACGCAGCCGCAATGCCACAAAAATTATTGTCGGGAAACCAGTCAGGTCTCGGTGGAAGGAATGGGTGTTTGGGTCGGTTGTCTCGGACCTCGTCCATCAAAGCGGAGAGATGGATATCTATGTCATCACGGGAGAGGCAGGCGAAGGGCAGCCGCTGATGCGTCGCACTCTCCGAAGTACCAATGATGCCTCAGGATATGCCTACGCCTTGGCAGGGGTGTTGATAGCGACGGCAGTCGCTTGGCTGATGTTCCCCTATTTCGCGGCGGCGAATTTGATCATGATGTATCTCATTGCCGTGATTGTCATCGCGATTCGTTTTGGGCGTGGGCCGTCGGCGATGGCTTCGATTGTGAGCGTGGCGGCGTTCGATTTCTTCTTCGTGCCGCCCTACCTCTCCTTTGCCGTCTCCGATATTCAATACCTATTGACCTTCGGCGTCATGCTCGTGGTTGCCTTGGTCATCGGCAATCTGGCCGTGCGTCTACACCAGCAAGCCGAGCTGGCCCGTTACCGAGAAAGACGCACGGGAGTGCTCTATACCATGAGCCGCGACCTCGCCACGCATCGTGGAACCGGCATGCTGGCGCAACTTGCGGCCAAGCATCTCCGTGAGGTGTTTGACGCTCAAGTTGCCATCTTCCTGGCGGATGTGGGAAAGCGGGTGCAACTGCAACGCGGGGAACTCCTGTTTTTTGAGTTGGACCCAAAGGAAGCGGGTGTGGCTCAATGGGCATTCGATCACAGTGAGCGAGCCGGACTTGGGACGGATACGCTGCCGGGGGCCAGCGCTCTGTACTTGCCCTTGGTCGGATCATCCGGCGCGATCGGGGTCGTCGCAGTCCGGCCGAAGGACCCGGGACTCTTGCTGGACCCCGAGCAACTGCACTTGCTCGAATCTCTGGTGAATCAGGTGGCGCTGGCGATTGAGCGGACGCGCCTGTCGGAGGAGGCGCAGCACGCCCACGTGCGCGCCGAAACGGAGCGCATGCGGAACGCTATTCTCAGCTCGGTGTCTCACGACCTGAGGACCCCGCTGGCTACCATCACCGGCGCTGCCAGTAGCTTGGCGGAAGAGCAGAGGGAACTCGACCCCGCCGCTCGGCACGAGCTCTCTCGGTCCATTTATCGAGAGGCTGATCGTCTTGATCGTTTACTGAAGAACCTTCTCGATATGATGCGTCTTGAAGCGGGAGCCGTACAGCTCAGCAAAGAGTGGCATTCTCTAGATGAAGTTGTCGGTGCAGCTCTGGCCAGACTGGAGGGACGGTTGCGCGAGCATACCGTCAACACGGCGTTTCCAGCCGATCTGCCGCTGGTGTTAGTCGATGGAGTGCTGCTGGAACAAGTGGTCATCAACCTGGTGGAGAATGCCGTGAAGTATGCGCCTTCGGGAGGCCCGATTGATCTGTCCGCATCAGCGAGCGATCGCGACGTGATCGTCGAGGTCGCAGATAGAGGACCGGGTATTCCAGTTGGGGATGAGTCCCGTATCTTTGATAAATTCTATCGCGGTAGTCTTGCGCGAGAGGGAGGGGTTGGGCTCGGGTTGACGATTTGTCGCGGTATCATGGAAGCGCATGGCGGCCGTATTTGGGCTGAGAATCGCTCCGGTGGGGGCGCCCTCTTTCGCTTCTCGATCCCGTTGCCGGATCAGCAGCCGTCTCTGGAGGCGGAGACTCAACAAGGCCAAGCCTTTTCCATCGAAGAGCAGTGATCAAGACCGTATTGCCATATGTCACAGGAAGCCACGATACTCCTCATTGAAGATGAACCGGAGATTCGCCGCTTCCTGCGGACGACACTACCTGTCCATGGCTTTCGATTGTACGAGGCGACGACGGGGCGGGATGGTCTTGCCGAAGCTCAAGCAAGAAATCCTGACCTTATTCTGCTGGATCTCGGTTTGCCAGATCTAGAGGGGAGCGAGGTCATTCGGCAGGTGCGGGAATGGACCACCACCCCCATCATCGTGCTTTCGGCTCGAGACCAGGAACAGGTCAAAGTAGCGGCACTCGACCTCGGTGCCGACGATTATGTGACAAAGCCGTTCGGGGTCAACGAACTCCTTGCACGGATGCGAGCGGCGCTTCGTCATGCGTCCCGACCTGCTGATGGCGGCGAATCGGTGTTTACGCTGGGTGATCTTGGCGATCTTAAGGTGGATCTCGGACGGCGGCAGGTGTTTGTCTCAGGGAAGGAAATTCATCTTACGCCGATCGAGTATAAACTGCTCACAACGTTGATCCGGTATGCCGGCAAAGTGCTGACTCACCGTCAGCTGCTAAAAGAGGTCTGGGGGCCGCTTCATGTAGACGAAGGACATTATCTACGAGTCTACATGCGACAGCTGAGGAACAAACTGGAGAAAACCCCCGCTCATCCCCGCTATCTTGTGACAGAACTGGGAGTTGGATATCGACTCCGGACAGAATAATCTACTCCTGTCTTTATGCCGCACTCACTGTCACGGCATTGGTTTTTATCCCGTTTTGATATCTGACGAAGTATAGTTTGTAAGTGAGAGTTGGCTCTCAGCAGTGGGGAAACTGCATTGATACGAGCAGGCATTGCGCATCTGTCAACGATCAATATGATGACCAGGAATCATGGGCGCAGTTGGCGCAGAAGCATCAGTTTGCTAGTGATTCCATGGGGGATCATTGCGACGGTTTCCGTATGCGAGGCTCAAGACCTCAGTCAACGATCAGAAGAGAAAGCGGCACCTATGCCCGCAGCTGCCTTCATGGGCTCCATCGCAACCGATTGGCACTATGGGGCGTACATTGATGTTGGGTATATCGGCAATTTTAATTTTCCTGATAACCAGCTGTGGCGCAATCGCGCCACAGCGGCTCATCACAACCAGCTTTCTCCGAACATGGGGCTGGCCTATGTGCGCAAGGATGCCAAAGAATCTTCGCGATGGGGTATGGAACTTGGCTTCCAAGGCGGGCGGGATTCGGAAGAGTTCGCATTCTTGGTGGGGGAGAGACGAGTCGATGGGTCGGATGTGCTCCGACACATTCATCGCGCGAACATGTCATACCTAGCCCCGGTCGGCAACGGGCTGACGATCACCGCCGGTCTGTTCAACAGTCTGATGGGGTATGAGTCGCTCTATGCCAAAGACAACGCCAATTATACGAGGTCGTGGATCGCGGATAACACGCCCTACATGATGTTTGGGGTGAATGCGCAGTATCCTCTCAACGACGCTCTCACCGTCACCGCCTTCGTCGTGAATAGCTACTATCATCTCGCGCACCCGAATGATCTCCCCAGCTATGGAGGGAGATGGATCTGGAAAGCCACGCCACGGCTCACGCTGACACAAACCCTCTATGGAGGGCCGGATCAGACAGAGACATCCCTGGAGTTCTGGCGTGTGTATGGGAATCATATTCTGGAGTGGAGAGGCGACGATGTGACGGTGGCGGCATCCTTCGATATTGGAACTGAAAGCATTGCCATTCAGCCTGGTCGCCCACGAACCTTTGTCATGGGAGGCAACATGGTCGTCAGGTGGCATATCACCGGGCCTTGGTCCGTGGTATTGCGACCCGAGTTCTACTGGGATCGGAACGGTCGGTGGACTGGTTCAGAGCAGTTCGTGAAGGCGATCACTTCTACCGTCGAGTACACGCTCCCATATAAATGGACCAACATGGTGGTGCGAGCAGAACATCGTTACGATGACTCAACTGGGGTGGGAGGCGGGTTCTTCAAGAATGGGGGGACCCGTCCCGACGTCGTTGGCCTTGCGCGTGAGCAGCATCTGCTTTTGCTGGGAGTCCTTGTCAGCTTCGACTCACCGTGAGTGAGGGACAGGAGGGGGGAGCTCCTGTATCCAGTGTGGGAACCGATCGACGATGCGTTGGCCGAGTGCTCGGATGGCGTGTTTCTTCGCCTCTTGCAGCGCTGCGATATCTTCGACTAAGACGGCCGATCCGACCAGCGTCGATGTTCCTTCAACTGTCTGCATCGGTGCGTGCCATTCGGAGCGCACAGCCCACAAGCCGCCGGTGACCATGACGAGCGCGTCGCTTTCAGTGCCGGGGGCGAGATAGGTACCGAGTAGGGTCGGATACAACCAGGCAAAGCGGTTGTTGTATCGATCGACGGCCGCAACTCCGTCGACGATCAAGACCAGATCTACTCCGTATCGAGCACCAGCCTGGCGAATTCCATTGATATCTTCACCTCGCAGAGTGGCATCCATCAGCACGAATGCATCCTGGAGGACATGCGTATTTTGTAGTGGAGCCAGCTCGCGGAGTAGCTGGTCTCTATCCCTAGCCAGCCATTCCACCGTTCGGATGGACTGCTTGTGAGGAAAGTCGTGATTTACAAAAAAGACACCGAGCCGAAGGGCTGTGGAAAGGTGAACGCCCTGGCTCGCGAGGGGCTGACTCTCAGGGATTGGGGTAGGTTCGACATGAAGGACTTCGTTCATCGCCGTTCGATCGAACCCTTGGCTGCTCGCACAGGCCGACAGTGCCACTATGAAGGATGTCGCAATTATAAGTAGTTGAACCATCGCTTCCTTCACTACTCCTTCGGTCGGTTGATTGAACTGGTGGAGTTGACGTGTGTTGGTCCCATGGCCGGCTGCTGAGGTGGTTACTCGACGATAGGAAGAATGCGATCGGCGACTGCCTGTACCACACGTTCTTGTTCGGTCACCGCTTTCAATCCTTTGAAACTGAGATAGTGCCCTCCGTGACTCGGTGCCTGAATCGTGACGCTGACTTCAACACGATCTCCATCCTCGACTTCCGGATCGCGGACAACTGGTCTACCGCATATGCCTAACACTGCCACTGGAATCGTCGCCTCATCGTCCTCAAGACGGAACAAGTACGCACCATAACAATTGTCTCCATTGGCAATTGGGTAGGGCTCCAGCGGTTGCACATCCCGTGCAATGCCCCGCAAGATGACATGCCGAAGGTGATAGACCCGTGGTTCTTCGAGGATCTGTTGGATACTGGTCGGTTCCTCCGCCCACACCGGTATCGGTCTGTCTACTCCTAGAAATGTGAGCAGCGCAGTGACGAGAGGAGCGATGATTCGGGCCGACGTGGTCATGCTGGGTGAGAGGCATTTTATCATCATTCTGAGTTTGGAACCTGGGGCTGCTTTCTCTTGCGGGATATGATCGCTATAATTCCCCGTCTTTTCATCAAGGAGGATCACTCGTATGGTCAATGAGCGGCAACTGAGGATCTTTGTGAAGGAATCACGGCCGAGGTTTGAGGATCTCTTGGGACAGATGGTGGAGGTGCCGTCGATCAGCATGGATTCATCCCGCGCGGGCGATATGCGACGTATGGCTGACCTAGCGAAGCAGTATTTGGTCGGGATGAATGCCAAGGTTCACGTGGTAGAGACCGGTGGGTACCCCATCGTTTCCGGTGGGTGGATGGCAGGGCCTGAGTATCCGACCGTCACAATCTACAATCATCTGGACGTGCAGCCGGCGCAGGAGCCGGAATGGAGGCAGGCGCCGTTTGCCTTTACGAATGAACACGGGATGTATCGGGGGCGAGGAGCCACCGATGACAAGGGTCCGGCTCTCACGGCGATGTTTGGCGCTCAATATGCGATCGAGCAAGGTTGGCCAATCAACATCCGATTCTTGTGGGAACTCGAAGAAGAGATCGGAAGCCCCCACTTTGTGGCAGGACTTAAGGATCGCGCGGCTGTTCCACGGCCTGATTCGGTGGTCGTCTCAGATACGATTTGGATTGCCAAGGGGCGGCCTGCGGTGCCATACGGCTTGCGCGGCCTGCTCGGCGCACGTCTGACCCTGCGCACAGGGGAGAACGATGCACATTCGGGTGTGACCGGAGGAGCAGCTCGTAATCCGCTGGCCGAGTTGATGGAGGTGGCGAACAGCTGTGTTGATGCGAGGACCGGCAGGGTAAAAATTCCTGGTTTCTATGACGATGTGGTTAAGCCCACGACTACTGAGATCAAGGATTTCCTGAAGTCCGGCTTTGAGGTAGAACGTTTCAAGAAAGCCTACGGATTCCGATCGCTTCGCGTGCAGGATCCTGCCGATGTCATGCGACGGATTTGGGCATCTCCGACCTTCGAAATTCACGGTCTCAGTGGGGGATACCATGGACAAGGGGTGAAGACCGTCGTGCCTGGTCATGCCGAGCTCAAGGTGAGTATGCGGCTCGTTCCATGTCAGTTACCGGAGAGAGTGTTTGCTCTCTTGAAGAAGCATGTGGCGAAGGTGAATCCAGATGTGAAGGTGGAGAAGGAGGGTATGCTCCATCCATTCAAGGGTAGTTTCGAAGGGGCATATGTGGATTGTGTGAAACGTGCCGTAAAGGCAGGGTTTGGTAAAGAGCCCGCATTTGTGCGAGAAGGAGGATCAATCGGTGCGGTGGTCACCATGCAGAAAACCTGGAAGGTGCCCATCCTCTTCATAGGCTTGAGCCTGCCTGAGCATGGATATCATGCTCCCAACGAATATTACGATTGGGGTCAGGCTTCAGGGGGGATGAAGACGTTCGCTCATTACTTCTCAGAGTTAGCAAAGATAGGGAAGGCATAGGGTCTGTTTTTGATGACCTTAGACAGCCTGTGGAGAACTCGGGGAAAGTCGGTTTTTGAACGTCGCTGTCCCAAAAAATGCCTGACTGCCCCGTTTGCCATACAGTCCCTCATCCAAGAGCCATATCCTCAGTCGTGGTGAAGTCATAAGTCATTGTAAGTAAATGTAATATCTATTGTGAATCTTTGCTGGAAAGGCACAGATGTTGCTCAATGTGAAACCGGGGAGCAGGTCGCGCCGTTGAAATGATCAGGTTGCTTGTCGGGAGGCGCTTGAGTATCCTGGCTATCCTATGGAGACTGAGTCTATCCAGGTAGTGGTTGTCATGGTCACAACGGCAAGCCAAGATGAAGCGATGAAGATTGCCGATCAGGTGGTACAGTCTCGCCTGGCTGCTTGCGCTTCTACGATTCCCACCGTGCGTTCAACATACTGGTGGGAAGGAAAGTTGATGAACGACCAGGAATCACTACTGCTGATCAAGACAACCTCTGATAAATTCAATTCTCTCGAAGAAACAATACTGAAGATCCATTCGTACAAGGTGCCGGAAATAATAGCGATTCCTGTTTGCCAAGGGTTTCCACCATATCTAGAGTGGGTTCGCCGAGAAACCTCCTAGATAATGCGGTTGAAACCAGATCGTCGAAGCACTATTTTGGGGTTGACCAATGGGGGGCTAGATCGGTAGTTTACAGGGTAATTTTTGACATGCCTTCCAGGTACAAGTAGGCACGGGAGACGAAGGTTATGAACCAGACAAATATTCAAGACGGCGATGCCTATACCGTTGTAGTTTTCAGGGGATCCACGGCAAAGCCTCTCCGCTTCAGCTTTTCGAAGAAACTACTCCGCCGATTGTTGGTCTGTGTGGGGTTGGTCGTTCTTGCCGATCTTCTCGTCGTTTCTCACTATGCCATCAGAACGGGAGAGGTATGGGAGTTAGCGGCTTTTCGCGCGGAAGCCATGAGCGCACGAGAGCAGACCGCAGCCTTCTCCACGGCTATTGATGACTTGAAGAAGCGCCTTGGGGCAATGAATGAGGTGAATCAAAGGCTTCGGGTCATGCTCGGCATAGAAGTACCCAAGACGGGAGATATGGCAAACGGTAGGGGTGGAGAAGAGGTGCCGATTTCTGAAGAAGGAGGCTCGATACCCGGTAGAACCGAATTGGGTGTTTCCTCAGGTATCTCTAAGCAAACATCTGAGGGTAATCAAGAACCCTCAGCTGCTGTTGGTCTAGAGCCTTCTCGGGATGCCCTCCTGGCAATTACATCAGTGAAAGAGGGGTTGGAATGGCTTTCAAGGCAAGCCACGGCACAGGAACGCATCCTTGACGAGTTATCACAAGCAGCTGAGCAGCGCTCGTCTCGCTGGGCCTCGACGCCTTCGATTTGGCCAGTCAAGGGGTGGGTCACGTCTGGGTTTGGCCCGCGAATTTCTCCTTTCACGGAGAAGCCCGCCTGGCATGATGGATTAGATATCGGTGCTGCGCCAAACACCCCAGTCCGTGCTCCGGCCCAAGGTCGGATTACATCCATAGGATACGATCCTAAGCTCGGGAACATGGTCCGCGTCGATCATGGATTCGGAGTTGAAACCCTTTACGGACACCTGGCGAAGGCCTTGGTGAAGGAAGGCCAACGGGTCGAGCGTGGCGATGTCATTGCGCTCGTCGGGAGCTCGGGCCTTTCCACCGGTCCTCACCTGCATTACATGGTGAAATTGAACGGCCAAGCGCTTGACCCAACCAAGTACATTCTGGAATAGCAGACCGTTTCGATATAATCGAACTCAGTCCAACCTGTTTCCGGTGCTTCTCGAGAGTCCAGGAGTCAGCTGCCCGATCCGCCCCTTGATTAGAACCTATGCTATAGTGCGGTCCCGTATAATCTAGATACCGAGACGAGAGCCTCTTGACCGATCTCGACATTGCTCAATCCGTTATCCCTCGCCCTATCCTAGAAATTGGTTCCCAGCTTGGGATCCGCGCCGAAGAGCTGACTCTCTATGGACAGGATAAGGCCAAAATATCGCCTCAAATATTGGATCGCCTCAATGCTACACCGCGAGGACGGTATGTACTTGTCACAGCGATAAACCCAACCCCCTTAGGAGAGGGAAAGACGACGACATCGATCGGTCTTGCCATGGCGCTCACTCGGCTCGGGCGTCGGACCGCGCTTACTCTCAGGCAACCCTCGCTCGGTCCTGTGTTTGGAGTGAAGGGCGGGGGTACGGGTGGGGGGCATGCCCAGATTGTGCCCATGGAGGATATCAACCTTCACCTGACGGGAGATGCCCATGCGGTGGCCGCTAGCCACAATCTGCTTTCAGCATTCCTCGACAATCATCTGTTTCATGGAAACCCTCTCTCGATCGATCCGACCAGAACTCCATGGCCTCGGACGCTGAGCGTCAATGATCGTGCTCTCCGAGACGTATTATTGGGGGAAGAAACCGGCAGACGTCGGGGCCAATTCGTCATCACCGAGGCTTCAGAGGTTATGGCGGTGTTGGCACTTGCGAAGGATTACAAAGATCTCCATGAGCGGCTTGGCCGAATAGTGGTCGGGTTCACAACGTCAGGAACACCGGTCAGGGCTGAGGCGCTTGGATGCGTAGGGTCGATGGCGGTTCTCCTAAAGGACGCCCTCAAGCCGAATCTGGTTCAAACGCTAGAAGGGACCCCCGCATTTGTGCACACGGGACCGTTCGGCAACATCGCCCATGGGAACTGCTCGGTCATTTCCGATGCCATTGCACTTCGATGCGCTGACTTTGTCGTGACCGAGGCGGGCTTCGGCAGCGATCTTGGAGCGGAGAAGTTTTTCAATATCAAGTGCCGTGCGTCAGGGTTCACTCCGACCGTGGCGGTTGTTGTGGCGACCTTACGGGCGCTGAAACTCCATGGCGGGGGTGGCGTTGCCAAGGCTGGCGTTGCGCTGCCTTCGAGTCTCACGGGGCCGAACCAGCAGGCCTTATCGAAGGGGATCGCTAATCTGGAACAGCATGTCGCCAATGTCCTGGCGCATGGGGTCCCGGTCGTGGTCGCCGTCAATGCCTTCAAGGATGATCCTCAGGATGAGTTGGACTGGGTTCGGGAACAGTCACTGAGGATGGGCGCAGTCGATGCGGCGGTCTCTACGCACTGGGCTGACGGTGGGAAGGGGGCCGAACAGCTTGCGGCTGCTGTCCTCAAGGCATCTGAGAGACCTGCCCAATTCAGGTATCTCTATGATGTGTCATGGCCGATCAGAAAAAAGATAGAAACCATTGCCACGAATATGTATGGAGCTGCTGGGGTCTCGTTCGAGCCGGAGGTGGAACGTCAAATAGATACGGCCGAAGCGTTGGGGTATGGGGGCTTGCCCGTTTGCATGGCGAAAACGCCGCTGTCACTTTCACACGATCCCACGGTGAAGGGGAGGCCGACTGGATTTACGGTTCCGATCAAAGAATTGCGGATCCTAGCTGGTGCAGGGTTTGTGACGGCGGTCTGTTCAGGGATTCAGTTGATGCCGGGGTTGCCCAAGAAACCGATCGGTGAGCGGATTAGGCTTGATCCGACCAGCGGGAAAATAGTGGGGCTGTCGTAGAAACTCAGCGCTGCTTCAAGTATCGAAAGAATTCAGAATCGGGGCTCATCACCAGGGTTGTGCCGTCCTTGAAGGCGCTCTTATAGGCTTCCATGGAGCGGGTGAACTCGAAAAACTTCAGGTCCTGTCGGTACGCGTCAGCATAGATTCGAAACGCCTTGGCATCACCGCCGCCTCGAAGTTCCTCCGACTCTTTATAGGCTTGGGCCAGGAGAATTTCACGGTCTTTTTCGGCTTCCGATCTGATTTTTTGCGCTTCCTCCGCTCCCTCAGCGCGATATTGCTTCGCCTGCCGTTCCCTCTCTGCCTGCATTCGAGCAAAGACCGCCTTCTCATTTTGTTCAGGCAAATCAGCTCGCTTGATTCGGACATCCTGGATCTCGATGCCGTACACCGAGGCCTTCTCGTGCGCCCGTTCGGTCACCACCTTCATGATGTCGGCCCTGGTGCTGGACACGATTTCGAGCAACTCATGCCGGCCTAACTCCACGCGAAGCTCGGAATAGATGATGTCGTGTAACCGTTGGAGTGCGCCTCGTTGGCTCTGGAAGTTCTGATAGACCTTCAAGGGATCTATAATGCGCCATTTCGCAAAGTTGTCGAGCAACAGGGTCTTCTTGTCTGAGGTAATGACATCCTGCGCATTTGAATCGTAATCCAGCAAGCGTTTCTCGAAGTAGGTGACCTCCTGGACGAACGGCATTTTCACGTACAGTCCTGGCTCGGTGATGTTGCGAACGGGTTTCCCGAGTTGCACGACAATTGCCGTCTGGATCACGTCTACGACAAAGAGTGGAGAAGCCCCGAGCACAAACAACGCGATCATCACGGCGAGGAGCGCGATAACGATCCCTTGTTTCGTCATGGCCGGCCACCTCTCGGCTTTTGAAGGTGAGATGGGCTCCGGTCTGGATTCATCAGCCCTCCAGTTGCTGGGTCGGTTTGGCGAGGGATGAGGATCTAGACTTGGAGAGGCGGTCCAGCGGGAGATACGGCAATACCCGTTCCCCGCCTTTCCCGTCGATGATGATTTTCTCCATGTTCGGAAGGATTTCTTCCATGGTTTCGATATAAATCCGCTTGCTGATGACGTCCTTCGCTTGGTTATACTCCTTCAAGGTGGCCAAGAATCGATTCGCTTCTCCTTGGGCACGATTGAGCCGGGCTTGCGCAAATCCCCTCGCCCGGTTGACCAACTCAGCTGCTTCACCCTTGGCCCTCGGAATGATATCGTTCCGGTAACTCTGGGCTTGGTTGATGAGCTTTTCTCTATCTTCCTTGGCATTCGTGACATCTTTGAACGCGGCAGCGACTGCTTCCGGAGGATCGACGTCTTGGAGTTGCACGGCGGCAATTTGTACGCCAGCATGGTACTGATCGAGAATCGTCTGCAGCAACGTCAAGGTGTCCTGCTGAATCACGGCTTTTCCGGTGGTCAGAGCTTCGTCGATCTTACTCTTCCCGACGACTTCACGCATGGAGGCTTCGGCCGCTTTACCAATGGTTTCATGGATGTCCGCCACGTTGAACAAGAAGTCGCGGGCCTCTTTAATCTTATATTGGACGATGAATTCGATGGCGAGAATGTTCATATCCCCGGTCAGCATCAAGGCTTCCTGAGGCACCATCTGTTGCCGGCCTTGCTGATTGGTGCGGAACCCGACCTCTACGCGAAAGAGTTTGGCGACTTTTGGCTGGAGGACGGTTTCAATCAGAGGAATTTTGAAGTGCGGGCCTGGCTCTACGGCCCGGACCGGGACCCCGAATCGTTTCACAACACCCTCTTCATCCGGCGAGACGATAAACACACTTTGCCAGACGAGAAAGATCACCAGAGCGGCGATGATGATATTCCAGGCTCCACCAGAGGGGAGGAGGCTCTTCAGGCCACCAGGAGGGAAGAAGTCCTTAAATTGTGACTGAGCCTGCTTGAAGGCTTCCTCAAGCGGGTCAGGCTTTTTGCCCCACGGATCTTTTGGGTCCCAGACCATATCAGTACATGTAGGAAATCCAGTGACAATGAACGACAGATCGGCACCATAGCAGACTGTTGCCGTCATAGACAAGGTCTATATAACCCTAGTCAGGACAAGATAGGCCAGACAAGCTAGGAGCGCAGCGGCAGGGAGCGTCACTATCCATGCGAGAATCATTTCCCGCACAGTAGTCCAGCGGACGGCGGACGATCCTTTCAACAGACCAATACCGATGATCGCGGAGCTGCTGAGGTGCGTAGTCGAGACCGGCAAGCCCAGCGATCCGGAGAGAAGCACGAGAGAAGAGGTTGTGAGATTGGCGGACAATCCTTCCACATGATTCATCGTCGTCACGTGTTCCGCAAGCACTTCCGTGACGCGGCGCCCACCCCAATAGCTGCCGATTCCCATGGCGATCGCCACCCCGGCAAACACGAGCACCTGCAGAGCCGCACTGGGCCATGCAGCCTGGAGACTTCCGAGTAACAGCATCGCGGCAATCTTCGGCGCATCGTTGATACCTCGGGCCAGGGACGTCAGCCCGCTTGAGAGCCAGTGGATGGAGTCGAGGCCAAGCGTTGGGCCGGACAGGCCTGCGCGGTTGCATTGCGAGGGCACCGATGCGATCGGTACGCCGAGACCTCCGGCCTGAAACAAGGTCCGGGTGCACCCCTGTGCGTCGATCGTGACGAGGGCGCGATGGCTTGGCAGGACACAGACACAGAGGCCTTCCCATCGGTTCGCAACCAAGCGCAGAAGAGGGTGAACCAGGCACGAGACGGCAAACGAAAGGAAGGGGCTCAGCAACAAAGGAAGCGCGATCTTTTTCGAGACCGTGTCCCAGATTAAGCCCTCGGTTCCGAACGCCATGAGGCCGGCTCCCACGAGGGAGCCGGTCAAGGCATGCGTGGTAGAGACCGGGAGTCCAGTTCTCGAGGCAAAGAGCACCCAGAGAACAGTGCCGCTTAGGATTGCCGGAGCTAGGGACGACGGGATAGCGAAGCCTGGTTGGATGAGACCGCTGCTGAATGTCTTGACCATCGCGCTGGCCACGAACGCCGCAGTGGCAGCTCCGATCATCGTCCACAACGTTCCCCAGGCGATGGCGGTCCGATAGCTGGTGACACCACTCCCGACCAACGTCGCAATAGCCTTCGACACGTCATTCGTGCCATTCGCAAAGGCGAGGATAAGGACCAGCGAGAAGGTGAGGACGGAGAGTTCCATGGTGAGTCGCCCTACGTCACGGATCCACCACAAGACGAACCGGAGCCGGCCGTGCATCCGTAGCAATGGTTGCGTGTCACGATCTGGCGATGATGGAGCTGAGCAGGATCGAAGTCTCGGATATGCGACGGTGCTTCATGGTCGACCGGGAGTTCGAGCATCTGGTTGAAGTCACAGTCGTAGAGTCTGCCGTCCCATCCGACGGACAGCGTGTACCGGCACATGACGCCGGCGGCCGCAGCCGGGGTGAACGCATTGGCCAGGCGCGTCATGTACTGATCATAGTTGCCGCTTTCGATGAGGAACTCCAGGAACCGGCTGATCGGCATGTTAGTGATCGTGTAGAGCCGGTTGAACTCAACCCCATGCTTGGTCAGCAATTCTTTTTTAAACTGTGCTTCGATGGCCTTCTGCCTTGGAGGCAGGAACGCGCCGACGGGATTGTAGACCAAGTTCAGGGCGAGCCCGCTATCCGACAGGCCATAGCCGAATCGGTTCAGCAGACGAAGTGCCTTCATCGATTTCTCAAAAATGCCGTCGCCTCGTTGTGCATCGGTCTGGCTGGCACGGTACGACGGAAGCGAGGCGATGATTTCCACCTGGTGGTGAGCCAGGAATTCCGCGAGATCCGCTTGGGAAGGAAGCAGCAACACGGACAGATTACAGCGATCCATCACATGCCGGCTAAGCTTGCGGGACTGTTCGACAAGCCAGCGAAAATGGGGATTCAGCTCCGGCGCGCCGCCTGTGATATCCACTGTGGGAATGTCCGTTTTGGCCAGCGCGTCGATACAGTGTTCAGCGGTTTCTAAGGACATCGTTTCGGGACGATCCGGTCCGGCATCCACGTGGCAATGGCGGCAGGTCTGGTTACAGAGCTTACCGACGTTGATTTGAAAGACCGTGATGCCGCTCGCACGCAGAGGGAAAACTCCAGCTTGGGTGAGTCGCAGGGCGAACGGTGGAGAACCGCTCGGTTGATCGAGGATACGGAGTTGTTCAGCCGCTGAGGCGAGGGGGTTGCTTCGGCCAAGCAACGTGAGTGGCATCTAGCAGCAGCCTCCGTTAGGAGCACAGGTGACGGCTTCACTGTTCACCTGTTCACCGGCTCGGTTGAGGATCACAAAGTGTGGGGCGTAGCCGTTGGTCTCCAGAACGGTCACCGTTTTGGAGCAGATTTCCAGCGGCTCACCGCGGCGATAGACATGGTGATCGTCATCGGCTGCTTCGACGAATGGGCCGGCCAGCAAGGCATAATGGCCTTGCCAGGTGCATGGGGCGTCGGCTGGGAAGACTGCGGTCCAGCGCGGATCATCGCTGCCCAGCGCGACAGGCTTGGTGGTCAGGAGGAAGTGTTCGGCAAAGGGAGGGGTGCTCAACAATAGTGCCTCCTCCGACGTGACTGGCTGCGGAATGCCGCGTTGGTAGGTCGTGCCTCCTTCAACCACAACTCGGCTGAAGGGCCCACGTAGTGTCGCGTGGAAAATCGACGGAGGAGTCGTCGCCTGGGGTAGTTTGTAACCGGTCAACGTCACGGAAAAGAAATGAATCCCGTCGATGATACGCCAGGGTGAAAACTTTACAAGGTGGATGCCAAGGAAACCGGCTGCCGTCATGCCGTTCATGTAGTTGGTGAGCGTCAAGGCGCCGGATAAACAGTCTCCCCATTTTTGGGTGTCATGGACAAGGTACTGCGGCACGATGTGATCGGACACGATGTCTGAGATGGTGAATCGTCCGCCGGGCTTGGCAACTCGATACATTTCCTGAAACACCTTCCGCTTATCCGGTGCCAGGTTGATGACGCAATTCGAGATGATCAGGTCGATCGTCCCTTCGTCGACGGGCATTGCATCCGCCAGGCCTTTGCGAAACTCCACGTTCGAGGTGGGATAGCCCAGATTCGTGGCCACGACCGCTGCATGTGTTCGGGCAATCTCCAGCATCGTATCGGTCATGTCGATTCCGATCACGCGGCCTGTGGGACCCACCAAGCGGGAGGCCTCAAAGCAATCAATCCCACCGCCCGACCCGATGTCCAGGACCGTCTCACCGGCCTGCACCGTCTTGAGACCAGCTGGTGTGCCGCAGCCATAGGAGATTTTGAGCACCTCCTCAGGGATGAAGGTCTTGAGGTGCCCCATGTCGTAGCTCGTGGGGCAGCACATCTCTTCACCGGTACTGGCAGCTTTGGCATAGCGCTCGCTGACTTTTTGTGTGATGTCATCAATCGGCATGGCCGGCCTCGCAGAATTGGTCAGAATACCTGCGAAATATGTGTATCAACACTTCACCTATCGGGTCAATCGGAGCTTCCCCACGTGCCCAGAGAAGGTGGTGAATAGAAACATCCAGGTATCTTCTCTTCAGAGTCGGTTTCCGGACGCAAATCTTACAGGTGTGTCGAAATAATCGGTTGGGAGACGGCAACGTTGGCAGGTTGCCTATGACCTGGCGCAGGCGGAGCAATATATGGGAAAGATCGAGGCATGCCGTGTGAAAGAGGCGTTGATTCCGGAGCAGCCGTTGGTCTCGTGCTGCTGGGTGAGCTGAATAGTGTATGGGAGGCTGAGTTCAGAAGCGTTTCGCAGTATGCTGTGTTCGGCGGTCATGAGGTTGATGACAGGAGAATAGTCGAATGTCGGTCGTGCTCAGCGATTGCTGATCATTGCAAACATGAGCTGCTCCACCTGCGCTTTTCGCTTGATCTGGGCGCGCGACATGGGGCGGGACGTGGTGGGGGTGTGACGGGGGAGCGTAGACGTATGACCATGATGCCGGTCTTGTTCTCTGTTCCCGCATGGGGCCTGTTCTGAGTCTTGGGCGATGAGCTCTTGGTGTAGTTGCCACAGCTTGATCTGCAGCTCTTCGAACGACTCCCCATAGACCTCTTGCTCTTGGTAGCCTTCCAGGTAGCCGCGCCACCCGTCTCCGTCTTGCACGATGATGTATTTTGTTGAGCGCATTGGGAAAGTATAGCTGGACATTTTAGATGCGCAAGCGAAGCGGAAAAATGAACTTCTTTAGGATTCAAATCTGAAAAAGTAGCAAGAAAGCCAATGGCTTAAGTCCCTATATTCCTTCCGTGGAAAGTCTGTTGGGCCTCTGCGCGTAATAGAAAATGATTCTTGAATGGCGGTGAGTCAGGCTCGCAGATACATTCCAATTCTGCATCGTCCTGACGCAAAGACTTTGCGAATAGAAGCAACGGTCGATCGTCAGAACTGTCACGAGAGCTGTCATGCCGATTGGACGGAGGATGGGTCTGTCAATTTGGCGGGAAAAGATCGACAAGAATAGCGTTCACCGCTAGATTTCGAAATAGGCGCTTTGAATTTCCAATTTCGTACTCCGACCAAGTGCAGAGAGGAGCCAAGACATGATGACAGCCCAAACACCGACGGATGAACAGTTAAAAGACCAGGCGATCAGACAAGCGCTCGCGGGCGATACCACCGAGGCACGGCAAACTGCAAATGAGATCGTTGATAAGAGGTATTTGCGAGAGGCTTGGCAAATGATGCTATTCGTCGAATCGGAGCGGGGGAATGTCCAGGCCGTGAAAGACACCATCGTTTCGTGTCCTGATCCGTCGCTCTTGGCCAGTCACTTCTACCTTGAGCTCCCTCAGGTCTTCGTCAAGGCCGGAGATCGGTCCGGAGCCATCGAGATTGCTAAGGCCATGGGCGATGCCGGAGTCTTGCCGCTCATTGGCATTGCCGCTCATCTGGCGGAGGACGGTGATATCGCTGGGGTGCGAGAAGCGCTCTCTCATATCGATGAAGATTTGAGAGCGATGATTATGCGCAAGGTGAGTGCCTATAAGCCAAAAATCCAGCGACTCGATGGACTGAACCTGGTGGGAGACCAGGCTGCTGAAGCCAATTCACTGGCGGCCTGACCGTTTCCACACCGATATCTTCCCGCTCAGCTCTCTCTCGATTCCTCTCCCGGGGCTGCCTGCTTTTGGGTGCGATGCTGTGCGGGTGCTACCGGTCCGCGACTCCGGGAGCGAGGACAAGACTGACAGGAAGCTTTTCCGCTAAGGTATAGGCAGTTGCTTTATTTTCCTTGACCCACCGCTTTTCCGCCACCGATTCAAACGGTGGAGCGAGTTCTCCTTGGAGAGACCATAAGTCGCAGGGTGTTTCGTCGATGGACACCTCCCAGTCATACCCTCTGTCCTTGACGAATGGCGCAATGACGGTATCAAGCGTCCTTACCCACCACTCTCGGAGCACCGGTCCGGGTACCGTTCTGGCGATCTGGTCGATCTTGAACCGAATAAACTTATTATGTAGTTCCCCGCCCACATAGCATGAATCTTTCGCCATCTCCTCGTAGACGAACACCACGTAGAACTTCGGGATCGGGATACTGGCATACACCGCCGTCACCCGCTGGGCCAGCGCCTTCTTGTCCTCCGCCGTGAACGCTCCGACAGGATGATAGACTTTCCATAATGGCATTGCTCGTCCCTCCTCTTTGAATAAATTACGATTGTTCGCATTGCTACGTTGGTTTGAGGCCGCTGGTAGTTGGCCTCCGCGTTCCCGAGATCCGGACTCGGGGAAATTTCTTGGTGCCCGGGTACTGTTTCTTTCCCCAGACGATGATCGCTTCCAAGATTGGCTCCAAGTCCTTTCCCCTCGTGCTCAGGAAATACTCGTAGCGAAGGGGATTTCGCTGATAGGCATACCGACGGATCAGTCCGGCAGCCAATAATCTGTTTAATCTCTCCGCCAAGATGTTCGACGCTATTTCTTCCGGTGAGGCTAGGAACTCTTGATAGCGTCGTTTGCCCAAGACTAAATCGCGAATCACCAACAATGTCCACTTGTCTCCGAGAAGATCCAAGACATTCGTGATCGGGCAGGATGATCGTTTGAATTTCATGGCATCGCAGATAGGGCTGTGTCAGCAAGCCTCCGAGGCCACAGTAGCACTGTCACTTGCATATTGCAAGTGACTATATGCATCGGCCTGCGCAAGTTTACTGCAAGTAGTGGGGAAGGTCCGGAGTGCCGGATGTGTTCTGATCGCGCGCGCGGCCTGCTCGACTTGCCCATAGTCGGTCATCTATACTTGGCTCGCTGTGATCAATATCACGACCCTATCCTTCTGATTCGCCTTCCCTGTGGATGATCTCACTCGACAGCTCAGCGAACGATTCGGCTTTGCCACGTTTCGGCCAGGCCAAGAAGCAGTCATCCGCGCCGTGTTAGCAGGGCGCGATGCGATGGCGGTCATGCCGACAGGGCAGGGGAAGTCGCTCTGCTATCAATTGCCGGCGACCCTGCTCCCTGGGCTGACGCTGGTAATTTCTCCGCTCATCGCGTTGATGCAAGATCAGGTGACGGCCATGAAGCAGCGGAAGATTGCTGCGGCCGCGTTTCATTCTGGGCTCACCGGGTTGGAAAAGAACCGCGTGATGCAGGAGCTCCAGGAGCGGCGGCTGCAGTTGCTGTACGTGGCCCCGGAACGGATGCAACATGAGGGATTTCTCCGGTTGTTGCGTTCCCTCTGGGTCTCGTTGCTGGTAGTCGACGAAGCGCACTGTATTTCCCAGTGGGGCCATGATTTTAGGCCCGATTACCTCAAGATCGGTCGCCTGCGCCAGGAACTCACGAATCCTCCCTGCCTGGCGCTGACAGCGACGGCCACCACTCGTGTGCAGACGGATCTCTGCCAGCGGCTGTCGCTTCGCGATTCCTTTCGACTCGTCGCAGGGTTTCGTCGAGCTAACCTGGCCCTCTCCGTACATCTCGCTCAGTCTCGCCAAGACAAGCTGTCGACGCTGGGACGCTTGGTTCGCGAGACGGAGAAGGGGACGATTCTCGTCTATTGCGCCACTCGCCGAGCCGTGGAGGAGGTCGCCGCATGGCTAGGACAATCCCACCCCTCGGTGGGCTATTACCATGCCGGTCTTTCAGATGAGGAACGTCGGCTCGTCCATGAGGAGTTTCGCCGAGGAACGGTGCGAATCCTGGCCGCGACGAATGCCTTCGGCATGGGCATCGATAAGTCGGACGTCCGATTGGTCGTTCATTTCGACATTCCCGGAAGCATCGAGGCCTATTACCAGGAGGTTGGGCGCGCCGGTCGCGACGGACGACCCGCGGTTTGTGCCTTGTTGTTTCATGAGCGTGATCTGGCCACGCAAGAATACTTTATCGAGCAGGCATCAAAAGATCCTGAGGGCACCGATCGCGCTGGGCGAATGAAGACGCTTCTTCAAGAAATGCTGGGGTATGTCTCGACGTCGAGCTGTCGGCAGCTCGCGATTCTTGAGTATTTTAGCGATGATGCCGAGCTGCCGTTGGGCCCTTGCGGCCTGTGCGATCGTTGTGTCACGCCGGCGCAACAGCCTGGCCGCTCGATCTCCCACAAAACCGAAGTTTCCGCGAAGGCCATATTGGAAACCGTGTCCTGGTGCATGGGGCGGTTCGGCATGGGCCGCATCGTCGACATGCTTCGTGGAAGCCGTTCGAAAGCGCTGTTGGCCTATGGCGCAGAAAACTGTCCGACATACGGTATCTGTCGGGCACAGACCAAGCCGGTTGTGACTGGTCTGGTGAAGAATCTTATTGAGTCAGGGTATCTTCGCATCGAGGGTACCGAGTATCCCACGCTCGAATTGACGTCTACGGGGCGAGAGGTGCTGCAAGGGATTTGTGCGGTGGCATTGCCACAGGGAGAGGAACCTCAGGCCGATGTATCGGTGAATAAGCCTCGTCGCTCGTCTGCCGCCTTCGCAGGCATCGCTCAGGCATCCGTGCCGGATCCACAGCTTGTTGAACGGCTCAGACAACTTCGCACCGAACTGGCCGAAGAAGAAGGTGTCGCGCCGTTCCTCATTTTTCACGACAAAACGTTGAAGGCCATTGCGGGTTTCAAGCCAGGGACGACGGCAGGCCCTGTTAGAGATTCCGGGTATCGGCGACATGAAAGCCGAACGCTATGGCCGGCGGGTGTTGGCCGTGGTCAACGGAGATCAATAACTATCAGCGCGATCGGTTGTCGGCGGTCGACACTCAGCTCCCAATTCATACTGAAAGCCGTGGAAAGTCCTTGGGAGTCCACGAGAAGGAACACGTGAGGCGGGCATCGCCGTCTGCCAGGCTCGAGCAGGGCTCGCTACGCAGACGATGGCCCGTTGCCTGTCTGTTACTGCCGGGGAACGGGGAGCGAGCCGTGACGAGCCCACGAGGAAGTAGGTCGCGAACCCAGCTATGCTGCCTGAGCTTGTGCAGCGAGTGGTTGCGCCGTACGCAACAGGCGCCTTCTGATTTTCCGAGCCTCGTGCATCATCCGATTATAATGGATGAGGGGATCCTCGATATTGCCGCAGGTTACGCAGCGCAGCCCCCGCATCCACATCGGCACATAACTTTCTTTCATATCCAGTAAGTGATCCTCAACCATCAAGCCGCTGCATCTCGTGCATGTCATGGTGATTCCTCCTTGATAATTGGTCGAGCACGGATGATTGTGCTCGTCATTTACCAGTTCCATACGCAATGATGATGCCAAGATGAAAGCTGCGACGAGGTTGAGGCGATTGAGGCCAGTCAATAGAGAGGTTTTCCCACGTTCCTTGCCAGCGAACAGTCGACTCCGCCAAACATTCTGGCTGTGGATCGTATCTCAATCGATACGCCTTGAGAGCCAAAACGATACAGCAATACGTACGTAGAACACCAAAATTGGCTGAAGACACGCTCTGCCTCAGCAATGGCTCTCCGTACATTTGGAGTACGGCGTTTGCCGAAGCACGAGGCGTATGAATCTCAACTGAAAGGAGATTGTTCATGCCGAGTGTATGGATGGAGCTTGTACTCAAGAGAATATTTTAACTGAAATGCAACTATGATCCAGCTGCCATTCTTTGAGTTGTTGCGGGACGATATCATCGACGCCGGAGATCGCATCGCCATCGATCAGGTGATCGTATGAACGCTATATCTGCAAGAATCCAGACCCAAGACCAGGCGGCGAGTCTCTGTGGGTAAGATGACCGTGAGGTTCGTGATCCAATCATTGACACGGTCCCACTCACAACAGTAGCGTGCCACCCACAAGCACCTGGTACCTTCTTCATGGTTCAATAAGGAGAGGTTGTCGGAACTGATTACTGGCATATTCAGGATAAAGGGAGGAGTTGGGATATGAACGTCGCTTGGCTTGTCCTCATGACCTTATCCGCTCTTGTGGTCAGCGCTTCTCCGAGTGTTGCGGCGTATGATTCCACAAAGGTGTGTGGGCTTCTCACACCGCAAGAGCTGATGGCGGCGGGAATAGCCATCACCGCGCAAGGCTTGATGCCGGATGAGTCGCTATTTCTGAAGAAGGGTGAATTGCCTGGATTGATCACCGATGTCCAGATCGACGAATGTACAAGCGAGATGGCCGTAGAATATGTCGCGCTCCCGTCCGCTGGTCGGTGGGTACGACCAAAGATCCAATTGACAAGAAAGCCTGGGACAAGATGGCCGACGCACTCGGTCAAGACGAGAAAGACGGCGCGGATCATGTGGCACAACACTTCACCATTGAGGGAGTTGATTGCGAAAGATTCTCCTGGTCGGAAAAGGCAGGCAAACGAACGTATGCCATGAGTTGTACTGGCCATAAAGGGACTCGTCATGTCACGCTGGAGGTCGCGCATGTCGATCAAGCCAAACTTCTCCCTGCGAAAACCGTGAAACAATTGCTCGATAAAATGTTAGCCAGGCTTTGAGACGTAAGGGGCCAGACTCTTGCTCATGAATGGCCAAGGGACTGTATAACGTTCGGACGAGGGCGGTCGTCGGCAACACAGAGGCAGAGGGAAGAGGGGTTGGAATAGAGCAGGTGATGCCACAGACAACGAGTATGAGCGGCGACCACGTCGCTAGCCACCGATGACGCTTGCCCAGCTTGCCAAGGTGCTCCTGGTTCAGGCCTGCGAAGAACATGACCCGGACCACAAGTTTATCTTGCGGTACGAACGGGAACTGCCTCGCCATGGAGACGATCCGAGAGACCGCACGGCCGCAGAAGATCCAATGCGGGCTGGTGAAGCTCGGGTTATTGAACGGGCCGAGCACATTGTCGATCGACTGACGCAGAAGCATCCTGTGTTCAACTCAGCTTTTGCCGTCTTACGGATCAAGATTCCGGTCACGCTACTGATCGGCTGTGCTCTGGTGGGAGGCTTCCTCGCCGACCCTATCGGGCCCGCTGGCCACATTAACCTCCTGAACTTTTCCGCTCCTCACGCTGCTCCTCTGGAATGCGGTGGTCTATATCCACTTGCTCTACAACATGGTTGTCCCTCAACCGTCACGAGATCGGTCGCAGGCTGGTCTGCCGGGGTTGGTGGAATGGCTCTTGGGACTGATCGTGAAGGGACGGCTCAGCAGACTTCGGTCTGATCGTGCGCAGAGTCCCGACGAAGTACAATGGATCGCAGCATCGCTTGCGTCCTATGCCGCACACCTACTCCAAAGCGGTCGCGACCTATTGATCACCCATGCCCGCAGCCTGCTCCATGCGGCTGCGGCTGCGCTGGCGATCGGCGTAATGGTGGGGCTCTATCTGCGAGGCTTTAGCTTTCTGTACAAGGCAGGATGGGACAGCACGTTCATGGAGGCCGAGGGGGTCCACACCTTCCTCTCCTTTTTATTCGCACCGGCGAGCTGGCTCTTGAGAATCCCAATGCCCGGCGTGGAAGCCATCGTCGAGCTGCGAGGCACGGCCAAGGCCAATGCAGCGATCTGGATTCATTTCTGGGCGATGACGACAGTGTTGTTCATTGTCCTCCCGCGAACGCTGTTAGCCGTGACGGCGTGGTTGCGCAAGACCCACCTGGTCGCCGATGTGCACCTGCCGAGCAACGAACCCTATTTTCGGCGTCTGCTGAATCCCTACCGAGGAAAGGGGCTGCTTGTGCAGGTGCTGGCCTATAGTCATCGTGTGAAGGAAAGTGACGATCGGCTTATGACAGTCCTCAGCGATGCCTTCGGCGTTCTGGCGGATATCCATATAGGGAGCTCAGTCCAATACGGCGATCGTCATCCACACCTTCCAGACGACCAGGATCGAGGGCTATGCGCGGTGGTCATGTTCAATGTGGCCCAGGCTCCGGAAGAAACACACAGCGAATTTTTGGAGGAGTTAAAAGCCACGATCCGAGGCAGAGGACGACCGAACATGCTGCTGGTCTTACTGGATTGCGAGGCCTATGCTCAGATCGACCATGGGAAGCGCCTGAAGGAACGCTGTCAGGCATGGGCGACGCTGGTGAACGCGTGTGGACTTCAAGCCTTGAAATACCGAGATCCTTCCAGTCCCCCGGATGGGGAACTGCAAGCCTTGCCCGACTGTTTATGGCCTGGTGATTTTCGAGGAGCACAATGAGCGTCGAGAAATCGCAGATCGCCCTCTCCTTGATTTCCCATACGAATATCGGAAAGACCACGCTGGCCAGAACGCTGCTCCGGAAGGATATCGGCCTCGTCGCCGATCGAGCCCATGTCACCCTCGAGAATCAAAAATATACCGTGCTGGAAACGGAGGCCGGGGAGTCTCTGCAGCTATGGGACACGCCCGGCTTTCCCAACTGTCAAAAGATCCTCTCTCGGTTGCAGGGGGCCAAGAATCCGATCGTACGGATTATGACGGAAGTGTGGGATCGATTTCGTGACCGGCCATCCTGGTGTGCCCAACAGGCGGTGTTGAACGTCCAGCAAGAAGCGGACGTCGTCCTCTACCTGGTGAATGCGACCGAAGAACCGAGCATGGCCGGATACATCGCGCCGGAACTGCAACTGCTGGAATGGATCGGGAAGCCTGTCATCGTTCTTCTGAACCAAACCGGCCCCCCCAAGGACCGTGAAGAACAGCAGCGTCTCGAACAACCCTGGAAGGATTACTTCGCTCGATATGGCTTCGTCAGGGGTGTGCACAGCCTTGATGCATTCAGCCGCTGTTGGGTCCAGGAAGGTATTCTATTCGAGACTATTCAATCGCTGCTCCCTTCTCACGATCGCCAGCTCATGAATCGATTGTTCACCATCTGGCAAACCGCGAATCTGACCGTCTTCCATGCGGCGATGGAGCAGTGGGCCATGCTGGTGTCACGCGCCGCGAAGTCTCGGGTGATGACCAGGGGTGACGGCTCACCGACGGAAGTACAGAAACAGCAGGCCGTCGATGGCCTCTTGAAGGGTTTGATGAACGAAGTTGGGGCGACGACGAAAGCGGTCATTGCTCTACATGGTCTGGAAGGGGATGCGATCGGTGTGATCCAGGCAAGAATGGAGCACGTCGAAGTACAACGAGGCTCGCAGAGCCGTGGCGATGCGACCCGTGGGACCGCCATCGGCGGGATTGGTGGAGCCTTGACCAGCGGGGCCTATGCCGGGCTCCACCTTGATGCGGCGACGGGTGGGGTCAGTATGGGCCTGTTCACGGTCGCCGGGGCAGTGGTGGGAGGCGTCCTCGGATTTCTCGGAGGAGAAGCCTGGGCGGAGCGGCGGGCAGGGAGTACCCCAACCCCGGTGACGTGGTCGGATGAGTATCTGGATTTGCTGATTCAAGACGTCATCATCCGGTATCTGGCCATCGCTCATTTTGGTCGAGGCCAAGGACAGTATGTTGCGGATCCCGAAGATCCTAGATTCTGGATCACGAAGGTGAAAGCCTTAGTTTCAAAACAGCACACCACCTTACATGACGTGTGGGCACGTTTACGGGGGCAAGATCTCGCAGCCAAAACGGAAGAGAAATCCACACAACTCACGGCGTTGTTGACATCCATCACACTCGAACTGCTCTGGAGCACCTATCCCGCCTCCAAACGGTTTCTGAACCGACTGGGATGAGACCGACGGCCCGCCCATAGGACTCTTGCCCTCGGTTGACAGGCCTCTGACCCACACACCACAATCAAGTTCTATGGCATCGAACGAGATTCAGATGGCTGGCCAGTCAGCTGCAACCGTGCAGCAAGAAAATGACGAACCGACGTTTCCTCCCTACGAAGGCCCGGCGTTCTTATCGTATGGGTTTCGCCCGTTCTTCCTGGGTGCTGCGCTGTTTGCTGCACTATCCGTCCTTATCTGGGTCGCCTTGTTTGCAGGGAAGACTCAAGCGGTTTTTTTGTATTCCCCGCGTGAGTGGCACGTCCATGAGATGTTGTTCGGGTATTTGCCAGCGTTGATCGCGGGATTTCTCCTCACGGCTATGCCCAACTGGACAGATCGGATGCCGCTGAGGGGGGTGCCGCTCCTATTACTATTCCTATTGTGGCTAGGTGGACGGCTCCTGATGGCTTTCCCATGGGCTGGAGCGACGACAGCTGCCGTCGTGGATGGAGCGTTTTTGGTTATCTTGGCCACCTATGTCTGGCGGGAGATTGTCGCCGCTCGCAGCTGGGATCGCGCACCGATTGGTGTGCTGGTCAGTTTTTTTGCCGGCGCCAATATTCTCTTTCATTTGGCTGCGTTGCGTGGCATGCCGACAGACCTTCCCGAACGGCTGGCGCTCTCCGTCATGACGATGTTATTGACGATCATCGGAGGACGTCTCGCTCCCACCTTTACGCGTGACTACCTGGCTGACCGGAACGTATCCAGACTGCCTGAGGTATTTTCTCGGACTGATGGAGGCGCAATCATTCTTGTGTTAGTGAGCGTCATCAGCTGGATCATTGGTCCAGAAAGTATGTGGACAGGAACCGCGCTTTTCGTGGCTGGGGTGGCGAGCGTGGTACGTCTTTTCCGCTGGGGAGGGTGGAGAACCTGGAAGGAACCACTCGTGCTGATTTTGCACATCGGGTATGGATGGGTGGCGCTGTTTCTCATCGCTCTTGGTGCATCGATTCTAGGGGTTGGCTTCTCTCCTGAAAACGCGGTTCATCTCCTTACCACTGGAGCGATGGGCGCGATGACGCTCGCGGTGATGACTCGCGCGAGTCTCGGCCACACGGGACGACCGCGGCATGCTGACGGGTTTACTGTGTCGATGTATGTGCTGATCAACGCCGGGGCGCTCCTGCGAATCTTTGCCCCCAACGTCGATATTCCTACGGCTCTTACCTATACGCTACTTGGCCTGGCTGCGCTCTGTTGGAGTGGGGCCTACCTACTCTTTGCATGTGTCTATGGCCCGTACCTTATCCGGCCAAGCCTGGATGAAGTAGCGAAAGCATAGAAGAGTGCGGTGGCGCCCTCGATAAAATACCCATGGGGTGGGAAACCATTGTCAGGTGGCTTCCCATTGACTGGTGCGGTATCATGAGTATCTATGATAAGTGTTGGTGAGTCAGGAATCTTTTGAGGATATTCAAAAAGGTCTTCTGACAAGGCCGCAGTGAGCGAGAACGCAGCTGGCGGGCATTTTCTACAACCTGAACAAAGGGGGCGACCGGTTTCGACGGGGATACTGAGGTCACTGTTGCATGTCGAGCTCTCGGGAACTCGTAAAAGTCCGAGAAAACGCAACTGCCAATCAAGAACTGGCACTCGCAGCTTAATTAACTGCGACGTTCTTCCATCTGATGCCCGCGGGGGTGGAAGAGCGCGATGCAGCGGGCTGGTCCAAGGCCGGTGCTCAGCGGCTGCGGACGAGAACTTTCTGGGCTAGCGGCTGTTCTAAGCCTGCCGATAGGCGTGGATAGCGGCGAAATTTAAATTGTCGGCTACACATGTAGATACAGTGCACTAACGATCTTCGGACAGGGGTTCAACTCCCCTCGCCTCCACCAAACCAACCTTCGGTTGACCCGCGGGCTCTTTTTCGTTTTATCGAACTGGCGCCCGCGGATAAACACCTCCAGTGACTTTGCTTTAATCTCGGTGGCTTATCAGGCGAAGCCTCTCTTCCCTGATGCCGCCGGAAAGAGTCTTCAACCCACCAGTATGCTTTCCTTGGGGTGACCCGACACCTCTTCTATGCTTTATGGGATTGAAAGGAGAATGATAAGCCTCTCACGGCAGTACTTATTGCAGAGACTCAACTTTCTGTTTCGAGAATGCACCTAATAG
>CAWKLH010000012.1:0-62466 GCA_963850405.1 Nitrospirota bacterium
GGGCCGCAGTGCTGACGATGTGATCGATGAAAGCTCAACTGGATCTTGAAACTGCTAGAAGGCGGGCCGCAGCGTACCAACCCTATCGTTTTTGATGGAGAACCTTCGAGGCTTGTTCGGACACTTCTTTTATCAAGATTCCCATCTTGGGATGCGACGGTTCGAAATCAACCGGCCAGTGATGGTGGCGCAACCGTTCACTGGCAGTTGGGCCGATTGACGCGACGGCCATCTTCCGGAGTGCCGCGCGAAAGGGTTCTACCTTTCCATCTTGCTCCAACACCTGCATGACATGATCGACTTGAATGGCATTGGTGATCAGTATGACGCTCACACGCCCGGCAATGATTTCATCGAGCGCATGGCGCATCGGACCAAGGTCATCCGGTAGGGCCCATTTATAGATTGGGACCGGAAAGACGTCTGCACCTCGCTGTTCCAGCGCGTTCACGAGATCAGGATTGGAGACTCCATATTCCTGAACAGCAATCCGCAACCCCTTCACCGAACGGTACTGGTCCAGTGCTGAAACCAGATCGACCCACGTATTCGGTTCAGGCACCGTCACGGTCACTTGAAGGCCAAGAGCCTTGAGGGCAGCAACCGGCTTCGGCCCTCGTGCAATGCTCGCTACACCTTTAAGTGCATCGACAATCGACGACCAAGGATAGCGAGTCTTCAGGAGATCGAACAGTGAGGTAGTGCCGATGCCGGTCATCAGAATAAGCAGGTCGATGTGACCGGCCATGAGGCGGGCTCCAAACTCATGCACGACTGAATTGTCTTCCAGCGGAACTTCTCGCAGAACAGGAGCAACCAACGGCCGTCCGCCGTAGCGTTCGATCAGACGGCTGATCTCGGTGGCCATCCGACTTTCGAATGTTGCAACGGTCATTCCATTGAATGCCATAGATGTGCTGATCGTACCATAACCGTCAAGCCTGAGGCCTGAGCCGATTTTCCATTGACGGCCTGCCGTCGGTCTCCCTACTATAGAAAATATTTATGAGTTCAACGATGCACGAGTTCTCGCTATGACAGTTCCATTCCATCGAGGCCTTCGCCATCTGGCACTGCGTGTCCTTGACCTTCCTCGTTCGCGCATCTTCTATGAAGAGCTTCTCGGCTTTCAGGTTGTGTGGGAACCGGACCCGGAGAATATCTATTTCAGCTCTGGGATCGACAACCTGGCGCTTCACCAAATCTCGAAGACAGAATTGGACTCCTACGATGCTTCGAAGACCCAACTGCTCGATCACATGGGAGTGATTCTCGACAGCCCACAGGCCGTGGATCAGCTGTACCAACACATCGCCCCGAAGATCGCATCGATGGGCGGGCGTATCACGAAAGAACCGAAGCAACATCGCGACAGCAGTTATTCGTTCTACTTTGCTGACCCCGATGGCAATCTGATCCAGGCTCTCTACGAACCGACGATTAGTCCATTTCGATTTCGTGCTGACACATGAGTCAGATCTGGAGCAGCATTCCCAAGCATCATTACGTGAGTCTCGCCCCCTGGTGTTGGGTGCAACTGGAGAGTGCGGAGCCGCCGGGTCCCTTCCCCTTCATCGCTGGTGTGGCGCCGGAGGTCGTTGCCAGTCTTCAGGAAGCCCATAGCCTCCTGTCAAGCGCGATCGATACGGCGATCAGTGATGTCTTTTCCAAACGTGCGCCGCTCGATGATCCCGATCGTCAGCGTCGTCTGGAAGATGCTTATGCCGAGCTGGTCAACGCGCGGCCTTACCTGAAACAACACATTCGCTGCGGCCGCCGACCGGACGGAACCTTTCAGTGGGAATTTCCGACTGATCCCAGCAAGTCCGCAACCGTGACCAACGGTGGGCTCCGCATCTTTCATGCGATCAATCACCAAGCGATCCCGTTCGGGTTCAATCAACTGCCCTTAGGTCCTACCGTTGGGAGATTACTCGGACAGCTCGATGGAACCCATACGGCCGACGAGATTCGCTCTGTGGTGTCGGCACTACCGCGTGACTCACAGGGCCTACTGACGAGATTCCTAGAGCTCCTGCAGGGATGCTTGATCACATCGACGACCACCTCAATAAGCCGACACTGGTTCGATGTCGTTCAGGATCAGGACACGGTCCACCTGGGGCACGCGGCCCTGCTCTACCGACAACGTGAGACCATATTCCTCTTCGACCCATGGCTTTTGCCGTGGTTCGCCGAGTCATCGATACCATCGCTTTGGGGAGGGCTCTTACCAAGACCTGCCGCAGTGTTCTTGACCCACGATCACGATGACCATATCGATCCCCGTACTTTGCTCCATTTACCGAAAGACACACCAATCATTGTGCCCAGTCGGCGCAATCGAACGCAGTTGTTTTTCGATTATCACGGACTGCTTGCAGAATTAGGGTTTGAGCACGTCATCGAGCTCGCGCACGGCGAAAGCTGGGCCTTTGAAGGCGGCGCGGTCGTGTCCGTGCCGTTCTATGGCGAGGACCCTTGCGACTTGAACATGCCACGGAATTGCTACCTGATCTCGGATCGGGGATACAATGTGCTCGTTCATGCGGACAGCGGCCCGACGAACGATGGCCGATCCGCCCTTAAGGACAATGTCATTCAACAATTGGTCGGACGATACGGACCGATTCCGCTGGTGTTCGCCTCACAACAGCAGCTACGTGAGATCCGGAGCCATGCCGCCCATGCCTCCCTCTCCCACCCAGGCACATGGTTGGATGTCGGCGAAAACGGTTACCTTACGAACGCGTATTTAGCCGACGTCTGCGCGGCCGCCCACGCACGGTTGTTTGTGTCCTACGCCACCGGTGGAGCTGACTGGTACCCCGATCACTTGTCCTTCATGTTCAGCCGCCGCAATCCCGCCAGAACGGCGCTCTTGACGGCACACTGGGAACCACCGGAGAAATTGAAAGACCTTCTTGCTTCGCAGGAATGTCGATATCATTATGCTCACGCGCTGGATCTGTACCGAATAGCGGATAACCGTGAGCTTGAAGTGATTGCCGCAGGGGATGCCCTCGCTCCACTGACTCTATATCGGTTGGATCACGGCGATCCGCCGTTTATGAAGTCTGGCAAGAAACGGTAGCATCTTTTCTTTCTTAAAGGAGTAGATATGACTGGAACGCAGCCGCCGATTCTTGTCACGGGCGCCGCGGGGTTCATCGGGTTTCACGTGGCCAAACGCCTCTTGGACCATGGCGATCACGTGATCGGCCTCGACAATATCAACGACTACTACGATGTGCGATTGAAACAGGCTCGGCTCGCCCAATTGACGCCGCACGAACGATTTAGCTTCGTCAAACTCGATCTCACCAACCGGCAAGGGATGCGGGACCTCTTTGCCGATACACGCATCCGGCGGGTCGTTCATCTCGCAGCCCAAGCAGGCGTGCGCTATTCCCTCATCAACCCTCATGCCTATACAGAGAGCAATATCGAAGGCTTCATGAATATTCTGGAAGGCTGCCGGCACAGTCAGGTCGAGCATCTCGTCTATGCGTCATCGAGTTCTGTTTACGGCGGCAATACGTCTATGCCGTTTTCCGTGCATGACAATGTGGACCATCCGGTCTCACTGTATGCCGCCAGTAAGAAAGCCAATGAGCTGATGGCCCACTGTTATGCGCATCTGTATCACCTGCCTTGCACAGGCCTTCGCTTTTTTACCGTCTATGGACCTTGGGGACGCCCCGATATGGCCCTCTTCATCTTTACGAAGGCCATTTTGGAGGACCAACCGATTGAAATCTTCAATCACGGCAAGATGAAACGCGACTTTACCTATGTGGACGACATTGTCGAGGGAGTCATTCGGACGCTGGATCATCCTGCGACGGCTAATCCAGCATGGTCAGGAGAGAAGCCAGATCCCGGAACCAGCTCAGCTCCTGCGCGCATCTATAACATCGGCAACCATCAGCCGGTCGAGCTGCTGTACTTCATCGAGGTATTGGAGCAATCGCTGGGGAAGAAGGCGGAGAAGAAACTGATGCCGTTACAGCCAGGAGACGTCCCTGCGACGTATGCCGATATCGACGATCTTTCCAACGACGTCGGATTCAAGCCGACCACACCAGTCGAAGTGGGAATACCCCGTTTCGTGAAGTGGTATCGCGAGTTTTACAGAGCGTGAGGGACTCGACCACGTTGTATTAGAAACACCCCACCGGGACAAACCCCCTGCCGAAGAGCTTCGAGAGCGCCATATAGCGAGTATTGTCGTAAAACGAATAGCTTGGCCCTCTCTGATTCTGTCCCGTAATATCCCCGCCATAGGATGGATCCGATCCGAAGAACATCCCTCCACGGGTCTTCTGCACAAGTTGTATCCATTCCATGTATAACATGCACACTTCAGCCTGTGCCGAGCCGGAAGACGTGTTGCTCGCATACCAGTCACGCGCCCAATCGGGTACTTGACGTCCTCCTGCTCCAGAAGCACGTTCCTGGGAAGAAGGGACCTGATACTGGGGTTCGCTGGTGATCGTGGTTCTAGGAATTGTCGGCATATTCTCCAAATCAGGCACGACGGAAAGCGACTTTAACGCCATGGCACGACAACCAGCTCGCTCCTTGTTCGTGTAGATTGAACTGCCATCCGTTTGGGTACAGTCCCAGGTCGTCCCCGATCCGGACTCGGTATCTGAGAATGCCGGAGCAGCGGAAAAGACCGCCAGCATCGCAGCGAGGAAAGTAAACATCCGCGTCGGCCGCATGGGGCACCTCCAAATCCGGTGGCGATGGCACTCAGTGCCTCGTCACCCGTGGTCATTCCTGTGAAGCTGTGCCCACACCCTACCCAATACTTTATTCGTTGGTCTATGCCCCTTTAGAGGGAGAACTCTATGACTAGAGCGGCTTGGCCACGATTGCTCAACTGATCAGGACCAGCAAGAAATACGGCGGATTCATGATTCGGACATTCATCGCCACGCACCGGAGACCGGAGGACCCTCACTCCAAACGCCGAATGAGTCCCTTTCCAAAGAAAAGAGCATAGGAACATGCGGCTTTGCCTTGTCCGGCGTACAAACCTCAGGTATCCTGCGTATCCGCCGATTAGCCGAAAGGACGTGCTGTGACGATGACCGACTCAAGCCTCAACAGATCATCGGATCGCCTCATTCCGAATCGGCGTCAGGCAAAACAAACAACGAGATACAACTCGTTATGACTGACTACAGCGTACTCGGCAATTTACTGCTGATCTACACCGTCTCCATCGCTGTGGTGTTTCTGTTTCATCAATTCCGACTGCCGTCCATCGCCGGGTTTCTCGTCGCCGGAGCGTTGATCGGCCCTCATGGGCTCAATCTGATTTCTGACATCGCGACGGTACAAGTGCTGGCGGAAATCGGCATCGTGCTGCTTCTGTTTACCATCGGTATTGAATTCTCGCTGAGGCAACTGACATCGCTTCGTCGGCTGCTCCTGATTGCCGCTCCGATCCAAGTCGGGGGAGTCATCGTGATCACGTGGCTCGGCGGGATGCTGGTCGGGTTACCGGCCTCGCAGGCGATCTTCTGGGGCTTTCTGCTCTCGCTGAGCAGCACGGCCATTGTGTTGAAGGCGTTGGCCGCCAACGGAGACAGCGATTCTCCTCACGGACGAGCCACCATCGGCATTCTGGTCTTCCAAGATCTGGCCGTCGTCCCCATGATCTTGCTGACACCCATTTTGGCCAGTCCCGATGGGGGCACGCTGACGCCCGTGCTGTTCTCGTTGGGCAAGTCTCTGGTGGTGGTCGCGTGCATCGTCGCGGCTGCGTGGTATGCGGTCCCGAGACTCCTCGAACACATCGTTCGCAGCCGAAGCCGGGAACTCTTTCTGTTGACCATCATTGTTATGTGCCTCGGCATTGCTTGGTTGACCTCTCTCGGCGGGCTCTCACTTGCGCTCGGAGCATTCATCGCCGGACTCGTGATTTCCGAATCGGAGTACAGCCACCAAGCCATTGCCGAAGTGCTGCCCTTTCGCGACAGTTTCAACAGTCTGTTCTTTGTCTCGATCGGCATCCTGATGGATTGGCGGATTCTGCTGGAGTATCCGCTCGTCGTGACCGGTGTGTTACTCCTCGTCCTGCTCGTCAAGTTTATCGCTGGAACGGGAGCCGTCTTAGCAGTCTCCATCCCACCCCGATCCGCCGTCATGACCGGCATTGCCCTCGCGCAGGTGGGTGAGTTCAGCTTTATCCTGGCACAAGTCGGCCTGGAGAATAAGCTCTTGTCCGGACCGCCCTACCAAATCTTTCTGGCGGTCTCGATTTGCTCCATGATCATCACACCGCTTCTGATGCAGTGGTCCCCCCATCTCGCGCGACGCGTTGAGGCCGTGCAACGCCTTCGCCACTGGTTTCCCGGACAGACCACCGCTCATGTGCTTGAGGCAGAAGGACGGCATCTCCGCATCAAGGACCATGTGATTATCGTGGGGTATGGGTTGAATGGGCGCAACCTCGCTCGCGTCTTGAGCGAGACGGAAGTGCCGCATATCGCCTTAGATCTGGATGGTGACACGGTGCGCCGCGAGGCTGCCCATGGCTTGCCGCTTTATTATGGCGACGCGACAAACCCGAATGTGTTGCGGCATGTAAAGATCGACGATGCGCGAGTCCTGGTCATCGCAATTTCCGATCCGTTCATGGCCCGCCGGACCGTACAGGTCGCCCGAGCCTTGAACCCGAAAATTCATATCGTTGTGAGAACCCGCTATTTGCGGGAATTAGAGGAACTCCATCAGCTGGGTGCCGACGATGTCGTGCCGGAGGAATTTGAAACGTCGATTGAAATCTTTGCGCTCGTCCTCCGCACCTACAACATGCCGCAAGATTTCGTCATGCGAAAAGCGGAACAAGTGCGTCGTGAAGGGTACGCACTCCTCCGCCGAAGCGAGCTTCCCGAACTGGCCCACCATCTTCGCGGCGGAACCCTCGCTGACGTCGAAGTGGAGACCTGTCGAATCGAGGAGGACTCACCGGCTGCGGGAAAGACGATCGTCCAATTGGCACTACGGACACGGACAGGCACGTCTATCATTGCCTTGACCAGAAGCGGCGTGACGGAATCCAATCCATCGGAGAAAACCACGCTTCTTGCCGGTGATATCGTGGTCCTGCTCGGAGCGCGCGATGAGATCAGACGAGCGATGGGATTTATTGTCGCGACTAAGGGCGAAGGCTAGCGTACCGTCATGGCGTGGTAGGCCTCATCGAGTGTGCCCGCTTGAATGAGCTGGATCCTCCTGCGAGAGGCAACATCCGTCGAGCTCATCCAGTCCGGCGTGAGTACTTGATCTCGCGGAACGATGATGGCTCGGTAATGCGCGTTCGCGGCGGCCTCGATTTTCACGGGTAACCCACCGACCACATCTAAGCGACCATCTGGTGTGATCTGGCCGGATAACGCCACATCCGATCTGATCGCCCCTCCTCGATAGGCTGCCATAATCGCCACTGCAACGGCGGCGCTGGCGCTCATCCCGTCGGTCAAAGAAGTCGCGGAGCGATTCTTGATCGTGATCATCCAATCATGACCGCTGTCACCCACGGCATGGAGCACGGCACGTACGGCTCGACGGGCTCCCTCCTTCCATTCTTCACCGACGAGAGACCCTCCCCCCAGGTTGACTTCATTAAACTGAATGGTCGGGCCGCCTTGCGAGGCAACGTGATCGAGCTGGACTAAGATGTAGTTTACGACACCGGGAAGGCCCTCACCCTGTATACCAAGAGTCGAAACGGAGACAATGTTGGAGTTCCCGGCATACGCTGACATTGCGGGCATGGTCGCCAGCACCAGCATGAACACCAGCCCAAAAGACACAGTCAGCTTCGCCACCGCAGCGTTACTCGCTCTTTGAGAGGATGATCAAACGGCCGGCCTGTTTGGACTGATGCCTGATGGGCGGCCTTCAGTTTGTAGTACCATTTCGCCGGCATATCAGCATCACCGAGAAACATCGACGAGGGTTTGTGGCGAAGCCCCACCGCCAGGTGCTTCATCGCCCGCTCATCCTGGCCAAGAAACATCTTCGTCAGCGTGCGAAAAATCACATTGCCGAACGGCAGCCAATGGAGCCCCCGCCAATAGGCCGAAAAATCGATGCGACATTCCATATCGGACACCGGCGTGGCCATCAATCGATTGGCCATCCACATCCGTCCACATTGCATCAGCTCCACCCGCTGATTCGGCAACACAAAATCGATGGTGGTCGACAGCGGCCCTCCGTAGATTCGCTCCACCCAATGGAACGGCCCACTGTTCTTGGCGGGACGATGGGGAATCATCCGGAAGCCGTTCGGGATCGGCTCAAAGATTTTTGTCTTTTCGTGCATGCTCGCATCACTGCGCCACCATGAATGGACATACGGGCCATGCACCGGGTCGATGAGACCGATGATGCCGTCGTCAGCAGTGCAGGTGTAGGTCAATGAAATATGAAATGATTGCCGAGGTTCCGACGGAAGCGGCATGCGCGGCACAGGAGGCAACGGATCGATGTTCCCTCGTTCATCGGCGAGATACAGCCAAATCATGCCGTCCGTTTCTTCAGCCGGATAGGTCGTGACACCGATCTTGTCGGTTTGTAGAGTCCCCTGTTCGGGGAGGGCAGGGATGCACCGGCAGCGCCCCTTCATATCGAACTGCCATCCGTGATACGAGCATTCCACTCGTTCACCATCGAACCGGCCGAATGATAGAGGCATGCCACGGTGCGGACAGATATCGCGCATCGCCGCAAGGCGACCGGCTCGATCACGACAGAGGACGATCGGCAACCCCAACATCTGCAGCCCCGTCATCGTGCCCAGCCGCAGGGTATGGCTGGGAACAGCTGGGTACCAAAACCCAAAGAGTGGAGCGCTCCTGGAAGACACGACCTCGGGTGACGGCTGTTCGATCATGAGAGTCATTCGATATCGGGAGGGCACTCGCCAGACGGGTATAGCGTAATGGATTCCGACTATAACGAGGGGATAGAGAGAGGTCAAGCCATGCGCACACCCCCTATTCTCCGGCTAAGCACGCGACCGGAAGAGTCCACGATCGTGTTGGGCCACCTGAGGAGCGGAACTCCGTATGGCATCAGCATTGCTTGAGCAATCACCCAGTGGGTGAACGGAACACCAAGGAGAAAGTTGATGCCTGCGACGCCGTCTACGAACGCCCGACTGCCGTTCGACATTGATGACCAGATTGATCCAACGCTGATCACCGCGCATGCCGGAGTACCGTTAGTGATTGAACTGTTTCGCCGCGTGGGGGTGGCACAGGTCGTCAATGAGCAGGTTCGGATCAAACAGCGGCAGCGCGGGTTGACGCCGGCCCAGTTGGTGGAGACGCTGATCGCGCTGTGGGCGGCCGGTGGGGATCGCTGCCAGGACCTGCAGACCTTGCGAGCTGATGCGGCGCTGGCCGCCTTGTTGGGCTATGAGCTGCCCGCGGCCACCACGATGCGGGACTTTCTGGAGGGGTTTCATGTCGAGGATCCCCCGTTGCTGCGCCTGGGCACGAAGGCCGTCATCCCCGAAGAGTCGGCCCCCCTGGTGGGGCTAAGCCGAGCGAACCAGCGCATGCTCGGCGCGGTGCAGCAGCCCGTGCCGCAACGGACTGCCACGCTGGATGTGGATGCCACGATTCTGGAAACCCACAAGCACACAGCGGCCATGACCTACGAGGGCGCGCGAGGCTATCAACCCGTTGTGGTCGTCTGGGCCGAACAGGACCTGATTGTCCACGATGAATTTCGCGACGGCAATGTCCCGGCCGGCTGTGGCAATGCGCGGATTCTGGCGCGCGCCGTGGCCGCCTTGCCCGCAGGGGTGGAGCAGATCTTCGTCCGGGGGGATAGTGCGCTGTATGAGCAGGACGTGTTGGCTTGGTGTGAGCAGCCATCCTGTGGCATTGGCTATGCGATCAGTGCGGATATGAGTCCGTCACTGCGGACCGAGATCACGCGACTACCGGAGACCGCATGGCAACTCGATCGCGCCGAGCCCGACGCGATCCGCGAGTGGGCCGAGGTGCCCTACGTGCCCGACGACAAGGACTATCGGAAGGATCGGCCCTGTGTGCGGCGGTATCTGGCTCTTCGAATCCGTCGACGCCAAGGCGAGCTGTTCGCCGATGGCAGCACCGTGAAACACTTTGCCATCGTGACCAACCGCGAGGGGGACGGCCTGACACTGATTCGCTGGCACCGCGAGAAGGCCGGCACGGTCGAACACGTGCATCACGTGCTCAAGAATGAGTTGGCCGCGACGGTGCTGCCGAGTGGAAAGTTTGGGGCCAACGCGGCGTGGTTCCGGCTCAACGTTCTGACCTATAACCTGCTCAGCGCATTCAAGCACTTGGCCTTACCCGGAGATTTGTCGGAGGCTCGACCGAAGCGGCTCCGCTTTCTGATATTCAACACGGTCGGGAAGGTCGTGCAGCATGCCCGACGCACGCTGTTACGGCTCACCACGGCCGCGCAGCAAGCCCTCGTGGCCCTGGCACGCCGCCACATCCTGGCCCTCAGCCCGACTTAGCCGGAGAATAGGGACACCATACACGCCGTGACCCAGTTCCTTGACACCCCGAAGGATCACATACTATTCTAACTCAGACGAAGAATTTGAACCGGCACGAGGTGAGATCATGATTGCCACACAGATAGAGCCGATGACAGCCTTGGCACAACTGCAGGAATCCAAGCCTGATCGAGTGACGATCGTGTTGCTGAGCGGTGATCTCGATAAGGCCATGGCGGCGTTTATTATCGCCACGGGCGCCGCTGCGATGGGCATGCGCGTAACCATGTTTTTTACGTTTTGGGGACTGAATACGATTCGACGAAGAGGCGCCACGAGTTCAGCCAAAGATTGGCTTCGACGGATGTTCGGACTGCTCAACAGAGGCGGGGCCGATACGCTACCGTTATCCCGATTCCACTTCGGTGGGTTGGGGACGAAGATGATGCAGACGGTGATGAAGCAAAACCGGATGCCCGGTGTGCCTGAGCTGATGCAAACGGCCCTCGAACTGGACGTGCGGTTCATCGCCTGCACGACGACGATGGGCCTCATGGGTATTACCAAGGACACCTTGATCGACGGCATCGATCAGTTCGCCGGCGTGACCACGTATCTGGCGGAAGCCAAACAGGGCAGTGTCAATCTGTTCATTTGAATCGTCCACTGAAGCGAGGGTGTTTTCATGATGCAGGCCGATGTCAAACTCGACACCTTGGGGTACTTTTGTCCCATGCCGATTATTCTCACCTCCAAGAAAATCAAAGAAATGGTCTTGGGACAGGTGCTGGAAGTCGTCTCCGATGATGAGGGCATCAAAAAAGACATGCCGGCTTGGTGTGAAAACACCGGGCATCAAATGATAGGCATGGAAGAGGAACAAGCCAAATCTGGCCGTATCTATAAAGCGTTCGTGAAGAAGACGAAATAGCCAGCTCCCGTCAGAGAACGATGGTTAAAAAAGCCGGATGATCGGTCATCGATCCTCCGGCTTTTTCGTTGGCACGTGCTGGAACCTATGGACCAACTCGTCGAGTGTGTCCCCAACTTCAGTGAAGGTCGGGATCAAGGAACGGTTCAGGCCTTGATCGACGCCGTGACGTCGACAGCCGATGTGACACTGCTCGACCACTCGATGGATACGGACCACCACCGGTCAGTCCTGACGTTCTGTGGCCCCCCGGACGCAATCATTGAAGCCGCATTTCGTGCCGTGCGGCTCGCGACTGAACTCATCGACCTACGGACACATGTCGGCGTACACCCCCGCATAGGAGCGACGGATGTGGTGCCGTTTATTCCAATTAGTGGGACGACAATGCAAGACTGCGTCCTGCTTGCGAAGCGACTAGGAGAACGAGTTGGGCGTGAGCTGGGAATCCCCGTTTTCTTGTACGAACGTGCCGCAGGTCATGCCGACCACGCCCCGTTGGAGTCAGTCAGACGTGGAGGGCTCAAAGGCCTGGCGTTCCGGATGGAGTCAGACCCTGATTGGATTCCCGACTTCGGTCCCCCTCGGCTGCATGAATGCGCGGGAGCAATCGCCATCGGCGCCCGGCCTCCGCTGATCGCCTACAACGTGAACCTCTGCTCGAGGGACGTTGAGCAAGCCCGGTCCATCGCCCGAGCCGTCCGTCACTCAAGCGGCGGGTTGCCCTCTATCAAAGCGATCGGCGTAGAGCTATCCAGCCGCGGTATGGTGCAAGTCGCCATGAATGTGACCGATTACCTCGTGACACCCATTCTGACCGTGTTTCAGCGCGTCAAGGCTGAAGCCGCAACACGTGATATAGATGTGGCGGGGAGTGAATTGATCGGCCTTGCTCCTCAAGCGGCATTGGACCAGGCAGCCGCTGCCTCGTTGCAGCTCGATCGATTCGATTCCAGCCAGGTCCTCGAAACAAGAATCGCCGAGGCAATGCGCAGCAAGCACGAACCGGCGCACGCCCTCTCACATTTCCTGGCCGCCGTTGCTGACGCCAAACCGGCGCCAGCCGGTGGCAGCGTCACGGCATTCGTGGGTGCCCTGGCGGCTTCCTTGGGGGTGATGGGAGCACGCTTCGCTGGACAATCGGACAGAGAACAGCGCTTACTCGAATTGAGCCGGCAGCTCCATCAACTCGTTCAAACAGATGCAGAGGCCTACAATGGACTGATGGATGCTTACAAGATCCCAAAACACCATCCTGATCGCCATCAGGCGATTTTGATTGGGCTCCAACGGGCTACGGAAGTACCGTTAGAAATCACGGAGCTGTCCTGCGAGGTTGCGCGGTTGCTCCATGCGTTACGCGAGGGAGCGAAGCCGGCCATCCACTCAGATCTTACAGTAGGACTGACTCTCGCCATTGCAGCGGCCAAAGCAGGTCTTGTTACGGTTCACACAAATACAAATGCACAACGAAATCATTATCTTATAGATTCCATACGACTCAGAATTGTACAGGCCACAGAAAGCCTTGAGGAACTCAGGGTGTTGTGCTAGACTCCGGCGCCGAATGATTGAAAACCGTAAGCAGCAGGCTAACTTGGCCTGAGAAAGTCGAAAATCACGGGGATGGAAATCAAGGTCTTCAACAACAACGTTGAAAAAGCACTGAAGGTTGCCAAGAAGAAGCTCGCGGGAGAAGGACTGTTCCGTGAGCTGAAGCGTCGCCGTTTCTACGAGAAGCCCAGCGTGCGAAAGAAAGCGAAGCAACGCGAAGCTCAACGGCGCCGTCAGAAGTGGTTGTCAAAGCGGAAGCCTGAGTAGACACGGTCTTCCGTTCGTCTCACCAGCCTCCTCCCCGTTCATGGCCATTTCCCCATGCGTCAGGAGCACATCCATGATGCTATTCGTATTGTCAGGCGCGAGATTCGCCGCTGGCAAGAGCCGGTCGTCGGGGTCGTAGCCAAGGAATCGAACCGCGATCCCTTTCCCATCCTCATGTCCACCCTCCTCAGTTTGCGAACCAAAGATAAAACGACAAGGGAAGCCGGCGACCGGCTCTTCGCCCTGGCTCGCACACCGGCAACCATGTTAGAGCTGCCGCTGAAGAAGGTCGAACAGGCAATTTACCCGGTCGGGTTCTATCGGACAAAAGCCAAATCGATTCACCAAATCTGCCGCCGCCTGATCGATGAGTATGGCGGGAAGGTCCCGGACTCCATCGATGAACTGCTCACCTTACCAGGAGTCGGTCGGAAAACGGCGAATCTGGTGGTGACGCTTGGATTTGGCAAGCCGGGAATCTGTGTAGATATTCACGTCCACCGAATCAGCAATCGATGGGGTTATATCGACACGAAGACGCCGGAAGCATCGGAAGAGGCCCTCCGGCGCAAGCTCCCGAAACAATACTGGATCATTTACAACGATCTCCTCGTCCCCTATGGGCAGAACCTATGCCTGCCGGTTTCACCGCGGTGCAGCACGTGCAAGTTGGCGGACATGTGCGATCGCGCGGGGGTCACGAAATCACGTTAGGGGTAAGCAGTGAGGGGTGGAGTAGGGGCTATATGAAAAGCTTCGTTTCGGCCTCAGCGGTCAGGGAAAGGATAGCTGGCAGACCCATCACCTCGTCAACATTCTTTTCGACCGCGCTGGCATCCACGCCCATGTATTCTAAGCCGGCGCTGCAGGCAATCAGCCGAAGCGTTCCAACATGCTTGGCATCTTGGAACATCTCCGAGATCTTCGGCACCTTTTTCTCTTTAAGCAACCGAGCGACTTCCTCAGCCGACTCGGCATATTCCGGCGGGAAATCAATCTGATCGATCTTCCCTTCGGCGAGTTTTTTGATCGTCCAAAATAGCAAGACGATGATCACGTCTTTGCCCATCGCCGCAGCCGTCATCCCCAGCGTCGCGACCTGGTGCAGCTTATCGTACGTGGCGTTGTGGGCGAAGATGACGAATTTCGGCTTCGTCGACATAGTCATTTCTTTTGCGCTCTGGCTTTCACGCTATTCACGTAGTCGGTCATCGCAGTATCGACTTCATCCGACATCATGGGGCGAGGAGGAGTATACCGATTCATATCGGGGCTCCATGCGAGATGATTATAACGTTCGGGTACGATCGCGTAAACCCAAGACTGCTCCTCTGTTCGCCTTGAGGGGGTCATGGACTCAGTGCTAGGATGCCGACCAATGGATAGACTCCTTTCAACAGTTCAGCAATATATCTCGACGGAAACCCTCGTGACCCTGACGGCCCTGTCGATTGTCTTCTTTGTTGGGTCATTGATCGCCATCCCGTTCATCCTTGTCCGACTCCCGACAGACTTTTTCGACATCCGTGTGCCACGCCCCTGGATGGAGAATCATCACCCAGTGCTCCGGTTACTTGGCCACCTGGCCAAGAACGTGGTCGGGGCCATCTTTCTGTTTGCAGGCTTCTTGATGCTGTTCCTGCCAGGCCAGGGCATTCTCACAATGTTGATCGGGGTGACGATGCTGGACTTTCCTGGCAAGCGCCGGTTGGAAGCAAAAATGATTGGACAGCCTGCTGTCCTGAACACCATCAACAACATGCGTCAGAAGTTCGGAAAACCGCCGCTCTCGATCGCACCGGACCTTTAAGCCAGAACCGAGATGAAAGGACTGGGAACTACGATCTCTCATGGACTGATGCCCCTACTCGGCCCTTAGTCCTCAGCCCTCTACAAGACGATTTCGATAACCGGCAACACCCATGACATTACTGCCAACCGACAGACGCCCCACCCTCTATCTGATTGACGGCAGCGCCTATATCTATCGCGCCTTCTTTGCCCTGCCGGCGCTCAACAATTCCAAAGGTCTCCAGACGAACGCGGTCTATGGATTCACGACTACGCTCCTCAAGATCATCCGTGAGCACAAGCCGGACGGGCTTGCAGTCGCTTTTGACGAAAAAGGCCCGACGCTCCGGCACGAGGAATTCAAAGACTACAAGGCACAGCGGCCACCGATGCCGGATGGGATGAAGGCCCAGATTCCCTATATCCATCGCGTGGTGGAAGCGCTGAATATTCCAGCGGCCAGACAGGCCGGCTACGAAGCCGATGATTTGATCGGCACGTTGGCCCGGCAGGCGGAGCAGGCTGGCTACGATGTCGTGATCGTCACCGGCGATAAAGATATGCTTCAGCTCGTGACCTCACATGTCCGCATCTACGACCCGGTCAAGGATAAGTGGTCCAGCAACGCGGAATGTGTCGCCAAGTTCGGCGTTGAGCCTAGCCGTGTCATCGAAGTGATGGGTCTGATGGGCGACGCGAGCGACAATATTCCCGGCGTGAAGGGCATCGGTGAAAAGACCGCTATGAAACTCATCGCACAGTTCGGGACAATCGATGAGCTGCTACGCCGCCTGGATGAGGTCACGCCTGCCCGCATCAAGACTCTCCTTTCTGAACAGGCGGACCAGGCTCGGCTCAGCCGGAAACTGGCGACCATCGATATACAAAGCCCGGTGGAGTTTCATCCCGAATCCTACCGGATCAAGCCGCCACATGAGGAGCCACTCGCCGAGCTGCTACGCGAGTTGGAATTCACCTCTCTCCTCAAAAGTCTCCAGCCATCGCCGAAGCCCCTGGAGACGAGGACCCAGGCCACCGTCATCATCGAAGATGAAACAGCCGCAAAGCGCTTTGTCGACGGCTTATCGAAAGGCAAGCCATTGGGCCTACACTGTTTGCTGGCCGGCCAACCAGGCGTCCATGCCGATGTCCTTGGCCTGGCCCTCTCGACCGGCAACCAGACGGCGTTCATCCCAATCGACGTCCATGCCTACATGCGAACGATCATCGAGCTGCTGCACGATCACACTCACACCAAGACCGTGCATGATCTGAAATCGACGTTGCTGGCATTCCATCGCATCGGTATCACCTTGGCACCCCCATACGTGGACACCATGATCGCGGACTATTTGCTCAACCCGAACCGCCGCGACCATAGTCTCGACACGATCATGTTGGAACGGCTCGGTGAACGACTTGGATCGGGCAAGCAGGAGAAGACCCAACCGCAGTCGCTGTTCGAAGTCGATACCGGATCTCGCGAGGAGACGGCAGAAGCCGCTGCTGCTCTGGCCAAGCTCGAACCAATCCTTATTGAACGGTTGACGGAACAGGGGAGCGTCAAACTCTTCACCGACGTCGAGATGCCGCTCGTCCCAGTCTTGGCCGACATTGAGCGGAATGGGTTCTTGCTCGATGTCGACGGCCTCCGCGGGTTGAGTCAAGAGCTTGAGCGAGAGCTCGACCGCATGATGGAAACTATTGCCAGAGTGGCCGGAGGCGAATTCAATATCAATTCGCCGAAACAACTCGCGACGGTCCTCTTTGAGAAGCTCGGCCTGAAACCCATGCGAAAAACGAAGACCGGCTATTCGACCGATGAAGACACCCTCACCCAGCTCGCCACGCAGCACGAATTACCAGACCAGATTCTCAGCTATCGAAGCCTGAGCAAGCTCAAGTCGACCTACGTGGATGCGCTGCCGGAACTGGTGCATCCGGAGACAAAACGGCTCCACACCTCCTTGAACCAGACTGTCGCCGCAACCGGACGGCTCTCCTCCACCGATCCGAATCTCCAAAACATTCCCGTGAAAGGCGACTACGGCCTCCGCATCCGCGAAGCCTTCGTCGTGCCAAAAGGCCATGAACTCCTCTGTGCCGACTACAGCCAGATCGAGCCACGCATCCTTGCCCATCTTTCACAAGATCCACGCCTGCTCGCCGTCTTTGCCAAAGGCGAGGATATCCACATGGCCACGGCCATGGAAATCTTCGGCCTGCCCTCCAGTCAGATCACGAGGGACATGCGCCGTGCGGCCAAGACCGTCGTCTTCGGGATCGTCTACGGCATCAGCCCCTTCGGTCTTTCTCAGAACCTCGGCGTACCCCAGGCCGAGTCAAAGAAATACATCGACACCTTCTTTGAGCGATTCGCAGCCGTCCGGGCATTGATGGATCGAAACATCGCAGAAGGACGAGAGAAGGGCTACACCACCACCATCCTCGGTCGCCGCCGACCGATTCCCGAACTGCAGAGCGGCGATCCCGCCCAGCGCGGCGTTGGTGAACGCATGGCCGTGAACAGCCCCATCCAAGGTTCTGCGGCAGACTTGATCAAAGTGGCTATGATCAACGTGCACAAGAAACTCCACGAGGAGCTGCCGCACGTGAAAATGATCCTTCAAGTCCACGACGAACTCATCTTCGAAGTGCCGGATCACGATCTGGAGGAAGCGAAGCGGCTGGTGAAACAGGAAATGGAAGGCGTCGGCAAACAGTTGGGCCTATCGGTGCCGCTCAAAGTAGATCTAGGCGTCGGCAAAAACTGGCGAGTCGCACACCCCTAACCCATAACCACTGCGAGGTGACATATGCTGACCATACGCATTTCAGTCGCGTGGACGATAGCAGTCGTCAGCCTTGGAACGCTCGGACTTGCGCTTCTCCTTGGACAACCTTTCTCAGTCAAGGCCCAGGAGCCAAAACGATTTCAGTACATGATCGTCGAGGTGCTGCCTGACACCCAGAATATGCAAACCAAGTTGAACGAGTTCGGCGCAAGCGGGTGGGAGCTCGTGGCAGTCCCAATGGGCAGCATGACCGAGCCGAGGCTGATTTTTAAGAAGTAGTCAGCCTGATTGGCTGAGAACCGATCGTCGCTGACTCTTAATCAGCGGGTTGCACGTCGGCTCCGGCGTGGCCCTTCCACCCACAATCAGTGGATCACTGGTTGGCTTGCTTTTGCCTGTGAGGCTGATAATCTCGTGACGTTGTGAGAAACATAAGGGTATGTCCCTCGTGCTACGTGTTGAACTTATATAGTCCTTCGTTCTCTTCAGGTGAATTATGGATTTCCTCCAAACCGTTCCGGGGTTAAAGGCGATATGGAATTTTGTCCAATCTCGCCTGGGCCTTAACCGCGAGCACGACGTTGCAATTTTCAAGAAACTAGACGCCATAGCCGATGAGCCTTGCATTGATAAGATCCTTAACTCCAGTATCTACACAAGTTACTTTCACATTGCGGAAGATAAAGTTCTTCAGGATTTCATTAATGCACTCCAAAGAATTGAAAACGAATACTTGCAATCAGTGGTTCGTCTGAAAGCAGAAGAACTTGCGTGGGAGTTAGGGAAGTTATTGGATCACGTCCGAGCGACCTTTTGGGAAGTCCCTGCTGGACATCTAAAGTTTCGTCCAGATCCAATAGCTCCAGAAGTTTATGAAGCTGAGTGGAAAGAATTGAAAGAAAGACTTGAAAAATCCTGGAACGCTTACAACGCGTATCGCTCCACGGTAAAAACAAGGCTCCGAGTGTGAGTCTATGGAACTGGTGCCAAGGTGGTGCCAAACGTACTGAACCAGGCCAACCAGGATGAGATTAGCTTCATGTCTCAATTCTCGTTAACCAGTGGGAATTCTTTGTCCTCGGTATCCTGGCTGTCCTCAGGTAGGTTCTCGGCGGCTTAATCAGCGGTGCCGTAGGTTCGCCCCCTCCACGGCCCACCTGGCTCAATCAGGCACGCCTTTAGAGCAGGGACCATTCCACGGATTTCGGCCTCTGAAGACCCCAAGAGAGCATTGTGAGGGCCAGGCATGACTATTAGCCAAAGAACCAACGTCAGACAGGCTCTCTGGAGCCGATAGAAGATTGTGATGTGGCACTGTGCTCAGCAATCGTCAAACATCCGAAGCTGGTCCGGATGTGGGGTCCCTCGTCTCCACGCCAGAAGCGTGGGCTCCTTCTTTCGTTTGGAGGAAGGCGGGCGCGATGCCAGCAAGGTCTGCGCAGAGATCCATGGTCCGATCAGGTCGAAGTGGGCCAGATCTGTTTCGCGAAGATTCAAGCTCCATTCCGAACCAGGCCTCTTCCTCGTTCCCGCTGGACAACCAAGGTACCGCAACTGAAAGAACCACTCCCCTGACAAGCTTGTCCCGACCCGGTGGACAACCGCGATAATCCCAGGCCGGTCACCGGCTGTTTGCCGGAGATAGACCCCGAGGGCAATCTCTTCACGATCCATCATGTAGCCGATGGTTACACGAGTATTGACCGAAGGTCAAGGCAAACTTAGCGGCAGAAGCTGGATTCTTGACTCACGATCAGGCGGGATCTAGGGTACTTGAGTGAAACAAGTCTTCGTCTCTCAGGACTTGATCGAGGTTGAGATGCGCAAGGAGCAGCTTGAGCAGGCCGGTATCCGGTGCATGATCAAGAACCAGCGTTCCTCAGGACTTGCCGGAGAGATTCCCTTTGTGGAGATTTTTCCGGAGCTGTGGGTACTCCAAGAGCAGGATTACGATCAGGCACGTCAGCTACTTGAAGAAGAAACTGAGTTGCCGCCAAAGAACCAAGACTTCTGGATATGCTCAGGATGCGGTGAGCGGCATGAAGGTCAGTTTGGCGTCTGCTGGAAGTGTGGACAGGAAAAACCCTCGCCGTGATTCTCCCTGCAACCTTCTACTTCATTCATCACTTCTTCTTGCAGACAAATTTCCAGACTGATTGAGCGAGAGTCCCTCGTGGGATGGGTGCCCAGGCTGACTCGCCTGACTTCTGATACACCACGTCACCAGTTCCCATGTTCCCAGCGAAATGTTCCACTGCCAGCAGCCGAAAGCGCTCGTTCGAACAGTCGTGCTCTTCCTGGGCGCGCGAAGACAAGTATGTCCTGAACCATCGTGTCTGAGCGGTCCTCAGATCATCCAAGACCCACACGCTCACCCGCTCACCATTCCGGATGATGGTCTCGGAATCGACATAGATCCTTGCCTTGTTGTTTCCATCAACCAAAAACCATTCTGCGAAGACAGGAACCACGCCCAGCGATTGGAACGCAACCAGGAGCGAGAAAATCAGAGGAACAGCGCGGAAGAGACAACTAGTGGAGAATAACAATCCGTCACGAAAGAGGAGTGTGTCGAGAATGAGACACCACGGCCTGGCTCGTCTGGTCTCTTTGCATCGTCGGCCAAACCTCATACAGAACTGTTCCCTATCCCGAAGCTTCGGCAACGGCTTTGGCCGACGGGTCTGAGAGCATTCACAATTCCTTGTCAGCAGGAGAGCCGTGGCGGCGCGCATGCCGCGCAGAAAACTAGGACCCTAGGCGGCCAATCGATTTAGGGTTTCTGGCTGCTTTCATCCACCTTTTTCAAGCAATCGTTAAACGCCACTCGCCGTTGGACAAACGACCAGAAGAGTTTGTACCGATTGAGCATTTCCAATTGCTCCACGTATTCGTTACATTGCTTCTCTTTCGAGGCTTCTATACTGTCCGGGGGCGCAGTAATGACCCATGCCCCTCCTACCAAGACCAAAATAGCCAGGGCCACGCTCCCAACGAGCACAAGTCCTTTCTTGACGTCCATAAATCCTTCTTTCGCTATGTTGAAGGTCAAAGAACCCGCTGAGTCTTGTCTGCCTGAACCTTACCCGTTGATCATGGTGCCGGAGACCGGGATCGAACCGGTACGGGCCTTTTGAGCCCGAGGGATTTTAAGTCCCTTGCGTCTGCCTATTCCGCCACTCCGGCGCGAGGCGGATTTTAACATAGCGACGATGGTCTACCGCCACTTTTCTCGTTGCCCCGTACCTACCCATTTACTATACCCAGACATCGTGTGCGACAGACTGAATCTGCCACGGGATCGCATGCCTGGCGATCGCCTAAGCAAGACTCCAGAAAAAAATTAGAAAATCCATCCTCGCCTTGCGCTATCATGTATTGTACGGAAATTTGTAACGATACGGTCGAGGGGTGGCGCACTGCAAACCAAGGCTTCACGATTTCTGGTCGCTGTGTTCCTGCTCATAACGGCGATGCCGGGTGAAGCGGTGAGCCAAGAGGCGGTGCTCGACATTCTTCCGCTCCGTCCCGTTCAGTTTCGACGCAGCCTTCAACCAACAAAACTTTGGACCAAAAAGCAGACTTATCTCCGTTAAAGGCGGATTCACCGCGCTTCGCTATGGCCCCCTTGAAGTGAGAGGGATCTACCAGTATTTCAGTCTTCATAATCCTATTATAACTACTGATCAACATCTTCTTTATGCGAACCCACGTTGGAATAACTTCATCGACGTGTTGGATTTTCCAAGCAGCAAACCCATCAGTCGCATCCTGCGACATGTGCTCTTCGGTCCGCTGGAGCATCGGGCGGTACCTTATGTCGGCGCAATGCTGGGAGGTACCTTGCCGGGGCGAGGCGAACTTTCACCGGGCTACCTGTATGGAGGACAGATCGGTGTACGATTTCCTGTCGCTCAGGGATTTTCCGTCGATATGGGACTTCAGTACATGCGATTCGAGATCAATGCCCAGAACAAGTCCGACTTGGCAAAACAATGGCTCTTCACCATCGGCCTTCGGTTTTAAGCCGATGGCACTTATGAGCTATCGAGACATGGGGGATATGAATCGTGCGCGTGTGTGCCGTTAAAAGATTCTATGGCTCGCTTCTCCTGGCGGGGCTCTGCATTCTTCTGCAAGGATGCGGTCTTGTCTATGACGCCGTCGAGCTCATACACCCGTTGACTCGCGACGAGCTGTCCACGATCTGTACACGCGGACGGTTGCGCGTCGGCATTTCAGTTGAACCGTTTCGCCCGTTCATCTTTCCTGCCATGTATACCAACGAAGGGATTCGGGTCACGGGCCTGGATATCCAACTAATCCGAGAAGTCGCCGACGCGCTCACCGCTCACTGCGGCGGTTCCACGCCGATCGTCCCCACCCTGCATGTCACGCGTTTTCCCGATCTGTTCATTAAAATGAACGAGGGGCAGCTCGATCTCTTCGTCTCCTCGGTCAGCGGAACCGTTCCTGGCACAAGACCGGCCGGTCTCTGGTTTTCGGCTCCGTACCTGCGCGACGACGGAATCGCCGCCATCATCCGAAAGCCAGAGGTGGCAGAGCGTGTGCGGACGCAATTTGGAAAGCAGAACGGGAATTGGGATACGCTCGCAGCCGTCCAGGAAGGCTTTGCCGGCTTAACCGTCGCCGTTCAGAAGGGACGATCCTCTCACCAGTATGCCAAAGCCAATCTCAAACGGGTTCGCATGGTCATCTGCGATTCGCTTCCCGCCTCCATTGAATCGAAGGATCTGAATATCGATGTCATCCTGACCAACCATTCCATCCTCGAGTATGTGACGAAACGGGTCTGGCAGGATTGGCGGCTCTTGACACGCATCGACGAGACCCCCTTGGTTCTGACTCATGAGGATCTGTCCATCGTGACAAGAGACGGGCATAGTCAGTTACAATGGCTTTTGGACAATCTGCTCTTTCGTTTGGAGGAATCAGGACGATTGAAACAGATGAGAACACGCTGGATCGAAGCGGAGTATGCCCCTACTCGGCGAGCGACGGCAGAAGGGCTGCCGCTTGAGGTGACGCAAGTTCCTGACCATTATGACCAGGGACAGTGCCGTTTGGCTGAAAAATGATGGAGAAGCGGAGGGAATGCTGATGCGTCTCCTGAAAATATTTCTACCTCTTGGCTTGATGTTGGTTCTGCTATGCCCCCGAACAGTGGCTGGTCACAAACTTCCCAGAAGGAGGCCGAACAAACGGCAGCGCTCTTAGCGACCCTCCTCAATGCAGGGCGTGTCGTCGTCGAGCGGAACCAGTCTTTGATCAACGATTCAGCGGAGAGGCCGAGAAGGGATTCACACCTGAGGTGTTTGAACGATTGCTCCTGGATGAATTTGCTCGTCAGACACATGTTGATCTAAAAGCTTCCCTCTCCTCCGTGCCGACCTCGACCAAGGAGCTGCTCACACTGCTGCTCAGTGCCAGCAAGGATGTGGTGCAGGACGCGCAATTCGTGATCAATCAACGTGGCCTCGGAAGTCACCCAGCAGGAAACCGAACGCGCGGCCGAACTGCTGGCGACCTTGCTCAATGCGGGACGTGTCGTCGTCGAGCGCAATCAACCCTTGATCAATGATCCACGGAAAGGCGACAAAGGATTCACACCCGAAGTCTTGGAGCAGCAGGTCGTGGACGAGTTCCTCCAGCACACCCGCGTGGATTTGAGACATCCTTCGACTGCTATACCTTCGCGTACAAGCGAGTGGTTGGCTCTCCTGCTCCTCGCGAGCAAAGAGGTTGTATCGGACGCCCAGTTTGTCATCAATCAGCGCGGGATCGGCTACAAGAATTTTATCCCGGCCACATTCGGAAGCCAAGCCGCGCGGAAATTCTCGAAGCGGTCGAAGGTCACGATTAAACAGACCGCCCTCGAACCGAGGAATTTGCAGAACGCTCCGGATGGGTATGAGGAGATGGTCTTGAAACGACTTGCGAGCCAACCGTCCTCGACCATGCCGATTGTAGAGTGGCTTGACGGTGGAAAGTTACTCAGAGCTGTGGTGCCGATCTATTATTCAGAGGATTGTCTTGTCTGCCATGGAAACCCCAAGGGAATCCTTGATATGTCCGGCTATCCGCGAGAAGGTGCTCAGGCAGGAGAACTGGCCGGGGCCATCAGTATTCAGATCCCCTCGGACCATCGGTAGCAGTCAGCCCGTGCCGACGGAGGAGAGCGACGGGGTGATCCGCTACCGATGATCGTCGAGAAGCTTAGTTCAAGACCGCAGTCAATTGCGGCCGCGACTCTTCAGCACTCTTCGCTTTTGCCGATTTACGGTCCAGCACTTCTTCCACCCCAGACTTGACGGCCCGACCCCATCGGCTGGTCTGCACCTGCGCCTTGCGGGCATACCGACCAATGCTTCGACGAGTTTCCACACCGGTCTGTGGAGCAAAGAGGAGCCCGAGTCCTGCTCCAATGACCGCCCCACCGGCGATGAATGCTGCTGCCTTGGCGACCTGATTCCCCTGCTCCGACATGGTGAACCTCCTCATGATGGTAAATGAGCCGGAAGATCGTTTCTGAACGCTTCCTATGCCAGATCATTCAGCATGCTCTGTGCCAGGATCTGAGTCTGCGCAAAAGAGGCGATTCTCGTGAAAAATCACAGGGGGCGTTTTTTGGCAATGAGAAGTGACTAATTTTTGGTCTCTTTTTGTCGACAGGCCGAGATACAGTCGTTTCAGAAAACCAACACTTAAGATTTACTGCATGCTTGCAAATCAGCCATGGAAGCCGATTTGCTGGAGACCAACTTTAGCCGTTTCTAATCTTTGTCGCGCTTGCATTGACACGTAAGGCCCCGTATGATCCACCGGCAAGTTTTGCCGTACGACACAAAGGGTACCCCAGATGATCTAAGATTCGTGTTCCCCTCGTGATATGAGCACCATCTTACAAAGGACTATTCTGGAAGCACAGTAATGCCCCCCCCAGCCGCCATCCCCTACCCAAATATCGACCCAGTTCTTGTGGCACTCGGCCCCATCCAGCTCCGCTGGTATGGGTTGATGTACCTGATCGGCCTAACTGCGGCATACTTCCTTGTTCAACGCAAAGTAACCCACAAAGGGTTGGCGATCAGGAAAGACCAGGTCTATGACATGGTCGTCTATGCCGCCTTCGGCGTGTTTCTAGGTGGCAGGATCGGCTATACGCTGTTCTACAATTTTTCCTATTACATCCAAAACCCGTTGAAACTGCTGGCAGTGTGGGAAGGCGGCATGTCCTTCCACGGTGGACTTATCGGGACCGCTATCGCACTAATCTGGTTCAGTAAGCGGCAGGGCATTCCGACCTATACCGTTGCGGACTTAGCGACAGCCGTCACGCCGATTGGATTGGGGTTTGGCCGGATAGGCAACTTTATCAACGGTGAGCTGTATGGCCGATCGACGGATGTGGACTGGTGCATGGTTTTCCCGGCAGGGGGTCCCGCCTGCCGCCATCCCTCGCAATTGTACGAAGCAGCACTGGAAGGGCTGACGCTGTTCACGGTGTTGTGGTTGATTGATCGGCGACCGACCCCGCCTGGGACGATCTTCTGGACCTTCATCACCGGCTACGGTATCAGCCGACTGATTGTTGAACTCTTTCGTGAGCCGGATCAGCACTTGGGCTTTATCCTTGGACCGATTACCATGGGGCAAGTTCTCTCCTTGCCCATGGTGCTGGTTGGAATCACCATGCTGATCTGGGGCTTTTACAAGAATTCACCCAGTCCTTTACTCACGACAAAACAGTAAGTGTCTGTTTGGAGCACTGGCAACTCGAAACTGAGTCAGTACGGCATCTCGTCATCGTCGAGGCCAACATGGTGGCCCAATTCATGGACAACGGTATCACGCACTTCCTGCACCACTTCTTCAGGACTCTCACAACAGCGAAGGATCGGTCCGCGATAGATGGAAATGCGAGGCGGCTGCTCCCCTCCGGGCCCAAAGAACGAATCAGCCGCGAGTGACTGACCTTGGTACAGCCCAAGCAAATCGTCTTCACTGTCCAGCTCAAGGTCTTCAAGCACCTCCTCCGGCGGTTCTTCTTCCACGACCACGGCAATAGACTCCATGAGCTTGGCGTAGGGAAGAGGCAGGTCCGCGATCGTCTGCTGAACCAGTTTTTCAAAATCCTCAGATGAGATAGGGTCGTGCCTGGCCATTGTGTCATGCCCCGCGCGTCTATAACTCCACGGCCATCGCACATCGCAGAAACAGACAGTGGAAGCGAACTGATTCGACGCCTAGGCTTTGTTGGACCGCGACTTTATAGACCTCACTCTGTGTGCGATACTGCTCTGCTCGAGCCGCCGCCTGATCGGCTGATATCGCATCCGTCTTATAGTCAGCCGATCCACAGCGCTCCATCCAGCCGGTAGATGAGGTCGATCACTCCTTCCATGACCTGCCTGTTACCCCACGGCATGACGAACGGGACTTCTCGGCCAAGGATTTGGGATGACCGGAGGCGTTCATAGGCTTCCGAGCGACCAAACGTCGCAAGAAGATCGGTCACGGATTCAGCGACGGCTTCAGCCTGAGGCTGGTCGTCCGGCCCAAGGGTTGCCTGTACGGCTAAGACTACCTGCGCACATAACCCAGAGGGGTCCTGTGAAAAGTCCCATCGCTCAAGCAGGCGATGAGCCACCACACCAGCCAACCGCCCAACCGCGGCATCCTGTCGAACTGGCGTCGTTTCACACACAACCCACGCCGATCGTTTACCCAGCGTCGTCGGTGTCAGATGATGGGAGGTCTCACGAACTTCGGTCCATCGAGCGGTCCTGGTCTCCCACCGCTGAGCAATCTCTTCCGGATTGATCAACCCCTCACTGGCTGTTCTGTTCGAATGTCGGCGTGGCCGCCTCCGTTCCGGTGCCTTGATCACTCGATGGGGAATCGCGCTGGCGCCGATCTTCAGAGCCTCCGTCGAGGCTATTCCGATCTCCCCCGTCCCGATATTCTGCAGCAGGTCAAAGACCGTTTCGCCGATTGAGCGGCCAGTGATCCCTCCTGACAACAGCAACAACTCTTTGGCCCTGGTCATCCCCACATAGAGCACGCGTCGCCGTTCCGCTTCTTCTCGCAGCCGCAGTTTGTGCTGGACCAGCAACGAACCGAGGGACCGATGACGGTCGAGGGAAAGACCATAGATGCCACTCGACCAATCATAGGAGACCTGCGGCACGCTTCGCTCCCGCCCGCTCCCTTGGTGAAGGCCCGGCAGCACAACAATGGGGAATTCCAACCCCTTGGCCTTATGAATCGTCAAAACGTGCACGGCTTCGAGCGACTCCTCGGCGAGAGGACTCTCCGATTCGTCCGGTTGTTCGTCAAGGCGGGCAATCATGAGCTCCACAAATCCGCTCAAGGTCATGTGAGGCCGGTCGGCCAATGACGCAGCCGTCTGTTTGACTTTCAGGAGGTTGGCCACGGCCTGTTCGCCATGGAGTGATGCCGCCGCCAGATCTAGGATCGGCAATCGGTCAAACATCAGCGCGATGGCCTCAGCCAATGGCAGCATGGCGATAGCCCGGTGCAGCCACGCCAGGTGTTCGTACAACCGCCGAACAGCAGCCGCGCGGGCATGGGACCACGACCCGAGACCCACGGCATGAAGATAATTGAAATGCCCCGCCTGCTTGAGCTCATAGAGCTCCCGATCCGTTAACCCTCCAAGTGGTGAGCGAAGGAGACCGGCTAACGCGATTTCGTCATGAGGATGATCCAAGACCCGCAGCAAATTGACGAGGTCAATGACCTCCTGACGACGATAGAAATGCTTTTCCCCCTCGATGACGTAGGGAATATCGTGCCGGCGCAAGGCATCGAGATAGGCATCGGCTTGCGTAAGTTTTCTGAAGAGCAACGCGATGTGTCCCGGCTTCACGGAGGGGCGACTCAGGACCTCGTCGTTCAGCCAGCGAGCCAGCACTTCGCTCTCGGCTCTCGTCGCCCCTGCCGCATCAAATGTCTCGGCTTCACCATCCGGCGTGGTCACGCTGAGACGAACGCCCGGTTCGATTGACGCCTGACGCCGTTGGGGTCGCACCTCCAATCGAACATTCGCTGGCTGAACCAGCGGCTGTCGTTCGAACAACCGATCGAAGACCTCATTCACCGGCTCTAACACGGCCACATCGCTCCGGAAGTTCGTGGTCAACGTCTGGGCCACTCCACCGTCCACCGTGACCTTTTCCACAACGCGGTCGAACGCTTCGATATCGGCTCGCCGAAAGGCATAGATCGACTGTTTGGGGTCTCCCACAATGAAGAGTTTTCCCGGTTCGAGCGCCATCGCGTGCCAGTGAGCCGCCTGGCTCCCCTGCCGCTCCGAGACCGCAAGGATGATCTCGTACTGCACCGGGTCTGTGTCCTGAAATTCATCGACTAACACGGCTCGATAGTCCCGCTTAATCCGTTCACGGACCGACGGATGTTCGAGGAGCAGTGTCCGTGCCCGTGCCAGCAACCCATCAAACGAAATCCAGCCCTGCCGAGCAAAGGTTTCACGAATGTTCCGCACCAGGGGTATGAGCAGAGTCACGAGATCGTTCAAGAATGCATGGTCGACCGCCAGAAGCTGTTGCGCCGCCTGGATGAGCGCGGCCGCCTCTTTGAAATCACCTTTCTCCCACCCACCCACGGCGCTTCCGAGATCCTTGCCGAACCATTCTCGCTCTTCCATCGCCAGGCCTTGCCGGCCTGGTAACCCATTGTCTGCCATGAGGCGCATTAACGACGCCGTCACGGCGAGCATCTGCTCAACCTTCCGGCGCTTTGGTCGATCGTATGTCTTCAAAAGTTGCTCCGCCCGGTCTCCCATATGTTGTATCCAACTCAAGACAACTGGTGGCACTGCTGTCGATGCGAGTTGTTGTTGCAGAGTGCCGAGGTCGATCAATTCGCTGCACAAGGACCGTGCCAACGTTCTGACCGTTTCAAGAGTGGTCGATGACAAGACCGATCGCCAGAGGCGATGTTGTTGTCCGGCTCGGCTCAATTCCTGGTCGAGCCAGCAATCCCACGCTGCAGTGAATTGTTCTTCAAATCGTAAGCCGTCGTCTTCCTTAAAATCAGGATCGACTCCGCTCTCTAGCGGGTGGAGTCGCAACAGGTGTGCAGCGAAACTATGAAGAGTGCCAATCTGGGCCTTTTCGAGATCGTTGAGTGCTGTCTGAGCACGCGCGGCAATCGCATCAGCGCTGAGTCCATAGCGATCTCGCAGATCCTCCCGCGAGACAGCCCCTCCGTCGCCTGATCGCACCGGGTCGGCCTCTGGGCGAGCAAGCACAACGAGTCGCTCCCGCAGCCGGACTTTCATTTCGGTCGCCGCCTTGTTGGTGAAGGTCAAGGCGACGACCTGCGTGATCAAGACCGGAGCGGGTTCCTTCATCAGCAGATACACGAGACGATTCACGAGCAACGTCGTCTTGCCTGTCCCTGCCCCTGCCACAACAACGACATTGCGATCGAAGGTCGTCTCGGCCGACTCGCGCGCAATACGATCCGGTATCAGGAGATCGTTACTCATCGGCAATTTTCTGTGTACGAAGCATCTTCAACGTTTTCGGCTCGGCCGCACGATGGGCCCTCCACCACGTCGGCGCATGTTCTCGCCGGCAAGCCACACGAAAGTCACAGCTATCGCAATAGCCGTCGGGAAGAATGAAAAAGCGTCCGGTACGGATGCCGTCCACGAGCGTTCTCACCGTGTTCTGGATCAGTACCCCGGTATCGGAGGACCACGACATCGTCTCAAAACTTGAACGACTGATCGTCGGTGACCACTGAGGAGCGAGAAACAGGAACTGCACCTGGCTCGGAGTAGGCTGTCCAGGAACCGTGAGACAGCTATAGAGCGGTGGCTGCAGCCGATACCCACGGACCGCCGACTGGGTCAAGTTCCGGTCTTCCGGTTTCATCGCTGAGCCGACTTTGAACTTGTAATCGAGTACGCGCACCGTGCCGGAGGACCGGTTCCGGTCGAGACGATCAATGCGACCACGGATCTTCAACAATCCCTCGTCGAGGACTCCAGGAATCGTCCCTTCACCGTCCACTTCAAATGCAATAGGCTGGTACGGATGCTCGGCCTGTTCCTCCTCGTCCGCCTTCACCGCCGCGATCACCAGCGCCACGATCTGTTCTTTCGCCAACTCCCACAGTAGATAGTGGCCTGTTCGATGTTGTGACTCCAGGTCTGCCGCCGCCTGTTCCACCGATGCGCGGATCGTCTGGTCCATCATGTCGTCCGCCACTTGTCGAGTTGGCCACCCGACCTGCACGAGCTGTTCATAGCAACAACGCAATGCTGCGTGGCAGAGCGTCCCAACCAGCGCCACATCTGGCTCCTGCGACATCGCAACCCGGCTCGGCTCAAGTCGCAGCACATCTGCGGAAAAATATTGGAACGGACAGCGCGCATACCGTTCGAGTGGCGTCGGGGCGAGACCCCGTTCGATGAGTCGCACCCAATGAGATTCGACCGTCCCCGTCATCCCATCAAAGAGATTCAGCGTCGCGCCGTCTTCTTCGATTCGATCGAGCGCCATCGCTGCATGGTGGAACGTCTCCGCATCACGCCCGAGCGCCCGTACCAGATCGGTCGGGTCTTGCCCGTTCATGGCCACCCACTGAGTCAGTTCAGCCGGCGGCAGGAATAGTGTAATCGTTGGCTGTTGTGAGACTCGATCCGTCAGACGACGAGGCACCACATCGATCGGCTGCTCATCCTGGCCGAACCGGCGGCGCGCGTCTCCGAGAGACGGAGAGGCGGCCAGCATGCGGCCAGATTCATCGGCCCGTTGATAGGACAAGTAGAGTCGCTGAGTGGCAGCCTGACAACATAGGCGGAAGAGCAAGGTCTCTTCTCCGTAGGCCGTCAGTTTCTCATCGATCTTAAATCCAAGCGTGGCGTCGAGCACGCGCCGATGACGATCGCGCAGAAACGCATCTTCGCGAATATAGCGCGGAAACACTTTTTCGTTCAGCCCGAGGACGAACAGGACTTTGAACGGCACTCCGCGGGCAGCCATCACGTCGCATACCATCACGCCCTGAGATGAACCATCGTGGAGAGGGATCGTCGTGCGCTCGAAGGTATGGGTCAACAGTTCAACAAATTCGGCCCAGGTCATCTCCTCGTTGAGCGGCTCCAATTCCATGAGCGTCGTCCAGATACGGTCGATCACATCCCATGTCATCGCGTGGCGAGCAAGTGAACCCTCGTCGGTAGTCGGTACCGCTGCATCTGGCCGACGCAGGTACCGCTCAATGAGTGCTCGACAAGCAACGACCATCTGGCCGATCGTACCTCGCGATGGCAGGGCCGAACAGGCTTGCGTGAGCTGTGAGACCACCTGCCAAAGCAGGCCGATCACCTCCGGCGCAATGGCCAGCGAATTAACAAGGCTCTCCTCACCATCAAGCACTAATGCAGCTTGGCTCACCTGCTCCAGCCGTTTCCACTCTTCAACTCCGTGAGTGATGTGTAGGGCTTGCACCAGCAGCTTCCACTGTTCCGGCCGGTACGACGCCGACAGCTCGTCATACACATCGGTGACGTAGAGTGGAGACGTCACGACATCGAGAACTGACGTGCGATAGAAATCGTTCAACGGCAGGGAGGCTAACTGCAACACGAGCTTGCAGATCGGTTCCTGAATCAACGGCCTCGATGCCGTCGTACGAAAGGGAATCCGATGGCGATCGAAACTCGACTGAAGATACAGGCTATAGGGATCGAGCGTCCGGGCGGTGACGCCGATTTCATCGAATCGATAGCCGTTGGTTTCGATCAGATCGAGAATGGTCCGGCAGGTTGCTGCCAATTCTTCTTCTGCGCCAATTACGCTCCGCATGGTGAGTTGGGCGTGATCGTGCGCCACCGTTGACGATTCCTGTTCCAACCGGATCGTCGCATCGTCCGACATCACCAGCGACTGGATATGGCGATCGAAAAAGCGCCGAGCAAACCCAAATGCCGGGTCATCCTCCAGCGGAAAAAACAAGGTCGTGTCCTTCGCACGGCTGATCGCTTCAAAGAGGGACAGCTGCACCTGCGTCAGGTCATAGAACCCATAATAGAACACGGCCTTCAACGGCTGGAGAAACGTAGCGGCCGGAATGAACGGGATGAGGGCTTCGGCCAGATCGTCTTGCGTCCCAACCCCGAGGGTCTTGCCCGCTTCCTTCACGGCCGCATAGAGCGACAGGAGCGCGCCGAGCCACTCCCGATCGTCATCCTCGAAATAGCCTTCACGGAGACCTTGCAGCGCTTGCGCAGCATCGACGCCGGCATCCTTTAAATCGCGGATCGTCGCCCAGAGCGCGCCCCACGTCCCAGAGGATTCTCCCATTCGTTGCAACGGAGCCTGGCTGGTGAGCTTGCTGTGAACAATGTGACGGACGAGTTGTTCAAAGAACAGCTCGTCAACGACCCGCGCCAGTGGGTGGTCGACCCGTACGTCCCCAGCCAGCCGCAGGGCCAGTTGATGGAAGGTCAAGATATGTACGTTTAAGAGCGACAGCCGGTGTTCGACAGCGAGAACGGTGCGAAGGCGATCGGCGAGTGGCTTGGACGGAACGAAGATCGCGCTCGGCGCAAGCGAATCAGTCGCCTTGACGCGTGTGAGTCGATGGACGAGAGCAGATTCAAGAGTAGGATGAAAGCGACCCGTGACGACCTGCAACATGGCGAGTCATTGTACGCTACCCGGTCTCCGGCCCCAAGAGCTCGCCGTTGCAGTCAACGCAGGCCCAGTCGCCGTCGATAAACGACATGGGGTCGGCGCAGATCGGGCAATCCGGCGGAGGCCCCTTGGCAATGAGTGGAAGATCCGGGAGCTCGTTGTCGTATTCGTCCATGGCTCCCCTACCCTTCTCGCTGTTTGATCTTCAATTGAATGGCCTTCTCCGCGCTTTCTCGACTTGGGACACCGACGAACGTCAGGCGCCCATCGATGATCGTCGCCGGCACGGCACGGACAGAATGACGGTCGGCCAGCTCCTGGCCGTCTTTCGTGGTGATATCCACTTCACGATAGGAGAAGCTGTACTTCACGCGCAACTGCTTCCACAGACTTTTGGCCGATGGACAGGCCCCACAACTGGGCGACACAAGCAACGTAATGTTTGGCATGATCTTTCCCGAACAGGACTCAACCCTTTTGGACGTCAGATCTTAGCACCCGCTGAAAAGATGGCGCAAGGACGGCATATCCTAGCCTGTAGCTAGCCCACCATCTGTCAGGTCTTTGTAGCACTAGTCGTAGTACATCTCCTGACCGAACCTTGAAGGAAAAGCACAGACAAGCTACTATCAGCCACTCTTTTTCCACCAGATCTCCTCGGAGAGATCGAGGCCCTCGTGTCAGACAACCATTTTAGTCCATCAGTCGCAACAAGAGGCATTCAGCTTCTGTATCAGCAGCTGAGCCAAAAGGGGTCGTCTACACAAAGCGTTGGGTCGTTGAACTACTTCTGGACTTGAGCGGCTATTGCTCGAATACCAACTTAGTGGACAGCCTGGCCATCGAACCAGCAGCTGGCGATGGCGCGTTTCTCGGTCCCATGATTGAGCGCCTCGTACAGTCGTGTGGAAAGCTTGGTCGGTCGCTGTCAGAATGCCACAATTCCCTGCTGGCCTATGAGCTAGGGAAAGTCTGATTAATTCACGTTTTCACTCGGCCAGCTGTTCCTGGACTGACCACCCAGGGCAAATTCAGTGGGTCGCTGCTGTTCCGAGAGCCTGTTTGTGAGGCACACCCATCGTGCGATGCCCCACGGCCCGCCTCCGGCCCCCCATCCTCTACGTTCCCGCCAACAGGCGCCGTCGCGACACATAGAGATTTGCCAACCCGCAGCTGATCTGGAGCCAGTGGGTATTCTTTGCCAGCCCCCGGTACCGGACTTTGGCCCAGCCGAAGATCCGCTTGATGACCAAGAACGCATGTTCGACCTTCGCCCGGACCTTTGACTTCGTGCGGTTCCGGCCCCGCTCCGCCTCACTCAGTGGTCGATGCCGGTGCGCTTTGGTCTGCACGAAACTCTTGGCCTTGGGCGCGTGCTGCCGGATCACATCGCGTTGTCCACTATAGGCGGCATCGCCCCACACCCGCGTTTCCTCTCCATGCAGCAGTTTCGGCAAGACTTGGCTGTCATGGACATTGGCCGCCGTGGCCGCTACGGAATGAATCAGCTTCGTCTGGCTGTCCACGCCAATATGCGCCTTCATACCGAAATACCACTGGTTCCCCTTCTTCGTTTGATGCATCTCGGGATCCCGCTCCTTGGTCCGGTTCTTCGTCGAACTCGGCGCACTGATGATGGTCGCATCCACGATGGTGCCTCGGCTCACTTGCAGCCCCTGCTTCGTCAAATACTCCCCGATCCGGATAAAGAGCTGTGTTCCTAACTCATGCGCCTCCAGCACATGCCGAAACTTACAGATCGTCGTCTCATCGGGCACGGGCTCACGGCCCAGATCAATCCCCACGAACTGCCGCATGGCCCGTGAGTCGTACAAGGCCTCCTCCACCGCCGGATCTGACAGGTTGAACCACTGTTGCAGACAATGGAGGCGCAGCATGCGTTCGACTCCGACCGGCGGACGCCCCGGCCCGTCGGCCTTGGGGTAGACCGGCTTGATCACGGCGACTAATTCCGCCCAGGGCACCACGCGATTCATTTCGTCGAGGAACCGCTCGCGGCGGGTGGATTTGCGATATTGCTCGAATGGGATTTCCGCAAAGGTCTGTTGGTGCATGGAGGCGTCTCCCGTTCAGTGCTGCATTCCTCATAGCACATACGATACTAGGTATCTTCGGTTACCGAGTCACGTCACCGTATTCACGATGGAAAGATTGAGAAGAGAAGCGTATGGTAGACGTATTGACCATGGTCACCCGCTTCTCGTATACCCTCCCGTGGCTGGCCGCTATCCTACTGCTCTGTAGTCCCGCAACACACGCTGAACAAGGCCAAGGAGATTCGCCTCCACTACGGGTCTTGACCTACAACCTGCTGCACGATGGCGCATGGTCAGGATTCTTCGAGAGCGGCACCCATCTCGAAGAGCGGCTCGACATGTCCATTCAAGAACTGAAGCGGTTGCAACCTGACGTCATCGCACTTCAAGAAGCGTCGGACAGCCGAAAGCATGGCAACGTGCCACAACGGATCGCTGAGGCACTTGGGTACCAGATGGTGTTCGCCCCTGCGACTGAACATATCTTCGGCATCGGTTTCGTGGATCGGCTGATCACCTCAGCCATCGGCTTCAAAGAAGGACCGGCCATCTTGAGCCGCTATCCCATCGTCGCCTCAGAAGTCTACGACCTGCCTCGGTGCCAACGTCGCATGGACCCTCGCATTCTCCTGCGAGCCGAGATTAAGGCTCCCGATGGGCTCGACCCAGATCTTTTCCGCCCACACGTCGAAAGGCGACGAATGCCAACTCCAACGAGTTGGCGAACTGTTCCGTGAACATCGAGGAACGGGGCGAGCCATTTTGATGGGCGACTTGAATACCGGAGAGCAATCTCCAATCCTCACCGAATGGCAGAAAGAGCCGGGATTCATCGACGCCTTCCGGATCGCGAATCCGGGAGTACCCGGAGGAACGGTCTGGCAAAATATCCAAGTCGAATGGCCCACTGCCGATCGCCGTGTCGATTTTATTTTCCTGTTTGATGGAAGTACCAATGGAAGCTCGGTCGTGCGTTCAAGCCGTCTGGTATTTGACCAGCCCGGTCGGCTCCCGAACGGCGACGCACTTTGGCCCTCAGACCATCGCGGTGTATTGGCCGAAATCGGAACCGCTCCTTCTGGAAATGGGCCGACCGAGGTGGCCATCGAAAAGCCGCCCGTGTCTCCCGTGAACCGCGTCCGTCAATCGATTCGACGCGGGCCTGATACAGCTGATCCCGTATCGAGGGTTAAGTATAAGAAGTGAGCGTGCCGTTGCCTCAGACCATCAAGGCCTGTTGGCAGGAATTGAATTGGCACCTATCGACAGCAGCCCACAGATATCAGCCGGTTATCCGGCTAGAACCCGTTGAGATGAAGGGGCAATGCGAAGGGATTTGGCCCTTGCTTGTTTCGTCCGTTCAGGCATTGCCTTTGCTGCACTGACTTGAACGAATTCATGCCACATCGACCAGAACCTTGGGATTCTTCTGTGCGATGAGCAGCAGCGTACGCGCGGCACCTGACGGCGCGCGCCGGCCCTGTTCCCATTCCTGAAGCGTGCGCACCGACACACCAAGCAATGCAGCGAATCGGACTTGTGACAGCCCGGTCCGTTCGCGAATGGACGTCACAGACGGAATATTGATGACACGTCCATGCTTTCCACGCTTGATCTCCCGCAGACCGTGCAAAATCTCCAGCCCAATATTTCGCGTTAATTTAGACATCAATTTCCTCCCTAATCTTGCGCAGAATGTGGGCAGGAATATTCTCCTCTTCGTTCTTCGCGTACAACGTCAACATGAACAGCACCCCATCGCGAACCTTGGCATAATACACGACCCGAATGCCGCCTCGTTTCCCACGGCCAGGCTGAGTCCACCGTAGCTTTCGCACTCCACCGGATCCAGGAATGACCGCACCACATTCAGGTTTTTCAATCAGCGCCTCTTGCAGTTTGGCATACTCATCATCAGACAAATAGCCCTCACGCAACTGCGAGAAGAGCTTCGTCTCAATAAAGCTGAACATCGCAACATTATACGTCAATGCCGTACCATGTCAACCGGAGGAGAGCGGCAGATGCGGCGGGCAAAAACAAAATACCGAGGAAGCACGAACTGGTTGGCTGATGAATGCATGGTGTCAGACCATCTTGATCTCCCCCCGCAACGGTTCGAACAGAATCCTCTCAGCCCACGCTGAACCACTCAAACAATCGGAATTGGGATCCTATCGGTTTCGGATCGGAGATGACCGTGTGGACTTTGATCTGAAATGGCCAAGAGATCGTCGTCTTGCGAGTTGGGCACCGGCGAGAAATCTACAAACGCTGATTCAGCCGGACTGCACTCGTTTCAGAACACAATAAGTCAATACTCAAGCCAGGCCCCATATAACACATATAACGGACCCGGAACCTCAGCTGACTTCCTCAACATTCACGCCACTCCTGTGAGGTTCAGTGCGGCCTGGTATTTGCTGTCTGGATTTCTTGCTCCACGGAAAGGGCTGCCTTGCTGCGAATACGAGCCTGTGGGAAGGCATGAGTCCTGGGCGTAGATAGAGCTATTTGGATCTGCCATACGAGAGCGATCTTTATTAAATTCCTCCAAGAGCGCTCCACTCAATCTCCGTTGCGGTTGTCCCATTCCACGGACAACATATTCTTCCTTCGGCTGGCTTCGATAGGGTGCGGCGAGCGGTTTGGAGGGGAGGGTCATATTTGAATCCGTCATACCGGACGGGAGTGATGTCACGACAGGAGCTAGAGCCTAGCGTACCGAATAATCACCAGGAGGACAATCCATGATGTTGTTCAGTAGAATCACGGCTGTGTTGTTGTGCACCGTATTCGTAACCGCCATGTCGGGGATTGCGACGGCGTCTGTGTCGCCTCTGCCTGCCCCAACATCCGCACACCACCCAGTCGTCACACAGATGCTGAGCATGCCGCTTCAGTTTGAAGCCAATCAGGGCCAAGTGGATGACCAGGTCAAGTTTCTCGCCCGGGGGAAGGGCTATACCCTGTTCCTGACGCCGACTGAATCGGTAATGGTGCTCGCCGGGCGTGACGTGTCACGCGTGAAGAGTAATGCGGGGTTGGACCAGACAGATGTCATTGGCCATGAGTCGCAGGAGTACAAGCAATCGGTGGTCCGTATGAAGCTCGAAGGGGCCAACCCTTCGCCCGCCATCGACGGAATGGAGAAACTGCCGGGGATTGTGAACTATATCATCGGCAATGATCCGACCAAGTGGCGGACGAAGATTCCGACCTATGCAAAGGTCCACTACAAGGAAGCCTATCCGGGAATCGACCTGGCCTATTATGGCAACCAGGGTAAGCTGGAATATGATTTCATCGTGGCACCAGGTGCTGATCCGAGTCAGATCAGGCTGGCCTTTGAGGGCGCATCAGAGATCAAGGTGGCGGACAGTGGCGATCTCCTCCTGGCGACGATGCTGGGAGAGGTGAAGCTGCAGAAGCCGATCGTCTATCAATTAGAGAGAGATGGGCGCAAAACGCTGGTAGTGGGGAACTATGTCGTTCTCGCTGAATCGGCGATGCGGCACGCATCACGATCGACGAACCACGAAATCAGCATCCACCTCGCCGCCTATGACGCAAGTAAGCCGCTGATCATCGATCCTGTGCTGTCCTGGAGCACCTATCTCGGTGGCAGCTGCAATGAGGCCGGTCTTGGGATCACCGTGGACGCGGCGGGCAGTGCCTACGTGACCGGGCAAACCGACTCGCTAAACTTTCCCGTCACGGTGGGGAGCCCCATCCAGAGCAGCCGTTGCGGTCTAACTGATATCTTCGTTACAAAGCTCAACTCAGCTGGCACGGCTCTCGTCTATTCCACCTACCTGGGCGGTAGCAACGAAGACCTAGGCAGAGGGATTGCTGTGGACGCGGCGGGCAGTGCCTATGTGGGCGGGTTTACCCGCTCGCCAAACTTTCCAATGGTGGGAAGCCCCATTCAGAGCGTGTTGGGCAGCAGCTTTGGCGACGCCTTTGTCACCAAACTCAATCCGACCGGTACGGCCCTCATCTATTCGACCTATCTGGGTGGCAGCACTGATAACTACGGGTTAGGGATCGCCGTGGATGCGGCGGGTAGCGCCTATGTAACCGGGTTCACCTACTCGTCAAACTTTCCCGGCACAGCGGGGAGCTCCATCCAGAGTACCTCGGGCGGCAGCATGGACGCCTTCGTCACCAAACTCAACCCGACCGGCACAGCGCTTGTCTACTCAACATATCTTGGCGGAAGCGGCAGTGACGTCAGTTACGGGATCGCCGTGGACGCGGCGGGCAGTGCCTATGTAACCGGGACAACCGGTTCGCTAAACTTCCCTGGTACGGCTGGCAGTCTCATCCAGAGCACGATGGGCAGCTTCGATACCGCCTTTGTTACTAAGCTTAACCCGGCGGGGACGGCCCTTGTCTACTCGACCTATCTAGGCGGAAGCGGCGGGGACCGTACCAATGGGATCGCCGTGGATGCGACAGGCAGCGCCTATGTAACCGGATACACTTTCTCCTCAAACTTTCCTGTCACGGCAGGGAGCTTCAGCCAGAGTTTGGTTAGTGGACGCGACGCCTTCGTTACCAAGCTTAATCCGGCGGGGACAGCCCTCGTCTACTCGACCTATCTAGGCGGCAACGGCGCGGACGAAGGCGATGGGATTGCCGTAGACGCGGCGGGCAGCGCCTATGTAATCGGGCAGACCACCCATCCAAGCTTTCCCGTCACAGCGGAGAACTCCATCCAGAGCACGTATGGCGGTGGTGTCGCCGACGCCTTCGTTACCAAGCTCAACCCGGCCGGGACGGCCCTCGTCTATTCGACCCTTCTTGGAGGCAACGGCAGGGAACAAGGGCTCGGAATCGCCGTGGACGCGACTGGTGGCGCCTACGTGACCGGGATAACCGAATCGTCAAACTTTCCCGGCACAACGGGCAGTTTGATTCAGAGCACGAGCAATCCGGCCGACGCCTTCGTAGCGAAGATTTCTTTCACGCCCACGGCCAGCGCTGGACCAGATCAACCGGTGGTGACGGTCCCCCCTGCGCCACCTGCACCGCCGATATTGATGGGTACGATAGTGACATTGGACGGAAGTGCTTCCAGTGGAGGCTCTCTGACCTATACCTGGGCCCAGCTTCCTGGGGGACCAATTGTGGCACTCAGTGGCGCCACGACGGCCCATCCGACCTTCACAGCACCGAACGTGCCTGCTGCCGGGGCAACCGTCACCTTTCAGCTAATTGTGTGCGAAGGGACCAGCAGCAATTGCAGTGATCCCGATACGGTCAATGTCCATATCATGAACGTCAATCGTTCCCCAGTGGCTGAGGCTGGGCCGGATCAAACGGTACAGGAAGGCAGTCCGGTGATTCTCAATGGTAGTGCGAGTTACGATCCGGATGTCGAATCTCTCACCTATGCCTGGCTTCAGGTCTTTGGGCCAACGGTGACGCTGGCTTACCCAAACACTGCCACACCTAGCTTCACCGCGCCGCAAGTCGGGGCCAGCGGGGTACAGGTGGACTTCAAACTCAGTGTCACTGATGCGCGTGGACTTACTCACGCCGATTACGTCTCCGTCTTCATTACGAACGTAAATCAGCGGCCGGTCAGCAATGCCGGACCGGATCAAACCCGAAATGAGAACACGTTGGTAACGTTGGACGGCACCGCCAGCAGTGATCCAGATCTGGGCAGCCTGAACTATAGCTGGACTCAGATCGGTGGGCCAAGCGTGGTACTCAGCGGAGCGAACCTCTGAGTCCAACCTTTACCGCCCCGAATGTCGGTCCTGGTGGGGCACTATTGACCTTCCAACTCGTGGTCAATGATGGTCAAGCGAGCGGAGGGGCCGATGCGGTGCAGGTCGTAGTCCAAGATGTCAACGATCCACCCGTGTGTACTTTGGCTCAGCCCAGTGTTGCGGTGCTCTGGCCGCCGAACCACACGATGGTGGAAGTGAGCATTTTGGGCGTCACCGATCCGAACAACAGTACCGTCACCATCTCTTATCCCCGGGTGACCCAGGATGAGCCGATCAATGGCGTGGGTGACGGGGACACGGCTCCGGATGCATTTAAGTCGGGAAACAATATCCTACTCCGTGCAGAGCGGGCTGGTTCGGGGAACGGTCGAGTCTATGCGGTGCAATTTCAGGTAACGGATCTCGGACGGGGCCAAGCTGTACCGGAACGGTCAAAGGTCCTCCGTACCCAAGAACATCAAGGACACCGCAGTGGACAGCGGCCAGACCTACAATTCCTTTGGCCCCTAGTACTCTCGAGCATTCACCGGACCGGCTCCCAGGAGGCTGGTCCGGGACGCCTTGTATCTCTCTATAGACATTGGGAAACTCGGGTACATTCTCATTCGATTTAGCCGACACCAGGGCTGGCACGAGGGTGCCAGTCTTGGTTGGTCGTCTCCAACCGTCCACCACGCACATGAAATGGGGCCTGGCATGCGTATTGACTTTTGGGGGCCGGAGACTGCGTTGAAGTGGTGATGATTCCCTCACCCTAGAAATCAGCCGCAAACCAAGACCGGCTCCATTGGATGCGGCCCATCCCACGGCGATTCGCTTTCGGATCTCTCTCTCTCACATCTCGCACATTCAGCGGACAGCCGCTGGTTTGACTTCCTGGTTAGGAAGGATCAGCATGACTCATTCCATGTAGACAAAGAGGTGTCCTGTGACTTTTTGCTAGCTCTCGCTGACGCCACCAGAGAACCGCGCTCCAGAACAACCCCACGCCCTCCTGGTTTCATCACCACGAGGGCGTTCTTGTGTCTACATCTATACCCTGCGTCGACAACAAGCCCCATCCTTTTACCTGTCTTGGAAGGAGACCGCGATGAAACGCTTAGCCACACTCACAGCCGGATTGATCCTGGGATCACCAGCCCTCGCGTTGGCGGCAGAACACAGTGCCAGCTATCGGGGGATTGGGTTGATCTACTTCGTCTTCATCGGTGGCATCCTCATCTATGGGGTAAATGATGCCTTCGGGAAAAAGGCCATGTATGTGGCAACCCCGTTTATTCTCGGCTGGTGCTACTGGATGCTGCCGCCAACCTAAGCCGGGCAACAAGATAGACTGAAGCACCACGGTCTGACGGCCGTGGTGTCGTTGTTTCGTACTCATTACTCTCCGCTCCACTCTCACCCTTCCGGCTCGCATCCTGGCAAGCCACATTGACACTGGTTCAAGAGTTTATGACAATGCCACAGGGCAGACACATCGCGACAGGTTCCTTAGGCAGGAAAATCCATACAGATGGGGCAAATCCGAAGATTCAGGATGACTGCCTTGGCCGAAGGGAGCTCATTTCTTCTGCTGCTATTCGTAGCAATGCCGATGAAGTATTTGATGGGGATGCCGAGGGTGGTAACCGTCGTGGGAGCGATTCACGGAATCTTGTTCCTGGCCTATGTCGCCCAATTGGCCAAGTTACGGACTACGCTCCAATGGGATAACCGCTTTTCCTTCTATGCCTTTCTGGCCTCTCTTCTCCCGTTTGGGCCGTTCATCTTCGACAAACACTTGCGTGAGAAAGAAGTCGCCACGAACTGATCTGCTGCCACGGAAACGCCTCATCGCTTCCACGTCATACCCATGACTCCTTCCACTTCTCTAGCAGTTGAATGCGATTTAACCCTCAGCCTGCTTAGTCGTCGCCTGTCGCTACGCGGCTTCAGGTGCGCGATGAAATTGCGTATGACAGGCGACCAGACGCCATGACACCGTTCCTCCAGACCAAGCCCTCGTCTCTTCCCGCTCTGCATGCGGCTGCATCCTTGTTTGACATCATTGATGCTCCCTATGCGATATAGCTTTGATGCAATGCGTCCACGACGATTCGACTGGACGACCAGCTTGACCTCAAATCAGCCAAGCGTTTAGCCCACGACACCGTGCAAGTCGCTGACCTGCCGTCATGGCGAGTAGATGAGAGCGCTGCGTGCAGAACACATCGGTACTCGTCGGCCTCACTAGCGAAACAAACCAGAAAACCGGTGAAAGCTCACGACAGCTGCTCCGGGACAAGCCGGAGTACCGTCCCAAGAATTTCTTTGGTTAGTCGACGCTACATTGATATGTCCATTAGCGGTTGCTGACTCCTCGCGAAGTTATGGAACGGCTTTTCTAGTATATATTAAAGAGCACAAGGGCGTTGGGTTGACCGTCGCAGAGGACGAATTGAAAGCACTTCAATTCTTCTTGAGGTCTTCTCAGATACTCAATGAGCTCTTTTGGTACTGGAATGACCCACCAAGGCAACTGGATACACATCCAAACGCGTCCTAATGCTGGTCGCCGTGAAGGCACTGATCAACCAGATCATCCCTATGGTATTGGCCGACAGATAAGGACTGGGACAAACTGGTTCAAATCTTAGCCCTGAGCTGAAGAAGGATTTCTTCGCGAGAAGAAAAGAATTGTAACAATGCACTGCCCACAGACTCGCACATGGAAGGTCTTTTACCTAAGCACGATGGCAAAGGCCATGGCATTTGCTTATAGAAGAATCGTGAGCTACGCAATCAGATAGTGCTTAGACCCAACTGACACGAGGGTCATCAATCCTAGGTCCACGCCGTTACTGGGACATCTTCTCCGTTCTTTGTACAAATCGGACCGACGTCAAGGGCAACTTCGATGTGATGTCTGACATGAACAGTTCCTGATGCCTTACTAAATTTGAACGCAGCGTTAGACAAGATTTATAGATAACTAGTGGCAGTGAATTGAGGATTACCATGTGGCCCGACCACGACTATATCATCGTTTCCCCGGACATTCTAGTCCAGGCCATCCACTGTTCGAGATAGGTCTTTTCTCGTATTCAGAGTATCGGTTAGCGCTTCCCGTCATACCCATGCTCCTTCCACTTCTCTAGCAGTTGGATGCGTTTCTGAAGCTGTTCCGTCGTCGCTTGATCGACGCGGCTGCCGGTGCGGGCAATCAATTCTGCGTTGAGTCTTCGATGATCGATCCCACTCGTTCGCGCAAGACTGGTGACCAACAACCGGTGGAGATCCCGCAGATCTTCCTTCTGTTGGTGGAGAGATACGGCTGGTTCGGCAACAGTAGCCGCATCGCCTTCCCCTTTCGCCTCGTCTTCGCCGATCAGGCTATCCATCCTGGCGACAGCCTTCAGCGGCATGTACTCATTCGTCGAAACCGTCACACGGCCAAACAGGTCTCGTTGCCCAGCCGGCATGATGTCTTCCAGCACATGATCGCGTTCCGCCTTGATCTGCTTCGCATAGTGCACCAAGACCGGATCTTTGGGCAGATACAGCCAGGCCCGCTGCGGTTTGGGCAGGCCCTCCTGCATCCGCACGAACCGGCCGACTACCTGACGGAAATACATTTCCGTGATCACGTTCGTCCCATAGACGCCGACACGGAGTCGAGGGATATCTACGCCTTCGCTCACCATGTTGACGGCCACCAGCCACTGCTGCTTTTTGTGGTTAGCGAATTCCTCAATGGTGCGCGAGGCAGCAGGATCATCCGAGACGGCTACTTCGGCCTTTGTCCCAGTGATACGGGCGACCAGGTCGGCCACCCAGCGCGCATGGTCCTGATCCATGCAGACGATCAGTCCGCCGGCATCCGGTTGCTCCTCCTTCCGAAGACGTGTCAGTTGCGCATGGGCGTCGGTGATCACTGGCCCAAGCCACGTGTCTTGCAGAAGCGCCGTCTTCAGCCGTTCCCGCTGGCGGTTGAACTTCAGCCCGTCTTCAAACGTTGCATGATGCTCGCGGCCTTCCGACAGCCAACTCAGCTCGCCTTCGTAGCTCGGAAAGACAATGGGCCGGCAGACGCTATCCCGAATCGCGTCGGTGTATCCATACGCGAAATCCGCCCGGCTTTCTCCCTGTTCATATCGAATAAACGGGATTGGATTGTTGTCCGAGCGAAACGGCGTACCGGACAGAATCAGTCGGAACACCGCCGGCTCGAACGCCGAGCGCAGCGCCTTCCCCCAGTTCTTGCCATCGCCGGCATGGTGCAACTCGTCAAAGATGAGCAGCGTCTTCTTGCTCTGGCAGACCCGCTGGAAGATCTCCGGGGCCAGACAGACTTGCTGATAGGTCACCACCGCGCCGTGATAGTCCGGCGCTTCCGCAGCTTGCTCGTTGGTCAGGGCCGGATCAAGCTGCAACCCGATCTTCCCCGCCGCATCCGACCATTGTGTGCGGAGGTGATTCGTCGGGCAGACGACCAGCACCCGGACTGCGGCCTGTTTCGCCAGATATTCATGCACCACGCGCAAGGCAAAACGTGTCTTGCCCGCAGCAGGAGTCGCCATCGCCAGAAAATCTTTGGTCTGATGGGTACGGACCGCCGAGAGCGCACGGCCCTGCCAATCGCGAAGCGGCGCCGTCCAAGCAGGCAAGGTCTTCATAGCCAATTCATGCAAGCGGACTGTTGGTGGCTCAATGATGGCACAGATAGGAGGCCAGTTAGTCCAGCCAGTCTTTTTCCTTGAGCTTCCTCGGCAGATACTTCTTCGTCAGGTATTGAAAATCCTTGTTGGCCAGCGCGTCGAGTTCGTACTTCAGCCCACTCGCGAGCATGCGCTTGATCTCCACCTGCCACGCTGGCTTTTGGAACCACTGGTAGTTCAACAATTCCTTGGCACGTGCGATATCCTTCTCATTCAGTTTGATTCCGACATTGCGCGGCAATTCGTAGCGCTCCGGATCGGCACTCGACAGGCCCACGAACTTGGCTTTGGGAATAGCCATCCGTTGACTCTCGAAGGCCAAATTGATCGAGCCCTGTTTGACGACGGAATAGATGTAGTACCCCCAGGGATCGTTATCGACCAGCACATAGACCGGCAGCCGATGTTCCTCGTGCAGCCGACAGGCTAACCGCCGCACACCCCGAGGGGGCTGACCGTTTCCAGTCAGGAGAATACAGTTATAGCGTCGCCAGAACTTGTCCTCCGAGAGCCGGTTCCACTGAGTTCCCTTTTCGACAAGCAGCACGAAATCTGCCGTACAGCGCCGGATCTCCAAATACTCCGGTTCAACAATCGATGGGACCGAGTACCCGCCTTTCCCCAGCTTCGAGCAATCGACACGATCGCCGTCATCCCCGAAGACCACCGGCCCCACGATACTGCCTCTGTTTTCTGCACTGACATGGAGCTCTTCTCGAAGCGTCGCGAGGGACACCTCTAGATCTTCAATGACCGGATCGGATTCGTCCTGCGCATCGAAGGTATTCTCGTGAGAATCTTTGATCGTGTGTTTGGTGCGGTAGTAAATTTCTCGAAGCGAGGTGGTGAGATCAGCCCGCTGCAACTCGGAGAGGGCATCGGCGACCAGCACCGTCTGCATGAACCTCTTCGCCATACCGACGTTAAAGAACGACCGTTCCTGCTTTTTGCTTCCCATCTCGATGAGGCCCTTCTTTTCATTGAAGAACACGTTCGAGAGGGCACGGATGGGGATTTGAAGCGTCGGATCTTTCGAACGATCGGCTGCTTGGATCACAATGTCCGCCAGGCTGATCAGTTTTTTCTCGACCACGGTGGTTTTCTTTGTCTTGGTCGCCATGGTGTCCTATTTCGGTTTGCGCGGGCCCGCGCTCTTCGTCGGCTTGAGAGACTTTCCACCTGACTTCTTCTTGACCACGAGCTGTCTGGCAACGAGCGCAATCTGATCCGATTTCCCGGTGGTCTTCTTCGGCGACGTTTTCGCGCCCGTCCCCTTGGCAGACTTTCCTTTCGGGACCGGCTCGTCAACAGACCGTGTGTTATCAAGCAGGTCCGACTCTGCCGTGGGCGCCGCTGTTGCTTGATCCGCCTCAACCTGAGTGGCTAATTCGGTCTCGCCTTCGACTCCCTCCGCCGTGACGATAATCGAATGCGGCAACCCTTCAGGACCGGTGCTGGTCTTTCCCAGCGCCTGATCGGTTTTCTGACCACCCGTCCGCGACGCGGCAATCTTCTGGAGCTGTGCCTTCAACTTTTCCTTCGGCAGCGTGCCTCCCTTGAGCCGATTACACGCGTCGACGACCTCCTCGATATACAGCTCGAAAATATTCCGTCGCCGAAATTCGCTGGCCGCCCGTTCACGCCGACGAATAAAGAGTCCTAACCGCCTGCCGCACTCACGCAGGGCCAGAGTGATTTCTTTTTGGATTTCGTCGTAATCGGCAATCGCTTCCTTGGACTCACTGGTAAACGGCACCCAGACCGACGCCATATGCACAAAGATCACCATCGGCCCGCCGGGGAGAGCCCCACGAGACTGCGTCAAGCCATAGTTTTTCCAACTTGTGCTCAGGACGGCCTTGAACATCGAACAGGCCGATTGCTGGTACAGCAACGGCACCCGATTCGCATAGCGGATCACGCGGGCCAACTCCGAGTCTTCCTCTTCATGCTCGCCTTCGGCCTTCGGCCTCGCCGGTTGCTGCGGCCTGGTTTGGTCTTGTGGCCTATTTCCATACGCGAGGCCGGCTTCAATGATGAACGGATTGCCACGATAGACGGCTGGCGGCCGACTGACGGCCGTGTAAAACTCACCTTTGATCTGCTTATAGAGCCCGGAAAGAATCGCTTTCTCGCCGATCGGTGAAATGCAATTGGTCGGCGGCGCCATGATCTTGGTTTCTTGTAACGTCTTATACAGTGTCTCCGCCACCGGCCCCTTCAACTCACGGGGCTTGGCATCGGGCGACACCTTCGCCGCCTTGCAAATCTCGTCAGCCATCTGAGGAGACACCCGACAAAAATCGGTCGCTAGGAGGCCAGAAACCGAGTGGCTCTTCGTGTCCTGCAACATCTTGAGCAACATGCCGAACTCGATGCCGTACGGATGAGGCTTGATCTCACGCGGCTGCGGCGGCAGCTCGTGATACGTGCGCGGATATTCCTTCGTTTCCTTTTCGGGCGTGTGATAGATCAGCCTGACGTGCGGATTGGCGATCGAGGTCTGCTCCAGCCATTCATCGACCGATGCGCGGCCCTTCTGATACTTGCCTTCGACTTCCAGCGTAACCTGCGTGCCTCGTGTTTGTTCCCAGTCGATCTGTTTATTCTCGTGCACCAACGGCTCGTTCTTCTTCGTATCGATCTGGACTTCGAAGAAATGCGCAGCGGCCTTTGGACCGATCCGGGAAATAATTTTGACCGGTTTGCCGGTCGTCAGTTGTCCGTACATCCCGGCGGCGGAAATACCGATGCCCTGTTGCCCACGGCTCATTCGCAAGCGATGGAATTTTGACCCGTAGAGCAGCTTCGCGAAGATCCGAGGAATCTGCTGGCGAACGATGCCGGGGCCATTGTCCGTCACCGTGACGCGGAATCGGCTCGCTTGACTGGGTGCCACCGGTTCCCCGCTGGACACCACCTCCAGCTTGACCGTGACATCGGGAAGAATCCCCGCCTCTTCACAGGCATCGAGCGCGTTATCGACCGCCTCCTTGACGCAGGTCAAGAGCGCCTTGCGCGGATTGTCGAAGCCGAGCAGGTGCCGGTTCTTCGTGAAAAACTCCGAGACGGAGATTTCCCGCTGACGCGCGCCCATCTCAACCGCAGTGACTCGTTCCACCGACTTAGCGACTGCTTTCGTCTTTGCGGCTGGTTCGGGGGTTGATCGAGGAGCGGAAGATTTCGATTCAGGATCTGACGCGGACTCTTTCTTTGGTGCCATTCATCCTCTCATGAAACAACCGTTCATTGTTTGGTACCACAAAACTTTCGCGGATACAATGGACCAGATGGTGAATGAGACGTACGAAAACAGACCCGTGTGAAGAACGAATTACCCTAGATAGAGTAGTCACGAGATGTAAGATATGAGAGAGTCGGCAGACCCGAGAAGGAGGTCTGCATGAACAACCCAACGCCCGTCCACCGCCGCCACGATATTTCCGACGCCACATGGGCATTGCTGGAACCGCATCTACCGGGACGCAAAGGCGTGTGGGGCGGCATTGCGGAAGACAACCGCCTGTTCATCAATGCGGTCTTCTGGATTTTGCGAACCGGCGCGCCCTGGCGTGATTTGCCACCGGACTACGGAGGGTGGAGCAATACACATCGTCGTTTTATCCGCTGGCGGGACAAGGGGATTTGGAAACAGTTGCTTGGAATCCTGATTGACGAGCCGGATTACGAATGGCTGATGATCGACGCCAGTCATTGCAAGGTTCATCCTCATGCGGCAGGAGCCAGAGGCGGCAATCAGGACATGAGCCGCACAAAAGGGGGCTCAACACCAAGATACATCTGGCCGTGGATGCGTGTGGTATGCCGGTCAGAGTTGTTACTACAGAAGGTACCCGAGCGGATTGCACACAGGCCAGCACTCTGATCGAGGGGATCGACGCGGATCATCTGATTGCGGACAAGGGCTATGATACCGATGCCATTCTTGAGCAGGCACGACGTGTAGGCATGCACACCGTCATCCCGCCAAAGAAAAACCGAAAAGACCAAAGAGCGTACGACGAAGACCTCTACAAACTGCGCCACTTGATCGAAAATACCTTCCTGATGCTCAAACGGTGGCGCGGCATCGCCACACGATACGCCAAGAACAGCACATCGTTCCTCGCCGCCGTCCAGATCCGGTGTCTCGCCCTCTGGCTTAAGATCTCGTGACTACGCTATCTAGCAGGCTGCGGAAAAACTCATTGTGACGGCTGCCGCCATCGAAGATATTGAGGCTTGAGCCGACGCTGAACAGCCATGCAGGATGCGCAAAAAGGCTGCCAGCAAGGCCGCAGCGAGCGAAGAGGCGACGCGTACCCTGGACCGTACGTTGAGCCTCTAAGCGATGCGAGAACGCCGCTGGCGGACTTTTTGCGCATCCTGCTAGCGGGTGACGGAAGGATCTCGGAGATAGTGCGCCGGCTCCATGGTCTCGAGCTGACCAGACGAGGATTTTTCGGTCGAGCGTGGGGACGACCAAATGTTTCCCATCGCTCGTCCACTGCAGATCATATGGGGTTTTAACATGGAACGTCTTTCGTTTTATTTGCGCTGAGAGGTCCCACACTGACACATGTTCACCAACTCTGGTGGCAGCCCACCGATGCGAGGGATCGACGGCCATTGATGTTCCCAACATCACGGGCGGCCCATGATCAATTTCCGTATCCCGGTTGGTGAAGGTATCCAAGCTTGCGACAACTCCGTTGCGCTTGATATCCCACAGGGCCAGGGTCGAGGCGTTTGGATCACTGGATCGAGCAGTCGTCCAGACCAAGGACTGTTTCCATCCCAGCCCGGACCAGACTGCCGGAACCCCGGCTGGCTTCTCAACTTCGCGCCAGGTCGTCATGTCCCAGACGACACGACCAGTTTGCGAAGTCGTCACGAGGAACGAGCTTCCGTCCAAGAAGCTCAGACTGTCGACAACTTCTCCCTGCATGGCTCGTTTTCTTGCACAGCCATTCCCATCACAGACCGGAGAAAGACTGGTATGCACAAGCTCTTTCGCGACCGTTCGGGTGACGAGGTCCACGACCGGAACTTTCGGACGCTCCCCTGCAACAACGAGCAATCGATTGCCAGGAAGGAATTGCAGGGCCTTGATCCGACCTTGCCTGCTTGAATAGGGTGAGAATTCACGCCACGTCTGGGTTTCCCACAAGCGTACGTCCCCTTCCATGGTGCCCACCGCCAGGATTGCGCCATCGGCGCTGAACGCCAGCGCATTGGCCGGAGCAGACAGTACCAGTTGACGCAAGAGTGTTCCCTGCCCCGGGTCCCAGATTTTCAACAGTCCATCGTCGCCACTCGAGACAAGCAGATTTGCACTGGGCGAGGTCGCCACTGCGCGCAAGGCCAGTGCATGGACGAATGCCGGGACAGCAGGTGTCGTCGTAATAAATGTCGGTGGGGTCGCTCGTTTCGCTAATACCTTGGCCTGCGGTTGGCCTGGATCCAGCACCAATTCCGGGGAACGTGAGGGAACATCCCAGACCGAGATCTTCCCATCCACATCAGGGTTGAGGCCTCCCTGCATCCCGACTACGATCTTCGAACCAGTCGGTGACCATTTGAGTAACGACACGTGGGGACCCATGTTGCGGCAATCCTCTCCACACAGATCCGGCAACATCGTACCAGTGTGTAGATCCCAGATCTGCAAGGTATGGAGATGCTCCGGTTGCCCAACCAAGAGATCTGCATCGGCAGCAATGTCGACGGCACGAAGCTGTGTCGGTGAGCGCATCTCGCGCCCTGGAATTGCATAGGTGAACTCTGTCAAGGTGACCAGCTCGCCCGTATCAGCATTGAACAGCGCATAGCTCCCTTCCCCGTTGGCTGCTACCAAACGATGCCCGTCCCGCGAGAAGGCCTCGGGAGTGAGAGGGCCCTGTGCCCCTTCAGCACTCGCCAACGTGGCGCGTGTGGCTATGGACGCCTCCACTGGGTCGATCAGGAGAATCGTCTTGCCCACACTCGCCGCCAAACGAGAACTGTCGGGTGCAAAGAGCAGATCACGTGGCTTTCCTCCCTCAATGACAAGATCGCGGATGGTTGTGCTAGTGAGATGATGCAGATGAATGGTGTGGCCTTGCGCAATCGCCAACAGCTTTGTATCGGGCGAGGCGGCCACCGAGGGGGCGTCTCTCTTCACCTCCAGCGCGATATGCTTGAGCGGCACCAGCTTTTTCCCGAGCTGCCAGACGGACACGGCTTCGTTCCCGTGACGGAGAATCATTCGATCCGTCTCACTCGAATAGGCCAGCAGACTATAGGGCTGCGGCGATTCCGGTGGAATGGTGGCCACTGAGGCTCGGTTCTTCCAATCGTAGATCGTGACACTGTGCTCAACACAGAGCAGCCACCCGTCCTGCTTCAGCAACGCAATCTGCTGGCAGGGAAGACTTGGAATCTTCGCTACGAGTGCCTTCGTCTCAAGATCCCAGACCACCAGCTCATCCGTCTGGACCAAGAGCAGCCGTCCATCCTCAGAGAATGCCGTCATAGTTTTGGCAAGGGAACCCGCCGCATCCTGGATCGATGCGGTGGCAAGAAGGGAGACAGCCACCAGTAGGGTCCTCACACTTTTCCTGGACGATTGCGAACGATTCATGGTCTTCGTTTCATTCACCCGATTGATGGCGCGAGCGAGACACACTGGCCGCCCGCTCCTTGGCCCTGCGTGTAGCGTGTGAGACAACACCGTCTTCCAACTGTGAAGCAGTTTCTGAGCTACCCCGAGTCGCCGGTAAGACATCGACAACGTGATCAAGGCCCTGTTCATCCTTCCACCGCTGAACAGGAGCCTTGGCCTTCATCTGGGTACTGTCAAAGATGTGCCATGCACTCGTCAGCACAGCCTGGCTCGGACTCAACCCTTCCATGGGCCGTTGGATCGTAACTTCTTCGCTTGCGGGAGAAGGGACTATTGGACCGGGTACGGGCTCAACCTCTGCTTGGGGTTGCCCAGGCGGGGTCGGCCGAACTGCGGTCTTCTTCGGTACGATGGATCGAGGAGCTGGCACCGCAAACGTCGCAGACTTCTTTTTGATCACGGGAGGGGGCGCATCGGTAATATGAAAATTCCCTTGGTCGTCGGTCCATTTATAGAGTTCCGCCCATCCGACAATCGGCCATAGGAGGGAACAGCTCATGAAGCTGAGGATGAAGACTCTCATGTTGTGGAACCGCCGCAGTACCCAAACGATGCGTCAATTGACCAAAGTATAGCAGGCGGTCCTGCTTGTGCCTGGATACACCAGAAACAACTGTGGCTCGGTCGAAATTAAAGAGAAGGTTAGGAGATCAAGGGGAGCGATGGAGCGAACATTTAGGGTGGGAGGAGCACGCACCTAACCGAGGACGATTAGGTACGGCGGAGATCTTGGGAGGAGTTTAGGCTTCCCAGTACAAGCTGGTCCTGCACACCGTCCTCTCGCTCGACCCCCTGATGAACCATATTCCCTCGGGGCGTTAACTCCCCCCACAAGGCTACGATAGGCTTCGCGGTGCAGTCAGTCAAGAGGCATGGTGAAATCAGCGCCTTGACCTTGATCGTCTAGCGATTGCCTCTGCCGGATGGTATCTTGATGTTGAGATTTCCATGAGGTCCCACACATCTTTATCACCAGGGAGCACCACTGCCGATGGCAACCGCATTGACCAGTGAGAATGTTCAAGAAGCGTGGTCGGCACTGGTGCAGGATGTTCGCACAGCCGTGCTGCTGACCCTGCAAAATGGCCGACCATTTGGATCGCACGTGCCCTATGTGTTTGGGTCGGACTGGACGCGCGCGTACCTTCACCTCAGCCAGCTGGCATTGCATACTCAACATTTGATGACGGATCCCCGCGTGTCGCTGTTCATCGCCGAGCCGGACGGACCCGGGAAAAATCCGTTGGCATTGAGACGGATGAATCTCCAGGGTGAGGCGACGATACTACCCCCCGATGCGCCGTCGTACGAGGATATCAGGGAACAGTACCTGGCACGGTTTCCTCAAGCCGAGATGATGTTTGGCTTTGGTGATTTTGCCCTCTGGGAATTGCGGCTCGACGACGCCCACTTCGTGCTCGGATTCGGTCAGGCCTTTGTCTCCAGCGCCACCACGCCCGCCAGATGGGTGCATCAAAAAGTGGAACGACCGTCTCTGCGGTAAAGACTGATCGACTGAAGAGCAACCTTCGCCCAACATACGGGCCCATCAACCTATCGCCTGACACCTGTACGAAATCCAGCAGATACGCAACACACCGTCAAACCGTCGTCACACCAGTTGTGCAAATTTGGACGGCAGTTCTCGCGTGCACCCTCAGCTGACCCAAATCATAGATTGGGCAATGATCCCCTCGCTCAAACACCCGTGCCGATAAGTGATCTTCGACAAAACCAGGGTTTTCCCCGCGTAAGAGGAATGGAGGAATTGACTTCGGCTCTATTACATATAGTCGCCTGACTAGATTAGCTGGTGCTATAGCCGCCGTTAAAACCAAGAACACGATGGTTCGTTTGCTCGATCTATCTCATCGTACGACGCAACTTGTCACAATCATGATGTGTGTGTCGGTTTTTTTGTTTTCCATATCCTGCACCGCAACAGACCGGAGTGTGACAGAAAGACTTGCCTTAGAACCCACTACAAAATCCCCTGCACCACGATTCGTCCCGCATGAAGTGTTGGTCAAGTTTAAGAGCGGAATTTCACAACAGCGGATCGTATCTCTCCTGAAGAAGAGCCGAACCGACGTGATTGCTGAAATCCAACAAGGACGCCTCTATCACGTCAGGATCCTCGACGATCGGTCGGTTGAATCCACGATCACCCAACTCACGTCATCTCCGGAGGTCGAGTATGCAGAGCCCAATTATCGGTACGAAACGCAGAAGTAGCATGAAGAAAATTGTGCTCTGTTTGGTCGGAACCATCGTAGGCATCGCAACAGCCATGGTCGCATGGTCAGAACTCGTGTCGGGAGATCGCTTGGTGTATGCGAAGCAGAAACAGACAGCCGGTGGAATGACGACGTTATCAGGAGACGTGCGCCGCCCTGCGCACTATGTCCCAGGAGAGGTACTCGTCAAGTTCAGGGATGACGCATCCTCATCGGGAATCAAGTCGCTGAATGTCGATATGGGCGCCAAAGAACTCAGAGGGGTATCGGTGAACGACAGAGTGATTCATCAGTACAAATTGGAGGGTGGCTTGTCAGTCGAAGAGGCGGTCCTGAAGTACCAAAGTAATCCCGCCGTTGAGTATGCCGAACCAAACTATCTCTACCAGCTGCAGACTCTCCCAAATGATGCCCAGTTCGGTACACTATGGGGTCTCCATAACACAGGTCAGACCGTGAACGGAACGACAGGAAGGGCAGATGCCGACATTGATGCCCCTGAGGCCTGGGATATCAGCACGGGAAGCTCAAATGTGACGATCGCCGTCATTGACTCGGGCATTGCCTACGACCATCCGGATCTTGCACCCAATATCTGGAGGAATCCCCTATTCTCCGGCTAAGTCGGGCTGAGGGCCAGGATGTGGCGGCGTGCCAGGGCCACGAGGGCTTGCTGCGCGGCCGTGGTGAGCCGTAACAGCGTGCGTCGGGCATGCTGCACGACCTTCCCGACCGTGTTGAATATCAGAAAGCGGAGCCGCTTCGGTCGAGCCTCCGACAAATCTCCGGGTAAGGCCAAGTGCTTGAATGCGCTGAGCAGGTTATAGGTCAGAACGTTGAGCCGGAACCACGCCGCGTTGGCCCCAAACTTTCCACTCGGCAGCACCGTCGCGGCCAACTCATTCTTGAGCACGTGATGCACGTGTTCGACCGTGCCGGCCTTCTCGCGGTGCCAGCGAATCAGTGTCAGGCCGTCCCCCTCGCGGTTGGTCACGATGGCAAAGTGTTTCACGGTGCTGCCATCGGCGAACAGCTCGCCTTGGCGTCGACGGATTCGAAGAGCCAGATACCGCCGCACACAGGGCCGATCCTTCCGATAGTCCTTGTCGTCGGGCACGTAGGGCACCTCGGCCCACTCGCGGATCGCGTCGGGCTCGGCGCGATCGAGTTGCCATGCGGTCTCCGGTAGTCGCGTGATCTCGGTCCGCAGTGACGGACTCATATCCGCACTGATCGCATAGCCAATGCCACAGGATGGCTGCTCACACCAAGCCAACACGTCCTGCTCATACAGCGCACTATCCCCCCGGACGAAGATCTGCTCCACCCCTGCGGGCAAGGCGGCCACGGCGCGCGCCAGAATCCGCGCATTGCCACAGCCGGCCGGGACATTGCCGTCGCGAAATTCATCGTGGACAATCAGGTCCTGTTCGGCCCAGACGACCACAACGGGTTGATAGCCTCGCGCGCCCTCGTAGGTCATGGCCGCTGTGTGCTTGTGGGTTTCCAGAATCGTGGCATCCACATCCAGCGTGGCAGTCCGTTGCGGCACGGGCTGCTGCACCGCGCCGAGCATGCGCTGGTTCGCTCGGCTTAGCCCCACCAGGGGGGCCGACTCTTCGGGGATGACGGCCTTCGTGCCCAGGCGCAGCAACGGGGGATCCTCGACATGAAACCCCTCCAGAAAGTCCCGCATCGTGGTGGCCGCGGGCAGCTCATAGCCCAACAAGGCGGCCAGCGCCGCATCAGCTCGCAAGGTCTGCAGGTCCTGGCAGCGATCCCCACCGGCCGCCCACAGCGCGATCAGCGTCTCCACCAACTGGGCCGGCGTCAACCCGCGCTGCCGCTGTTTGATCCGAACCTGCTCATTGACGACCTGTGCCACCCCCACGCGGCGAAACAGTTCAATCACTAACGGTACTCCGGCATGCGCGGTGATCAGCGTTGGATCAATCTGGTCATCAATGTCGAACGGCAGTCGGGCGTTCGTAGACGGCGTCGCAGGCATCAACTTTCTCCTTGGTGTTCCGTTCACCCACTGGGTGATTGCTCAAGCAATGCTGATGCCATACGGAGTTCCGCTCCTCAGGTGGCCCAACACGATCGTGGACTCTTCCGGTCGCGTGCTTAGCCGGAGAATAGGGTCGATGGCGTGTATCTAGACAATATCCGCATCGTCTGCGTGGCAGGTCGTCCGTCGGCAACCACCAACTACCAGTTTTTTCAGGGCACATCGATGGCCACCCCTCATGTGGCAGGACTCGCTGGATTGTTGCTCTCCGTGAATCCCACCCTCACCGTAGCCCAACTTAGGAACGCAATCCTGAATACCGTGGATCGGAAAGCATCCTTGAGTGGAAAAGTGTCGTCCGGTGGACGTATCAATGCCAGGGCCGCATTGGTTAGCGTGCCGCCAAATTCTACCGTCACTGTCAACAAGGTCGGTGCCGGCACTGGGACGGTTACCTCCAATCCTGCCGGAATTGACTGCCGAGCAACATGCAATGGGCAGTTCCCCCAAGGCAGCACTGTCAACCTCACCGCAACACCCGATCCTGGGTCTGTCTTCGCAGGATGGAGTGGAGATTGTACGGGAACCGGCCCCTGCTCCCTCACCCAGAATGCCACGGTCACTGCGACCTTCAACATTGCGCCACCTCCACCGGCCGCGAGCGAAAGCGGAGGAGGCTGTACGATAGCCCCAGGCGAAACCGGAGACATCCTGCTGCCGACCATGTTCCTTATGTCTTTGGCTGTCTTGTTGTGGAGGATGAGACGCCGATGAGACTGAGTTTTGGAACGCAAGGAATGTCATCACGGCGAAACCTGGGCCCCGACCATGCGGTCGGGGCCCAGAGTGTTCCTTCTGGTGAACTCCCTCTACCAAGTCGCTCAGCACAAGTATGGGCCCTACTTGGACTTCAACTTGATCGCCCCTTTCATCGGGATTCAGCATTTCTCTGGTTGGTGGCTCTTGGCCCAATGGCGTGGCTTCTTATGATTAGGGGTATGGCATTTCAGCCGCCACCTTGGCATGTCATAGGGTCATGGGCGTTCCTCTCCGTCGCCCTGTGGCAACCTCTGTTCGAAGAATTGCTGTTCCGCGGCGTCATCCAAGGTTATATGTTGCAATCCACGAGGAAACAGAACACTTGGAGGGGTCTCTCCCTCGCCAATTTGTTGACATCTCTGTTGTTCACAATGGCTCATCTGGCCAGCCATCCCATCTCCTGGTCCTTGATTGTGTTTCTTCCATCCCTTTGTTTCGGCTTCATACGAGATCGCTTTGGCTCTGTATATCCCGCCATCGTTCTGCATGCCTTCTATAATACCGGGTATGTTCTCCTCACCGATGGTGCCACTCTTCTCAACTCCAGATAAAGAGTGCCAGCTTTGGCCTCCCTCGGGGAGCCAGTATCAGACGTACATTGGAGGGACCATCAACGAGAGGAATGGAATCAGTCCGCTTTCGCATTGCCTCCTGGCGGGATAAAGACTTCGTTCAGATCGCTGAAGGAGCCGCCGGGAGTCGGTCCACCACTGATCACATAAATGCGCCCTTGGTATGACTGCTGAACCAAGGCCATGACGTGCAGTCAGCAACGGCGCCATGCCCTGCCACCTGTCTCCGACCGGATCATACGCTTCGTTCTCATTGAACGTACCAGCGGCCCCTTCGCCGCCGAACACGTAAATCCTACCTTCGACCACAGCGGCCGTCATGCCGCTCCGCGCAGTCGGCAGATCCGCAACGCGCCTCCAGCGATCAGTAACGGGATCATACCTTTCCACGACGGCGAGATTCCGAGAATAGTCGCCATCCATGCGTCCGCCGATTGCATAAATCTTCCCGGCGACCGTTGCGGTAGCAAGATGATCGCGAGGGGTCGGCAGAGATGCAGCCGTTGTCCAGACGTTGCGCAGGGGATCGTACACTTCGACCTGCGCGTTGTTGCCCTTCCGGTCGTACCCGCCGATGGCATAGAGCCTTCCCTCATGTTCGGTCACAGACAACGCGCCGCGTGCAGTCGGCATCGGGGCGCGCTCGGTCCAGCTGTCCTTAGCGGGATCGTAGACATACACAGTCGCAACAGGGTTCCAGACGCTGAATGCCGACTGGCTGTACCCGCCGATGACGTACAATCGTCCACCTACCACACCGATCCCGACATGATGCAGGCCAACGGGCATCGGCGATTTAGAAGCCCATCGGTCGGTCGCGGGATCATATATCTCGACAGATGGCGTGATCGAGAAATTCAGCATATTGCCCAAGCTGGGCTTTTCGAACCCGCCAACAACATAGATTCTCCCGTCCAACGCCGCAGCCGCCACCTCCGTCCGCTTCATCGGCGTCGGGGCAGCCGTGCGCCAGGTTCCTCGATCCTGTTCGAGTTGCGCTGAGTGAGTTGGTGCTGTCAGCGCAATCACAAAAAGCCCAACAAAGAGTGGTGACAATAACGAAATCAGTTGCACCACAAACTGCGTCACCTTGGCTGGTGAGCCCACGAAGAAAGACATGACTTCATTTTATACTCGATTCAAGGCGATAGTAGCAGTGCCAGCGGTGCATGTAAGGCTTGCCAGGCGGAGGAACCACCGCTCAGTTGGCTTGATCAGGGAAGAGAGGCTTCGCCTGATAAGCCGCCGGAACGCACGACGTGCGGTTTGGTGGAGGCGAGGGGAGTTGAACCCCTGTCCGAAGATCGTTAGTGCACTGTATCTACATGTGTAGCCGACAATTTAAATTTCGCCGCCATCCACGCCTATCGGCAGGCTTAGAACAGCCGCTAGCCCAGAAAGTTCTCGTCCGCAGCCGCTGAGCACCGGCCTTGGACCAGCCCGCTGCATCGCGCTCTTCCACCCCCGCGGGCATCAGATGGAAGAACGTCGCAGTTAATTAAGCTGCGAGTGCCAGTTCTTGATTGGCAGTTGCGTTTTCTCGGACTTTTACGAGTTCCCGAGAGCTCGACATGCAACAGTGACCTCAGTATCCCCGTCGAAACCGGTCGCCCCCTTTGTTCAGGTTGTAGAAAATGACCGCCAGCTGCGTTCTCGCTCACTGCGGCCTTGTCAGAAGACCTTTTTGAGCATCCTCAAAAGATTCCTGACTCACCGATACTTATCATAGATACTCATGATACCGCACCAGTCAATGGGAAGCTACCTGCCAACGGTTTCCCACCCATGGGTATTGTATCGAGGACGCCACCGCACCCTTCTATGCTTTCGCTACTTCATCCAGGCTTGGCCGGATGAGGTACGGGCCATAGACACACGCAAAGAGTAGGTAGGCCCCACTCCAACAGAGCGCAGACAGGCCAAGTAGCGTATAGGTGAGAGCCGTAGGGATATCGACGTTGGGGGCAAAGATTCGCAGGAGCGCCCCGGCGTTGATCAGCACATACATCGACACAGTAAACCCGTCAGCATGCCGCGGTCGTCTCGTGTGGCCGAGACTCGCGCGAGTCATCACCGCGAGCGTCATCGCGCCCATCGCTCCAGTGGTGAGGAGATGAACCGCGTTTTCAGGAGAGAAGCCAACCCCTAGAATCGATGCACCAAGAGCGATGAGAAACAGCGCCACCCATCCATACCCGATGTGCAGAATCAGCACGAGTGGTTCCTTCCAGGTCCTCCACCCTCCCCAACGGAAAAGACGTACCACGCTCGCCACCCCAGCTACGAAAAGCGCGGTTCCTGTCCACATACTTTCTGGACCAATGATCCAGCTGATGACGCTCACTAACACAAGAATGATTGCGCCTCCATCAGTCTGAGAAAATACCTCAGGCAGTCTGGATACGTTCCGGTCAGCCAGGTAGTCACGCGTAAAGGTGGGGGCGAGACGTCCTCCGATGATCGTCAACAACATCGTCATGACGGAGAGCGCCAGCCGTTCGGGAAGGTCTGTCGGCATGCCACGCAACGCAGCCAAATGAAAGAGAATATTGGCGCCGGCAAAAAAACTGACCAGCACACCAATCGGTGCGCGATCCCAGCTGCGAGCAACGACAATCTCCCGCCAGACATAGGTGGCCAAGATAACCAAAAACGCTCCATCCACGACGGCAGCTGTCGTCGCTCCAGCCCATGGGAAAGCCATCAGGAGCCGTCCACCTAGCCACAATAGGAATAGTAATAGGAGCGGCACCCCCCTCAGCGGCATCCGATCTGTCCAGTTGGGCATGGCCGTGAGGAGAAATCCCGCGATCAACGCTGGCAAATACCCGAACAACATCTCATGGACGTGCCACTCACGCGGGGAATACAAAAAGACCGCTTGAGTCTTCCCTGCAAACAAGGCGACCCAGATAAGGACGGATAGTGCAGCAAACAGCGCAGCACCCAGGAAGAACGGGCGAAACCCATACGATAAGAACGCCGGGCCTTCGTAGGGAGGAAACGTCGGTTCGTCATCTTCTTGCTGCACGGTTGCAGCTGACTGGCCAGCCATCTGAATCTCGTTCGATGCCATAGAACTTGATTGTGGTGTGTGGGTCAGAGGCCTGTCAACCGAGGGCAAGAGTCCTATGGGCGGGCCGTCGGTCTCATCCCAGGCGGTTCAGAAACCGTTTGGAGGCGGGATAGGTGCTCCAGAGCAGTTCGAGTGTGATGGATGTCAACAACGCCGTGAGTTGTGTGGATTGCTCTTCCGTTTTGGCTGCGAGATCTTGCCCCCGTAAACGTGCCCACACGTCGTGTAAGGTGGTGTGCTGTTGTGAAACTAAGGCTTTCACCTTTGTGATCCAGAATCTAGGATCTTCGGGATCCGCAACATACTGTCCTTGGCCTCGGCCGAAATGAGCAATGGCCAGATACCGGATGATGACGTCTTGGGCCAGCAAATCCAGATACTCATCCGACCACGTCACCGGGGTCGGGGTACTCCCTGCCCGCCGCTCCGCCCAGGCTTCCCCTCCGAGAAATCCAAGCACACCTCCCACCACTGCCCCGGCGATCGTGAACAGGCCCATACTGACCCCACCCGTCGCCGCATCAAGGTGGAGCCCGGCATAGGCCCCGCTGGTCAAGGCTCCACCGATCCCGCCGATGGCGGTCCCACTGAGGGTCGCCTCGCCCTTGCCCTGCGAGCCTCGTTGTACTTCGACATGTTCCATCCTAGCCTGGATCACGCCGATCGCATTCCCTTCCAGGCCATGCAGGGCAATGACCGCTTTCGTCGTCGTCCCAACCTCGTTCATCAAACCCTTCAAGAGGCCATCGACGGCCTGCTGTTTCTGCACCTCCATCGGTGAGCCGTCACCCCTGGTCATCACCCGCGACCTCGCGGCGCGTGACACCAGCATGGCCCACTGCTCCATCGCCGCATGGAAGACGGTCAGATTCGCGGTTTGCCAGACGGTGAACAATCGATTCATGAGCTGGCGGTCGTGAGAAGGAAGCAGCGATTGAATGGTCTCGAAAAGAATACCTTCCTGGACCCAACAGCGGCTGAATGCATCAAGGCTATGCACACCCCTGACGAAGCCATAGCTGGCAAAGTAGTCCTTCCAGGGTTGTTCGAGACACTGCTGTTCTGCACGGTCCTTGGGGGGGCCGGTTTGGTTCAGCAGAACGATGACGGGCTTCCCGATCCATTCCAGCAGTTGCAGTTCCGGCGCGATGTATCCGGCCATGCTCGGTTCTTCGGTCGCATTCACCAGGTAGAGGACGACGTCCGCTTCTTGCTGGACGTTCAACACCGCCTGCTGCGCACACCAGGATGGCCGGTCACGAAATCGATCCCACACTTCCGTCACAATCCGTACGATCGGATTCTTGGCCCCCTGCAACCGAGAGAGGATCTTTTGACAGTTGGGAAAGCCGGGCGTGTCCCAGAGCTGCAGAGACTCCCCTGCGTCCGTTTCCAGCACGGTGTATTTTTGATTCTCGAGCGTGACATGAGCCCGATCGGCGACGAGGCCGATATCCTTCTGGAGCAGCGTTCTGGCCAGCGTGGTCTTTCCGATATTCGTATGGGAAATCAAGGAGAGGGCGATCTGCGATTTCTGGACACTCATTGTGCTCCCCGAAAATCACCGGGCCATAAACAGTCGGGCAAGGTTTGGAGTTCACCATCCGGGGGTCCGGAAGGGTCTCGGTATAGCAAGGCTTGGAGTCCACACGCTTTCACCAGCGTCGCCCAGGCCTGACAGCGTTCCTTCAGGCGCTTCCCATGGTCGATCTGAGCATAGGCCTCGCAATCCAGTAAGACCAGCAGCATGTTCGGTCGGCCTCTGCTGCGGATCGTGGCTTTCAACTCCTCCAAAAATTCGCTGTGTGTTTCTTCCGGAGCCTGCGCCACATTGAACAGGACCACGGCACAAAGACTGCGATCGGGATCGATTGGAAAATGCGGAGGAGGCTCGCCGTACTGGACTGAGTGCCCCATGTGAATGTCCGCTAGAACGCCGAAGACATCGCTGAGAACTGTCATGAGCCGATCGTCACCCTCCTTCACACGATGGCTATAGGCCAGCACCT
>CAWKLH010000013.1:0-136350 GCA_963850405.1 Nitrospirota bacterium
TCCCCAGCTCTTCCGATAACCGCACTTCGGATTCATCGACGATCTCTTCCAGGCAGGTAAAACAAGAGAAGGGAAACCGGTCAACGGGAATGGCGCAGACTTCCCCCACCGGCGATTCGTCCAGGGCAGGACCACCACATTCTTTATGGATGAGAACAAGCATCACGTCTCCCTCATGACCAATCGGCGAAACAGCTCCAGGTGTTCGGGACTACTCAACCGATGGTCGCCTGGAATCAGTCTGAGATCAAGTGGAAAACTGGGATCGCGACGACGCAGTTCATCGGCGAACCGCCGGCTTCCATCCGGGGAAATGACAATATCGTCCTGTCCATGAAGAATCGTCGTCTTGACGTGACGGGTGATGTCACATGTCTTGGCCCAATACTGTTCGCTCTCCTCCACCCACTTCCAGGACAAAGGCCAATCCCTATGTACCGGATCATCGTCCCACGGCATCCATCCGGCGGTATGCCAGTCATGGAGCCGTTCCTTGGGGATGGTCTTGGCCCGTTCACCCATCATATTGAAGGCCGGTGCGATCAAGATGAGTTCCTCTACGGCTGAGAATTCCTGCGCGACCAGCCAGGCAATCCAACTGCCGAGTGAATTGCCCACGATGGTGACGGGTGGCCCGGCCTCAATAGATTTCAGGACGGTGCGTGCATCGGCAATCCAATCGGAAAGAGTGTAATCCGTGAACTGACCTTCTGAATCACCGAACCCTCGCACGTCGTAGCAACAGAAGCCCCACCCCTTCTCCTGACACCATTGCGCGAGCGCCTTGCTCTTATTACCCCAGCGCTTGGAGAGAAACCCAGTGATGAAGAGAATCTGCCGGGTTGCCCCATCAGCACGATCACCTTTGATCCGTTTCCCGTCTGCACCGATCAGCTCGAAAGGCTGCATGTTCATCCTCCGAGTCTCTTTGTGATGAACGGACCCAGTCGCCGCAACACCGCCTCCGGAATCGCATGCCCCCCTCGAAAGCTGTGCCACTCCACGGCGAGGCCCGCTTGCGTCAGCGCGTCGCGGAGGCGCTCGGCTCCGATGTTCGGAAGAACGTCGTCTTGAGTGCCGTGACTTTGGAAGACCGGCAGGCCTTTACGTCTCGGCATAAGAGGGCCCCAGACCGCCTGCGCCAAGAGGTTACCGGAGAGTTGAACCAGGCCAGCAAATGGATAGTCGGTCTGCAAAACCGCATCGCAGGTGAGCATCGCGCCCTGTGAGAACCCGCCGATCACGGTTTTCTTGTAATCGATCGGGAGCTGGCTCGGGAGTTCTTTGAGAAACGTCACCATGCGTTCACGCGCCAGAGCCAGACCCTGGGGAACTTCAATGGATAAGTCACGAATGCGACCAGCTTCGCGATCGGCCTGGATGCGTGCGAAGTCGATGATCCACCAGGCGCGCGAATCGCCGAACCCCATGTTGAGCGAAAGCGGCGCTTCCGGAAAGAGCCAGCGGGTCTTGGCCGGAACATCGATCACATCCGCCAGCGGCACCAAATCGTCCCCCGGTGCGCCAAATCCGTGGAGCAGCATGACGAGAGGACCATCACCACCTCCCTGCCCATCTAATCCGCCGGCGAGCCTGACCTTCAATCCACCTACTGACACTTGACGCATTCAGCCCCCTAACGGAGATATAGATATTGAAGCAGCGCCACCAACCCATACAGAGACGATTCAACGACCGGCTGCTGATAGAGTGGCACAAAGGCGCCCCGTTCGTTGTCTTCTACTTCGCTGATGACATGCTGAATCTGTTTCACTCGGACGTCGTGATCCTTCACGATTCCCAAGGTCTGGACGATTTGCCGGTTGAGCCCGGCGAGCATCGCCGATTTTGCGCGGCTTGCCGACTGATAGAGAAGGACGGCGCCGAGAAGCGCCAACAACACATTCACCGACCAGGAGAGTAAGAGGAGCAGCGGATAATTCCAGATGTCGAAATACTCGTTACGCGCGGCAATCATGATCAAGAGGGCGATGAAGGGATAGCGGATCAGTCGATTGACCACCTCCGTCCGCTGCGCAATGAGATCCACGACGGCCAGATACTTGAGTTTGTCGAACTCGGTCTTCTGCGCTGCACCCAAGCCATATTCGCGGAGATATTCTTCCTGGACCTGATCAGACCAGCCTCCGGTCGAAGCCGTGACCCAGCCGATCCACCGGCGGCATAACATCACCGCGTCGAAGACCGCCAGATTCAGCAGCACCACAATGCCGACGCTGGCAAGCGTCATGACCGAGTCCACGTTGCAACTCAGGACCCCACGGCAGGGATGGATATATTCCTCGTCCAACACAAAATAGCCGATGGCCCACATCGCTCCTGCATAGATGATGAACAACAGGAGCGTGCGAGCCATCCCCTGGCTTAGCCGACTCGCTTCTCGATAGCGCCCCCAGGCTTGGTCCACCTTCATCGAGGCAATGGTGGCAAGTGGATGGTAGACCCGCTGGAGATTCGCCCAGAAGGTCTGAGGAGAGAAGCGGTACCGTCCCGATGTCGCTTCGAACTGAAACTTCTCGCCGATCTGTTCGCCGTTCTTCTGGAGATCGCGGGCGCCTTTCACAAACAAGAGGACGGTCAGGACCACCACGAAGAACCGTAACAGCTCGCTCGGCCAGATACTGATACCGGCCGTCCATGAGAACGGCTCCCCTTTGTCATGCCCGGCCAGCAAGGCGTCGGCGCCTCCGGCCAACACAAACACCGCGAATAGGGCCACGAGGACCACCGCCGCGGTGCTCAGCGTACGCGGGTACCGCACGATGCCCGACCAGAGACGCTGGTTGCTCCAGGCCACCACGACGACGAGCGCAAACCCCACTGCCGTCGCTGCTGCCACGGCGGCATTGTCAAATCCGACGCCTTGTCTCAGCTGGCCGTATCCATCCGTATAGGCCAGATCGGGGCGCAAAGGGTGAATGGTGCGCACCCCTTCTTGCTTCACGATGCTCAAGTCCACCGCCCCATTCCGGCCTACCTCGAATAGTCTGATATGAGATCCCGCATCGTAGAGACGGTCGTCGGGTGTCAATGCCGCATGGTAGGTGGTCATACAGGGGCCGCCCGGAGCTCCGACCTGCTCGTCACGTCGGCACATGACGTGGCCGACCGCCTGCAACGTGGCCAAATAGGTGGAGGTCTGATAGCTGCTGCGGAAGGGCGGGACATCTCGCTGCAGCCCACCATCCAACTGCAACCCGAAGGGAGAGGCGATGACCATGTTGCGTGTCCATTTATACTCGCTCGGGTGCAGATGCCGGGCATCAAGGCCGACCGTAAAGAAAATGGCGTGAGGAAATGCGGGGCGAAGCGCTTTAATGATCAGCAAGGAATCATAGGGATCCGTTCCGAAGATGCCGATGGCTCGAGCCCCCTCTCCCTCGTCATGGATTCGATCCACCAAGGCTCGTACATAATCAACCTGGCTCGTCCCTTCCGGACGATCCCGCTGGCCATCCTTGGCATTGTCGGCGCGAGCGGTTTTCCCTTTGTCCTCCCCTGGGACTTCACCGTCAAGACCGCTCAGGTAGCTATACCGATGGACGTTGAGACGTAGTGATTCATAATCGGCTTGCCGCCGAATCTGCAGATCGATGGCCTGGGGAATATCGGAACACCACTGTTTGATCGTCACCGGTACGTCGATCATCTCCAGATCCCGCTCGGAAAAGCTCCCAATTTTCTTGCAGGCAGCGGCCCTAAACTCGATCGGAAGCGCCCTCCCGTAGAACGAATCCCATTCACCGATCAGGATCACGGCATCCCAGCCGAGTCGCACCTGCCGGCGCTCCAGCTCCTCGACTAACGAGTCGAACAACTGATCATCGGACCCGATATCGTAGATCATCCGGATATTCGCATCCGACAACCGACGAGAGAATTCCTGTTCACAAGAGGCATATGTGGCACAGGCCGTCCCTTTCCCGCCACCCATCTTGAGTCCGTAGGCCAGAAGCCCTTTCATGGCACTGCTCCACGGGGAGTACAGCTCAATCCAGCCGTCGGCGTTCGGCCAAACCCCGATCCCTTCATGGGGCTCGGCATAGGATTCGGCCGCTTCGGTCAGCAGCGCCCGAAAGGCCGAGGACGTACGAGGTCCCAGGATCTTGAAGGTGACAGCCTGTTGCAGGTTCGGATTCAATCGAACGAGCCTGCGCCTATCGTCCGTGAGGAGGCACTCGCTTTTCTTCTCAGCTTCTCGGCAGACGAGCGCTTGAGAGAACGATGTCAGACTCGCGAAAAATCCCCGGCTCAGTGCCTCGTCCGGAAACCACACAACCAGTACGCTCTGAGAGCGCGTCGCGTCCTCGTCACAGACTCTGGTCTTTCTGAGTCGATACCATTCGTATGGCAGCGCCGGAATGGGACTCTGCGGATCCCACTCAACGAAAGACAGCTGGCCTTCTTGTTCCGGCACATAACAGGCCACCCCCAGTGCAGTACCAACCGCATAGCGATCACGAACCCGCGACTCGGTACTTTCGACATAGGGTCCTCCGCTGGTCGTCACGAGAAGGACTGTGACGTGATGGCCCTCCTTGACCCGGTCTGCGATGGCTTGCCGGAGTGATCGAAGCCGCTGCGTGAGCGGGGGAACGGAAGTGGTGGGGGGTTGGTTCGTTTTGACTTCCCGTAGGCCCCGCTGAACCGCCGCGACAGGATCTTCCCACAAACGGGCACGCACCGTTTGTGCCTCGACGGTGGCTCTCATGTCTAGTCCCGTGCCGACCGGTCGGGAGCTGCGTAGCGGTTCCTTGACCAGCAGAACGCCCGCCAGTGCCAGCACGAGCGTGAGTGCCCCGGCCACCGCTATCTTGGAATCGCTTTGTTTTTTTGCCATGCCGCTTCTCAGAGACGAGGGATGTCAACAGGACAGTGGCCCAAAGTTCACGCCCTGCACTCTACAACAGACCATTGAGCCTGTGAAGTAGTGGGGCCGAGTCACAAAGTACTGAAAGAAGCGTGCAGAAGGTACTTTTACGATGAACAGCTGACAGCCAGATGCTTGCCCCAGTTGGGTGGCGGAAGGGCATAGGCCTCCATGCCAGGCTGGTCCTTGAAGGGCTCTTGCAGCAGCGTAAAGAGGCGGTCGATCTCGGAGAAGTCCTTGTGTTGTGCTTTCTCAATCGCCGTCTGAGCAAGATAGTTGCGCAGCACATACTTGGGATTCACACGATTCATCTCGGTCACGCCGTTCGTCGTCACGGCTGCGTTCACTCCGCAGTCGATCCCGATAGCGCGCCGCCCATTCGTCGAACCGGTCTCGGTTGAGGAAGTGTTCTCGCATGTCTGTCGTTCGTTGCGTTCTCCGCCGTGGAAAACGTGCTCAATTCCCTGAATACGATCGTGTAGTCGGCATGGCTGCCCTGGAGGAGGCCCATGAAGTCGCGTATGAGTTCGTCGTCTTCCGCCTGCGCTTCGACCAATCCGAATTTCGCCCGCATGAGTCTCTGATATTCCCGATCAAACAGAGATTGATAGGTCTCAAGGCCTGCTTTCAACGCCTCTTTTTCCGCCAGCGGCAACAAGGCTTGAGCCAAGCAGCTCAGATTCCAAAGTCCAATGTAAGGCTGCTGATTGAAGGCATAGCGGCCGTTGTGATCCGAGTGGTTGCAGATGAACCCGGCGTCGTAGTCGTCCATGAAGCCGTACGGTCCATAGTCCAGTGTCAGGCCCACGATCGACATATTGTCGGTGTTCATGACACCGTGCGCCCAGCCGACGGCCTGCCACTGAGCGATCAATTGTGCGGTGCGCTCAACGACTTCGACGAAGAACCGGGCGTACTTGTCCCCATCATCATGAAGATGTGGGAAATGATGTTGGATCACGTAGTCAGCCAGCGTTTTCAGATGCTCATGCTGCTTTCGATAATAGAAGACTTCGAACGTGCCGAAGCGGACATGGGAAGGCGCCATCCGGACCACCATCGCGCCGGTTTCGATCTGCTCGCGGTAGACCTTGTCGTCGCTGCCCACCAGGCACAGCGCCTGCGTGGTCGGGATACCGAGTCCCTGCATCGCTGTGCAGCAAAGATACTCGCGGATCGTCGAGCGCAGCACCGCCCGGCCGTCTCCATCACGCGAGAACGGCGTCATCCCCGCACCTTTCAGATGCAGGTCCCACCGCTCCCCCCGGTCGTTCGTCGCCTCACCGAGGAGAATGGCGCGTCCATCGCCGAGCTGCGGGACATAGACCCCGAACTGATGCCCGGAGTACAGCATGGCCAGCGGCTCCATACCTGGCGCCAACACGTTCCCGCCAAAGAGCGCCGCGAACTCCGTCCGGATAAATTGTTCCGGATCGAGATCAATCAGCTGAGCTGCTACCGGGTTTGCATGAATCAGATAGGGCGGGGCGCTGAACGGCGTCGGGTTCAATCGTGCATAAAAGACGCTGGGAAGGCGGGCATAGGTATTGTCGAACGAGAGGGTTTCGAGAGTACGACATGCCATGGCTTTCTGTATCACGAGCGCCTCGCTTTTTGCTATTGATGGGCTGACCTCTCTCGCTCACTCGACGATATCGTGATGGCCTCGGTATACTACGCCATCTCGAAGAGGGGTCCTTCCCCCACGTGGAGGCCGCGCGTGAAGAACCGCCCGACACATTCTTCTCCTGCTAAAGATCCGGCTCAAGCCAAACCTGAAGTCGCCGCCGCCGAGGTACTGGCCTGGGTCAGTGACTGCCTGGACGGCGGACTCTGTTTCATCGCCAAGGGCCTTCTGATTTTCGAAAATGCGCAGTTCGGCGAACTGGTCGAAGCACCTGCCGTGTCGCGTGACGAATCTACCCAGGGTGAGACGAGTATCCGCGCTCGCCTGTTCATCGATTCGATGGTCTGGAATAAGGAAACCTTGGGCTCCAAGGGGAGTCAGACCTATCGGCTCGTAGACCGTGAAGGCCAAACGCTGATTTACGAATGCCGCTACAACGTTGTCCCGTACCATGGAGCAACCGGCGTACTGTTGGTTCTTCGAAACGTGACAGACCATACGGAGCTGGTACAGGAAGCGTCGCAGATTGCGCGTTTTCAATCGGTGCTGGCCCGTATCGGCACCCTGGCCGTCAGTGACGCACCGGCGCCAGAGCTGATGAGTGAGGCCGTGAAGCATACCGCTGAGGCCCTCGAGCTCGAGATGTGCAAGATTCTCGTTCCGCGAGAATCCGACGATCACCTGGCTGTGGTCGCTGGAATCGGGATCGAACCGGAGTTGATCGGCGGGCTGACGATCGAGGGTGGGACACATTCTCAAGCCGGGTATGCGATCCGGGAACGGCTGCCGGTTGTTGTGCGAGATTTGCGAAAGGAAACACGGTTCACGCCTTCCAAGCTTCTGACTGAACATGGCGGCATCGCAGGGATGTGCGTACCGATGCTGGTGGAGGATCGAGTCTACGGAGCCATGACGGCCCATTCCAAGTCCGTACGTGACTTCACGGTTAAGGAGCTGGAGTTTCTCTGTACCGTCGCCAATACTGTGGCCACGGTGCTGGAACGGCGGCGACGCGCCGATACGCAACGCGATCTCTTCCACCGCCTCTTCATGTCCGCGCAGGACGGCATCATGCTGACCGACACCGAAGGCTGTATTTTGGAGTGGAATCCGGCATTGGAGCGCATGACCGGTTGGAAACGCGACGAGGCACTCGGCCAGCGGCCGTCAATTTTGAAATCCGGCAAACTTTCACCGGAATTCTACCAACGACTCTGGCAGGCTATCCGTTCCGGGCTGGCGTTTGTGGATCGGTTCGTCAATCGCCGGAAGGACGGATCGGAGTTCCTGGTCTGGGAAAGTGTGAGCCCCGTCAAGGATCGCAATGGAACCACGCAATTCTATTTGGCAATATTGACGGATCTCAGCGAGCGAGAGCAGATGCTGGAAGCCCTGCGCCATGCTGAGCAAGTCAAATTAGCGGGACAACTGGCCGGCGGCATCTTGCACGAAGTCCGCAATCCGTTGATCGGGCTGGGAAGTCTGGCGACGCATCTCGCGGAACAAGAACAATTGCCCCGTACCGCCAGAGACCGTTGCGCATTGATTGCACGCGAAGCAGCCCGGATCGACGAATTGCTAGAATCACACTTGGGCCAGCTACGTCCTCGCCCGTTCGATCTCCAGCCCTGCGACCTCCCATCACTCATCGACGACATGTTGACACTGTTGAGACCGAATCTGCGCAAACAGCGGATTGCCGTGAGGAAGATCATTCCCGACGTCCCTTCGGTGGAAGCCTCCCGTGCCCACTTACAACAAGCGTTCCTCAACATTTCGATGAATGCGATCGATGCTATGCCGACGGGAGGAGCGTTGACGATCACAGTGGCATTCGTGGCAAAACAAGGTCCGGGCATCTCGGTGATGTTCTCCGATACAGGTAAAGGGATCGAACCTGAAGACCTGCAGCGAATTTTCGAACCGTTTTTCACCAATGGGAAAGCCAAAGGAGTCGGCCTCGGTTTGACGATCACCCATGACATCGTCGAGCGGCACGGAGGACAATTGACGATCAGCAGTCCTCTAGGCAGTGGCGCGATGGTCGAAGTGTGGCTGCCACTGAAACGGGAGACGTAACATGACCTGGCAACTTCTCTTGGTGGAAGACGAAGCCTCGGTCCGCGAAGCCTTCGCCTTGCGCCTTGCCGATCACGGGTATGCCGTGCAGACCGCCGGGTCCGGAGAAGAATGTTTGACCCTTCTGAAGACGTGTGAGCCGGATATTCTCGTATTGGATCTCGTGATGCCGAACCTCTCGGGCTTGGATGTGCTCGAGCGCGTGAAGCAGACCTCGCCTAATTTGCTCGTCATTCTGTTGACCGCCAGGGGCACGGTGAAGGATGCGGTCGAAGCGACGAAGCTCGGTGCGTTCGATTTCGTCGCCAAATCCATCGACATGGAAGACCTGCAGCACGCGCTCAGACGTGCCGGGGAGTTCTTGACGCTCCAGCGCCACGTTCGTTTGCAAACAGGGCAAGACACCAACCGTTATGCTCTCGGCCGTGTCATTGCGGAAAGCCCCGTCACGCAAACGTTCCTCGCACAGGTCCGTGCGCTGGCGAAAAACGACCGTGTCACGGTGCTGTTGCAGGGTGAAACCGGAACAGGAAAACAATACATCGGCCGCGTGATTCACTTTAACGGTGCGCGTGCCGACAAGCCCTGCCTCGAAGTTGATTGCCCATCGATTCCGCGTGACCTGTTCGAAAGCGAGCTCTTCGGACACGAGAAGGGCTCTTTTACCGGCGCAGCAGGCCGGAAGACCGGATTGATTGAATTAGCAGAGGAGGGACCGTCCTTTTTGATGAGATCGGCAACCTCCCCCTCCCGTTGCAGGCAAAGTTGTTACGCGTGATAGAGGAACGTACGTTCCGGCGGGTGGGCGGCTCGACAACGATCCCGGTGGACGTTCGTTTCATGGCCGCGACGAATCGTAACTTAAAAGACGCGGTCACCAAAGGTGAGTTTCGTGAAGATCTCTATTTCAGACTGAACGTCGTGACCCTCACGATTCCCCCGTTGCGAGAGCGGCAGGAAGACATCCTTCCCCTGGCCCAACAGTTTCTCACCCGGTCGGCTCTTGCACTGAGAAAGCCGGTTCGTCATTTGGGTGACAGCGCACAGACCCTGCTACACCACTACAACTTTCCGGGCAATATCCGTGAACTGAGCAATCTCATAGAGCGTGCGGTCCTCTTCTGCCCGGGAGATACGCTTGAAGCGGGACAGTTCCCCTCAGATGTGCAAAGGAGTCTTTCACGACCGGAGACAGAGATGGCTCATCCTCCATCCACTTCTTCAGACACCACAGACCCCTCTCAGATTCACGTGTCGTTTCACCTCGGCGAGCCCTTGTCTGCGCTTGAGGATCGCATCATCAACGAGGTCTTGAGGCGTTCCGATGGAAACAAATCCCTTGCCGCCAAACATCTCGGCATTACCCGCTGGATGCTCGATCGCCGACGAAAGCCGGATTCCTAACGTGGTTTGGGGTAGCTCAAATCATTTATGTCTGCACTACTGGAGCTTTTCCTCTGCATCATAGCTTTCCCGATCCGTGCACAGACGCACAGGCATGTGCACCCGCACTCAGTTTCTTGAAGGCCTGAGCGTAGTCACGTAAATCCAGCCTGAGCCTCTCATCATTTTTCCTGTAACCATGCCGGGTTGAGTCACTGATCCATGGCCAGGATGCGCGGCCCTCTTCTTGCTGTCTCATTAGTAGCAACCAGATGAATGTGTTGAGCGCGACCGAGTGCCGGCAAGTTCAATCATCGCAGTTCAATCGGTCCGAACAATGTTGAGACACCACCCATGACAACGTATGAAGCAGAAAGACAATTAGAGTCACACGAAGATGAACTGAGTGATCCAGGGAGTGATCAATCAGCCATACCGGAGCCGGTTCCCTTACCTGGATCAGCCGCCTTCCAAGCACAATATGCGGGGCGTGATATGGCCGCCGGACTGATCGCGGGGTCGATGGCGATCCCCTTGACGGTCGGCATCGCCATGATGTCCGAGTATCCCATCAAGGTGGGGCTCGCCACCGTCGCGTTTGCCTGTTTGATCGGCTGGATCAATGCCTGGTTCAAGCCCGGCAACTATATCGGCTGTCCTGGAATCGCAGCGGGTCTGGCTCCAGTGTTGGCTGTGGGCGTGGCCACCTTTGGCCTGGAGAATATGGCCTTCGCGATTTTCTTGACGGCGACCTTTCAAGCCATCATATGGAAATTCAACTGGCAGCGATATATTTTGGTGGCCGTGCCCGTGTACTTGGTGGAAGGGCTGTTAGCAGGCGTCGGGCTGAAGATCGCGCTCAAGTTTCTGACCTTCACCTATGAACTCCCTCCAGGCATGGAAGCTGCCGATTCGTTTTTGAACGGCGCGCGTATCCAGATGATCCTGATCTCCATGGTTGGTTATGGCGTCTTTGTCGCGCTCTTTTTGAGGTTCAAGAAGACGCAACCCTGCCATTCCCTACTTTGTCATCATCGCGGCGGGCACCATCCTCGCCCAGTTCGTCTCGGTGCCTATGCTGTCCATGGAAGACACGGATCTCAGGTTTGCGCTGCCGATCCCGCACTTCGATGGTCCCTTGACCGCTCTCTCCATGGTGGGATTTGCAGTGATGCTGGCCATGATTGACGTCATCGAACAGGTGATGAGCAACGCCGCCATTGAAAAAATCGACCCGCTCAAGAGGAAATGCAACAGCAACAACAGTTTGCTGGCCATCTGGATCGCCAATATGGGGTCGAGCTTCTTCGGCGGCATGACGAATCTGGACGGGTTGGCCAAGAGCACCACCAATCGCTTGGCCGGCGCCTATACGAAGTTTTCCGTCCTCATCATCGGGTGTGTGGTGACCTTCTTTACGTTCAACACGTACGCGCTGGCCTATCTCCCGAAGTTTGCGTTGGCCGTCATCATGATCTTCACGGGCTGGAAGATGATCGAGGGACTTGTGCATGTGACCCATCACGGTCCCTATGCCATGATCCTTGCCATTTTATGCGGCGTCCTGGTCTTTAAGGTGGGGATTTTTGAAGGATTGTTGATTGCGATGGCCGTGCACGGGGTCGTACACTATATGGTGTATGTCAATATTGAGAAAATGCCCGGAAGGATGATTATCAAACGATACATTGATGACCTCAAAAAGAATGGCGGCGATGTCAGCTAGCAAACCCGTCTCACATTAACCACATGGTTGAGCGCCATGAGAACGGGGAGACGGCTATTGGTATCCTTCACTCACCCATCACCGACTAAGAGGGGCGCCTCTCCATGTTCATGAAAATTCTGGCAGCGATCGACGGGAAAGACACTTCCATGAAAGCATTGATGGAAGCGAAGCGCATGGCTGTATCCAACCATGGAACGCTCCGCATTGTCTATGTTGCCATCTGAAGATACCGACCGAAAAGCCAGTCTGAGGCTGTTGGCGCAGGCCAAGTCCGCCGTTGGCGACGGAGTGACCGTAGACACCCGTGTCTTACACACCGAGGCCGTGTATGGCGTGACTGGAATTGTCGACGCCCTCGCCAACGGTGCACGAGAATGGGGCGCTGATCTTGTGGTGGTGGGAAGCTCACATCGCCGAGCGCTGGAACGGTGGGTCATCGGTTCAGTCGCTGAACAGTTGATCTGCCAAGATTGATGCTTCGGTTCTCTTGGTTCGTTCGCAGTAGAGGGTCACTCGTCTGGATCTACTCCACTCCATACTTCCACGCCGCGCTTCCAGCAATCGCTCTAACAGTCTGCTGAAAAACTCGGATTCTGCTTCGCGCACCGTTGCACGATGACAGAAGAACTGTGGCACTCTACATCTCAGAATGCTCAAAAAGGCCGTCCAGCAAGGCCGCAGCGAGCGAAGAGGCGAGGCGTACGCTTCGGTACGTTGAGCCTCTGAGTGATGCGAGAACACCGCTGGAGGACTTTTTCAGCATTCTGCTAGTCGCCAACAGATAGCCGAGCATCGATGCACAGGTGGCAGTGCGGCTCGTGCGCTGATGCACGAGCAATGCGCCACGTCGTGAGAACCACTTTCTCGCTGGAATTCACGAGTCGCTATTTTCCAGGCATTTGTTTGAATCGTTTTGGTGCATGCGTGTCGTACGGGCAACACACAGCCTGGACTCTGATTTGCATTTACCACCAAATTAAGAGAACGGATGGCCCGCTTGCTCTTGCTGCTAAGGGGGACTCTTCAATGGGTACACAGCATGTCGTCACGATGTTACCGGGAGAAGGCACTGGCCCGGAACTTTGCGAAGCGATGCAGCTCGTCATTGATCCCAGCGGGGTCAACATTAAATCGGAATTATGAGGACATTGGGCTCGACTGTCTTGAAAAGTACGGCACTCTTCTGCCGAACACGATGATTCAGGACATAGTGGCGCACGGAGAGGTAGACCTATGGCGAGTGTAGTTATCAATAAAGCTGAGATTGAGTATGCGGTCACGTTGGCCGTGCTGGACTTTCACACGGAATTCATGAAGGCCCATTATTCCAGTGTCCACGTTCATGTGTGTGATGAACTCATCGAAGTGGCGTTGGCGAGATCCACTTCTATTCCAGCCGAAAACCAGCTGGCAAGGTCGACTGAAGGGCGTGCGCTTCTTCGCCAGTTTCACCGAGCCATGTTCGACTCATGTCAGAGCCTTTTGTGTACGCGAATTGAGGACGCGATCGGGGCGAAGGTGCAAAGCCTCATCGCAGATCTCGATCCGTCAGCCGGAAGAACCACGCTCATCATCCGGCTGCAAGAATCTCTTGCCACTTCTACTGCATCTCCCTCGAACAGTTAGACGAACTTCCCATCTCGCCAAATTCGCACCCTTGAGCCTCTCATCTCGGTCCGCCGTAGCGCCTTGCTGTACCCGCTCTTATCCCATCACCCACAAGGAGGGCGTCATGAATGCTCAAAGTCTATCGATAGCAGGGGTCCTATCCATCGTTGCCGCGACAATGATGTTCGCGACATTGACAGTCTTCGCAGGTGATAAACCGTCCATGTGAGATGCCAGCGTAGGACTCACTATTGAGGAGATGGTTTCGATGCCACGTATCTATTTACTTATGAACCGAGCGATAGTTTACACAATGGCTACATCATGGTTACATGATGGAAATGAGAGTGCGTTACATACAAGGTTTGGATGTGTCACATGCGGAAGTGTCGGAAAGCCAATGCTTCCACCATCACCGCAAGGAAAGAACGCATACCACTTACCATTTACCGTGAGGGAGCAATTGTTATGAACATCATACGTCGGGCCATGGCACTACTGGTATTCACCGTCATTGGGATGGGGGGTTGCGCGCACGAGTGGCCCTCGATGTCAGACCCACATCCTGTCACGGTGGCGGACCTGCAAGCGGTTTTGCGAGATGAATGGTCTCGACACCTCTTCTGGATTCGCAACGTCGTGTTGGATAACGCGAAAAACGATTTGAGGTCCCGAACTTTTGCGGAGAAGGCCGTGGCGGCCAATACAAGAGATATGGCGAAGACATTTGCTCCGTTCTACGGCGATGCGGTCTCTGAGCGGCTCCGCACCTTACTGACGAAGCACTATGGCGTGATTGAAGCCTATTCCGAGGCCACTGTGGCCGGGAATAAGCGCCGCCAGGATGCATCCATGGCCGAGTTTGCCTCGATCACCGACGAGATCGCCAACTTTTTAGCGGGATCAATCCCCACCTGTCAAAAGACACGGTCCGAAGTCTGTTTGCCACGAATGTTGACCATCATGTGGCTCAAATTACCAAGTTCCAAGACAAAGATTACGCCGGCGAAGAAGAAACCTGGCCGGTGATGGAGCATCATGTCTATGTGATTGCCGATACGCTGACGGCTGCCCTGGCGAAACAGTTTCCGACAAAGGTTAATTGAGCGTTCGAAAACCATTCGGTCGGGTGTCATGGGCATAGGGCAATAGGGATGGTCTGGAAATCGTCGGGGCAGAGGTCGCGACTGAACTTCTTTATCGACGCAGCGGAAACGACAGTCGGCCGGCCATCGCACGCAGGGCCGCCACAATGCCGTGGCGGCCTTTGCCTAAGACCGCGTGGCGCTCCACCCAGCTGTCTGAATGTCGACGGCATCCAGCGTATAGAGAAACTCTCCCAGCGCCGAGGCGCCGGAATGCGACACCAGATCGATCTCCAGAGAGCCTCGACTCCAGATACTCTCGCTTTGATTGCTGCGCCATCCGTCTCCTCTCCATGACGCCCTCCCTGGCGCCGCATGATGCGGTCTGGAGGATAGAAGAATAGATGTCGCAACAAAGACCTTCCGGGTAAGATTTTACATGACTCAATTCTAAGGCTTGACAGCAAGATGTCCAAACAGTTGTACTGCGAGAATTTGACACTTATGGTTTACTGCCGCTTTATAATAGCGGTGCTCATGATGGACGAAAAGGAAACGCTCATCCAGCAGCGTAAACAATACATCACCTCTTAACCATAGCGAGTTGACCCATCACGACAGCGTGACTGTCATCGCAACTTCCATGATGATCAGAATTAAAAAGGGACTGGATTTGCCGATCAGCGGGAAACCGGAGCAGCTGCGTCCATGTCGCCAAACCTGTCCGCCACGTTGGCGTGCTCGGCGTGGATCATGTCGATCTCAAACCCGCCATGCTGGTCACCGAAGGGGACAAGGTGAAGCTCGGCCAAGCGTTGTTCGAGCACAAGAAGTTACCCGGCGTACGCATCACGGCTCCGGGTGCCGGCAAGGTGCGTGCGATCCATCGTGGAGCGCAACGCCTGCTCCAGTCGGTCGTCATCCGGCTTGACGACACCGAAGACGAGGAGACGTTTGCAGCCTACCCTGTCGACCAACTGGCCAGCTTGACCGACGCGCAGGTGGTGGACAATCTCTTGGCATCGGGTCTGTGGGTGGCCTTACGCACACGTCCCTATAGCAAGATCGCCGACCCGACCACCCGTCCGGCTGCCATCTTCGTGACGGCGATGGACAGCAACCCGCTGGCCGCCGATCCTGTTCCAATTATTACTGCAGAGGCTGAGTCGTTCGGCCATGGCCTGACGGTGCTCTCGCGCCTAGGCACCATGCCGCTATGGGTGTGCAAGTCACCCGCTGCTGAACTGCCGTTGCCACAGGGTATAGAGCCACGTACGCCAGGCGAGTTTCGAAGGCCCCCACCCAGCCGGTCTGCCGGGGACGCACATTCATTTTCTCGAACCGGTCGACGTCAACAAGGTTGTCTGGCACCTCAACTACCAAGAGGTGATTGCGATCGGCAAGCTGTTTACCAGCGGCCGCTTATCAACCGGACGCATCGTCGCGCTCGGCGGACCTCAAGTCAAACAGCCACGCCTGCTGCAGACCAGGCTCGGCGCCTGTATCGAGGAATTGATCGAGGGTGAGGTTCAGGACGGTGAGAGCCGCGTCATCTCCGGCTCGATCTTGTCGGGGCGTCATGCAGCCGACTGGTCGTCCTATCTGGGGCGCCATCATGTACAGGTCTGTGTGCTTCAGGAAGGGGTAGAGCGAACGTTCATGGGCTGGTTCACACCTGGGCGGAAAACATTCTCCCAGAGCAACGTCATGCTGTCGAGTCTCTTCCGTTACCGCAAGGAGGAGTTTGGGTTGACCACCGGGCTGAACGGAAGTCTGCGCGCCATGGTGCCCTTCGGCAACTTCGAGGATATCATGCCCCTGGACATCCTCCCGACGCAGCTGCTGCGCTACCTGGTTGTGGGCGACACCGACATGGCGCAACAGCTGGGCTGCATGGAACTGGACGAGGAAGACCTCGCCTTGTGCTCCTTCGTGTGCGTGGGCAAAAACGACTACGGCCCGGTGCTGCGGAGCGTGTTGAGCCAGATTGAGAGAGAAGGCTGATGGCAGGCATGAAAGACTATCTTGATCGTCTCAGGCCCCTGTTTGCCAAGGGCGGCCGGTATGAAAAGTACTATCCCGTGTTCGAGATGGTCGATGTGTTTCTCTATTCCTCTCCCGAAACCACGCACAACGCGCCGCATGTGCGGGATGGCATCGATCTGAAACGATTGATGGTGTACGTGGTGGTGGCGCTGATTCCCTGCATCCTGTGGAGCTGGTTCAACACCGGCTATCAGGCCAATCTGGCACTCGCCAAGATGGGGATGGCCAAGACAGGCTGGCGTTACGAACTGCTGTCGGCGCTCCATATCGGGTTTGATGCCGGCAGTATTCTGGCCAATACAGTCCATGGCTTCTTGTATTTTCTGCCGATCTATCTGACGACCTTAATCGTCGGCGGTATATGGGAAACGGTCTTTTCCACGGTGCGTCAGAAAGAGATCAATGAAGGCTTTCTGGTCACCTCCATGCTCTTCACGCTGACGCTGCCACCCAATATGCCTCTCTGGATGGTCGCCATCGGGATCAGCTTTGGCGTGGTCCTCGGCAAAGAGATCTTCGGCGGGACCGGCAAGAATTTTCTCAATCCCGCCCTGACCGCGCGGGCGTTTCTGTTTTTCGCCTATCCCGCCGAAATTTCAGGAGACCGGGTGTGGGTGGCGGTGGATGGCTATTCCGGCGCGACCGCGCTCAGCCTGGGTAAAGTGGGCGGCGTAGAGGAGATCATCCGCGGAGGCACGACCTGGTGGAATGCCTTTATCGGCCTGATGCCAGGCTCCATGGGGGAAACCTCCACCCTCGCCTGTCTGCTCGGCGCGGCGTTCCTGATCTATACTGGGGTCGGTTCCTGGCGCATTATCGTCGGGGTCTTTCTGGGGATGGTCGGGGCCTCGCTCCTGTTCAATCTGGTCGGCAGCGACACCAATCCCATGGTGGCGATGCCCTGGTACTGGCACCTGGTGCTGGGCGGGTTTGCCTTCGGCATGGTCTTCATGGCCACCGACCCGGTGTCAGCCGCCATGACGAGTGCCGGGCGCTGGGTCTTCGGCATTCTGATCGGAGCCATGACCGTGCTGATCCGCGTGGCGAACCCAGCGTTTCCTGAAGGCGTGATGCTCACGATTTTGTTTGCCAATGTGTTCGCGCCCCTGATCGATTATGCGGTCATCCAGCTGAACATCCGACGGAGGCTACGCCGCCATGTCCGCGCCTGAACCAGATTCCGCCGTATCCGCTGCGCCAGTCGAAAGTGCGAGCAGGACGCTGCTGGTGACGCTTGTCATCTGTCTGGTCTGCTCGGTCGTGGTCGCCGGCGCAGCGGTCCTCCTTCGACCGATTCAGGAAACGAATAAGAAGGCCGACCTCATACGGAATGTGATTGCGGTCTCCGGCCTCCTCAAGGAGGGACTGACGGAAGAACAAGCGCTCAAACGGATTGACGCCCGCATGGTCGAACTGGCTACCGGTGACGAGGTGAAGGGGATCGATCCCGACACCTTTAACATCGTCAAGGCCGGAAAGGACCCCGCGATCTCCACCGAACTCACCCGCCGAGAGGATGTGGCGGGGATCAGGCGCGAACCGCGTTATCTGCCGGTCTATCGGATTGTCGGCGCCGACGGCGGCTTGAAGAAACTGATTCTGCCGGTGTACGGCTATGGGCTCTGGTCTACGATGTACGGATTCCTTGCGCTTGAAGAAGATCTGCGAACGGTTCAGGGCCTCCGCTTCTATCAGCATGCCGAAACCCCTGGGCTGGGAGGAGAAATCGACAATCCCAAGTGGCGAGCACAATGGACGGGCAAAGTTCTCTTCGACGAGAACTGGAAGGTTCAGGTTGAAGTGACGAAGGTCGCGGTTGACAGTTCCACCCCCGAGGCTCACCATCAGGTTGACGCACTCGCCGGCGCCACCATCACCTCGCGAGGTGTGGAGAATTTGCTGAAGTTCTGGCTGAGCGACAAAGGGTACGGGCCATATCTTTCCCGCTTGCGCCACGAAAGGAGCTAACGCTCATGTCGTACGAACACAAAAACATAATTTTCGACCCGATCGTCGATAATAACCCGGTCATTTTACAGGTCTTAGGGATTTGCTCGGCACTGGCCGTGACCTCGAAGCTCTCGACCACGATCACGATGTGTATCGCGCTGACCGTGGTCACCGCCTTCTCCAATGCCGCCATCAGTCTGGTCCGCAATCATACCCCGAGCAGCATCCGCATCATCGTGCAGATGACCATTATTTCGTCGCTGGTCATCGTCACCGATCAGTTCATCAAAGCCTATGCGTTCACCATCAGCAAGGACCTGTCGGTCTTCGTCGGGTTGATTATCACCAATTGTATCGTCATGGGACGCGCGGAAGCCTATGCGATGAAACATCCACCGCTCCCAAGCTTCCTCGATGGACTCGGCAACGGCCTCGGCTATAGCGCACTATTAATGGTCGTCGGGGTCATACGCGAGCTTTTGGGGTCCGGTTCCCTGTTCGGGTACCAAATCCTCCTGCTTGATCGGGATGGCGGGTGGTATGTGCCAAACGGCTTGTTGCTCCTGCCTCCGAGTGCATTTTTCCTGATCGGCATGATCATTTGGGTGGTGCGTTCCTGGAAGCCGGCACAAGTCGAGGAACCTGAATACCGAATCTATCACGCGCCTCGTCCCGAGGTGGCCTCATGATCGACCTGATCAATCTGTTTATCAAAGCGGTCTTCGTCGAGAATCTTGCGCTGACGTTTTTCCTCGGCATGTGCACGTTTCTTGCCGTCTCGAAAAAAATCGGCACGGCGCTCGGACTCGGCATCGCGGTGGTCGTCGTCCAAAGTCTGACCATCCCGATCAATAATCTGATCTATCAGTTTCTGATCCGTGACGGCGCGCTGGCATGGGCGGGGCTCTCTGAGATGAGTCTGGATTTCCTTGGGCTCATCACCTACATCAGCGTCATTGCGGCGGTCGTCCAGGTCCTGGAAATGTTTCTCGACCGATACGTCCCGGCACTGTACAACTCGCTGGGGATCTTTTTGCCGCTGATTACCGTCAACTGTGCCATTCTCGGAGGCTGTCTGTTTATGGTCGAACGTGACTATAACTTTAGCGAGAGCGTCACCTATGGTGTGGGCTCCGGTGTCGGATGGGCGCTCGCGATCGTGGCGATGGCAGGGGTGCGTGAGAAGCTCAAGTATTCCGACATACCAGAAGGGTTGCAGGGACTGGGCGTCACATTCATCACCGCGGGGTTGATGGCCCTCGGGTTCATGGCCTTTTCTGGAATTCAACTCTGAGTCTGATGAGAGGCCGCGTATGATCGAGATCCTACTGGGAGTCGGTGTGTTCACCGGGTTCGTCCTCATTCTCGTCGTCTTCATTCTGAGTGCACGCTCGAAACTGGTTGCCAGTGGCCATGTCACGATCACGATCAACGACAAGAAATTTGTCGAGACTCCGATCGGAGGCAAGTTGCTCGGTGCGCTTGGCGACGCCAAGATTTTTGTCAGTTCCGCCTGCGGCGGCGGCGGTACTTGTGGCGTGTGCCGGGTAAAGGTCTTCGAAGGGGGTGGGGTCATTCTGCCGACAGAAACCTCGCACATCAACAAGCGTGAAGCGCGTGAGGGTTACCGTCTCTCCTGTCAGGTGGCGGTCAAGCAGGACATGAAGATCGTGATTCCGGATGAGGTGTTCGGGGTCAAGAAATGGGAATGTACCGTCCGCTCCAACCACAATGTGGCCACCTTCATCAAAGAACTAGTCCTGGAGCTTCCCCAGGACGAATATGTCGATTTCCGTGCCGGAGGGTATATCCAGATTTTCTGTCCTCCGTATGAGCACTCGTTTAAGAATTTTGATATCGAAGAGAGGTTTCGCAGCGACTGGGACCGGCTGAAACTCTGGGACCTTGTGTCCAAGGTCAATGAGCCCCTCGAGCGTGCCTACTCCATGGCCAATTACCCTGAGGAACGTGGCATCATTCTGCTCAATATTCGCATTGCCACGCCCCCACCGCGCACGCAAAATGTGCCTCCGGGGAAAATGTCATCCTACCTGTTCGGACTCAAACCGGGCGACAAGGTCACCATCTCCGGGCCGTTCGGCGAGTTCTTTGCGCGTGACACCAGCAACGAGATGGTGTTCATCGGCGGTGGCGCAGGGATGGCGCCCATGCGTTCGCATATTTTCGATCAGCTGGGTCGCATCAAGACCACACGCAAGATGTCCTTCTGGTACGGGGCTCGATCGAAGCGTGAGATGTTCTATGTCGACGATTTCGACAAGCTGGCCGCAGCGCATGACAACTTCAAGTGGCATGTCGCCTTGTCCGACCCACTCCCAGATGACGCGTGGAGCGGCTATACCGGCTTCATCCATAACGTGCTCTATAATGAGTATCTGAAGACCCATCCGGCGCCAGAGGACTGTGAGTACTACCTCTGCGGACCGCCGATGATGAATGCCGCCGTGATCAACATGCTGTTGGATCTGGGTGTCGAACGAGAAAACATCATGCTCGATGACTTCGGAGGATGACCATCCATGCATCCCTCCATTCCGCGCCCCCGTGCGCTGATTGCCTTGATCGTTCTGCTGGCTGCCGGTGCCGGCTTCAGCCTGCTGCGTCCTGAACCACCTGTCGCAGAGCTGCACATGAGTGGTCGTACCATGGGAACCACCTATAACGTGAAATACCGCCCCACCCAGAACACTCCGACACTGAAGGCGATGCAAATCGAAGTGGATGCATTGCTGGCCGAGATCAATCACACTATGTCCACCTATGACCAGGAATCGGAACTGTCGCGCTTTAACCGTCTGCGCACCACTGACTGGGTGTCCGCATCCGCCTCGCTGCGTGCCGTGCTCAAAGCCGCGCTCGAGATCGGCGCTCAGAGCGAAGGGGCGTTTGACATCACGGTTGGCCCCCTGGTCAATCTATGGGGCTTCGGCCCCGAGTTTCATCCGGACCGCGTCCCGCTTGAACGAGACATCGCCGCCGCGCGCACACGCAGCGGTCTCGATAAAGTCACGCTCCGTGACACTCAACCGGCGATACGCAAGCACCGCCCTGATGTCTTCCTGGATCTTTCCGGGATCGCCAAGGGCTACGGTGTAGACCGGGTTGCTGAACTCATGACCGCGCACGGCATTGAACATTATATGGTTGAGATCGGCGGCGAGATTCGGGTACGCGGACTCAAGGAGCACGATACACCCTGGCGGATCGCGATTGAGAAACCGTTGCCGGGCGAACGTTCGGTGCAGACGATGCTGGCGCTCAGCGACATCGCACTCGCCACCTCGGGCAATTATCGGAACTTTTTTGAAATCGCCGGGCGACGCTATTCCCATACCATCGATCCGACCACCGGCTGGCCGGTCGATAATCATCTGGTGTCGGTGACGGTGCTGGCGGATACCAGCATGCGAGCCGATGCCTGGGCCACTGCGTTTCAGGTGTTGGGGCCTGAGCGTGGCATGGCCATCGCGGAACGGCTCAATCTTCCCGTTCTCTTCGTCATCGAACGTGATGGGCAATTCGAAGAGCGCGTCTGCTGCGCCTTCCAACGGTACCGTAAACAGGAGCTGTCATGACCATCTTCCTAGTGACCTTTCTTGTCATGGTGATTGCAATCCTGGCGATGGCGGTGGGTGTACTGGTCGGTCGCCGTCCGATCGGCGGCAGTTGTGGCGGTCTTGAACGCCTTGGTCTGGAGTGCGATGCCGGCTGTGACAAGCCCTGCCCAGAACGTCTTGCCCGTATGCAGTCTCCGAGCAAAGAACTGCTGTAAGAGGGCTGTACGCGCAAGGGTTTGAGCCGATGCACTGTCGCACGGTGCGTCGCCTGGGCCGTGGACCGGGACAACCACGCCGTCGGTAAATTTATGCACTGGCTACTTGAATCTGCAGGATATAGGATGCGTTGATCTTCTTTAATTGGTCGCCACTGGCTTGAAAGAGGCTGTTATGCCTAACACAATCTTGGTTCCAATCGACGGCTCGGAGAGCGCAATGCGTGCACTACATCTTGCCGTTGAGCGAGCACGTGAAAAACCACAAGGTCGCGTGCATCTCGTGACTGTGCACTCCCCGCTACGCGTTTACGGCGAAATCCAGATCTACGTGGGCGACGAGAAAGCAGCGGAAATGGCAGCGCAGCATAATCGCGAGATTCTCGAACCGGCGGAGCACGTGCTGCGCTCGTCGGGCGTGGCGTTCGCTAGCAGTGCGGCGGAAGGCGATGCCGCCGAAAAGATTGTGGAGTGCGCCAAAGCAGTTGGGGCCGGCGAAATTGTCATGGGATCGCGTGGACTCGGGCGTATTGCCGGGCTCGTGATGGGCTCGGTCACCACCAAGGTCGTCCATCTGACCCAGGTCCCCGTCACGCTGGTCAAATGACTCGGGTTTCAACGCAACATTTCAAGCTACGCGCGCTCATTGAACGGAAAACCGGGTGATGGTGATGTCCCCCTTGCATCATCAGTGAAACGCAGGCCAGAAATCTCACCGAGTTGTCTTCGGCGCATGCTCCGTGGAAAGTTTGCCTTGATTTTCACTCATCTGCCTGTGTAGCTTCTGGTTTCGTTTGGATTTTGGGTGTATCTGGATCGTCCGGTTGTCACTTTGAACCACGACGTCTGGATTTCTCATTCGGCGGGACGCTGACGATCCCCGTCCGACAATTCCCGATTCACCGTAAAACGAACAATCGTTCTCTCAGCTAACGATGGGGGATTGGGGGTTCGGGGAAAAGTTGGGGATGTGACCCCAACCCCCATTCCATGCCCTCAGGAAATTCAACAAACTTCTCGTCGACAGTCGCCTGATCGGGCGCTTGCACGACGACTGCTTTGCGATGGTAGCGGGCTCGCTCTTTCGCATCGCTATGATCAACGTGAATCAGAGGGAGCATCATGCGCCTTGAAGAGCAGAAGATTCCGTCGTCGCGCACGGGCGTCGGTCAGCGGCTGGGCATCGCCGGAGCCGCGTTTGCGTTATGGCTCGCCCCGTCGTTCGCTGTCGCGGCGACCGACCCACCCACCGCGTTCGGCATCCCGTTCGATTTTATCTTGTTCGCCCTCACGCTACTCGGTGTCGCGCTGTTCCACCACCACACGTTGCAAGTGGCACTTGCTGGCCTCGGAACGATCGCGTTGTACAAATTGGCGTTCACCGGGTTCAAGACCGGCGATGGCCTGCCAGGCTTGGTCAGCCACCTGGCCCATGAGTGGGTCATTCTTTCCAATCTGCTGTGCCTGTTGCTGGGCTTTGCGTTGCTGTCCAAGCATTTCGAGGACAGCCATGTTCCCGCGGTACTGCCAAAGTACCTACCGGGACAAGCGAAGGGCGCGTTCGCGCTGCTCGCGATGGTGTTCGTGCTGTCCTCGTTTCTCGACAACATCGCCGCGGCGCTGATTGGGGGCACCATGGCGCACACCGTCTTTCGCGGCAAGGTTCACATCGGGTACCTCGCCGCGATCGTCGCCGCCTCCAATGCGGGCGGTTCGGGCAGCGTGGTGGGCGACACAACGACCACGATGATGTGGATCGACGGCGTGAGCCCAGCCGAAGTATTCCACGCGTATGTCGCCGCGGTGGTCGCACTGGTCGTGTTCGGTATCCCGGCCGCGTTGCAGCAGAACAAGTATTCACCATTGATGGCCTATGAGCCCGGTGGCGCGCATGTGGACTGGGGCCGCGTCGGTATTGTGGCGTTCATTTTGGTGGCGGCGATTTCCACCAACGTGTACATCAACTTGATACACGCCGAGATCGCTGATCGTTTCCCATTCATCGGCGTGGCCGTGGCACTGGCGATCCTGGTCTCGGCCCCGTTACGCAAACCGGATTGGAGCCTGTTACCCGGCGCGACTAAAGGTACGATTTTTCTGCTCGCACTGGTCACCTGCGCCTCGATGATGCCAGTGGAAAAATTGCCGGTCGCATCCTGGCAATCGGCCATGGGGCTCGGTTTCATCTCTGCGGTGTTCGATAACATCCCGCTCACCGCGCTCGCGCTGAAACAAGGCGGCTATGACTGGGGCATGCTCGCCTACACGGTGGGGTTCGGCGGCTCGATGATCTGGTTCGGCTCATCGGCCGGCGTTGCGTTGTCCAACATGTATCCGGATGCGAAGAACGTCGGTCAATGGGTGTATCACGGCTGGCATGTCGTGGTCGCTTATGTCATCGGCTTCTGTGTGCTGCTCGCGGTCATGGGCTGGCACCCCGGTCCCAAACGCGGCGATCCGCCAGTCACAACATCTTCTGTTACACAACCGACCGAGGCGCCAGCGCGCTAGCCCGCATTATTCATGAAGGGAAATATACATTTTTTGGTCATCTCAAGGGGACTCCGGCAATTGCGCTTGGGTATGGCGCAAGCATTCTTGTGCACATATGGATCAATGTGCGCACGTTCTGAGCGGGAAGATCTTTGAAGAAGAATCAGGTTGTCCTAACTCTACCATGTACCGCCTCCTGGACCTGATCAGCGGCTCTGCCGCCAGCATCGAAGTAAAGAATTGGGGCGGCTGACGGGTTTCGGACCTGCGACCTCCAGATCGACAATCCAGCGGTCTGCTACCGATTCCCATTCTGGAGTTCCCGATCCATCGTAAAGACAAAAACCCGTTCTCCGAGTTGCACATCAATATCGGTAAAGAGCCCCAGAATTTTTGCCCCGGTAATCTCGCTCACCTGCTCACACAGCTGGTCACGACCTTGTGCGATTAAATTCTGCCGAAGCTGCTTCACCATCTCAACGCCTTCTGATGTTTTCGCGAGTTGCCGTTCGGCCGGCGTCAGCACGCCTTTCAGCCGGGCCACAACAAGATCTCGCACAACGAAGGCGCGGACCTCATCAGGGCCTCTCCCAAGAAACTCTTGTTCGAACTTGATGATCGCATTGCGGATTGCGTTTTCCATACCGACTCCAGCTCCAGATCTACCGTGGATTATAGGTATTCCATGAGATGGTGAACAAGTGAAATCCTGGGTCTTTCGTCATGGCACGTGCTCAAGATTTGGTTATTTGGACCCAGATTTACCAGGTTGAGAGACCCGGTGCTCAGATTTACCCTTGACGCTGTCAACCGAACCATATTATTCATGGACTTCAGCTCAGTAAAAGGCGATGTTGCCTACCGCCACCATTTGTTGTGGATGGGCAGTACGCCTAGTTCTGACATCAGGGCCGTAGGGCGACCAGCAGCTCGCAGGACAGGCCGGTCGCAGTACAAGCCAACCGCATGGCTCGACATTTTGTCGACCTATTCCGGTTGGCTTTTTTATTTCACCAGGGACTTCTGTGTTGATCTGGACTGTGCTGCTTGTCCCATTGCTTCCGCTCCTAGCGGGACTTATCGTGGTCTTCAGCAAGGAGCAAACCCGTTATTTCCACGCGAGGCTCGCTACGTGGCCCATCGGCCTGGCCTGTCTCGGTGCAGCAGTTACCCTCTACTTCGTCACAACTTCTGGACCGATTGCCATCCGGTTCTATGACCCTACCAGGACTGCGTCGTTGGCCATTCCCATCGGGTTCTACATCGACCGGCTCAGCGGGGTGATGATGACGCTGATCACCGCCGTCAGCCTGATTATTTATACCTATTCCACGAATTATATGTATCAAGATCTCCATTACCGCCGGTATTTGGCGCTGATTTGCCTGACGGTCTTTGCACTCATCTGCATGGTGTCCAGCTCGAATCTCATGATGTTGTTCCTGTTTTGGCAGTTGCTGAGCTACTTGCTCTACCTGCTGGCGCACAACCATAGCCACACATCGACCCTCGATGGGGCCTATAAGATGTTCACGGTCCTCCGAGTTGCCGACATGGCTTTTCTCATGGGGATCATCCTCACGTACCAAGTGTACGGCACCCTCGAGTTCCAGGAATTATTCATACGAGCCGCCGCCTCACACATGACCGTCACGCTCTGGCCAGGGATGAACGTCGATGCCGCCACGGCCACTACCCTGCTCATGTTCGTCGGGGCCATGGGTAAGTCGGTGCAGTTCCCGCTCCACCTCTGGTTACCGGCCTCGCTCTTCGCTCCAACACCCGTAACGGGTTTGCTGCATGCCGGCATCATCAATGCCGGCGGATTCTTGATCAATCGGATGGCCCCACTCTTCGGCATGAGTTCCACCACCCTGCACGTGGCGTTTGTGATCGGCACCGCGACGGCGGTGCTCGGTGCGTCCATGATGTTGGTACAGAACGACATCAAAAAGACACTCGGTCTTTCCACGATCGGCCAAATGGGCTACATGATCATGGAGTGCGGATTGGGCGCCTTTTCACTTGCCGTGTTCCATCTAATCGCGCATGGGCTCTTCAAGGCGACCGCCTTCTTAAGTTGCGGAAACGTTATTCAGAAGGCCCGCCTGGAACCGCATTTCCCCCACACCGACCATGCGCACCACGAGGACGACCAGCTCTCCAGATTGGCCTGGTCAACCGGATTTGCAACTACGCTGGTGATCCCGCTGCTCATCCTGCTGGTGACGCACGGAGTCCTGCACATTCCGTTATTAGAATCACAGGGGAGCGTCATCATCTTCTTTTTCATTTGGATCACCTCGTCGCAAGCGATTTTGACGCTCACGCGCCTGCGCGCAGTCGCATCATGGAAAGTCTCGTCAACCATGTTATTGACCTTATTGTTCGTCGTCTTTGTGTATCTCTTTGCCGTCGAATCGTTCACGGCCTTCCTCTATCCGAACCCTGAAGAAGTGGCCTCCTACTTTAGAGCGGCAGACCTTCCCGACTGGTTATTTGATCTCATCATCGTCTGCTCAACCGCCCTGACCGTGCTCGGCTGGTTTTATCTGTACTTGAAAGCCCATGGGCGAAACGTCTGGATCCCATCGTGGATCAATGGGTTGCGCAGCAAGATCTATGTGACACTTCTCAACAGGCTTTATGCCGATGACCTCTATGGTCGGATTGGGCAGGCCATGATGCGGCTGGTCCATCGGATCGATAAGCAGGACAAGGGGTGGTCAAAGCGATGATTTCGGAGTCCCTCTTTTCCTGGCTGGCAAGCGCCGTTCCGCTGATCGGCGCCGCGATCAGTTGGATGTTCATACGGAATCCGCAGCGGCTGAGACAATCCTGCCTGATTTCGTCGTTGCTTAGTGTCGCCCCGATCGTCGGAGCGGGCATGGCTATGCCGGAAGGCCCCTTGCCGCTGTTTCTCCTTCCGCTTGCAGCTGCGATCTCTCTGCTCGGTCAGCCGGTGCATGCCAGCCACGGTCGCTCCTGGCTGATGACGTTAGTGTGTCTCGGCCTCGGTATCGGCGTGCTAACCCACCACGGATTTTTCAGCCAGCTCTTCCTGTTGGGACTCATGGCGGTCATGATCAGTCTGTTGCTCCACCATCATACGACGCTCTGGCCGATGTCTTGGTTGGGCATATCACTATTCAGCCTCGTGGGGTTCGGCGTCATCATGGCCTCGTTTTCTTCTGACCCGCTTTCATCATCCATCTGGCTGTTGATCGGGATGGTCCTGATGCCTCTTCTCCCGTTCCACACCGGATATGTGACGGCCCTCACTCGACTGCCGGGCAGCGTGCCATCTTTTGCGGCGGTCCTGCTTCCTTCCGTCGGCCTCCACATCGTAGCGGCCGTGCTTCCGACCGTACCAGTCCTGATCATCGGCGTGGTCGGCCTGGTCGCCTTGTTTGGGGCTCTCTATGGTGCCGTGAAAGCGCTGGCTCAGACACGCGTTCGGCTCATGCTGGCCTACGGCAGTCTCTCATTTTTTTCCATCCTGTGGTGGTTTGCCGCCTCGTCTCGTATGGCGACGTCTCGCGCGGCCGTCCTTGTCGCATCGATCGGGCTCGCGACCTGTGGGCTTCTCATCGCCTGGCAGGTCATCCGAACGAGGTATGGCGATGATGTGGATCCGATGTCGATCAGTGGGCTGGCGTCCTCCATGCCGAGCTATGCCGTGTTGTTATCTCTAGTGGCGCTGGCCGCGATGGGCCTCCCGCCCTTCGGTGTATTCACTGGGTTGATGGGTCTGCTGCTCCATTCGGCCATCCCGTCCTTACTCGGGCTACTCGTCATACTGTCAGCCTGGCTCGCCGCCTCCTGGTACATCATGGGCCTGGTCCAACGACTGTTGTTTGGAGCCGGGCGCCAGGATCTCCGTTATCACGATGTCGTACACGGGGAGTGGGCTGCCCTTCTGCTCACAATTGTGGTGCTGGTCGGACTTGGGATGGCTCCGAACGATTGGTTTTTGTCGCGCCCGACGCCGCCCGTCATCGAGGCTCTATCTCAAGGTGTCATATGGCAACGATAAACGACTCCCTCGAGCTTGAATCGAAGCGAATGGAGCTGCGCGCTGTGGTTCGTCTCGCGGGGGAAGTCATCGCACAGTACTGGCCGATGCGGACGTTTGTGCATCACAATCCACTCCATAGCCTGGAATACCTCCCATTTGAAGAAACAGTCCGGCGCGGGAAGCAATTTTTAGGTGGAACTGGGTATCTCGCCAGTGATGTGTATCGCGCCTACGTCACGTCCGGTCGCATCCCGCTTAAACACATCGATGCTGCCTTGCAGCCGTTGACGGACGAAAGGCACATTGTCCTGGGTTCTCGCGCAGTAACCCATAGAGAAGTATTGCGGACTTGTCTCACGGAGGGACTCTGTTCCCCGGCACGGGAACCTCTAGACGATCAGCTGTATGATCCCGATCGAGATGCGATCGAGGCACTCGTCCGCAAGCTGGAGTGTGTCCTTGAAACTCCCTCGCTCGACGATCGGATCCGTAAAATTGTCGACGATAACCAATCTGCCTTGTGCCGTTGGGTGACGCTGTCTCACTGGTGCGACCACACACTCGGCACCACGATCGTGCATACGATTAATGACCAGATGATCAAGTGGTGCGCCGCGTTCCTCGACGAGGGACACGCCGCGTGGGCCATGCCTGATCGCGGCGAGGGTCTCTACCAGGCCTGGAAACGCCTAGCGAGGCTCGAGTGGTCGCTCATCGGGATTGCCGACAGCCGGCGAAAGATCACGGCGCTGCCGGACCATCCAGAAGATGCACTGTTGGAGAGTCTCGACCTACTGGGCATTCCAACAGAACTGCGACAGGATTATCTGTCACTTCAATTGACCGCCTTACCCGGGTGGGCTGGCTTCATTAAGTGGCGAGGCAACGAGCGCGACTATCCCTGGCAACAAGCCAATCCCGTCGGTCTCGTCAAGTTCCTCGCCATTCGACTCTGGTACGCACGGGAACTCGTGCATGCGGCCTGTCGTGACTATCTCGGGATTCAGGGACGATTCGAGGACATCACCGCGTACATGCGCGACCATTCGGACGAGTACTATCTCAGACGGCAACGCATCGCCGGCCATCTGCCCGCATTGTACGCCGAGGAAGTCGATCGGTTGGCCCATCGGAAGGGGCAAAGCTGGACCACGGTGCTCACCCGATACCGCACTGAAGTCGTTCCCAGGCAGCAGGCTGCGAGTCGACGTGATGCCGCACGTCGGCTCCTCACGCTTGGCCGATCGCTGGGAATTGAGGATGGGCAGTTGGCGAAAAGTCCGACTCATGAACTCAAACAAGCTATTGAATGGATTGAAGCCTTCCCGGAGTCGGACCACGGACCGATCTGGTTGAAGGCCTTTGAGGCGGGATATCATGAGCCTCTGATCGGACAACTCCTCAACGCCTACCGACGTCCGGCCGAGCATATCGATGCAACTGCTCCTATTCGCCCTTACTCACAGTCGGTCTACTGCATCGATGTGCGGTCGGAGCCGTTTCGCCGCCATCTCGAAGCAGTCGGGCCACATGAGACGTTCGGCTTTGCTGGTTTTTTTGCCGCCTTCATCCGCTACCGTGCGTGGGGAAAAGAACATGACACCGAACAATTCCCGGTCATCATGCGCGCGAAGAACGAAATCCGTGAAATACCGCGCAGCTACCTTGATCACACAGTTTCAACTCACCAGGCCTGGGCGAAGTGGGTCCACGCCGGTCACACGCTGCTGCACGACCTGAAAGAAAATGTCATCACACCGTATGTGATGGTCGAATCAGTCGGATGGTTTTACAGCCTTCCGATCTTCGGGAAGACGCTCCTTCCATCTTTGTATCGGCGACTCACTGAGTGGTTCAAGCAGCACTTCGTGCCGTCACTACCGACGACACTCACGGTCGACAAGCTGGCACCCAGCGAGACACGAGAGATGCTTCAGGTCGAACAGCAGGAGCTTGTCCGTAAGGCCCTGATCGAACGACTCGGACTGCGCAGTACCAGGATAACCCTATTGCTCATTGAAGGGCTCCGACAACGGGCCCTTCATGAAACCAATCCACATGAGGCGTTGTTCCTCGCAGAAGCCGAGCGGGCTGGCCTGAAGACCGACATGCTCGACGCGTTTGTCACAACCCTGCAGCGAGAGTACGATGTGAATCCGCGGGCCTCGTCCCGGTACAAAGAACGGCTGACGAGAACCGGCTTCACGCTGGAGGAACAGACGCTGACCGTCGATACCGCCCTGCGGATGATGGGTCTGACCAAGAATTTTGCGCGCCTGGTCCTCTTCTGCGCCCATGGGAGCACGTCGGATAATAATCCGTACGAATCGGCGCTCGACTGCGGCGCCTGCGGTGGTAATGAGGGCCAGCCCAATGCACGCGTCCTTGCCATGATGGGAAACAATCAGAGTGTAAGGGAGCGCCTGTGGAAGGCCGGCATTGAGATTCCATCCGACACACATTTCCTCGCCGGACAAATGGATACGACGATTGACGCCATACAGCTGTTTGACCTTGAAGATGTTCCTCCCACCCACCGTGCCGATCTTGCGAGACTCCAGGAGAGTCTCAAAGAAGCAGCGCAACTGGCCAGCCTAGAGCGATCTGGCCGGTTTCCTGAAATCCAACAGCCATTAGACAGATCGTTGGCCACCGCTCATGTCCACCAGCGCAGTGTCGATTGGAGTCAAGTCCGTCCTGAGTGGGGGCTGTCTAGCAATACGACCTTCCTGATCGGTCGACGGGAATGGACGAAAGGTTTAGACCTCAAGGGGCGTATTTTCATGCATTCCTATGACTATCGCGAAGACCCGACCAATCGCTTTCTTGAAGTCCTGCTCACTGCTCCTCAGGTAGTGGCCCAATGGATCAACATGGAACATTATTTCTCAACAGTGGATAACGAAGTTTACGGAAGTGCGAGCAAGATCTATCACAACGTGGTGGGACGGTTCGGTATTATGTCTGGTCCCTGGAGCGATCTGCGGCTTGGATTGGCAAGACAAACCGTAATGAACGGCGAGATGCCCTACCACGAGCCAATGCGATTGTTGACAGTCGTGGAAGCCCCACGTAGTCGGATCGAAAGGCACATCTCTCGACATGAAGTGCTTCAGCATTATTATCATAATGAGTGGGTGCATTTGATCGTTCTTGATCCAGAGGACAAGAATTGGTATCGCTACCAGCCAAATGGACAATGGACCCACGGTCTCTAGGACGTAGCCATGCGGGCATACCACTCTGATTGGCTTTACATATTGGTGATCTGAAAGGAGTGCATCAATGGGCAGTTTATCTCTACATCCGATGAAAGAGGTGCGTGTGATCGTGGCTGGGGAACATCGCGCATTCGTAACGGATCTGTTCGACCGTGTTCATGCAACTGGATATACGATTATCGGGAACATATCTGGGAAGGGACACCATGGAGTTCGCGAGGCGCATTTCATGTTTAGCGAGCAAGAGAGTCTGGAAATTGTCTTGACTGTCGTCCCGGAAGAAAGGGTGGGGCCTATTCTCGCCGGCCTTCGTCCACTTTTCGAACGACATTCCGGCTTGATGTTGGTCACCGATGTAACCGTCAGCCGACAGGAATATTTTGGCAAATCAGACGTCAAAACCTGATTGTCCGTCTCCGCTAGAACAAGATTTCAGTTATGCGCTGTTATTCATATGATTGGAGGTTGCCCATCGGTGGCCCTGTAATTTCACAATCACCATGGCCCATTTGATCAACCTAGAAAAGTCCTCCGCCTCGCGAAACTGTGAGCCCTCAAGGAAGTTTCGGTTGTTAGATGGAGAAGAAAGTGACGCAGGACTGGGCATGGACCGTGCTGGAACTGACGGTTCATAATATTTCACCCCTCATTTAGCAGATAGGTCACAGGGGTGACCAAGGCCTGACGCATGGGGGACCAGGCAATCCATCGAGCCGGTGGATCAGCGACAAATGCCATCCACTGGCCTATCAGGCTATCCCTCGCGCCAAGAAATGGCGCATCCCTCCTGGATAGTGCTCCTCCCCCGGCGTTCGGCTGCCCGCCACGCCGCAGCCGCGAACACCTCAACCGGCCACTGTTGTTGTGGGTTAATATTGCCCCGATTCACCTTGACCTTGAACAGTTCTGAACGTTACCCTACGGCTCCTTTGACTCCTGTAGTGGAGCTGGTTGTTCTCGCATCTAGGGTTGTTACTTTCCCCATATTTGAGGTGAAGTGGAGCTCTTCGTGAGCACTGGGTTACTGCAATTACCTTGGAAACTGAAGCCTGTGACATGTTTCGAAGGAATGTCGGTCTCCCGGTGACCTCCAGCAGCCTGCGGGAGATTTAGGAGTTTGAGACTGATGGTGTTCGGGCTGATCCTTTTATGACCAACTCCGGCTGCCTGGAACTAGACCGCACGCCGCCAGATTAGATGATTCATTGCAATTAGTTCAAATAATGTTGGGGCACCACCCATGGCAACATATGAAGCAGAAAAGAATTTAGAGTCACCCGAAGATGAACTTCGTGATATTGGGAGTGATCAAGCAATTATATCGGAGCCGGTTACCGTAACCGGCTCTCCGCTTTCCAGGCGCAATATGCGGGGCGCGATGTCGCCGCTGGGCTTATCGCCGGGTCGATGGCTATTCCACTGACGGTGGGCATCGCCATGATGTCCGAGTATCCCATTAAAGTAGGACTGGCCACGGTTGCGTTTGCCTGCTTGATCGGCTGGATCAATGCCTGGTTCAGGCCGGGGAATTTCATCGGCTGTCCAGGAATCGCGGCGGGTCTGGCACCGGTTTTGGCCGTAGGCGTGGCCACCTTTGGCCTGGAGAATATGGCCTTCGCAATTTTCTTGACGGCGACCATTCAAGCCGTCATCTGGCGATTCAACTGGCAGCGATATATTTTGGTGGCCGTACCGGTGTATTTGGTTGAAGGGCTATTGGCAGGCGTCGGACTGAAGATCGCCCTCAAGTTTCTTGCCTTCACCTATGAGCTTCCTCCAGGCATAGAAGCCGCCGACTCGTTCTGAACGGTGCACGTATTCAAATGATTTGATCTCCTTGGTGGGGTATGGCCTCTTCGTCTATCTCTTTTTGAAGTTCAAGAACACGCAACCAGCAATTCCCAGCTATCATCGCAGCGGGCACCATCTTAGCCCAGTTCGTATCGGTGCCCATGCTATCCATGGAAGATACGGAACTGAAGTTCGCGCTGCAGTCCCGCACTTCGATAGTCCTTTGATGGCTCTCTCTATGCTGGGATTTGCAGTGATGCTGGCCATGATTGACGTCATCGAACAGGTGATGAGCAATGCCGCGATTGAAAAAATAGACCCGCTTAAACGCAGATGCAACAGCAATAACAGCTTGCTGGCCATCTGGATCGCCAATATGGGATCGAGCTTCTTTGGCGGCATGACCAATCTGGATGGGTTGGCCAAAAGCACCACCAATCGCTTGGCCGGGGCCTATACCAAGTTTTCCGTCCTTATCATTGGCTGTGTCGTAACCTTCTTTACGTTCAACACGTACGCGTTGGAATATCTCCCGAAGTTTGCGTTGGCGGTCATCATGATCTTCTCAGGCTGGAAGATGATCGAGGGACTCATCCATGTGACGCATCATGGTCCCTATGCCATGATCTTGGCTATTTTATGTGGCGTGCTGGTCTTCAAGGTGGGGATTTTTGAAGGCTTGTTGATTGCCCTGGCCGTGCATGGGGGTGTGCACTACATGATGTATGCGAATCTTGATAAAATGCCTGGAAGGGACATCATCAAACGTTACATTGAAGACCTCAAAAAAAGTGACGGCGATGTCACCTAGCACACGCGTTCCATAAAGGCCACATGGTTGGTAGCCCTGAGAACGGGAAGAGGAATGCTCGTGTCCTTCACTCACCCATCACAGACTAAATAGGGTGCATCTTGATGTTCCCTATGAAGATTCTGGCAGCGATCGACGGCAAAGATACTTCCATGAAAGCTTTGATGGAAGCGAAGCGCATGGCGGTATCCACCCATGGCACGCTCCGCATTGTCTATGTTGCCACCGAGGATACCGATCAGAAAGCCGGTCTCAGGCTGTTGGCGCAGGCCAAGTCCGCCGTTGGCGACGGAGTGACCGTAGACACCCGTGTCTTACACACCGAGGCCGTGTACGGCGTGACTGGAATCGTCGACGCACTCGCCAACGGTGTACGAGAATGGGGCGCTGATCTTGTGGTGGTAGGAAGCTCACACCGCCGAGGGCTGATACGGTGGGTCATCGGTTCAGTCGCTGAACAGTTGATCACTAAGGTTGATGCCTCGGTGCTCTTGGTTCGTCCACAGGAGGCCGTGTAGTTTCAAGTTCCAAGTGCAAAGGGTGAATGAGTGCGCTGATTGGCATAGAGTTCTGGTGGATTCGGAATCTGGGACGCAACTTCACCAACTAGCCATTCGTGAACGCACCTAATCTTCATGTGAACCTTCCTGAGCCTAGGTTGGTTCTTAAACGGATTCATTAGTATTCAGGTCTTGGTTCAGCCTAGACATACGGAGAGTGGGTGGGTTCAAGGTCCTAGTGCAACACCTGTATCCTGGGGATTCCAGAGACCGAGGTCTAGTGAGCAGGACACTATCGCCGTTTGACTCTTATAGGAACATGGAGGGCTACAGTCGCATGTTAGCCGCGGGGTCTAGTTTACGTGCGACGGCTCACGCCCTGCATTGCGCCCCCAGCACGCTGTCACGTGAACTCGCTCGGCACCGCACCAGCCCGGCGACCTATCGCGCTGTGCCCGCCCATCAATGGGCATCCCGGCGGGCCCGTCGGCCACGGAAACCCCGGAAGCTCGCGGCTGCCTCCGACTCCGGCAGTCTTGGTTCGGCTGGCGCAACGCTGGTCGCCGGAACAGATTGCCGTGGACTGCGCACATTATCCTAAAGACCCAACGATGCAGATCTCGCATGAAGCCATCTATGGCTATCTCTATGGGTTACCCCCTAACGCCTTCAAGCGCACCCTCACCCGGCACCTCCGGCGGCGGCATCGCTTCGGCGGCCCCGCAAGCCCCGGCTCTCCTCCCGCGCCGTCCAGGAGATGGTGAGTTGTTGATGCCCGGCCAGCCGAAGTGGCGGCACGCACCGTGCCGGGGCATTGGGAAGGCGACTTGCTCGTCGGCCATGCCAACGCGTCAGCGCTGGGGACGCTCGTCGAACGCACCACCCGGTTTACCCTGTTGGTCCCGTTGAAGGCCAAGCATGCAACGGCGGTGCGGCAGGCCTTTGTCCGGGCCGTCCGGACCCTGCCGTCCCAACTCCGCCGATCCCTCACCTATGACCAGGGGCGGGAATGCACGACCCATGGCGCTTCACCACCCAGACAAAGATGCCGGTCTACTTTGCGCATCCCCACTCTCCCTGGGAACAGGGCACCCAACAGAACACCAACGGGCTCTTGCGGCAGTTTTTTGCCCGCCGGGACCCACTTTAACAGGGGTCACAGGGCGAGATCAAACGGGTGCAGACGATAGAGCAACGATCGGCCACGGAAAATTCTGAACTGGCACAGCCCAGCGCATGCGTTTCACCACCTGTTGCGTTTGTAGGATCTTGAATGCACGTGACGGCATAACCGTTGTTGACAATGGATTCTCTCGACCGATGGGTACCCTGTTGAGTTTGCTGTGGTAACTCCGCTATTATTGGCGCTACAGAATGTAGAGAGCAGAACTCACTTTCGAGAGGAATTGCGTATTATGGTAACGCTCATGATCGTGTTTCGTGCATCAATGGCCGACGATCTGGATCAGGTGTTGCGTAAAAGCGGTCTCACTACTTATACCCTCATCAAGAATGCTGAGGGGAAGGGAGTAACAGGAAAAGCGATTGGGTCGTTTTTCTATCCTAAAACAATTCCCTCATCTTAGCTATCCTTCCACCAGATCAAGCCGACCGGACGACCAGCGCCCTGAAAGAGTTTCACACCTGGCGACTACAGGCTACGCATGGGCAGCCTATTGCCTTTAAGTTGTTTTCCTGGCCATGTGAAGTACTGATTTGAGGTCCTAGCTAAGGAACTTTTACACACTGGCTGGTTATATCTAAGTCGTTAGCTTCGGCTCTTTGTTTTGCTGACCTCCACCCTACTCAACGAGGTGAGGTCGATTTGTGTCGCTGTAATCTATTCCCTTCGCCATAGCCATAAGAGAGTGCGTCGGTCACCGGGGCAACCGCGAGAGGGGATGATGATTGGTTGTTCGTTTGCACACAAGGCATCCCCCTTCATAATCATGGCATTTTTGTGCCTGTTTATGAGTGGGGAATCACCGACTTCCAAGCGGAAATTCGATGACCAAGCCACCCATAACGTCACCAGCTTGATAATCCTTCTTTGGACTGTCGGGATGACTGTTATGGCAGGTCACGCAAGCCGGACTTAGCGCGATATCGGCATAAATAGCCTGAAAGTAGGATTGCCCATTGATCTTGACGATACGCGTGACCGGACGTTCTGGTTTGGTCATAACCGTTTCCAGGCTTTTCTTATCGATCTGATCGCGGGGACCATTCTTCCGATTAATCGGCCACAGACTGATTAATTGGTATCGAAGTCCAGTGGATTGGGTCGAGAACATCTGGCTGGTCTCATTCAGAACCTGAACAGGCAGAGGGATGATTTTTTTGTCATTGTGCCATTCACTACCCGCTCTGGCTGCTCCCACCTCTTCTAAGGGGGAAACGACATGAGCCGTGTAGAACGCCCGATGGCTTTCCACAACGGCATGAATAAAGTCTGCAACCACTTCCGGCGACAAGGAACGCGTATCCGCCGCGTCTCCCTGCATCGGAAACCAAGTCAACACACTCATGAGGATGACGATGAGCCTCGCACTCCATTTCATCATGTTGTTATTTCCTCCGCCAGCTTCACCATATGTGGCCGTCTGTGACAATAGGTAGGCACCAGCCTTGCTTGGGTGGAACAGTACCCTCTCCGAATCTCAGCCTGATGACCCGGCACTCCTCTCTCGCGTGATGTGACACCCCATTCACGGATTACTCCCGGTTGCCGAAGGAGCCTTGGGGGTTGTCAGATCGTTATAGGGCTTAGCTGATTCGCCGACATTGACATCGATTCCCCCCACCGGTTTTGGTTTGTCGAGGTCTGAATACTGAAACGTACCGAAAGGCTGAATCTCGTCATCGGAAGGGAGTTGACCACGATTCCATCCCCCGCCAAACGCGCGAACGAGCTCGACGGAGGTCTTCAGTAGCTCTGTCTTGATTTCCACGGAGTTGATGCGAGCCTCAAGCGTAGCCAGCTGGGAAAAAATCACTTCAAGACTATTCGCCAGGCCGCCCCGATAGAGTTGCATCGTGAGATTTTGCGTTGTGAAATTCGCCCCGACTGCAGCGTCCTGGCGCTCTGCAGCGACCGCCAAGCGGTTCGTCATCGTTAAATTATTCGTCACTTCACGAAAGGCTTTGAGTACTGTGCCACGATACAGATCTTCCGTCTCCCGATAGGCCGACCAAGCCTGTTGTAATTGTGCGCGCCGATAACCGCTTTGAAATAAGGGCACGGAAAAGGTTGCCCCATACGACCAGAAACTGTTGGCAAGCTTGATCAGATCCAACCCTTTCTCTTCAAAGCCCCCACTGAGTCGGAAGGATACGTTTGGGAAAAATGCTGCCCGGGCAATGCCAATGACACGGTTTGCCTCGGCCATTCGTCGTTCCATCATCGCAATGTCGGGTCGACGTTCCAGCAAGGTCGACGGAAGGCTGCTCGGAATTGTGAAATTTGCCATCCGAAGCTCATCCATCGGTTCAATCGAGAAACTGTCAGGCGTCAAATTGACCAAGACAGCGATCGCTTGTTCGGCAATTTGGCGTTGGCCTTCAATTCGTGCCAATTTTGACTCCGTACTGAAGAGCAATGACTCAACACGAGCGACGTCGAGCGCCGAGGCAATCTTACCGGCAAACTGAGTTTTGACGACATTGAGCGTCTCTTTATAGAGATCAATCGATTGCTTATAGATCGCCTTCTGCGCGTCGAAGCCGCGGATAGTAAAGTAATTCGCAGCTATTTCTGCCTGCAGACTGAGGCGAGCCAGCCCCCAGTCGGCGGCACGTTCCTCGGCGCGGTAGATTTCCGCCTGTGTGGCATTGCGGAGGGCTGACCAAAAATCTGGCTCCCAGGATGCTATCCCCCCTGGCTCCACGGTGCTTGATTGGAGCGGACTGTTCTCAGGTCGGAAGAGCCGATCAAACGATTGCCTGTTATGAGACGCACCCATCTCCAAGCCAATACGAGGGAAATACTGCGATCGGGCTGCCATCATGATATCGCGGGCTTGCACAAATCGCTCGGCAGCCGCTTGTAGATCTGGATTCGCCGCTATGCCCTGCTCGATAAGTTTGTCCAGCACTGGATCATTAAATAGCTTCCACCAATCAGGACGGAGCTCCCCATCGGTTGGTTTCGCTTCTACAAATGGACTTGAGCCATGCCAGGAGTCAGGAACGACGTATTGCGGCGGTTCATACTTAGGTGCCAGGTTGACGGCCGGGAACCAACCACAAGCAGTCAGGTTGAGGACCACTGCCAACAAGCCGCTTTGCCATAACCAGCTAGGCCGGATGTGTGCCATTGTCTGTCCATTTGCAAACGCTAGTCGATTTGGGTCGATCGTCATATATGTGCGTGTTATCTAAATATCCATAGGGACATCGGGAAGATTACTTCTTCGAGCCAGCGGCCTCCGCCGTCTTGGCTTCTGGATTAAGAATGTCATATCCAGCTGCTGGTGTGACGATTCGCACCTTATCCCCTTCGAGTAGCGCAGCGCTTGGATTATTGATAATCCTGTCGTCTTCGGAGATGCCCGATGTTAGCTCGATGACGTTGTCGAGGATTTTTGTGACTTCTATTGGTTTGAAGTGAACCCTGTCGTCTTCTGTCACAACCGCCACCTGCGTGCCATGTTCTTGAAAGACCAACGCACTCGTCGGAATTGTCATCACGCCGGACTCCACCGGAGCGGTCAGATGAACAGTGGCGTAGGAGCCTGGCCAGAGCGCTCGATCCTTGTTATCAATGGTAAAAACCGTGACTGCCGTGCGTGTGTTCACATCAAAGCCCTTCGCCACGGTCAGAAAGATGAACTTGAAATGGCGATTGGGGATCTGCGGTACCGTGACATCAGCCGTCAGGCCAGGTTTGAGAAATGGCCCGAACCGTGACGGTACGTTCACAAAAAGTCGCAACTTATCCACTTCGGCGACCGTAAACAGGTTATTCTTTGCGTTGGGGGTGTTGATACTGCCCTCTTTGGACACCAAATCACCGACATTAATGTTGCGCTGAGTCACGACTCCATCGAATGGAGCTGTGATCTTTTTAAAACCAATGAAGGCCTCAATGTTCTTCACCTTTTGCTCAGCTGCCGCGACTTTCGCCGCCGCGGACTTCGCCTCGGCGAGTTGCACAGAGATGGTTTGTTCAGAAAGCGCCTGGTTTTCTCGCATGGCCACGTAGCGCTCGGCTGTCAGTTGCGCCAGCGCATTCTTGGCACGTTCAGATTCCAAATCCGCTTGTCCCTGTCTGTATTCTGCATCGAGATCCGGCGTGGTCATTTCGGCGAGGACCTCGCCTTTCTTCACAAGCGCGCCATAATCCTTGTACCAGGCTTTCACGTAGCCTTCGACACGTGCATAGATGGGCGCCTCGTACCAACCCTCAACAGTGCCCGGTAGCGTAATGGTATCGGTTGCCTCTGCGCCCGTTCGAAATGCGTAAGGGCTACCGGGGTGACGGCGCTTTCCTGGGCATCCTTATGCAGCGCAGCCGCTTCTTGCTGAAGGCCGCTAAACCGGTACACGAGAAACACGAGCCCCGTGCAGACGACTAGAAACAGAAGGACTTTCCCACCTAAGTTTTTCATAATCAGGCACGCTCCTCTCGGAGAACACTTCGCCGGTGGTAAATGATGGCGTAGACGCAAGGAACAAAGAATAGCGTGAACAGGGTCGCAACTGTTAATCCCCCCATGACGGCGCGTCCCAGCGGCGCATTCTGGGGAATTGGCCATTGCCATCGGGAGCATGCCGATAATCATTGCGGCAGCGGTGATGAGCACCGGACGAATACGGCCCTTCCCCGCCTCGACCGCAGCTCGCAGCGCATCACCGTGGACGGCAAGCCGTTCACGCGCATAGGAGACGAGCAGGATGGAGTTGGCGGTGGCTGTACCCATCGTCATGATGGCTCCGGTCAACGCCGGCACCGAAATATAGGTATGGGTTATGAACAGCGACCAGGCAATACCCGCGAACGCCCCACCAAGCCACTAATGATGATGAAGGGATCAAGCCAGGATTGGAAATTGACGACGATCAACAGATAGACCAGCGAAATTGCGACAAGGAGATCGCCCCCGAGTTCTACAAATGCATCGTGCATGACTTCGGATTGACCATGGATTTCTACTTCTGCCCCTCGGGCGGCTCATCCCTGATACTCTCCGCAATTTTCCGGACATCCGCCAACACCCCACCAAGGTCGCGACCCTCCGCTGATATCAGGACGTCAATCATCGGGAGAAGATTCCGGTCAGTCACCAGCCGGTGTGCCAATCAAGGAGAGGTTGGTCATATTGCCCAGCAATTGGACTCCGCCCCCACCTTCCCCACTCTCTCGGTTTTCTGGAGCGACCGGGATCGTCTGGAGATCTTTGATGCTTGTCAGCTGGGGCTAGGGGTATAGACATTGAGCCGGTACGACTGTTGCGTCGAACGGTCCAGCCAATACTTTTGATCAATCTGCTGGCTTCCTGCAGTTGCCAGGAGCATGTTGAAACCGAAGTCTCTCTGGTTCAGATTCAAGCCGAGCGCGAATCGCCGGTCGCCTTCAACCAGGATTGTCGGCTGGAACATGGTCTGAATAAATTTACACGTCGGCGGCGCCTGGATTGGCGGAACTTACCAGCCAATTTTTGTCCAGACGAGAAATTGGCATAGAGGTCCGGCCCATTGATCTGCAGGTCGATCGGCGCGAGCGAGCCGAAATTCAAAATATTATCGGTCAGATCAGCCAGTTGAAACGTGAACTCCGTCCCTGGATAGCGCTCCGTCAAACGTTTACGGAGCACCTTCCGATATTCCCACACCGGAGTTCTCTGATCCTTCAGTGTAATAGTGAGATCGCAATCCTGAGTTCCAATCGTTGGCGTAGGAATGAAGGCGAGGTTATGCGCCCCAACCGGGAGTCCACAATTACTGATAACCGCTTCGACGTTACCAGGGAAGATTCCTTGATGTCGTCTGATATGCGGGCGGCAATGCGCCCTGCTGCCTCGATCCGCAGCCCGAGCGGCGCTCGCATGTGCATCTGCAACAAACCGCCCTTGATCTGGGGGAAAAACTCTTGGCCCTCGAAGTAAAACAGGACGAGTGATGCCAGCGCGAACACCATCGAGATCGTGACGAAGCCCACGCGATGGGCAACTACGCTTTCAAGCTGTGCAGTATAGCGATCACGGAATCGGTCGAAGGCATGCTGGAATTCCCGCCCGAAGCGAGCCAGGCACCACCCCCCGACTCGGCCTCGTGATGAGCCTTCAGCACATACTTCGCCATAGTCGGCACGAGGGTGTAGGTCAAGATAAAGGAGGCCAGCATTGCAAAGACGACTGCTTCGGCCATAGCCGGGAACACCCAACCGGCAATGCCGGTTAAATGGAACAGCGGAACCCACACTATTGTGATGGCCAGCGTGGCGACAAATGTGGGAAGAATGATTTGATTGGCGGCATCGATAATCGCCTCTTCCAACGGTTTACCCGTGGCGAGGTGCGTGTCGATATTCTCAATCATGACCGCGGCGTTGTCGACGAGAATACCCACCGCCAGCGCCAATCCACCGAGGGTCATAATATTGATCGATTCTTCTAGTAAATGGAGGCAGATGATGGAGCTAAGGATGGAGAGTGGGATCGAGGTGAGGACAATGACCGTCGGGCGCCAGGATCGAGCATCAGCAGGACGATGAAGCCGACCAGCGCGGCGGCAATGACCATTTCGTGCACCACATCAGCGATGGCATCCCGCACGAACTCCGAGGAGTCGCTGATAAGACTCACCTTCACATCAGCAGGCACGACCTCAGTGATGCGTGGGATCATTTTTTTGATGCCATCCACAATATCAATGGTCGACGCTTCACTGCTCTTCATGACGACGACGATGACGGCCTGCTTGCCGTCGACCAGCACTGAGTTCGTTTGTACCCGGCCAGCCAGGCGAACCGTGGCGACGTCGCTCAGATGGATGAAGGAGTTTCCGTCTCGCTTGATCGGGATGTCGTCGAACTCTTCAATCTTCAGCGGAGATGCGTTCGTCAGCACAAGCCAGTCGGTTTCCTTGATCTTCATGTCCCCGCCTGGCAGCACGAGGTTCTGTCTCTCTATCGCTTGATGCACGTCCTCCGTGGTGAGGTTACGAGCCAGCAATTTCTGCTGATCGACATTGATCATGACCTGCATGTCCTGCCCCCCGTAGGGATGCGGCAGAATTGCACCGGGTATCGTGACGAGCATAGGTCGAATTCGCATGACGCAGAGGTTATAGAGCTCCGCGGGTGTCTGCACATCGGATTCAACTTGCAAGACGGCTACCGGCACTTGGGAGGGAAACAGTCGCATAACCATGGGCGCGGCCACATCCGGCGGGAGCGCTTTGACGGAGGTCTGCGATATTCCTACGATATCGGCCTCGCTGCCGGCTAGATCAACTCCGTCTTGGAGAAAAATATTGATAATGGAGTGACCGAAATACGATGTACTCACGATCGTCTTGATGCCTTCGACCGTCTGAGTCAACATTTGTTCGAATACACGCGTGACTCGCCCCTCGGTCTCTTGTGGCATCAAGCCATCATAGAGCCAGACCACCGAGCTCACAGGCATCTGGATATTAGGGAAAACGTCGGTCGGGGCTTCGAATATCGTCATCACCCCGAACACCACGATGAGGATAGCTAAGACTACGAAGGTATAAGGCTTTTTTAGGGCAACCTGAACGAGTTTATTCATATCTACAAAACCATCAACCGCCAGACAAAGCGGTTGTCCTAGGAAATAGAGAGGCGATCTCTTATATTTTCTTGGCGATTCAGGTGATGAACAGTAGCAAGACGCTCACGAACTTTCTCGCTGTCTTGGCATGGGTGCTTTGACAGAGTTCCGACATGACTCTTGAACCAGTATTCGCATGACAAATACTCTATGCCCGCGCCCTCTACATAGGCATATGGGCCTAGCTTACCCAAGGCCTTATCGCACTGACCGTGAGTTATATAGCTCTAATTTCAACCGTTCCCTTCTAAACGACTCACCAACTGATTGTCAATAGGGGCATACCTTAGCCCTAGATTTCCCTGCTAGGGACGGGATCCATAGTTGAAAGCGAGGGCCACGTCATGCTTCGGGGATTTTACTTTCACCCCAGTCTTCACGGAGGAGCGACTGCCGTTGGATGAGTGCGCCACCTAAACAAAGAAGCACCGCAAGCAGAGCTTGAAGAGGTTGTCCTTGTGGAGGTTAAACCGATACTCAATTTCTATTAGGTACATCGGGAAGTGATATTTAAACACGCCGCGGTCATTGTGCAGAATAGGTTTGCCAAACGACCAGAAGCTTTCGAAGCCGTTGATGTGGCTCTTGGTCCAGCCATCAACCAGATGCTTAGTAGATGATTGAAGGTGGTCTCAATTCGATGAACCTTTCACATTCATCGATCGGCCATGTTGGTGCAGCGCATTAGCCAACTGCCTGAAAATGAATTGTGCTATTTCGAGCGGAGGAGGGAACCGAAATCGCCGACGCACTGGTTTGTAGTCAGAAGAACTCTATGGCAGCTTGTGGCACTATGCTCAGATATTCACCATCCTGAGTACCGCATTCAACACCTCGCACGTGGGTACGGGGCATCCTTCTCGATTGCGTATCCGGAATGTATTCCCAAGAGAGGGGGAATACTCCTCGACAGGCCTTGACCTTCCCCCAACTCCGTGGACACCGGGTTACGCGACGGCCGCCCTCGCTTCGTACTCGGCCGGGGAGTGATAGCCGAGGGTCGAGTGGCGCCGCTGCCGATTATAGAACACCTCAATGTATTCGAAGATGTCCTGTGTCGCTTCGTCTCGCGTGGTGGAGTGCCGATGATAGACGAGCTCACGCTTGAGTGTTCCAAAGAAACTTTCCACGCAGGCGTTATCCCAGCAGTTCCCTTTGCGGCTCATGCTGGGGATGAGGCCGTACTCATCGAGCAGCCGCTGATAGCTCGTGGCGGCATACTGACTGCCGCGGTCCGAGTGGTGGAGGAGCCCCGCCGTGGGAGCCCGGTTCGCCAGCGCCATCCTGAGGGCCTGCTCGGCCAGATCAACGGTTAACCGCTGTCCCATGGCCCAGCCGACCACCCGGCGCGAGTACAGATCCAGCAGCACGGCCAGATAGAGCCAGCCCTCCAGCGTCCAGATGTAGGTCAAGTCTCCGGCCCACACCTGATTGGGCATCGCGACCATGAAGGCTCGATCCAGGGTGTTCGCGGCCACAGGGAACCGATGCTGCGACTGGGTAGTGGCACGCCACTTCGTCACGGTCTTGGCCCGAATCCCTGCCCTACGCATGAGCCGAGCGACGCGATGTTCGCCAACGCAATGTCCCTGCCTAACCAGAGCATCCCAGATGCGGGGGCTGCCATAGGTTTCCCGTGATTCTTGGTGGAGCACGCGAATCGCCGAGAGCAGGGTGCGTGCCTGTCGTGATCGGAGACTCTCCGGCCGTGCTCGCCACGCGTAGTAGCCGCCGCCGAGACCACGAGGGCGCGACACATGAGGCGGATCGGATAGCGACGGTCGTGCTCCCGGATTACCCGGTATCTCATCGGGACTCCTTCGCGAAGAACGCCGCCGCACGCTTTAAAAAATCCCGCTCCTGTTTCAAGACGGCATTCTCACGCCGCAGCTGGGCCAGTTCAGCCTGCTCAGCCCGTAGGGATTGCCGGCTGTGGCCAAGCCCCTCGGCCTGCTGCTGCTCCGCTCGCCACCGGTAGAGGAGATGGTCGGCAATGCCCAAATCCCACGCCACCTGTGCGACGGGATGCCCTGACTCCCGGACTAAGCGCATTGCTTCTTCTTTAAACGTCTCCGTATACGACCGTCCTGTCTTCGTACTCATACTGCCCTCCGATTTCAGCATTCTCCCACTTATGGAGGTGTCTGTGAAATCGAGGGAAGGTCACCTTTTGTGAAGACGCTCAAACGTGAACAACTTCTAAATCGGTTCTCTTTTCGTTAGACATTTCCAAACATGTTCAATAAAGCATGTTTCGTTGCCGCTACCACGCTTTCGCATGGATACCACGGATACTATTGCCCCTAGCCGACTTCCACCCTTGAAGCTGTTGATTGCCGCTCGTGAAACTTAGTTATCACACGCATGCTTTTCCGCAGAACAACTATCATGGTGCTGTACTCAGCTTCTTCAACTTTGCAAAATAGTTGCTAACGACGACTTTCGCTGGCTGCTTGTCGACCTGCGTATACACCAGGTAATAGACGGCAGCATGGATGGCCATCGCCAGAAGCAGACCTTCGAATATACCGATCTTATAGACGAGGGCGCCCGCAGGATTGCCAGAACCATGGCATACGGACCGTGATGAGTCACGTGCATCAGCCCGGCAATCATCTTCCAGTCCGTAAACATCATGACGATCGCCACGGCGAACTTCGGCAATAATTCAAGGTATTGTAGATTGATGACAAAGAAGGTGGCTACGCAGCCGATGATCAAGACGGAGAACTTCGTGCAGGCGCCTGCCAAACGATTGGTGGTGCTCTTGGCTAACCCGTCCAGATTCGTCATGCCGCTGAAGAAGCTCGATCCGATGTTGGCAATCCAAATCGAGAACAAACTGTTGTTGCTGTTGTACTCACGCTTGAGGGGATCGATTTTTTGGATGGCGACGTTGCTCATGACTTGCTCGATCCCGTCAATCATCGCCAGCATGGCCGCAAATCCAAACACATACAGCCAGGTGAGTCCGCTCTCGAAGTGGGGTATGGGAAGCGCCAGTGACAGCGGCACATCCTCCACATGCAACATCGGCACGTGAATGAATTGCGCCAGCGCCACTCCCGCCGCAATGATGACGAAATAGGGAACGGCCGGCTGCTGATACTTGAATTTCCTAAAGAGAGCGACAAACAGAATCAGGCCAGCAATGGAAATGAGCACCATCTGTACGCGCGGTGTATTGAAGAATGCCTCGGCCGTTACCAAGTCGGCTGGGATCTCATAGGTGAAGGCGAAGAACTTGAGCGCAATTTTCAGACCGATCCCCGCCAACAAACCTTCGACAAGGTACGCCGGAACGGCCAACAGAATATAGCGTTGCCAGCTAAACTTCCAAATGACGGCCTGCATAACAGCCGTGAGAAAAATCACAAACGCCATATTTTCCATGCCGAAACTGGCGACCCCCATCGCGAGCCCTGCCGCAATCCCGGGGCACCCGATGAAGTTACCTGGTTTGAACCAGGCATTGATCCAGCCGATCAAGCAGGCAAACGCCACAGTGGCGAGCCCCACCTTGATCGGATAATCAGACATGATGGCGATCCCCACTGACAAAGGAATAGCCATCACACCGGTAATGAGTCCTGCCCCGATATCCCGACCAACGTACTGCGCCTGAAACGCAGCGGAATTCAACGCTGCTATGTTGGGGAGTGACTTATGGCAAACATCTTCTTCGCCTGCGGAAATGGAGCGTGAAGTAGTAACTACCGAGGTGCCGTCCATGGCCCTGGCCTCCGATACAGTTCGATCTTGCTGAGTACTACAGCAACAATAGGGCCACCAATCTGGTCATCCATAAGTATATGAAGTATTGCAGAAGTGTCGTGTGAGCAGAGTGAAATCCATCTCCACTGTTGCTCACTGCACAATATGATCGTGCTCGCGCGCACGGGATGTGCGATGGCGCACGGTTGAGTGTCTGATTCGAAGAAGGCAGGAATTCTAGACTATCGGACGGAAGAGAGACAGCCACACCCCTACGTTTGCGGCATTGTAGAAGCCTCGTCGACTTAGCGATAAGTGACAGGCACCGGACACGAGAAACCTCCACGATGTCGCAATTCTTAAATTTGAGCCAGCACGCCAGCGACGAGGAAGTTCACTACCTGACGTCCCTGCTTGTTTATCATCTCGTCGATCGGTGCGGAGGAGAATTGCAATTCACTCCGGAGGATATGCGACGGATCCGAGAGAAGCTCGCCACTAAGATGGTGCAGATCCGACTCGGGAATGACTTGAGACTGCGTATCATCGATCGCCTACCTGAACTCCAGTAAGCTGTCTGCTCGTAGAGGGGAGAGGGCCACAAAAGCCATCGTCCTGGTTCGATCCCTCCCCCCCACCCATCCCGATGGTGAGAGTCATAGCCAGACCGATCTTTGCCGTGACCTCTTACAGATTGATAAACAACTGCAGCAGGACCATATGGTTCATCTGGTTGGCAAGGTCAGGAATCGACCGGCTGTTGAGGAGCTGATTCTGGTAGCCCACGTCCAAATTGACATATTTTGAAAATGTTCGATTGATCCCGACAAAGACCCGGTTTTGGTCGAAGCCGGCCTGTGGTCCTCGCGCGCCGACCGTATTCAGGTTGACAAAGATTTCCTCATATCCGACAAGAGCCCATTCTGGAGCCATGGGTAGTGGATACTGCCCCCGCAACATCGTGCGGAACCGGACGGCAGTGCCGTCCACGTGCTCAATCCAACGTTCCTCAAGGCGGGTACGACTGGTGATCGTGAAGGAGTCGAACTTTCGTTTATAGAGCACTTGCTGATAGATGCGACTCTCATCGAAGAACGGCGACTGCGGCGGTGTATGCCGCTGATTGAAGTTGCCGACCCAGGCATAGCCCTGCCAGATCGAGAGATTCTCCGTCAGTTGATAGCCGAGCGCGGGGCGAAGGATCAGCTGATCGATATGGCCGGCCTCATCCAGATCGGCGAAGCGTGGGTTGACTTCCATGTACGCCAGAAAGGATGACGGCAGCTTCACCGTCATAAACACGGGTGACCATAGACGAAAGTCCTGACTGAATGTCGAGGGGGACTGGGCGAAGGTTTCTCCCCCGACCAGCAGACTCCACGCAAAGGCCACGACAGCGATTCCCCGCCCCCACTGACGTGCCCCTTGATTGGCGGCTGCACACTGCATGATTCCTCCTTAAGCAGGCGTATCATTCATATTGTTAGACACTCGCATGTTGTTTTGGTGACAAGCGAATACCACCCCCTGCATTCCTCCACTCCAGCATGACGTCTTATTGAGTTGAAATCGCAGGTCCGTGCTTCACCTTCGGCAAACCTTGTACCCCATCCAGCAGGAAAAACGCTAGGACCTACTCCCTTGGAAATAGAGTCTTAAGGCTATCGATATCGCTCACCCTGGCATGGTTCTCCGCACGCCAGGCATGCGGAGATCTACGGCCGGCCTTTCATACTGCAGGGTAGCCGTGTCGAGGCCATACAGAAGACCTCATTAATTCATTCCAGGCCATCTGCATTCGTCCGAAGCAAAACGCATCGTGGCGTGAGGCGATCCGACGGCATCTCGTGATGGATCAGGCACTCCTACAGTCATTAATGCTGCTATATACATACCTCCCCTGATTGTAAATACGTAGAGCTTCATGGTACATAGGTTCGCCAAAAACGATTTCATAACCATGAGCACAACCGTGGGAGCATCTTGATCTACACAGATATTGGCCTCATGGGCGGTCGGGCTAACTTGCACCAGGCTGAGATTATTTTCCGAGCAAGAGGATCGTCGTTTGGTGAGGTTGGAGTCCGCTAATCAATCCTCATTCGTTTCATTTCAATTCATATAAAAAGGAGGTCTCATGATGCATGCGATGTGTCTCGTTCTATTGTCTGCCCTATTCGTCAGTCCCAGCTTTGTCGAGAGTGCCCCTCTCCTCCCTTCCACCGATCCCGCCATCTCAGGCACTCATACTCCAGCATCATCGGCTCCAGATTGCCGAATACAAACCTGCTGACACCGGCCTATTGATCATATTTGACGGAGAAATGTTTACGACAGGCTCCTGCTCACACCACAACGATGAAGGGAAAACATATGAAGGCATATTCGGTGAACGTCGCTATGTTCAGCATTGTTGCGATCATCTTGTCAGGCCCCGTCAGTGCAAGTGACTGGGATCACTCAACCCTGAATCAGGAACGAGGTCAGGGGGATGACGGGACCTACTGGGCAATAGTTGAGGGGCAAACGAGCCCAAACAGAGCCACGTTTAGGTACCCGTATGCCGCATGTGCGATTGGGTCCCATCAATCTCCGATCGCAATCAATCTGACCTCAAATCCCATTCCGATCACCGTCAACCCCAAAACTCAGAGTCCCGACAACAACCCGCCGGCCGAACCCGAGCGCCATGCAGATTCTTTGGCCGTACGGTACGCGCCTTCGATCAGCAGTACAGAAGGAGTGGCCATTTCGAAGGACGAGGGAAATGCCTATGTCTTTCGGAACACCGGCCATGCGGTACAAGTCTCCTTCTCAGTTGGCTACCCCGGGAGATTGCTGATCGGAAAAGATGTGTATCCGCTCGTCCAGTTCCATTTCCATACACCCAGTGAGCACCTCATCATAAAGGGTCAGTCTCCCGCCGGAAACCAGTACGGAGGGGAATTGCATTTCGTGCATCAACGCGAGGATGGCAAGCTTGCCGTGTTAGGGATCTTCTTAGACGGATCACACGGCTCTGCCGCTGAGAACCCTATCTTGAAGAAGATCATCGAGCATACTCCACGGGAACACGACGCGTATAACAAGACCGGCGCCGGGCTACTGTTGGATCCATCGAAGTTGATTCCGGCGGAAAACGACCATGTCTTTACCTATGCAGGCTCCTTGACGACACCACCCTGTAGTGAAGGGGTGAGTTGGTATGTTATGTCCGAACCACTGAAGGTGGCACCCTCCCAGGTTCGAGAACTCAACGAGTTTTTCACCTTGAAGAACAACCGTATCGTCCAAAACACGAATTCCCGCACCGTGGAAATTCACAGAGATCTGCAGATGGACCGCGATCGACGATGGTAGACACTGTGCCGCATAACAAGGTGGCTGCCATAAGCGCTCTGATTGAATAACCAGGATCGGGTAGCACGTCCTCTGCTACCCGATCCTTTCAAGCCCAGAGCAAGCATAGACATTCTCATGTGCGGCGTGCAGGCTGCCCCTCCCGCCGTCGTACCTTGCCGATCCTCTTCTTCCGCTCAATGCCCGGTATGACGTTGCAGACCAACCCTGGCCCCATTAGAGACCATTCTCCCTGTCCCTTGGCTGCTTGATCTCCCCCAGAGACCGCTTCCTTTCGGATAGTTACTGTTGCCGCCCCTGCCAGCCAGGCGTGCTGTTGACGCGGGAAACAGATTCGTCTCGGGGTGAGAGGTTTCCGTTTTCCTTTTGAGGACTGGTCCAGTATTTCTCGCCTTACACCGGATACCCGTGAAGGGGCTCATTGCGTCGACACAGTAAGTATGCTAGCTACTCATCATGCTGCCTATTTCTTCATCAGTCTCTATTCCCGATCAGGACATCGAGATTCATGCCATCCGCTCGCAAGGCGCTGGCGGGCAAAACGTCAACAAGGTCTCGACGGCCATACATTTACAATTCGATATTCGCGCCTCTTCCCTGCCACCGTTCTACAAAGAAGAATTGTTGAAGGTGCGAGATCACCGCATATCAGCCGATGGCGTCATCACGATCAAGGCGCAGCAACATCGGACACAGGAGCGAAATCGTGAGGACGCGCTGGAGCGGCTCCGCCTTTTGATTCAGAGCGTTGCCATCCCGCGCAAGAAGCGACGAGCCACGAAGCCAACGAAGGGTTCACAGAATCGGCGGATTGAGGGAAAGAAACGGCAGGGGCGCTTGAAGACGTTGCGGAAAACACTCGATGAGTCTTGATTACGATCCGATCAAGGCCGACGTGGCAGCAGGATTTTAGAATTGAGTTTTGTAGGTCGCTTTGGTGGCGTTGGCCTGGAGCTGCTCAAGCACCGCCCGCGCCTCGGGGATAAAGTCGGGTCGGTTGTGTTGTTGGGCGAGGGCTAAGGCATCAGTCGCCAATGTCACGGCTTCCTGATGTCGGCCATGCTCGCATCGAACTTTGGCAAGGGATAAGCGAGCATTAACGGCTTTCGGCGCTCGGCTCACAACCTGCTCCAAAAGCGCCTCCCCTTTTTCGGCATCGCCCCCCAATAGGCTCGGCAATTTCACTAGTAATGTTCCTTTCGCCGAGAGCGCATCGATGTGAGCTGGATCAAGTTCAAGGGCCCGGTTGAGTTCATTCATCATGCGGCGGAGCCCAAAGAGCGAGGTGAGGGATTCTCCGTCGACACGGAGCAATTCTCCGAGATTGCAGAATAACGCAAAGTGGGCATCGGCGCTTCCCTCATCTACAGCTACCGCGCGCTCCCCCACAATCTGTCCCTGGTAAAAATGGGCAAGGCGTGTCGCACGATCAATGGCCAGTCTCCCGCGATGACATTCTTCAAGAGCTTGTTTGGTAAGATGCTCGCCTGACTCCTGCGCGGAAGACGGAATCGGCAGGCAGAACAGGCTACTTGCCACAATCCCCACCAGGACGAGAGTGTTGATCCTTATCATTCAGACATCCAACGGAGAAAACGGCACCGCTTGGGTAACTGGCTGAGGTGAGAGCAAACAGGGTGCCACCGGGTACCTGTGCGGATGCCTATATAACTGATGGATTAAAAATAGTTTCTTTGTCATCGCACTTGGTTCATCCGACGAACAGTGACGACCGATGGACACGTTACGACCCACTTGTGAGCTGAGGTCTTCGTCCGCCGATAGGTCAGGAGCTCGCCTGTTCACCGGGAGCCATCATGCCCAGAATATTGAATCCGCCATCCACGTAGATCACTTCACCGGTAATGCCCCGTCCTAACGAGCTGACCAGGAACAAGGCCGTGTCGCCGACCTCACCCTGTTCGGTTGGACGACGGAGCGGCGCAAATTCCCTATGCAGATCGACCATCTTAGAAATGCCCGAGACCCCGCGCGCGGCAAGGGTCTTAATCGGCCCTGCAGAGATGGCATTCACCCGGACATTCTGTGGACCGAGGTCATACGCCAAGTAGCGGACCGTCGCTTCAAGCGCGGCTTTGGCGACACCCATCACGTTATAGTGAGGTACGACGCGCTCGCTACCGAGATAGGTAAGCGTGACGATGGAGCCCCCTGCGGTCATCAATGGCAAGGCAGCTCTGGTAACGGCCACAAGCGAATAGGCGCTGATGTCGAGCGCCATCGCAAACCCCTGTCGACTCGTATTCACAAATTGACCCGCGAGTTCTTCGCGCGGAGCGAATGCCAAGGAGTGGACAAGGAAATCGATCTGGCCGACTTCCTTCTGAACCTGCTGCATGAGCGACGTAATCTCTCCGTCGTGGCTCACATCGCATGGAAATGCTTTCGCGCCGGGTAAGGTAGCAGCCAGCTCCTCTACGTTTTGCTTCAGCCGTTCGTTTTGATAGTTGAAAAGGAGCTGAGCTCCCTGGCCAGCGACCGATTGGGCGATGGCCCAGGCAATGCTGTGTTTATTGGCGACACCGATGATGAGTCCTTTTTTCCCCTTCAGCAACATTGGTCAGATTCTCCTTCATTAGGCCTTGAGGAGCCTTGTTCAATACGATGCGTTGTCTAGCTGGTGGCTGTCTCGACTAGGTGCATAAGTCCCGACTGGCACGCGACAACGAGGACGGAAGATACCATGATTTGAGAGGACTGTGAATCAGGTCGAGAGACAAATCGTGGCATAGGCTGCGGGTCTGGTTCTGTGGCAATGTCGTAGAGATCTGCGCCATCCTGCCACAGAGTGTAACCCGAGGAAGCATCTCTTTTCCGTGAGATGATTCTTTCGAACCCACTGATTTCTTAGCGCAACTGGCGCAGCGCCCTGGTGAATACAGACTGGCACTGAGCTTGCTCGCCTGTCTGCATAGGTACCGAATAGCTGGTACATATTGATAATCTCAAGGAGGGAATACGTGATGAAAAGCATGTTGATGGCAGTGATGGCAGTGGCAGTGGCGATCACATTCAGCGCCCCGGCGTTCGCGGAAGGCCCGAAGGAAGGCGGCAAGGACAAGAAGCCTGGACAGGTAGTTGAGGCGATCTACGGAGACGAGAAGAAGAAGGAAGAGAAGAAGGGCGGCCATGCCGACACCTTCGGCGAAGAGAAGAAGGATAAGGGCGGAAAGTAAGACTCCGTCTAGTGAGGTTTGGCTTGAGGGCACTTCCACTTCTATTTGTGGAGTGCCCTTAGGTTGTTTTTAGCCCTCTGATATACACCGCCTGTAACCCAACAATCGTTTTGCCATCTCGAATCGTCCCATCTACGATTTTTTCCATCGCAGCGGTCAACGGCATCTCGACAATCTCCAAGACTTCGTCTTGATCCAGTTGCTGCCTGCCTTTTATCAATCCGGTGGCCTTGTAGACGTGGATCACTTCATCTGCAAATCCCGGTGCGGTAAAGATACTCGAGAGTAACTCAAACGAAGCCGCGCGATAGCCGACCTCTTCCTCCAGCTCGCGTGCCGCGCAATGTAATGGGTCTTCACCGGGAGAAAGTTTTCCCGCTGGAATTTCATAAATGAATCCCCCGGCCGCATGACGGAACTGCCGAACCAACACCACCGTGCCATCGTCTTTCATGGGCACAACTGCAGCGGCCCCTGGATGGCGGATGGTCTCGAGATCAATCGTCACGCCATTCGGTAATTGCACGGTGTCAACATTCAGCGTGACGACCTTCCCAGTATAAACATTCCGAACCATACGAGATGCTCCCCAGTTGATCGTGGTCACCATTCCACTGGTTGCAGAGAGCCAATGATGCGGGCGCCCATTACTTGGCGGGACGTTTATAGAATGCCGCCTTCACCACCTTGGCTGGAACCGCTTTTCCTCGAATATCTATACAGAGGTCCGTTCCAACGTCGCTATACTTCGGGGACACATATCCCAAGCCGATCCCTTTTTGGAGAAGGGGAGAAAGATTGCCGCTGGTCACTTCTCCAATGGGCGACTGCGGTGACGACGACGAGAGGATGGTGAACCCATGGCGCGGAACAGCCTTTTCCAGTAATTCAAAGCCCACGAATCGGCGAGACACACCCGCTTGCTTCTGTGCCAGCAACGCAGACTTGCCGATAAAGTCTCCCTTCTCGAAACGCACGGCCCATTCCGCGCCGGCCTCGATTGGCGTCGTGCGCTCATCGATGTCGTTGCCATAGAGCAGATACCCCATCTCCAGGCGCAGGAGATCTCGCGCACCGAGACCCGCCGGTTTCAATCCAAACGACTGGCCTGTGTCCAACAGCTTGTCCCAGACTGGGCCGGCTGGTCCGTACACATAGAACTCGTAGCCGAATTCTCCGGTATAGCCCGTTCGTGCGACCAGGCACTCCACATCCGCGACTCGTACCATTGTGGATTCTCTGAGCTTGAGCTGCTCCAACTGTGGCAATCCGATCGCTGCGACGATCGCCCGCGCAGCCTGGCCCTGCAAGGCGATCTGGGCGATTTCCGCTGATCGGTCGGAGACCTGATAGTCTGGAGCCGCCCGACTGTGCTCCGTCAGCCACGAGACGATCTTGTCTCGATTGGATGCGTTGACGCACAGAAGAAACTCTCCAGCCCTCGCCAACCGATAGACGAAGATATCGTCCTTGATGCCGCCCTGCTCATTGCAGACCATCGAGTACTGCGCCTGCATGGGCCGTAGCGTTGCGAGATCGTTTGTCGTCATGCGCTGAAGAAATGATTCGGCGCCAGCGCCGGTGACGACCAGTCGCCCCATATGGCTCACATCGAAGAGGCCAGCCTTGCTGCGGACCGTGTGATACTCATCTACCACGCCGCTGTACTGGATGGGCATGTCCCAGCCGGCAAAGTCGACCAGCTTTGCGCCGGCGGCGCGATGTTGTGCGATGAGCGGTGTCTGCTGCACGGTCGTGCTATCGCACCCCGAGCAATTCGACGTCGAAAATCAGCGTGGCATTCGGTGGGATGGCACCACCGGCACCTTGTGGTCCATAGCCCAAATTGGATGGGATGGTCAGTTTGCGCTTGCCTCCCACCTTCATCCCCTGCACCCCTTCGTCCCAGCCCTTAATGACGCGCCCGGCCCCGAGGGGAAACGAGAAGGCCTGTCCACGATCGACCGAGCTATCGAACTTCTTGCCGTTTTCCAGCCACCCTGTATAGTGGACGTTCACCGTTTTGCCAGCGACTGCGACCTCACCAGTCCCCACCACTTGATCAAGGTATTTGAGCCCAGAGGGCGTTGTGACTTCCTGATTGTTCTCGGCCATGGAACCTCCTGCTCCCAATGAGAATGTCAGCACCGACATCACCACGAGTGATGAAATGTACAATGATTTCATAGAATTTCCTCCTCACACTGTATGGCATGGTCAGGACGGCTGGGTCAACCTGGATGAGTTAGTGGTCTCGTTCGGCAAAGAGCGCCAGACTGGCAGTGTAGCCATGCAAGAAGTTGCGGTTTCCAATAGGACCGATCTCGCCTTGCGCAAAGAACCCCGCGATCGGAATCGGTCCCAGTCGGTCGGTCGCGGCAGCGGCATCGTGGTGGGGTCTGCCGAACAGCCCTCGACCTCGTCCACAGCAACTGAAGACCAGGGCGCCCAGCGGATGGTGCGGATGCGCAATCCGGTCGGCCGCCAGCAGCAGGTGCAAATCTTCACTGGCAGATTCCGCGTCGCGCAGATGAAACTGCACTGTTTGTCCTTCTTGCACCACCTCTCCAACCGCAATCGCCCCGCTCGTTTGGTCGGCCCCCAGGAGGTTCCGAATGAGAAAATCGCCGCGCTCGAAGCGGTTCTGGTGCTCATCAATCACGATGCCGAGATGGAGGGCTCGATGAGCCCGGCTCCGGTCTTCCTCCTCCAACGTTTCGAACACTGTTTGTAACCGTTCGAGCGCTGGCGCCCCTCCAAGCTCATGGATGAGATTGCCTTCCGACTTCGTGACCACAAACCGTTCGCCGACTAGACGACATCCCTGGGAGATGATAGGGCGAACGTCAATCGGTCCAGACAGACGGACACCGACCAACCCACCATCGAGAACCTGCTCATGGAGAATCAGCCGATTCATGCCGGCCTCGTGTCCACCCCCAGCCAATCCTCCAATGACTTTGGCCCCAGGGTATCGTTCATCGATGAGGCCAAGGATTTCTTGAACGGGAGTCGTGAAGGGATCGGCAAATAATAGAATGGGCGTATCCCCCGCCCCTGGCGGAGGCCATCCGGAGAGTTGGAACTGGTCCTGCGTGGGTGAAAATGCTGACTGAAAGGCGTCCAGCCCAACGCCTGGAAGCACCGCCACCCATACGGTCACGGCCGGAGCCGTTTCCAATTCCTCGGCTCCTGAAATCACACCCTCCCCACTGCACCCGATGAGCAATCGAGGACAAAGCCGCTCGGTCAGCATATTCGCCAACACCTCGGCTCGCGCCGCATGATGGGTGGAAAAGAATACACAGGCGAGATCAATCGGCGTACCACCAAGCTGCGTCTGAATCGCATCGGCGAGATCCCGGGCAGCGGCTTCCGTATCGCCCGTTTGTGCCAGGGCGTTGGCAAACTGGAAGGCCGTGTTCTGCGGGGCAGCTGGGGCAGATGACGATAAATCAGGCATGCGTAGGCGTGAGTAAACGGCTAGCGATTAGACTCCTGGATCCATACGCTGGGATCGGGTCTGCGCGAGCTTTTTATAATATCGCCAGAGATACGAGTGGTAGTCGTCGACTTGTGCCAGGAGGTAGTGCAGTTCGGTCGGGTCCTCGGTTTCCAACGCGTGCACCATCCTCTCCTTGAGGAACTCGGCAAAGGCTTCTGTTTTTTGTACCGCCGTCAGCAGTTGGAGTCCACCGCCGATCTGATAGTCGCCCATACCATTCCTCCAGGTTAACCTTCGCAGGATAGCGAGGGAATCGCCACATTTGCAAGCTTGGTTCACCTTACAACAAACGCCCAGAAATTCTGTGGATCAGTTTCATCGCGAACCGGACAGGAGTGTTTGGAGGCGGCCCAGGTCGATGGCCTCAATCCGATGCCCATCACGGCCTGTGACGGTGGTGGCCATGGTGAGGGCATTGAGGATGGCCTCTTCCGTGGCTTCGACCGTAGCGGTGATGAGTGGATTCAAGTGGGTGTCGGCGAGATGGGTCAGCTGGTAGGTGGGCTCTTTGGGATAGTGCGGGATGACGTTCGCGGTTGAAAAGGCGAGCATGAAGTCGCCGCTGCTGTGTCGGGCGGTGGAGCCGGTGCGGGCTAGGCCCAGCGCGGCGCGCTTCGCTAGTCGTGTGAGTTGTCGACTGTCGAGTGGCGCATCGGTGGCGATGATGACGATGATGGAGCCTTCGCTCTGGCCCGGCGAGAGGACATTAGACATCTGTGGCGGCGGCTCATAGAGTTTGCCCACCGGCACACCCGCGATGACGAGTTCCGGCCTACGGCCGTGATTCGCATTGACCAAGACACCGACCGTATAGCCGCCTTCTTTCTCAGAGAGTTTCCGCGAGGCCGTGCCGATGCCGCCTTTGAACCCGTAGGACACCATGCCGGTTCCAGCACCGACCGTGCCCTCTTGCACCGGACCGCCGCTAGCCCCGTCGAGCGCGGCGATGACATCTTGCTCGGACACATGGCGGCCCTGGATGTCGTTCAATCGTCCATCGTCACATTCGGCGACCACCGGCGTGAGCGTGTCATCTTAGATGCCGATATCCGGATATTGCCCGATCATCCAGCTCATCACACCATTCGCCACGCGCGGGATATTGAGCGTGTTCGTGAGCGCGATGGGATACTCAAGAAATCCCGATTCGGCCAGCCAGGAGAGGCCGGTCATTTCACCCGTGCCGTTGAGGACGAAGGAACCGGCAGCCACCTTCTTGTGCCACACATCGTCGCGCGGAATCACGACCGTCACGCCGGTGCGGACTGGGCCATGGCCTGGCTTGAGCGGCCCGTCGCCTTGGATGAGGGTCGTGTGACCGACTTTCACACCAGCCACGTCGGTAATGGCATTCAGAGGGCCTGGCTGATACTGTCCGATCACGATGCCGAGATCTCGCAGACGTTGACGTTCTTGTGTTGATTCAGCTGTTGCTGGTGAGACGCACCCTGCGATCACGGTGGCGAGGCACGACAGGGTTAACAGCCGGGCGATCCCTTGTCCTGTAGCCAGGATAGAACGCCTGGCACTAGACATCATGCGTGCTGCCCTGATGCGGAATCCGCACATCGATCTTTGGATGTTCCGCTTGGATTGCGGCGCCGAGCGAAAGGGCCTGTTTCTCCTCACCATGCACGATGAAGACGGTGCTGGGCCGTGGGGTGATCGCTCGCACGTAGGCTAACAAATCATTGCGGTCGGCATGGGCCGACAGGCCGTTGAACTTGACGATTTGTGCTCGGCGCTTCGTTGGCACGCCGAAGATCGGGACCACATCCCAACCCTCGACCAGTTTGCGCCCAAGTGTATGCTCGGCTTGAAAGCCGACGAACACGATCACGTTCGCCTCATCCTGAATGGCATGTTTCAGATGGTGAATGACCCTGCCGCCCTCGCACATCCCCGACGAAGAGATGATGACACAGGGGCCTCGCATAGCATTGAGCCGCTTGCTGTCCTCGGATGATGATACGAAGTGGATGTAGCGCGAGGCGAAGACGTCTCCACTGGATGAGAAGGTCTTCATGGTCTCCTCATCATAACATTCCGGGTGGCGCCTGAACACACCCGTAGCCTTGTCGGCCAGTGGTGAATCGATATAAATGGGAATGGGCTCAACTCGCCCCTCACCCACCAGCTCCTTAATCCGCATCACCAGCTCTTGGGTGCGGCCGACCGCGAAGGCCGGCACGATGATCTTGCTTTTGTGTTGCCGCGCATGGGCGATCAGGTCCTGGGCTTTCTTCTTCATCTCTTCGCCAGCCTGTTCGTGCAGGCGGTCGCCGTAGGTGGATTCCAGAATGAGGATATCGCAGGCTGGCGGCGGCTCCGGATCACGAAGGATCGGCATGTGAGACCGCCCTAGATCTCCACTAAATAAAACGGTGGTGCTATTGCCTCGCGCCGTATATTTGACGCGGACGGCCGCCGATCCCAGGATATGCCCGGCATCATGAAACGACGCCACCACGCGCGGGGCGATTTTCAGCTGATCCCCGTATCGTGCCCCTTCAAACTTTTTGACTATTTTCCTGACGTCGTTGCCATCATACAAGGGCTGAATGCATGTTCTCCCGCGCCGCTTCTCTTGTTTATTCACGTACCGGCAGTCATTTTCCTGCACGCGGGCGGAATCTTCGAGCATGATGCCCGCGAGATCGGCTGAGGCTCGGGTGAGGTAGACTTTCCCGGAGAAACCCTGCCGCGGCAACACGGGCAGCGCGCCCGAATGGTCGATATGCGCATGTGACAGCAGGACGGCGCCGAGCGATTTTGGGTCGAATCCCAGTTCTCGGTTTTTTCGTACCGCCTCTTCTCGTCGCCCCTGAAACATTCCACAATCCAACAACATTCGAAAGCCGGGCACTTCCACCAGGTGTCTGCTCCCGGTGACGGAACGGGCAGCGCCATGGAATGAGAGTTTCATATCGTACGTACTCCATTGTGGCGTGAGATGAGGTCCCAGGCTTCCTGGGCCGTTTCAGCGTAGTGAAACAGTCCCAGATCTGCCTGTGCAATTAATCCGCAATCGATCAGGAATTGCCAATTGATGAGCCGCTCCCAAAAATCCCGTCCGACCAACACGACGATGACGCTCTGGGTTTTCCCGGTCTGGAGCAAGGTGAGTGTTTCGAACAACTCATCGAGTGTGCCGAACCCTCCGGGAAACGCAACGAGTGCCTTGGCCCGGATGAGGAAGTGCATTTTTCTGATGGCGAAATAGCGAAACTGAAAACTGAGCCGCGGCGTGATGTAGGGATTGGGATGCTGTTCATGGGGCAGGGTAATATTCAACCCGATCGATTTGGCATTCACGTCTGCTGCGCCACGATTGGCTGCTTCCATGATGCCAGGGCCTCCGCCGGTCACGATGACATAGTCGCAATGGCCATTGATCTGGCAAGTTGACGACACGACGCGGCTGAAGTCTCGCGCAATATCATAATACTTGGCCAAGTCCAGCCGTCGTTTGGCAATTGCGACATGGCGTTGGCAGCCAGGGTCGTTCGGCGCCCGAGCTGCTTCTTCCTCCGCCTTCTTCAGTGCCTGCCTCGCGGCCGTTGGTTCCTGCAGCCTTGCACTGCCAAAGACGACGATGGTGGATTGGATCTGCTCTTCATTTTGGATGAGTTCTGGCTTGAGCAGTTCGAGGCCGATGCGAATGGGCCGAAGCTCGTCTCGCTGGAGAAACTCGGTATCTTTATCGGCTGGGATATAGGATGAGGATGCGTGGTCACTGTCGAGGTGCGGTGGATGGTCCGTGGTTTTTTGATCCATGGCTCATCATTATAGCCGCCGGAGGAGAACAGCGGCAATTCATTGTGGAGTGGGGGATTCTGTGTGGTTAAAACGGATAGGGATGGAACGGAGGTCTGGTGACACTACGTTGAAAACCTTGCTGCACCACAATCCAGTTAGGGTTACAGAACACTTGGAACTCATCGACACCGAGTCCAGTCCGTGAAAAGATTAAATCTGGATCCACGGGCGTCCAGGGTTTCGCTAACCATCCCAAATTGACCCGCGAGTATTTCAGGTCAAGGAAACGGTATGTTGCAACAAGCCCTGAATCAGCATCTGTGATGGTATCCGGTGCGCCGAGCCTGGTGACAACGTCGGCCAACGTCGTCTTTCCCGGAACGATAAATGCGACGCTCTCTGGAGTGAGGGTGGTATTGAGGGTCACGCGAGCCACATTACACCCCATGAATGGCAGACACACCATCACCGCCACCAGCAAAGAAATGGTCCTTTTCTCCACATCCTTCATGTCAATCCCCAAATGGCCAAAATCGAAAGCTCAGGTTATCTGTGCGTTTCGATGAAATGACCTCTTCGACGATCCCGTCACGATTCACGATGATAAACACGTCATCACTCTTCACTGACAGACGCGTGAAGTTGAGGAGGATTAGGAGCAGGCTTCCCGCCTTCGCATCATAGCGATAATAGTGAAAAACATCCCGTCCGTTGAGTTGCAGCAGCCGATCTGGTGCGCCCAGCAGGTTGACCACTTCTGTTTTCGTGGTCGTCCCTTTCTGAATCGCCGCGACAATCTCGGTTTTGACGTCATCGCCGACCGCCCCTCGACTGAAGGCACAGCCTTGAAACAACAATACAGCCATAACGAAACCGAGCAAACAGCGACCGACTTTCATGTGAACTCCTTGTCTATTTCTGGACCGCCTCAGGCCCCAGGACGAAATCTTGCTCGAATACCGTGTAGACGGACGGCGCGAGTCCCACACGCTGGTACACAACTTGAGCACTGCGGTTCTCCCGTTCCACGTACAACCTAATCCCGCAGACTTTTGGTTCGGCTTGCGCCTTCGCCAGGATATGATCGTACATAGCTCGAAACACCCCCCTGCCACGCCGTTCCGGAGCGACATAGACGCTCTGGATCCACCAAAAGACCCCGTTTCGCCAGTCGCTCCATTCGTACGTTATCATGAGCTGGCCAACCGGCTTGCGGCTCTTGTCTTCTGGAAGTTCAGCCACGATATACGATCCATAGCCGGAGTTTTCTAAGAATGCGCGAATGCCCTGGCGCAATGTTGGCAGATCGAGCTGCCGATTCTCTGTTTCGAGTGCCATGGCCCTATTGAACTCGACGATGGTGTCCGCATCGTCCCTGGTCGCCGGTCTGATCTGGATGCTCTCACGCGCCATAGATCATGTGAGACGCGATGGTGATGCGTCGAGCCAACCGTTTGGCGGTCTATAGAACCCAGCAGAAAACTCCATTTTCATTGCGTCTTCGACTGGAAGATTGATTGCCCGCAGCGCATGTTCCGGGATGAAGGCCAGGAAGCCGGTAAAGGGATGAATCGCGGTGGGAACGAAGACCATGAAAAGTGTGTGAGACGGCTCGACTTGAACGGACGGAGGCGCCGTCCCCATCACAAATCCCAGCGCCCAACAGCCATCGCGTGGAAACGGAAAGGCGACCACCTTGCTGCGCCCGAAGCGAGAGCGAAAATTCAGGACGTCGGTCATTCCTTTTAATGTCAGATAGATGCTCTGTACCAGAGGGATCTTTTCAATGCGTTGTTCAAGCCGCGCCAGCACGCCTTGCCCGATGACATGATCAGCAATGAGGCCGACAATAATGAGAAGGATGATCAAGAGGAGCAGTCCAAGGCCGGGAAGAGGATCCGATATGTATCGTCCGACCAAGCCATCGAGTGTCGTAAAGAGCGTCCTGAGAATCAAGAACGTCGCCCAGGCTGGAACCAGCACGATGAGGCCAGCCATGCATGTCTTCGAGAAGGCTTTGATCATCGCGACATATCCTCGAGGAAGGCTCGCTCAGTGTAGCAGATATACCAGAGGATGAGGAGTTCCTTCTGGCAACTTGCGCTTGATGTGGCTATCGATTATTCTACCTGCTATCACACAGCGGGAGGTTGACAGTCATGAGTATTGATAAAGAACTCTTGGCAATCCTCTGTTGCCCGGAAACGAAACAAGCAGTGAGTCTGGCCGAAGAGTCTCTCATTCAGAAGCTCAATGCTACAGTTGCCCGTGGCGAATTGAAGAATGCAGGGAAGCGCCCCGTGTCTGGCGAGCTTGACGGTGGTTTGATTCGCTCCGATCGGAAGATTCTCTACCCCATCCGCGACCACATTCCGGTGATGTTGATTGAGGAAGGCATTCCGCTCGACCAAATTGATTGACCCAGGCGCTCTGGTATTTCTCTCTCCTTGTCGCATTGGGATATTGGGTCGGGGTTGCTGCCTTTGACCGCCGCTCCATCTCTTCTGTAGGTCCCCAGACATACCGTTTTTTTGGCTCTCCACCTTCAGGCGCTTAGACTTTTGTGCGATCAGAATCGAGAGGTGTGTTGGATTTCAGATCACGATCTTCGTTGCCCATACGAGTAGGCTGGACGGGATTCTGCAACCGTTGATGTGTGAAGGGGCTAGGGAGCGACGATCTGAGGGGTCTTGGCGGGATTATCTGTCTTCGACCCCGTAGAGGTTCCACAGTGGCTGCAGAGATATTCATACAGATTGCCGGTTGGCAGAACGAGGAGAAGTCGTTCTCTTGTCGGAGTGGCCACACGGCACCGAGGGCAGAACAATAGAGAGGCATTGAGTGAGCCGAATTGCTCTTGTGGAGTGTCTGCAGAGGGGCGTGGCCTGCTTCTGGGGGTGCGATGAGGGCCAGGAATCCACTGGCTGCCTGGTTTGCGGGAAGGTGGAAACATGGCTTTATCTTAGTGAGAATGGGAAGTCTTGGTCAAGGGTTACTCAATTTCGATCTGGATCATACTGATGATCTGCCTGCTTAGCTAATGAAAGCCATCCTCGGCTGAGGCGATCAATCCAAGAACTCGAGGACTGTAGCTTGAAGAGTTACCGCTTGAGCACGTGCGCTCGCACCTGCGAGTTGAAATTAGACGGAATGAGTGTGCTCCGGGTCAGACGAAACGGGTAGGCTAGCGTGGTCCTGTCTCATGGGACAATACAGCGATCTGCGTGGATGGTGAGTAACTCTTCTGACGCCGGGAGATTGGCTGGAGAAGGGGGGCCTGCCTCTGCCGCGTGAGGAGAGGCAGGCCCCCTGTTGCTTGAGAAGACCCTGTTAGACGGTGGTTTTAGCAGACTCGATTTCGGTTGCTGTGATGAGGCTTGAAAGATAATCCGCAACGAAATTGAGGGCTTCCTCCCGTCCATCGGCACGCCGTCCTTTTTCTCTTCGCTGGACGGATAGCTCATGCTCCAAATCTGATTTGACTTCCCCCAGAATACGCTGGAGGGACGTTGGCGTCAGGTTGGTGTCCATGTCTTCTAGTTCCTGACAGCGGTCGAGGACCCAATTGAGGCCTTCAATACGTCCGGCGTAATGCTCCTGCTCCGCGGTATCGATTCGTGCCATTGCGGTGGCAAACGCCTGGGCTTCGTAAATCAAATTGTAGAAGCTGGTGACGGCCCTTTGTAACGATGGAAGCATAATACTCCTTCTCTTTTGGATGAGCCGTAATTATACATGAGATTGGAGTGCCGACAAGGAGTATTTTTTGTTGTGGTTTAGGTGAATAGGAGCGAATGGAACTCGTTCATGAAGCCATAGTAGAGAGACGCAAAATCTTTTAAGCAGTCCGGGCTGGTTTCCTTCAGCCGTTTGAAGAAAAAGACCTGCGTGCGTGGATCAAGCTGCTCCAGAAGTTGGCTCAGCTGAGACATGGAATAACTGCCGGCTGGAACACTGAGAATATAATGAACAAGGCGCTCAACGAACTGCTGAGCGACATATTCGCTATTCAGATAGCCATCTGGGAGTTTACCGGAAGCGAGAAACTCATCAAATGGAATGGACTGGGCAGCAAAGGGAACTGCTTGCTGCTGATGTGATGTCACGCCGGGAGTACTCCCAAATCCAATAGCAAGGACACCATAATACAAAACTGTACTGGACACGGTCTGTCTCGTCAAGCGTGCAGAAGAAGCAGTGCTCGTGAGCCAAAAGACCGATAGAGGGAGATGGTTTGGCTCTAGTTTTGTTGAGAGCCGTATGTAGGTATTGGGCTGGTCACTTACTGGACTTTGACGTGAGAGAAGGGCGGCTGGAAAATCTCGATACACGGACGTCCTTGAAGAATAATTAGGAATGATTGTCCAGATCAATGCTGGAGCGCTATCTCCCTGAAACAAGCAGGGGCAGAGCCACAGAATGACCCCGCCCCCATTCGAACACAGTGACTGTGTCAGATCATAGCCAGGTTACGCGTTCAGCTGGCCGGATGTAGATCGGCTCTTCGACCTGAATCCTGGCCACTTCTTTCCCCGACTTATTGAAGCCCAAGACGGTGTCGTTGTACATCTCGAACCGCTTCCCGTGTATCTGGGTTTCAAATACTTTGGGCCCAGGGATGACATCATAACGGAACACAATCTGCTGACTGGCTCGCCAAAGCTGGAGCACGGCCAACAGTTCACGACTGGGGACCAAGTATTTTTCAATGGCATTGTCCACGCCGGGACCAAACATCTGCCGGGCATAGCCGCGTGGGGAATGCCGCGGTGGGAATATAGAACCCATTGGGCTCGGTGCCCCATTGCGGATACAGCGGCAAGGCGACTTGCTCCACGCGAATCGCATAGTACAGCGGATGCCACCGATCTTCCGCCCACAGCCCATCCTCTCCGATCCGCATCAAGCTCTGCATGCGAATCTTTCCGACACAGGCTGCCATACAGCGCGTCTCCATCGGCTCGCCACCGGTCAGAGGGTCTTTCCCTTCGATACGAGGATAACAAGCAATACACTTCTCACTGACGCGGGTCGTCCCCCGATACATGGGCTTCTTATAGGGGCATTGCTCGACACACTTCTTGTAGCCCCGGCACCGGTTCTGATCGATGAGGACGATGCCATCCTCTGGCCGCTTGTAAATCGCCTTCCGAGGGCAGGCCGCCAAGCAGCCGGGATAGGTGCAGTGATTACAAATACGCTGGAGATAGAAGAAGAAGGTCTCGTGTTCCGGGAGGCTGCTCCCGGTCATTTTCCAGGGTTCATCCCGCGAGAAGCCGGTCTTGTCGATGCCTTCGACTAAGGCGCGCATCGAGGTGGCAGTGTCTTCATAGATATTGACAAAGCGCCATTCCTGATCAGTCGGAATATAGCCGATGGCGGCCTGGCCCACTTTGGCTCCCGCATCGAAAATGGTCATCCCTTCAAAGACACCGTAGGGGGCATGATGTTTCCGCCCCACGCGGACGTTCCAGACTTGGCCCCCAGGATTCACCTGCTCGATCAGCTGCGTTATTTTCACGTCATAGAACTGGGGATACCCGCCATACGGCTTGGTTTCCACGTTGTTCCACCACATATACTCCTGGCCTTTCGAGAAGAGCCAGGTCGACTTATCGGCCATGCTGCAGGTCTGACAGGCCAAACAGCGATTGATGTTGAAGACAAAGGCAAACTGCCACTTCGGATGCCGTTCCTCGTAGGGATACAACATCTTGCGTCCCAGCTGCCAATTATAGACTTCAGGCATTGCGTCCTCCGTTCTATGTTCGACGTTCCCCGTATGAGGCCCTGCACATTCATGGTCAAGCCTCACACGCTCTATCGTGTGTCCTGGTTTACACCTTAATCTTAATATGTTCGCCCTTGAGCCATTTGATCATGAACTCGTTCTCTTGACCCGGCGTGAACCCGGTCCGGACCGGTTCCCACGGACCACGGGCCCCGATGCCACCGTCTTCCGCCTTGGTGATGCGGATGAGACATTCCTTCGGCACCGTGTTGATCGCATGGTGGTCGACTTGATACCCCCATTTGAACTTCCAGGCAATCGCGTGCTTACCCGGCAGAGAGTCGGTCTGGTGCATCGGCATCAGCCAATTACGAGTAAATGACTGCTGAGCTCCGTACCGGAAGTTCGACTGATATCCGGTATCGATCGCGATCGCCCGTCCATCCGGCCTGGTCTCATGGCCCTTGACGGACTTCGCGGTGGAGACATAGGGCGCATGCTTGGCCATGGTCACGTGGTACGGATAGGCCGGGTTGTACTTGGCGCGAATCATCAGCCGTGCAACCTTGTAGTAAGGATCACTTGGCTTCCATCCTCGGTAGGGGCGGTCTACCGGGTTTCCATCGACATACACATAGTCGCCATCGTTGATCCCACGGTCTTTGGCGGCTTGAGGATTGATATGAATCTGGTGTTCGCCGACCCCTGGCGTCCGCTTATCCATACGATAAGGATCGCCGAAGTTGGACTCGTAGATCTGCACCCAGTCGTTCACGGACCACTGACTGTGGACTCGGTGGCGAGTTTTAGGAGTCACGCAGTAGAACTGATACCCCTTCTCCCACAGAGGATTCGAATGACGCATGATTTCATGCCACGATAACTTGATATTCCGAACCGTTTTGTCGTCGTGGTGTTGTGCTGTAATAGGAATGCCATAGTCGTCAGGCCGAACATACGGGTTCGTCGTGAAGATGGCATTCGGGAGATACGGTGTGGCCTCCGGGCCTTCCCGATGGGAAATAAAGTTTTCTCCGTACTCGATGGCCTCGGGTTCGACACGGTAGTTCTCGTATCGTCCGCTACGGGTCCACATCGGCTTCGACTCGTTCGTCTCTTCCCAGAAAGGATGCCGTGGGTACGTGCGGACCATGACCATCCAACCTTTTTCCGACTTCAGCATGACGTCGGCTGAATACCCATAGAATGTGCTCGATGCATCCAGCATGCGCTGGGCATAGACGTCAACTCGGTTCGCGTAGACCATGGCGAAGTAGTCCCGCATGCGCTTGTCGCCGGTCATGTCCGACAGCTTGGCGGCTACGCCCGCGAAGGTATCCAAATCGTTACGAGTGTCATACAACGGTCTGATACCGCCCTTCCAGATCTGGACCCACGGATTGGAGACCGTGATCGTCATTTCCGGATAGGTGAACTCCATCCAGGAGTTACAGGCAAAGGCGATATCGTTGTGATTGACGTCGGACGTCATTTCGATGTCCTGCGTGATGAGGCATTCGATATTCGGATCGACGTTACGCACCATGTCGTAATGGTGTTTGGCATTATTCAGCACGTTGACATTGACCACCCAACGGAACTTGCTCGGTGTCGGCATATGGGTCTTGCCGGTGAATACCTTGCGTCCATACTTTGGCGTATTGACGATCAAGGCTGTGTCACCATGGTTCCAATACCCAACTTCTTCGCCGTAATAGTAAGACTTGGTCTTAATTTCTTTTCCATGTGCATTCGGATCCAACGTAATATTGAATGGATCTTCGCCCGTGTGCACGGACAATCCGGCACCCGACCATGGCGTCGCCGTCCAACATCCAGCCTTGTAGTTTCCGGCCCAGGTATGCTGACCGGTGCCGAACTTGCCGACATTGCCGGTGATGATGAGCACCATGGCAGCCGCGCGCCCGTTCGCCGTCATATGGAAATAGTGACAGACGCCTTCACCGTTGTGGATTGCAGCGGGCTTAATCGTGCCCGAGTCGCGAGCCCAACGTACAAGGAGATCCTTCGGTGTGCGGCAGATCTGATGGACTGTGTCCAGATCATAGTCCTGGAAATGCACCATGTACATCTGCCAGACCGGCATGGCATCAATTTCGCGGCCATTGAGCAGCTTGACTCGATAGGTGCCGGTAAGCGCGGCATCGATACCACTGTTCGTATAGTGCCATCCCACTTGCTCCCGATGGAGCGGCACGGCTTGCTTCTTAGTATGGTCCCACACCATCATTCCACCGAGCCGTTCAACCTGCTCAGGCTTCAAGGATTGGATGCGGCCAGAGTAGCTCTTGGAGAAATCGGGGAACTTGTAATCCGCCACAACGTCGCGCGGATCCAGGTATTGCAACGTATCCGTACGCACCAATATTGGAGCGTCGGTAAATTGCTTCAAGAAATCGACGTCATGCATGTTTTCGTCGACGATGATTTTCATCGCGCCCAAGAAAATTGCACCGTCCGACTGTGGGCGTAGAGGCATCCAATAATCGGCACGGTAGGCAGTGGGATTGTATTCTGGTGTGATGACGACCACACGGGCGCCGCGCTCAATACACTCCAACTTCCAGTGCGCTTCCGGCATTTTGTTCTCGACGAAGTTCTTCCCCCAACTTGTATTCAGCTTCGAGAAGCGCATATCTGCAAGGTCAATGTCCGAACCCTGCACACCAGACCAGAAAGGCTGGGAAGGATTTTGATCTCCGTGCCAGGTGTAATTCGACCAATAGCGACCGCCCTGTGCCTGCTCAGGACTCACTTTGCGGATCCAGGTATCCAACAAGGCATTGATTCCGCCGTTCATCCGAGTATTGCCCATCTTCCCGATAATACCGAGGACCGGCATTCCGGCACGATGCTTAAAGCATCTGGTGCCAGCGCCCTTCATCATCTCGATCATTTCTGGGGCATACCCCTGCTCGCGAAGACGCCGCGCTCCAGCTTCACCGCTGTACCGAGTGGCAATGATGATCATCGCCTTCGCCGCATAGGTAAACGCCGTATCCCAGGAGACACGAAGCATATCGTCGAGGAAGCGACTGTCGAACTTGTACTTGCGCTTGGTTTCCGGAGTCAGCTCGGGAGAACCGTCATCCATCCACTGCTTCCAACCCTTCCGCATCAAAGGCCCCTTTAAACGATACGGGCCATACACACGTCGATGGAAGGTAAACCCTTTTAGGCACATCCGTGGGTTGTGGGCGAACGTTCCACGATTGCCGTATAAGTCTTCATAGGTTTGGTGGTCATAATTCTGCTCCACACGCATGACCACTCCATTGCGAACGAAGGCGCGCACACGACAGGCATGCGTGTCGTTGGGGGAGCAGACCCATGTGAAAGATGAATCGTAGCGATACTGATCATGATAGACCCGTTCCCATGATCGGTCCGGATAGTCTCCCAGCGGGTTGCCAACTTCGATCACCGGCTGGAGAGCCGTCAGTGCCAGGACTTTGTCCGCCACGGCTGCGGCAGCAACAGTGCCAGCAGAGACTTTCAAAAATTGTCGACGTGACAAGAACATTGTGGATACCTCCTCAACGTTTATGAACTTGAACGAGCCCAGTTTCCCTGTTTGTTTTCATATCCGCTGGATGATGTGAACCAGCAATCATTTGTTTTCTGCTAGGCGTTGTACGCATGAAACCTCATAACTCAGCATTAGCAGGTTGAAAGAAAGCCGTGAAGCATATATCACCGCATACTATTCCTTGCAACCGAAAAGTTCAGCAATATTCGGGCCATACTTAGTTGCTTAGAAAATTACTCATTCCACTTCGCACAAGCATCTGTAAAGCAATATATTTTGTGTTTTTACTTCCGAATATCGTGATTCGACCATTTATGGTTTATGAGTAGTAGGAGTAGCAGTTTTCATATAACATTCATACGATTAGAGGCTGCGTCCTGTACTGCTGATGATTTAAATTTCTTTTTAAATCATATTGTTTCGTTATAACCACTTTGGCAACATCTGCATTCGTTACCAATGTGTAACGTTCTAATATTTGTAACTGATAACTTTCTGTGAATCCAACAGAGTCCTGGCTTGACAGTACCCTGAGAGGTCAGTACACTCCGCACCTCAAACCTCGCGAGCGGGAATAGCTCAGTGGTAGAGCATCGCCTTGCCAAGGCGAGGGTCGAGGGTTCAAATCCCTTTTCCCGCTCCATCGAGATCGTCTTTACCTTCATACTGATTCACCGTACGTCTATTCTCCTGGATGCTCTCACGATCTGTACCAAGGAGAGCCGCTTCCTGATCCTGCTACGGTTTCTCGAGTGTCATCAGGTCGCGAAGATGGTCTTCAGCGAGTGACAGTTCTTCTCTGGTGGGGGGGATTTGACCGAATCGGGCTCGGCAATAGAGCTCGGTAATAGACGCAACCGCTGAACCGGCATTGCTCCACCGCTCCTGAGTGAGGCGGACGAACTCAAGGGGCGGCGTCGCAGTGAGTTTAGCAATGCCCTTCCGAGCGAGATACCCGATCATTCGTCCGTAGAGCTGCATAATGACCTGCTCGTCGCGAGTCGTTTTTTTAGAGATCATCCCCTTGACCCATGGCCGCCTGATCCCTAGCCAAAGAAGCACGGCAAGGCCAATCAGTGTGGGGACAAACACCTCAGCCAACGACTGTATCGTTCCTTTAGACGCATAGTCCGCCATCCCGCCAAACATGGCCATGAACGGGCTGAAGAGTGTGCTTATAGAATCAAATGCCTTGTTTCTGGCCGATGTACTCCCCGCCTTCAATTCCCGCACAACAGCGAGCTGATCAGCCGCGCTGTACTGCACGAAAAATCGACCCCACTGAAGTCTGATGGTATCCAACATTCGTCCCAACGCATGCCATGCGGGAGACCCGCTGCCGATACTTTCGATCGAAGGAGGAGTTGGGTCCATCGTAATCCACCCGGAATGCGGTAGGTGCACCTCCACCCATGCATGAGCGTCTTGCTGTCTGACCACATAGTAGTTGCCGTATTCGTTCCACTCAGTGGCGAGAAATCCCGTGACGAGACGCGCCGGGATTCCGATCGTCCGAAGCATGATCACCATGGCGGTGGCGTAGTGTTCGCAATACCCGGTCTTGCGGGCAAAGAGAAACTCTTCCAGTGGCTGGTCCTGCTCTGTCAGAGGCGCATCAAGGCTATAACGAAAGTTGTGCGTCAGGAATGAGTGGATGGCGGTGGCTTTGTCATAGATGGTGCGTTGTGTGTGCGTGATTTCCTTGGCCAGGACGGCAATCCGCTCGGGTTGACTAGGAATCTGCAGGAAATGTCGGATAACCGATTCAGGATAGACACTGGGCTCCGCGCCGAGATCCTCCGGTAGCACCGGGTTGGATCGGGACAGAACGGAATATTCGATCCGTGACGAACTGGGGAACGGGAGATACACCGAACCGGTGAGGTCGGACTGGACGCTCGGGAACTTTCCGGTGACTCTTTCGATAAACGGAGCAGCAAAGAGAACTGGGGTGTCGAGCGGCTCCAACAGAATGTTCTGTCGGATGGTGTCGCCAAGGCGGGGGGTTGTAAGAGATCGGCTACTACGAAGAACAAAGGTCCCGGCCGCGTCTTCGCTCACACGCCCGCCGGTAGTTCAGCCGATTCGTCCAGGCCTTGCCATCGTATTGATCGAAGGCCACTCCTCGTAAATAAAGGCGACCTGCTTCCTGTGGGGGGCCATCGGATAGCTCAACCCGCATGACGACGCTGGGATCTCGCTTGATAGGCCCAATCTCTCCTAAGTTCACCGTTTCGGAAAATCCCGACGTGCGAATGTTCTCCCCAAAGCCCTTTTGGTAGAACCCGGCGCCGACCCGAGGAATCGTGAAGAAGATCACCAACGTCAGCCCAAAGGTTGCCAGTGCAAGCCCGTTGGCCAGCCAGAAGAATTGTGGCGTGACCTGGCTGACCGATGCCAGAGGTTGTGGTCGCATGGCGACCGACATCGTGAGGATGCGGGGTTCCTCTGGATGTTTGGTCAGCTGAAATAGCAGTAGCGTCCACACGCCGACGAAAAGATAGAGCAAGAAAATCGGGAGATACCACAGATCCGTCGTGAGGGACCCGGAAGCCAGAATCGCGACGAGACTGATGGCGTAGAGATGCAGATAGTCACGACGAAGCTTGAGGTTGAACAGCTTGATGATCATGAGGACCATGAGGAAGTGAACTCCGGCCGGAAGGAGTTCGCCCGAGACCCACAACATATCCACCCAGAATCCAAGAAAGCCGACGATCACCAGAAGATTCCATCCGGTGGTTGACATGAGCGTATACGTGGCGAGTCGCCCCACAGACTTGCCCCCTGCGTTCCGTAAGAGAGCAGCGATCAGTGCAGCCCCGGTTAATACAGCCAGCCATTCCGGCAGACCGGCTCCGAGCGTCAACCCGATGAAGGACGTAGACGCCAGCCAAATCGACGCGAACCGAAGGGCCTGATCAAACGGCATGTGATGCTCCGGCGATGAGGTGTCCGTTAATCAGAATGGTGGGCTGTTCAGGCTTGATGTCCCCCGATCCCCGCCATGACTGCACGACAATCATCGCCCCCCCTTCGACCTCCAAAGCGTCTCTGGAGGGTTCTTTCGGCACAACGGACTCTGTAAGGGGCGAGCACCGTTCACAGAGAGCAAGCATTCGAAGAAGTTCCAAGAGGTGGAGGTCACCTTGACCGAATGATGAGCGAGACGACCCCACAAACAATTGGAGCATATACCCGCGGTGTGCCAGGTGCTGAATGATGGAGGCCGTGAGGGAGACGGCCTCTTCAAACAAAGCATCGTGACTCACTGGAGCGACGGTCGGTAAATACACGACAGCGCGGCGCTGGTCCTCGGCCTCGGTTTCACGGACCGTCAATTGGGACGTCCGCGCCGTCGTCGGCCAGTGAATCTTTCGCGAGTCATCCCCGGCGTGATAGAGGCGCAGATTGTACAAATCATTACCATGCCCCCGTCGGTGGACGCTCTGATCTGGTCCAGCGGCGAGAAGGCCACGTAACAGCCTCTCGTCGATCGGCTTAATCTCCGGGCAAACAATGACCGTTTCGTTGATCGGGTAATACGTTTGTTTCATGAAGAGTCCGAACGGAAACTCCGTCCCAACACAGACACCATCCAGTTGCAGCCGACCACGCCGCGTCGCAACGAGCGGATACGACAACAGCTGACTGATGCCTGGAAGGAGTTGGCGAATCTCCAGACCTCGATCCAGTTTCCGGCCATCGCTGATATCGAACAGCTTCAATGAAAAGCTGGGGAATTGTGACTTTCGGTTCTTCACGACCAGCGTGGCAGTGGTCGGTTCATTCACAATGAGATGATCGGGAAGATGACGATGGAATTCTAACCGTCGCAAGCAGTATTCGGCCGCAATTCCCGAGATCAACACAAGGCTCAGCATCATCGCGAGCAAGAGATAGAACAGATTGTTGCCGGTATTGATGGCAGCGATGCCGATCGCCATGGTAAAGAGCAGGAATTGAACGCCCTCTGAGGTCACACTCGTCGACCGGTGGCGAAACATTCGCTGAAGAAAGGAAGGAGATTGACGCAGCATGTACCACCAGCTCCACGCCGGGACAGCGATGTAGGGGAAGACCTAGACGGGGACGGGAATCGAGTCGACCAAATCCTGGATGATCCGCTCAGCTTGTTCAAAATTTCGCTGATGCAACCCCTGGGTTCGGGCCACCATAATGCGGTGGGACAATACGATAGGCGCCAGCTCCTTGATGTCGTCCGGCAAACAATAGGTTCGACCGCGGACGAGCGACAACGCTTTGGCGGCCCGACTCAACGCCAACGCTCCTCGGGTACTGACCCCCAATGATAGGAGGTCAGACTGCCTGGTGCGTTGGACAATGGCCAAGAGATAGTCCGTAATGCTTTCCTCCATGAGCACGCGATCGACCTGTTCCTGGAGCAGCAGGACATCCTGAGTCGCCAGCAATGGTCGGAGCTCTTCGGCCGGATGGAGCGATTGCGGTCGGTCGAGAACTTTCTTTTCTTCCTCCGGCGAGGGATAGCCGATGCGAAGCCGCATCAAGAACCGATCCAGCTGCGACTCCGGAAGAGGGAACGTGCCATGGTATTCGGCGGGATTCTGCGTCGCAATAACCATGAAGGGTTGATTCAAGGGATAGGTCTTGTTGTCGAACGAAATCTGCGCTTCACTCATCGCTTCCAATAGACTACTTTGCGTTTTCGGCGTCGTTCGATTGATTTCATCCGCCAGCACGATATTGGCGAATATCGGACCCGGCATAAATTCAAACGCCTGTTTCTGACGGTTGAATATCGAGACGCCCACGATATCGGACGGAAGCAGATCACTCGTGAACTGAATGCGTTTGAACGAGCAATCGAGCGATTTCGCCAGACTATGTGCAAGCGTCGTTTTTCCGACCCCCGGTACGTCTTCGAGGAGGAGATGCCCGCGTGCCAGGAGCGCGACCAGGCTCATTTCGATCACCTGAGGTTTGCCCTTGATGACCCGTGCAATATTCTCCTGAATGGCTCGAATGATGTCCGTTGGATTCATGATAGGGCTAATGCGTGGGATGTCGCTGTAGGATGGCCTGGTGGTCGGACACGATCGAAGTCTAACAAAGGGTCTGGAGACGGTCAATTATTCAAGCTTTTTGCGCCTCCTATCGACCAAGCATGACGGCACGAGGCTTAGACCAGTGGCTTAAGCGGGAACTAGTGTGATGAACCACGGGGAAACTTCTTCCGTCATGGACGTGAACTTCCGAGCGGTGCTGCTCGCAGGAATGCCCGGGAAGGTGGCACCTCGGCTGATGCGGACATACCGAAAATGACTCGGCACCGCCATCCATGGCAGAAGAGGAGCCTGACCCAAGATAGTGACGCCGAAGGGCTGCCACCCCAGCCAAGTCAATGGACTCGCCGATCGGGAGACCGGCCAGAACATGATAGACCTCGCCGAAGATCGTGGGCAGATTGACGGGGGTAAAGGGTTGGTCTAGCGGGCGATAGCGTGGCTCCTCCAATAACTGCGCGAGAAGCTCCCAAAACACCTGCGCATCCACTGCTCCCAGGACACACAGGAATCCGCGACGGGCAAGCAGGCTCAGGAGAGCAAGGGGACCGACGATCTCAAACTTCCACGGTGGGAAGAGGAGGGCACGGCCAGCATGCTGGACTTCGAGCGCTGATTCTTTCCCAAAACGTGTCTGGTGAAAGGCGCCTTTGGTGCTCTCCAGTTCCTTCCGAATGAGAGCCTCAGAGAGCCTGGTCGGCTCATATGCAAAGGTCGGTGTGGCTGGGGCCCAACAGGTGGCAATGGTATATCGTGGGGCGAGCAACTCCTGTTTATCTAGACCGCCAAGTGTGAACATGTCTTGATCGCCGAAGAAGGAGAACGACACCTCAGCTCTCCGCTGCAGCTTCTGCAGCCTCTCCGGATTCGCATGGAGCGGACCGCCCAGTTGAGAACGGGGGTCGAGTCGGTCCAGACAATGAATAATGAACGGGCGGTGTTGTTGCGTGAGCTCGGGGCCGTACAGATCAGCTAACTCCTCAGCAAACGAGAGATCTCCGGCCCCAATCTCCAACACAGACGCCACATCAGTACGACGAAGGAGGTCAAAAGGATTGTCCTGACGTCGCACGGCTTCTTCGACCTCCTCACTCGACAGGTGAGTCACGGACCACTTCGCGGCGGCTGCAGGCACCAACTCAAAAAAGACGGCAAGTGCGCGTAGAGCTTTGGCCGGTGGAAGGCCCGTGACGGACTTGAGGCATCCTCCATCGAGATCCTGAACGCGCCATGGTACGGGCTGTTCAAAGAGGCGCAACAAGGTTTCTTTCACTGAAGCCGGAAGATCTTTGCTCTGAATGGCCTCACAGAGTCGGGCGAGGGTAGAGGGGAAGATGGCACCTTCCATTAACTTCTTTGATGCCTCCCATTGTCCCGGAAACTGACGTGCGCGAACACTCACGACACGGCGGAAGTCAGCAAGCGGGTCGGGACTCATGGAAGTTTGATCGTCGCGTGTAGAAGTGGGTGTCGATTGGAGTTCAAGGGTAGGAGCATAGTAATCTTCAAACTTCAGCGTCAAGTCCGCTTGTTCACACTCATTCGGTATGGTAGGAGTGGTTTCATGAGAATACGATTCCTGTCCGCCGACTCGCTCGGTTGGCGATCAACCGTCATGCTGGTCATGCTCGCCGGCCTGCTGGCATTCCCGATCGGTTGTGCAGCTGAGCGCGATGGCAACCTCCGGCCCATCGCCGATGAGGGATGGCAACCCTGGCAGATTCTTGAAACTCACACCGGCCGCGTGCTCCCGTTTTCAGAATTGATCACGAATCTGGAACGATACGACATCGTCTATCTGGGAGAGGAACACCACAATCCCTACCATATTGAAGCCGCGCTGAAAGTGCTGAATCAATTGGTGGCCGATGGCATCGAGCCCACCATTGGAATGGAGATGTTCGGTTGGGACGGCCAACCGGCACTCGACGGCTACGTCACGACCGATCAGCCAATTACGAGCGAGTTCTTAGAGCAGGTGCGTTGGAAACAAAATTGGGGTGGCCCGTTTGAAGATTACGGCCCATTGGTGACGTTTGCTCGAGACCGACGCTTGTCCGTCCGGGCGATGAACCCACCCAAGCCCTTGATTCGTCGTGTCGTAAAATTAGGGCTTGACCAAGCCAGGCAAGAACCTGAATGGGCGCCGTGGGGAATCCTGCAGGAGGATATCATCGACGATCCCGCGTATCGCGAAAGGATTGTCGATCAGTTGAGACGGTGCCACGGAGGAAGCGAGGAGCACTTCCGGACGATGTATGAGGCATCGATGGTCCGGGATGAGGGCATGGCAAGAACGCTGGTCATCACGCAAGAAGAATTTCGCCGTGAGAACGGCGACCGTCGTCGTATGATCGTGAGTTACACGGGAGGTGGTCATATTCAATTTAACCTCCCCGTGCCGAAGCGAGTCGCCAGGCGTCTGGGAGGTGACATCAAACAGGCTACGATTTACATGACGTCGTTCGAGCCCAGTAAAACAGCCGATGTTCAGGCTCTCATGCAAGAATCCATTGCGGATTATATTTGGCTGACACCTATGGGCAAGTCCAGTTCAGCCAAACCCTGCCGGTAGGACCACATCAGCGCCTTACTCTTCAGACCGTCAGATAACGCAGGGCAACACAAAACCGTTCAGTGCTTGACAGGATTCACGTCGCTCGGCACACTGACACCATCATGCTCAGTGGTGGCGCAAGAGAGCTACGCACGTAAATGCAAAAGAAAATTCCCTGCAGCGCTGAACGACTCGGCTTGCTCGATCCTCAAATGATCCAGGCCGTCTCGGATGCCTCGTCTTTTCAATTTGCCCATCAGTACTTGACTGCGAATCGCGTCCGTATCGTCGAAGCCGATGATTCGCAAATCACGTCCGCTGTCGTCGGTCATTCTGGTCTTTACGAGCAAACCATCCGACTGAAAGACGGCCACCTCGTCTCGAAATGTTCCTGCACGCTTCCCGAAGAGCCGATGTGCCGCCATTGCATCGCAGTGTTACTGGAATATCAGCGATGGGCCCAACCGAAGCAATCTCGAAAACCGAGACCTGCGAAGGAATCGATCACGACACCTCCGGTCGCCCTTTCCGAGAATGGGAAAAGAGCCACCCCGCACTCGGTCACGCCCGACGTGAAGCTGAGCGAGGTCATGGTCTTTTTGGAATGGCTGGAACCTGCGACGAAAGCTCTTGCGCAGCAAGAGCCGCTTCCCAGTCCGCCCGCGCTCGGTCCCGGAGCAGCCCTGACGTGGATCCAAACGATTCGGAACCTTGACGAGCGACGCAGGGAAAATGAAGAGGTCATGACGAACCTCGAATCTCAGTTGAAAGACCGTGACGCGGATGTTGGACAACTGACACAACAACTCCAGACCTCTCTGCGAGAGGGCAATGCCGCGCAGGCCACCACTCAGGAACTTCAACGGGAAGTGGCCTCCTACAAGGAGGTGTTGGCCAGAGTCAGCGAGTTGACGACCGAGATCGTGCGGCACGTCGGGCAAATGCGGGCGGTTACAGGCGATATGCTGCAGAAAGGCTCTCAGCTCGAAAAGCTTGTCGGCTCATTTAAAGATGTGGCTGAATCGCTTCAGTCAGCCATCGTGCTGCCTCCCCACTGATTGTACGTTGACCCGTCCCTACGCCGATTCTTCCACAACTGGTTTCCGCTTGCGTCCCCCAGCCAACATTCAGTATGATACGCCCCACTTTTTCGTCTGCAGGATTTAGAAAGGGGCAAGAAGATGAAACGGCTACTTTCACAAACAGGTCTGTTAACGGGAACTTTGCTGGTCCAGGCTTTACCAGCGTTAGCGAACGCTCCAGCAGGGGAAGGGGCTCCTGATTACAGCGGAATTAGCGGTATATACTATACGCTGATCGGGGCGATCCTCGCGTACGGCGTCTACGACACGTTTTTCAAGAAGTCGTAAGGAATCGGGCTTCGTTGACCCGCCTTTTGTCGCCTTGTCTGGCATTGTGCGGGCTCTAACCGAGTCATCTTGCCTTCAACTCTGCTTATGAGCGGCTATGGGTTTGTGCTACCCGCTCATTCAGTAGTGGCCTGAGCACTCTCAGTACTTGCGCCACGATGACCTCGTACCCTTCCTTGGTTGGGTGAATACCGTCAGCCTGATTCAACGCGGATGAACCACCCACCCCTTCAAGGAAAAAGGGGATGAGGAGAAGCTGGCACTCTTTGGCCAGCATCCGGTACATGGCTTCGAAGCTGGCCGTGTAGTCCTGTCCATAATTCGGCGGCAGCTTCATCCCGGCCAAGACCACCGTCGTACCGGATTCCTGTAATTGTCGGATGATCTGACGAAGATTACTTTGTGTTTGATCGACGGGGAGCCCTCGAAGTCCATCGTTCGCACCCAATTCGAGTATGACCAGCTCAGGCTTGCTATTCAGGATCCAGGGTACGCGTCGAAGTCCGCCAGCCGTCGTATCGCCGCTCACACCGGCGTTGATCACCCGATAGTGGTAGCCGAGGCTATCAAGTCGGCGTTGAAGTTGAGCTGGGTAGGATTCATCGGCCTGCACCCCAAGTCCGGCGGTAAGACTGTCACCAAACGCCACGATACGGGGCCTCGTGTCTGATGCTGAGGTGGAGGCTCCATCCGAGACCAACGGCCAGAGTAGAACCACGAACATCAGCAGCGGAATCAGATGAAGTAGTCGTGATAGTGGCATACCGTGATACAAAACTAGCTCACATCCCTCCAGACAGTATAATATCGTCCAATGTTTCTTTCTTACTCAAGAAGTGAAGAGTTTTCATGATCAGCGTCAACCACATCTCGATGGTTCTACCAGCCGCAGGCCGTCCTGTCACGATTCTCGACCGCATCACCTTTGACATCCCGGCCAAGCAGACGGTCGCGATTGTGGGGCCTTCAGGAAGCGGCAAATCGACATTGCTTGGGTTGATGGCCGGCCTCGATCAACCAACCACCGGATCCATTCAGCTCGATGGAACAGATATCACGGCGATGGGTGAAAGCCAGATGGCCCGATTTCGACGTGAAAAAGTCGGCTATATCTTTCAATCCTTTCATCTTATTCCCACCCTGACGGCCATCGAGAACGTGGCAGTTCCCCTCGAACTCAGTGGCGAGAGGCGCGCTGGTGAACGGGCCGCCGAATTGCTGGCTGCGGTTGGGTTGTCCAGCCGTATGGAACACTATCCAGTCCAATTATCCGGAGGGGAACAACAACGAGTCGCAGTGGCCCGGGCCTTTGCCTGCCGTCCGCCCATCTTATTGGCCGATGAACCGACCGGCAATCTGGATAGTTCCACCGGTGCCCATGTCATTGCGCTGCTGCTCTCACTGCATCGCGATCATGGAACCACACTCGTGCTCGTGACGCACGATACCACTCTGGCTTCATCGATGCAGCGCGTGCTGTCCCTCCGTGACGGGCGTCTGGAGTCCGATTCCATGCCCTCCTATTCGAGATCGATCGGTGACGTCACAACTGATTCTCCACGCAAGAATCACGTGGTTCCCGCCGATCGGTCACTCGCTGATTCTGCGCCAGAATCCAGCACATGACATCCTTCATCATCAACATGGCATGGCGAGAAACGCGCGCGGCATGGCGACACTTTCTCTACTTCTTGGTCTGTATTGCAATCGGCGTAGGCGCATTGACCGGGGTCTCTCTTTTCGGAACACAGGTCGAACAAGCCGTGACCAAGGAAGCGCGAGGCCTGCTCGGAGGCGACCTTGAAGTCCGACTCTCTCGCCCGATTAGCTCCAAAGGCCAGGAAGTGCTGGATGCGTTGACCGATCGTGGAGTCGCCCTGACCCACGTCAGCGAGCTCGTTGCGATGGCCGCAAGGGCCGGATCATCCGGAAGTGGACAGCCGACACAGATCATCGAGCTCAAAGCCGTCGAACCTCAGTATCCGTTGTATGGCACGCTCCGATTGGAGCCACAGGGCGACTTCGTGGACCTGCTTCGCCAGCAAACGCGCCGGTGCCCAGACCGTACCTGTTTTGGAGTGGTCGTGCAGGAATCTCTCCTGATCCGGATGGGGCTCACGGTGGGAGATCAACTCAGGATCGGACAAGGTCTGTTCATCATCACCGGGGTGGTCAGGACGGAACCGGATCGCATGGCCAACGCCTTCAGCCTTGGCCCCCGTGTGTTGATGTCACGAGAGGGGCTTCGTACAGCGGAGTTGATCAAGGTCGGCAGCAGGATGCGTGAGCGATATCTACTGAAAGTCCCAAGCACCATGGCGCCTGAGCCGTTGCTCTACGAATTGAGGGGACGACTTGCGCTCGACGCGGCCCGCGTGTCCAGTTACCGAGACGCACAGCCGCAGCTGAAACAGTCGTTGGAACAGCTGACCCGCTATTTGGGCTTGATCGGATTGACGGCGCTATTTGTAGGAGGCCTGGGGGTCGCCACTTCGGTTCATGCCTTTGTGCGAGAAAAGCTCCATACGATCGCCATCTTGAAGACAGTCGGCGCAGATTCTTCCACGATCATCCAGACCTATGGGTTACAAGCCATGATTCTTGGGCTGGGTGGAAGCTTGGTCGGCCTGATGATCGGTGTGCTGCTCCACCAAGGACTTCCGTGGATGATCGCAGCGCTGATGGCATCGGATCTTCTTGACCAATTGGGATTCACTCAGGGAGGGATCGCGCTTCCCCTGGCTCCCTTAGCCAAGGGATTGGCCTTGGGTATACTATCGACGCTTCTGTTTACACTGTGGCCATTACTGACGATTCGCGACATCAAACCGGCTCGGATTTTTCGCCGTGATGTCGCCCCGCTCGCCTCCTCCAGTGCCCCAGACAGGACCCGATGGTGGATGTTCTGGAAAGGGCTTGACCCAGCAAAGGCCATCACGTCCATCGGTATCGGCCTGGGATTGGCGCTCTTATCGATCTGGCAAGCGAACTCCTGGAGAGTGGGTCTGCTCTTTATCTTCGCGTTTGCCGCCGCGGTGCTGCTGTTGGGAGCCTCAGCCCATCTGGTACTCGGCGCCCTTAAGAACGGACCACGCCCTGAGGCGCTCATCCTTCGCCAGGCGCTGGGGAACGTGGTGCGACCGGGTAATCAGGTCGTGAACATCACGATTGCAATCGGAATCGGCGTGATGGTGGTGACCACTGTTTCGCTCGTCGAACGATCGCTCCTCGCGCAGGTGAGCGAGAATCTGCCGACCGACTCACCAACATTTTTCTTCATCGATATCCAGCCCGATCAAGCGGAAGGATTCGCCAGTCTCTTGCACCAACGGTCCAGCGATCAGGCCCTCAAGTTAACCCCATTGGTGCGATCACGACTCGCTGGTCTGAAGGGGGAACCCGTTGCACTTGAAGCGATGTCTGAGGAGGACGAGCAGAAAGAGAAAGCCGCCCAGAAGGAAGAACGGCGGAAGAAGTGGTACCTGACACGTGAATACGTCCTAACATTTCTCCATGATCTTCCTAAAGACAACAAGGTCGTTCGGGGCGAGTGGTGGAAACCAGGACAAGTCTTTCCCAAACCCCTGATCTCGATCGAGGAGGATGCGGCGAAGCAACTTGGCCTCACGGTTGGAGATATGCTGGAGCTCGATATACAAGGAACACCCATCACTGGAGAGATCAGCAGCATTCGCCAAGTGGAGTGGGGGAACTTCTCGACTAACTTCTACATGATCTTTTCTCCGGGCGCCCTCGATGGAGCTCCGCATACCTATGTGGCCACCGTTCGCGTTGCCCCGTCCGAAGAGGTGGCCTTACAGCAAGCGGTCGTCGCATCCTTTCCTAATGTGACAGCCATCAATATGGGCGACGTCCTCGACAGTTTTGCGCAAGGTATTGGATCGACTGTCCCTCGCCATTCGTGCGGTTGCGCTGTTCTGTGTTCTGTCTGGAGGCCTGGTGATGGCTGCGGCCCTGGCGGCGACACGCTATCGTCGGTTGTACGAATCCGTCATTCTGAAAGCCCTGGGAGCGACTCGCAGCATGATCGCACGTTCATTTGCAGTCGAATATGCGTTGTTGGGGGCCTTGGGTGGGTTGCTCGGCTGTGGGCTGGCCAGCGCGCTGTCCTGGGCCGTGCTATCGACCGTGTTTGATCTCTCCTGGAGTCTTGAACCAACCGTCCTTGCGATTGGCTTCGGCGCCACGATCATACTCACCATGCTAGTGGGCTTCCTCAGCACCTATCGACTTCTCGGCCAACCGCCGTTGTCCGTGCTTCGGCAGGAGTAACAGAGGCGAGAGACAACACTGCTCGTGTATTTCCTGCAATCGGTCCACGTGATACGCCTCCTCAGCTGTTGTATAACCAACATCGATGCATCTTGTAGATTCTTCTATGAGACCTTGGCTGTTCATAATCCTGGTGAGTGGATGCTTCGGCCTTACTGGTTGCTTCGAGAGGATTGTGGAGCCAGTTGACGTATTCGGCAACGTGAAACAAGGAGAGCTCTACAGTTCAGCTTCCAAGATGATTGATGACTGGTACGCAATCGAAGCGATTGACACTCAAACCTTTGCTATCAATGAACCGAAATCTTCCCAGTACAATACATCCTATCTGATTGTTGGTGACGCGCGGGCCATCGTGTTCGATGCAGGCAGCGGCGAACGGCTTCCCGGATCTCGATCCATGCGCGAGGTCGCTGAGCAATACACAGACAAACCGATCACACTCATCCTGTCGCACTTTCATTATGACCACATCTACGACGCTGCTACATTCGACGGCATCACACTCATCGACCGTCCGGAAATCCGCACCAGTATCAAAGGCGGAGTCTTCACCATCAGCCCATGGGAGTCGCTCGACACGGAGCGGCGCTCGCTGAAGGTGGCGTCCATCATTGCCGATGGCGACGTCATTGATCTGGGAGGTCGCACACTCGACGTACTTAACCTGCCTGGACATACCACGGAGTCAACGGTCTTGTTCGATAGAGTCCGCAATCAAGTCTTTGCCGGTGATTTCATTTACCGCCATCTCGGTGGAATCATTGCCTTTGCGCCGGGATCTGATCTCGTGGCGTACAAGGCAAACAGTACGCGGTTGTTGCAACTCACCAACCCCGACACGCTGTTTTTTGGCGCGCACGGCATTCCGAGATTCGGTCGTGATTGGCTGACACTTCTGGACAGTGAACTTGAGAAGATCGTTAGAGGTGAAGCGGAATACCGATACGTCGCCCATTATCTGGCCCCTGGCATCCCGTGGAGGGTGCACCAGAATAACGAGATGTCTATCTACACCACACCCCTGGTCGATCCACCGCTATTCTGGTCTAAATGGATGCTGCTGGCATGGTGGCGACAGTCTTCATACTGTCAATGTATTTGCTCCATCGCATTGCCCGCCTACCTTTCGCTCATGTCCAGAAAGGGACGGGTAGTGATGGCAGAATGTGTGCTGCAAATTACCGCATCGAACGTAAAAGCGAAGAACTGGGAAGGTGGAACAAAACCAGCGGAGAGGTATGGCTATGGCGACTGAGAATAGGCGGGACCACGCTAGACCGAGTGGTAGGAGTTCGGGCAGCCACACATCGATGAGCTGACGAATGCGCCGCTCATCGCTGCGATGAAGTTTGGTGAAGCGCAGGCCAATCGCGCCATCGGCTATGGAGCGCACCACTGCCTCCTCAATCGTCACCGGGAATGAACTGTCTGAATGCTGGAACTCCAATTCCAGTCGCGAGCCAATCCGCATTGGCGCAGTGGAACGAATTCGGCATCCACGAATCGACAGATTATCGATCACGCCCTCATACCCTAGTCGGGAAGAGGGTGAGGATCGTCGAGATTTGAACCAGACCGGGAAGGACACCTCGACGCGATCGAAGCTGCGACGGGGATTGGGCGTGCGGCGACCGAGGAATGTTCGAAAGCGATCGGCGCAGAGCTGGCATCGAAACGGATAAATTGTGAGACTGCTCAGCAGAACATCCGGAAGCGATTTTCTTGCCGCGAGGCGGATTTTGCTCGCCCCGCAAGCCGGACAATGCAGAGTCGGACATCGGAATTTCCCAACAAGACTTGTAGTGTATTGTAACGTGCCGCTAGGCAGCCGACAACCTGGGGAAATAACTAGGCCGGATCTCCAATAAAACCTGGGTGACGTGAGACCTCCCGTGATGATGGACTTAATAGAAATAGAGGAGCAGTGCCAGTAGGGGAATTCTCATCGCAGCCATTTGATGTAGAACCATTTATTGCAGAGCGTCTGTCTTTTATGCATCTAGCGAGTTAGGCCAAGGGGCTGAAGTGCACCTCCTTCCCGTTCGCGGAAGGAGACCGCAATACGGAGTTGTTCGAAGTATTGCTCCAGGGTTTTCCCTCCTAGATCGATCTTGCGCGAAATAAAGAATGCACGCACGTCTTGCTCGAGCTCCGGAGTTGCCAGGCCGACGATACCCCCGCACATTCGCCTGAGGCCTTGTTTGGGAAACAGCCGATCCATCTGATCCCAGTTGGTCTTCACAAACTCCCAGGCCTGTTCTCGCCCATCCACATTCATCATCAGCGCCCCGACGATAAACGGGGCATCTTGCGTACGGATTTCGCCGTTGATCGTCCGGGCCAGCGTCCGCGTGAGTAGTTCCTTGGGCCGAAAGGCGGCCAACGAAAAGAGGTACCGTCGCTCCTCTTGTGGGGTGGAAGCAGTGCGATAGCGCTCTGAGAATTCTTCGTAGCGTGCCTCGTCACCGGTGTGCGTTAGAATGCCGACGAGCGCCGGCAGGACATTCACGTCAATCGTCGAGGAGTCTTGTCGGTATCGTTGATAGCGGTCTGCTGCCGCTTGCTGCGTCCCAGCATCATTACCAAGCTTGCCAAGTGCGCCGATGAGATCCCCGCGCAGCTGTCTGATAAGATCTGATTCCCCCGGCTTCGGATCCCAGCCAAGGTCTTTCACCGCCAGCATCACTCGGTCACGAACAAGCGCTTCCAGGGCAGCCCTCTCTTCTGATCTAATGACCCTGTTCAAGAAGGAGAAGGAGTCGAGGACGACGGTCCAGACATTCCTATCTCGCTCACCCTTGAAACGCGCGGTGAGTTGGAGATACTCGGAAAGCGGCATCAGCCCCGCCACGGTGGTGGCCCATGCGTCGCTGATGAGGTTGAATCGTTCCATCGCAGCCAGACGATCGAGGCCCTGATCGAGAAGCTGCTCCAAAAGCGGAGCCCGATGGCGGACCCGGTAAAATCCATGGCCACTCTCATTGACCAATACGGAGGTGACTCCCACCGGTAGCCTGATTGTGGTCTCACGCTCCGTGAGCAATAGTCGCCGATGTTCTGTGCGCTCGCCGATGGCCAGGCGAATCTGCACCGGGATCTGCCAGAGTTGTTCCGACACCGACTCTTGCGTGAGATAGGTAAAACGCTGCTGCGAGAGCTGCAATTCTTGACCGCATACTTCCGCCGTCACTAAGGGGAAACCTGGCTGAAAGATCCAGCCGTCCATCAGCTCGGGAACCGGCTGGCGGGCGACCGTGCCAAGCGCGGTCCACAAATCTTTGGTATCGGCATTGCCGTAGGCGTGGGTGCGCAGATACTGCCGGACTCCGTCACGAAACACGACCGGACCAATATGCTGCTCCAACATGCGGAGGACCGATGCGCCTTTTTCGTAAGTCAGGATATCGAACATCGCATCCGCGTCTTTGGGGGCATGGACCGGGAATTCAATCGGCCTGGTGCTCATGAGCCCATCGACGGAGAACGCAGCTGCGCGGGCAACGCTGAATGTTTCCCACCGTTTCCATTCCGGTTTCCAGGCGTCGACGGCCAGCATCTCCATGAAGGTCGCGAAGGCTTCATTGAGCCACAGCCCATTCCACCAGGACATCGTCACCAAATCGCCGAACCACATATGGGCGTTTTCATGGGCCACCACATCGGCAATTCGTTCGAGCTCAGCATGTGTTCCCGTCCGTTGATCGACAAGCAGTGCCGTCTCACGGAACGTGATCGCTCCGAGATTTTCCATAGCCCCGGATGCAAAGTCTGGGATCGCTAGAAGATCCAGCTTATCTCCTGGGTACGCGATCGCCGTAATAGTCCTCGAAAAACTTCAACGACGCAGCGGCAATATCCTGTCCGAAGGGCGTGAGCGGCTGTTTCCCTGGAATCGTCCAGAGTCGGAGCGGTGTTTTCCCGACGTAGACTGGCGTCGTCGCTTCGATCTGCCCCACAATGAAAGCCACCAGATAGGTCGACATGTTGATGCTGTCGGCAAAACGTACGACCTTCTTGTTGTGCTCAATCAATTCAGAAACCACCGCCGTATTCGAAACCGCGGTGAGGCGTGGATCGATAACCAATGTCGTCGCGAAGATGGCTTTGAAATCCGGCTCATCCCAGCAGGGAAATGCACGGCGCGCATCGGTGGCTTCGAATTGCGTGGCCGCAAGGGTCTGCGTGGCCCCCGCTGCATCCTTGTAGGTACTCCGATAGAACCCGCGGAGCTGATCGTTCAGTGTGCCTTCAAACGACAGCATGAGTGTCCATTCGCCTGGATCAATGGCGTCCTGAAATGACAGCCTGGCCCGTTGTGTCTTTTGCTCCAATTCGATTGATGCTTTGAGTGGTGCTCGGTTCGAGCCCTCAACCATTGCGGACTGAAGCACAAGATCCACGGCATTCAAGAGAATGGTCCGCGTCGTCGTTTTGACCGTGATGAGAATGGTCGCTTGGCCCAGGAAGCGTCCTGTTGTGAGATCCGGCTCAAGCCTCAGGTCATACCGGGTCGGAATCACGTGCCGCGGGAGCCGATAGGGATCGTTGCTGCCTGAAATATCATCAACACTCATGTCTTCACCTTGTGGTCTGGTTGTTGTTGAAGCGTCTGCGGATTCGGATGGTACGAGTGTATACGCTATTGGGGCGGTCAGAAGGAAGCGAGCCTGTCGACCAAGTGCCTGTAGGACGTCTCGTCTGCTGAGTGAGTGCTCAGGCCTTGGGAACATGGAGGGTGTGAACGCCTTGAGGCGTACCAACAATCAAGACGTTGGTTCGACCGACAAAGAGCCCCGTCTCCACGACGCCGGGGATGAGGTTTAGTGCTGTTTCCAGTTCACCCGGCTGACTGATGCGATCGATATGCACGTCAACGATGAGGTTCCCGGCCTCGGTCCTAAACGGAGCCCCGTTGCGTTCCCTGAGTACCACGCGGCTTTTGGTAAGCGCTTCAATTTCCCGTGCGGTACTGCCCCACCCAAAGGGGATCACTTCGATAGGGAGAGGGAAGGACCCTCCAAGCACCGGCACCTGTTTCGTGTGGTCAACCATCACGATGAACTGCTTTGCAGACGCTGCCACGATCTTTTCTTTCAACAGCGCTCCCCCACCGCCTTTGATCAGATTGAAATGGGGATCGACCTGATCGGCTCCATCAATGGCGACATCGATCTCCCACCGATTCTCGGCGTCGATCAGTGGAATGCCCGCCTGCTTGGCGAGCGCGGCCGTCTCTTGCGACGTCGGCACGCCTCGCAGCTTCATGCCGGCCTTGACCTGTTCGCCCAGCGCCACCAGAAGATGTTTAGCCGTTGATCCTGTCCCCAGGCCAACGACCATGCCGTCGCGGACGAATTCACTAGCTTTTAGGGCAGCCGCTTTCTTGAGGTGATCGAGATCAACCGACGTCATGGCGTAGGTGCGAGCGAGAGAGCAGCCGCGACGGACGCGGCACCGAGCAGGGCCGTCTGCTGATTCATGATGACTTTCACGGGCATGTGAGTCATCAAGCGTTTATACCGACCTTTATTCGTAAAGGCTTTCATGAACGTTCCGTCTTGGAGCTTCGTGATGAGTTTTGGCGCAATCCCACCTCCGATATAGACGCCATCGAGCGACAGCGCCTTCAAGGCGAGATTCCCGGCTTCCGCGCCATAGATCGACGCAAAGAGGTCCAACGCTTGTTTGGCGATCTCGGCTTGTCCTTGCAATCCAGCTTGCGCAATTTCAGCGGCTGGATTGCCGACTTTTATTTTTTCCGCCAACCACGTCGGTTCATTCTTCTTGGTGTCACGCAAAAACTCATAGACTGCGTGGAGGCCCGGACCGGACAGAATCCGTTCATAGCTTACATGGAGGTATTGGCCCCTGAAGATAACGAAGCAATTCAATCTCCAGATCGTTGCTTGGTGCAAAGTCCGTATGCCCTCCTTCCGACGGCATAGGGCGATACGATTTGCCGTCCCAGAAGAGGATCCCTTCACCAAGCCCCGTCCCGGCTGCGATCAGCGCAAGAGCTTGTCGCTTTTTCGGAGGATTGCCCGTGTTCAGCACTTCCAGCTCATCCGCTCGCAGCCACAAAAGTCCGTACGCGGTGGCTTCTAAGTCATTGAGCAACTGCACACGAGGAATACCGAACTGTTTCGCGATGGTTGAGCCATCTACCACCCAAGGAAGGTTCGTCGTTTGACAACGATTGTCGATCACCGGTCCTGCGATTCCAAAGCAGGCGGCCGTTAGCTTCACTGGTTCGGACGCCGGCTTACTGGCCTTCTGGATCTTCTCACCTCCCTCGGACCCCACTGAATCCAATGGCATCGGCGGTTCTGGCGGTGTGAGAAATTCTACGAGAATGTCTTCGAGGGAGGTGTAATCGCCGCTGTGAAAGCTTTCCACGCGTAGTGGTTCCACTCGCTCGGTGGTCCAGTCATAGAGCGCTAGGTTGGTTTTCGTTCCTCCGATGTCCCCCGCGAGAATCATGTCTCTCCTCGATGTGACGGCGTCTTCTTCAGCTGTTGTGCGGCTGAGTGATCAAGCATCCACACGAGTCGACCCGACGCAGGCGATATCCTCGCCGCTGGCAAAGACCGATCTGCTTCAGATTCCTGGTCGAGAACCCTTCGGACCATTTGGGCTTTACCGGATCCCGTCACGAGGAACAGTACCACAGCCGCGTGATTCAAGACACCTAGGGTCAATGTGAGGCGAGACCTGATGCCTGCGGGAGCGTGACCAACTGTGACGATCCTCTTGTCTTCCTGCAAGGCTGCTGTTCCGGGAAAGAGCGATGCGGTGTGCCCATCTTCCCCGATCCCTAGAAGCACGAGGTCCAGAACCGGAACCCGTGGAGCCGGGCTGTTCGTCAGCCGTCGAATCGTTGCTTCGTACTCCCGAGCCGCAGCCGTTGTGTCGTCGCTCTCGCCTTTCATGCGGTACACCTGTTCCGGTCGAATGTTCAGCGGTTGAAAGAGCTCCGTCTGCGCCATTCGAAAATTGCTTTCTGGATGGTCCGGTGGCGTACAGCGTTCGTCACCAAACAGAAACACCATGCGCGACCAATCGAATCGCGCGCTCCATTCGGGAGTCGCCAGGACTTGATAGAGCGTCTTCGGAGTGGACCCTCCGGAGAGAGCGATGAGGCACTGGCCATGGGCTTGAATGGCTTGTTGGCTCACTGAAAGGATCAAGGAAGCAGCCGCCTGTCCCCACTCCTGGGTGCCCGGCGCAATGCGGATGTCTGGCGTGGCGCCCATATCAGCGGGAAGCGCGCTTGGGGCGTTTCTTCAATGTTCCACGCCGCCGGCCTGATGAGGCCGGTGCCAGCGCCGCCGTGATCGCGTTCACCGTGGCGACCTGGTCACGCCCTAATTGAACCCGAATCGCATGACGATCGTGCGCGCGCAGTGATGCCAGATCACCGACCGCCTGAGCTTGAGCCAACGTTCCAAACGAGAATGGTTTGCCGGGAATGGCAGTGTCCGGCGACATCCGGTCCACGAGTTCAAGAAAGACCCCGGTCTTGGGACCGCCTTTGTGGAGCTGTCCGGTTGAATGAAGATACCGAGGCCCGTATCCAAATGTGGTCGCAACACGATGTCTCGTCATAAGAGCTTGGCGGAGACGACGCACTGCTGTTTCAAACGGACGTGACGGCGTGGTGTACGCCAGTACGGAAAGATAGGTTCCGGAATGAAGCTGGTTCGCAAGATCTTGTGCGACGTCTTTGGGATGGCTACTCACCTGCTCTGGCAAGCGTCCGGTCGATTGGAACGTGTCCAGAACCCGATTGGTGTTGTCTTTGCTCTCTTGTACATTTGGTTGGTCGAAGGGATGGATCCCGAGCAAATGCCCGGCGATCGCCGTCGCACACTCCCATCGAAAAAACTCTGCCCCGAGATCATAGCGATCGCGCAAGTCAAACTGCAGGACTGGGTGCCCGGCCTTGGCGAGCGCTTGAACAGCTCGATCGAGCGCACCGCTCTTTTCTCCTTTGAGTTTGAGATAAACAAAGCAACGGTCGGTTCCATACGCACTCGGCTTTACCACCGGTTCCTGTGCGATGGGGATGAGGCCTGTGCCCTCTTTGCCCGTACTTTCCGCAAGAAGTTGCTCAACCCAGAGCCCGAACGTCGCGAGCGACGGGGACGCAATGACCGTCACCTTATCGCGTCCAGTCTTGGCAAGGCTCCCCATCACTGCACCGAGATAGGCACCGGGATTCGCCTTGACGTCTTCCTGCTGCCGGCATCGTTCCGCCATGCCAGCGGCCCGGTCCAAAAGCCGCGTGATATCGAGTCCAAGGAGCGCAGCGGGAACAAGACCGAACAGAGAAAGCACGCTATACCTCCCGCCGATATCGGCTGGGTTGGTGAAGATCTGTCCAAATCCATAGTCCCGGGCCATCTTTTCTAAGCCGGTCCCCGGGTCGGTAATCGCGACAAATTGTTTTCCTCCATGATTCCCCTTGGCCTTCGTCACGAGCTTCCAAAAGTGGGCGAAGAGTGACATGACTTCAATCGTTCCACCGGATTTGCTGGCCACGAGAAACAGCGTGCGAGATGGGGAAATAGCTCCAGTCACCTGCCGGACCCACCCCGGAACAGTTGAGTCCAATACCCACAGGCGTGGAGACCCTTTCTGAGCCCCAAACACTGTGCGGAACACTTCAGGCCCAAGACTGCTGCCGCCCATACCCAGGAGCACTACATCCTTGACCTTCATCTCCTTAGCCGTGGACACACAATTTCGTAGTGGTCCGAGCTGTTGCGGCATCTGATCCTGCAATGTCAACCACCCCAACCGGTCGACGATCTCCCTGGGATCCTGCTTCCAGACTCGATGGTCTTTCGCCCAGAGGCGCTCAATGACCTGCGCCTGAGTCAGCGCATCAAGAGCCGGATCGACTGTGGATTGGAATAATGCTGGAAGCTTGTCACTCATTCGCATAGCTATCGACCTCCCGCCTCAATGAGATTGTGGTAGTGGAGATGCTGAGTGATCCTCCGCATCTTATGGAGTCGGTCTGAAAAAGGCAACGCTTCTTGGTGTCTTTGCGTACAGGCCCATGTGCTATTGGTGAAGGGTGGGGCCAACCCATCGGACGAGAGTGAGCACTCATTATCAAGGTGGGATCTCGAACGTAGTGATGATCGCAGTCGGCGTGGTCACCACGAACCAGCCAGATGAGGATTCTATCGTCTGATGTCCTGGATGCAATGAGAATGTCATTTTGATTGAGCCAGGCGGAAACGCTTCTGGTCTTGGGCCTTTGGTGAGGGAGCCGATCTTCTGGCACCGCCGCCCATCCGTAGGTGGTCGTGCCCGTTGCCGATCGGTCAGCTGCTTATTTGTCGGTTGGCCGGCGAATAAGGATCGCCATTCCATCCACCAGCGACCAGGCCAAGGATTGCGCATGGTCGACCGAGATGGTGAGTTGCAGATGAGGTGTCGGTGTTGATGGGTTGCCGGTGAAGAGCGAGCTGGCCCAATGTTGCACGTGATGCCACCATGATTTTCCCAGAATGGCGGCGCCGCGAAGGAGGCTTTCGCCGGCTGTCGAGGGAACCACGGCAATGGTCATCGGAGGCGAACATGACAAGACATAGTCGGTAGGCATGTCGGCGAGTGAAATCGGCTCCTGTTCGCCCGCGGCACCCGGATCGATTTTTCGTCGGACGACTGATGGTCGCGCAACTAGCTTGTGTATCCCCTTTAATTCGTTTCGCGATTCGCCAGACCAGCGAATGATCGGAATCTGGTGGAGCCCGATGCCACGACCTTTAATCTGGATGGTGCTCCCAACCAGATCGATCAGCACATAGGTCTGTGGGCGTGCCGCGAGCTTGACCTCTTCCTCAAGCACACGGGTTGCTTCTTTCAGTCCTTGTGCGTCGTTTAGCTGCAGGTCAGGAAAGACCTCGAGCTCCTTTCCCCAGCTTGGCGTGGTGAAGATGAAGAGGATTAGAATGGCGCAGAGTTTCATCATCAATATCTGCGCACTGTTGAGGGGTCAAAAGATCATGATTGGTGTCCCCACTCGGGCGAGCGTGTAGACACCTTTAAGATCGCTGTCATTCAGCCGGATGCATCCATGGGTAACATTCTTCCCCAACAATCGGGTATAGAGCGTCCCGTGGATGAAGTAGCCTTTTCCAAAACCTAGCGCATAATCACCCAGCACACCTTGCTCCGCTCGCTCAGCGGCGTTTTGGGGAACAGCGAGCCCTTCTTCGATAAATGCCCAATCCGGCTTGATCCACGTGGGATTCGTTAATTTTGTCTTCACGAGAAATTCTCCTCGTGGCGTGTCGAAAACCCACTGGCTGTTTCCTTCTCCGGGTTTGTCAAGAATGACTCCGCTACCGGTCGACGCAATGGCGTCGAGAACCACTTTCTCTTGCTGCTTTACATAGAGTCGGTTCCTGGCCGTATCGACCACGATGTAGGGCTGACTTGGTATGAGTTGGGACAGCTGCTTGGAGAGCACCTTATACCGATCTTGCAATGGTCGCAGACTGGCTTTGTCCTGGACGGGGGACGGGTGAGCCACGTGGGAATCTTCGGGCGCTATGCGTTTAGTCGTCGGGGCATTCACGACCAGGAGTAGAAGCAAGACGCCCGCTGAGGTTGTAAGAAGGAGTCGGCCCATTGGTCTACGCTCAGATTTCATCTCTCCGTTGGGCAAGTTCCGATAAGGCCAGGGCTACCGCATTCTCTCTCGTCAAGGCACCGACGATCGTGACCGGTGTCCCGACAGAGACGCCTTCGTAGAGAACCGTCATATTCGGATTATCAAGCATGACACACCCAAGGGTCTGCGCCAACAGTTCATTGTCGGCTCCATGGATCTCGATTTGGCCCCCGATGCCTTTGGCCGGGCTGATTCTTCCAGACTTCTTCGCATAGTTGAATCGCCGCCGATCTTCGGCATTGGGATAATCCAGGGCCAGCGCTCGGTAGAATTGCGTTTGCCCTTGGCCTCGCTTATCCATCACCCGATACCGACCTTCCGGTGTCGCTCCGTCCCCCTGAAACTGCTTTTCCAACATGCCATTGAATCCCAACCGAACACGATATGATAGCACCTTCCGTCCGCTCTTGTAGAGGGTCAATTCTCGGTCGGCTTTGCTCACCACGATGGCCGTTGACTGGTGGATGCGCGACCAATCGATGGTCTGCTTGGCCAAGGTTTGCCAATACGCGATTCGGCTCGCGTCGGCATATCGTCCCAATTCTTGACTGAGCAATGAAGCCTGGGCCTTGAGCGCATGATCCGCTTTCACCGCCGCTTGCATGGCTCGTTGGAAGTCTTTTTGTTCGAAGAAGGAGCGAGCTTGTTTGACCAGAAGATCCGTTTGAACGACTCGTTCTCCTAGGAGGATGCGCCCATCGATCGATTCGACCCTCGAGGTAATCGCATGAAGCTGTTCTTCAAGGCGAGCCACCGTGGCTTGCGCCGTGCGATGCTGCGAGGCTTGCCGCTCGTGGAGCTGGGAGACCGTACGTTCGCTCGTGATGTACAGCCGGCGGAGTTCATTCTCAAGATCACTCGCTTCCCATGGCCATCTGATCAGATCATCGTCCAATTGGACGCGCGCTTTCAGAGAAACCCATTGGCGAACAAACTGCTTATACTCCTCAGGCGCAGCTTCCGGAGCCCGCAATGCGATCAAGTCTTGGTCGATAGCCTCAAGGGCAACAAGGAGGTCAGGCGGAACGGCTTGAACACACCCGGTTACGCAGAGGACGCAGAGGATCGCAGCAAGCGTCGTATGTGTCTGGTTCGGCGCCATGTCGTACGCTATCGTTTCCTCGCAGGTCTTCCTTTGCCCACCTTCGCAAGTGCGTTCTGTATTTCGGCTGACACGCTTTGGCTCATGTCGTGAATAGCCTTCGCCTGGGTTTGCGCAGCCGGATAATCTTCTTTGTCGATCGATGCCTGAACCTGTTTCAGTAAGGACTTGAGCCCTTCTACGTCGTTCCTGATGGCCTCCACTGCGGCGCGATCTTTTCCAACCGGTGCCTTGGCGACCAAATCTTGCGTGGCTTTCACTGCCTCTTCGGCGACTTGTTGAGCTTGTAAGGCGGCGGCCTTAGCCTCTTCCTTTTTTAGGGTCGCGGTCGTCTTGATCCGTTCACTATCGGCTTTGGCCGAGGCAGACAGTTGTTGGGCCTTGCCGTAGTCTCGAAGGAGTGTGAATTTTCCATCTTGATCGGTGACTTCTTTCCGCAAGGCGGCGAGAGTCCCTTCCAGCTTGGCATACTCATCAGCGCTATAGGTGGCCGCGCCGCTTTCCTGTGCATCTTTGAGAGCCTTTTCTGCTTCCTGGATCTGCTGGGTAGGAGGTTCCGCACATCCAGCAATCATAATGAGAGTCAAGGTTAGAGAGACAAGAGATGCTTTTCTCAACATAACGAAGAATCCTCCTTACAGGTTCTATCCATCGATTTCGGTCAATCCAGCTGTTCTTGCATCCATCCTAAGCGTAGCAGTGCCTGATTTGCAGCCGCTGCTACTCCTCGAATACCATAAAGATTATTCCATGATAGATACGCCAGCTTAACAGACTACGACCTTCTGGCATACTGACACACCTAAAACACGCAGCAAGCTCGGTGCCACCGATAATTGTCGGTATCAGGTAACAATTCTATCTATTTCCAATATTTATGGTGACTTTGATCATCCCGTGACACCTGACTTTGTGGCACTCTGGTGGCCAAAAGCAAAAGTGCCTCAATACTGTGGACATTTAGGGGTCGAAGCCAGGCGTACAGACCGATGGTTGGAGGCAGCCTGAAATTGACAGGCCCACATGCCTCCCCTATAATCCACCGTTCATTTGACCTGACTATTCAAAGCGAGGGAGCGGAAAGGGGACTATGTCTTTTACATCGCAACAACCGTCCAACTTAAAGAAGAAGCGTGAGCACGGGTTTAGAAAACGTATGAGCACCAAGAACGGACGCAAGGTGCTGGCTCGCCGGAGGGCTAAGGGACGAGCTCGGTTGACTGTCTAGGCACATCGTGCCGGATCGGCAGGTGTCCTTCGGGTCGCTCTCCAAATTCTCTCGCGTTGCTGTTGAGCGTGCGCTCACCTACCAGCTAGAGTCTTCTCCGGGATCGTGAACGGATGGGATGCGGCGTCGAAACACCTTCTTCATTCAATGACACCGAAACCGCGCATAGGCCATGGTATTTTCTTGCGCAGCAGCCGAGATATTCAGACCGTTAAACAGCATGGTCGCCGAATTTCAACCGGGCTCTTCAATCTCTTGGCGCACAAGATGGACGATGCCCCGAGTCGGGTCGGAATTATTGTGGGAAAGCGATTTGGGAATGCCGTCCGGCGCAATCGGGCGAAACGAGTCTTTCGTGAACTGGTAAGGCAATTACATCCGGACTTGGTTCCGGGCCGAGGACTTCTCGTGTTTCCAAAGCGAGATGCACTCTCGCAATCCCATGAGGGGCTGGCCCAAGCGTGGAGGACGTCGCTTGAGCGCCTGCATCTGCTTCGAGCAAGGGCCTATTGAGATGCGATCACTGTGTCTGTGGCTGATTCAAGGATACCGCATGGTGATTTCCCCTTTGTACGGTCGCACATGCCGATTCGAACCCAGTTGTTCGCAATACGCCTCAGATGCGATCACGAAATATGGAGCATTACAGGGGCTCGGCTTAGCCATCCTCCGGCTTATGAAATGTCACCCCTTCCATCCCGGTGGAGAAGACCCGGTCAAGTAGCGACGAGTACATCTTTATCAAAGAAAGCATAGCTTCTTCATGGAAAAGCGCGTCATCGTGTTCTTGGTTCTCTCTCTTGGGATTATCTTTGGCTACGAGTACCTAATCAAAGAGCTGGGCCTACTCCCTGAACCGACTATTTCGGAAGAGGCGGAGCCTTCCATAAGCGAGACGTCGTCTCCTTCGAGTATAGGCCCTGAGTCTCCGACTCCGGGCGCTCCCGCGACCACGACCATTGCACCGCAAAAACCATCCGCTGGGGAGGTTCGCTCCCAAGATCCACGTCGAGAATCTTCTGCGCCGGAATTCATCGTGGTTGAGACGGAGCTCTACCGAGCGACATTTACGACCCGTGGGGCCGCACTTACGAGCTGGGAACTCAAACGCTATCGCAGCAGTTCCGATGGAAAGTCCCTCGTACAACTCGTACGACAGCGCGGCAAGTTCGCCGAGCCCTTGACGGTCACAGTGGATGACACTTCTCATTCAAAAGAATTAAGCGAAGGGATCTACAGGGTCGAAAAGGACTTTACGACATTAGACCAGGGCCACCCCATGGGCCATATAACCTTCTCGTACAGTAATCCAGCAACCGGCGTACGGCTGGAAAAGCAACTGACGTTTCACACCGAGAGCTATGTCGTCGACATTGCGTTGAAATCCAGCGGGCTCGCAGAAGCAGTGAAACTGGGACTGGGAACGAATTTTGGGGTTGTGGATTGGGGAGAAGGGTTTATCGGTTCTGTCGGAGCCGCCTCGCTTATTGACGACAAGATTGAACACGACATGCCGGAAGCCGAGACTGAGCACAAGGGCCCTGTGAAATGGGTCGCGCTACAAGATAAGTACTTCATTTCTGCACTTATTCCAAAGACTAGTGCGTCCGCTTGGCCTAAGAAGCAAGGAGACAAACTTGTCTCCACGGCGGTACGGTTACCGGTTGATTCCTCCGGAGCACCGCTCGAACTCCAGCTCTTTGCTGGCCCCAAGGAGTTTGACACACTCCAGAGCCTGCAAATCCGGCTCGAAGATACCATTGATTTTGGCTGGTTCCTTTTCGGGAGCTGGGACACGGTCAGGGCCGTGGCCAAGCCCATCTTCTCCGTGCTGCGTTATATCAATGATTACACGCATAATTATGGAGTGACGATCATCCTCCTGACCATTATCATCAAGGTATTGTTTGTCCCCCTGCAATACAAAAGTTACACGTCGATGAAGAAGATGCAGGGCATCCAGCCGAAGGTCGCTGCGGTCCAGGAAAAATTTAAGGACGATCGCGAGCGCTTGAATAAGGAACTCATCAAACTGTATCGAGATCACAAGGTCAATCCCGTGGGTGGCTGTCTCCCTATGGTATTGCAGATGCCGGTATTCGTATCGCTGTTCAATATTCTGTATATGACGATCGATTTGCGCCAAGCGCCGTTGGGGCTGTGGATCACCGATCTGTCGATTCAGGATCCCTACTACATTCTGCCGATCATCATGGGAATCAGCATGATGGTGATGCAAAAAATTCAACCGACGACCATGGATCCGACTCAGGCAAAAATGATGTTGATGCTGCCGGTGGCCATGACATTCCTGTTCGTCAACTTCCCTGCCGGTCTCGTGTTGTATTGGCTGACCAATAATGTGCTCACCATTGTGCAACAATTCGTGACGGATCACTTTTTCTTTCGAACTCCCACCACAGCACTGACTACGGATGAACAAGGTGGCAAGAAATGATGCTCGGTCGGTTTCGTTCGATGTGACTGGTCGTCCCAAACGTGTGTGAACATGCCGGCCATTGGAGCGCCAGAGGATACGATTTGTGCAGTAGCCACTCCTGCTGGTGAGGGGGGTATTGGTATCGTTCGGATCAGCGGGCCACGTGCCGTTGACATCGCGAGCCGCGTTGTTCAGCTGCGATCCGAGCGATCGCTTCATACCCTCGCTTCTCACACGCTGTACCTGGCCGATATTCTCTTTCCGCCTACTCCTTCAATCAGTAGCCATTCAGGCTCCACGGCAAGTCAGCTGACCGAACAGATCATCGACGAAGGCCTGGTGGTCTATATGAAGGCGCCTCGATCGTTTACCGCGGAGGACGTGGTGGAGATCCACTGCCACGGAAATGGGCTCGTCCTACAACGAGTCTGTCAGGCTTGCATCGTTGCCGGAGCCCGGCTCGCACAGGCAGGAGAGTTTACCAAACGAGCCTTCTTGAACGGCCGCCTGGATTTGTCTCAGGCTGAGGCTGTGCTGGACACCATCAGGGCCAAGTCAGAACTGAGCCTCAAATTGGCACAACGCCAGCTCCGCGGCGAACTCGCGCAACAGGTCCACCGACTGCGCACTGAACTCGTCAGGCTGTTGGCTCACTTAGAAGCAGGGATTGACTTCGCAGAAGAAGATATTACGTTCGTCCAGCGCAAGGAGATGATTGGCTCTCTCCAGCAGACACTGGATCACGTTCGGCGGATGTTGGAGACTGCCGAGACGGGACGGGTCCTGCGCGAGGGAGTCCGCGTGGTGATCGCCGGGGAGCCCAATGTCGGTAAGTCGAGCTTGCTGAATTGTTTACTCCGTGAGAACCGAGCGATTGTGACCGATATCCCCGGCACAACTCGTGACATTATCGAAGAGTCGATCATCTGGCTCGGTCTGCGAATCACGTTGGTCGACACCGCTGGGCTGCGTGATACCACCGACCTCGTTGAACAGGAAGGCATCCGTCGTTCCATCGAAGCTCAAAGCCAGGCGGATATCGTCTTGTATGTCTTGGACGCTGCTCAACTGACACAGATGGATCTGAGAAATCTCCGTTCCCCCACCCTTCATGCTGAACATTTCCTTGTCGTTAATAAAATTGATCTTTGCGATGCGGCATTAGTAGAACGGCTAACCGACGCACTGCGCGCTCGTACACCGTGCAAGGTTGTTCCCATATCTTCTCAAACGGGCGAGGGACTTGAAGCCTTGAAGTCCGTTATTCAATCGCAATTTGTGAAGCCGTCCTTTGAACCTCGCGATGGTGTCGTTGTCACTCACGTTCGGCATCGTGCGGCGCTCGAGCGTGCGGAGGCCTCACTCAATGACGCACTGGCCTCGGTCCAACAAGGCATAGAGCCAGAATTTGTTGCGGTCGATCTCCGTGGTGCCGCTGATGCGCTGGGCGAGATTGTTGGAACCATTACGTCTGACGAAGTGTTGGATGAAATTTTTTCCGAGTTTTGTATTGGCAAGTAGAGGGACCGGTGGCCATCGCATTTGACGTTATCGTAGTGGGAGGCGGTCATGCCGGGTGCGAAGCCGCGCTGGCTGCGGCACGAATGGGTGCGAACACCTTGCTGCTGACGATGGAGCTGAGCCGAATCGCGCAGATGTCGTGCAATCCTGCAGTCGGTGGGATCGCTAAGGGACACCTCGTGAAAGAAATCGACGCGATCGGCGGTGAGATGGGACGAAACACGGATCGCGCCGGGATTCAATTTCGATTCATCAACACAAGCAAAGGACCCGCAGTGCGGGCATTACGCGCCCAATGCGACAAATCGCTGTATCGTATGGCGATGCAGGAAACGATGGCCTCGCAAAAGCATCTGACGCTTGCCGAAGGAGTCGTGGACCGACTGCTCGTGGCCGGGGGTACGGTCACCGGGATTGTAACGGGCTCAGGCGAGAGGATTGATGCCAAGGCAGTCATACTAACATCAGGTACTTTCCTTAAGGGTCTTATCCATATAGGCCTCAACCATTTCCCCGCTGGTCGCGCCGGTGAAGCTTCAGCCGAACACCTTTCGGATTGCATGCGGGATCTTGGATTTGAGATCGGCCGGCTCAAGACGGGGACCCCGCCACGATTGGACAAGGCGACGATTGATTTCTCCGTGATGATTCCTCAGCCCGGTGATTCCCCTCCCCCTCCTTTCTCCTATCGGACTCAACACATCACGATCAGACAAGTTCTCTGCCATTTGACTTATACCAACCGAGAGACACACGACATCATTCAAAAGAATCTCGATCGCTCTCCTCTGTATAGCGGGGTCATCGAATCGACCGGGCCTCGGTACTGTCCCTCCATCGAGGATAAGGTCGTGCGTTTTGCTGAGAAAGAACGTCATCAGATCTTTGTTGAACCAGAAGGCCTAGACTCGATCGAATTTTATCCGAACGGCATTTCAACCAGCCTGCCGGTTGATGTTCAGAGCGCTATGCTGAAGACAATCCCTGGATTAGAACAGGCCAACATTCTCAAACCTGGCTATGCGATTGAGTACGATTATTTCCCCCCTCGCCAACTCTACCGAACACTCGAAACAAAACAGGTCGCTGGCCTCTATCATGCCGGACAAATCAATGGGACTTCCGGGTATGAAGAAGCAGCGGCACAGGGCTTGGTTGCCGGGATCAATGCCGTTCTGAAGCTGAGAGAGAGGCCTCCTCTCATCCTGGACCGGTCCCAAGCCTATATTGGCGTACTCATCGATGATCTCATTACAAAAGATGCCTACGAACCGTATCGAATGTTCACCTCGCGAGCTGAGTATCGATTGCTTCTCCGCCACAGTAATGCTGACCTTCGACTCATGCCAGTTGGATACGACGTCGGACTGATTCCAGATGAAGCGTACGAAAGGTTCTTGCGGAAGCGACGTTTAATTGAAATGGAGATCGAGCATCTGAATACAGCCAGGCCATCATTCACCGAAGAAATCCGTTTGCAGACCAAAGGCACGTATCTCGAAAATGCATCGGCTGCCATGACCATGGCACAGCTTCTTCGCCGGCAGGAAGCGAGTTATCAAGAACTCCTAGAAGCTTTTGGGATGCCGGTTATTCCCGAGATCGAAATCGGCGAAGAAGTCGAGCTCCAGATCAAGTACGAAGGCTATGTACGTCGGCAGATCCAGCAAGTAGAGAAATTCAAGAAGCTTGAGCAGAAATTGATTCCTTGCACGTTTGATTACAATTCCATTTCAGGGTTTTCAAGGGAAGTTCGAGAGAAGTTCATTAGAGTAAGACCTGAGACAGTGGGCCAGGCATCGAGAATATCTGGGGTGACTCCAGCTGCCATATCCTTACTTCTGGTTGCGATAGAAAAAAGGCGGCGTCAACTCCCTCCTATACAGCAAGTAATTTCCTGAAATTCCATCGAACCAACCTTTCCTATTGACCTCGCTCAAGCATCAGCGTAATTGTTCCACGTGGAACAATCGAGTTCGCCTTCAATACTGCTGCAAGAAAGTTCGGCTGAAATTGGCGTTCCACTCAGTACCGAACAGGTACAACAGTTTATGGTGTACCTTGAGCAGCTTCAGCTCTGGAATCAATCATTCAATCTCACAAGCATCACGCTAAATGATGAGATTATTATCAAACACTTTGTGGACTCTCTCGCCGCGCTCCGAGCTGAAGAGGTCAAGGTCGGGGCACGACTAATTGACGTCGGTACCGGAGCTGGATTTCCAGGAATTCCTTTAAAAATCGCTCGATTAGATATAGATATGACTCTTGTTGAGCCGGTAGCAAAGAAGGTCTCCTTCCTTCGTTTCATCATCGGCCTTCTTCGACTGGAAAATGTTGACATATTCGACGGTACTCTAGAGAGATTCTTGAACGAACGCATGCCATACGGATCATTTGACTACTTGGCTACTCGTGCCTTGAAACATGATTTAATTTTGAAAGATGGCCCGAAACTCCTTCGACAAGGAGGGAAAGTCATTCTGTTCTCATCACAACCAATTCCCCTCTCTGATCTTTCTTCCAACTGGTCATTATCGCGTGAACACACATTTCAACTTCAGAAAGGATATGGGAAGAGAGTTATTTCCATTGTTATGCCTTCAGTCTAAATGAAACACACGCTTGGTGTTCCACGTGGAACAATTCTGTTGTAGGAGCTCCTCAATGGGAAAGGTCGTTGCGGTTGCGAATCAAAAGGGCGGAGTTGGTAAGACTACTACGGCGATCAATCTCTCATCCGCCATTGCCCTAGAAGGAAAATCGGTTCTGCTCATTGATATGGACCCACAGGGAAATGCCACGAGTGGTCTCGGCATTGACCACGGATCCTTAAAGAACACGACGTACAGTTGTCTTGCTAAAATCAGCACAATTCAAGAATCTTCAATGGAAACATCGGTTCCAGGACTCTCACTTCTGCCGTCCAACGCGGATCTTGCAGGAGCTGAGGTTGAACTTGTCAATATTGAAGGTCGCGAAAGTCATCTCAAGTCCATCATGAGCGAGATCAGAGAGACCTATGATTTTATTTTTCTAGATTGCCCTCCAGCCCTTGGAATTCTCACCATTAATGCTCTTACCGCAGCAGATTCGGTTCTCATACCGGTCCAATGTGAATATTATGCGATGGAAGGTCTGAGCAGACTCATCAGGAGCATCGATCTTGTTCGTCAATCATTTAACTCAAACCTAGACCTAGAGGGCATTGTCCTGACGATGTTTGACTCGCGTAACAGCTTAGCCAGACAGGTAGCTGAACAAGTGCGCTCTCACTTCATTGACAAGGTGTATCACGCGGTCATCCCACGCAACGTTTCCCTCGCAGAAGCTCCGAGTTACGGCCGACCGGGGATCCTGTACAACGTGGCATCAGCCGGCTCGCAGTCTTACGTACATTTAGCTAAGGAGTTTATTTCCCATGGAGAAAAAAGCCCTCGGTAAAGGCCTTGGTGCCCTCCTCCCATCCTCCAAATTGAGTCAACCTACGGAGCCGACCGATGTCCAGCGGATACGGATCGAGACGATTGTCCCCAATCGCTATCAACCACGGCACACCTTCCCTCCAGACGAACTTACTGAACTTGCTGCGTCCATCAAAGAGAGCGGGGTGCTTCAGCCGATTATGGTCCGCCGCAAAGGGGACGGTATTTACGAACTGATCGCCGGAGAGCGCCGATGGCGCGCATCAAAAGAAGCTGGTCTAGAGACCATTCCCGTCGTCATTCGTAATTGCAGTGATCAAGAGTCACTCTTGCTGGCATTGGTTGAGAATCTCCAACGCGAAGACTTAAATCCCATGGAGACGGCACGAGCCTATTCGCGTATGATGAATGAATTCGGTCTGACGCAAGACGCCATTGCCGCGAAGGTCGGTCGTGATCGTTCTTCTGTGGCGAACTTCGTTCGGCTGATCCATCTTCATCCTGAGCTCCAGGAGCTCGTCCAAGAAGGCACCCTCACAACGGGTCACGCGAAAGCCCTCCTCGGCCTTTCATCCCACGAAGACCAGTTGAGGATCGGCAAAATGGTCGCGTCTGGAGCTCTCTCTGTCAGGGAAACAGAAAAACTCGTGGAATCCTCCCTTACAGGAAAGAAGCGGCAGCACAAAACACCTCACAGTTCCCCATGGGCTGACCTCGAAACCAGATTACAGAAACGGTTAGGCACAAAGGTGACCATTCACCCTCACAACCAAGGAGGGAAGATCGTCATTCATTATTTTTCCCCTGCCGAACTTGATGGTGTTGTGGAGACCCTGCTCAGTTAACTTTCATCGTGCCTTGGTACCCCTGACGCGCCCCAAAAACGGTTCTCATTGCGTTTTCGCCCAGATGGCCGCTAAATATCTCGGTGGAACCGACCGATATATCCCTTAACGATAAGGATTCCGCCCTTCAGCCGGATTCCCCTAGCCCAAATCGTGAGAGGAGGCGAGCGTATGTGGAAGGACAAACAAGACGGTAGGCGTTCCGACGAGGTTGATATTGAAAGCAATGGATCGAGCCTTGAACCTATGCGCCACGAACCCGGCCAAGACGTCAGCGCGTTCGTCGGAAAAGGCGTCATGTTTAAGGGCACCATCACCTATAACGGAACCGTCCGGATTGATGGGACTCTTGAGGGGGAAATCCATACCGATGGCATCCTCTTAGTTGGAGAAGAAGCCGTCATCACAGCAAAAGTAACGGCCGGCACGATCGTCTGTAAGGGGAAAATTACAGGGGATATTCATGCCAGAGACAAGATGAAGCTGCGAGCACCCGCGATCATCAACGGCGGAGTCACCACACCCATGCTGTCCATGGAAGAAGGGGTCCTCTTCAATGGCACTCTGGAGATGGAAGAAGCCGCCTCCACATCCCAACGTGACGCCACACATCTCCATGCGGTCGGGACATCCAATGAACCAGCTATCCGGAGGGTTCCCGCCTAGAGCATGTGATAGACTAGACGCACACAGAGGGGAGGCTCTTTCTCACCGAATACGCCTCCCTCTCTCCTGTCCAATCCCACTGAAGGACAGCACCTCCTCGGATTTGTCACAAGGAGCAAGAACAACTGATGTGGGCTCTAGGCGACAAAAGCGCTCAGGAAAACAGCGACAGCGACAATTTCACCTTCCTCGGAAAGGGAGTCGATTTCAAGGGTATCCTCAACTTTGATGGAACCATTCGAATTGACGGTCGTGTTGAAGGCGAAGTCCACACCACCGGGACTCTCATTATTGGAGAACAGGCGGTGATCAAAGGCATTCTTTCCGCCGGCACCCTCATGACCAGCGGCAAGGTCAACGGCACGGTCACAGCCACGGCTAAAATTCAAATCCTTAAGCCTGGGGTGCTCATCGGCGACATTCGTACACCGGGCATTTCGATCGAAGATGGCGCACATTTCCATGGCATGTGTGATATGGGAGCTCATAAATGGGTCGATGACGGCCAACCGTCACCCAAGAACGTGCACGATTTCGCGTCCCATCGAGGCAAGACTCGCGTGGTAGACCTCTAGCCCTTTACCCACTCTTCCCGGTACAATACCGGTCCAATGACTCGTCCAACCGTCCTCCTCGGTATGAGCGGTGGAGTTGACAGCTCTGTCGCAGCCGCATTGCTCGTTCACCAAGGCTACGAGGTGTACGGCATTACCCTTCAGGTATGGGAACACGAGGACGAAACCGTCGCAACATCCAAAAAATGGCAAGAACGAAGCTGTTGCAAGGTCGGCATCGCCAAGCACGTCGCCAAATTGCTCAACATCTCTCACGAAGTTATCGATACCCGTGACACCTTTCAGAAAGGAGTGATTGACGATTTTCTTCACGGCTATACGACTGGCACAACACCCAATCCCTGTGTTCGCTGTAACGAGAGAGTAAAGCTTCGGGGCCTCATAGATCTGGCCGCCGCACGCAACATCAATTACGTCGCGACGGGCCATTATGCCCGTCTCCAAAACTATCAGGACACTCGGGTTCTGGCACGGGCAACCGATGGGCGCAAGGATCAAACCTACTTTCTCTACCGCCTTAACCCTCACTGGCTACCCAAACTCCTCTTCCCTCTTGGCCACCTGGAAAAATCGGACGTGTGGAGAGAGGCCGAGGCCTTAGGGCTCCCCGCCGACGAGCTGAAGGAAAGTCAGGAGATCTGTTTTGTCACCCAAGGAGACTACCGTACGTTTATCGAAAAGGAGCTTCCCCAGGCCAAACAACCAGGCCTCTTTATCAATGAGATGGGGCAACCGCTTGGCCAACACGACGGAATTGCGTTCTACACACCTGGTCAACGCCGGGGCCTTGGTATTGCCACAGGACAACGGCTCTATGTTCAACAGGTACGGCCGGCGACCAATACCGTCGTGCTCGGCCCAGAAGAATCCCTACGCAGACACGAGTGCACGGTGAGCGACCTCAACCTTTTTGCATCCCATTTATTGGAGAGATCCGCTGAAGTTCAGGTCAAAGTCCGCTACGCGACACCCCCGACACCCGCGATTCTGTCGCCATTGAACTCCTCAAGCCTCCGCATTCAGTTCCAGGTGCCCCAACGGGCTCTCAGTCCTGGCCAATCCGCCGTCTTCTATGAAGGGGACCATGTCCTTGGGGGTGGAATTATCCAACCCTTCTAACCCAACACGATCGCTCGCTTCTTCTTGACTTGTCCTGTAATCTTCCTATAGCCTTCGCAGCGACGGGTGCAGAGCAAGAGTCCCTCTCTTCCAGGGACATGCCAGTCGAGGTCTACACTCATCACATTCTTTTGAGGTTCTGATGTTCGGTTCATTTGGATGGATGGAATTAATGCTGATTTTGATCATTGTCTTGATCATTTTCGGCGCAGGTAAACTTCCCCAATTGGGAGAAGGCCTCGGGAAAGCCATCAAAGGCTTCAAAAAGTCTGTGCACGAAGCTGATGCGATTGACGTCACACCGGCCGAACAGTCTCAGCAGGCCCATTCGCAGGCCACTACAACTAATCAGGTTGGTGCCCAATCAGAAGCCTCACCATCACCCGCTCCCCAAACGGCGCAATCGGGCCAGGTGAAACAAGGGTAATACGCCTGAGTGTGCTGTGACGACGGAGTAGCGAGCGATTAACAGCCTTACCATTAACTACCGTGACTCATGTTTGGATTAGGAGCCAGCGAGATCTTAATTATTCTGGTGATCGCTTTTCTCCTATTTGGTCCCAAACAACTCCCTGAAGTCGGTCGCCAAGTTGGCAAAGCCATTAAGGGTTTTAAAGATACAGCTGAGGACCTTCGCAAGTCCGTCGAACCAGAGCTGAACATGATTCAGCAAGAAGTCAAAATGGTCGAACAAGACCTTCAAGCCTCCATAAAGGAAGCCGAAGAAGAAATTACAGCCGCAGGGACACCTCCAGAGGAGGCCCCCGCACCCATGAGCAAGTTGGGTCAGATATAAAATAACCACACATCATCAATGCAGTGATTTCACGAAGAGGACACGGGCTATAGAGATTCCCCTCTGTTTTCCCCCTCATGCTGAAGGACCTGCGCAAGTCGCCTCAATTCTTTTCCAGAGTATGGATACCCTAAAAACGACTCCTGAGCCACGACAGGGACAGTGGCAGACAGTTCTCCTCACGGCCATGATGGCGGCGGCCGGGCTCATTGCTTTTTGCAGTTCAGCCCAAAGCGCCTTCGAATTACCACCAGGCGAAAAGATCACCAATCCAATCGTAATCGGCCGCGGTATCCCACAAAAAGAAGCCTACGAACCATTTGACCCAAAAACTGGCAGGAACTTTGACCTTCGCAACCTCTGGATGCGCGCCGATCTTCGGGTACGGCCTGAATACCGCAACAACGTCTGTTTTGGCGGCGGGATTGGAGCGGCTGGACAATGTAATGCGCCTGGCATCGCGCCAAACAACCTCCTCGGTAAAGCAAATGATCAATTCGTCCAGCAGATGACCCGGCTGGGTATCGGCTACGACCTATCCCCGGATGTCAATTTTTACCTCGAACTGATTGATTCGCGTACCTGGGGTGGAAACGGCACGCCGGTCGGCGCCGGAGGCGCGGGGAATAACGGAGACCCCATTATCCATACATGCGGTTCTACGCCAGGCCAGGGAGGAAGACCGGTCTGCTCACTGGGCGTACGAGCCGGTTATATGTTGATCCGTAATTTCGCCGGCATTCAAGGTTTGGGGGTGAAGGCCGGTCGGCAGTATCTCGTCTTCGGGGACCAAAGCTTATTCGGCCACTTTGATTGGGCCAACACAGGCTTCTCGTTTGACGGGGTCATGGTGCAGTATAGCCATAGCATCATGGATACCCATGCTGGCTGGTTTCGGACAGCAGAAACGGACCTCTTACAAGGGGCGGCCCTCGGGAGCGGAAACCCGAACATCGGAGGGACAGGTCAAGCAAGAAACGCGGCCGGGGATGCGGACCTCTTTATCTTGTACAACCAGATCAAGACAGTCCCTGGTTTTTTGATTGAACCATTCTACGCCTATTACAAGAGTAACCTCGGCGGGGGAGACATTTCTTCCCAGGGACTAGGCACCCCAAAGCACGGCAATCAAACCCGCCATACCGTCGGGACACGAGTGGCCATGAAAAAAGGCTATGTCGATGCCTCCAGCGAAGTGGTCTATCAGTTCGGCCAGATGGGCGACACCGCGGCCAGCGCGAGCGCCCTCTGTGGTGACCCTGGAGGAGAGGGGAAATGTCTTCACATCAATGCGTGGGCAACAAGAAACTGGATCGGGTATACGGCCTTCAACTTACCGGGCAAACCTCGCATCGCCTTCAATTTCGACTATGCCTCCGGTGACGGACGGGCAAATTGTACGTTAAACGCCGCCTACGGCGATTGTAAGACCGCCAACACGTTCGAGAACTTCTTCCCGACGAATCACATTCACATGGGATACATGGATGTCATAGCCTGGAAGAATATGATGAGCTTCTCAGGGAACTTCCAAGCACGCCCGACCACGAACGACCACATCGAACTCTGGTACACGAACATCCACCTCGCGAATGCTCGCGACAATTGGTACCGGGCAAGCCAAGGAGTGTACGTGTTTTCGCAACCCGACAACACGGAAACTCATATCGGTGACGAAGTCGATGTCGTCTGGACACACTTCTTCATGAGCGGCATGGTGGCCTTTCAAGGCGGCTATGGCCATCTGTTCCCTGGTTCCTATATTTCACGGAATTTGGGGGCTCGAGCCGTCGGGCAAGATTGGGCCTATGCCCAGCTCTGGATCAACTTCTAGGCGGTCGCTAGTCGCAGTGACCTCTTCCACCGAGAACTTCCATCGCATTCTCTAAATTCTCGTCTATCAACCGCTATTGCAAATGACCCGCCTTCGCAAACCCCTCTTGCAGCTCGCCATAGGTCTGTGTCACGGGAAACTGAGGGAACTCTTTCGGTAGATGCTCGGGAGGGCAATAGAAAAATCCGGCGTGGGCTTCGCCCAGCATGGCCGTGTCGTTGTAGGAATCACCGGCAGCCATCGTCAAGAAGTTCAGGGATTTCAGGGCCGCTACGGCATGCTTCTTTGGATCCTGCATTCTCATGTGGTAGTTTACGATACGGCCGCTTGCATCGATCTCCAGCTGATTGCAAAAGAGAGTTGGGAAGCCAAGCTGTCGCATGAGTGGCTGGGCGAACTGATAGAAGGTGTCCGACAGAATAATGACTTGGCAACGCTCCCGCAGCCATGCGAGGAATTCAGTCGCCCCGTCTAACGGCCCCATCTGTTCAATCACATCTTGAATGTCAGTGATCTTCAACGCCTGTCGATCGAGGATGTTCAACCGCTGCCTCATGAGCTTGTCATAATCGGGCATCTCTCGGGTCGTGATCTTCAAATCTTCAATGCCAGTCTTCAGCGCGACATTGATCCAGATCTCCGGCACGAGCACCCCTTCCAAGTCTAAGCACACCACAACAGGCTTCTGCATACAATCTCTCCTCTTCATTCACACTGCATAATGCTGATCTCGGCCATTAGTTGACAGAATCTTGGCCGCTTCGAGACATCGATTGGCTTAAGAAACGCCACGTCTTATCCAGTGCGCGATCGAGTAACTCGACGCCCTTCCACGTTTGCTGATTCTCTTGCTCATGACCCTTCGCCCAATCGAGAGCTACCGGGAGTGGGATCAACCTTGTCGGAGACTTTGTCAGCTCTTGCCATAGGAGCCCCAGCACCGTGCTGACAAGAATAGGGACTGAAATTGGGTCCACGGAATTGTTGATCAGGTCATCACAGCGCTCGGGAGGCGAGCTCACCAGCAGCTCCCGGCATGCCGCGGGACGCGCCTCATAGATCGTACACACCTCTTCTTCGAGGAAGGGGCATGGCAGCCGCAGAGCATAGTACTCGCGATTCACCACTTCCAGGGCATCGTCGTTCGGCTGTTCCGGAGCATTGCAGAGTTCTGAGAGTCGTTCCCACAGCCCCTGTGACAGCAGCTGGGTTTTTGCTTCCGCTAACCTTGCCACGATACGATCCTGTTGGTCCATTGGACGTGAGCGGACCCACTCACCTAGCGCAAAGGCTTCCGGGGCCGACAGGGGGACCAACATTCGACAGCAAGCCGCACATCCCTTGCGGCAGGACGGTGTTTTGCCTGCATCGGTGGAACGGGCAACTTCAAGCGCTTGGGCCTCTTCTCCAAAACGACGTATCAAGGGAACGATGGCTGTGACCGGCACAAATCCAGTCGGCACCTCCACAGCGGTAGTAATCTGACCAGCAGAGGTGTTGAGCGCGATCTGGAAGTGCTCGGTTGTGGGGGGAGGCATCATCTCGACGGGCTCGGAATGGCTAATTGGATGTTCCCTTGATAGCAGAAAGAAACTAATATGCCGGCGCACGATGAATCAAGAGCCGTATTTCTAACAAGATGGCACAGATCCGCCTCTCGTCTCTGACCTCTCCGACGGCGCTCCCATCGCGCTGTTCATCTTTCCACTCCATGCTCGAACAGATCCTACTGGCTCCTTTACCCTAGCCCAAATGGACTCCCACGTAAGGCCATCTTTGGGCCTTGCGTGTCTTAAGAAAAGGCGTAGAGTTTATCGTGCGCGGGTACACCGACCCTGCCGAACGTGAGATAGCCAAAGAGGTCGTCGCTCATAGCGGGTCAGCGAGGTGTACCCCCGCTTAATCACCGCCGGTTACTTGTGACCCCACACCCAATGATCCACAGCAATAACCACCTGGCATTATCCTATCAATAAGCTTGGTCGATCTTGCTCCTTCCTTAAAGAAGCTCGATAATGGCCCATGGGACATCCCATCGTATTTTCTGGCCATGTCATTGGTCTACTCAAAGAGTACATGCGGGACCTTGTCGATCAGGCAACGCAAGAGCAACAGTCCCAAGAACAGTTTGGTTTTACTCCCCTGCGGTATCGTCCCGATCAGGCCATTTCCGACCTCCTCGCCCTGCTGGACGATCGCATCGAATCGGAAGGCATCCAAGTAGGCTTACCCGAATGCTTTCTCCATGACATGTGGACTCTCTGTAACGAAGCCGTTGAACCGATCTCTACTCGCATCTGGCTAGAAGGAAACCTTGAGGGCCGGAGCATGACCAAAACTCAAACAAGGGAGATGACCTATCAGGCCCTGATCGAGTTTATGGACTCCCGTTCACGAGAAAGAAGCTCATCTACACTTCAGAAAGAAGAGGAATGAATGGGACCACAAGGGTATTGGTTGATGAAGTCAGAGCCCACCACATTCTCGATCGATGACTTGATACGCTCTCCCAACCACGCAACCTATTGGGATGGCGTACGCAACTATCAAGCTCGTAATTTCATGCGCAGCATGGCAGTCGGCGATCAAGTTCTGTTCTACCACAGCAACACTGATCCACCGGCAAGTCGTCGGCATCGCAGAGGTCGTCAAAACCGCGTATCCAGATTCGACGCAATTCGACAAGAAGGACAAGCACTACGACCCTGAGAGCAAACCATCCGAGCCCAGATGGGACATGGTCGATATCAAGTATGTTCGGAAGTTTGCCCGCGCTTTGACCTTGGACGAATTGCGAAAAGAGAACAAGCTGAACGGTATGGTGTTGTTGAAGAAGGGATCTCGCCTCTCAGTTCAGCCGGTCACTCCCCTGGAATGGAGGCATATCATGAAGTTGGCAGAAGACTGATGTGCTCCAGACGCTACGTGCTGGCCTTTCCATCGTCTATATATCGATGTTGCCAGTCCAGCCAGGCGTGGCCCAGTTCGTGGGCAAGAATATAGCGGCGGCGGGTCACAGGAAGTCGTTTCCGCACGTAGATCGTCTTCGTGTCATCATCCCAAATTCCATCGGCATTCGCGTCGCGCTTATCCATTTCCGCGTCGGATAACTGCCGAACGGTAATCCGGTAGCCGAACGGAAGGACAACCTGATTCGGTATGCGCAACATCCTCTTTCGCTCTCCAAGCATCGTACCCATTGTACACTCACCCTTCCTCCTACCGTGAAATAGCCTACCATAATAGACCAGGCTGGGTGTTGCTATTGTTCTTTATGTTTATCAATGCCTTACGGTTATCTTTCGGCTGCACATGCCGAAGTGACTTTTGCCATATCCCAATCATAACCTTTCCCTCATCCACTAAATGTGTGTATGATCGCCTCATGGAACCGGCATGTGATGACGAGCTCCTCCACACCTACCCCACCACAGTCCGCATGGTTGGAGTGAAGATCAGGAACCGTGGAGAGGTCAAGAAGTTAGACGCAGTCAGCACACCATTGCGCAACGGAGATCCTGTTTTACTCGAGGTGGACGGAGAAGTTACATACGGGATTGTCTACACTGAACCCTACACAACCCCCTTTCTTCCTCCTATGCGTGCGATGAAATCCATCTTGCGAAAGCCGGATGCTGAAGAAACGGCGTTGATCCGCCGGCTTGAGCAGCTCTCGCAGGAGGCCGCCTCCTATTGCCGAACGAAAGCAGCCGAACTCAATATCTCTCTCAAACTAGTCGAAGTCTACGGAGCCATGCACCGTCGGCAGCTGACCTTTGTCTACACAGCTGAGGACCGGATCGATTTCCGAGAACTGGTCCGAGACCTGGCCCGTCGTTTCGGCGGGCGTATCGAAATGCGCCAAGTCGGGGTACGCGAGGAGGCCAGACGGCTCGGTGGCGTCGATACCTGTGGTTTGGTCCTTTGTTGTGCCAGCTTTCTGACCGATATGAAGCCGATCTCGGCCAAGCAGGCGAAAAAGCTCAACCTGGCGATTGACGACCCTCGCTTGCTGGGGGTGTGTGGAAGGCTCAAATGCTGTTTGATGTTTGAAATGATGGACGCCGATGGCAAGATCGCCCCTCAGGCTCACCAGCTTATTACCCCGACCAGGCCCGATACTCCTTCCTCACCAACGCTCCCTTCATAGTTCATACCCCACGTATGCACGTGCCTTGGTGTGACATTGTCCTAACTAATATCCGAATATCCGAATCCTTTTTCAGTCGACTGCCTCTCATAACCATCTAAGGAAGGTCTGATTTATTCCCCATTGATGATGTGCTATGAGGAATGCAGCACTGAACGGGAGACGCCTCCATGCACCAACAGACCTTTGCGGAAATCCCATTCGAGCAATATCGCAAATCCACCCGCCGCGAGCGGTTCCTCGACGAAATGAATCGCGTGGTGCCCTGGGCGGAATTAGTCGCCGTGATCAAGCCGGTCTACCCCAAGGCCGACGGGCCGGGGCGTCCGCCGGTCGGAGTCGAACGCATGCTGCGCCTCCATTGTCTGCAACAGTGGTTCAACCTGTCAGATCCGGCGGTGGAGGAGGCCTTGTACGACTCACGGGCCATGCGGCAGTTCGTGGGGATTGATCTGGGCCGTGAGCCCGTGCCCGATGAGACGACGATCTGTAAGTTTCGGCATGTGCTGGAGGCGCATGAGTTAGGAACACAGCTCTTTATCCGGATCGGGGAGTATTTGACGAAGCAGGGGCTGCAAGTGAGCCGAGGCACCATCGTGGATGCGACCATCATCAGTGCGCCGAGTTCGACGAAGAACCGGACCAAGGAGCGGGATCCCGAGATGCATCAAACGAAGAAGGGGAACCAGTGGTATTTCGGTATGAAGGCGCATATTGGCGTGGACAGCCAGACGAAGCTGATTCATTCCGTAGCGGCCACGGCGGCCAATGTCCATGACAGCCAAGTCTTGCCGAAACTGCTGCATGGAGAGGAAACGCGGGTGTGGGGCGATGCCGCCTATAGTGGACAACGCGATGTGATCCGGCAGCACGCGCCCAAGGCCAAGAGTTTCGTGCAGACCAAAGCGCACCGGCATCGACCACTGAGTGAGGCGGAGCGGGGCCGGAACCGCACGAAGTCAAAGGTCCGGGCGAAGGTCGAACATGCGTTCTTGGTCATCAAGCGGATCTTCGGCTGGGCCAAAGTCCGGTACCGGGGGCTGGCAAAGAATACCCACTGGCTCCAGATCAGCTGCGGGTTGGCAAATCTCTATGTGTCGCGACGGCGCCTGTTGGCGGGAACGTAGAGGATGGGGGGCCGGAGGCGGGCCGTGGGGCATCGCACGATGGGTGTGCCTCACAAACAGGCTCTCGGAACAGCAGCGACCCACTGAATTTGCCCTGGGTGGTCAGTCCAGGAACAGCTGGCCGAGTGAAAACGTGAATTAATCAGACTTTCCCTAAATGGGGAATTCATTCTCTGCCTGGATAGGCTAGGCAAAGACTTCTCAAACCTAGGAGGCGTTTGTAATGAAAAAAGGACTGTTAGCCATAATTGCGATGGCTGCCGTAGGATGCAGTGGAGTGGCCACCCAAAAGGCCGTGGGCGGGGAACCAACCGGTCCGGCCGTGGGATACGACATTCATGTCCAAGCGCCACATATGATGGCGGATGGAACCCCCGGTGGCCCATTCCATCATTACTGTAAGGGGATTTCCGATAAGATTCTTCAATGTCTGCTCTTCGAATCCACTGATCCAAAAGCTCCATTGGTTGCCATCGAATATTTCATCGCCAAGGACCTCACGCGCAAGCTCCCAGCCATTCAGTGGCACCGGCATTTCCACGATCATAAGGTCGAGGTCGCGACCGGGCGAGTCCAAGTCCTGGATATGTCTCCTGACCAGGCCGCCAAGGTCGTAGAAATTGCGGCAGGGACAGACGGCATTGTTTATCAGCTGTGGCAGCACGGACAGGAATTTCCCGATGGGACGGTGAGTTTCCCACAATCCCTCGGACATAAGTTTCCGGGCTATTCAGAGAAGTAGCTCTATCGAAGGAGGGCCTGCCTAGCTCCCAAATGGCCGGGCCGGCCCCCATCGCTTGGCCAACAATCATCCAGTACTACACATGGGGGACAACATCCCAATGGGTCACGTTCTCTTGATCACCGTATTGGCCGCAGCAGCCTGGGCGACCGGCAGCTCAGCCTTGGGCGCCGATGACGCCATACTCAAACCGCGAGTTCCAGCCGACCAAATCAACCAAGCTAAGACCTGGAAGAATCCCCTGGCACCGACTCAAGAGACCATTGAAAAAGGGAAGCAGCTCTTTCAGGGCAAAGCATTCTGTGTGACCTGCCACGGGAGAGACGGCAAGGGATTGGGGGGTGATATTGAGCCGGGCACGCTGAAAGGTCCCTTGCCGCGCAATTTCACCGACCAAGACTGGCAAGCAGCCAGAACAGATGGCGAACTCCTCTGGATCTTGAAGAACGGCAGCAAAGGCACAGCGATGGCGCCCTTTATTCCGCTCATTCTGACGGAAGAAGAAGCCTGGCAGGTCTTGCTCTACGTGCGATCGTTCGGGAAGAATCGGGACACACCACAAGCCGATGGACAACCGTAACGGATAGCAAGCTGCAGAAATACTTGGTCGATACCAAAACACGGCCAGAAGTTTCCGTTCGGTGCTGACACCAGAATTACTTCAGGGTGTTCAAAAAGACTGTCCAGCAAGGCCGCAGCGAGCGAAGGGGCGAGGAGGTACATACCAAGCTTTGCTTGAACCGCTCGCTTCGATCACATGCGAGCGGATAAGTACCTTGCCATCGCCTTCTTCCGTATGTTGAGCCTCTGAACGATGCGAGAACGCCGCTGGCGGACTTTTTCAACACCCTGCTATGACTCCGTGGAGCGAGACAGCGGTGGGTCTTGCAAGAGCGATTGCATGGTCTCTCCGGCCAACGCTCGTTCCACCGCTTTATCTCGACGGCGCAACAGGGCAGACACCGGATCGCTGGGATCGAGGTGTGGTACAACCCACGGTGGCGATCCGTTGCGAACCGAATCCAGAACCTCTTTCACGAAGATCAGGTCCGGCGCCTTGATGAGACTCACCCCTTCCGGTTCCTGAAGGCGACCCACAAACCCATTGTCGACGAGACGTTCAACCTCTTCCTCCACCAGAGATAAGGGCATGTTCAGTTCACTCGATAGCTCCGGCAACTTCAACGGACGATCGCCCTTCAGGTAGTGATGCCCCAGAACGCGCAAGACCTTCAGGGCGAGTTGTTCACGAAAGACGTATGTGCCCTGATCCCACAGCAGGCGGGACAAATAGGCTGTGGGATATTGGTAAAAGAATGAGAACTGCGCCCCGATCAGCACGATCATCCATCCGGCGTAGAGCCATAACAAAAACAGCATGAGGACAGCGAAACTCGAATAGATCGCGCTGTAACTGGCGGAGGCTGCCACGAATTTCGCAAAGATTTCCTCGGCGATGATCCAGAGAACGGCCGCCGAGATGCCACCCACGGCTGCTGAGCGCACATGGACATGGGTGTTGGGGATCGTCTTGTAAAAGAAGGTAAGCACAGCACAGAGCATCACGAAGGGCACCGCATCGCCGCTCCACACCAGCAGCGTCCCAAACGGTTCCATTTCCACGAGACGCTGAACCACCGTATGATTTTGCAGTGACGCGAGCAGGCCGAACGCGCTCACCACAAGCACCGGTCCCACGAGGACCGCACTCAAATAGTCGGTAAACTTTCGTTCCCAGGTGCGTCCCTGTTTGACCTGCCAGATCGCGTTGAGCGCTTGCTCGATCTTGTCGATCAGCGAATAGGTCGTATAGAAGAGGCCAGCAATCCCGAACGCCCCCAGCACCCCCATCTTGATATTGTCCACGAAGCCGATGATGGTCGTAGTGATCTCCTGGCTCTTGGGGCCGAGCGGCTCCAGTGTTTGGGCCAAGAGGGGTTCGATCACGTGGTGAACATCGAACGCCTTCAACACTGAGAACATCACGGCGAGAAACGGCACCATCGACAGCAACGTCGTGTAGACCAACCCAGCTGCTCGCGCATCGAGCAGGCGGTGGCGGAACTCCATGCCGACGGCAGTGGCCAGCCGGAGCGCCTGAGTGCCCAACCGTTGGAGCCATGACATGGTCGTCAGATCCCTAGTCCAGAGGTCCTGCTTCGCAAATTGAGACATGCGTGTGGAGCCGGCCATAGATCCTGCTGCTCCGAGCAGGCGGTTCACATATTTTTGGTACAACAGGTTCAGTGGTGAACTGATACTGAAGTCGTCAAGATACCATCCTGAGATGCATTTCCCAAGGGGAAGATACACGGCACCGCAAATTGAGGCAGTTGTTAATGGTGGCACTCATGCTTAGTTGAAGCCTTGTTGGTAGTACCTTCCGTACAGAGAAAAAACTCTGATCAGTTCGTAGGCGGATTCATCGCATTTTCTTGGGCTTTGACATATCCTATCGCTCAATTCACAACCAAATTACTAAGGGCAATCAAACAGAAGTTTGACTGATTGACAGAAGGAGTCCAATGACTGGGAGCACGCATATGTATGCTTTGCGGGAAACCAACTGCACAACCTCCACATCAAATACCTAATCGAGGTGTCTTCGTCCTGGAGTGTACTACGTGCGGGCAGTACTCTTGGACCCCTGAGGCCGCGCAGGTGCTCAACAGTCTAGTCTTGGATGATAGGGCAAAACTTTCAGCGTTTTTCAAGGAACGCTCAATCAAGGGAGAACCGGTACTTTCTCTGACAGAAGGATCTGTTCAGACTGACATCCCGACGGTACCAATCGATGAGATCTTAAAATTTTTGTTTCCTGACTCAGCATCCGAAAGAATCAATCGAGCACTACATAATCTCTATAGGCTCTCAACTCATCTTGGTGATACCTTTGATTTAAGTGCTGAGGCAGACTACCCCATCGTATTTGAGAAAAATGCCGGAGAGTTCCGCTTTATTTTGGAAGCGCTCACGCAAGCTGGGTGGGTTGCAACCAAAATGATGATTGGTGGGGGAGCCATACTTTCCCTCACGGTAGATGGGTGGAACCGAATAGATGAGTTACAAAGACAAGAATTGCTGAAGCAATCGAAGCAGGCATTTGTCGCAATGTCATTCAATAGTACTTTGGAGATGGCATTTCGAGACGGTGTCTGCAAAGCTATTGAAGAAGGGGGATTTAAGCCATTACGTGTCGATCTGAAAGAGCACAACGACAAAATTTGCGACACAATAATTGATGAGATTCGCAAGAGCCGGTTCTTGGTTGCTGACTTCACTGGCCAAAAGGCAAGTGTATATTTAGAGGCAGGTTATGCGCTCGCCTTAGGGCTTCCTGTCATTTGGACCTGCAACGAGTCAGAGGTAGATGCTCTACATTTCGATACCAGGCAGTTTAACCATATCCTTTGGACTAGCGAAGATGACCTGTATCAGAAGTTGAAAAGGCGTATAGGAGCCACGATCACTTCCTGACCGGACGACATACAGAAACATGGATTCAGAAACAGTTGCTTTTAACCGGCCTTCAGCAAGAAAAAGTGTCCCAGTTTCTTCAGTGCTTGTCACGTATGGCAATCAACAGGTTTTTGAACAGCTGAGCAGGGGATTTTATGTTCTTATCTGACCTTAGCCAGATGATTGAGAACATTGTCAGTCCACGGTATGTGCGGCAAGGCAAAGCTCCAAATTCTATACTCGTAACCGACGGTCATATTGAAAGGGTTATTCTGAATAGGCTTGAGACCAGAATGGTGGCTCTCCTACGTGTATTACACCAGCAGTACGGACACATTTATCTGTTCTTCGATCCAGGCTTCGATGAAGACATCGAAGAGGAGCTCAGTAAGACATGCCACCTGGTTTGTGCTGGTGTATTCTTACTACCAAATGAACAGCCAATCGAATCTTGGTACGCAACGCTTGGTCGTGGTAACTGGTTGTTGATGTTCAGCTGTGAACCCATACTGGAAAATGTTCGACTCTCTGACTTTGAGCCTGTAACTGAAAACTTTGGTCGATTGTTGAGCAAGACAGGGGCTCAAGTGGTCATCATCTCGTGGCCTGACAACCAAGAATGGACCGTGGGATGGAGGTCCGTCTTATCCCCAACGTATCCTTCTTGAATAAGCTAGATGTTGAAGAAGAGGACGACATAAGAATGGGCTACGGGCCCCCATAACTGCGTCCTAATTCTTCCCGGTAATGCCCTATGAACGATTCCACGCCTCCAAATGCCAAAGTGCTTTTTCGCGTACCTAATCAAGATGGCACAACAGAAGTGGAGACACTCTGGGCCACTCATATAGAAAGTGATAACTTCAAGCTGGATAATTCGCCGTTTTACGCTTATGGCGTTTCATGGGAAGATGTGATATCGGCACCTTTCAACCCAGAGGAAGGCTTTCCTACGTTTCATCATGTCGTCTCCAAGTCCGACAACCGCACGGTGCGTGTTGTGTTCGATATACCAATCGAACCTGGTAATAGATCAGACGGAATCGTCCAACGCCTTATCGCGTTGAGTTGTAGCTATGAAGGTGCCAATCGAAGGTACATATCTGTCAACATTCCACCACATGTGGAACTAGAACCAGTGCGCAAGTACCTTATTGAATGCGATGTGACATGGGAACACGCGGATCCGACGTACAATCAACTCTTTTCTAGAGATAGATGGTGGTGGTCGCAGTGTTGGCTGAGCAGGCGTTGTGAAGCTTGACCAGCCGATTGTGCTCGTTTTGTGCTCAAGCCCACCTCGGGTCACCCCACTCAGCCCTATTCCAGCCAAAGTTTATAATTCAGCCTGATTAATCTCATTCATCTATAACAAGATCGCCCCATGTTCATTTGCTGCCCCCGACCTAGTGTGATACGGTCCGTCCTCTCATGCCGGACTCGGTTCCCCCCTTCACCCTTGTCGATGTGCCCGGCGCGGTGCCGCTGCTCGGCCACCTGGGTGCGTTCAAGAAGCAGCCGCTGGAGATGCTCTCGGCCTGGTGGCGCCGGCACGGCGATGCCATACGTTTTCGCCTCGGACCAAAGACTCTTCATCTCTTCAGTCATCCCGATCTCGCCGAAGAAATTCTGGTCCAGCAAGCTGATCGCTTCGTAAAAGTCTACGATCCTCAACGGCCTACCGGCCTCGCGCTGGTCCTGGGTAATGGATTAGTCACCAGTTCAGGTGAAGTCTGGAAGCGACACCGCCGCATCATCCAGCCGATCTTTCACCGATCTCGGATCGCCGCGATGGCCGATCGAATGGCCCAGGTGGGCGAGGAGCGCGTGACCGCGTGGAAAGACCGGGCAGGGAGTACGATCGACATCGCGGCGGAAATGATGCAGCTCGCTCTCGAAGTGATCTCTCAAACGATGTTCAGCACCAGCATGACCCAGCACATTGATCGAATCAGTCACGCCCTCCAAGTAAGTATCAAGTACGCCTTCGACTCATTCAGTAATCCCCTGTTTCTCCCCCTGTGGGTCCCGACCGCGCGCAACCGCGAATTTCGTACCGTCATGCAGTTCTTGGATGGGTTGATGTATGGATTGCTCGCTGAGCGGCGCCAAAGCAGAGCGCAGCACGGGGACCTGCTCGATCTCCTCCTGCAGGCACGGGATGAAGAGACCGGTGAGGGACTCAGCGATCAGGAACTGCGCGACGAGGCCTTGACGATCTTTGCGGCAGGACACGAGACCACCGCGAACGCGCTCGCCTGGACCTGGTACCTCCTCGCTACTCACCCAGAGGCGAAGGCACGGTTTCATGAGGAAGTGGACCGAGTGCTCCAGGGAAGAACGCCAACCGCCGACGATCTGCAGCACCTCCCCTATACTCGGGCCATATTCGATGAATCGCTCCGTCTGTATCCGCCCGCACCAGCGGTCCAGCGCAAGGCCGCGACCAGCACCACGGTCGGTGGGTTATCCCTGCCGGAAGGCGCGCTCGTCTTGGTCGGCACCTACAATTTGCACAGGCACCCGGCCTTTTGGCGAGACCCCGAACAGTTCATGCCGGAGCGATGGCTGGACGGTGAGCGGCCGGCTGCCCGCTATGCCTATCTCCCGTTCGGCGCGGGACCGCGCGCCTGCGTGGGAATCCATTTCGCATCAGTGGAAGGGCCACTGCTATTAGCCCTGATCGGTCGCCGCTATGATCTGCACCTAGCTCAAGAGCGCGTCGAGCCGCAACTCATGGTGACTCTGCGGCCGAAAGGTGGCATTAAGATGATGGTTCAGCCACGACAGGTGCCGGTCGTATCGGTCGCTTAGAGTCACCTACACCCCTTATCAACCTCACCCACGAGCCGATCTTCTGTGCAAGTGAAACGGCTCTATCTCCGTAAGTCGAATTTGAGAGAGGACTCTAGTAGTTTTCCTAGCTGTTCGTGATCCATCTATAGGAATATGGTGAAACCCATTCAAACAATAATATTTATGTGTTCTAGTCGAGAGCTAACGAAGGAGGGCCTTATGATCACAGTCAAGAGCCAGTTCCTCCAGCTAACGGTGTCGGCGATCACGTTCGTCTTCGTTGTTGGTGCGCTCTCGATGATCTGGCCCGCCATCATTGCCCTCTTTCTCGGTGTACTCTGGCTGCTCCAATCTCTTGGCGCCGAACAGGAGATGGCGGTACTATCGTGGCTCGAAGTCGAGAATGCGTCGATCGTCTTCGCCTCGCTTCGGCGATCTGATCTTCCTGCGATTCTCTCGTAACGAGTTCGAGCGGCGCTTTTCTCTGTCGAGCGCATGTCGCCCAGAACGCATGAGCGCCGGATTGCTCATGAGCGCGGGCGCGGGGGCTCGGTCCGTACGAGATGGGTGGGCTTGTACCCTCGTCGCTGCTCCGTATGAATGGCACCTTCGAGGAAGCACTCGTGCTCCTGCTTGAGGTGTCCCTCATACCCAGGCTTGTCAGGTATCTTGTCCAGGTGGTTGGAAACGCCACCTGTGCAGTCTGACTGCGCGATCAACCTCGCCGCATGCGCGAAGGAGTCCACCCCAGATAGAAATCTCAGCTATCCCTTTTCTGCAGGCGGCACTGAGGAAAGGCTCTGCCTCATGAACCGGCGGTTAGGCAAGAAATGCGGCTTATAGAAGAGAAGACACTGGCGAGTTTATCCGTCGCCAATAACTACCTTACAATGATGAAGAGGTGACGGTACGCGCACGCGAGGTGTGGTAAGAGGAGAAGGACTACTGGATGGTTCTATCCGTGCGCATCTATCGAAGAATAGCGCACGGCACAAGCGAGCTTGGTTTGGTGGGCCGTGTAGGGGTCGAACCTACGGCCCGCTGATTAAGAGTCAGCTGCTCTACCAACTGAGCTAACGGCCCCACCGGGTATTGAATTGTCGCTGCCGACTGCCAAAGGCGGTTTGGTGCGCCTGACAGGATTTGAACCTGTGGCCCTCAGCTCCGGAGGCTGATGCTCTATCCAGCTGAGCTACAGGCGCTCCCGCAACCAAGGACAGTCACCTTAGCACAGCGAGAAATATGCTGTCTAGCTTGTGTTTGTGCTTCACTGCGCTCCGGCATCGGGTAAGAACGCATAGGGTAGGAACAGCTCCTCTCCCTCGGCCCCTTCGTGGCGTCGCAGCACCTCGATTTCCTCCGCTTCCATCCCAGCGAGATGATTTTCTTCTTCTCGAATGGTTTTTGAGAGCCGAATCAGTGGAACGGCCGTTTGAACGGCACAGGCGCCACCGACAGAGATCCCGTCATCCGGAGGCACACCCATGGAACGACAGGCCAGCGGCCGAAACTCATAGAGGCCACAGCTTCCATCTTGCTCCAAGGCCGGACAAGGCCAGGCATCGAACCGTTCGATGAGTTGTTCGCTCTTCTCCTCAGGCCATTGGTCGATGAAGCGATTCGCATTCAGTTGTGGCGCGGCGGCGGTAAGCACGGTGATTTGCTCCGCTGCGGTCCGTTCGATCCTCTTCCGCTGCTCATCTGGAAGCGTTCGAAGACCTCGCTGAATTTCTTGTCTGTCGAGAATCGTCACGGAAAACAGGCCGATACAACAGTGGGTGCAGCCTTGGGCACAGGGGAGAGTGCCGAGAAGGGCAGCGTTCGCGCGATGAAACCACTGAGCAGTCTTTTCAAACAGCGGAGCCGGCCGCAAGGGGTTGCCCTCCTCGCTTAGTCTTCAACGGCCGCAGACATGTCCACGATGAGATCGCCTTGGGGCGAATAAAAACCTTGCTTGTCGATTTGAACGATCCCGTTACACTGCTCCTGATAGAACTCAAGAATCCATCCATTGAAATCATAGCCCTCATCGCTCACATCGCTCTCCGCCATGCGCGTCGTTAGGATAAACCGACAACGAGTCACATATTCAATCGCGAGTTGCGCCTCGGTGTCAGAATGCGCGGTGAGGAGGTCCAGGAAGACTTTCTTCTCCTGGTCGAAGACATCTCGATAGCTGCCGCGATCCCGGACGCAAAAGAGGTGGATCGGCTTCCGCTCACGATGGTAGCCCAATGTCACCTGCACCCAGGCCCATTCTTCGAGGGCCCCTTCCTGGAGATCTGCCGGGACGATAGGAGTTTGCCCGCGCGACTTCAGAAAGTCGATCAAGAGTCGCAGCGGAGGAGAATTTTCCTTTTGACAGAAGACCCGAGTATAAAGAATGCTTTCCGGCTGTTCGGATGCTTGACTGGCTGCACCTAAGGGTAATACAGGCAGGTCTTTACCCATGCGCTTCCACCGTGGTCAAGGGCCGTTTATGCTGAGCTGCAAAGTCCATCCAGCTCTACTCTACCCTTCCATTTGCCTCAACCGCAAGGGGTAGTGTATGCATTTCTCCAAGCCAGACGTGCGTTTTTCTCGTTGACACTCTTCCGACTCTTGGCTACACTCTCGCGGGTTTTGATGATGTGATCACGAGCACGCACACCTGCGACTCAAAACGAGCCAGGATGTGTTTTCAGGAGGCGCGTCAGGCGAGACATCGATTTACTTTATCCCTTACCCTCAAGGAGGTTCACGAATGGCAAAATCAATGACGAAATCGCAGATTGCAGATTACATCGCCGGAAAAGCTGGCATCACAAAAAAAGGGGCCGTGCAGATTCTTGATGATTTTGCGGCCCTGGCCTATCGCGAAGCCAAGAATGTCTTCACGGTACCCGGTATCGGCAAGCTCAAGCTCGCGAACCGCAAGGCGCGCATCGGCCGCAATCCTCAGACCGGTGCGGAAATCAAGATCCCGGCAAAGCGCGTAGTCAAGTTCCGTGTGGCCAAGGCCGCCAAGGACGCAATTCTCGGCAAGAAATAAAGAGAATTCCTGTCCCGGCTTTGCTGCAGCGCCAGATCTACTGAGTTGGGGTCTATCCGCTGCTTCTCACGACACACGCGGGGGTCGAGACCAAACAGGTCTCGACCCCCTGGCTTTTCTTGCCGACAGCCTAATGGTGCGATGGCCCAAGTCCACTGCCCCCCATCCCATCGTGTCCAATCAGACGAATCGCATCCCCATCCTGAACAAGCGAATCCTCACTGGCGATCTTCTTATTGATAGTCACGAGGACTTTCTTCTCCCGCAGGAGCTGCAGCAGAGGCCGAAGCTGAACTCCTTGTCGCTGGATCAGTTGGCGAACGGACATCGATCGATCGATGTCGCATGCCAGATCACATTCCCCATCCACGGTTTGTAATTGTCCGGTCAGTACGATGGTGACCATATCCATTGTTCCTCATCCATGCACACACTCCCAATCGCTCTGTAATACGAGAGTTGACTCGCCCGCCATCTCTCCTGATAATAAGCAGGTATGCCATCTCTCGATGTGCAAAATCCCAACATGCCCGACCTCCAGTTTGTCTTGTTCGTGTCGGCACTCTGCACGGCAGATCTGACGACGATCAATGTCTCACAAGAACTGCGGCAGACGATCTTCGACCGCTGCTGGACCCTCATTCACACCGAACCACCACCCACCAACCCACAAGCACGCGTGCTTGATCTCCGAGGGGGAACGGAGCTCACGCTTGATGCTTGTGTGTCTACGATCCGATCCCTTCTCCAGGAGGCAAATATTCCGACTCTTGGTGTGGGACCATCCGGTGAGTGAGACTCGCATGACCAGCACACCTGAAGCCACTCCATTGATCGATCGATTGGGGCAATTGTATCCCGACCAGCCTACAGTCGTCGATCCTCCTAGCCATCCACCTCGCGAGTCTAATCCTAAGCCATGAATGAGGGGATGCCGTGCGCGTAACACCAATTGACATTCATGGCGTGCTCTTGCTCGAACCGTCCGTCATCTCCGATCATCGCGGGTGTTTCTTAGAAACGTATCACGAACAGCGCTATCGTGACGCAGGCATCACGGAGCAGTTCGTGCAAGATAACTGCTCACGATCGGTTCGAAACACGCTACGTGGTCTGCATTTTCAGGAGCCGCATGGCCAAGGGAAACTCGTCATGGCCCTTGAGGGGACTGTCTACGACGTCGTCGTCGATATTCGAACGGGATCGCCGACGTTCGGAAAGTGGTATGGCGTCGAGCTATCAGGTAAGAACCTTCACCAGCTGTACATTCCCCCAGGATGCGCTCATGGCTTTTGTGTCACGAGCGAGACGGCCACATTTCTCTATAAGTGCACTGCGTATTATTCACCGAGCGATGAGCGAGGTATCTTGTGGAACGATTCGGCGTTGGGGATTCACTGGCCGATCAGTGAGCCTCTCCTCTCACCGAAAGACCAAGCCTACCGTACCATCAAAGAAATGGATCCGGAGTTACCGGTCTATAGGTCTATTCGCTAGCAGATATCCACTCACCACACAGTCGATCTTCACCCTAACCATGAGCCCTTGCGACTCCTCCCTTCACGAAATCTGCAGAGTAGTCCTAGTGACAGGGCCGTGACGAGTGTGGTATGAGTGCCTCTGTTCGCTTATCTATAGTGGCACGTCCCCATCGTCTAGCCTGGCCTAGGACATTGCCCTTTCAAGGCAGTAACACGGGTTCAAATCCCGTTGGGGACACCAGACCTTTCAAGGCACGCTAAGCCGTTGAAACAATTGCCCCCAACGGCTTCCCCTCGAAACTGTAGCACCTATCCCTGTTCCGCTTCTTCATCGCTGTAGCCAGGAAGCGTCTCATCTTCGGCAAGGAATTCGTCAAGGAAGTTATCGGTCATCGTGTGGTCCTCCTCCATAGATCCTCTTGGGGGAAGTAGGACGACCCGCCGCCGGAGAGGAACCAGCGGCGTCACGCGAGGGGATCAACCTCGCGCTCGGGTCTCCACGTCAGATGCGCGACGTGGGGGCAATCGTACGTTGGGGCCAGGAGGGATGTACATCACTCAATTTGCATCCAAACTAGAATAACCCTTAGAATGTTGCCCGCTGCGTGACAAGATCTGATGAAGCGAAGAAGTACCGGGATAAGCGTGCCTCGCGGGAAACAGCTTCGGAGCTGACAAGAGTCATCGTTCAGCTTCGCCGTACAGTAACAGCTGATAGCTATCTGAGTTGCGAGAGTTGATGAATCCATCTGCTGCAACAATTCTGTGGGCAATGGGCATCGCTGGCAGCATCGCGGTGCTGGCATCGGTATATTTTGCCTGGCACAACATCTCATCCCAGTCAGTTGTTTTAACAGTTGCAGCATTTGTTGGTACTGCCGTATTGCTAGGGATTCAGCTGTTTCTAGAACTTAGGAGTAGCTTCACTTCTGACTTGGTTACGGCGGAATACACATTGGATTTGAAATTGCCAGAGATGGCCTCATATTTCTATTCAGAGGGCATTGCTGGTAATTTTCGTGCTCTGCTAGAGAAAGAAGTTAGTGCTGACCTTGCTCGCAGAAATTCTCAGGCATTTAAGAGCAACTCGCCGCAAGTGCTTGCGGCGGATATGACAGTAACGAGCTTTCTTGGGATGCTTTTTACTTACCAGCCTGATTGGCAAATCAGACCCATTCAATATGCAGCTATATATACCCTTGGTCTCCAAAGTTACGAAAAGCTGTCCGCAGATAATGAATGCACAATGTTATCAGCTAAAGAAGTGATCGCCAGATTGAAGTCCACTGATAATGTATTTGGAGAGATCCCCCTTACTGTCTTCAACAGTAGTCATATTTGCTTGCCTCCCAGATCCGATCTCGCCGTATCCAGACGATCCATCAGAATTGAGAACCCGTTTTGCACATTCATTATTCTTGCGAAGGAGCCCCAGCACTTCCTTTTTGGACGTCCAGATTTGATCAAGCCAGGACAAATGCGCAACATTTATCACGAGAAATTAGCCGACAAGAGCGAGAGATTCACGAATATGCCGGTCCCCATTGAGATTCGAATAGATTACAATGCGCTCTACGCTAGACACAAAGATATGAGGAAGATTCAAGAGTGGGCAGAGGGTCTAGTCAGAGCTACGCACGATTGGTATGAGGGACAAGAATCTCGATTCTTTCAATTGAAGAGCCCGCTCGAACAGGTCGAACCTCAACCTAAATAAGATGCTGCCTGTCTGTCAATGGCGGAGCTTGGTCGAGCACCGTCAAGCCACTATCAGCCTTTCTGTTCATTAAAATCCACCACCTGAGCCAGTTCGATAAAGACCTCTTTCTCGTTCATTTGATACACCAGTCTCAGCAGGCACGGCACAGGAAACCGGTATGCCTTTTTAATCAGGTATCTCGTGGGATGAGAATCAGGGAGTGGATAACCGGGAGGGCTCTGTTCGTGAAGTAACCGCCACGTCAAACCGTCGAAAACCTTTCTCACTAACGGATCTCTTTCCTCTTCCTCCTTAAGATATTCCTTGGTTGCTGATGCAACGCGAAGCTTTCTGAGCGGCTTCATCGCCCTAAGCGATCTGACTCAATGCCTGTCTCGCCCACTTAACATCTGTTTCTGTGATCTCATCGAGCTCAGAGGCAAAAACCGTTTCAAGTGGAAGCTCATCTCCAATCTCGGCCAATTCCCAAATTCGATCATGAGACGCGAGGCTTATGGATGTCGCGGTGTGATTGAAACAGATTTCGCGAATGACATCGTCGATGAGACTAATCTCATCTGGTGCGAACATCGAAATGTTCGGTTGCGTGAGCGAAACAAACTCGCGCTTTTCATAATTGTGAAACGGCGTGTTTTTGACGGCAATCGCGCCTTCTTCCTCCAGCATCTCGATCACCTGAAGGACATGCTTGGGCACAGGACCGAACTGACGTTTCACATACGTTTCTCTTGTGAGAGAGACCCCTCGAGTTTCAAGAGAAATCGCGTCCGCGTACCATAAGATCTTGTTCAGCTTCGTCGCGCCGAGCAGCGTCGTATCAGGGCACTTTGAACACACATAGTGCACGAGGGCCTTCAACTTCTTCATGTCTCTCGCGCTTAGTCGCTGACTTTTTCGTAGGTTTGACATGGCTCTTACTCCTTACTGTGGAGTCTATTAGGAACCAAATTCATGATTTTTCAAAACGTTTTCACGTTCCGTGCGCCCTCGCCGCTCTGGGAGCGGTCATTATAACGTCCACTGAACTGAGAGAGCAATCTAGGAACTTCGCGTGTGCCCAGCTCACGCCGCCATCCTCAATTCTCCTGCAAACGGAATGATCCAGCGAGCCAGCGGCAACATTGAAAAGTTGACATTCCGATTCGAGACACCACCTTATTTGTAGGCCAGACTTCTGGAAAGCTCCTCAGGATCAGACATCCCCCTGAAAGCCTGAGCCGTCCCTATTCTCCGGCTAAGTCGGGCTGAGGGCCAGGATGTGGCGGCGTGCCAGGGCCACGAGGGCTTGCTGCGCGGCCGTGGTGAGCCGTAACAGCGTGCGTCGGGCATGCTGCACGACCTTCCCGACCGTGTTGAATATCAGAAAGCGGAGCCGCTTCGGTCGAGCCTCCGACAAATCTCCGGGTAAGGCCAAGTGCTTGAATGCGCTGAGCAGGTTATAGGTCAGAACGTTGAGCCGGAACCACGCCGCGTTGGCCCCAAACTTTCCACTCGGCAGCACCGTCGCGGCCAACTCATTCTTGAGCACGTGATGCACGTGTTCGACCGTGCCGGCCTTCTCGCGGTGCCAGCGAATCAGTGTCAGGCCGTCCCCCTCGCGGTTGGTCACGATGGCAAAGTGTTTCACGGTGCTGCCATCGGCGAACAGCTCGCCTTGGCGTCGACGGATTCGAAGAGCCAGATACCGCCGCACACAGGGCCGATCCTTCCGATAGTCCTTGTCGTCGGGCACGTAGGGCACCTCGGCCCACTCGCGGATCGCGTCGGGCTCGGCGCGATCGAGTTGCCATGCGGTCTCCGGTAGTCGCGTGATCTCGGTCCGCAGTGACGGACTCATATCCGCACTGATCGCATAGCCAATGCCACAGGATGGCTGCTCACACCAAGCCAACACGTCCTGCTCATACAGCGCACTATCCCCCCGGACGAAGATCTGCTCCACCCCTGCGGGCAAGGCGGCCACGGCGCGCGCCAGAATCCGCGCATTGCCACAGCCGGCCGGGACATTGCCGTCGCGAAATTCATCGTGGACAATCAGGTCCTGTTCGGCCCAGACGACCACAACGGGTTGATAGCCTCGCGCGCCCTCGTAGGTCATGGCCGCTGTGTGCTTGTGGGTTTCCAGAATCGTGGCATCCACATCCAGCGTGGCAGTCCGTTGCGGCACGGGCTGCTGCACCGCGCCGAGCATGCGCTGGTTCGCTCGGCTTAGCCCCACCAGGGGGGCCGACTCTTCGGGGATGACGGCCTTCGTGCCCAGGCGCAGCAACGGGGGATCCTCGACATGAAACCCCTCCAGAAAGTCCCGCATCGTGGTGGCCGCGGGCAGCTCATAGCCCAACAAGGCGGCCAGCGCCGCATCAGCTCGCAAGGTCTGCAGGTCCTGGCAGCGATCCCCACCGGCCGCCCACAGCGCGATCAGCGTCTCCACCAACTGGGCCGGCGTCAACCCGCGCTGCCGCTGTTTGATCCGAACCTGCTCATTGACGACCTGTGCCACCCCCACGCGGCGAAACAGTTCAATCACTAACGGTACTCCGGCATGCGCGGTGATCAGCGTTGGATCAATCTGGTCATCAATGTCGAACGGCAGTCGGGCGTTCGTAGACGGCGTCGCAGGCATCAACTTTCTCCTTGGTGTTCCGTTCACCCACTGGGTGATTGCTCAAGCAATGCTGATGCCATACGGAGTTCCGCTCCTCAGGTGGCCCAACACGATCGTGGACTCTTCCGGTCGCGTGCTTAGCCGGAGAATAGGGCCCTTGTCGATGCTATTCGAAATGAGGAGGCAACTCCCGTAGGATGCGGTCGCCTTGAGGTGCGCCACAGTGAATGTATGGGTGGAGTTTTCGGTGAGTAACGGGGATAGAGGAGATCAGTAAATAGCCAAGCTGGATCATCCATACAGAGGAGTGGGGTACCCTCGGTCGTATGGGTTGACATTATAGGTGTCCAACGGTACAACGCTATACGACATCGCGTGTTTTTGCAGTCTTAGCCACTCTTGGTTAGTTAATCTGTAGTTATGGAGTGGCAGCTCCGCGGTATCCTCTACCATGCGAGAGTGGCGGAACTGGCAGACGCGCGAGACTTAGGATCTCGTGGGCAACCGTGGGGGTTCAAGTCCCCCCTCTCGCACCACTATGACAAACACTTATGGAGTAGGGAGTCCCATTTCGACGATGAAGATGGAAGTGACTGAGTTAGGACCGATGAAACGCGCCTTGAAAATTGAGGTGCCGGCCGATGAGGTGGCGCAACAATTTTCACGAGCCTATTTGGAACTCAACCGTCAGGTTCAGATTCCAGGGTTTCGACCAGGGAAAGCCCCGGTGGCTATTTTAGAAAAGCGTTATGCCAAAACAATCGAAGAAGATGTCATTCGAAAGCTCGTGCCGGATTTCTATGGTCGGGCCATCAAACAGGCCGGGATCAGTCCAGTAGTGGTGGATATTCCCCCTCTGGATCGGGTCAAAATCCAAAAAGACGCCCCGTTTACGTTCACGGCGACCGTCGAAATCAAACCGACGATCGAACTTCGCGACTATAAGTCCCCCAGTCCCATTTCGCTCCAGGCCGACAAGCGCACGGTTGCAGAGGAACAGATAGACCGTGCTCTGGAAGTGTTGCGTGAACAACAGGCTCGGCTGGATGAGGCTCAAGCTGGTACGGTTTTATCCGAAGGGGATTATGCCATCGTCGATCTCGAAGGATTTCTAGATGGTGCTCCTCTCGATGGTACAAAGAAGGAAGGCCAGCTCCATAAAGTGGGATCAAAAGCCGCTTTGTTGGGGATTGAAATCGACGCTCATCTGATCGGAAGACAGGCAGGGGATATGGTAGAAACTCCTCAGACCTATCCGGTGAGCCATCCAGATCAACGAGTCGCGGGAAAAGCTGTCAGCTTCCGCCTCGTGATAAAGGGAGTCAAACAGAAGAAGCTCCCTACCCTTGACGATGAGTTCGCCAAGGACTGCGGACCATACGCGTCGCTCCACGAGTTAAGGGACAAGTTGCGTGGCCAAATGGAAAAGGCGCTCAAGAGGGATATTGAGGAGTCTTACAAAGATACTCTTCTCAAACGCCTCATTGAGACCCATCATTTTGATCTCCCTGATACACTCGTAGAACGAGAGCTCAGCACGATTGTGCAGCAGAAATTACAAGCACGACAGCGCGGCAACGTCACCGATTCCCTTCCTGCGCCAGATGCGGAAGAATTGAAGAAGATTCGCGAAGAGCACCGTGACGAGGCAAATCGGCGCGTGAAAGCAGGGCTGATTCTTGAGGCCATTGCGGAGAAAGAAGGCTTATCGGTGAGCCAGGACGATCTGAACAATGAAGTGACTCGACTAGCCACGGAGCTCAGGGTACCGATGGCCGATCTCGTGAAAATGATCCAGGCAGGTGGCCAGGATTCTGTTGAGGAATTACGCGCGAGGATCTTGGCCGATAAGGCGCTGGATGTTGTCTATCGTCAAGCGGTCATTCAAGGATAACGTGTCGGTTGATTTGGGGTACGGAGTTGCCCGGGAAAGGAATTGAACAATATGTTGGTTCCGATCGTAGTCGAGCAAACCAATCGAGGCGAACGAGCCTATGACATCTACTCACGCCTTCTCAAAGATCGCATCATTTTTCTTGGAGCCCCAATCGATGATGTGTTTGCCAACCTGGTGATTGCGCAGCTGCTCTTTCTTGAAGCGGAAGATCCCGAGAAAGATATTAATCTCTACGTCAACTCGCCGGGAGGCAGTGTGACAGCCGGATTGGGCATCTACGATACCATGCAATATGTGAAGCCCCCGATCAACACCATCTGCCTCGGTCAGGCTGCCAGTATGGGTGCGCTCCTATTGACCGCCGGAACAAAAGGCAAGCGGTTTTCCCTGCCCAATGCTCGGGTGATGATCCACCAACCGTTGGGTGGGTTCCAAGGACAAGCGACGGAAATAGACATCCATGCCCGGGAAATTCTCAAGATTCGTGAACGCCTCAATGAAATCATGGCTAAACACACTGGCCAGTCGATTGAGAAGATTGCGCATGACACGGAACGGGACTATTTCATGTCCGGCGAAGAAGCGAAGCGGTACGGCCTCATCGACGAGGTCATCACACGACCACCCAAACTTATGAAAGCAGTAGAATCCGGCGACGGGATCAAAGGTAAGTAACGCAGGAGGGTTCATGGCCAAGCAGGAAAAGATGGATCGACACTTGCGCTGTTCTTTCTGTGGGAAAAGCCGTGATGAGGTGAGAAAACTCATCGCCGGACCGACGGTATATATCTGTGATGAGTGCGTCAATCTTTGCAATGACATCATTGCGGAGGACTGGGAAGAAGCCAAAGAAGAAATTTCGTCTAAACTCAAGAAGCCAGCGGAGATCAAGCATCACCTTGATCAATATGTCATCGGGCAGGAGCGGGCTAAACGCATTCTGTCTGTGGCCGTACACAATCATTACAAGCGCATCTCCTCAAAGGAAAAAGAGGTTGACGATATCGAGCTCCAAAAGGGCAATATCCTCATGGTGGGTCCGACCGGCACGGGGAAGACCCTCTTGGCCCAGACCTTGGCCAAGTATCTTGACGTCCCATTTACTCTTGCTGATGCCACGACGCTGACCGAAGCCGGTTACGTGGGTGAAGATGTCGAGAATATCATTCTGAAACTCCTGCAAGCTGCAGATTACGATGTGGAGCGGGCTGAGCGCGGAATTGTGTACATCGATGAAATCGATAAGATCAGTCGGAAGAGCGACAGCCCGTCTATTACGCGTGACGTGTCTGGCGAGGGTGTTCAACAAGCCCTACTGAAGTTGATCGAAGGCACGGTCGCGAATGTCCCACCGCAGGGGGGAAGAAAGCATCCGCATCAGGAATTTATTCAGGTCAATACCAGCAACATTTTGTTTATCTGTGGTGGAGCGTTTGTCGGTTTAGAACAGATCATCGAACAGCGTCTGAATCGAAAAGCCATGGGATTTGGAGCTGAAATCCGGGGAAAAAGTGACATTCGTTTGGGGGATCTGCTGTCTAAGGTACAGCCAGAGGATTTTCTGAAGTACGGTCTGATACCGGAATTCGTGGGACGATTACCCGTCGTGGCCACGTTAGAGGAGTTGGACGAGCGAGCCTTGATCCGTATCCTGACTGAACCGCGAAATGCGTTGACCAAGCAGTACGAGAAGCTGTTATCGTTCGAAAAGGTCAAGCTCCGATTCACCGAAGCGGCGTTGGGGGCCCTAGCGCGTAAAGCCTATGCACAGAAGACTGGGGCCAGAGGCCTTCGGGCGATCCTGGAAGAAGTGATGCTTGACATCATGTATGATGCCCCCTCTCAGAAACAGATCGTAGAAGTGGTGATTACGGAAGATGCAATCTTGGGAAAAAACCCACCGATGCGCATATTTGAACAGGAAAAAGACGCTAAGACCGCATAAAAACTGGCACATTTCTACTCTTGATTGATAGGTCTAGCTAATAATTTGTAGAAGGGGGGAAATTGATATTTCCCCCTGGCCGTTAGCTCTTTCCCTCGTTTTTCCTAACCCCCTCATTTTCCTCGACAATCAGAAACGCCGCGCTATACTTGCCTCGTACGTGCTTCGGATGGAGGGGCTGTGAAATACCCTGTTTCTTTGAGTCTTCGTCATAAAGGCAAAGTCGTTGAACTTGACGCAGCCCGTGAAATGGTTGTCTTGTTGGGTGTTAAGGGGGAGGCAATTGGCTCCCTGTCCTGGGACTTCGTCATTGATCAAATACTCGCCTACCGCAAGGTGGATGTTGTGGGTGCTCAAAAAGAAGTCCGGTCAGAGCCTCGGATTTCGCTCGCGTTTCGGGTGCGCTACAACAGCCCAGAAGGACCACGATGTGAGAGTCGCGCAGGTGGTATTGGCGGTGGAGGATTGTTTATCGAAAGCCAGACTCCTCTTCCTGTAGGAACCAGACTGGCGATGGAGTTCTCGTTTTCAGAGAAATCCGAAGAATGGATGCCGGCAAAAGGAACCGTCGCCTGGGTTTGTCCAAAGGCTGATCAATATACATTCAGTCCTGGAATGGGGATACGGTTCACGGAGATAGCGGAGTGTATACGCGAAAAAATCCATGAGCTGGTGAAATCATCTCAGAACATGGGGCACGCAGCATAATTCCACTCCTGGATTACGCCACCCGGAAAAGGGATGTATGACGTTTCCTGTTGTTTCCACTACGGGGCATCGAGGGAAGTCTCTCATTATTGATTCTGGGCGAGAGACGATCAACGTACACGACACCTCTGGCCAGTTATTGGGTAGCATGTCATGGGGTGCAATCATCGAGCACGTGGTTGTCAGTGGTGAAGATGGCCGGTTTGCTCATTGTCGCGCGCAGCCCCGTGCGCCTCTCGCCCTGAAGGTCCGGTGTACGACGCCAGAAGGAAAGCAGTTCGATAGTCTCACCGGGGGAATCGGCGGCGGCGGGCTCTTTATCGAGAGTGGTGCCCCCCTCAGTCCGGGCACCGAGTTGACGGTCGAATTTGCGCTGCCAGATCGGCCGTGGGACAAGCTGAAAGCGAAGGCGAAGGTTGCCTGGGTTCGCAACAAGCCGGAGCGATACCTTCTATTTCCGGGCATGGGCATCCAGTTTGTGGAGTTGGAGAAGACGGTACAAGAGGAATTGGTTGGACTGGTTGAGGCCCTGAATCGAAGT
>CAWKLH010000014.1:0-18371 GCA_963850405.1 Nitrospirota bacterium
ACGGTCCGATCCCAGGAGGCGCTGGCGAGGCGCTTGCCATGGGAGAAAAGGTGATACAACGCACACCGCTACTATGGCCTTTGAGTGTCCGGAAGTTACGGCCGGTCGATAGATCCCAAAACTTGATGGTCTCGTCGTCGCTCGCGCTGACCAAGACTTTCCCATCCGGCGACACAGCGAGACTGCGGACCCAGCCTTTGTGGCCGGTGAGGGATTTCTTCTCAACGACGCTCGGCATCTCGAACAGCTTGATCGTGGTATCCCGGCTGCCGGTGATCAGGAGTTTCGCGTCCGGGGTAAAGGTCATGGCCCCGATCCAGTAGTCCATGGGTTTTTGGAACCCGCCGTCATCCTCGATATAGTAGCCGCGGGTCTCGGTGGAATCTTCCTGGTTTTTCCGCCAATGGCCGTCGTGGAGAATTGTTTCCTCGCCGCTCGGGAGGACCTCCCACATCTTGATCTTTCCGATGTCGGTTCCGCTGGCCAGATGAATGCCGTCCGGGGAGAAGGCTATACAGACCGACCAGTGATGGTCGTACTCATCCTTCCCGAGCAACGTCATCAGTTCGGTACCGGTAGTGACTTCCCAAATCTTGATGTCTTTGTTATAGCTGCCACGCGCGAGCATGAGCCCATCCGGCGAGAGCGAAAGGCTGCAGACGTTATGATCGTACCGTGAGAACAGGAGCTTCATGGGCTCGCCGGTCCTGCCGTTCCACAACCGGATTGTGCGGTCCTCACTCCCGGTGGCCAAGGTTTGTCCGTCCGGTGTGAAGACAATGGCGCGAATATCATGGGTGTGGCCGCGCAGGGAACGCAGGAGCCGGCCGGTTTCGATGTCCCACATGCGCACGAGGCGTTCGGCGCCGCCACTGGCGAGCGTCGATCCATCAGGGGAAAAGGCGACCACCCAGACTCCGTGCGAATGGCCGCGGAACGTGTTCACTTCCCGACAGTCGGCTTCCCAGAAGTCCAAAAAGTCGATGGGAGGTGTTGATGCGGCGACTATCTCTGAGGAGATGCCCGGGAGTGGTGGAGTCATTGTCGGGTCCGGCATGTGCAGCGTTTTCTTGGCCGTCTAGTCCTTGATTGGTCAACAGGCCAGCCAGTATAATTCTGTCGGTCGTTACGGATCGTAAGAGATGCCTCGCGGCCAAGTCAAGCCGACTCCTATGGCTATGTCGTCCATGGGTTGTTGTGCACCGTGTTTTTTACTGTTCCCCCAAAGCCGCTGAGGATTTTTTCATGGAAATCAGATTTCAACCAGCTTTGCTCCAGGAAGTCATCGATTCGTTTGTTGAGAAGACGGAACGAGAAGGGGATCCCACCTACTACAAGGAATTCCATGAGTATGCCGACCCGATTTACGAGAAATACATGCTCGAAGACCGGGAGGCGGAGTTCAAAAAGTTGTATCAATATCTCTTCGGCATCTGGGGGTTTTCCGATATCGTCCGCGATTCATTCAACGAGTATCCGCTGTTGAAGGAGAAGGTGGGAATTGTCCTGGTCAAAGGCGTGCTGAAGGAAGATCAGGAAGGCGTCGATATTCTACGCAAATGGGGGTCCGTCGAAAAGGACTTGGCGAAGGAGTTTGAGGAGAAGGGTCTGAAGGGCGTTGGAATTAAGCTGATTCCCCGCCGCTTTTACGACCCGGCATTGACCCGCTATTGCCGCCATGAGTTGATGCACATCTCCGACATGATCGACTCGATGTTCGGCTACGACCCCGATACCAAGCTGGGGCAGAACCCCGGCGAAGAGACGCTCATCTTACAGCGCTATCGTGTGCTCTGGAGTTTGAGCGTCGATAGTCGGCTGGTCGGGGCAGGCAAGGAGCCGATGCTGAGCAAGGAGGATCGTTTCAAGGAATTTCGGTCGTGGTACCGAAAAATTCCGCCTCCTCAACTGAAGTCGGTGTTTGAGGGGCTGTGGCAGACCTCGTACTTCACCCATTCAGAGCTGATTGAAATGGCCGCCGACACGCTCCGTGTGATGGATCGGGCTGTGGATGTGGAGGGTGGTGAAGTTCCTGAGACCGAAAACAAAATCATGCTCATGCCGGGGTTCCCGTGCCCGCTGTGTCGGTTCCCCACCTATTCGTGGGTCGAGGATATGGGGACGAAGGTGGAACCCTACGTGCTCGACTTCATCCGCGAGAATCATCCGGGATGGGACGTGGACTTCGGAGCCTGTGATCGTTGTGTTGAGGTGTATAAGTTGCGCGCCGACGGCGTCATGTAGATAGAGGAGGGTGAAAAAAGCCGCCGGCTGCGTTCTCGGCTCGCAAGAATCCTCAACGTACCTCCGAAGGTACGCCTCCGGTTCTTGCATCGCCTGCGGCCTTGCCGACGGCCCTTTTGACCCTCCTCAAAGGAAAACCCCAGCTGTGGCAACTAACCCCTCATACGGTCGGCGGGATTTCCTGAAAGACTCCGTTATTTCTACGGTCAAAGCCGCACGCGAACTCGTCAAACAGGCGGAGGGTGTTCCAGCGGAGCAGCCGCCTCCGCCGATGCGTATGGACTGGCTGCGTCCCCCTGGTGCGGTGGAAGAACCGCTTTTCCTTGAACGTTGTACGAAGTGCAATGATTGTGTCACGGCCTGTCCACCAGGCGCGATCGCGGCCCATCCCCTGGACGGGACACCCGTACTTTTCGCCGATCAGTCGCCCTGCCTGTTATGTGAGGATCTTCCTTGCATTACAGCTTGTGGAACAGAGGCGCTCTTTCCGGTCGAGGGGATCAACCATGTCCGAATGGGAATCGCGACGGTTTCACATAGACTTTGCACGGCAGGCCAAGGCTGCCACGCCTGTGTCTCGAAGTGTCCGACGGATGCCCTTGCGATGGACGTTGCGTCCCTGCATCTTTCCGTGGTGAAGGAAGTCTGTGTTGGCTGTGGAATGTGTGAAATGGTCTGTAAAACCGTCAATGACCATGTCGCAATTCGTGTGGTACCATCGAGGCAGCTTGGAAGAATCGATTGATGATTGCGCCACATCCTGCGATGTCGCGTGGAAGAAAATTACTATTCACAAGATCGAACTAGTTCACCCTTGACTTCGCACGGGCCTTTTCATATACATACGAGGTCCTGCTACCCTGCCTTGGGGGCTACGGTGGTAGGGTGAGCTAAGGTGGTCGGGAGGCAATTTGTATGACGAGTCAACAGCCGATGCAAGGCGTATCTGCATCTGCCACCGCCACGCTGCCGAGTCCTGTGTCCATTAAGGACTCCCCCGCCGTCGAACGTGCGCTTAATCGCAGTAAAATCTATTTGTTGGTCTCCTGGAGCCTCCTGTACCCCGAAGATGAGGAATTTCTTGATTACCTCCGGTGCGGCGAGTTTGTGGAGGATGGCCGGGCTGCCCTTGATGCATTAGAGGTTGCCCTCGGCACTGAGGGGGGCGAGCGAGCCAAGAAGAAATTGACTTCGCTGAGGACGCAGTTGGCCCTGGTTGAGAATCTGATTGCCTCCGAGTGTGTCAACTGGCAGCTCAGCGATCTCCAGTCGGAACATCGCCGGGTGTTCAGCAACGTGATTACACTCGATTGCCCTCCCTACGAAACCCTGTTCGGGAATGACCACGTGTTCGCGCAATCCCATGTGATGGGCGACATTTCAGGATTCTATAAAGCCTTTGGAGTTGAGTTGTCGAAAGACATCCATGAACGGCTTGATCACCTCAGTGTCGAGTTTGAGTTCATGCACTTTCTCGCGTACAAGGAATCCTACTCGCTCTGCCACGATGGGCCGGAGAAGACGCAGATCGTGGTCGACGCAGAGAAGAAGTTTGTCAAAAATCATATCGGTCGATGGGTCCCGCTGTTCTGTCGCATGTTGACCAAAAAGGCGGACTCGGGTCTCTTTAAATTGGTAGCTGATATGGCCGCGGATTGGATGGATTTCGAAACGGCCTTCTTGGGCGTGACCCCTCAGCCCTACACGGAAACCGACTATCGTCCGGCGACATTCAGCTCCCCCGAAGGCCAAACGTATGAATGCGGTGCGCAAGACCAGGGGAACGAGTTGACCATGTTGTTGAACGAAGTGGGCGCGCAGTCCTTTATGGATGTGAAAGAGAAAGACAAGGAGAATGAGGAGGGGCAACCTTCCGGAACGGCGTGAGTCAGTGTGGTAACGGTTCGAGAGCGAACACAGTCTTTACACTAATTCAGAGGAGGGAGTGCACTATGAGGGTAGCGCAGACGACCAACAAGAAATTGGTGTTTGCCATTCTTCTCTCCGCCCTCACTGTCGGCCTGATGCTGACATTGGGGCGAGTACCACTGGCCGTCAGTCAACCGGTGACGATACCGGCGAAGGCGGTAAAGGGCCAAATTCCCATGGACGGCGCCAACCCTATCTGGGAAAGTGTTCCGGGCGTTGTCGTGCCGTTGAGCGGTCAGCTCATCACGACCCCGATGCATCCGAATATCTCGGTGAAGTCGGTGTTCGTGAAGGCGATGACCAACGGCAAGGACGTTGGGTTGCGGCTGGAGTGGATCGATCAAACGAAGAATGACACGGCGATCGGCCCACAAGACTTCCGGGACCAGGTTGCGGTGATGTTTCCGGTGAACACAGCCGGCGCTCCGCCATTTCAGTGCATGGGACAGTCCGGTGGGACGACCAACATCTGGCGGTGGAATGCTGAATGGCAGAAGGACCTCGGCAAGGACAGCGCGGGAATGTGGGATGTCGACGATCAGTATCCTGGAATTTTCTGGGATTATTACTTTGAAGAGCCGGCGGGGGGCGTCACCTATCCAGACCGTATTGGTCGGAGCCTGGGGCCGTTCAACTCTGGTATCTGGTCTGGGAACATCATGTCTGATCCGACACTTCGCGTGAGTTCCGTTGAAGATTTGAGCGCGAACGGCTTTAGCACCCTCACGACGCAAGCTCACCAGGACGTTATCGGAAATGGTGTCTGGGAACCGTCAGGGTCTGTTAAGGGCGGAGCCTATTCCGGTCCGACATGGCGGGTGGTCGTGAAGCGGACATTGGAAAACGGCGATGCGAACGATGTCCAGTTCAAGGCAGGCATGTCGGTGCCGATCGCCTTTGCGGTGTGGGATGGTGCCAACATCGAACGGAACGGCATGAAGTCGCTGTCGACCTGGTTCACGTTGAAGCTGTAGCGGCCGGAGCGGCAAGTAACAGCCGCGACGTTGCGTAATTCTAAAAAGGCCTCGGATCGGAATCCCGGTACGTGTGGGAACGGTTCGAGGCCTTTTTTCTTGTAGATTCCTGGCACTGGCGTCAGTCTCTCTACGTCCGCAGGATTGCATTTACCGAAGCGCGGAGGGTATAAGAGGGGATGGTCTGGAACTCACTGATTTTCAAGAACAAAAGGACCAGTGTCGCATGAAAGTCTCGCTGCTTTTCCCCCCAACCTGGCATCCGTCGCAACCTTACCTCAGTTTGCCGTCTCTGACCGGGTTTTTGCGCCAGGGTGGGGTTTCTGACGTCTCGCAGCGCGACCTTGGAATCGAATTGTTGGATACAGTGCTGACCAGAGAGTATGCGGCTGAAGTCTACCAGCAGTTGATCGCCAAGCAGCGCGAACTTGAACGGACTCAGACCGGGGAGACGGGTTTTGGAAGTCGCGAGCATTACGCGAAGGTGACCGATTCGCTCGATCGGTTCTCCTATCTCGTCGATCGGATTGAGCTCGCCAAGGACACATTGCGCAGTGAAGGATTTTACGATCCTGACGCCTATCGAGCGAGTTTATTCATGATCGACAAATGGTTGGAAGTTGTTTCCTCCGTGTATTTTCCGACCCGACTCACGGTTGTGGATAATCAATTTGGGAGCTACTCCATCTATTCCTCGAAAGATCTGATGAAGGTCATTCGTGACGAAGGACAGAATCCTTATCTGAACCTCTTCCGGGATCGGTTCATTCCCTCAATCGTGAATGACCGTCCTGATCTCATCGGAGTCTCGATTACGGCCACGTCTCAGATCATCCCTGGCCTCACGCTCTGCCGGCTGATCAAGGAGGCCGCTCCGGATCTTCACGTGACTATTGGCGGCAGCATCTTCACCCGTCTCGTGGACAACATTCGTCGTTGTCCGAGCCTCTTCGAATTAACTGACGACATCGTCGTGTTTGAGGGCGAAACGGCCTTGCTGGAATTGGTCAATCAGCTGGCGGGTAAGAAGGACTACAGTAAGGTTCCCAACCTGATCTATCGGCAGAATGGCAAGATTACGGTCAATCAACCGTTCTATTCCGAAAATGTCAATCAACTTCCAGCGCCGAATTATGATGGATTCCCGCTGGATCGCTATTTGTCGCCGGAGCCGGTATTGCCGGTCCAGTTTTCGCGGGGCTGTTACTACAAGGATTGTGCGTTCTGTGCCCTGACCCTCGACCATCAGAATTTTAGACAGAAAGACCCTGGTCGGACGGTCGAGGAGCTGCAATGGCTCAAACAACGCTATGGGGCGCGCCATTTCTTTTTTACCGACGAATGCTTTGCGCTGGCGCCGACAAGGCGGTTGTGCCAGCAGCTGATCGAGAAACAGCTTGATATCAGATGGACCTGCGAGATGCGGTTCGAGAAAAATCTTTCACGCGAGCTGCTGGCGTCCATGCGGGATGCCGGGTGTTTGAAGATCGTCTTCGGGTTGGAGTCCTTCAATCAGCGCGTCATGGATTTCATGAAGAAGGGGATCAAGCAAGAATGGGTCCGGCGAATCGCGGACGACTGCGTGGATCTTGGTATTGCGGTGCATTGTTACATTATCGTTGGGTTCCCCACGGAAAAAGAAGACGAAGCCCTCGAAACCATGAATTTCATCGTCGAAAACAAGAAGCTCCACGAGTCGTATGGATTTTCTTGCCAGCCCTGCCTATTTGACCTGGAAAAAGAAGCGCCTATTATGAACGATCCCGGCGGGTATGGGATTCGACGAATCATGCGTCCGTCGGCGGAGGACCTGAGCCTCGGGTTTTTCTATGAAGTGCAGGAAGGTATGACTCCCGACGAGGCCGAGCGACTCTATCAGTATGTTTATGGGCGGATCAGTGAAGTCGTGTGCGAGCTTCCTTTCAACTATGCGATGGCCGATGGGTTGTTGTATATCTCACGGGCGAAGGAAGGAGCTGGACAGGCGCCGGTGGCGGCACATTGACCGCATTTTTTTGCGACAGCTATAATGTCAGCCCTGATGGGTATGGTCATGAAGGTAGCAACTCTCAGCGAACGGGTGACGGGGAAAGTGTCGGACTTCGGTCCACTGTTTGAGTATACCGTCAAGCTCGTTCTCCTCACCTCTTTTCTTGAGCTGGTTCTCTATCGTCTGGTCTCCCGTCTTGGAATGCATCTCAGCAAGTTAGCGGCAGATCACCCGTGGATCACCCCCACATTCACCGCCCTGACCGAGGTGGGCACGTGGCTTCTCAATATCGTCGCCGTGTTATTATTTTTGGCGCTGACATTGGCCCTGATCAATCGCTGGGGAGGGGCTAAAACAAGCCAGCTCAGCAAACTTGGCAGTGCAGGGGCGGCGCTCTTGTTGCTGTTGACGATTGTGTTTCTCGTGGTACAGCCCGGCATGCTGGGCGCAATTGTCTACAACGGGTTGACGCTACTGGTGCTGACGGCGTTTGTGTCGGAATACGTGATGACCCATCGTGAGCCGGCACAACGTGTGCTGGCGGCCACGTATTATTTGGGCATTTCCGGGTGGCTCTATTATCAGATCGTATCGACAATTTACAGTTTGACGGGAACGATAGCGGCGCCGCCCTTGGTCTACGAATCACATCGCATGGGTGAGGCGTTGATGGTGTTGGCCAGCTTCTTCGCGTTTGTGGCCTATGGCAAGAGCAAGAGTCTCTCGCTGCGAACGAGGAACCGACAGCAGTGGAACCGGGCCATGTGGTTTTGGTCGACGACGGGTGTCATTTTTACCGCACTCATCGTGGCCGACTATCTTCTGGAGCTCTATAGTCCAGCCTTCGCATCGGCCTTTCGGCAGGCCTCGCAAGGCATCGGCTGGATCTTTCAATTCGGGATGGGCTATACCTTCTATCTCCCCTTTGCGGTGTATGTGGGGGGATTACTCTGTTGGTCCTACACCGTTGTGAAGTTGCTGATGATTGGGCGACTGGCCGGCTATGGGGTTGGTCTGATGTTTATTGCTGGGTATGCCTTACTGTTCTCCAACCTGACGTTGATGGTTGTTCTCGGAGTCATATTACTTACCCTTGATCGAGTGAAGCCAACCGCTGCTGAATCGCTGCCGGCTTCCGCCGGCCCTGTGTTGCCGGCAACGGATGGCCTCGTTCACGGTCAGGCCTAGTGTGAGAGCGAGATAGATGATGATGGAAAATGTAGGACCGACACCAGTGCAGTCAGAGACCGTTCTTGACCCTGGCGATCAGCCGCTCAATCCGGATGAAGAGATCTCCGGGATCGAACAATTGCTGGTCGACGAACCTGATGACTTTCAGGCTCGCTGTCGGCTTGGTGAATTGTACTTTAGCAAAGGGCGGCTCGACGATGCGCTGGCAGAAGTCAAGAAAGCGATTGAGATGGCGGAATCTCTTCGCGCGGAAATGAATCGCTCGCTCGCCATGTATTACGCAAATCTGGGAACGATCTATGCGACGAAGAACATGGCCGATGAAGCCGAGGCCGAGTTTCGGCATGCGCTGGATATCTTCCCTCATGATGTCCTGGCGCTGTTCAACCTGGGGAGGCTCTACGCAGACAAGAAGAAATACATGGAGGCCAAGGGGTACTACGAACGCCTCGTTGAGATCACGCCAGATGATCCGATTGCTTGGTACAATCTCGCTGGCGTCTATATTGAGCTGGATAACCCCCAGGTATCCGACTACAACACGATTGACATGGGAATTCAGTGCTATCTTCGTACGTTGGAGCTGGATCCCAAACACTTGGAGTCAAGCTTCAAGCTGATGGAAATCGCGCTCAGTCATAAAAAAACCGATTTGGCAGTCAGGGTCATGGAGAGTGCGGTGGAGCACAATCCGGATGAACCGCTCGCGTATTACAACCTCATCAGTGTGTATGACAAGTGCAAGATGTTTGACCAGGCGGAAGAGGCCCGCAAACGGTTGAAAGAGCGATTTGCCAAGAAGCCGAAGGATGGTCCGAAGTCCTAACTTACTTTTAGGAAGAGGTGCACTATGTTTGGGAGTCTAGGGTTTACCGAGCTGATTCTCATCCTCATGATTGTGCTCATTATTTTTGGTGCAGGGAAATTACCGCAGTTAGGTGAGGGGATCGGCAAGGCGATCAAGGGCTTTAAGAAGTCTATCCATGAGGCGGATGCGATCGAGGCCGAAGCGCAGGCCGCAGCTCAACAGGCGACGGCGCCGCAAGCTGTGACTGCAGCGCCCACTCAGAATGCCACATTGAATCAAGCTGCCGGGGCCGCTGCACAGCCGGTTCCACGCTCTTAGCAGTATGTTGAAAAAGTCCTCCAGCGGCGTTCTTTCTCGCGTCGCTCAGAGGCTCAACGTACCGAAGCGTAGGCCTTGCCTCTTCGCTCGCTGCGGCCTTGAGCGGTGAAATGCGCGTCTTGGCTCGCAGGGGTGGGCGGGTGAGAACGAAGGTCTTTTTGAACATCCTGCGCCGAGAGTCGAAAGTGCGCGAGCGGCAAAATAATCTTTTAACAGCCCTCTAGAGAGCGTCGTACTTATGGAAACCGAACTTGGCTTAGCTGCTGGTTACATTGAAACCTTTGCCGGGAACGGCAAGGCCCGAAGTACGGGTGACGGCAAGCGTGCGGTAAAGGCCGGAATCCCGCTCCCCCATCACGTTGCACTGGACCGGGAAGAGAAGTGGCTATACTTCGCTGAATCGGGATCTGACCGAGTCCGGCGCATTGACCTGCTACAAGGCACGCTCCACAACTTCGCCGGCATCGGGGAAACATGCTATAGCGGAGATGAGGGCTCCTGTGCAGAAGCCGGACTTTATCTGCCCTTGGGCGTCGCGTTTGATTCCCACAATAATTTGTATATCTGTGATTCCGGGAGCAACCGGATTCGGAAAATCGATCATGAGACCGGCATCATTACGACGGTGATCGGTACCGGTCAGCATGGGTTCAATGGGGACGGTCCGGCGCTGGACGTCAATCTGACCTGGCCTGCGGCGATCACCATTGATCGCGAGGATGTCCTCTTTATCGCTGATACCCAAGCCCACAAGGTCAGGCGGTATGATCCCAAGACCGGAATGGTGACAACCATAGCTGGGATGTGGACGGCCGAAGATGAAGCGCGAGAACAGCCCTTGGTGGCGAGGAATTTGGTTGTGCTGTCAGGCGATGCGATCGGAATCGATTTCAGCGATGATCAGGGATGGCTCATGCCGGTCTGTTCCGATGGGCTGGATATGTCGATGTATCTGGACGATGGGAGGCCCGCGATGGAGGCGCGCCTCTACGACATTGTCGGGCTCGCGGTCGATGCAAAGGGCGATGTGTACGTGGTCGATAAGGGCAGCAATCGTGTCAGAAAAATCGATTCCCAGACGGGAATTATTTCGACGGTCGCAGGGGTCTGCCGATACGGATATGACGGTGACGATAAGCCGGCCGTCAGAGCCATGCTCCACGCCCCAGAGGCCGTGGTCTTTGATCACGATGGCAATCTCTACATTTCCGATACCATGAATCACCGGGTTCGCAAGGTGGATAGTGCGACCGGCGTCATGACCACGGTGGCGGGGAATGGCGACAGTGGGTATGAGGATAAGAATATCGGCGGCTGCGGGGCCGCTCGATTTGTCGCCAAGGAATCGGCAGGGATGTTGAAACACGGCGACGGTCTGCTGGCGATTGAGGCCGTGGTGAATTCGCCAGTCGGTTTGGCCATGGATTCACAAGGCCACCTCTATATCTGCGAACGCGGAGAGAACAAGATTCGCCGTCTGAAGCTCGTCTAACCCTCACCTCGATCCTTCACGTTTGTCCCGCACGGGTTTTGTGGTATTCTGAGTTCGGTTTTCCCTCGGAGTTCTGTGCGGTGCGAATGACGTACATCGACAGTTCCCGCTCTCACCTCGTTGGGTTTTTTTCCAGCCTGATTGTCGTTGCCAGTGTGCTCGGGGCGTTTGGGATTCCGCTGGTCAGTTCCGAGGGGATGACCATCAGATCGTACCTGGTCCACGGTGATCTACCGATTGCCGCCGACGATGCGGCATGGCAACAGGTCTCACCAATCATGATTCCCCTGAGCGGGCAGGTGATCACGAGACCGGTGTGGCCGGAACCCACGGTGCGAGCACTAACCGTACGGTCCATCCACAACGGGACCGAGATCGCCTTTCTACTGGAATGGCAGGACAACACGAAGAATGATCGGCTCACTCCGGGGACCTTCCGGGATGGCGTCGCGATTGGTCTTCCGCTCGGCGATGCGCCGGCATTTTTCTGCATGGGGCAGCTGGACCACTACATCAATATCTGGCATTGGAAGGCGGACTGGCAAACCGATATCGATCGACGGGCGGCTCGGACATCAGAAAAAAAAGAAGGCGGGGTTCGGACATTCGAAGTCATTCCCCGGCGGGTTTCGTCCGTGGAGGATTTGATCGGTGGGGGATTCAGCACGTTGACCACAAAAGATAAACAAGGGCGGGTGCAGGGACAGGCGGTCTGGAAGGACGGTGTCTGGCATGTCGTGATGCGCCGCCCTCTGGTGAGCGAAGAGCAAGAGAATGAAGCCACACTCGTTCCTGGTCGTATGCAGACCGTGTCATTCGCCGTGTGGAATGGGGAAAACAAAGAGCGAAACGGCCAGAAGGCTGTGGCGCCATGGTTTCAACTGGCGATCGATCCCGTAGCAGGGCGGTGAAACAGGCTGCCAGCTTCGTTCTCAGTCATCCGTCTCCTTGCGACGTACCCCAGAGGGTACGCCTCAGTTTCCGGACTCCCTGCGGCCTTGCTGGACAGCTCTGTTTGAGACATCCTGCGAACTGCAGAGAAGAGTCGCATCAGGTTTGGAGGAGCGTTTGGTGAATGGAGGAGCGCTTGGGCGTGGTGTTGGTGGGCCTGTTCCTCTTCACCGACGTTGGGGTCGCACAGGCTGCGGGGCAATCCGATGCGATGACGGAGGAAGAAGCGGCTCGGCTCGGCGAGGAATTCGGGATCGTCGTCGGAGCCGTGGACGAGGACATTCAGCAAGAACTGAAGCTCCAGCAGCCGCAGGGAGTCGCCGTGTTCGAAGTGATTGGGAGTTCACGCGCGGATTACGCAGGGATTAAGGTTCGTTCCGTCATTAAAGAAATTGATAAGCAAGAGATTCGAACTATGGCGGATTTTGGACGCGCCATCAAGAAAGCGATAAAAGAATGTAATTTTACGGTCGGAACCTATGAGCCAGCAGATCCAGGTGATCCGGTCGGCTGGGGCGTCAATTTCCACTTTGTTGGTTGCAAACGAGATTAAGGAGTGAAGGTCGTTTGAACATGGTAAGGCTGCGAATCGTCGGCATAATCGGGATGCTAGTGATGGCGGGTTGCCTGATTAGCCTCTATCACGATCGGGCGATTGCTCAGGAGACGAACAGTCGGTCTGTGCCTGAGTGGGTGGCTGAAATCGAAAAAGTCTTCATCCGGTCGGAAGACTGCAAACAGTGTCATGAGCGTCATTACGAAGAGTGGAAGGGCGCCAGGGAGCAGACACCTGATTTGAAAACATTTGGCCGGGTGGATGCGGCCCTTTTACATGGCACGTCGTTGGAGTCACCGGTCTTTCGAACGGTGTTGGGTCTTTGGAAACAGACGAATCCGACAGCAGATGAACAGGGACGATGTCTCTCCTGTCACGTGCCTGCCGTCACCGTGTTCCCTCAGCATGCCGAGAAGATGGTGGCGCACGTGCTTGCCCGCAAGGCGGGATTCGAAGGAATCGGTTGCTCGGCTTGCCATTTGATGAATGGAATGGAAAGGGGATTGCACTCACCGCCGACATTCAAATTGCAGCCAGGCAACACACTCTATGGCCCCTATCCCAATCCTGAAGAAAATCTTGTCCATCCTGCCGCGCAGTCTGAGTACTTTCGAGGAGCCAATTATTGTGCCGCGTGCCATTTCGACAAAGTAAAGGATGTGGCGCAGAAGAATCTGCCGGGAGAAATTCTTGAGGGAACGATTTGTCAGGATTGCCACATGGAGCCCTCGACCGGCAGTTCCACGTCGAGACGTGGAGCCATGACGAGAGCGATCGGACGCCACTGGTTTCGCGGTGTCGTCGTCGCCGGTACGATGCTCAAGAATCGGAATTTACAGGCGGAGTGGATGCCTCGCATCGACATTGAAGTGACGAAGGCCGGCACGGTGGTGGAGGGAACCGGGATTGTGAAGGTCGGCAGCCTTCCGCACAGTTTCCCCGATGGCGACCCGGTATTGAAACAGTTCTTCCTAACTGTTACGGCGAAGGATGCGGCAGGCAGGACCTTAGCGGAAGAGACGAAACAATTTGGGTTGCCGTACGACAAGATCCTTCGCGGTCCGATTCCTGATCCTTTCGTTAAGGGTGGCAATACGAGGAAGGTTCCATTTGTGCTGACGCTTCCATCCGGCACAGCCGCTTCGTCGATCGAAGCTGTGCTCACCTATGCGCTCATTCCTACGCCTGAACCTATGCTGACGGACAAGTATCTTGCTTCTTTGCAGACCGAGAAAGAACGCGAAGAGGCGAAGCAAATCATCCATGAATATACCCAGCGGCATTTTCTGACGTATCGTGTCAAATCACTCTCCTAGCAGGATGTTGAAAAAGTTCTCCAGCGGCGTTCTCGCGTCGCTCAGAAGCTCAACGTACCGAAGCGTACGGTTCGCCTCTTCGCTCGCTGCGGCCTTGCTGGAAGGCTTTTTTGAACATCCTGCGGGAGTATCAGTAATCGTGAAGCAGTTTCCTGGCATGATGGCGGTCGGGTTTAGTTGTCTCGTCACGATTTGTGCCGCTGTGTTATCTGATGGCGCGGTCACATCCGTTTTTGCTCAGAACGTACCCAGTCAGCCATTGATCGAGAAAACCTTCCCCCATTCCACCAAATGCAAACGGTGTCACGAACGGGTCTATGAAGAGTGGGAAACCTCGCCTCTGGCGAAGTCCATCCATTCTCCGGCGTTCCGTGTCTCGCTTGATGCGTATCTTAAATCACCAAGTGGAAAAGACAAAGCTGCGTGTTTTCGCTGTCATGCCCCGCATGTGCGGGAGTTTTCAGATTCCGCCCAACTCTTTATTGATCAAGCGAAAGCAGGCGATCCATCCTTGGATGGAGTTGCCTGCAGCCAGTGCCATTTGATCAAGCAGGTGGATCGGGCCAAACATCCCCCGGAGCCGAAGTATGAAACCGGTGGAAAGACGCTGTATGGGCCATACAAGGACTTTGTCCAGAACCTTGCGCACCAGTCGATGGAACTGAGCCTCTTTCAGAAGTCTGATCTATGCCTGAACTGTCATCAGTCGGTGCCGTCAGCGACAAACTTGGGCAAGGCCAACGACTTGCTTGGGAATTGGGACCAAAGCCGCGCGGTAAAATCAGGAAAAGAATGCCAGACCTGTCACATGCCTCAGCAAGTTGGAGAGTCGGCCAATGGGGAGAAGAAACGGACGATCGCCAATCATAGCTTCCCTGGGCGAATTGGGAAGTTGCGCCAAGACGCGGCGAAGCTAGATGTGCAGACCAGGATCGAGGGAGACAAAACGACTGTTGTGGTCAAGGTTCAAAGCCTAGTGCCGCATAATCTACCGGCGACACATCCGGCTTGGGCCGCGGTGGTTCTTAATCTGGACATCAAAGGGAAAAACCTGAAAACGGTGTTCACCGATAAACGCGTCTATGGTCGGACGTATCTGGATGCCCAGGGACAGGTGACGATCTTTGACTTCGAGGCAGCGAAAGTGGCTGAAGACACAGTCTTAAAACCAGAAGAGACGAGAGAGGAAATATTCACATTTCCGACACCAAAAGATACCAAGACGTTCGATGTCGAAGTCGGGCTCAATTACGCTCCATTGAATGGTCCTGCCTCGTTCCTTCAGCTGGTCGAAGCTGAGTCATCTCAAGGCCCACAAGATCCGGTCTTCCAGCCGATCGAGATCGTGAAGCGAACTGAGAATATTCCAGTCGGCAAGTAAGCGTCGCGACGGTGTATCGACGGTTGGCTAGGTCATAGCGCTAAGAGCCTAAGATAATAGTAGAAGGCATCACAAGTCTCTCTGCTGGCAATTCTGCAACGCAGTGAGTGAAGTAAAGGGAGAGGCTCTGGGGAACCGTATCATGAATGTACCGAAGCAAGAGATCGCTGTCATTGCGGGTGTGGGGCCTGGATTAGGCGCGGCCTTGGCCCGCAAGTTTGCCCGCGAAGGCTGCGCAGTCGCGCTACTGGCTCGCTCAGCTGATTTTCTGAATGTTCTGGCTGAAGAACTGTGCCGCTCAGGGGTGAGAGCGCTTTCTGTGCCGACGGATCTGACGGATGCGAATGCCGTGGCCAAGGCGTTTCTCCGCGTCAAGACCGAGCTTGGGCCGGTCTCCATCCTGATCAATCATGTGGGCAGTGGGGTGTGGGGCGGATTCAACGAATTGACTGTGGAGGGTTTTAGGTCGACTTGGGAGCGATGTGCGCTGGCGGCTTTTCTCTGCTGCAAGCAGGTTGTTCCGGACATGCTCGCCCGTGGCGGCGGCAGCATCCTGTTCACGGGAGCCACCTCGTCCATCCGGGGGCGCAACGGTGCACCCGCCTTCAGTAGCGCCAAGTTTGCGGTTCGCGGGCTGGCCGATTCCCTGGCGCGGGAATTGTGGCCGCAGGGCATCCATGTTGCGCACATCCTCGTAGATGGCGTCATTGATACGGAGGCGGTAAGAGCCCAGATGCCCGATGCAGCCAGTGAGCCAATGCTGAAACCGGACGAAATGGCAGAGACCTATTGGGCTTTGACCCAGCAGAAGCCCGGAGCTTGGACCTTCGAGTTGGAGCTGCGACCCAAAGGAGAGAACTTTTTTGTGTAGCCGTTCTTGACAGTGTGTGATTGTGAAGTGGTCAAGGTGCCGGACGACACTGTGTTGAAGCCTGAAGAAACGAGACCAGAAACCCTCTCGTTCTCGATGCTGAAAGATGCTTCGCGAGATACGCTGCCCAACAGCCAGTGCCTGTGCCGAGTTTTCCTGTACCTTGACACATCTTTGGAAAGTCAGGAGAATTGCCAAACTATTTGGAACGGGAGCACGATAATATCCTGGCCATGATGCGTTCTAGTTAAACGAGGGCTAGGATCTCCGATAGGGTAGGAAGATGCCGGCTATCTCTATATTTTTCGGAATCATCATCAAAATGTTCTACAACGAGCACGAGCCGATGCATTTTCACGCTGAGCATCAGGGGCAGCGAGGTAAGTTTGACCTCACTGGTCGAATGGTGATCGGCAACATAGGCTCCAAGACCGCGCGACGTCTGATCAAACAGTGGGCGAAAGAACATGAGGCCGAGATCCATGCGAACTGGCGGCGCATGAAGGCCGGTAAGCCGCTCGAAATGATTGAGCCGCTACGGTGAACAAGGAGAGGCGTCATGAATAGGATTCCGTATGTGACCAAGGCCGAATATCGAGGCGGGTATCGGATTCGTGTGACCTTCGATGACGAATCTCAGAAGACGATCGACTTCCGACGCTACCTCAAGGGGCCAATCTTTGAGCCGCTGAAGGACGTCAAATACTTTCAAAGGTTCTTCCTTGACGGCTGGACAGTCGCCTGGCCGAACGGTGCGGATATCGCACCTGAGGAACTGTACGCGAGCGTCGATGTCGGCACCGAACGTGGAGCGGCCTAACCAGGCGATAGGGGCTGATAGTCAACAGACGGTGCGAGTTCAGAGGGCGGGTATGCACGATGCAAGATCCGACCCCAATTTCCATTACCTAAGATACTGACTGGTTCGCTAGTAGACTGCATCTCGGACAAAAGTAGGTGCCAGACCCATGGACCTCCGCCAACAGATTATCTCAAACCGTGTCGACGAGATCGCGTCCTCCTTAAGGGTCGACGCCAGCGACGCCTTCATGCGCCTTGCCTTTTCTCTCGTAACGGGGAAAAGCGTTCACGCTTTCGATGCAACCGACGTAGTCGATGGCGGCCAAGACAAGCAGATGGATGTGTTCATGATCGAAGAACAGGCGGACTCGGCGGATGTTTACATCGTTCAAACGAAGTATGCCGACTCGTTTTCCTCGAACGCCCTTGTGCAGCTCGGCAACGGACTGCGATGGGTATTCCAGCGGCCACGCAAAGATCTTGACTCTCTCACCAATACGGCGTTACGAGACAAGATTCTCGAATATCGTGCTCTTCAGAGCAATCTCGGACCGTCCAACATCCGCGTCCATGTCCGTTTCGTAACGATTGGAGATGCGAAGAGAGTGTCTGCGGAATTTCTGCAGGAACTGAAAGGTATTCGCGAAGCCTATGGAAACGACACATTTGAGGTGTTTGAGATTGATCAAATTGGCTTCGATGAGCTTACCGACCTATCAAAAATGCAAGAGCGACAAACGCGACGAGTTGACGCGGAGCTTAAGGTCAAGTACGACGCCAATAACCCGTCTCTGATCAAGTACTACGCACAGGACCTTCAAGGGCTTGTATGCTCGATTCCGGCCTCAGAAATCGCCCGCCTCGTGAACGAGAATCCCGATGGCGCTGTGTTCGATCTCAACATCCGACGCTTTCTTGGAAGTCGTGGCGCCGTGAATAAGGATATCCAATCTACTTGTACAACCGTGGCGGCTAGCTACGAGTTCTGGTTTCTCAATAACGGGATTACTATCGTTTGCGACAAGTTCGATCCAGTAACGGATCCTGACAATCCGCACGTGAAACTTAAGAATCTTCAGATCGTAAACGGGTGTCAGACTGCGACGACGATTGCTCTCGCTCAGAAGGACGGGAAGCTCGCGCAGGATGTCCGAGTCCTCACTCGAATATATCAGACACAGGATCCTGCGTTGGTGGACAAGATTGTCCTGACGACCAACAATCAGAATCAGATCAGCAGCCGTGACCTTCGCGCAAATCATCCTGCACAGCTTGACATGGAACGGGCATTCTCCATTTACGGCTACTACTACGAGCGTAAACCTCGACAATTTGATGGCCAAGCCATCGATGTGAAGAAGTTGTTTACAAACGAGTATGTCGCTCAGGCATATCTTGCGATCGTTTTGAAAACCCCGTCTGATGGGCGAGCACGAAAATATAAGGTGTGGGGCGAGTCGCACTCGCGGATTTTCTCTGGAGGAGCTGTCGAGCCCTATATCATTTCAGCCATTATCGCGTCGCGCGTAACTGAGTGGCTCCGTGGAAG
>CAWKLH010000015.1:0-23069 GCA_963850405.1 Nitrospirota bacterium
CGGGTCCACTACGGTCTCTGACGAGATACAGCGCCTGATCTCGAAAAGAGGCAGCTTCCATGTTGCTCGTGTAGCTGCGTACTTGTGTCGACATTCAGATGGCTGGCATGGCGATCAGCGGGTACTTGCACAGGAACTGGCAGAGTTCGAAAAGACCCCAAGCAAGCTCACTGACATTATTCCGGCTGCATTTAGCCTGGTTGTCTCTGCGATCAAGTCGAATCCCACGCATGCTGCAGATGTCGATCGTGCTCTGAAATCCGCAGCGCTTGACAAAGATATCGATAAGCGCCTGCATGCGCCGAGCGACCTTGGCTAAAGTCAGTGATGGCAGAGTAGGGATTGCCGAATAAAAATTTTGCGGCGGGCATGCAACAGCGACGCACACTGCTGAAAATACAACGGCGAACCCACGATTTCAGCAGAAGAGTTCAGGAGTAAGGGGGGTAGCCGACTCGTGCTCGGTGGTGAGGGCTATCCCTGGATGGTCCCGATGCAGATCGCATGGGCGACGAACCGGCCGTAGGTCGCGTCCTTGCACCCATTCCAATCAGACTCCACCCAGTAGTTCTGTTTTGAGATCCGCTTGAGGAAATGTTGAGTCGTGAACGGACTCTTGCCGTTGTTCTGCAAATAATCGAAGTAGCGGTTGTACCCAATCGGGAGGCTCGCCACGAGCCGGCCGGATCGGAGCGAGGCACGTGGCTCGCAGATGATCAATCGCCTGCAGGAGTTTGCCTGGTTTCTGTGGCTGTTCATCCCACCCGACATGCTCCAAGGTCGAGATGCTGATAATCAGATCATATTTGTCCTGCGGGACAAACTCGACGATATCCTTGATTGATGACGCCTGAGCTGACCTCATATTTGTCGATGACCTCATGATGAATGGGAAAATAGTGAGAGAGGACGTTGCCCACTTCGAGCACCCGCTTGCCTTCATGTTTGAGGAGGAGTTCACGGAAGATGGGGATCTCGACGCCACGCTCGTTTTTCCAGGTCCTGTTATACGGGTGGTACAGGTACTCGTACTCCCGACCGTCGAATTGGAATGTCTTGGCTCTCACGCTGCGGGTCAGCGTCATCTTCATGGCGCGCCAATATCTCCGAGCGGCGCTCTCGCCGACAGCGGCGCTGGTGTAGTCGTAGGTGTAAGGCATGAAGAAAGCTGACTACTCGAAGATGATGCGTGATCCGGGTGATTTCATCTTGAAGATCTGCAAGGCATTGTAAATGCCCTTGGCGGGATGGTTCAGGATCAGGCGTGAATTAGTGATGTGGGTGTCGAGCAGTTCGTATTGCCCGCCGCTGTAGTAGAGGTCACAGTCGTCAATCTGACAGTTCTTGTAGACGTGATTGTCCAAAGAGAGCTTCGCCTGCGAGAAGGTCTGCCCATCGATAATGATATAGCTCGGTTCAAATGCCATAGGTCCTTTGTCTGGCGAACTATAGCAAAGTCAGCAACAATCGTAAACCAGCCCAAGAAGCGCGGCTGAGCCATGAGACATCCGGAGGGAATTCTAATTCGGGACGATCCGAGACACGGTGCCACCATTGGTTAGGATATAGAGCTCTCCCAAGCCGTCCTGGCCGAAGCTGGTGATGGAAGAGGCAGCCAGCAGCGGCCATTCTGTTTGTTCGAGAGCGGAGCCGTTATTGAAGCGGAAACTACGGACAAAACCGGCGCAGAAATCGGCGTAGAAATAGGTGCCCTGAATGACTGGTATTGCTGTTCCTCGATAGACGTAGCCTCCGGTCACTGACGCTGCACAAGGATTGTTTGTATGAGGATAGTCGAGCACGGGCAAGGCTAGACCCCCGCTATTGCAGTTCGTCGCAGGATTGAAACAAAGTGGCCCTTCCATGAGCCGCCAACCGTAATTGAGTCCGCGCCCGGCATTGGGACCTTGTGACACATTGATCTCCTCTCGGGCATCTTGGCCGACGTCTCCGATATACAGATCGGCTCCATCAAACGAAAAGCGCCAGGGATTCCGCAGCCCGTAGCTCCACACCAGCTGATCGCCTCCGCTGAGGACAAAAGGGTTGATAGTTCCGCTGGTACAGCCTGCTCCTGTGGTGTCGGATCGATCCTGAGAAGCTTTTCCCAGCCGGCTTGCAAGATTCTGCGCATTGTTACTCGGATCCCCTGAACCTCCCCCGTCTCCAACGGCTGCGTATAGACAACCATCCGGTCCGAATGCCAGCATCCCTCCGTTATGGTTCGCGAAGGTTGGATGGGGAATGGAGACCAAGATGACTCGTGAATTTGGGTCAGCGACGTTGGGGTTCGTTGACGACACCACAAACCGGGCGATGGTGATGGCGCCACTAGCATCCGTATAATTGACGTAAAACCGGCCATTGGCATTGTAGTTTGGGTCAAAGGCCAGCCCCAACAATCCTCGTTCCCCTCCGCTCGTGATACCGGTCACGGTCAGAAATGTCGAGAGCACGCTGCCAGTTGCCCGATCGAGAACTCTAATGGTGCCGCCCTGTTCGACAACGAACAGGCGAGTCTGGTCTCCAGGGGGAGAGGTAAGGAACACTGGCGAACTCAGATTACTTGCGACAGTTTGGAGCTTGAGACTGGTGGAAGTCGGGGCAGCGTTTTCTGTGTTACTGTCGCTCCCGCACGCAGCAAGGAGGCCGGCGAAACACAGGCACAGAGGTATGGAGATGATCGCCTGTCTCATGGTTGCACCTTCCCCCTGTTTGAAAGATGATCCGTACCCTATCATTTCTAGCGGTGCCAATTCGCTAGCGCAGCCTCAGGATCCCATGGATAGGGCATGGTGGAACCCCGATTCCACCCCTCTCTTGTCCATGTATGGGATATGGGCGGGGCGGCTGTTTCCGAGCGCCTCGCATTTGGTCTTGATCCGGCCAGTCCAACTCTAATAGAATGAGCGCGTTTTTCAGGTCATTAGCTTCGAATTCGACTCCGCACCGTCTTAGGTTTCCCCACTCATGCATGTACGTTGGATGGGTTGAAGCCACGGAGAGCCGTGTGACCTAAGGAGTGCGTTTAACCAGCAGGAGGATTTCCAGTGAGTGATTCATCGATTATCACGTTTGCCATCATCGCGGCCTTCGCTGGTATTGCCTATGGGTTGTACCTTGCGATGTGGGTATTCAAGCTTGATGCCGGCAATGCGAAGATGCAGGAAATTGCGAAGGCAATACAAGAAGGTGCCAGTGCCTACATGAATCGACAGTACAAAACCGTCGGCTATGTGGCTGCGGTGCTCTTTGTCATGCTCTGGGCCGCTGGGGCCGTCTCCGACAAGTTTGGCTTGCTGACGGCGGTCGGGTTTTTGGTCGGCGCAGGAGCCTCGTCGATTGCCGGCTATGTGGGGATGATCATCGCCGTGCGCGCCAACGTGCGGACAGCGCAAGCCGCGCACGATGGCATGAATGCCGCCTTGACCGTCGCGTTTCGAGGGGGGGCGGTGACGGGTCTGTTGCTGATCGGCCTGGGACTTTTGTCGATTACGACCTTCTATATGGTCGCACAATCAATAGCGGGGCAAGAGAAAGCCATTCACGCCTTGCTGAGCCTCGGGTTTGGCGGAAGCTTAATCTCGGTGTTTGCCCGTGTCGGTGGCGGCATCTACACCAAGGCCGCAGATGTGGGTGCGGATCTCGTCGGCAAGGTCGAAGCGGGAATTCCGGAAGACGACCCTCGTAACCCGGCGGTCATTGCGGATAACGTGGGCGACAACGTCGGTGACTGCGCCGGTATGGCGGCAGACCTGTTCGAAACCTACGCCGTGACGACAGTGGCGGCGATGGTGTTGGCCTTTACGATGTTTAAAGGGGCGACTGCCCCAATCCTGTATCCGTTGGTCTTAGGAGGCGTGACAATTTTCGCGACGATCATCGGGGTTCTCTTCGTGAAGGTGAGCCCGGGTGAGGAGGTCATGACGGCGCTCTATAAGGGGCTGTTCGTGGCCGGCGGGATCGCTGCCGTGGTATTTCTCCCGATCACTCTCATGATCATGGGTGGGGTAGGGGGTGTCAGCGGCTTCAGTTACTACATCGCCGCATTGATGGGATTGGCGGTGACGCTGGCGCTTGTCTTCATTACCGATTATTACACGTCGAAGAACTATGAGCCGGTGCAATATATCGCCAAAGCGAGTGAAACTGGCCATGCGACGAACATCATCGCGGGGCTGGCGGTCGGCATGCAGGCGACAGCGGCGCCGGTAGTGGTGATTGCGGCGGCGATCCTGGGCAGCTACTGGGTCTGCGGCGGCGCGGAATCGGGAGGCCTGTTCGGTGTGGCGGTGGCGGCGGTCTCGATGCTGTCGATGGCCGGGATTGTTGTGGCGATCGATGCATTCGGTCCAATCACGGACAACGCGGGTGGTATTGCCGAAATGTCGCATTTGGGTAAAGAAGTTCGGGATATCACGGATCCGTTGGATGCGGTCGGCAATACGACTAAGGCGGTGACGAAAGGCTATGCGATTGGGTCAGCCGCGTTGGCAGCGGTGGTATTGTTCGCGGAATATTCTCGTGAGGTGGCGGCCATCAATCCCGCGCTGGCGGCGTTCGACTTGTCCAACCCGAAAGTGTTGGTCGGCCTATTTCTCGGTGGCATGTTGCCCTTCATCTTCGGCGCGCTCTGTATGAGGGCCGTGGGCGAAGCCGGCGGTTTGATCGTGGAAGAAGTGCGGCGGCAGTTCCGGACGATCAAGGGCATTATGGAAGGCACGGGGAAGCCTGACTACGCAACCTGTGTCGATATCGTGACCCAGGCCGCGATTCAAAAGATGATGATCCCTGGCTTGATCCCGGTGGTGTCGCCGATCATCGTCGGCTTAGTGCTGGGTCCGCAAGCCCTCGGCGGCGTATTGGTCGGCAGCATCGTGACCGGTCTGTTCGTCGCGATTTCGATGACGAGCGGCGGTGGCGCCTGGGACAATGCGAAGAAGTATATCGAAGAGCAGGGGTTGAAGGGCACTGACACGCACAAGGCGGCGGTCACCGGTGATACGGTCGGTGATCCGTACAAGGACACGGCAGGACCGGCAGTGAATCCGATGATCAAGGTCATCAATATCGTGGCGTTGCTGATCGTGTCGTTAATCGTCTAATAAGGGACGGTTGCGCACTCGATACCATACAGGTTCACTCACATGAGGAAGCGCCGTGTCCCAGCCGGGGCACGGCGCTTTTCGTTTCTCCCCTTCGTCTTGACGGGTTTCAGTACCCTAGAGTATGGTGAGTTCATCAATGAGAGCTGCCGGCTGATCACGAGGGTTTCCCTGGTCCACGGGAGGTGCTCGAATGGAAAAGCAGGAACGAAAGCAAGAGCCTCGACGAGAACCGCAAGGCAAAGAGGAGGTCAAAGCCAACCCTAAGGTGGTCGAGACCGGCAAGAAGCTGAAGGAAGATATCGACAAGCTGGTCGATGAGATCGATGATGTGCTTGAAAAGAACGCTGAAGAATTTGTAAAGAATTACGTCCAAAAGGGAGGGGAATAGCGCCACCTCCAGCTCTCCCTCGAGTCACCCTGCCAGTTTCTTGACGTCCTTCGGTTTGACAAAGAAGAAGCCCCTTATTACAGTCTTTCTCGTTCTCCTGTCATCGGGAGGCTGTGTGTGGCCTAGGCCATTAAGGAGATGGGGATGAAGTCTAAGCTCTGGGTTTTTTCTCAAGTTGATCCCATCCAACGCGGCCTCTTGTCAAAAGCTTTGTCGATTTCCTCGGCGACCGCTTCGTTGTTGCTCAATCGGGGTGTGATGAACGTGGACCAGGCGACAGCCTGGATGTCTCCTCTCCAAACTCATGATCCTTTCTTAATTCCCGATATGGAACGGGCAGTTGACCGTTTGCATCAGGCCATGCAACGTCGTGAAGTCGTCTGTTTTTACGGTGATTACGATGTGGATGGCATGTCCGCCACAAGTATTTATCTTTCATTCTTCCGTGGGCTCGGTGCCGAAGTCCGAGCCTATGTTCCTCATCGGCTGCGTGAAGGGTATGGACTGAATGAGACTGCGGTTCGGACCTTGGCGGAGGAGGGTGTTTCTCTATTGGTGACGTCCGATTGCGGGACCACATCGCACCATGAAATTAGCGTCGCTAATCAATTGGGGATCGACGTGGTTGTGACCGATCACCATCAAAGCGATAGGGAGATGCCGGCTGCGCTGGCGGTGATGAATCCGCATCGGCCCGAAGCTCGGTATCCTTTTCACGGGCTCTGTTCCGGTGGTCTGGCGTACAAGGTGGCGCAGGCGTATGCGATGAAATACGGCTCCGGTTCGGTGCCGTTGGAGTCGCTCTTGGATTTGGTCGCGCTTGCCACGATCGCCGACGTGGTTCCGTTACAAGACGAAAATCGACTATTCGTTCGAGAAGGTCTGGTTCATCTTTCGCGCGGCGCCCGCTGTGGCCTACGGGCCTTGAAGCAGGTTGCCGGTATTAGTCGTGAGTGCACAGCGGAGACCATCGCGTTTAAACTTGGGCCTCGGCTCAATGCCGCAGGGCGCTTAGATGACGCGATCAAAGGGGTCAGACTTCTGACGACGGAGTCGGAACGGGAAGCCAAAGAGTTGGCTGAAGAGCTTGAGCAGTTGAATCGAGCCCGCCGTGAACTTGAGGCTGATATTGTGGAGCAAGCAGTAACCCAGGTGGAATCACGAGAGTTGCCGGGCGGCATTGTGCTGTATGCACGAGGGTGGCATCTCGGGGTCGTTGGCATCGTCGCGGCCCGCATCATGGAACGGTTTCATCGTCCGACGGTCGTCATTGCCGTAAATGAAGATGGAATCGGAAAAGGGTCGGCTCGGACTGTGCCAGGGTTCGACCTCTATCACGCGTTAGCCGGTTGTCGAGACCTCCTCATGGCGTTCGGTGGCCATCCCAGCGCGGCTGGGGTCACGATCCAGGAGGGGCGGTTGCCTGAATTTGCCGAACGCTTTTCCGCAACGGCCGAGACGTGGATCCGGAATACTCACAGCGTTCCCATGCTGCATCTGGATTCTGAGCTGCGCTTGGCCGAGGTCACGCTACAACTGATTCGTGAGATCGGGACGCTGCATCCATTCGGTGCAGGGAATCCCGAGCCGATGTTTGCCGTCAGGGGTCTGAACGTCCTCAATGCTCGCGTAGTCGGAGAGAAACATTTGAAGATGACTGTTCGGCAGGCTGGATCTCTGCCGTTTGATAGTATTGGATTTGGGATGAAGTCCCTGGAAGATCGTGGATTGTCCCTGAAGACGCCTATCGATGTGGCCTTTACCCCAGAACTGAATCACTGGAACGGCCAGGATCGGATTCAGTTGCGTATCCGAGACATACGAGCGGCAGGGTGCGAATAGCAGATGAAGTATGAAACGGTGACCGATATCGACCAGTTGCTGGATCGTCTGCAAGCCTATCAGCCCGACGCTGATCTCGGCATGGTGCGAAAGGCCTATGCGTTTTCGGTGAAGGCGCATGAAGGACAAACGCGTCATTCCGGAGAACCCTATGTGAAGCACCCCGTCGCGGTGGCCGGCGTCTTGACCTCTCTGAAGACCGACGTGACGGCGATCGTGGCCGGGCTTCTGCACGATACGCTGGAAGATACGGTAGCCACGGCCGATGAGCTACAGCGTGAATTCGGGAAGGAAGTGGTCCATCTCGTCGATGGAGTGACGAAGATCGGGAAAATTACGTTTCGCAGTTCAGAGGAAAAACAGGCGGAAAACTTCCGCAAAATGGTGCTCTCGATGGCGGATGATATTCGCGTCGTGATCATCAAATTGGCCGATCGGCTCCACAATATGCGAACCCTTGAGCACCTGAAAGAAAGTAAGCGGCAGGAAATCGCACAAGAGACGTTGGAGATCTATGCGCCGTTGGCCAACCGTATCGGAATCGGGTGGGTGAAGAACGAACTGGAAGATTTGTGTCTGAAGCACCTCAAGCCGGATGCCTACGAAACCCTGCGCGTGTCCGTGGCGAAACGCGACGAAGACCGGCAGCAGTATATCCAGGAGGTGCAAGGCCTTGTTGAGAAGGCGCTGGCGGAGTATGGGTTGACCGGAGCCGTGGACGGAAGGCCGAAACACCTCTACGGCATCTATCAAAAGATGAAGAAGCAATCGATCTCGTTCGGGGAGGTCTACGATCTCACCGCCTTGCGAATCATTACTGATACGAAGATGAATTGCTACGCGCTCCTGGGCGTCATTCATTCATTGTGGCGGCCGCTGCCTGGTCGCTTCAAAGATTACATCGCGATCCCCAAATCGAATCTCTATCAATCTCTCCATACGACCGTGGTCGGGCCGAAGGGCGAGCACGTAGAGTTTCAGATCCGCACGGAAGAAATGCATCGTGTCGCCGAGTACGGAATCGCAGCGCATTGGAAGTATAAAGAGCAGGGGCGTGTGCAGGATAAAGACAGCAAAGCCTTTGGATGGCTCAGACAGTTCATCGAATGGCAAACGGATCTGCCTGATAATCGTCAATTTATGGATTCCGTGAAACTTGAGTTGTTTCACGACGTGGTCTATGTCTTTACTCCGAAGGGGATCGTCAAAGAACTGCCGAAAGGGGCTACGCCGGTAGATTTTGCGTATGCGATTCACACGGAAGTCGGTGATCATTGTGTCGGCGCCAAGGTCAATGGAAAAATCGTTCCACTGAGGCACGAGGTGACGAGCGGTGACACCATCGAAATTCTGACATCCTCCAACCAGACTCCGCACAGGGATTGGCTCAAGTTCGTACGGACCTCCCGGGCCAAAACCAAGATTAAACATTGGATCAAGATAGAGGAACAGAAGCGGAGTTTGGAAATCGGGTGGCGTTTGCTCGAGGCAGAGATTCGTCGGCATGGGTTGCCTCCCTCGCAGGTCTTCAAGTCGGATGCGCTGCTCGATGTCGCTAAACAGGAAGGCTACGCTACGGTTGACGAGTTGGCCGTGGCGGTGGGATTCGGCCACGTCGCGACGGCTCAAGTCGTCGGACGGTTGGTGGCTCCGACATCGGCGGGAACGTCCATTCAACCCGACCCGGTCAGCGTTCCCAAAGTCATCGGTACGAGAGGGGCAGAGCCGGGTGTCCAAGTCAAGGGTGGCCGCGATCTGTTGATGCAACTGTCGCGATGCTGCAATCCTGTTCCCGGCGACAAGATCTTGGGATACATCACGCGCGGAAGAGGCCTCACAATCCATTCGGTCGATTGTCCAAACCTCGAAGCCTTGGACTACGATCGAGAACGTCTGGTGGAAGTGGAGTGGGATACTGCCACATCGAGTCAACACGCGGTCAAAATTGCGGTCATCGCGGAGGATAAGACGGGAGTCTTGGCGAATGTATCATCGGCGATCGCTGAATGTAACGCGAATATCAGCCGTGCCGAGATTATGACCAGAGAAGATCGGAAGGCCGAGTTGGATTTCGTGGTCGAGATTGCCGACACGAGTCATCTCAACCGGGTACTCAAAGCCGTTGAACGTGTGGAGGGTGTCATTACGGCCAGGCGGCTGAGGTCTTGGCGCGAAAAATCATGATCGATGGTGCTGCGGAGGCAGGCGTCAAGGCTGGCCGAACGGCAGTTTCGATCCTTTTTCGATTTTGTACCCATCGACCGTCCCGCCCATAATTTCGAGGACGTACATCGCGTCATCACTGTTCGGGCGATACTGAGGACAGGAATCATCGCTCTTCATGCAAATCGGGACATTCCGTTCGATATGCGTCACCCGTTGTTTGCTGTCAATCCAAATGAGATCGAGCGCGATCTTGGTATTCTTCATCCAGAAGGTCCAGGCCTGGGGTTGGCTGAAGAAAAAGAGCATTCCGTGGTCCTTCTTGAGGTGGTCCCGGTACATGAGTCCGACGGAGCGTTTTAGGGGTGTGTCGGCGATTTCGGCCTTGATGGTGGTACCGGAAGGAGTTTGAATCGACGCGAGTTCAGCTCCGGCGGCTCTGGCCACCCGCATATCATCGGCTAGTAATCCCCCTGTGATCACGGCAGAGAGCACAAGCCATGTAGAGAATCTCCAGCGCATCCGCATATCGTAATGATCGGCTCTTTCGCAGTCAAGAAGGCTATTTGCTTGAAGTGTTGGCGAGAGGGCATTTGGTTTCCGTAATCTTGCAATCGTCTCGCCGCTTGTGCCATTCTCGCCTGGGGCTGACTAAGAGGAAACCATGCAAGAAAAGCGTCGAGTGCTCTATAAAAAAGGCGTGTTCGTCTGTCCTACCTGCAGGCAGTCTTATGTACAGGAAAAGTGGATCGAGGAGTGGCGAATCCGGTGCCACCGCTGTACCTACCGTGGAACGTTGACGGAAGTGTCGGTTGAAGAGCATATGGAGGAAGAGACGTTTCGGCAGTAACGCCTCCCACTTTTCTTCCATCCAGCTCGTAACGTCGTGTCATTAAGCCTCATGCAGATTTCTCTTCTTGGTCAATCACGGCATTTCCTGGCCGTTGTACTGACATTGATAGCTCTTTGCACTGGCTGTGTGTCCCGGTCTTGGGCCGACGAAGCCTCGCTCTCGATCAAGGTTCTCGTTACCTATCACTCACTCTCGGGAAACACCGAGCGCATGGCGGAAGCCGTAGTGGCCGGGGCAAAATTGGCTCCAGGTACGCAGGTCGTCCTTAAGCGCGTCGCGCACGTAACTGCAGAGGATCTGTTGTCCGCCGACGCAGTCGTCGTCGGGTCACCCGTCTATTGGTCGAACATGTCAGGAGAGGTGAAGACCTTCTTCGATAACTGGCAGTTCAAGTTCGGCGTCTTTCCAGAATTCAAGATGAAAAACAAGGTTGGGGCGGCCTTCGCCACGGGAGGGCAGATTTCGAGCGGGAAAGAGGTGACGCTGTTGACCATTCTTGCCGCGATGCTGGGAAATCAAATGATTGTGGTGAGTGGCGGCGGCGCGTTTGGGGCTTCGGCGACCACAGAAGGTGAGAGCCCTGGGATTGATAAGACCGAACTTGCTGAGGCAAAAGCGCTAGGCGTGCGAGTAGCTGAGGTGACCAGGCTCATCAAGGCCGCATCTCCACGTTGAGGTGGCCCGTACACATGTGGGGAGAGACCATGGTGGAGGGGCGACTAACGCTCTACTGAGCTGGTCGAGGCTCCCTGGACAGCAATCTCGACAAACTCATGAATATTTTTTGCGCACCGGCCACAGCAACCGGTCTGTTTGAGTCCAAACTTGGACTTCAGCTGACAAGGCATCACACATCCTGCTCGCCCGGCCTCACGGACATCTGATTCGGTAATGCCATTACACAGGCAAACGTACATGCTAGCTCCAGTGAGCGATTATGAGAAGCATTATCAGTATGCCATAAGCCGGATATGCTGTCAACCTACGAAAAAGCGCCAAGGCGACCTTGCAAGGGGCTAGATCTTCCGGATATTTCCCTGAAGCACGATACGACAGGATTGATACCATACAGGCAGGGTTCGAAACGGCTATGTCCACTCATTCCATCGCATTTCATAAACCCTACGGGGTGCTTCCATGCTTTACCGATTCGGAAGGCAGACCGACGCTGGCGGACTACATCATGGTCCCTCACGTTTATGCGGCGGGGCGTCTCGATCAGGACAGCGAAGGACTGATGATTTTGACTTCGAATGGAGCGTTGGCACACCAGATTACCGATCCGCAGCACAAATTGCCGAAAGTCTATTTGGTGCAGGTCGAACGGATTCCAGACGAACCAGCGATCGAACGGCTATGCACAGGCGTGCTGCTTGCTGGAAAGCGAACAAGGCCGGCGCAGGTGAGGTTGTTAGATATGGAGCCACCACTGCCAGAACGGCCCGTGCCCATCAGGTTTCGAAAAAACGTGCCGACGGCGTGGTTAGAGATCACCATCCATGAAGGGCTGAATCGTCAGGTTCGTCGCATGACGGCTGCGGTAGGCCATCCCACATTGCGGTTGGTGCGTATCGCCATCGGACCAGTTCGCCTGGGCGACCTCAACTTGGGTGAATGGCGAGCCTTGGAGGAGGATGAAATCAAGGCGATCAACTACCTGAGCAATCTGTGAACGGTGACCTGAGGTACTCGCAATGACATGGTCAAGGCGAGACTCCACCGCGCAGACTTTCTACAGCCCCGCTTCGCCATATTCTGCCACGCAAATTGTGAGAAGGAGGTAGTAAGCGGCCAACCTAATCAGAGCGTTTTTGCCGGGGTGACCTCTTGGTCACTCTGTCGTTCGCCGACCCAGGATTGGTGAGTGCTTCTGCCGCAACCGTCAATCCAGCGGCTTACATTGTTCCTTCCAGCTGCTGTACCATATCCTGAATGGTATCGAATCCTGATTGCCAGAACGCTCCGGACGTCATATCCACGTCCATCTTGCTCAGAATATCTCGAGGGGCTTGCGATCCGCCGGTGGCGAGCAAGTCCAGGTACTGCGGGACAAACGATTCCCCTTGCTCCTTGTACATTCTGTAGAGGGCCAGTACGAGCAGATTACCAAAGCTGTAGGCGTAGCAATAGAACGGACTGGCGAAGAGATGGGGAATCATGAGCCACTCCCATTGAAACTCTTCCGGCACTTTCACAGCTTTGCCAAATTGCTGCCGAAGTTCAGTCAAATAGGCTTTGGCCAGTTGGTCTCCCGTTGCCCCTTCTCCTACCATTCGATGCGCTGTTTGTTCGAAGCGAATGAAATAGGCCTGCCGCATCACGGTGGCATAGATGTCATCCAGTTGACTCAGGAGCAAGCCCTGTCGAACGGCTTTGTTGCGCTCGTTCGACATGAGGGTGTCGGAGAGAATGCGTTCGCCGAAGACAGAAGCTGTCTCCGCCAAGGGGAGGGTTGAATGGAAGGTAAAGATCGAATGATCTTTGGCCAGCATTCCATGGACGGCATGGCCGAGCTCATGGGCCATAGTGGCGATGTCTCGGGCTTCCCCGGTGAAGTTCAACATCACGTAGGGTGTCAGGCCAGGCGCCACGCTGTAGCAATAGGCGCCGCCTAGTTTGCCAGGACGCGTCGGCCCATCGACATGTTGATCTCGAAAGACCTGTTCGGCTAGATCGGCCAGGCGTGGGGAGAAACCACGATAGGCTTCCAGTACCATCGTGACCGCATCGGTGTATCGATATTTTTTGGCTTCTGTTCGATGTGGCGCATAGATATGATAGCGGCTCATTAACGGGATCTTGCAGATCTTGGCTTTCAGTTTGAAGTAGGTTTGGAAGATGTCGGCATTCTTCGCGCAGGTCGCTAAGAGCACATCAACGGCTTGCTCTGGTACGTCATTTTCGAGGTTGCGGGCTGCAAGTGGAGAAGAAAATCTGCGGAGGCCTACGTTCTCAGACTTCCAGTCGGTCACGAGGGTCCGATACATCTCTCCAATCAGATCGCGCTGACCTGTGAAGACTCGATAGAGTTCCTGGTAAGCCGCTTGTCGGACGGCAGATTTAGGACTGCGAACATGGGTCATGAGTCCTTCACGGTTGAGTGTGCGTACCGTGCCACCGTCTTTTATCTTAAACGTCAGTCCGTTCGTGACCACGTCATAAAGCGTGTGGACAGCGCTGCGTCCGGTGACATTCTTGATGTTGATGATTTTCTCTTCCGGCTCCGACAGCGTATGGGGTTGATAGCGTCTAATCGTTTCGAGATGATAACGGAGATCGCCGGCATCGGCCATCAGTCGCTCGGCGTTGCGGTCATCCACGCCTTGCCACCACAGATCAAAAAACAAGAGGCGATTGTTCAATGCGGTGAGTCGCTCTTCCACGTGCGATTTAAACGACCGGGCCTGTGCGTCCTTGGTATTTTCTGAAAACCACATGTAGGCAAATGCGCCGAGTCGGTGGGAACCGTCTGTGATCAATTCCGTGAGCGTCAGGATGGACCGGAAATCGGATTCTGCCATTGTCGCCTGCAGCCGAGTGCGAGCCGACTCGACCTCTGCGACTTGTGTTTCAAGCGCCGCCAGATGCCGCTCCAAATCCTTCACGGGGTTTTTTACGAGGTGAGTGAGGTTCCACCGGTCGGATATGGACTGCGTAGAAGGTTTGCGTCGAACGGGACGTCTCGCGGCCATGCCAATCTCCATGATAGATGTGCGCTTCGGTAACCCTGCGTCATCTTATCATCAGGCTGGCTCGTGATTGGAGGAAATCATCAGAATTGAAATAGACGAGCAGTCGCGTTGACAGCCTATCTTTGGGATGTGAAAATCTTCGAAGCGGAACACGACATGAATGATCAAGAACTCCATCGCGTAGTCCAGTATGTAACGGCGAGTACGTCCTATGGACGGGACACGGTGGCAGATATTCTTCGCACCGGTCTCAGTGAGTTATCGGCCTTGGCCACACATTCATCGACAGCCTTCGAACGGGACGCGTTGCTTGAATATGTTTCCCAGTGGACCATGAAGCGAACCGGGCAGCCGGAGCCGTTGGTGCGTGAAGTGCTGGGTTGTGCCGGCCGATGGCTGGATGAAGTCTATGATGAATTGGCCAAACGCCAGCCTGAGGCGCTGAAGTTGAGAGCGAACGATGAGGGCGATTCGGAGGCTTCGTAAACGATGGGCCGGTTTCGCCCAAGAAAGACGTTCAGGTTGGTTACCTCTCTACGAGGTGGGTATCCAGGGCCGATACCAGCCTGGAAACGAGAAGAGGAAGGGCTTTCTGGCGAACTTCACGATCGGTGGAACATGCTTCATCGTCACTGCGCCGATCAATCCAGCCACCTCCGTGTGGGCCGCCTCGTTTGGCGGCTCACGCACTATGATTACGGGGTGAGGGAATCCGCGCTCGCCGAGTTAGAATTGGCCACCCAATTACTTCGTGTCGGAGTCCGGGTCATGTTTTTGCCAGAGTCGCAGGCGCGAACAGCCGATTTTGAATGTGATCTCGGTCGCGAACGTTTTTTCGTGGAAGTCACCGCAATGGTGGGATCGGCGGCGCGTCAACGACTACCTCTACGTGGACTCGATCTTGATGAGGTCGTTGGGGAGGAGGAGGATCGGGGCGTCATCCTGATCCACAGGATTCTCGCGCGTATCCGGCAAAAGGCCAAGCAATTGGCCGACTATTGCGATCCGGTCGTGCTCAGTATTTCAATTCCACGCGCCGACCTTCAGGGGGAAAAGAACGCTCGTTCGGAAGCGATCTGGTTGGATTTGAAGGCACTCGCCGGGGTGGTGACGGTCCTGCTCACCAAGGTCCCCACCCTCAGCGCCGTGTTGATCTCGCTCTGGGATGTCGACCCGCTTCCCTCAAGGGCGGCGGTCAAGCTTGCTAATGTGGAGTTGATTGAACGGCCCAAACGGCAGCGTAGTCACCCGCGCGTGCGGATGCTGATTCACAATCCAAGCGCCTCAGCCCCGCTCTCCGAATCCCATGATGCTTCGATCAGGCAAACGCTGTAGCGGCTTCATGACGTGGTGTCATGTGAGCCCCTTCCGGGCATTGTAAATTCGACCGCCGGTTTGCTGATAACGTTGAAAGACCGCGATGGCCTCGTCTCGGCAAATGTCACGGGTCACGGAAATTCCGCGGTCTTCCAGCGTGGCCACCCAGTTTTTAGGTTTTGGAGCTTCATCGAACCCGATTGCCGCTGCGTCGGACCTTCGCGCGGCGCAGACGACGTTTCGAACCCCGGACCAAAGAATCGCGCCATAACACATGGCACAGGGTTCACAGCTCGTGACTAGTGTGAGCTTCGGCATACCAGAAGCGCCGAGATCGAACTGCCTCAGAGTCCGATGTGCGTTGGCTAGAGAGACCACTTCGGCGTGGGCAAGTGAACAGTTGGTGGGTTCGACGACGTTTACCCCAATGGCAATGAGTCGTCCTGTCTTGGTTTCGAAGACTGCCGCCCCGAAGGGGCCACCGGTCTGAGCGGTGACGTTGGTCAGCGCGAGCTGAATGACGAATCGCATACGATCGGACGCCGCCACCATCGGCGTTTGCTGCCGACGCACAAGACGGATGGCCCAGGATGGGAGGCGAAAGGGAGAGGTGGATGGGAACCCAGACTTCACGACGGCAACGAAAGCTGCAGCGCCTCAAGATTCTTCGTCACCATGGCATCGCCATTCTTGGCTGAAATCTCAATGCCTGTGACACAGACGGATCGGCATTCGTCGAGGCGCTCCAGTTTCTGGAGAGATTGCGCAAGCCCATAATAGGCAGCTGAGTAGGTGGGTTTTACCGTGATGCATTGCTGCAGCGCCTTCGCGGCTTCTTCAAAGTTCCCGTCGTCCATGTAGGCTTTCCCCAACCCAAACCAGGCGACATCGTCGTTCGGGTCCATGGCCAGGAATTTCTTCAGCGGTTCGATTCGTGGATTGGGCATGATGGCTCCTGTTGTTCGGGGGAAACGATAGCAGTGCTGGCGCACATTGTCTATGGCGTTTTCTGCATGATAATCTCACTTGGAATTGCACGTGAGTGTGAGGGTGTGTGTATGGGGAAGACAGGTCTCGTCTATCATCCGGCGTATCTTGAACATGACATGGGAGCCGGCCATCCAGAATCTCCCAATCGGTTGTGCGCGATCGTGCAGCGATTGGAGGAGAGCGGAATCGCTGCTCGACTGGTCAGGATCGAACCCCGAAAGGCCGAGGATGAGTGGATCACGCAAGTCCACACCTCCAATTATCTGGTAGCGCTCACCCGCCAAGCACCCGCGAATGGCCGCGTCTCGCTCGATCCTGATACGTCCATGTCCTCAGGCACGCTGCATGCTGCGTATTTAGCGGCAGGAGGCGCATTGGCGGCGGTCGATGCCATCATGGCACAGCAAGTGGACCATGTGTTCTGTGCCGTGCGGCCTCCTGGTCACCATGCTGAAGCCGGGCGGGCGATGGGGTTCTGCTTCTTCAATAACGTGGCGATTGCTGCCCGCTATATTCAGAAAAAGTATGGGCTCACGCGAGTCTTGATTGTTGATTGGGATGTCCACCATGGGAATGGGACGCAGCATAGTTTCGAGAACGATCCTTCTGTCTTGTTTTTCAGTACGCATCAATATCCCCATTATCCGGGCACGGGTCGAGAAACCGAGCGAGGTAAGGGAACGGGAAAGGGTTTCACAATCAATGTGCCGATGGAAGCCGGTGAGGGAGACGACGAGTATCGCGCTGTGTTTCAGAAAGTGCTGGTAGCGGCAGCCGATGATTTCAAACCAGAGTTTGTCATCATCTCAGCCGGCTTCGATGCGCATAAGGATGATCCGTTGGCGAGTATGGGATTGACTGAATCCGGCTATGCGGAGTTGACCGAGATTGTGGCGGGGATCGCCACACGCCACGCGAACGGTCGTATTCTCTCCTCACTCGAAGGCGGATATAACCTGACGGCGCTCGCCGCCTCGGTCGAGGCCCACATCAAGACGCTGCTTGCCGTATGAGGCGCGCGTACGTCATCCCTATTCTGTTGGTTGTGCTGGCTGGGGCAACCTATCTGTATTATACGGAGATCAAACCGGTCGTGATTTTCGGGTTACGCGATGACTATGCCCATGCCATTCCGTTTCAGAAAGTTCCTGATGGGCTCGCAAGCCTCAAAGCCGAATCCTGTGGCCAATGTCACCGTGAGATCTACGAGGAATGGAAGACGAGCATTCATGCCCATGCCTACGAAGATCCGTTTTTTCAGGCCTACTGGAAGAAGGATAAAAACATTTGGGTTTGCCTGAATTGCCACACGCCACTCGAGAACCAACAGCCTACACTGGTGAAAGAGATTCCGCGTGGACGGGTTGAGAAGGCCATTCAAGAGCCCAATCCGCACTATGATCCGGAGTATCAAAAAGAGTCGGTCACCTGTGCGGCCTGCCATGTGCGCGACGGCGTGATCCATGGGCCGTATGAAGATTCCAAGGCTCCACACCCCACAAAATATGACCCCAATTTTAGGACGGCGCAGGTCTGTTATCGCTGCCACAATGTGGTGTCCGGCCCGGCCCAGTTCTACAACGTAGGGCCCTGCGGGACCTATGCGGAATATGAAGGCCAGTATTGGCAGGAACGTGGTTTCATCTGTCAGAGCTGCCACATGCCGGAGATCGAGAGACCGGTGGCCCTGGGCGGACCGATCCGCAAGGGGCGTCAACATCTCTGGCGAGGTGGACATGATCCCGATATGGTAGGGCGAGCAGTGGCGGTTCAGGTGAAAGCGGACACCGCTGCTCCGAAGCCGGGTGATCGGGTCGGGTTTACGCTCACCCTGACGAATGCTGGTGCCGGGCATAAGATCCCGACAGGTGACCCCGATCGATTTTTTACGGTGGAGTTCCTTGTCGAAGATCAGCAGGGACACATACTGGAGCAGCAGAGCTCTACGATGGGACGGTGGATCCTCTGGCAGCCTGCCATCATAGAGTTGTATGATAATCGGTTGTTCCCGCAGACCAGCCGTGACTACCAGTTTGCGTATCGGATACCCGAGAAGACGGACGGACTCAAGCTGAGGACCAGAGTGCGCTACCATATTCTGACTGATTCGCAGCATGAGATGTTGCAAACGAAATACGGCCTGACTGGAAACGACCCTTATCGATTTGTCGTCTATGAGCGAGAATTTCCGTTGTCGGGCGAGTTGAAAACCGCATTGGAGCAACAGGAAACCCGGCTATCGCACGTCCGTCGCCAACAGAATGGCAACAGTTGCAAAGCTGTCGCGCACAGCTGAATCGCCCGTCGCGGGCGAGAAAGAGCCAGACATCGTGACACATCCATTACTCATCGATACTGAAACTCTTCAGCAGCAGTTAGGTCAATCGGGCGTGGTGATCATTGACGTGCGCGGCAAGGCCGCCTATGAATTTGGCGGGCATATTCCTGGGGCCGTGCATTCCACATGGCATGAGTACAGCGATCCCAATGCCGTCGCGAAAGGATTACTCAATCCGGATCTCGGCCAGATCGAGCGTATTCTCCAGCGGCTTGGGATTAATCAAGACAGCGAAGTGGTGATCTACTCCAATCCATTCGACAATTGGGGCGATGAAGGACGGATGTTTTGGATGTTGGAATATCTGGGCCACACCCGGTTGCGTATTTTGGATGGTGGGTGGGTGAAGTGGACCGCCGAGAAAAGGCCGTTTGAGCATGGGTCGGTCTCTCCGACGAGGGGAAATTTCACGGCTCAACCACGTCGGGATTTGATCGCGTTGAAGGACGACGACCTGAAAGGCCTCGTCAGGGGGCCGCATCCCCAGACGGCGATCCTTGATGCGCGGAGTGTTGAAGAGTATTTGGGGAAAGAGGTGTCGGGTATCCCACGGCCCGGTCACATCCCCTCAGCCATCCACGTGGCGTGGAATGGGTTCTTGAGTAAGGATGCGACCGTTAAAGATCTCTCCGTGATCAGGGAGATGTTGGCTGCCAAGGGGATAGACTACGGGCAGGACGTCATTTGCTACTGTACCGGCGGGGTGAGATCGGCCTGGCTCTATTTTATTCTCAAGCTTGTCGGGTATTCGAAACTCAGAAACTACCCTGGCTCGTGGTGGGAGTGGAGTCGAGACTTCGCCTGTCCAGCCGAAAAGGATCTTCATGCGCTCCAGAAAATGCTTGGGTTTGATCCAGCCTCCAAACCTTCTTGACAGTCTTGAGGAACGCTGTGTAAGGTGAATTCAAGTATTTTTCAACGTAAAATTTCGCATCTTCAACCATCAAGGAGGCAGCCATGATGAGAAGAATCTGTCGTAGTGCGATGTTGGTATTCGGACTTGGCGTATTGGTTGGCGTGCCGGTGCTGAATGGTTTAGCGCTCGCTGGCGACAAGCATGTGGCTGAAGCGGTCGAACACGCGAAAGGCGCCGCATCACATGGGAAAGAAGGGCATGCGGATGCCTGTGTTGAGCATGCGAGTGAAGCACTCAAACATGCGACGGCTGCTGGAATGAAAAATCCCCATTTGATGGAAGGGATCAAACACCTGACGGAAGCTGTGAAACATGGCAAGGCCGGACATGCCGATGCATGCACGGAACATGCAGATGGCGCCGCGACGCATTTGGCTGAAGTGAAGTAACGCAGCAGGGTTCGCAGCTGACGTCTTTCAGCGGTCAGCGAGTTTTTCAGAACGGGCAGGGACACAATCCCTGCCCGTTCTGGTATGAACAAAAGGGTGTCATGCACGTCGGATTTTACCAATTCGATCCACAGTTCGGTGCGGTGGCCAAGAATCTGGAGATGGTCATGGCCAAGCTGGATCAAGCGGATGCGGACCTCATCGTGCTGCCGGAGTTGTTCGCGTCCGGCTATCAGTTTCTTTCACAGCAGGAAGCGTATCAGCTTGCTGAACCGGTTCCTGATGGCCCCACGGTCCGTTGTCTGGTCGACATCGCGAAACGCCGCAAGATGCATCTTGTGGCGGGACTGCCTGAACGATCCGGTTCCCGCTGCTACAACTCCGCCGTGGTCGTGGGACCGTCTGGTTTTCTGGGATGCTATCGGAAGACGCATCTCTTTTTCGAAGAGACGCAATGCTTCACTCCCGGTGACTCAGGCTTTCTTGTGTGGGACATCGGGGCCGCGAAGATCGGGATCATGATCTGTTTCGATTGGTACTATCCGGAGGCGGCACGCACCTTAGCGATGCAGGGGGCCGAGATCATTTGTCATCCCTCCAATCTGGTCTTGCCGAACTGCCCGGATTCCATGCCGGTGCGGTGCCTCGAAAATCGCGTGTTTGCCGTGACGTGTAATCGCATCGGCAGCGAAGCACGGGGCGGGAAAGAGCGGTTGACCTATATCGGCCAGAGCGAAGTGGTCACCCCGAAGGGGGTGATTCAACATCGGGCGTCTCATGACCAGGAAGAGCTGACGATCGTTGAGATTGACCCGGCACAAGCCCGCAACAAGAGTTTGAATCGCTACAACGATCTGCTTCGCGACCGTCGCACGTCGCTGTACAAGATGTAAATTCTCTCCATCGTCATTTCCTGCTGAGAGCAGCCTAGTGCTTGCGCAAGTTGCGTGGGCAGAGTAGGATTTCGTTCTATGGACACCGAACTCCGTAAAGGGATGTTTCTGATCGCGGCACCAAGCCTGCGCGATCCGAACTTCCGCCAGACCGTTGTGTTGCTGTGTGAACATGGGTCGGAAGGAGCGCTCGGCGTCATCGTGAATCGTCCGACGGCCATGTCCATCTCTGAGGCCTTGCCTCAGGTTCCGGTGCTCGAGGGATCAGCCCATGTGCTCTATGCCGGTGGTCCTGTGCAGACGAATCAAGTGATGCTGCTGTATCGGGGTGATCAGTTTCCGGATAATGCGCACCACGTGTTCGACGGAGTTTGTCTTGGCGGAGACGTCGGCATGGTCGAACGCATTCTCACCGGTGTCGGGACGAAGGAATCGTTCCGCGCCTATCTTGGCTATTCGGGGTGGGGGCCAGGCCAGCTGGAAAATGAGATGAAGACCGGCTCATGGATCACCTTACCCGCGGATCCGCAGGCAGTGTTTGAAAAAGAACCGACGCGTGTCTGGGGGGACATTCTTCTCACGCTGGGCGAAGCCTATCAGCCGTACGTCGACATGCCCTTCGATCCATCCTGCAACTGAAGCCTTCGCGCGTCCCGACCGACATCGACTCCATCATCATTGAAGCCTGCCCACGCCGAGTGCTAGGCTCGTCTATGCTGTGAGGGAGAGTGACTTGTTGCGGAGGTCATCCGTGTCTGCATGATAGTTCGGATGCAAGGTTCCTGACGCGATCGTCGCGTCAAACGTGGAGTTGGATGAGAGAGCTTATACGAAGAGGGAGAACGAATACGTGAATCAGCCAGATACGTCTCGGCCAGGGGCTGAGGCCTTGTTGAGAAAGTTACACGAACGCCCGCACCAGCCGATCGGGAGATGGCTGCGGGCCCCGGCCCATGTGCACTATAAAGCATTTCGCATGTCTGACCCGCCGACACAGCGTCCGGCCAGTCGGGTGGAATTCCAGTCGCTGTTGGGACATCTTAAGATTTCTGCCGAGGCGACCTACGTCAGGGAGAATTTCGGCTACGGTGTGAAGGAATCGGAACACGGCGATCGGCTCATCCTCATCTGGCAAGCCCATACAGAATACTATAATTACCAGCTCTGGCATCTGCCGTCGCAAGCGAACGGCGCACCGACTTTTGGGCCATTGACGTTTTCAGAGTACACGTTTCCCGTGGAGCCGCTTGGGACGGTGGTCTGCCGTTTGGACATTCTGCTGACGACGGGCATGCTCCCGCCTCGTCACGAGCTGCGCGGACTGATGCCTGGCCCGGTTTTGTACGGCAGCCGAATCTTCAATGAGCAGACATGTGTCGCGACAGTTTTACACCGGACGACCAAGAGCGAGAACGGTACTGGGTCAGTGTCGGACCGTCGCAAGGCGATCCCTCGCGTCTGAAAGACATTGTCGATGCCATTGTGCGGATCGAGACCTACTATCATTTGCTGCTGATGCAGAAACCGCTGTTCTCCGCTGCCGTCGATCAGGTCTATAAGTTCGAACAGGTTCATCTGAAACAGCGCGAGATCATCACGAACCATATCGCACACGCTGACTCCCAGGCATTGCAACGCTGGTTGAATACCCTCACGCAGGATCTCTTGAAAACCAACCGCATGGCGGGCACCTTGCATTTCGAACTGTCTGCGTCGCTTCCCTATGACAAGATCGTGCATACGACGTTGACGTCTCTTGCCGAGCACCCCATGGAGTCCTATCGCCCCATCTCCGATTATGTGTTGAGTGGTATTACTGGTGTGGCGGAAGGACACCAACAGCTCTTGCGTCGCATCGACACGTTACGAAACGGGTTTGAGGGCATCATCACCATCATTCGCACCCGCATCGACTTAATCTTGGAGGCGCAGAACCTCGCACTGCTTAAAAGCGTCGACAAGACGACGAAGAGCCAAGTGCTGCTACAGCATACCGTTGAGGGATTGTCGGTCATCGTCATCGCCTATTATGTGGCTGGGCTGGCGGGATATGTGTTCAAGGGACTTTCCGAAATTGGCTGGCTCAACAATGCGAATATTGCTTCGGCGGTGTTTGTCCCCATCGCCATCGGACTTGCCTTTGGCATCACCACGTTCAGCAAAAAGTATCTGCATAAGAA
>CAWKLH010000016.1:0-70868 GCA_963850405.1 Nitrospirota bacterium
GAGGTGCTGGCCTATAGTCATCGTGTGAAGGAAAGTGACGATCGGCTTATGACAGTCCTCAGCGATGCCTTCGGCGTTCTGGCGGATATCCATATAGGGAGCTCAGTCCAATACGGCGATCGTCATCCACACCTTCCAGACGACCAGGATCGAGGGCTATGCGCGGTGGTCATGTTTAATGTGGCCCAGGCTCCGGAAGAAACACACAGCGAATTTTTGGAGGAGTTAAAAGCCACGATCCGAGGCAGAGGACGACCGAACATGCTGCTGGTCTTACTGGATTGCGAGGCCTATGCTCAGATCGACCATGGGAAGCGCCTGAAGGAACGCTGTCAGGCATGGGCGACGCTGGTGAACGCGTGTGGACTTCAAGCCTTGAAATACCGAGATCCTTCCAGTCCCCCGGATGAGGAACTGCAAGCCTTGCCCGACTGTTTATGGCCTGGTGATTTTCGAGGAGCACAATGAGCGTCGAGAAATCGCAGATCGCCCTCTCCTTGATTTCCCATACGAATATCGGAAAGACCACGCTGGCCAGAACGCTGCTCCGGAAGGATATCGGCCTCGTCGCCGATCGAGCCCATGTCACCCTCGAGAATCAAAAATATACCGTGCTGGAAACGGAGGCCGGGGAGTCTCTGCAGTTATGGGACACGCCCGGCTTTCCCAACTGTCAAAAGATCCTCTCTCGGTTGCAGGGGGCCAAGAATCCGATCGTACGGATTATGACGGAAGTGTGGGATCGATTTCGTGACCGGCCATCCTGGTGTGCCCAACAGGCGGTGTTGAACGTCCAGCAAGAAGCGGACGTCGTCCTCTACCTGGTGAATGCGACCGAAGAACCGAGCATGGCCGGATACATCGCGCCGGAACTGCAACTGCTGGAATGGATCGGGAAGCCTGTCATTGTGCTTCTGAACCAAACCGGCCCCCCCAAGGACCGTGAAGAACAGCAGCGTCTCGAACAACCCTGGAAGGATTACTTCGCTCGATATGGCTTCGTCAGGGGTGTGCACAGCCTTGATGCATTCAGCCGCTGTTGGGTCCAGGAAGGTATTCTATTCGAGACTATTCAATCGCTGCTCCCTTCTCACGATCGCCAGCTCATGAATCGATTGTTCACCATCTGGCAAACCGCGAATCTGACCGTCTTCCATGCGGCGATGGAGCAGTGGGCCATGCTGGTGTCACGCGCCGCGAAGTCTCGGGTGATGACCAGGGGTGACGGCTCACCGACGGAAGTACAGAAACAGCAGGCCGTCGATGGCCTCTTGAAGGGTTTGATGAACGAAGTTGGGGCGACGACGAAAGCGGTCATTGCTCTACATGGTCTGGAAGGGGATGCGATCGGTGTGATCCAGGCAAGGATGGAGCACGTCGAAGTACAACGAGGCTCGCAGAGCAGTGGCGATGCGACCCCGTGGGACCGCCATCGGCGGGATTGGTGGAGCCTTGACCAGCGGGGCCTATGCCGGGCTCCACCTTGATGCGGCGACGGGTGGGGTCAGTATGGGCCTGTTCACGGTCGCCGGGGCAGTGGTGGGAGGCGTCCTCGGCTTTCTCGGAGGAGAAGCCTGGGCGGAGCGGCGGGCAGGGAGTACCCCAACCCCGGTGACGTGGTCGGATGAGTATCTGGATTTGCTGATTCAAGACGTCATCATCCGGTATCTGGCCATCGCTCATTTTGGTCGAGGCCAAGGACAGTATGTTGCGGATCCCGAAGATCCTAGATTCTGGATCACGAAGGTGAAAGCCTTAGTTTCAAAACAGCACACCACCTTACATGACGTGTGGGCACGTTTACGGGGGCAAGATCTCGCAGCCAAAACGGAAGAGAAATCCACACAACTCACGGCGTTGTTGACATCCATCACACTCGAACTGCTCTGGAGCACCTATCCCGCCTCCAAACGGTTTCTGAACCGACTGGGATGAGACCGACGGCCCGCCCATAGGACTCTTGCCCTCGGTTGACAGGCCTCTGACCCACACACCACAATCAAGTTCTATGGCATCGAACGAGATTCAGATGGCTGGCCAGTCAGCTGCAACCGTGCAGCAAGAAAATGACGAACCGACGTTTCCTCCCTACGAAGGCCCGGCGTTCTTATCGTATGGGTTTCGCCCGTTCTTCCTGGGTGCTGCGCTGTTTGCTGCACTATCCGTCCTTATCTGGGTCGCCTTGTTTGCAGGGAAGACTCAAGCGGTTTTTTTGTATTCCCCGCGTGAGTGGCACGTCCATGAGATGTTGTTCGGGTATTTGCCAGCGTTGATCGCGGGATTTCTCCTCACGGCTATGCCCAACTGGACAGATCGGATGCCGCTGAGGGGGGTGCCGCTCCTATTACTATTCCTATTGTGGCTAGGTGGACGGCTCCTGATGGCTTTCCCATGGGCTGGAGCGACGACAGCTGCCGTCGTGGATGGAGCGTTTTTGGTTATCTTGGCCACCTATGTCTGGCGGGAGATTGTCGCCGCTCGCAGCTGGGATCGCGCACCGATTGGTGTGCTGGTCAGTTTTTTTGCCGGCGCCAATATTCTCTTTCATTTGGCTGCGTTGCGTGGCATGCCGACAGACCTTCCCGAACGGCTGGCGCTCTCCGTCATGACGATGTTATTGACGATCATCGGAGGACGTCTCGCTCCCACCTTTACGCGTGACTACCTGGCTGACCGGAACGTATCCAGACTGCCTGAGGTATTTTCTCAGGCTGATGGAGGCGCAATCATTCTTGTGTTAGTGAGCGTCATCAGCTGGATCATTGGTCCAGAAAGTGTGTGGACAGGAACCGCGCTTTTCGTGGCTGGGGTGGCGAGCCTGGTACGTCTTTTCCGCTGGGGAGGGTGGAGAACCTGGAAGGAACCACTCGTGCTGATTTTGCACATCGGGTATGGATGGGTGGCGCTGTTTCTCATCGCTCTTGGTGCATCGATTCTAGGGATTGGCTTCTCTCCTGAAAACGCGGTTCATCTCCTTACCACTGGAGCGATGGGCGCGATGACGCTCGCGGTGATGACTCGCGCGAGTCTCGGCCACACGGGACGACCGCGGCATGCTGACGGGTTTACTGTGTCGATGTATGTGCTGATCAACGCCGGGGCGCTCCTGCGAATCTTTGCCCCCAACGTCGATATTCCTACGGCTCTTACCTATACGCTACTTGGCCTGGCTGCGCTCTGTTGGAGTGGGGCCTACCTACTCTTTGCATGTGTCTATGGCCCGTACCTTATCCGGCCAAGCCTGGATGAAGTAGCGAAAGCATAGAAGAGTGCGGTGGCGCCCTCGATAAAATACCCATGGGGTGGGAAACCATTGTCAGGTGGCTTCCCATTGACTGGTGCGGTATCATGAGTATCTATGATAAGTGTTGGTGAGTCAGGAATCTTTTGAGGATATTCAAAAAGGTCTTCTGACAAGGCCGCAGTGAGCGAGAACGCAGCTGGCGGGCATTTTCTACAACCTGAACAAAGGGGGCGACCGGTTTCGACGGGGATACTGAGGTCACTGTTGCATGTCGAGCTCTCGGGAACTCGTAAAAGTCCGAGAAAACGCAACTGCCAATCAAGAACTGGCACTCGCAGCTTAATTAACTGCGACGTTCTTCCATCTGATGCCCGCGGGGGTGGAAGAGCGCGATGCAGCGGGCTGGTCCAAGGCCGGTGCTCAGCGGCTGCGGACGAGAACTTTCTGGGCTAGCGGCTGTTCTAAGCCTGCCGATAGGCGTGGATAGCGGCGAAATTTAAATTGTCGGCTACACATGTAGATACAGTGCACTAACGATCTTCGGACAGGGGTTCAACTCCCCTCGCCTCCACCAAACCAACCTTCGGTTGACCCGCGGGCTCTTTTTCGTTTTATCGAACTGGCGCCCGCGGATAAACACCTCCAGTGACTTTGCTTTAATCTCGGTGGCTTATCAGGCGAAGCCTCTCTTCCCTGATGCCGCCGGAAAGAGTCTTCAACCCACCAGTATGCTTTCCTTGGGGTGACCCGACACCTCTTCTATGCTTTATGGGATTGAAAGGAGAATGATAAGCCTCTCACGGCAGTACTTATTGCAGAGACTCAACTTTCTGTTTCGGGAATGCACCTAATAGGAGAGGGCGGATACGTTCACTGTGCTTCTACAGCACATCGCTCCATGGCGGGCTGACGGCGAACGCGGCGTTGATTAAGCCGACGTGGGAATAGGCCTGCGGGAAGTTTCCGAGTTGGACGCGAGTTTCCGGCACGAAGTGCTCGGCAAAGAGCCCGATGCCATTGGCTCCGGTGAGAATCTGGTTCATGATCTGCTTCGCCTCAGCGAGACGGCCCAGTTTGGCGAGCGCTTGAACGACCCAGAATGAGCAAATGACAAAGCTCGACTGAGGCTTACCGAAATCGTCCTGCCGGAGGTAGCGGAAGAAAAACCCCGTTTCCTTTCCGTCTTGGCGCACGGCGAGGGCTTGCTTGATCTGCGTGATCGTCGTATCGCACACCTCTCGATCTGGAAATCCGAGAATGGCCAATTGGGCTAAGGAGGCGTCGTAACTCTCGTCAGTCGGTCCATTCCGGAGGGCCTTGTCCTTGGTGGCTTGCAATAAAGCATTTGCCGCTCGCGCGCGGGCCGTGTCTAGGTTGGTCGGTAGATCAAGGAGAAACCCAGCCCGCTGCATGCGGTAGGCCCGGTCTAGTCCGGCCCAACACATGAGATTCGTGAACGAATGCTCCTTCCAGCCATTACGAATCTCCCATGGTCCGGCATCCGGCTGAGAGATGCTTCGTTCACAGAGGCGGACCAAATTGGCGACCAGCGCTTCATGATCCTTCGTCCGCAGGTCAATGAACCGGTTATCGAAGAAGATCGGAGCGAGCGTGAGAATCATCTCGCCGTACACGTCGCTCTGTACATGTTCGGCTGCCTGGTTATGGCTTCGTACGGGCCGGCTTCCAAGAAAGCCTTGCCAGTTGGCATGCTCAGTTTCCGGAAGAGGCAGGTCCTGACTGAGTTTATACACCGGCGCCAAGCGATCGTGGGATTGCTCACTGGCATAGCCGACATTCAGGAGAAACTTCAGGAAGCCTTCCATTTCCTCAAACTGGCCGAGATTGTGAAACGCCGAAAGCGAGAAATGGGCATCGCGCAGCCAGCAGTAGCGATAGTCCCAATTTCGAGGACCGCCTGGTTCCTCGGGCAAGCTGGTGGTGGGCGCGGCGAGAATCGCTCCGGTGTCCTCATAACATTGGAGTTTCAGTGCGAGGGCCGAGCGGATGACCTCCTCCTGATAGATGACCGGGATCGAGCACTGCTTGACCCAGGTCCGCCAGTACTTGGTCGTCTGATCGAGAAATTCGTGACTGACTTTGACGAGATCATCTTCAATCCCGAGTCCCCACGTCAGTGCGAAGTACATCTTCGACGTCAGGAGGACCGGCGTTTCCCCGCAGAGGTATGTCAGCGGCATATTCGTAAGCAGCCGCAAGTAGTCTCCTCGAATATCATACCGAAGGTGGCTGCTGCCGCGGACAGACCGAACCGGCGTTTTCTCCCAACCGGAGACCGGCTGGCAACAGACACGAATCGACGGTGATCCGCTCAGCGGTTCGACGATCCGAAATAAGGCGGCTGGACGATAGATGCGGCCATATTGGAGGAAACGAGGGCAAAAGTCGGTAATCCGGAAGGCGTCTCCGTTGGGTAACGAGACCGTGGTCACTAAGATGTTGGTGTTCGGGAGGTATTGCTGTGTCGTAGTTGTTTCCGAGGACGGAACGGACGCGGAGATGGAAAACTGACCACCCTCCTGGTCCAGGATTTTTCCGAAGATCGGTGGGCTGTCTGGTCTCGGGAGGCACAGCCAGTCGAGAGACCCTCGTGCGCTGATCAGCGCGGAAATTTGACAGTTTCCGATGAGGCCGTACTGATACACGCGGTGACCATATTTGATTTCTCCGCGAAAGTAAACTAACTTGTTTCTATGAGGCTGCTTGCGCTCTCTCTGCGGTTTGTGCTTCCCCTGGTGATCGTGTTGGCTGTGATCGCCTATGGGGTCATCCCACTTGTCGATTCACTTGAATTGAAATGGTTTGTCCGTGATCTCGATATGCGATCCAAACTCATGGTTAATACCATGGAAGGACCGCTGGCGGAGCTTCTGGTCACCAACTCTAAAGACAAGATCTCTGCCTATTTTACGCGTATCATTCAGGATGAGCGGTTGTACGCCCTGGGTTTTTGCGACCTCGAGAATCGCCTGCTCTATGAGACCCAGGCCTATCCGCAGGATGTCACCTGTCGGGATACTCAGAACCTCGCGCCCAACTCCTCGACTCTGCGATCTTTCAGTAGTGGACCGCTTCATATCATGTCGGCATCCATCGAATCCAACGGGCGCCGGCTTGGACGTCTTCTTCTCCTTCATGACATGCGGTTTATCCAACAACGGAGCAGCGATACGAAACGGTACGTCTTTTATTTATTTGCAGGGCTGACGGCGGTCATTTCGCTCGTTACGGTGCTGGTCGCACACTTTAGCTGGAAAGAGTGGGTGGCCGGGGTTCGAGCCATGGTCAAGGGCGAAAGGTTGCTGAGCCCTCTGACGCAGGAGCAACATGCTCCAGAACTCCAGCCACTGGCGAAGGACTTACGCTCGTTGGTTCAGGCTCTTGAAACTGATCGTCGTATGCGTGATGAGACTCAGATTTCCTGGTCTCCGACCAGTCTCAAATCCATTCTTCATGAACAGTTCTCGGGCGATCAGGTGCTGATTGTGTCCAACCGGCAGCCGTATGCCCACTTTTGGCAAGATCAGAACATCGTCGTGCAGGTCCCGGCGAGCGGGCTAGTGTCGGCGCTTGAGCCGGTCATGCGCGCTTGCTCCGGGACATGGGTCGCGCATGGGAACGGATCTGCGGATCGAGAGGTGGTGGACGGCCGCAACCATGTCGGTGTTCCACCGGCGCATCCCACCTATGAGATCCGGCGTGTGTGGCTGACCGCCGAAGAAGAGGCCGGATACTATTACGGGTTTGCCAACGAGGGGTTGTGGCCGCTCTGCCACATTGCCCACGTCCGGCCCACGTTCCGTTCATCCGATTGGAAACACTATGTCGCGGTCAATGAGCGCTTTGCTCAAGCGGTCTACGAGGAGGCTACGACCGACAATCCGGTCGTACTCGTTCAGGATTACCATTTAGCCCTGGTTCCGAAGCTCATCCGAGATCGATTGCCGACCGCAACGATCATCATGTTCTGGCATATTCCCTGGGCCAACGCGGAAAGTTTCGGGATCTGTCCCTGGAGGCAGGAAATTCTGGAAGGGCTGCTCGGCAGCAGCATTCTGGGATTCCATACCAGAGTCCACTGCAACAACTTCATCGACTGTGTCGATCGGATACTCGAGGCACGCATCGATCGAAACAGTTCAACGGTTTCTTATGGGGGGAAGATGACAGCGGTCAACCCCTATCCGATTTCCATCGAGTGGCCACTGCAATGGTTGCGCGACCAACCGCCGGTCCCTGAATGCCGAACCAGGTTGCGGGAGCTGTGCGGGATGCCTCCTGATCGTCTCATCGGCCTTGGGGTCGAACGTCTGGATTATACGAAGGGGATCCTGGAGCGGTTCATGGCTGTGGAACGATTGCTGGAACTCCAGCCCGAATGGATTGGGAAGTTTACATTTATACAGATTGCCGCTCCCAGCCGTTCCATGATTGAGCAGTACCAACATTTCACTAGCCAGGTCTCTGCATTAGCCGAGCAGATCAACAAGCGGTTTGGGCGAGACGGGTACGAACCGATCTGCTTGCGGATTCAGCATCATGAGGCGTCTCAGGTTTGCGAATGTTACCGCGGAGCAGACCTCTGTGTGGTCAGCAGTCTCCATGACGGTATGAACTTGGTCGCTAAAGAGTTCGTCGGTGCCCGGGATGACGAGCAGGGAGTGTTGATTCTGAGTCAATTCACTGGAGCCGCTAGAGAACTGACGGAGGCGCTCGTCATCAATCCCTACGACATCGATCAATTTGCGGCCGCGCTTCACCTTGGCCTGACGATGCCGAAGGTGGAGCAGCGGGCCAGGATGCAGAGCATGCGCGGACTGATCCAGGAGTTCAACGTGTATCGCTGGGCTGGTCGTATGCTGATCGATGGTGCCCGCATGAGGCAAAAGGAGCGAGTCATGCAACAGGTGCGGCGGCCGAGTTTATTGAGTTGATGGACAGACGATGGACTATTTATTGACGGAAACAGGACGAAGCGACCTCGGAGCGCTCCGGAAAGGTCGTTCTCTGTATGCATTTGATTTTGACGGGACTCTGGCGAAGATCGTCCGAGAGCATCATGCAGCGCGGCTATCGCGTCCCATCCGTTTCTGGCTCGAGAAACTCGCGAAGCGCGCTCCCACCGCCATTATCTCGGGACGCTCCGTGGAGGACTTGCGCTCACGTGTCGGGACTGCCGTGCCTCACTTGATCGGGAACCATGGTTCAGAAGGCCCTCACACGCGCCAGGAGGATATCCAGCAAGTCCGCGAGACCAGTTCTGGATGGCTGGGATTGATCACCGGACGATTTCAGGATGAGCTGACTCGAAGCGGTGTGGTCGTCGAGAATAAATCCTATTCGCTCTCATTCCATTATCGAACGGTCGATCAGCGAGATGCGGCCCGGGCGCTTATCTCTCGCATCATTGCTGAATTGTCTCCTCCTCCTCGCATTGTCCTTGGGAAGTCCGTCGTCAATGTGATGCCGCCGACGGCGTCACACAAGGGGACGGCATTGCTGGAGTACATGCGCAGACTTGACTGTAGCACGGCTCTCTACGTGGGAGACGACGAGACCGATGAGGATGTCTTTGCGCTTCGGGATCACCGCATTCTTACCGTGCGAGTCGGCAAGAAGAAGGGGTCCGCGGCTCGGTATTTCCTCAAAAGACAGACGGAAATCACTGAGATGCTTCGACTTCTCGTCGAGGTCGGTGACCAAAGCATTCACACCTGGAGCGGCTGCCATGAACATGGAGCCACTCGGCCTGTTCAGCACCCCAACGAATAGATCCGGAGAAGCGTGTCTCATTCAACCACTTGTGATCGTTCTCGTCCAAGGAGAAGGTCATAGGGGGCAAAATCGTCGCTCAAGACGACGCCAGGTGGCCAGGGTTCGGTTCGGCGAGTACTCAACAACGCGATTGTTTCCATCGGCAGGCGCTGATTCATCGCCATGTCCGTGATCTTCGCTACGAGACCGTTCTCTGATTCATGCTCAATCGCATGGCCTCCAAAGAAGATCAGATTTTTGGCCGGAGTCATTCCTGTTTTCCACGGCCCCTCGACAGCGAATGTAGTGAGGACTGGAAAGGCCTGTCGCATGGTTTGAACCACCGCAGCGGCTCGAGCGAGGTCGCCTTCTTTACCGGATGAGGCCAGATTGACTGCGACGATTCCCTCCGGGTTCAGGTGTCTTCGCACCAAGGAATAAAACTCCGTCGTGGTGAGATGAAAAGGGATCATATCTCGCGCGAAGGCATCGATCCACATGACATCGTACGTGTGATCCGTCGCGTTGAGAAAGGCTCGACCGTCCTTCACGAAGACGTGATGATTCGCCGGCGGGCGATACTCAAAATACTTTTCGGCCATTCGGACGACGACCGGGTCGAATTCCACAATATCCAGCTCTAAAGCCGGCCAGTGCCGTGTTAGCCACTTCGCCAAGGACCCGCCGCCATGGCCGAGAATGAGACCACGCTTCGGCTCGGACACCAATGCCAGCGAAGACACCATCATTTGGCTATAGGGGAGAAAGAGGGTCGTCGGATCGACTTTCCACATCGTGGCGTGGAAGGTACGATTCAATACAAGATACCGGAAGAGATCGTCTTCGCGAATTCGGACCTGCTGGTACGGACTTTCCTCTTGATAGATGGGGGTCTTCAATCGTTGGATTGGGTTGAGAGCCATGGCTCCTAGCAAGGCGAAGCAACCAAGGGCCATCAGTGATACCCATGGGCGGGCTGACGTTCCTTTTATAAACCACAGGACCCCAAGCCCGACTTGAATACCGCCCAGCCAGGCCATTAGAGATTGGCTTCCGAGCCACGATAAGAGAAAGAAGGCAGTGCCCCAGGTTCCAACCAGACTGCCGACGGTTGACAGGGCAATCATGCGGCCTGTCTGTTGACCGAGGTGATCCATGTCGGCGACTGCCAAACGCAACATGGCTGGCAACACACCGCTGAGCCCGAATGCGGGAGGGGCGAGGAGTGCGGTCGCGGCGAGGCAAGGGCCCCAGCGAGGGTCTTGCACCATCTTCTCGATCTCAAACAGAATGGGTTGGTTGGCCCACGCGACGAGAAACGTCCAGCTTCCTGAAAAAAGCAACAGGGCGGCCAGCACCCTTCCGCCGGTATAGCGATCCGAGACCCACCCGCCGAACGCGTATCCGCTGCTCATAGCGGCTAGGATCACTCCTATCAGTGCGCCCCAGACAAACAACGAGCTGCCGAAGACGGGAGCCAAGAGCCGGCTGCCAAGGATTTCCAACGCCATCACCACTGCCCCGGTCACGAGAGCGGTCAAGAGCAGAAACCAGCGGGGAATATGTGCAGGATGTACAGTCATCGATTTGGCCAAAGATGTTGAGCCTCTCTCCTAATAGAGTGAGAAACGGCGTCGGATTGTACTCAACGCATTTTCCGAGAGTCAACGAAACTTGGAGGACCGTCCATAGTACTGTTCGCTCCTGGAATTCGTTGCTCCATAAGGCTCAGGTTGTTATACTTTCACACGATTTACGTAATGCAACGAGGAGGAGCCCATGCACATCAGTGTGATTGGAAGCGGTTACGTCGGACTCGTGACAGGAGCATGTTTCGCCGAGTTCGGCGTTCACGTCACCTGCATGGACAGTGACAGCCGAAGAATCGAGAAGCTTGAAAAAGGCGAAGTCCCGTTTTATGAACCAGGTCTCAAGGAATTGGTGGCTAAGGGGATCAAAGAAGGCCGACTCAGTTTCACCACGGATATTGCAAAGGCCGTCGAAAAGGCGTTGGTCATCTTTATCGCTGTTGGGACTCCCCCTAGGGGCGATGGTTCTGCCGATCTCTCATATGTCGAAGAAGTCGGCAAAGGGATTGCGCGGCACATGACGGGCTACAAGGTCATCGTGACCAAGTCCACGGTACCCGTCGGCACTGGCGCAAAACTTCGTGAGGTGATTGCCAAGGCTCAGACGAATGCCTTGGGATTCGACATGGTCTCAAATCCAGAGTTTCTCCGCGAAGGGTCGGCCATCGAAGATTTCATGCGACCGAATCGCGTGGTGATCGGGGCGGACAGCGATCAAGCAGTGGCGATCATGAAGGATCTCTATCGCCCGCTCTATCTAATCGAAACCCCCATCGTTGTGACCGACGTGCCGACCGCTGAGCTCATCAAATATGCCTCCAATGCCTTCCTGGCGACGAAGATTTCGTTCATCAATGAGATCGCGAACCTGTGCGAAAAAGTCGGAGCCAATGTGCAAATGGTGGCGAAGGGCATGGGGCTTGATCATCGCATCGGGTCGAAGTTTCTTCATGCAGGCCCAGGCTTCGGAGGCTCATGCTTCCCGAAAGATCTCGCCGCACTCATTCAGACCGGCGAGCGCCATGGCTATCCGATGCAGATTGCTTCCGCGGCTTCACGGGTGAATGATGTTCAGCGAGAACGGATGATCGATAAGATCCGGGAGGCGGTCGGGGGACTGAAAGGGAAGACGTTGGCGATGCTGGGCCTTTCATTCAAGCCCAATACCAACGACATCCGGGAGGCCCCGGCCTTGGCGATTGGTCGAGCCCTCCTGGCCGAGGGTGCGAGCATTCGCGCGTATGATCCGGAGGCCCTAACGGAAGCGTGCCAGATCATGCCTGAACTCCAGCCCTGCCAAGATACCTACCACGCGGCTGAAGGAGCAGACGCTTTGGTGATTATGACCGAGTGGAATGTGTTTCGAACCCTGGACTTTGAAAAGCTGAAGTCGATCATGCGAGTTCCTATCCTGCTCGATCTCCGAAACGTCTATGACCCTGAACGCGTGGGGGCTGCTGGCTTCAAATATGTATCGGTAGGGCGTATGGCACAGAGTTCCAAGCGCACTGGCTGAGAGACGTTAGGTCAACTTCGGCAACTCAGCTTTCGGTGTGTCTTTCGTTTTGGGTTTGTACCCCATTCGATCAAGCACCTTCATGATTCGGGTTGTCAGCCGATCATCGGCGTCGGTCAACGCAGTGGCCAGCGGTTCGACGGCTGGTTTGCCGATCTTCCGAAGAATCTCGGTTGCGGATTGACGAATCTCGTCCTCTTCGGATACTAGGAGTGGAATGAGCGACGGGACGGAGGGGCCACCGAGTTTGATCAACGAATCATAGGCGCGTTGCCGCACGTCACCAACTTCGTCGTTCAACGCCGCCACCAAGGGATCGATGGCGCGCAGATCTTTCAATTCCCCCAAGACCTCTGCCGCGTACTTCCGATTCAGCCAGTGTGAATCTCTGAGATCGAGCAACATGGCGTCGGCTTTGGCGGCGTTCGGATCTTTCGCGCGAATCTTAAAACTCTTCGCGACGCGCTTCCCGCCTTCTTCGACCACACGGATCGTGGCACCGTCTCCGACCTTGATCTTTTTGAGGTCCTCTAGCGCTTCCTCGTCCACATCCAGTACGACGGTCTTGCCGTCGTAAGCCAGGAGCTCAACCTCGAGCTGTTTGCTCTCAGGGTTGACCGCCACAACCCGCTCGGTGACCAGGTTGAACCCGTCCTTCTTCTCTCCACCTTTCAGAGCGATCTGAATCAACTTCGGAGCTTCATCCGCCATGGGCATGTATCCTCTATGGTTTGAGTTATTGCGGTTCAGGTGTCCAGCCGAGGCTGGCCAGCACCGCCTCGACGGTTTCCTGGACCATCGTGTTCTCGTCTTGAAGCAGCGCCAGCAGGGGCTGAATGGATTCTTTCGCGCCAAGTCGCGCGAGTGATTCGGCGGCATTGCGTCTGACCAACCAGTCTTCATCTTTCAGCGACTCGATCAACGGAGTGACGGCTCGGCGATCACCGATCTTACCCAGTGCCTCGGCCGCATGACGCCGAACCATCCAATTGGAACCTAAGAGTCCATCGATCAAGGCCTCCACCGCCCGCACGTCGCCGATCTTCTTCAACACCCGAGCTGCATCTTCGCGTAGGGTGTTGTCCATGAGTGCATCGATCAACCCAGGCACCGCTTGTGAATCGCCGATCCGCTCCAGCGCCCACACCGCTGCCGTTCTGACGGCGCCGTCACGGTCATGAATCGCTTTGACCAGAGGCTCAGTGGCACGTTGGTCCCGCAATTTCCCAAGCGCCGAGGCCGCCTGTTCTCTGATCGCCCAGGAATCATCTTGCAGGGCTTCGATCATTGGTTCGACAACGGAGGGCCCCATCCGAACGACCGCGCTGGCCGCAGCCTCTCGAATCACCGCATCTTCATCGGCCATGAGGTCAATCAACCGGGGAAGCGCCTCGGGACCAGTCTGGCCGAGGCTCGCGATCGCATGGTCGCGTAAGGCCTCGTTCTCGTCGTGCAATGCTTGAATGAGTTGATCGATTCGATCAGATGCACCTTGTTCAGTCATGCTCAGTATCCTCTTCGGGGGGCTGGCTTTCCGTGGCCATGATGGCGTCAAGTTTATCGGCGATGAGACCTGCATTATAGGCCACGAGGCCGTCGCGATCCGTGCGAAGCCGGTCAAAGAGGTCCTTGTATGGATGCAAGACTCCTACATCCTTGATCTTGGCCAAAGCCTCCATGGCATACACCCGTAGCGGACGGATGGGGATAGCATCAAGATAGAGCCGGGTCGGCCGCGAATCGCCGATCAGCCCAAGGGATTTGATCGCTAACTCTTTGACCCCGGTATCCTTGTCCTGCTCTAGCCGCTTCATCAACGGTTCGACAGCTCGCACATCCCCGATTTTCCCCAATAAGTCGGCTGCGGCCTCGCGCACGAGCCAGTCGTCATCTTCGAGATATTCGATCAGGATTTCTACGCTTGGTCGTCCGATTCTGAGGAGGTCGATGACCGCCGTCATGCGCGCTTCTTCGCGCTCGCTGGCTCCTTCGACTTCACGCAAGGCCTCGAATGTTTCGTCGATTCGTTCCCGGATGGCGCCCAGTTTCTTCAACGTGCCGACGGCGATATCCCGAACCGCCGGCTGGCCCATGGCATCGATGAATGCATCAAGGGAACGGGGGTCCAATAATTGATCGAGCATCAGTGCTGCCGCGATTTGCACATCCTGATCCGGATGTTTCAGCATGTCGCAGAGGGGGAGGACGGATGTGGGAATCGCCCCGATCAGGTGGCTCAGGACCTGTCTGGTCGCGCGTTCCTGAGTTGTGGGAAGCAATGCGACTAACACCCGAGCCGTGTCCGTATCGAGCACCCCTGCCATCTGTTCAAGGGCTGCCGCACCGGCTTTCCGAACGACCTCCTCATCATGTTCGAGCAGTCCGACTAGGGCCACTCCGGCCTGCGGGTCTTTGATACGAGCCAGCATCGCGGCGGCTTCTTTTTTCAATTCGGTGGGTCCTAACCGTAGGGCCTCGATGAGCGCCTGCACTGAACGAGGACCGCCCGCCACACAGGCGGCCGTCGCTCGCATACGGCGCCAATCCTCTTCATGGATGAGTTCGGAGACCAGCGTCTCAATCGTTTCTTTTGGCATAATAGTCAGTAACTGAAGAGGCTATACCCTGCGGGCTCTGTGTCTATCCGGCCCGTGACCGCCTGCCGGCTCTCCATCCTGCTGACGCCAATGTTTCGCGGACATGAAACAGGAGATTTTCATCGCGAGGCTCATTGAGCAGTGGAAGCAGGAATGGAATGACCTTCGACCCGAATTTGGCCAAAGATGCCGCCGCTTCGGCTCTCGTATGTGTTCGATCTAGTGATGCGACGAGCGACGGAATGGCCCTCTCGTCGCCGATCGCGCCCAATGCCCGAGCCGCCGCGCCTTGTGTAATCGCTTCTTCATTCCAGTGATCTCCGCAGCTGGCCACGGTCCTTGTCACTTCCGGAGAACTGGCCCCAGTGACGACGTCGATCAGGACCGGAACGGCACGCGGATCACCGATCTGACCGAGTACTTCAACCGCCACGGTCCGCAATCCAGGCTCGCGCATGACCGTGAACAAGTGCTCGATCACCTGTGGATCACCGATCTCGCCAAGGGCTCGTACGGCATCTTCGCGAACCGCCGAATCGTGATCGTTGAACAACACCGACAATAGAGGTTCCACCGCCCGTTGCGAGTGAGCCTTTCCCAACGATTCCACCGCATGGAGACGAACGAGCCAGTCCTCATGCTGCAACGCCTTCAAGAGAGATGAAATCGCTGCATCGCCGATGGCGGCCAGAGCGGTAGCTGCTTCATCACGAACTGCTTTCACCTTGTCGTGAAGCAGGGGAATGAGCGGCTCAACCGCATCTGCGTTCCGTACCCGGCCCAATGCGCTGGCCGCGTGCATCCGAACGATCCAGTCGCTGCTGCGCAGTGCCGTGATGAGCGGCGCGAGCACCCGCTCATCCGCAATGGCGGCCAAGATGGCTGACGCTGATTCCTGGACCGAGAGATCTGGTTCAGTAAGGCAGGCTCCCACCGCCGCGACGGCTGGGGCTCCGATCGAACGCAACGCTTCAATGGCCGCCTCTCGCACAGAACGGTCCTGGTCTCGAAGGAGAGCCACCAGGGGAACTACTGCACGCGGATCTTTGAAGGTCCCGAGCAGGCCGGCCGCTTCACCACGGATAGCCCAATCCTGGTCCTTGAGTGCCGCGAGTTGTTCCGTCACCGCATCAGCCATGCCGTTATCTGGCTCGTATGAAAGGATCGTGGTTTATGTGGGAACACCACTCGTTGTCGTCATCGAAGTATGATGGATGCGCACATGCGTGCGGGAGCGTGATTATGCCATGTCGCCCGATGGACCAAAGCGACCTGTTTGCCCTAGCGGCCGATCGACGCGCAGATTGTCGGCCTGACTTGAGCTGATCTCCACCACTTCATCAGAAGGTGTCCATCCAAGCTTGTCCAACGTATCGAGCGCAATCTGTTTCAAGGCGTCTTTTGCCGTCAGCCGAACGGACGCGTACGAAAGCACGCGCTCTTTTTCAGCTTCGACTTCAGACGCTTTGGGGTCATAGAGGAAGGCAATCAACGGTTCAATGGCCGCGTCCCCGATCACCGCCAGAGCCGCCGCAGCCTTTTCACGCAAGACCCCGTCTTTCAGTAACATGATCAAATCCGGAATCACACGAGGATTGCGAAACTGACCGAGGGCTGTGGCGGCGGCTTCCTTGATGAACGCATCTTCGCTGACGATGCACCCGGGTGTCGGCGTGCCTTCCTGTTTGATGCCTTTGCCCTTCAAGGCGTCCAATACGGCTGGGAGGGCGCGCGCATCGCCGATCATGCCGAGTGAAGCAATAGCATGGCGCTTCACCGCTCCGTCCTTCATGGCTTCAACCAGCGCATCGATTGCCCGGGGATCACCGATCATGCCGAGCGCGATGGTCGCGTCTTCGCGAACGGCTCGGTCAGGGTCCTTCAAGGCGGCGATCAAGGCGTCCACGACCTTTGCGTCCCGCACCCAGGACCTGCCGATTTGATAGTCGGTGGTCATCCCGCCCAACGCACGAGCCGCGTGACATCGAACGACAAAGTCTTTGTCTGTGAGACTGTCGAGCAACGGATCGACCGAGGGATATCCGATGTAGACCAGCGCCGTTCCGGCCGTCTCGCGCACGATCTTCGAAGAATCCCGAAACAGCTTGATCAGAGCTGGAATGGCTTTCGCGTCGGCGATTCTGCCCAAGGCTTCCGCCGCTGCGCTCTTGACGGCCCCGTCCCGGTCGCGACAGGCGCCGATCAACGCGTCGACTGTTCCTGAGTCCTTGATCTTGCCCGCCGCCTTGGCGGCATGTTCCCGTACGCGCCATCGTTCGTCTTTCATGGCCGTCACCAGGCGATCGAGCACGATCGGGCCTATCTTTGCCGTGGCCTCGACCGCCTGATCGCGCACTTCCATGATGGAATCGTTGAACAGGCCGACCAGCGCTTCGACAGCCTTCGGTCCGCCGATCTTCGCGATGCCGCAGCCTGCATGAGCTCGCACGGACCAGAAGTCATCGTTGCAGGCGCTGATCAGCGCATCCAGGGTCGCTGGATCACCCAGGCCGGCCAGCGTCTGTGCCGCCTCCTCTCGGGTGGCGTCGTCCACATCTTCAAGCGCTTCTAAAAGATCTTCGAGTACGTTAGCCATCGTTCGGTTTCTGATCGTAATAGGCGTCGCGTTGCCCGCCATACGGGTACATGCGTTTGCACACCACCATCAACGCCTGTGTCCCGCGGCCTTCGACACATTGATCCAAGGATTTTGAAAAATCGAGAGTGCCGTTAAGATTCACCGTAAAGGGAAAATCGAACGTGAAGCTGATGAACTTGTATGTGCCAGGCTTCAACCGCAGTTCCCGACGCTCAGATGTCTTGGGCGCATCGAGTGACTCGGGGTCGGAATTCCAGATCGAGGGCGTGACGCCTGGTATTTGCCACCAGGAAGCGGGGACCAGCTTCGTCGCATCGATGGTAATCCCATGTTCCTTGAGATGCGCGGCCTGTGGGTCTCTTGCGAATCCCTCCTTAGGGCTGGCCATAGTCGGCAAGCTGATCAGCACGCAACCCACTATCAGGAGGGACCAGCGTCGCATGAGGGTAGCGTAGCACATGGTTGACTAGCGTTTCTTGCGGGGCCGTGCGGTTGGGGTGGCCGCGGCAGTTTCGAAGATTTCTTCCACGGCCTGACTCTCCCATTCCGTGTGAGTCTCCAGCTTCAGGATTTTCATCACGGTGGCTCCGGTATCCATGATTGACACCGGCTGACGAATAAGTTGGCCCTGTTTGATTCCGGTTCCCGAGACGAGCCAGGGAACGACCGGCGACTCAGTCGTTGGGGCCTCGGCGCCGGGGTCGGTCCCCTTTCCACTGAGAGCGGTGACGATGACGGCGGTGCGGCCCGAGAGCGAGTACTCCTGGAAGAGGTTCAGGACAGACTTCATTGCGCCATCGACCGTTCGTAACGCCTCCCGATATTCTGTAGAGTCCCAACCGTGGATCACTCCGGCCCTCCCTGCTTCCGGAAGGTGAACCACCAGCAAATGAGGCAAGGAGGGAATCGCGTGCCCATAGCCGTGCCCGCTGGTCGCCTTTTGAAGATACTGCTGGATGTAGGCGACAAGTTTCTGAGAGCCGCACTCAGGCCGCAATGCTCCGCAGAGTTGATAGTCGGTGTAGGGCTCCGGTTTGGCGAGCTGATACAGGGACTCATCCATATAAAAGATGGCACTGTCGCGGCCTCCGCTTAAATCCAGGTAGTCGAATAGGCTGGGGTGGCGCGGGTAGCCTCGGCTGAATTCGAAGAAATTCCAGGTAATCCCATGTTTTTCGACTGGCATGCCGGTTACCAGCGATGCCATGGTGGGTAATCGCAGGGCCGGCTTCACCCCGCTTGCGGACCAGGTCACCGACCCTTCCTTGACGAGCTTGCTCACGACTGGCATCGCGCCGCCCTTGAGCGACTCTTGTCCGAATCCCTCCAGGACAAACAGGATGACATGTTCAGTCCCAGACCCGGAGGAAGCGGTTTCCTTCCCAAGCGGGGCAGCTGCCTCCACAGGCGGTTGGACTGCGGTTTCAAGTAAGAGGGTCAGGAGGCCGACAAGGATCAAGCGAAGGTATTGTGAGGGATGTGTCATAGCGAAGTATCACCCGCATGTATCCTAACAGGATGCTGAAAAAGTCCGCCAGCGGCGTTCTCTCGTCGCTCAGAGGCTCAACGTACCGAAGCGTACGCCTCGCCTCTTTGCTCGCTGCGGCCTTGCTGGACAGCCTTTTTGAGCATCCTGAAGTAATTCTGGTCTTAACAACGAACGGAAACTTCTGGCCGTCTTTTGGCATCGACCAAGCTTTTCCGCAGCAAAGTAAGAGCGGTACCCTAACATGCAAATTTTCCGGAAGGCAAGGTGGGAGAGGGCACCTGGCGATTGCTGGCGAAACCACCTTCCGGCTGCTATGCTGAAACCGCTCACCGTTTCCATCTGTGCCCAGGGGTGAGAAGGGGGAGGCGATGTCCGGTCAAGTTTTGCATCAACAGCCTCTTCCCACCAGCCTGCTGTCTTATCAATCGTATCGACCCATTGTTTTGTTTCTCGCGCTCGCGATGTTCATCACCGCTGCCCCCGCATTCGCTGACATCAGGGTCGTCAATGCGCAGGGTGAGCACCGAATGGGGGATCGCGATACCCGTGAGGACGCCATTCGGATCGCCACTGAGGCGGCCAAGCGAAATGCGCTCGAACAGGTCGCGACCTATCTTGAAAGCGTCACAGTCGTGAGTGATATGGATGTGACGAAAGATGAGATCCGCACCTACACGGCTGGATTGGTGATCGTGCTCAACCAGCAGGTCTCCACGACATTAGACAGAGATGTCGTGGTCATAAAAGCTGATCTTTTGGCACAGATGGATACAGAAGAGGTGGCACGAGCGATCGTTGCCCTTCGGGAGAACGAAGATGCTTGTGCGCAGCTGGTTGCACTGAAACAAGAGAACGACCAGCTGCAGGAAGAACTCAGATCGGTCAATCAGTCCATCGGGAATGCAGCAACGCCGGATCAAGTCCAACAGGCCGCACAAAGGCGGAAGGACATTATCAATCGCGTGCAGTCGAACGCGATGGTGTCGCAGGCCTGGACGAATTGGGTCCTTGTCTCGCCAGTCGGCATTCCTCACGATCTGCTGGATAGTGCCAGCGGTCTCTCTCCGGCCAATCCACACGTCGCCATTGCGCAGCAGATTATCACCAGCCGGCAACCACTGGGCGTGAGGCAGCCCCCCGCACCTGGAACGATGCAGCCTCGCATGCCGCGCCATGAGCTCGTGCCACCTCCTGGTGGATCACCGGGGGCTCGACCATTCAATGAGATCATTCATCGGACACCGTCTGGATCGCCTCCAGGGGATCGTCAATCGATGGGCCCACCGAGCCAAGGGGTTGGCGGAGCGAGGCGAGTGCCTCAGGCTTCGCCGGGATTGCAGCAACCAGGTCCGCCTCCTCGAAGAGCTCCGTCCTTCGGGGCACCAGGCGGAAACCGCTAGAGAGGGAAGAGTTGAAGAAGAACGTGGGAATCGTGGCTGTTGCAGTGGGTCTCTGGCTTGGCTTGGGAGGGGTGTTCATCGCGACCTCAGGAGCCGAAGTTAGCTACTCTTCAGATCAGTACTGGATCGGTAAGGGCCAGGGCGATCTCACTAAAGGCAAGGTTGTCTGCCAGCGGGTATCGGAGCTCTCAGCGCGGACTGACTTGGCCAAGCAGATCCGGGTGTTGGTGAAGGAACACATGATCGATCGCGTCCGTGAACGGTCAGGGCGTGAGAGTGAGCAGGATATTGAACTGACTCGTGAGGAAATTGTTCACGAATACCTACAAGATGTGAAGATTGTCGATCGCCGAGTCGATGAAGAACAGAAAATCTGTACTGCTACCGCTGTGATGCCCAAGAGCCGGATCGCGCCGAAACCGGCACCTGATACTACTGAGACCTCGACGAACGCCCGGTAACAAGCAGTACCCACGATTTCTGGGCATCTGTTCGTACCGGAACATCGCGTGAGTGTCGCCCCGCCAGTTCAATCGCGCCTTGACGTTCCTTCAACACGCCGACTCCTGCATTGCCTCTTGCGTGCTGCGACACATGGTTGACAATGATACGCTTATCTATATTATAAAGTTTATTAGGAATTCCATAAGGAGATCGATGATGGGGGCCATTGCTGTATCGAAGAAAGAGGAGCAACAGATCGAGCGGTTGCGGAAGGAACTTCGAATTCCGACGAAGGCAGGTGTATTACGGGCGGCGTTGAAGACCCTGGAACATCAGACCGCAGAGGAACGTCTCCGGCAGGAGGTTCGCGAGTCCGTCCGGCGCTGCGCCGCCGCCGATAAGCGTGAACACCGGGAGCTCTCCCATGCGGCTGTGGGCCGCTGGGTCTCGGACGAGTAATGCAGATCAAACGTGGGCATCTCTACATCGTGGACTTCAATCCACGTGTGCGGACCAAGCCAGGCAAGCTTCGTCCTGCTCTGGTGGTACAGTCCAATCTTGTGAATGAGGCTGGATACCCATCCACAATAGTTATCCCAACGACCAGCAAGCTCGTGGAAGGCCCCGGTATCCTCCGATTCCGACTGCGCAAAGGAGAAGGAGCTTTGGATCGTGAGAGTGATTTGCTTCTGGGACAGCTGATCGCGGTGGCCAACGAATCGTTCACCAAAGAAATTGGAAGTCTGCCCAGCAGCACGATCGAAGAGATAGAACGTCGGGTAAGAATCATCCTCGACTTGTAATCGCGACCTCACACACCAATTCCGTCCAGCAATTTCCCCTATTAGAAGTAGAAGGCACCCGCAGGGCGTTAACCCAATCGCTGATCCAGGCAATGGGCAGGGGCCGTGGGCTCACGCCTTCAGCTCCCCCCACATGATCACATCACCGAATGATCAATACGTATCCGTATTCATGCCACCACGCACACACCAGGCGTGGAGGCTGCCGACCTTAACGGAGGTGAACACGTCGCCACTGCCGAAGAACACGAGCCACGCGCTCGTCGGAAAGTCTGCGGACGTCACCGCGGACCAATAGTGGGTTGGCTGGACGTTGCTAAAGGGATGGCCAGCCTGAAGGGTCGGGCCCGGTGCTCCGATGGACGGATCGACCAGACTAGCCAGCTCGTGCACTGCGGGGAGCCGCCAGCCTTTCCGGCCGCCGACGCTCTTGTCGGTACAGAAGGCGCGGGCGGCGGACCACGTGGAGATCGTCGTCTGTGGCGCCTTCTCCCACACCAGGCCGGTTTCGTTATCCCGAACCGCGTCGTTATTGAACGCCGCCAGCACGACGAAGCGTTGCGCCGTCGGCAGCGCCTTGTCCCAGTTCTGGGTGACACCCGACACATCGGTCGGCGTCGATACTCCTTGCGTCACGGTCGAACAGCCTGCGGTGAGAACATATCCAAGCAGCACCATGCTTATACTGAATGTAATGACTCGTAGATTTTTCATATTCCCCTCCGTCTGGTTGTGCGTCCGATGTCCTCGGGTTTCTGTTCACTTACTTCTTCCCATCACAGCAAAACCCGACAGCAAAACCCGCGCCAGAGCGAAAGCACGGTCTGCCTTTTAGACTGCTGGTGCCTACCGCCAAGGAGAATGCGTAACATTATCATTCAGATAAATCGGGTGAGGAGGAGAAGCCTGAAGGCGAACGAGAGAGACACTATTCCTCTGCATGTATCTAAAATAATTCATCCCTCTATCAGTTCAGATACTTTCAGGCAGGTCCTCTCAAACCGAATGTCGTCGTGCAGGAATAGAACAGTTTCGAGAAGAGTATACTCCTAATCCGCTACTACATCTGCTGAACCCACCTACCTTGAGGTTTGGTGGATCTTTTTCAGTATCCTGCTGATCTTTCGTTGCAGTGGGTTACCCACATCGGGTATGTAACTCTCCCATGCCGATTGAGAATAACTTTCAGCATGACGAGCTGTCACGGAAGAGTCCCGGTGAGCGATTAACTGTCGCTGATCTGGCTGATGTCGTTCCTCCAGATTCCCCCGCCTGGGCCGAGACCATGTCCAGGTGTGGGACAAGCCTGTCTCGTGCCGGTGTCGCAGCCATTGTCTTTCTCCATGGTTCAATCCACGGTACCGATGTGTTTGGTATGCAGCGGTTGGATGAGGTCGGTGGGCTGAAACGAGGCTATTCACGAGGGGTGTCAGGGGTCGATGCCTTGCTGGCTGCCATGCGAGAGGAAAGCAACGGGATTCCGTTGCTGCCGGGTGGGCTCAGGGCGCCACTCTTGGATGATGACGCGACAAAACATCTTCTGGATGAACAGATCGGTGACGCGGGTAATTTCACCGAGGCCTATGTTCAAGAGTTCAAGCAGACCATCAATAAGAATCTGACTCAGCCGATCGCCTGTGTCAGGCTGCTGTGGTCATCAGAACACCACCATCTGGGCCGGGCACTTGCCGCCGTGTCTCTGCTCAATGAACTGCACAAGCTCTGTACACAACAGAACCTAGGAAAGGGGCACCGGATTCTTGTCCACGCGCATGGACAAGCCGGACTGGTTCTGGCGCTGGTGTCGAATTTGCTTTGCCCGAGCCCCATCACCGGGCGACCCAAGCTGCTCAGCATTCTGAGCGACTATGCAGAGCAGACAAACCAGCCAGAGGTCGCTGCTACTGTGAGGCAACTGGAATCTCTGCTCGCGACAGCGTCACTCCTGAACGGAGTTGCGCTCGACATTGTGACATTTGGTACACCGGTTCGCTACGGATGGGACCCTTCCGGTATCGGGAAGCTGCTGCATATTATGAATCACCGGAACTTGCGGACAGATGGAAAGAGCTGGTTGGCGAAGATGGAGTTGCCGCAGATTACGATGGAGATGCCGATTGCCTGGGGTGGAGACTACATTCAGGAATTAGCGGTTGCAGGCAGCGATGCCGTGCCTGTGACGGAATCAGGGAAAGCGGCGAACAAACGAGTCTGGGAGATGGTCGAGCCGTACGATGGATTCGAGCGGTGGCTAGAATGCGCAAGACGTGCGGTGCGGTTCCCGAGCGAAGGACGCTGTCTCCTCGTCGATTACAAAGACAGTACGGGCTCGACGAACCCACGCGACCACTACTATGGCCACGCGGTGTACACGCGCCGTCACGCCCTGCTCTTCAATACGGCGCAGATCGTTCGTGCCTTCTACGAAGACTAGGCATCCCCTGCGGGGCTGGAAGCCACCACAGGCTCGCTGCCGCTACCGGCAGAGATGTCGTTCGGGTCAGGGTTAAAGGCGGCCGGTAGCACCTCTTCAATCCGTTCAGCCAGGATGAAGGTTAGTTCGTCGCGCACTTCTTGGGGGACATCCTTCAGATCTTTCTCATTGGCCTTCGGCAGAATGATGCGCTTGATCCCCGCACGGTGTGCCGCCAGCACTTTTTCTTTGATGCCGCCCACTGGCAAGACAAGCCCACTCAAGCTGATTTCCCCTGTCATGGCTGTGTCGATTCGCACGGCTTTTCCCTCGTAGGCCGAAGCCAGGGCAGTCGCCATCGTGATGCCCGCCGATGGACCGTCCTTGGGAATGGCGCCGGAAGGCACATGGATGTGGAGCCCGTTTCGTTTGAAACGGGAGATGTCCAACCCCATGCTCTCCGCATGCGACCACAGATAGCTTCTGGCGGCACGCGCAGATTCCTGCATGACGTCGCCCAACTGGCCGGTCAGGATCAACTCGTGGCTGCCAGGGAGCAAGGTGGTTTCAATATAGAGCACATCGCCACCGGCCGGGGTCCAGGCGAGGCCGGTGGCGACGCCTGGAGGCAGACTCTTCCGAGCCTCTTCCGGCATAAACCGTTCGGAGCCCAGCCACTCACCGAGGATATCCGTCTGAATATCGACGGGCAGCCGCTCCTGGCCGTCCGGAAGATCAGCGAATGTGAGGGCCACCTTCCTCGTCAACCGTCCCAGCATCTGCTCGAGTTGGCGCACGCCGGCTTCCCGTGTGTACCGAGAAATGACAAGAGTCAGCACCTCGTCCGTCAGCACGGCTTGGGTTTCCTCGATCCCTGCTTCCTTGAGCCGTCGTGGCCAGAGATAGCGTCGGGCGATTTCAGCTTTCTCTCGCTCGCTATAGCCTTGAAGTCGAATCACTTCCATCCGATCCAACAGGGGCTGGCTGATGGTATCGAGGGTATTGGCCGTGGTGACAAAGAAGACCTTGGACAAATCGAACGGGAGGTCCAAATAATGATCACGGAAGGTGTGATTCTGTGCTGGATCCAGAATTTCTAACAGGGCCGAAGCCGGATCGCCTCGAAAATCACGCCCCATCTTGTCCACTTCATCGAGCATCAAGACCGGATTGTTGACTCCTGCCCGGCGGATGGCCTGGATGATACGGCCTGGGAGCGAGCCGACGTAGGTGCGGCGATGGCCGCGCAGTTCAGCTTCGTCATGGACGCCGCCTAAGCTCAATCGCTCAAAGGTCCGGCCCATCGCCCTTGCGATCGACTGGCCCAAGCTTGTTTTGCCAACGCCGGGAGGGCCAACGAGGCAGAGAATCGGGGCTTTGGCAGTTGGATTGAGCTTCAAGACCGCCAAGTGTTCGACGATCCGTTCTTTCACTTCCTTGATCCCGTAATGATCTTCTTCCAATACCTGACGAACCGTTGACAGATCGAGATGTTCTTCGGATGCCTTGTTCCAAGGAAGTTCGAGGACCAACTCAAGGTAGGTCCGAAGCACCTGATGGTCGGGTGACGCCGGCGGTACCTTGCCCAATTTGGTGGCCTCGCGCTCGACTTCCTTGCGAATACCCTCGGGTAAGTCGGCTTCGGCAATTTGCTTCTTCAACCGGGCGACCTCGGTCTCTTCGTTCTCATCTTCGCCCAGCTCTTGCTGGATGGCTTTTAGTTGTTCGCGCAAGATGTACTCGCGTTGACTCTTGCCGATTTTTGTCTGTGCATCCTGGGTGATCTTTTCTCGCAACTGGAGTATTTGGATTTCCTTAGACAGCGCGCTGTAGAGGCTGCGCAGAAGGTCCAACGTCGAAGAACTTTCGAGCAAGCGCTGTTCTTCCACCGAACTGAGATTGACGAGTGAGGCAATGCGATAGGCCAGTGCGACGGAATCGTCTTCATTGCTCAGCACCGCACCGACTTCTTGAATGCCTGGAGCTTGGATCAACCGAGGCAAGTCGGCCACCAGTTCTTGAATGGCTCGGTGAAGGGCTTTGACTTCCGTCCCATCGTCTGTAGGACGTCCAAGAGAACGGACGCGCACTGTGGAGTAGGGGGTGGACTGTTCTTCTTTGAGGAGGACGACGCGATCCAATCCCTGCACCAGCGCGTGGATCGCTCCCTCGGATGACTGGCCGATTTGCTTGACGATCGCTTTCGTGCCGATGGAATACAGATCGGCCAAGACGGGCTCTTCAGTCTGAGGATCTCGTTGCGCGACCACGACGATCATTTTCTCTTCGGTCTTCATGGCGGCGTTGACAGCCGCGACAGACCGCTCCCGCCCGACCGTCAGAGGTAGCATCACGCCTGGGAATAACACCGTTCGTTTAACGGGAAGTATCGGCAACGTCGACAATATAATATTTTCCATGACGGCCATCCTTGCTGAGGGTTCACGACAGTATAACAGCTTGATAGGTTCCCGTGCCTGGAAGTCAAGGGGAAGGGATCGAGGGTGAGTGGCAACTCATGAACGTGAAGGAGAATGGCACAACGAATCAAGCCTGGTTTGGTCTCGTAAGGCGTCGCCTCGCTCCGCCTTGGACGATCACGAACTCATACAGCCGGCACTCCAATGCCCCGTTGAAGAGGGGAATCCGTTTGGACGGTGTCAGCCCAATCAGCTTCGACAGTCGGGCATCGCCAGTCAACACATAGGCACGCCATCCGGCGAAGCGTTGCTTCAGCCAATCGCCCAGCTTGGGATAAAACGATTCCAGTTCGTCCGACCGGCTGAGGCGGACTCCATAAGGCGGATTGATGATTATCACACCTGTGTTTGCCGGCGCTTCCAGGTCCAGAATATCGCTTTGCTTTAGTCGGACAGCTATCGACACTCCAGCGCCTTGAAACATCCGCTGCGCAACCTTCACCATCGCCGGATCCCGGTCGGACGCATAGATGGTGGACGGCACCTGAGCCACGTGTTTGGCTTGCGCCGATTCTCGAAGGTGGTTCCACAATGGTGCGTCGTGAAGGAGTAATCGTTCAAAGCCAAAGTTGCGTGAGATGCCCGGCGCGATCTGGCGAGCCATGAGGGCAGCTTCGAGAGGGATTGTTCCGCCCCCGCACATGGGATCGAGCAGCACATCGTTCGCAGTCCAGCCGGCGAGCCGTAGAATTCCCGCCGCCAGGTTTTCTCTGAGTGGCGCTTCGACCGATCCTATCCGATGTCCGCGCTTGAACAAAGGTTCGCCGGATGTATCCAGATAAAACGTGACGGTATTCTGGTCCAGAAAGGCGTCGAGCTTGATGTCCGGCCGTTCCGTATCGACGCTGGGTCGCCCCTGTTTGGCCTTGGCGAACTTATCGCAGACGGCATCTTTGATGCGGAGAGTCAGGAAGTCCAGGCTGGGGAGGGGACATCGACGGGCGCTCACCTTCACCTTGATCGTCTGAGCTGGCGTGAACCACTCGGGCCAGGCTAGTGTGTAAGCGGCGTGGTAGACATCGCGTTCTGTTTTGTAGGCACTCCGGCCCACTTCCCACAGAACACGGCTGGCGATGTGCGTGTTGAGATTGACCCAGTACATGGTCGACCAGGACGCGCTGAAGCCGACGCCCCCTTCTGTCTTGGTCGTTGTGGGCACGCCAAGGCGATGGAGCTCTCCCTCGAGCACGCCTTCAAGCCCGCGAGGACAAGGTGCAAAGAAGCGATGTTTTGTGCTATCCATTTTGCTTGCCGGGGATTGCTGATTCAGAGGCCACCTGATGAATTATTGCAGCGCCTGCGGAAAGCCCGTCATTCAAAAAGTTCCGCCAGGCGATAACCTGCCTCGGTTCGTGTGCGACACCTGCCAGGCTATTCATTACCATAATCCGAAGATCGTCGCGGGCTGTATTCCTGAATGGGAAGATCATATCCTCCTCTGCCGTCGGGCCATCGAACCTCGTCTTGGACTCTGGACCTATCCAGCCGGTTTCATGGAGCTCGGTGAGGGCACCGAACAGGCGGCGATGCGGGAGACGCTTGAGGAGGCGCAGGCGAAAGTGACCATTACGCAGCTCCATTCCGTATTGAGCCTGCCTCGTATCGGACAGGTCTACATGACCTTCATCGGCCGTCTTCAGACCAAGCAGTTCAGTGCAGGATTTGAAAGTTTGGACGTGAGGCTCTTTCCCCGCCATGCAATCCCGTGGGAGGAAATCGCCTTCCCAGTGGTGGAAGCGGCCTTACGTCATTATGTCGAGGATGCGGCACGGGGAACGTTTCAGCTGCATGTCGCAGACGTCCTGGGGACTATCAACTGACCGAGGTTTTTCAGGAGCGAAGCGCACGCTGGGGCACGATCGCGTGGATATCGACGAGTTGTTCCGTGCGGTCGATTGCATAGAAAATCCGCCATTCCCCTACGGCATACTTGCAGAGTCCAGGAAGGTCGTCCGCGATCGATTCATGGCGCAGGTTGTCGACATTGGAAGCCAGCCACTTGGATTTGTCGAGGAGCCGTTGAGCCATGGCCTTGTCAATTGCGGCGAGGTCTTGTGCGGTGCTGAGGCGAAAGGTGAGGCGGTACCAAGGCATGGGGTTTTACCAACGAAGTCCGATCCGCTCGGCGATGTCTTCTCCGGAAAGCCGGTCACTGCTCGCTAATGACTGCTTGAGTCGGGCTCTGAGTGAATCGCCGAGCTGGAGGCCAAGATCAGGATCTCCGATCAACTCGCGAATCCGATCGTCCACGAGGCCCCGGACCAATTCTTTCAATTGTTCCATCGACAACGACGAGAGCTCCATGGAACGAGAATACGGGCCAGGATGGACGGAATGCAACGGGTCTGGTCGCAAGACAGCGGTGGGCTTGGACTCGATCGAAGTCTGTGTGCGCTGAACAGAGGTGACGCGAAGCAGGGTGAATTCCAACTCCCGCTGGCCAGCCTGCCGGATACACCAGCGTTCTAGTCTGAGAGGAACCCTGTCTGTTTTTAGAAAAGGATGATTGAGCTCGTTAAACTTGGGGAATAGTCAGTGCTGACAGCTGAGCGATCTGCTTCATGTCTTTGGCAACTCGCCTTTTGGAACAATGAGGGCCTGTCCTGCTGTCACGGAGAGCTGTTCGACTACCCGCTTGAGTCGTTCTTGTTCAGCGGGTGCCACGGTTAAGAATTCGACACCGATGCCCTGTGATCCGGACCAGCGGACGGTCCCCTTGCTAATGTGGATGGGGGTAGGTTCGCCCGGTAGTTCAATGAGTAATTCCACCTGCATGCCCGTAAAGGGCTGGACCACGCTTTCTAATCGGCAGCCTTTCAGCGAGAGATCTTTCACAGACGCGTTGTATCGAAGTTTATCTCTCTGAACCAACGTGCTGGGGATTGCTACCGGAAACCGCGGGAATTTACGGGTGACCATCGAGCGTCCTTACGTCGCGTGGCAGATTTCTATGCCTGTCGAGCCGATTCGGTAATGGGGTACCAAGTAGCAGGCTATGTGGCTGGAGGCAACTTGTCAACGAAAAGACTGATCTGGACAGAGGTAATTGCGTTCAGAACGAAAGAGGTGTTGCTGGATTCCCCTGTTAGGGACCGTTACCAGCGATAGCCCCAATACTCATAATGTCGAGGACCCCAAAGGGGACGGTACAAGGGAGACGCATACACCCCAGAATTTCCAAAATGAAGTCCAAGCCCCAACCCGAGGCCGAGGGGATAGCCATAGGAGTACGGAGAGGAATACGGGATTGGGACAATGCTCGTGGTGGGCCGTTCTACAAGCTGTCGTTGCAAATCCGCCGTCGCGGTTGATTGTCGATCAAGCTGGCTCTTGAGTTGACTGACTGCCCCCTCTTGGGCCTGGAGTTTCCCTTCAAGCTCAGCGATTTTTTTCTGCTGTGCTTCCATGAAGGCGTTTACACAACGGGTCTGTGCGTCGCCTGTGTAGTTAGAACACTCCCATGGTATCTGGAGGGGTTCAGCTATGGACAGAAAGGGAAAAAGGACGCAGGCCATACCCCCAGCCAACACCAAGGCTCGCGACCACCGAGCTCGGAAGGTTTTCCGCTTCATGTTCCCCTCCAATGCGGCTATTTACAGAGTACCATGCGAATTGTTCCTTTACCAGACGGTCCGGGGACATTTGAACACACGTTTCCTCGATCGAGCGGTGTACATGGGCGCATTTGATTTTGGAGGAAGTGGACTCCTACAATGACCCGGCCGAGAGACTGCGGCTATAGGACTTGATATATGCCTACGAGACGTCCCTCCAACAAGAAACAACCTGGCAAGTCCGTTCTACCCGAGCGTTCTGCTAAGCGTCGATTTCAACTGAGGCTTCTGAAGTGGTATGGGGAACATGGCCGGGATTTACCCTGGCGGAAAACCTCAGACCCGTATCATATCCTCGTCTCAGAGGTGATGCTTCAGCAGACCCAAGTTGATCGGGTGATCCCTAAATACCACGAGTTTTTGAAACGTTATCCGAGTTTCGAAGACTTGGCAGAGGCTCCGGTCGCCGATGTCAAGAAGACCTGGTATCCCCTTGGGTACAACATTCGCCCGGAACGGCTGCACGGAATCGCGTGCGAAACGGTGGAACGGTACGGGGGAAAACTCCCCAACGATGCTGACGAGTTGCTCTCGTTCAAAGGGATTGGGCGGTATACTGCGGGGGCAATTCGCTCCTTCGCGTTCAATGAAGATGCGCCCATTCTAGACACGAACGTGATTCGTGTCTTGCACAGGGTGTTTGTTGCTCAAGGTGATCCTAAGGCACAGAAGACGATACTATGGGAATTGTCGGAAACTTTGATCCCGCGTGGGAAAGGGTATAACTTTAATCAGGCGATTATGGACTTCGGCGCGATGGTATGCACGGCTCGTGATCCCTATTGTCTCCTGTGTCCGATGAAGTCGTTCTGTAAGACATATCCGTTCAGTCCGGCGACTCGTGAACGGTAGTAGGCTGATCATGCAAGTCATTGAAGTGGCGGCAGGGCTCATCCACTGTGACGGTCGCTATTTAATCGCCCGTCGAAAACCTGGTGCCCACTTGGCGGGTTTCTGGGAGTTCCCTGGGGGAAAACGGGAAGTGGGCGAATCGCTCACGGAGTGTTTGCAACGAGAGCTGTTTGAAGAGCTGAGTGTTCGCATCGACCATCCTATTCTGTACCAGATCATTCGGCACGACTATCTGGATCAAATCATCGAGTTGCATTTTTTTCGATGTGCCATTGAACAGGGGGAACCCGTGCCTATCGGCTGTGAAGAAATCCGCTGGGTCTATCCCGAAGAACTTACGCAGTTTACGTTCCCGCCGGCAGACTGCGCGGTTATCGAAGCCTTGCGGCGTGATGCGTTTGGAGTTTCACGATGAAGGTGGTGCTCGATATCGAAACCGTCCAAGCTCCTCGTGAAGAATGGGCACGTTTGGCGGGGAAGGCGCCGATGAGCAGTGAATCTTCCCAAGCGGACGAGGGGTATGACCTCTTTGCCGCAGGTGCGGCAGAAGAACGTCGGCACGCTGAGGATGAGCTGTACGCCAAGTCATCGTTTGATGGGACGTTCAGCCGTATCGTTTGTATCGGCCTGCTGGAATTTTCCGATCAGATGGAAGCGCGCAGCGCCGTCGCTTGGTTCGGGGGGAACGAACGCGAGCTGCTCCGCCAATTCTGGGCGAGACTAGCCCAGGACCGTCCTGCCTTATTCATCACACACAACGGACTTGGCTTTGATCTGCCCTTCATCAAGAAGCGGTCGATCATCAATCAAGTGAAACCCAGCCTCGATATCAACCTTGCGAAGTTCCGTACCGAACCGGTCTATGACACGATGGCCATCTGGAGTAATTGGGACACGAGGGGCTGGGTTAAGCTCGACGTCCTGGCTAGAGCATTACAGGTCGAAACGAAGTCGGGCAGTGGGGAACAAGTTGCTGAAATGTGGGAGAAAAGGCAGGGTCGTGAGCTTGCGCAGTACTGTCTACAAGATACCTATGTGACGTATGCCTGCTACTGCCGCATGAACTTTCGTCAGCCCCTGTCCAGAGAGGTTGTTCTGCTGCAGCCTGAGCTCTGCGACGTTGGTTAGATCGATCAGTTGATCACCGAGTCTGATACGCTTCCGCCGATTTCTTTTTCGGGGCTGAGCGAGCCGCTGTTTTGCTGGTTTTCATAGCTTTCACTTCTTCCGCCCGTTGACGGAGCGCTTGCTTCATCCACACGGCTTCCTTCTTCAGCACTGCGATCTCGGAGTCTTTGAGTTTGTTGGCGTTGCGCGCTTCACGGAGCTCATCCAGTTTTCTGTTGAGTAGTTCATCGGTGCTCAATTGAGGAATTCCTGAATCAGTCCGGCTATGAGCCGGAAACTCTTGAGGGTCTAGCAAGGCGGAAGCCTCCTGTGCCGATGCTGCTTGCGTGACCGATGGGTCTAGTGTCGGTGCAGCGGCTGGTACCATCGGAGCAGCCTGTGCTGCAGAAGATGTGAGAGGTTTCGGTGCCCCTGCAGTTAGCAGCGAACCAGGCGTCCCTGCTTTGGCGAGGGGCTGGTAATCGATGACCATTGTCATGGCGCCACTCCCCAGAGCGACGAAGGAAGGAGCTTTTTCAAAACGTGCGGCAGAACTAGGATTGAACCCTGAGGCCTTCCTATTTTGAGATGGAGCGATTGTCAAATGGATTGAGTCTTTATGGACATAGAGGGTGCCCGCTGTGGGTTCAGTGCCTGACCCTGCCGATGGAGACACCTTGAAACCGACAATCTGCTCCGGTTTCGCTTGCGATAAGCCTTGGGCTAGCAGGGGAGCAAGAAACTCGGCGTCTTCATCGCTGAATACTCTCATCGGCTTGCTGCCACTGGCGGGCATGTTGCCTGACATTTTCTGAACGTCGTCGGTCACAACGCCTTTGACTATTTTCAGCATGGTCATCTGGTCGATGGTGGCAGGATGGTTGGCTGAAAATGACCAATCAGCGATCTCCTTGAGATAGACGGATCCTTTAGCATTTTTATGAAGCTTTGCCTCTCCAGAAAACATGGAGCATCCGGTCACGATCAGGCTGAGGGACATCAAGACGCCGACATAGTGGGAACTGCGGACAGTGAAAGGGACATGCATAGGGGATCTCCTCATCTGTGGTCTTGTGGCTGAGGAGGCTGGTTGGCCTCTATAGCGAAAGCTCCGAGTTTGATCATGGTTCTTATACCGAACTACCATACACCTAGACCCATGAGTACTATCCCGATTACTAGCCATCCGATTACCCCAACCGAAATGATTGTTTCGAGTGTGACACGGGAATCAGATGGGTTGGGATTAGGTGTTGAATCGGAGTCGGCGGACTTCATAGCGAGAGGCAAAGGCTCTGGTTGCTGAACAGGTGGACGCCGAAATTTGAGCAAGGTCCATGCCTTCACATTTTTGAAGTCACAGCTTGTATCGTCGGTCAAGGGAAGAGGGAGAGGTCCTTACTAGAACTCGGCATCCGAAGGTCAAGAATGGTGATCGCACTCTAGAAGAGCGACTTAAGATAGTGCCTTTATAATCATGAGGTTAGCGGCGAAAGATTGATCAAGTGGAGGAAGAAGCTTTGGACGATTGGGGGTGGGCTTGGTCATCAAGGAGGTTACGTGGGAGCGAATACAGGGAAAGAACGGCCGACGAGATACTTTGAATGTGGCCGAGCGAGCCGGTCAAATAATGTTCCCTTTCACCATGAAGTGTGCAGAATTGTTCCAAAGGGTGAGATTGTTAATGCCTCCAATACGAACTGCCTACAAGACTGGGATCTCACTCCCCATAGAGAGTCGCAGCCGAGGCATCAAAGATCTGTTTCGTAATCAGAGTGCCTGGCTGAAAATCACCGGTGCCTTTCTCCCATACAACCGTGATGTTGCCATCGGTTTTCCCCATTGCCTGGGTTGACGAGCGGGTTGCATCTCTCTCAACTAACACCTGCATTGCCTTGCCAATATACCGTCGGTTGCGCTCTAGGGTGATGCGGCGCTGAGTCTCCAGGAGTTGAGCGACGCGCATGCCTTTGACTCGATCAGGGACATCATCCGCATATTTTCTTGCCGCAATCGTATGCTTCCGCTCTGAGTACTTGAAGATGTAGGCTGAGTCGAGCTGCGTCTGTTCGATTATGCGATGGGTCGCTTGGAAGTCTTCCTCCGACTCCGAGCAGAAACCACAGATGATATCCGTCGTCAGAACGATGTCGGGGATACGGCTTCGAATTCGATCAACCAATGCCAGATACTCGGCTCCCGTATAGGTCCGCCCCATCAGTTCAAGTATGCGATCACTTCCGGCCTGAAGCGGGAGATGAATGTGCTTGCAGATTTTGGGGTGCGTGGCAATGGCGTCGATGAGCGCAAGGGGAAAGTCTTTCGGGTGTGGGGAGGTAAATCGTACTCGATCGATGCCAGGCGTGTCTGCCAAGGCAGCGATGAGCTTGGCAAAGTCCCATCCTTCATGGCAGTAAGAATTGACGTTCTGTCCGAGCAGCGTGATTTGCTTAAAGCCACGGATGGACGCGTCGCGAGCTTCGAGAAGAATGGATTCCGGATCGCGCGAACGCTCACGTCCCCTGGTATAGGGGACGACACAGAAGGAGCAGAAGTTATCACAGCCTCGCATGACGGTAATCCAGGCGTTTACTCCGTTATTGCGGTCCGGCATGATCCCTTCATAGGTTTCATACTCAGACAGATCGAGGGCAAACCCTTTCTGCGAGAGCCCCTGTTCTTGTTCGTTGAGTGCGGTTGCCAGCAATGAAGGAAGTTGACGGTACGCATCCGGGCCGGCTAAGACGTCAATCAGCGGTTCCTTTTCCGCGAGCTCACTTTTGAGGTTCTGGGCCATACAGCCGAGGATACCGACGACGAGAGGGCGCTGCTTTTTGATCGCTTTCAGCTCGGAGAGGTGGACGTAGATCTTCTTATGCGCGTTCTCCCGAATGGCGCAGGTATTGACCAGTACCACGTCGGCCCGTTCGCGGTCCTCCGTAAAGACAAACCCTTCTCGCTTCAGCATCGAGCGGACAAGCTCGCTATCGGACTCGTTCATTTGGCAGCCGAAGGTTTCGATATGCACGTGGGGGGCAGCCTTCAGCGTCATAGCACTGCCATGGCAGAGTGTGTGTGTTGAGAAGCCGTAAGATGGCCAAACGTGAAACGGTCTGCGGCGGCGGTAATTGTGACCGGTAGAATCTGATTCTGAAGGTCGCCTGTCTCTGTGACTGCCACTCTGGTGAAGTTCGGAGTTGTGCCAACGCGATAGGAGTCTCGAGTTCCGGTTTCGAACAGGACTGAGACGGTTTTCCCGATCTGCTTGTTGTGAAATGCCAGTCGTTTGGCGCGATCCAGATCGAGCAGCAGATCGGTTCGTTTCTTTACCGATGCGGATGGCACACGTTGTTTGATGCGCAGCGCGGCCGTTCCCGGTCGGGAAGAGTAGGGAAACACGTGGAGATAAGAAAATGGAAGATCTGTTGCAACCGCGACTGTATTCCGAAATGCCGTGTCAGTTTCGCCGGGGAATCCAACCAGAAGATCAGTTCCAAGGCCAAGGTTGGGAATCTTCGTGAGCGCCGTTTCGATCAGCTTGGTATAGGCCTTGATCGTATGGCGTCGATTCATGGCCTGTAATACCTGGTTGTCTCCGCTTTGCAGAGGAATATGAAGGTACGGGCAGAGTTTTTTTGATGAGGCAAGGAGGTCGAGTATTTCTTCGCTGACAGTGGTTGGTTCAATCGAAGAGATACGAATACGTTCGAGGCCGGGCTGTTGATCGAGCCAGCGAAGCAATGCACAAAAGTCCCGGCCGTTGTGCGCGTACTGACCGATGTTCACCCCGGTGAGTACGACTTCCCGGTATCCTCGGGCGGCTAAGACTTCAACTTCCCGCTGGATGTCCTCGAACGTTCTGCTTCGCTCATGGCCTCGCGCAAACGGAATAATGCAAAAACTGCACATCGCGCTACAGCCATCCTGTATTTTGAGTAAGGCACGGGTGGAGTCCGGTTCTGCGAAGTGAGGCAGATCGAAGTCTCCGCGCGCAATCGTTTTAGTATGACGAATCTCTGCGACGGATCGTTTCCGTAGCTCGTGAGCGGGAGGAAGGTAGGCTGGCAGATCGAGCTTGAATTGGTGACCGACGATGAGATCGACCCCTGTTTGTCGTTGAAGCGATTCCATTCCCGTTTGGGCGTAGCAGCCTGTCACGGCGATGAAGGCATGGGGAGAGTGTTTCAGCGTTTTCCGGATCAGGTATCGCGATGTCCGTTCGGCATCTTCCGTCACGGAACAGGTATTGAGCACGAGGACATCGGTTGGTTGGCCGAACTCGACGAGCTCAAATCCCTTTCGTCTGAGCCCTTCCCCAAGGATCGAGGTTTCGGCTTGATTCAGTCGGCAGCCGAGCGTATGAAGAGATGCACGGGTTGTCACCATAGGGTCGTATTATAGGAAGATCAGGCCCGTTCCAGCAAGGTTGCTTCTTGCAACCGGGGATTCCAAGGATTGTGAGCCAATTGTCGGAACGACCCATGATCGGGTTGCATCCGAGTCGCCGGGGAGAGCGTGAGGATCGTGCATCTGCGTCCGCTCATCGTTTTTGTTGTGACAGGATTGTTTTGGAGCCATCCTGTGACGGGATGGAGCACGGATTCACTTCCCACCGAGCCTGCTCTCGCCACTCGTGTCGATGAGCTGTATGACCATGAGGCCCGTCTCTTCATCATGCTGTATTCGCTTCGCGGGAATGGCCACATCGACTATGTCACGGCCCGGCTGGTGCAGGAGTATTCTCGCAGCACCTACGGTAATCCTATCTATCAGACCGAGGCCCAACCGCTGTTCTATTGGTGGAACCACACCATGTGGAATGACCCTGAGCAAGACGGGGTCAACGGCAACGAAAAGGTCTACCAGGAAAATACCGACTTCGATATCTCGCGATATAAGCCCTGTGTGTTCAACGGACAGCCCTGTTAGTCTCAACGCCAGCCAGTGAGACTGTCCCCGCCTGTTTTGTGATTCTGCTGAACAGTCGTGGGAGGCGATGGTATTCTGCCTTGCAGTTGAAGATTGCCCTGGAGTTGTGGGCAAGTCCGTCCGATTCAGCTCACGTTTGTGCGAGTCAGTTTCCATGAAACAAGGATCCTTCGACTTATCAAGCCTGATGAATCGGCGCATCCTCGTGATGCTGCCGTTGGGTTTTGCCTCTGGCCTTCCACTCGCCCTCACCTCCGGGACCTTACAGGCCTGGCTGACGGTGGAGGGAGTTGACCTCAAGACCATCGGTATTTTCACGATGGTCGGCCTGCCCTATACGCTCAAGTTTTTGTGGGCTCCTGTGATGGATCGTGTGATCCCTCCCTGGTTCGGGCGGCGGCGCGGCTGGATGGTGCTGACGCAACTCTGTGTGGCGGCCGGCCTGGGACTCATGGCCCTCACCAATCCTCGGATACATCCTGGATGGTTGGCGGCCTATGCTGTGCTTGTGGCGTTCCTGGCCGCCTCTTTGGATATTGTCTTCGACGCCTATCGCACAGACACGCTCCACTCTCATGAGCGCGGTATGGGTGCGGCGGTATGGGTGAACGGCTATCGAATCGCCCTATTAGCCTCTGGGGCCGGCGCGCTTGTACTGGCCGATTATGTCGGGTGGCCAATGACGTATCTAGCGATGGCAGCCGTCATGGTAGCCGGAGTAGGCATCGTCTTGATCAGCCCCAACCCCAGGTTTGTCGCCGAGGCTCCGAAGAGCATGAGGGAAGCAGTTGGTGCACCGCTGGCGGAGTTCTTTGGACGGCCCCACGCCCTGGGGTTCTTAGCTGTAATCATCCTCTATAAGCTTGGAGATGCCTTTGCGTCTGCCCTTCAGACCGCCTTTCTGATCGGAGGGCTTGGTTTTTCTGCGACGGATGTAGGCGCGGTGAAGGGATTAGGGGTCTTTGCCACATTGCTGGGCGCTTTTGTCGGCGGGCTTGTGATGGCCAAGTCGGGACTTGTACGGTCGCTGTTGATCTTCGGGGTCTTGCAGGCGGTCTCAAACCTGGGGTTCGTCGCCTTGGCATTGGCAGGCAAGAGTTCGACCGTCCTAACGGCGGCAGTCGTGATCGAAAATGTGACGGGCGGAATGGGTACTGCTGCGTTTGTCGCGTTGGTGATGTCGCTCTGCGATCCCCGGTATACTGCGACTCAGTTCGCGCTACTGTCTTCGTTAGAGGCGTTGGGGAGGGTCTTTGCCGGCCGCCCATCGGCGGATATTGTGACCTTGGTCGGATGGACCCAGTTTTTTGTCCTGACTGTCGTGGTGGCTCTGCCTGGTCTGTGGGCCGTTTGGCGGATCCGACGTTCCATCGAGCCGGAGCAGAAAGCTGCCGAGCATATTTCTGTTACGGAACCTGCAGCTTCGTCGATCTCCAAGTGACTATGAGGACAATCGTCGTTGGAGGAAGAGAACAAAGAGCATCAGGGTGGGCAGCGGAGCCAACAGAAACGGCACCAACCAGAGCCAGACATTCTTGCCGCGTACGCGCGCTTGGTCGATCATCCAGACGAAGAGCCAGACCAGAAGGCAGGCATAGTTTAAAATGATCCACTGAGTGGTGTGAGCCTTGAGAACGCTCGAGCTCTCTGACGGGCCTTGGAGGAGAAAGATTCCTAACAGCAGTGTGAATATGCCTAACAGGGCTCCGACAAGTTTCTTGCTCCAGACAAACATAGCTCCTCCAGACTCTATAAGACTGTGTGGACAGGATCTAGGCTAAGCTAATTGGCCCGACAATTGTTTGTCAAATCATGAGGTCGTATCGTGTTTTTAAAGTTCGTTCGTGGTGAGCGTGTCGAACCATGAACGAACTTCCTTAACGCTGCACGCCCTTCCACAAGCTCAGGGCGAACGGCGTATGAATGAACATGTGTTGGACTTGACTTGAAGTTCGAACATGACCCAGCTTGTTCGGGTAAGAACGGTATGAGCCTCCTTCGTTTGAGCATAATAGTCGTTGTACTGGCCGGAGCGATCGGTCTGGCTCTATCAAACCCGACCATGGACGACTATTTACGCTTTGTTGAACAGGAATTGAGCAAAGCAATAGACCGAATGGACCAAGGGACACCGACTCGAGAGCAACAATTTATTCGGCAGGTGTTTCAGTCGCAAAGTAGGAAGCTTCTCGAATCACTCGTGAGGCCGAATACAGTGCGACAGAACTGGGGGATTGTGAGCCGGTATGAAACACAGGTGGCCGATACAAAAGTCATTGTCTTCGGTCTCGGCGGTTGGTTCATTCCTATTCAGGGTGTCGAAGAAGCAACGCTGAAGATCGGGCGAATGGCCTTCTAAAAAGAAAAAATGGCCAGGGTAATCTGACGGGGCCGTATTCTACCGGTTATTTCTGTGGATAACCCCGCTGATAAGCGACTAGAATTGGCCAGGATATTCGCATTTCGACTATTCACAGCCTTTCCTCTCATTTCCCAAAGATCCACAATACTTGGTGTTGACAAAAAAACATGATAGCTATATGTAGCTGTTCGTTGAAACTACATGAGCTCCACGCACCTTAAATATGGTCTACTCAGAGGCATGGGTCACATCCTTTTCCCCTCGGCAGGAGGTCTACCGTGAAAATTGATCGAAGATTTACCAGTCGCAGGCAGAATCCCTACGAGGGGATCACGTTTGTGAAGCGTTCGTCGGAGATTCGCAATCCCGACGGATCCACTGTCTTCAAGCTCGAAAATATCGATGTTCCTGAGGCATGGTCGCAGCTGGCCATCGATATATTGGCCCAGAAGTACTTTCGGAAGGCCGGAGTTCCGCAGCGCGATCAGAATGGGCAGCCTGCCATCGGTCCAGATGGCAAGTCGGTGTTGGGTGGTGAGCGAGATGCCCGTCAAGTCTTCGAACGCATGGCTGGATGTTGGACCCATTGGGGCAAGTCCTATGGGTATTTCAAGACGCCGGACGATGCTGAGTCGTTTCACGATGAAATGTGCTACATGCTGGCGCATCAAATGGCAGCGCCCAATTCTCCCCAGTGGTTCAATACCGGCCTTCATTATGCCTATGGGTTATCGGGACCGGCACAAGGGCATTATTACGTTGATCCCAAGACTCACGAAGTGGTGAAAGCCACCAACGCCTTTGAACATCCTCAACCACACGCCTGTTTCATTCAATCAATCGAGGACGATCTCGTGAATGAAAACGGTATCATGGATCTCTGGGTTCGGGAGGCGCGGTTATTTAAGTATGGTTCCGGGACCGGGACCAATTTTTCCAAACTGCGTGGGGATGGCGAAGGGCTTTCCGGCGGCGGGAAGTCTTCAGGTCTTATGTCATTTCTGAAGATCGGGGATCGAGCTGCCGGAGCGATCAAATCCGGAGGGACGACGCGCCGTGCCGCCAAGATGGTTTGTTTGGACCTCGACCATCCAGATATCGAAGAATTTATCGATTGGAAAGTCATCGAAGAGCAAAAAGTCGCGGCGATGGTGACGGGGTCAAAGATTTGTGCGCAGCGCCTCAATGCTGTGCTGAAAGCTTGTCATACGGTCGATGGTGAGGGCGCTTTCAGGCTGGATCTCGACCAGAAGACCAATCCGGTCTTGCGTGAGGCTCTGGCATCGGCCCGTCGGGATCTGGTGTCCGAGGCCTATATCCAACGAATGTTTTCTTATGCGCAGCAAGGCTTCACGCATTTTGTCTTTCATGAATATGACACGAATTGGGATGGGAAGGCCTACCAGACCGTCTCCGGGCAAAACTCCAACAATAGCGTCAGGATTCCCAATGAGTTTTTTGCCGCGCTCGAAACCGACGGTGACTGGCAACTCAAGCGTCGAACGAGCGGCAAGGTCTGGAAGACCGTCAAGGCACGGGAGCTGTGGGACCGGATCGCGTGGGCGGCCTGGATTTGTGCTGATCCAGGGACTCAGTACGATACCACCATCAACGAGTGGCATACCTGTCCGGAGGACGGTCGTATCAACGCGTCGAATCCCTGTTCCGAGTACATGTTTTTGGATGATACGGCTTGTAATCTCGCTTCCCTGAACCTCACGAAGTTCTATGCCGCTGATGGGCAATTCGAGCTGGAACATTTTCGCCATGCCGTTCGGCTGTGGACGATCGCGTTAGAGATCAGCGTATTGATGGCCTCTTTTCCGAGCCGCTCCATCGCTGAAAAGAGTTATCAGTTCCGGACGCTGGGGTTGGGGTATGCGAATCTGGGCACGGTGCTCATGCGTCAAGGCATTCCTTACGATTCCCCCAAGGCCTTGGCGATTTGTGGAGCCATCACGTCCATCATGACTGGGGAAGCCTACGGGACATCGGCTGAAATGGCTGCCGAATTGTCGCCCTTTCCGGGGTACGCAAACAATCGAGAGCATATGCTGCGGGTCATCCGCAATCACCGTCGAGCTGCGTACCAGGCGCCGCAGGCAGAATACGAACACCTCACGATTGCGCCGATGGGAATCCGTCCCGAGCATTGTCCGCCTGACATGCTTCTCGCCGCCAGACGCGCCTGGGACCATGCGCTTGAATTAGGGACGGCCTATGGATATCGCAATGCTCAAGTGACCGTCATTGCTCCAACCGGCACGATTGGGTTGGTCATGGACTGTGATACCACCGGGATTGAACCAGACTTTGCTCTGGTGAAATTTAAGAAACTGGCCGGTGGCGGGTACTTCAAGATCATCAATCAAAGCTTGCCGATGGCGCTGGCCAACTCTTGGCTATACGGATCAGCAAGCGCAGGATGTCGTTCGGTACTGTGTCGGGGCTCAGACGCTCAAGGGCGCACCGTTCATCAATCATGACACGCTGCGTCAAAAGGGATTTGACGATGCGGCTCTCGATCGTTTGGAGAGCAGTTTGGGGCAAGCGTTTGAAATTCAGTTCGCCTTCAATAAGTTTACGCTCGGAGAGGCGTTCTGCGTCGAAAAGCTTGGCCTGACCGAAGCCCAGCTGAATGAAATAAGCGTCAACATGCTGAAGACGCTTGGCTTTACGCAAGAAGAGATCGCCGCGGCGAATGATTTCTGCTGTGGGACGATGACGGTGGAAGGCGCCCCGTATTTGAAGGCCGAACACCTTGCAGTGTTCGACTGTGCCAATCGATGCGGTCGAATCGGGCAACGCTCCATCGCCGTCGATGCGCATATCCGCATGATGGCCACGGCACAGCCGTTCATCAGCGGCGCGATTAGCAAGACCATCAACATGCCTGCCGATGCCACGCTTGAAGACGTCAAGGCGGCCTATTTACTTGCCTGGAAGAGCATGGTCAAAGCCGTTGCGCTCTATCGTGACGGGTCCAAACTGAGTCAGCCGTTGAGCGCTTCGACTGATAGTGGGAAGGCCGTGGAGGCGACCACTAGCGTGATGGGGATGGCGGAGAAAATCACCGAACGGGTACTCGTTCGGTATCTCGCCAAGCGCCGCCCGCTCCCGAGTCGGCGAAGTGGATACACTCAAAAGGCGATTGTCGGGGGACATAAGCTGTACCTGCGCACTGGCGAATATGAGGATGGGACGGTCGGAGAAATCTTTTTGGACATGCACAAGGAAGGGGCGGCGTTCAGAAGCCTCATGAATTGTTTTGCGATCGCCATCTCTCTTGGACTTCAGCACGGCGTGCCGCTGGAAGAATTCGTTGAGGCGTTTGTCTTTACCCGGTTTGAGCCGAACGGTCCCGTGAAATTGAACGATCGAATCAAAATGTCAACCTCGATCATCGATTATATCTTCCGTGAATTGGCCGTGACGTATCTCGACCGGTATGACCTGGCGCAGGTGAAAGAGGAAGATCTGCGCATGGATTCGATGAAGAAAGACGACATGGATCCCGAATGTTCAGAAGAAGAGGCGGACCTCGATGCACTGGCCAAGTCTTCCGTTCTTACGGAACATCTTCCGATCCGTCGGAACAGTGGAAAAGGAAATGGTCATGGAAATGGACATGGCCATAGTGTTGCTCGACAAGTGGAGATCACGAGGGAAACGCTTACACTGACAGAGATCAAAAATGCCAAAGATGCTAAGGTCAAGGGCTACGAAGGCGATCCCTGTCCCGAGTGCAAGCAGTTCACCATGGTCCGAAACGGCACCTGTCTGAAGTGTGTGACGTGCGGCGCAACGAGTGGATGTTCATAAAGAGGAGTGTAAGAATGCGGAGCAGGCGGCCGTCATTGTGTCTCTGGTGTAGAAAGCGGCGGGTCCTCCGAATTCGCTCGAGTGCTGACGTCTTCTTTGTGGTACGGTTACGGGCTCGAAGACTGTGCGCGAGACCGGCGTCCTCTCGCATCCTCTCGTATCACTATGGGTCGTGGTCTCCATTGCGAGCCGCTCGCTCGGCGAGGCGGAAAAAGTCCTGATGCCGGAGGTCAACTAGGAGTCTCACTATGCCGACAACAACGCAACTTGTTATCAGTGGTCAGAGTAAACCGGGTGCCCTTGCCAGAGTGACGGCGGTCCTCGGTGAAGCCGGCGTCAACATTAAGGCGTTCTCCGCTCCAGAGGTGATGGGAACAGGCAAGCTGCGGCTGCTTGTTGCTGACCTGGACAGTGCGCGCGCGGCCCTTAAGGCGGCGAAGATTAAGTTCGGCGAAGAAATTGCGCTTCTGCTAAGTCTCGAAAACAAGCCTGGCGCGTTAATGAAAGTGGCAGATACTTTGATGAAGAGCCGGATCAACATCAAGTGCGGCTATTGTACGCCTTCACGGGAAGGGAAACGGGCGATCGTCGTTCTGACCGTTTCCAATACCGACAAGGCCTTGGCCATTCTACGCAATCAGTCGCTCGACGAGTTTTGATTGATGCGGCTGGTGCCGCTCACGAAACGTACTTCTCTGTCTATAGTCGTGATCGGACTGGGCGCCGTCCTCTATCAAGGTTGCTCCACCGCTCCTCGTCCTATTGATCGCTTCCCCGGGTATCCCATTGGATTTGTAGAACGAGGGATGGCCTCGTGGTATGGCCCTGGCTTTCATGGGAACAAGACAGCGAATGGGGAGCGGTACGACATGTACAAACTGACGGCTGCTCATCGGACACTGCCACTCGGGTCCGTCGCAGTTGTGCATTCGTTGACTTCAGGTCGCCAGGTTACGGTCAGGATTAATGATCGAGGGCCGTTCGCGAGGAGACGGGTTTTGGACCTTTCGTTAGCCGGTGCCCAAGCGCTTGGGATGGTCGGCAACGGAACCGACCAGGTCGAACTCCGAGTTGTGGACTATAACTCTCGACCTGAAGGGATGGGGGTGTTACGGGTTCAAGTCGCTGCTTTCGCGGACCTTCAGAATGCTAGGGCGCTGTTTGCAGAAGTTCAACGAGATTTTGCTGATGGGCGTATCATTCAGATCGATCTCCCGGAAGGGCGCCGTTACCGAGTTCAAATTGGTCGATTCTTGACCGAGCCGGAGGCTCAGATGGCCGCAGGTCGTCTCGATCGTACATTCAACCTGCAATCGTTTGTTGTGCGGGATGATAGCTAAATACTGGAAGGACGGTAGCATCATTCTGAGGGTTCCGTTTGGAACCAATTGATTTTCAAGCGACATTTCTTGGATTACTTGCCTGCATGTGATCCCTGTGATAGATGTATTAGCTGTGAACTCTATTCTAAGCGGTTCGGTTATCTTAATCGTACAATCCTCTGAAGGGTGGACCAAGAGGTATCCTCTGGGAGACGCCCGGCTTCTCATCAGGCCAGCTATACTGGTCCAACGTTCCGAATAGACGACTGCGATGGACATCCTCATCCTACTAGGATTGATAGGGTTATCCGCCGTTATTTCTACAGCCGAGATCGGCTTCTTTTCGGTCAACGAAACACGACTGAAAGCATTGGCGCAGAACGGAAGTAAGCGGGCAGCCAAAGCTCTTCAGTTGAGGAGCGACCCCCAAAAGCTCCTCTCGACCATTCTCGTCGGTGACCGTCTCGTCAGTACTGCGACCCCCATGTTCGCCACCTTCATCACATTGAATGCCTATGGGGGCAAGAGTGCGCTTGAAGAAGCGATTGCAGTCATGATTGGTATCCTGACCTTTGTGCTTCTCGTGTCAGTGGATGTCATCCCAAAGACTCTGGCGGCAAAGTTCTCCGTACCCGTGACGCTGAACATGGCCTACCCCATCTATGGGGTTCAGGTCATGTTGCGACCGCTTCTTTTTCTGATCGTTCCTCTGATCTACAGTTTGACGGGAGGAAAGGGGTTGACGCTTCCCTTGGTAACAGAGGAAGAGCTGAAAATTATGCTCGACCAAGGAGGAAAGGCCGGCGAGTTAGAATCGGAAGAAGTCAAAATGATCAAAAACGTGTTTCAACTGAAAGATATTACCGCGGAAGATGCGATGACGCCGCGCATCTACGTGTTTTCGCTCGACGGGAACCTTCGACTCAAGGAAGCACAAGAGCTGCTCTATAATTCCAAGTACTCCAGAATTCCGCTTTATGACGGCATGCTCGATAACATTACCGGGATTCTTTACAAGACGAAGGCGCTGACCGAGTTGGCTAAAGGGAGAACCGATTTGCGCCTCCGGGATATCGCCCATCCTCCGCTCTTCGTCCCGGCCGGCAAGACGGCGGACGACTTGATGAAACAGTTCCAGCAGGAGAAGCGGCATATGGGAGTCGTCGTCAACGAATTCGGCGGTGTCATGGGACTGGTGACGCTTGAAGATCTTCTCGAGGAAGTCGTGGGTGAGATCGTCGATGAAACGGATATCACTGAAGAACTCATCAAACGCATTGGAAAGAACCAAATTCTAGTCCACGGACGGACGGAAGTTCGAAAGGTGAACGATTTCCTAAAAGTTGAGCTTGGAGATGAAGCCCTGACGATCGGAGGGCTGATCCAGGAAAATCTTGGTCGCATCCCGCAGGCAGGAGAAGAACTCCGCATCGAGAATTGTCGCCTGGTGGTCCATGAGGCGGATCCTCGATCGATACGAAGCGTGCAAATTCTTAAGGACGAGAAAGTGCCTGTTCCGGTCGAAGCCTCGGTGTGACTAGCTCTCCTGCCGTTGCTCTATTAAGTCTAGGAACGCCTCCTCGTTAAGGACAGCTACCTCAAATTTCTTCGCCTGATCAAGTTTGGAGCCAGGGTCTGTGCCGGCTACGACATAGCTCGTCTTCTTACTGACACTGGATGACACCGAGGCGCCCAACCGTTCGACCAGCGCCTTGGCCTCATCTCTCGTCAGCCTCACCAATCCACCGGTGAACACAAAGCTCTTCCCTGCGAAAGGCAGAGCAACCGGGCTCTGAGCTGGGGGTGTGTCTATGATCGAAACGCCTAGTGTACGCAATTCATCGATGACCCGTCGGTTCGAACTCTCTTGGAAGTAGGAGACCAAACTCTCAGAGATTTCAGGACCAATTTCCCGGACTTCCTGAAAACGGACGCAGTCAGCCGACATGATAGCATCAAGCGAGCCGAACTCTTTCGCAAGCACTTTGGCGATGTGCTGCCCTACTTGACGGATTCCCAGGCCCATCAAAAATCGGTCGAGCGAGACGTGTTTGCTTTGAGCGAGGGCGTCAAGGAGAAGGGTTGAGGATCGCTCCGCGAATCCCTCTAACTCAAGAAGTTGTTCAGCCCTGAGTCGATACAGGTCGGAAAGATCCTTCACAAGGCCGAGGTCGACCAATTGTGCCACTGTTTTCTTACCCAGTCCGTCGATATTGAGAGCGGTCTTCGATACGAAGTGTTCAATGGCACCTTTCAGTTGGGCTGGACAGGCGGCTTGGCCTGTGCAGTAGAAGTAGGCACCTTCTCTTGCCACGGTGGAATTGCATATTGGACAGTGAAGTGGCATGTGGAAAGAGTCCGACCTGACTTCATTCAAGATAGGGATACGCTCGGTGATTGCCGGAATAACATCGCCGGCGCGCTCGACTCGAACCGTGTCGCCTACTCGGATATCTTTTCTTGCCACCTCGTCCGCATTGTGGAGGGTAGCTCGGCTGATGGTGACCCCACCCACTTCTACCGGTTTCAGGAGGGCGAGAGGGGTTAAGGCTCCCGTTCGGCCAACGGAAATGACAATGTCCTGTACTTCTGTGATCTCTTTCCGAGGAGGAAATTTGAACGCGATGGCCCAACGAGGACTTCTGGATTTCATTCCTAGTTGCGCTTGCCAATCCCTGCGATCGACTTTCACCACGACTCCATCAATTTCATAGGGGAGATTGTCGCGTTGATCATCCGTTTCCCGGTGAAATGCCAAGACCTGGTCGATGGTTTCGCATCGTCGGCGAAGGTGAGGGACCGGAAGTCCACACATGGCCAACATCTCCAGTTCCGCCCAGTGCGACGGGGGATGGGATCCGGTCATTGCCATCACTTCATAGCACGTGACGACGAGTGGCCGTGAGGCGGTAATGTGCGAATCGAGTTGCCGAAGAGAACCGGCGGCGGCGTTACGTGGGTTGGCAAAGGCGTCGTCCCCCCGTTCCGTCATTCGGCGGTTGAGCGCATGAAAGTCGGAGAGAGGCATATACACTTCGCCCCGCACCACCAAATGATCCGGGTAAGATCCGGTCTGCAACTGCAGCGGGAGCGAGCGAATCGTGCGGAGATTGATGGTGATATCCTCGCCCACCTGTCCGTCACCACGGGTCGAGCTACGAACAAACGTCCCGTGGTCGTAAACTATTTCAACTGACAGGCCATCGAATTTAGGCTCGACCGTGTAGCCGATGTGCTCCGTACCTAGCTCCCGTTTCATCCGCTGGTCGAAGGCCAGGACCTCCTCGGAATTCACCAAGGAATCAAGGCTCAACATGGGCCGTTCATGCTGCACCTTGCCGAGTTTATCCAAGGGGGAGGCACCGACACGCTGAGTTGGGGAATCGGGGGTAACCAGTTCCGGGTACGCCCGTTCCAGGTTGGTCAATTCTCGGAACAACCGATCATACTCTCCATCGGAAATCTCAGGGTGGTCCTTGATGTAATAGAGGTAGTCATGATGCCGGATTTGGCCCTTGAGCTGGGCGAGTCGCTCTTGCTCGGCGGGAGTGGCATTCGACGAGGGCAGAGAGTCGTTATGGAGTGAATCCTGTCGCATTGTTGCGCTCAACGAGGTGACGCCCCGGCGATCGTTTCTAAGGTGCCATGAAAGACGACGTTTGGCATGGGAGGAGAGAGAGGCCTGAACCGTGCTGACCGTAGCATAAGGGTGCGGAAACGGTCAAACCCGATGGGCCTGGTCCGCTTTGACTTTCGCATCAGTGGCCACTATTCTAAGCGTCGCTTCAGCAGGTCTGAAGTTGGCAGAGAGCCTGGGTAAAGGAGGATATATGCAGAAGGGAGAGCAGCAGGTCTGTGAGCGAATCCAGAAAATTATTTCGTTAGGAATACTGCTCTGTGGTGGGTGGCTGGTAAGTGGGTGTGTTGTATTAGAGGAAAAATACAATGCGGAAAAAGCGCGAAGCCTGAATTTTCAGCGCCTCCTGGCACAGGAAGAGAAACGGACGGCTGAGCTCGACAGTGAGGTCAGGCACACAAAGGCTGAATTGGGTGAATTTGAGGCGAGGAATCGCGAGCTGTCTGCACAAGTGCAGATGGCACGTGAGCAGATGGGGCGTCTTCAAGAGGAGGCAGAAGCAATCAGGGAAGCGACGGTGCTGGAACGAAAAGCCCTGGAGGATATGCAGAGAAAGGGCCAGCCCCCTCTAGTCAAACCGAAAAAAGCCGAATTGCCGAAAGCTGTTTCCGGCGGTCACAGCGGTGGTCATCTTTCAGACAAAGGCATGGCGGCTATGACTGAGCCAGCTTCTCCGATGAAGGTCACACCGGGGATGGTGCATGTGGTCAAAGCGGGGGAAACGCTCTATAGCATTAGCAGGCGGTATGGCGTTGAGGTCGATAAGTTGAAGAAGTCGAATAAACTGCCGGATGACATCGTCGAGATCGGACAGAAGCTCCTGGTGGGGGCAGAGTAAGCGGACGACATGCGGGCAGCGACCTATTCACTCACTCTGGATGAGTTTCGCTCCTACGCAAAGCAGGGCAATCTCATTCCGTTATTCCGTGAAATCTTGGCGGACCATGATACGCCGGTCTCGGCCTTTGCCAAGATCGATCATGGGCCCTCGGCCTATTTACTGGAGAGTATTCAAGGGGGAGAAAAGTGGGCCAGATATTCCTTTCTTGGAAGCGGGTCTCCGCTCGTCATCTACGAGGATCGTGGCGATCTGTGTGTGAAGAAGGGTTCGGATTGCCGGCGAATTCCTAGCCGAGGCGCGCCACTGGACCGTCTGCGGGAAATCATGGAGACGTACCGCCCCGTAACGGTTCCGGATCTGCCTCCTTTTGTCGGTGGAGCCGTCGGGTACCTCGGCTACGACATGGTGCAGACGTTCGAGGATCTTCCCTCTCGCAAGAAGGAACACCTCGATGTTCCGGACTTTGCATTTTTATTGACCGAGACGCTGCTCATTTTCGACAACGTCTCGCAGAAGATCAAGGTTGTCGCTAATGCACAGGTAAAGTCCCAGTCGGAACGAGACATTCGTTCGGCCTATCGTGAGGCGACAGGCAGGATCGAAGCGATGATTGCCAGAATCCGTCGACCGCTTCGACCTGTCAAGCCGAGGCGTCGGCGAACTCCGATTCGTTTCACGGTCAACATGAGCAAGGCGAAATTTGAGAAGATCGTGTCTCGTGCGCAGGACTACATCAGGGCCGGAGATATTTTTCAGTGTGTCTTGTCGCAACGATGGGAAACAAATCTCCAGGCTCCCCCGTTTCAGCTTTATCGGGCCCTGCGCCTCGTGAATCCGTCGCCCTACATGTATTACATCAGAATTGCGGGGGTTGAACTGGTCGGCTCGTCTCCCGAAATTCTTGTACGGTGTGAGGACGGGTTGGTCTCGGTACGCCCGATTGCTGGCACCAGACGGCGTGGCGCAACGATGGATGAGGACGTGGAATTGGAACGCCGTCTTCTTGCTGATGCCAAGGAACGGGCCGAGCACATTATGCTGGTGGATCTCGGACGCAACGATGTCGGTCGTGTGGCTGAACGGGGATCCGTCCACGTCGAGTCGTTGATGAATGTTGAACGGTACTCGCACGTCATGCATATGGTCTCCAATGTCACGGGCACGCTGTGCCCGGACAAGACGGTGTATGATGTGCTGAAGGCATGCTTTCCTGCCGGTACCGTGTCCGGCGCACCGAAAATCAGGGCGATGGAAATCATCGAGGAGCTTGAGCCGACCAGACGCGGGCCCTATGCCGGCGCTGTCGGCTACATCAGTTTTTCAGGGAATATGGACATGTGCATCAATATCCGCACGGTTGTGGTCTCGCGCCGTCGGGCCTTCATCCAGGCAGGGGCGGGCATCGTCGCTGACTCGAACCCGGAACACGAGTATGAAGAAACCTGCAACAAATCCCGCGCCATGATGAAGGCGATCGAACTGGCGGAACAGGGGCTGGAATAGGGAATGGTCACTGGCCATTGGTCGGCAGTTCATCGAACGGGTGCCGATGCGTATCAACTCAAGACTAATGACGATTGACAGGTCTCAGTATGCTACTCGTCATCGATAACTACGACTCCTTCACGTACAACCTCGTTCAGTATCTCGGAGAATTGGGTGAGGATGTGCAGGTCTATCGAAACGACCAGATCACGCTCGACCAGATTGAGGAATTGCATCCGAGCCGTCTTGTGATTTCACCGGGACCGTGCACACCACGGGAGGCCGGTATTTCAGTCGACGCGATTCGTCGGTTTGGGGGGACGCTGCCCATTCTCGGCGTCTGTTTGGGGCATCAGTCGATGGCCGTCGCCTATGGAGGAGAAGTCATCCGTGCTCCCCGCTTGATGCATGGGAAGACATCGCAGATCAAGCACGACGGCAGGACCATCTTTCAATCGTTACCCAATCCGTTTGAAGCGACGCGCTATCATTCTCTTATCGTCAATCGAGGCAATCTTCCGGAATGTTGCGAAATTTCCGCTGAGACTGCTGAAGGCGAGATTATGGGAATCCGCCATAAGACACTGGGTGTCGAAGGGGTCCAATTCCATCCGGAATCGATTCTGACGACCGTCGGAAAAGATTTGCTCCGCAACTTCTTGAAACTCTAGCAGGATGCTGAAACAGTCCGCCAGCGTCGTTCTCGCATCGCTCAGAGGCTCAACGTACGGCGCAAAGTACGCTTTCGCCTCGTCGCTCGCTGCGGCCTTGCTGGACGGATTTTTTGAGCATCCTGCAACAGATCTACTTTACTGAGAGCCTCATGATCAAAGATGCGCTCGCCAAATTAGCCGACCGAACCGATCTATCCGCGCAAGAGGCCGAAACAGTCATGCTGGAGATCATGGATGGGGCTGCGACCTCGGCTCAGATGGCTGCCTATCTCATGGGACTCAGGCAAAAAGGTGAAACGGTCGAGGAAGTTGTTGGTTCGGTACGCGCCATGCGGGAACGAGCGACCCGAATCAGAGTCGGGTCGTCAATCGTTGTCGATACTTGTGGAACGGGTGGGGATGGGGCCGATACATTTAATATTTCCACGACCGCAGCATTCGTGGTCGCTGGGGCCGGCATTACCGTGGCAAAGCATGGGAATCGCTCAGTATCCTCCAGATCCGGTAGTGCGGATGTGCTGAGCATGCTCGGTGTGAAAATTGACCTCGAGCCGAGCCGTGTGGCCGACTGTATCGACGAAGTCGGCATCGGGTTCTTGTTTGCGCCGCTCTACCACGGCGCGATGAAGCAGTGTGCCGGGGTTCGACAGGAAATGGGAATCCGGACCATTCTGAACGTGCTTGGCCCATTAGCCAATCCGGCCGGTGCCACGCACCAAGTGCTGGGGGTCTATGATGCAAAGTGGACAGATATCCTCGGGCGTGTCCTCCTGGAGCTAGGATCGCAACATTGTTTCGTGATGCATGGTCTGGATGGCTTGGACGAGATCACCTTGTCGGATCGGACGAGAGTCGCTGAGGGGAAGGGTGGTGTCGTGTCGAGTTATTTTATCGCGCCGGAGGAGTTCGAGGTTCGGCGTGCAGCGCGAAAAGAATTCGTCGGTGGCTCGCCGGAGGAAAACGCACGGGTAACGAAAGAGATTCTACAGGGCCGGAAGGGGGCGAGGCGGGACATCGTGTGCCTGAATGCCGCTCCCGCGATGGTTGTCGGTCAAAAAGCGAAAACTCTCACGGACGGATTCCGTCTTGCACAACAGACGATCGACTCCGGCGCCGCCTCCGAGAAGCTGGATCGGCTCATTGCGTTCACCAAGACAGCGTGAGTGACTCATGATTCTCGATCGTATTCTTGAGCACAAGCGAGCGGAACTCAGGCACAAACAGAGCCGTTCCTATCTGGCGGACCTCAAGGCGGCGATCCGGGATGCCCCGCCGGTCCTTGGGTTTGCCGTCACCCTGGATGCCACACGGTCTCCCACCAGCCCGGCTTTGATCGCGGAAATCAAGAAAGCGTCGCCGAGCCTGGGGCTGTTACGAGAAGAATTTTCGGACACAGTTCGATTATCTCGGGCTTGCGCGCACATACCAGGAGCATGGGGCAGCGGCCCTGTCCGTCTTGACCGACAAGGAGTTTTTTCAAGGCGACCTTCGGTATCTTGCAGAGATCAAGCGCGCACTCCCGATCCCGGCGCTCAATAAGGAATTCATGGTCGGTGACGTGCAGTTCTATGAAGCGCGGGCCCACGGTGCTGATGCCGTTCTATTGATTGTGGCGGCATTAGAACGGCGGCAACTGATCGATTTCCACGCCTTAGCGACGGAGCTGGGGATGGACAGCCTGTTTGAGACGCACCATGAGCGTGAACTGGATACGGTTTTAGAGTGGATTCCCACTGCGAGGATGATCGGGATCAACAATCGAGACCTAAAAACGTTCACGACGGATCTCAATGTAACGTTTCGTCTGGCAAAACGGATTCCGCCCGATAAGTTGATCATCAGCGAAAGCGGGATTCATAAGCGAGAGGACGTGACAAAACTGAGCGAAGCCGGTGTTCACGCCATGTTGATCGGAGAGTCGCTCATTCGTGCCGAGCACACAGCTGACAAAGTCCGAGAGTTGCTCGGTCTCGCCTCGCGCAGTTCGCAGCCTGAGTAGATCATTCACCATGAAAATCAAAATTTGCGGGATCACCAATACGGAAGACGCAGGAGTCGCAGTGGCAGCGGGCGCAGATGCGTTGGGTTTTGTCATGTACCGCAAAAGCCCACGCTGGGTAGAGCCGACAGTAGCGAGATCCATCATAGCCGGTCTTCCGCCTTTTGTGCTTCCGGTGGGGGTGTTCGTCAACGAAGAGGCCGAGAGGGTTCGCGCACTCATGGACGAATGTGGCTTTGCCTTGGCTCAACTTCATGGAGATGAATCATCCCTCTATTGCCAAAATCTTGGCCGTCCAGCGCTGAAGGCCCTTCGATTGAAGGATCGAGGTACCTTTCTCGCCCTGGCAGAATTCCAAGGGCGGGCCAATGTGCGAGGGTTTCTCATCGATGCATTTTCGGACCAGGCCTATGGCGGGACCGGGAAGACGGTTGACTGGACCTTAGCGCAGGATGCCGCTCGCTCGACACCCATCATCTTGGCAGGAGGACTCACGCCGGCTAATGTGGCTGAGGCAATTGCTCAGGTGCGTCCCTACGGAGTCGATGTGAGCAGTGGGGTGGAGCAGAGTCCCGGCAAGAAAGACCCGGACAAAGTGAAGGCGTTTATTCAAGCAGCCAGGCTTGTTCCGGTCGAATAAGCACGATTATACTGCTACCGATTTATTCAGGAGGATACGTTCACATGTCGATGCTCCCAGATAGCCATGGCCGATTCGGACCCTATGGGGGTCGCTATGTGCCGGAAACCCTCATGCCGGCGCTCCTCGAACTGGAAGCGGAGTATGTCAAGGCGAAGAAGGACCGTCGATTTCAAGCGGACCTTGCCTACTACCTCAAGCAGTATGTCGGGCGCCCAACGAGTCTCTATCGTGCGGATCGGCTGACCAAGAAGTTGGGCGGCGCAAAGATTTATTTGAAACGGGAAGACCTGTGCCACACCGGCGCACATAAGATCAACAATGCCATCGGCCAAGTGTTGCTGGCCATGCGCATGAAAAAACGGCGTATCATTGCGGAGACCGGGGCCGGCCAGCATGGTGTCGCCACCGCGACGGCAGCTGCGATGTTTGGCCTGGAATGTGAAGTCTACATGGGCACAGAGGATATGCAACGCCAGGCATTGAATGTCTACCGCATGCGGCTACTTGGCGCGAAAGTAACTGGTGTCGATGCAGGCAGCCGAACACTCAAGGATGCCATTAGTGAAGCCATGCGCGATTGGACGACGAACGTGCGGACGACCCATTACATTCTCGGGTCAGTGCTAGGCGCGCATCCCTATCCCATGATGATCCGCGATTTTCAGGCGATCATTGGAAAAGAGGCACGGAAACAGATTCTGGCGGCGGAGGGGAAGTTGCCGGATTATCTCGTGGCCTGTGTCGGGGGCGGGAGCAATTCCATCGGGCTGTTTCATGCATTCCTCCGCGACCCCAAGGTCAAGATGGTCGGCGTGGAAGCTGGAGGGAGTGGGATTGTGAGCGGAAAACATGCTGCACGATTCTCAGGCGGAAAGCCCGGAGTGTTGCAAGGCACCATGACCTACCTGCTTCAAGATGAAAATGGACAGATCAATTTAACCCATTCCGTCTCGGCCGGGTTGGACTATGCGGCGGTTGGGCCGGAACACAGTCTCTACCATGACCAAGGTCGGATCGAGTACACCTATGCGACAGATACTGAGGCGATGACCGCCTTTGATCTGCTGGCGCGTGAAGAAGGGATCGTTCCGGCGTTGGAAAGTGCGCATGCCATCGCGCATGTCATCAAGCTGGCACCTAAGCTGAAAAAGTCACAAGTCATCATCGCCAACCTGTCCGGTCGTGGCGACAAGGACGTGCAGCAGGTTGCGAGGATGCGAGGGGTGGAGTTATGAGCGGACGGCTGGAAGCCACGTTTCAGAGATTGCGTGATAAGAAAGAGAAAGCGCTGATTGCCTATCTCATGGCGGGGGACCCTGGATTGGCGGAAACAGAACAGCTGGTCGTGGCCTTAGAGCAGGCAGGTGCCGACATCATCGAACTGGGCGTGCCCTTCTCCGATCCGATTGCCGACGGGCCGGTCATTCAGCAGGCAGCAGAGCGGGCATTGAAGAGCGGTACTTCACTTGCGGAAGATTTTGGATTCGGTGAAGTCCCTCAGGCAGCGCACGGAGATTCCGATCGTCTTGATGCTGTACTACAACTCCATCCACGCCATGGGCTGTGAGGAGTTTTGCAAGGCGGCAGAGCGCTGCCGGAGTGGATGGATTGATCGTGCCAGATATGCCGCCGGATGAAGCGGGGCCGCTCAAGGGCCCGGCGGATGCAGCCGGACTACCGCTCATTTTCTTGCTGGCGCCGACCAGTACGCCCAGCTCGGCGCAAGCTGGTGGCGGAAGAGTCGCATGGGTTTGTCTATTACGTCTCGTTGACGGGTATTACCGGGGCGAAGTTGAGCAACGTGGCGAACATCCAGGAGAATGTCAAAAAACTCCGGAAAGTCTCCGCATCGCTCCTGTCGCCGTTGGCTTTGGCGTGGCGACGCCGGAGGATGCGGCGCGGGTGTCCAAAGATGGCGGATGGGGTGATCGTCGGCAGCGCCATCGTGAAACGGATTGCGTCCCACCAACAGGATCCCAAGATGGTCAGCCATGTCGCCGAGTTTGTCCGATCGTTGAAAGCCGCAATGGTGCCTACCTAGGCAACTTCCAGGGGTAGATCATCCAGCCGAAGATAGGAGTTGACGCACATAACAAGATCTGACCCCAAGACTGTTTGGGGGCAAGGTCTGTATGGAAACATAGCGCTGTGGTTGAAGGTGTCACATGTTCTCAGATTGGGCTTGATGCACGATTCAAGATCTGACCCTAAAACTTGCTTTTGGATGTCTCCCGTCGATTTCTTCATTTCGGCGATCATACGCAACGGGTTCACCCTCATTGCAAAATTCACGACTGCGAATGCCCGCCAAAACGGGCCGGCTCGGTTGATGAGCTTTTCCGCCGATCAATTCAATCGGAATTTCGATCTGGGGCAGGAAGATGCTCGATTGGTCTTCAGAGTACGGACAGTCATCACCGGACCCAATGGTATGCACCCGCATGCTGAAACGTCGCCTGTTCTTGTGGCTCAGCGCCCCATTCTTGTGGTCGCGACGTTCGATGGGGCAGTTTCGCGAGTCTACGTGGATGGGCAAGCACGGGGTCGATCCAATCTCGCGGCGGCAGGTTGTTTCATCCCACTGCTGTGCGATACGGGGGTGCCAATCGCTTCGGCCCTGTTCGGGGGTTTTTGTGCAATCGCGGTCATCGGCATCGTGAGGACGACGTCCAGAGGGAGTGCCATCATGCTGGCACTCCTGGCCGGAATGCTTGGTACCGCACCATTCTACCTCGTGACGGAATCACTTCAGTTTGGTGTCGGGAAACTTGCAATGGTCTTGGCTGGTGCGATGACCGTGAGCCTTGGAATCTCAGGACATCACCGGCCGATTGAATCGGAGGGCTAAAGTCTATCGCCTTGTGCCCTCCTGGCATCCCAGAGATAGCGTTCAAATGTAGCTATACTCCTCGTGTTCTGTCTCTGAAGTTCGTGGAATACGCTGTGCATTGATGGCGCCCTCAGGTATCGAAGGGAGGACACCATGTGAACTTGACGACCGAACGAGAGCTGCTGCAGCAGCTGGCGCGCTTCAGCAATCCGCTCATCCATGGCCGGCCTGATCTGATCCCCTGAGCCTGTTGAAGTCTGGGCAAGACCTGTACGGAATATGGCGCTGGGGTTGAAGGTGCCCGGGAGTTCTCAGCTGGAGTTGATGCACAGAACAAGATCTGACCCCAATGGCTTGACCCCACAATGCAAGATCCGACCCTTCTTGCTTTTGTCTGGTTGGCTGGTAGCGAGCCATCAGACAGTGGGGGCACCTTACGAAGAGGCTCCTAGGCCAGCGGAAACCCATCGAATTCGCTCTGATGACCAGCCCAGGAATCGATTTCCGAGTAGAAACGTGAATTGATCAGACCTTCCCTAGCATCGCAATTACTTATAAACTGTATGATATAGAGAAAGGGAGCGCTCATGAACAGACCCTTCAATACGCAGATGCTGATAGCAGCACCACTGCTGATCTTTGCATTTTCTGCATGTACGCCTACCCTCCTGGTTAAGCCGAATGGGCTTCAAGGGGAATATGACGAACCGATTCTGGTCGTCAAACAGGCCGGCGTAAACGCCATGGCGATCCATGGCTTTGTGATCACACAAGACACTGATACCTATGTCGAAGGATATCGCCCTATCCAATGGGGAGGGAGACCTTTCTGTAGGCCGGGAGGGGAAAGAGCAGCGATTTGGTTGGAACAAACAGGCCCCTCGCACACACGCGTTGCGGTACATAGCGAAAAGACGACTTTCCATATGTGCCAAAAAGAGTGGACTGGGCCAATTCTCTTAGAGATACGCAAGACCCTAGAGCAAAGCAAGTGATCTCCCCGCTCCATAAACCCACATACTTGGTGATCTCCATTTTCGTTCTCCTTAGCTCTGGATGTACTTCTCAAACAGTTCAAAATAGGGTCAGATCTTGTTTCTTGTATGGCTGGTAGGCTAGACTTCCCAGCATGGCTCGACCACTCCGTATCGAATTCCCCGGAGCGCTCTATCATGTCACTGTCAGGGGCAATGCTCGGCAGGACATCTTCCTGGATGACGAGGATCGGCAGCAGTTTCTCGGCGTGCTCGCGCGCGTTGTTTCCCGCTTTCATCTTCTGCTCCATGCCTACTGTCTGATGGATAATCACTTCCATCTGGTGGTGGAAACGCCGGAGGGCAATCTCTCCAAAGCCATGCGCCAGCTCAATGGGGTCTACACGCAAGCCTTCAATCGTCGCCATCAGCGGGTTGGCCATGTGCTGCAAGGCCGCTTTAAATCGATTGTGGTGGATCGAGACAGCTATCTCCTTGAACTCTGCCGGTATGTGGTGCTCAATCCGGTCCGCGCCAAACAGACCCGCAAAGCCGACACCTATCCGTGGTCCAGCTATCGTGCAACCGTCGGGCTCACCCCCAGGCCTCCATATCTGACAATCGACTGGCTGCTGTCTCAATTTAGTCTGCAGCGTACAGCTGCTCAACGGAAGTACCAGGCGTTTGTGGCTGAGGGAATCGGCCAGGGCTCACCGTGGGAGGAGCTGCGAGGCCAAGTGCTGCTTGGGAGTGAGCGGTTTGTCGAATGGCTGGCACCCGGGCTACGAGACAAGCGCCTCTTGAGAGAGATTCCCCGGCGACAACGGTTTGCCGCCAGGCCGACGCTGGGCCAGCTGTTTGGAGCCAGGACTCGGGCCGACCGAGTACGGCGGAATGATGCCATTCGCCGAGCTCATCTTGACCACGGCTATAGTCTCACGGAGATCGGTCGTGCCGTGGGCTTGCACTATGCGACGATCAGCCGCATTGCGAATCCTCCGGATGCTGTTTCACGCACACGATAAGAGCTGTGTCCAAAGTGCTCCATGAGACTTCCCCTCGATTTTCATAAAAGACGTCCTCATTCTGGTCTTGTGAGTCTCTCGCCCCGTCCTTCGTAATGGTGGTCTGAAACACCATGCGCTGGTGGTCGAGAAAGACCATCTTCTGATTCCTTGCACTGCAACTGCCACCCGAATATCTCTCGCTGACTTTTCTCGCAATGCTTTGGTCATTTGGGTTTTGTTGCTACAGTAACGAAATTGCGAGATCCGGTGTGCGCTCTTTTTAGGATTCATCCACAGTCATGACCAGTGCGCTCCTCTACGATCGGCTTCAATTTGCCTTTACTGCCACCTTCCACTACCTCTTTCCGCAGTTGACGATGGGGCTGGCCTTACTGCTGCTCTACTTGCGCAGCCGGGTCTTGCTCACGGGCGATGAACATTATGAGGAAGTGGCTGACTTTTGGACGAAGATCTTTGCCCTCAATTTCGGTTTCGGCGTCGTCACTGGGATCCCGCTCGAATTTCAGTTCGGGACCAACTGGGCGCGGTTTTCCAACTATGCGGGAGGCGTGATCGGGCAAACGCTGGCCATGGAAGGGGTCTTCGCCTTCTTCCTGGAATCTTCGTTTCTTGGCCTCTTGCTGTTTCGAAAGCGATTCAGCCGCCGGGTGCAATGGTTTGCCACCCTCATGCTCTTTCTCGGTACCTGGTTGTCGGGCTACTTCATCTTGGCCACGAACGCCTGGATGCAGCACCCCGTTGCCTATCAGGTAGCAGCTGACGGCCGGGTGTTCGTCACCAGCCTGAGCGGGCTGCTGACGAACCCGTGGCTCTTCTGGCAATTCACGCACAACATGACGGCGACGGTGGTCACGGCGTCCTGCGTGGTTGCTGCGGTCGGCGCATACTACTTGTTATGCGGTCAGTATCTGCCCCATGCAAAAACGTTTCTCCGCACCGGCGTCGTCGCCGGCGCGATCGCGTCCGGACTGATGATTTTCCCAACCGGGCACGGCAATGCCGACCAGGTGTTCAAATATCAACCAGTCAAGGGGGCGGCGTTTGAGGGGCTCTTCACGACGGAGCGAGAGGCCGGTCTCTATCTGATTGGGCAACCCAATCTTGAAACGATGACCATCGACAACCCGATTGAGATTCCCGGAGCACTCAGTATTCTTGTGTACAAAGACCTCTATGCCAAAGTAAAGGGGCTCGATGCGTTTCCTCGCGACGAGTGGCCGGATAATCTTCCGCTCCTCTACTATGCGTACCATGTGATGGCGGGCTTGGGGACGATTTTCGTCCTCCTCTTTGGCGTGGCCCTCGTCTCGCTGTGGCGAGGCTGGTTGTTCGACATGAAGTGGCTGCTGTGGTGGCTGATGTTGTGTGCTCCGTTCCCATATATTGCGACGTCTGCTGGGTGGATGACCGCCGAGCTGGGGCGGCAACCCTGGCTGGTGTATGGCCTCTTGCGTACGTCGCAGGGCACTTCGCCGCTCGTGCATTCGGGGAATGCCCTCTTTACCTTGATCGGGTTTTTGGGATTGTATCTGCTGCTCGGCGTGCTGTTTGTCTTGCTTGTCAGCAAAATCATTCGACAGGGGCCTGCCTCGACGGACGTGCCCGCAATGTCCGCTCATCATGGAACAGGCTCGTAATGGAAATGGCGTGGTTTATCATCGTCACCGTGATGCTGGCCATGTATGTGGTCTTGGATGGCTTTGATTTCGGCGTCGGGATGATCTATCCGTTCGTCGCTCGGACCGAAGCGGATCGGCGAACGGCGCTCGCCTCCATCGGCCCGGTGTGGAACGCCAACGAGGTCTGGTTGATCGCTGCTGGCGCCGTTCTGTTCTTTGCCTATCCCAAGGCGTACGCGGCCGGATTCAGTGGGTTCTATCTGGCGCTCATCCTCGTATTGTGGTTGCTCATCTTTCGCGGCCTGGCGTTGGAATTGCGGGCGCAGGTCGATCATGTGCTGTGGAAGCAGGGCTGGGATACGGCCTTTGCCACGTCCAGCGTGCTGCTGGCGATTGTCTTCGGCACAGCATTGGGCAATTTAATTCGTGGGGTGCCCCTCAATCGAGACGGGTATTTCTTCGTTCCGTTCTGGACGGACTTTCGACCTGGATCGGAGCCAGGGATTCTCGATTGGTTCACCGTGCTGCTGGGGCTGACCTGCACGGTGATTCTGGCGTTCCACGGAGCAAACTACCTCGCTATGAAAACAGAAGGTGTTCTGCATCAACGGGCCGTTTCGGTCGCCTGGATTTTAGGATGGGTGTCAGTAGGGTGCACGGCGCTGACCTTGATAGCCGTGCCGATGGTTCAACCAAGCTTGAGTCTCAGCTTTTCCCGGAATCCCGCAGTGTATCTTGCGCCGTTGATCGGCGCCATCGCCCTGGGATACAGCCTGTATTTCAGGTTTCGCCGGCGAGACACCTCTGCATTTCTTACAGGCAGTGTGTTTATTTTCCTTATGCTTGTCAGCGTGATGTTTGGCATGTATCCGTACATCTTGGTCTCGACGACTGATCAGGCGCTCAGCCTCACCGTGTTTAACGCATCCACAGACTCCTATGGGTTAACCGCTGGGGTTAGCTGGTTTGTGGGTGGGTTCGTGCTTATTCTGATCTACCAGATCTATCTCCATTCCCAGTTCCTTGGAAAGACCCGGTCGGATGACGCGCATTGATTGCGCGGCACGCTCCGTTCCTTTCACGTGCAATAGGAATAGGGGCAGATCTTGCTCTCGGGAGTAAGCGGTTGGTCGAACGGCTGGCGCCAGGGCTGCGAGAACCACGAGAAAGCATCTGAGCGACGGCTTTGGACCGGTCCACATGGTTATTCGCGATCCGGTCCTATTGAGCGAGGAGGCCCATCTCGATGCGTCCGACGGTCGACTTGTAGGTCTCGCTGATCATGGTGCTTCTTGTGTCGATCCTTTCTGGTCTGGTGGGGGGCTCCCCGACGATGTTGACGATCGGCCTGCATGTCTCGTCGATCAGGGGAGAGATTCTGGCGGTCGCGACGCAGGTGTTGGCGATCTTGATGAAGTTGTCCGGCATTGGCCGGGTCTCGTTCCTTCTGTTGAAGTTGTTGCCCGTCCCGACGAAGCACGTCTTTGTCCTGCCGGAGATCCTGACGGTCCGTCCGGTTATCCTGTGTGTTGCGAGGGAGGTCGCGGTGCTCATCACCTAACTCGCGATGATCTCCACGAAGATCCGGCTTATTGTGCGGCATCTCGCGCCACGGGTGTCGCGGTTCCGGGGCTCCCTTACTAAATTCCGTCTCAGGGAAGACGGCCTGGGCTGAGATCGATCCGCTAGTGAGCAGTGCCATCGCCATACTCACCTGCATGACTTTTCTGTACCTCATGATCGCTCCCTCTCGTTGGATCGTGACCTGCTTCTTGATGTGTTCCCGATCCTGGTAACCATAACAATTGCCTTCTGACTTGTCGTGGTCAGTGACAGAGTCAGATGGATTGGGCAGCAAGACCAATCCAAAATGCAGGAATTCTTATCTCAGGCGTTTGGTTGCTGGTAGAGTGGTGGAAATCAGCGCTTGGTCTGGGGAGGCATGTACTTGATCATCTCGTCGGCGAGTTCTTTTGCGATTTCTTTCAGACTCGGCTTAATGAACATATAGCTGTTTGAACGTTCATGGCGCGCTTTCCAGACCGTGGTGCCGGTTGTGGCGTCGATGAGACGGAGGCTGAGCCCCACTCGCCCGACATTATCTCCTTCCTTTCGTACATATTCCCAGGAGTTGACGCGTACCACCAAGAAGGAGTCCACGCTGAGCGCTTTCCCGAGCTTGATGGCCGAATCCTTATCGGATTGGCCGGTCATCTCCAGACGCGAGAAGTAAAATACGAGCGAGTCGAACGCCTCTTTCGATGCCTGGAAGATATCGGTCACGTTTTCGGGGGAGACGACCCGTTCGATATTTCCCTGTCGATTCAGGGCGATGGCCAAGACTTCTTGAATATCTTCACGGGCGCTGTCGTACTGGCTTGCCATCGGCGGCAAGACGGCGATGGTCTGGGGTCGAAAGACCTTCGCGCCTGGGCCTTCCCACACTTCCTGTAAACCACCGCAGCCTCCGAGCAGCGCGACAAGCGCTATCAGGGATGCGATGTGCACAGATGATCGAGACAGCATAGGCTTAGTATACCATTAGAATGTGAATGAAATAGAAGCGGAAACCAGGGCACCCTTTTCCCGGAAATCATACCCTCCTCCGGCATCGGCACGAAAATTAAACCATCGGATGCCCAGCCCCGCCGTGGGGACAAAGGGGGTGGAGGCATCCTGCATATTCTTGAAGGTGCCGACTCTAAACGAAAGAAATTCAGACAAGATTGTTTGCTCGAGTCCTAAGCTCAGGAGCTGGTTCTTCACCCCCGGGACGAAGGTCTTGTTCGAGGTCGCATCGACATCGGCCGACAACGTGAGAGAAGAGTACGGATTGATTGCGAAGCCGAATCGGACCTGTGGCTCCAGCGTTAACTTGCTTCCACCGGCGGCATCGAAGGTCGGCTTGTTGATGTCTTTGGCGACGACGGCAAATCTCGCCCATGAAGATGGACGATAGATCGCCCCGAGGTCAATGCCATAGGTGGTTGAGATGTTTGGCTTGCCAAAATGATCGGTCGTGCTGACACCGCTTCCCCCAGTGAGGTCCGTAGAACCGTTGTACGCAGCGCCCTGGACGACCTTTGCTGTGATGCCGATTGAGAAGGTTTTGTCGGAAAAGGCATAGGCATAGGAAAAGGCCAGCTGCCTGGTTTCGAGACCGCGCAGCGCCATCTGGCCCGCCACGGTGATGGGAGTCCCCGGCCCGCCCGGCTGGGAAGCTTGTATCGGGGTTGAGACGAACCCACCGCCGGTTGCCACGTCAGACACGTTGAATCCGAACGCATGTTCGCCAAGATGTCCTTTGACGTACAGACCGGCCGAGCCGTTGACCGAGACAGTTGCGCCTGGCTGATTGATGCGATCAGCGATACTCTGGCCTTTCGCCAAATTGCCCGGTGAGGTGTCGCTGGTCGTAAAGTTCTCTAGATCGTGCAGGGCATCGCCCAAGCCGCGGCGATCGATTGCCAATCCTCCCCCCTGCATGCGGATATCCACAGTCTGGGTCATGGCTAAGCCGGCGGGGTTCCAGTAGGTGGCGAGGGCATTGGTCGTCACGGCGACTCCAGCGCCTCCCATCCCCATTGCGCGAGGGCCCACGATCACAAACTCGGCTGTCGAGCCGTAGGACGGCCAGGCTGAGGCCAGCAGCAGAATGGCCATTCGGAGCCATGGCGAACAGCGCATGTCAGATCCTCGAACGAATTAGCAGTCTTGCGAGTCTAGAGAAGGAATGATTGTTCGTCAAGAAATCACGGTCTGCTCACCCGTTAGGAAAACGCGCGGGTGAGGCGGTGCGAGGGATCACGAAACAATTTGTCCATCCCGCATATGAATAATGCGGTCGGATTGGGCGGAGAGTTTGTCGTTATGGGTGACGATCACGAACGTGGTTCCACGTGTTGTGTTCAAGGTGCGCATCAATCCAAATAGTCCGTCCCCGCTGCGCGTGTCAAGGTTGCCGGTTGGCTCATCGGCCAAGACCAAGTCCGGCTTTTGCATTAACGCACGCGCCATGGCGACACGTTGTTGCTCGCCGCCCGAGAGTTCTCCTGGTTTGTGATGCAGGCGATCCCCTAATCCGACTTCTGCGAGGAGGGCGGTTGCGTCAGCCTTGACGGAAGCGGGTTCGCGACGTTGCACGAGGGCCGGCATGCAGGTATTTTCCAACGCGGTGAACTCGGCAAGGAGATGATGAAATTGAAACACGAACCCGATCCGCCGATTTCGGAACTCCGCTTGTTGAGGATCCGTCATTTGAAAGAGGTCCTGCCCATCAAACGTGACCGTCCCGCTGGTTGGTTTATCAAGGGTCCCGATAATGTGAAGCAACGTGCTCTTGCCGGCTCCTGAGGCTCCCACGATCGCCACCAGCTCGCCGCGCTGAATTTCGAGGTTAACCTCCTTGAGGACTGGCAGTTCATAGGACCCCATCGAGAAAGATTTATGGAGATTGGTGACTTTAATCATGTTCGGTGATGAGCGGTGAGGACTGAGGATTGAGGCTAGGAATATTGGGATGGGAAGTACGACTCAGTCCTCGGCCCTCAATTCTCAGTCCTATGAATCTATTCATACCGCAACGCGGCAACCGGTTCCAGCTTCGCGGCCTGATTGGCAGGATAGACCGTCGCCAAAAAGCTGATCAGGATGGCGGAGCCGGCCACAAGGAGCACGTCCTCGGCCAGCACATGAACCGGAATGCTCGAGATGTAGTACACACTTGGGTCGAACGTCCAAAACGTTTGAATCAGCCAGAGAAAGGCGTAGCCCAACGGAATGCCGATGGCTGTCCCGGCAAATCCGATGATCAATCCGTTCAGCATGAAAATGCGTCGGATACTGCGTTTTGTCGCACCCATGGCTTTGAGGATGGCGATTTCTTTCTGCTTCTCCGTCACGATCATCGTCAAGGTGCTGACGATGTTGAATGAGGCCACGATCGTGATCAAGACAAGCAAGAGAAACATCATCGTCTTCTCCAGCTTCAGGGCCGAGAAGAGGTTGCGATTCATCTGCATCCAATCTCTGGCTCCATGGCTGAATCCCAGCTCCTGTTCGATCGTGTGAGCAATCTCTCCGGCGCGGAACACATCCGTGACCTTGACTTCGATTCCGCTCACGCTCGTGCCCAGGTTGAAAAATTTCTGTGCCTCGCTGAGTTCGATATAGGCAAACGAAGAATCGTATTCAAACATGCCTGAATGGAACAGGGCGACCACGGCGAACGTTCGGATTTTTGGCACCATCCCCATCGCGCTGATCGGGCCGACGGGAGAGACCACGTTGACCGTATCGCCGACAAACACTCCCAGTCTGAGCGCCAGCTCTTTGCCGAGAATGATGCCAGGTTTTTCAACGGCGCGGAGATCGCCTTGAGGGTCATCGGCTGGGGCTTGCATCACTTTCACTGGGGTGAGCAGGTCGAGCAGCTGTCCCGTCGTGATGTTCTTGGCGAGTTCGGTGACATTGGCTTCTCGTTTCGGGTCGATCCCGCGCAGGATGATCCCTTGTACCCCGCTCTGCGCGGTAAGGAGCACTTGGCGGAACACAAATGGCGTGGCTGCGACGACGTCGGGGACCGTCTGGATCTTGTCGGTCAGACGGTCATAGTCGGTCATGTGCTCTTTCATTCGTTCTTGGACGATGATATGAGCCGTCGTGCCAAGAATCTTACTCTGAATGTCTTCCCGGAAGCCGGTCATGATGCCGACTGTCCCGATCAGCGCCGCCACTCCCAGCGTAATCCCAGCAACTGACACAAAGGTATTCAGCGAGATGGTCCGATTGCGACGCTTGGCGCGCAGATAGCGGAGACCGACGAAGATTTCATAGGGAAGCGTCACGAGGATTTCTCTGGTCTGAGCTGGGGGAAGAGGACGACATCGCGGATAGAGGCTTGATCAGTAAACAGCATGATCAGTCGGTCGATCCCGATCCCTTCTCCGGCAGTTGGGGGCATCCCGAATTCAAGGGCGCGGAGAAAGTCTTCGTCGACGAGATGGGCTTCTTCATCACCCGCTGCATGCTGAGCTGCCTGGCTTTCAAAGCGCTCACGCTGGTCCAGCGGATCGTTCAACTCGGAAAAGGCATTCGCAATTTCTCGCCCGGCAATGTAGAGCTCGAATCGGTCTGTCAGGGACGGATCCGCATCCTTCCGTCTGGCGAGCGGAGAAATCTCGATCGGGTAATCGGTAATAAAGGTGGGTTGTTGTAAATGAGGCTCGACGGTTTCCTCAAAAATCCCGTTGACGATCGTGAACAACGAGGCCTTCGGATCCACCGGCACATTCAGGCGTTGAGCGGCCGCCAATGCCTTCTCTCGATCGTGGAGGACAGATGGATCGAGATTGTTCACCTCTCGGATGGCTTGATGGTACGACCAGCGACGCCACGGGGGTGTGAGGACAATTTCTTTCCCCTGGTACTGGATAGTGGTCGTACCCAGTATTTGCTGGGCCAGGCTCGAAACTAGTTCTTCAGTGAGCGCGATCAGGTCGTGATAGTCCGCGTACGAGACGTAGAACTCCAGCATCGTGAATTCAGGGTTGTGGATCGTCGAGATGCCTTCATTCCGGAAGTTTCGATTGATCTCAAACACGCGCGGAAATCCGCCGACGATGAGGCGCTTCAAATACAACTCCGGCGCGATACGCAAGTAGAGCTCAATGCCGAGCGCGTTGTGGTGTGTGACAAAGGGCTTGGCCGCCGCTCCTCCGGGAATGGGATGCATCATGGGTGTTTCGACCTCAAGAAACCCTCGCTCAATGAGAAAGGTTCTGATGCCGGCGATGATGCGGCTTCTGGTCGAAAAGATCTGATGGACCTGAGGATTGGCGATCAGATCAACATAGCGCTGCCGATACCGGGTTTCGACATCCGTTAAGCCGTGCCACTTTTCTGGGAGTGGGCGAAGCGCTTTACTGAGAAAGGTCAGGTGATGGACCTCGACCGTGAACTCATTCGTCTTTGTGCGGAACAACGTTCCTGTGACGCCGATCCAGTCGCCGAGATCGAGCTGCTCGACGATGGTGTAGGCTTGTTCGGAGAGAAGATCTTTTTTGAGGTACACCTGGAGGCGGTCGGACCCGTCTTGCAGGACGGCAAATCCGGCCTTCCCGAAACGGCGCAGGGCGACGACTCGTCCCGCAAGTGTGCACGAGACCTTCTCCTGCTCTAACGTCTCCTTGGTCTTCTCACCATGCAGCGTGAGTAATTGTCCGGCCCGATCCTTGACCTCGAAGCGACTGCCGTATGGAGCGACGCCGGCTTCTCGAAGGAGGTCGAGTTTCTTGATCCGTTGTTGCCGCTGTTCGTTCAGTTCGTCCATCTTACCCTTGAGCCATCCTGCTACAGGTCGTCGTCCGGTCCGCCGACCAGTGAGAGTTGATCACTTCCCTTCCCCAGTTTCTTCTTCAAAAAGGCCTCGATGAACCCATCGAGGTCCCCGTCCATGACGGCTGAGACGTTACTGAGTTGATGACCTGTCCGGTGGTCTTTGACCATTTGATAGGGCTGGAACACGTACGACCGAATTTGGCTGCCCCATGCAATGTCCTTCTTCTCGCCGACGATGGCGTTGAACTCCGCTTCCTTTTTCTTCTGTTCCAATTCGAAGAGGCGCGCCTTTAAGATTTTCATCGCACCATTTCGATTCTGCAGCTGGGAGCGTTCGTTCTGGCATTGCACGACGATACCGGACGGCAAGTGCGTAATCCGGATGGCGGTTTCCACTTTATTGACATTCTGTCCTCCGGCGCCGCCTGCCCGAAACGTATCGATCCGGAGGTCCTTGTCTTCAATCTCGACGTCGATGTCCTCGCTCAGTTCAGGATAGACGAAGACGGACGCGAACGACGTATGCCGCCGCTTGTTGGAGTCAAACGGGGAAATGCGCACTAAGCGATGGACCCCAGCTTCCGCCTTCAGATATCCATAGGCATAGGGGCCCGTGATCGAGATCGTCACACTCTTGATGCCCGCCTCGTCGCCGGGCAACAGGTCCAGTGTGTCCACCTTGAACTTCTTGTGTTCCGCCCACCGCACGTACATGCGAAGGAGCATCTGTGCCCAATCTTGCGATTCTGTGCCGCCGGCACCGGGATGAATCGCTACGATGGCATTATTGGAGTCCAGCTCTCCTGACAGGAGCAGCTCGACACGCAGTGTGGCGAGGCGCGGTTCTAACTGATTCAGCTCACTCGCCAGCTCGGTCTCCAGAGCCGAGTCGCCGCTTTCGCGGGCCAGCTCAAGCAGCGCATCCACATCACCCATTTTGGTCTCGATGTCGCGCCATTGCTGCAGCTCTCGCTCGATCGTCGCCTTTTTCCGGCTCACCGCGGCGGCGGCACGGGCATCGTTCCAGAAGTGAGGCTGGCCCATCTGCGCTTCCAGCTCTTGCAAGTCGGCCGTCATATGAGCGAAGTCAAAGATGCCCCCGTAGTTCAGAGACTTGTTCAGCAAGAGAGCGAACACGAACTGCCACGTCTTCTATCATGCCACGATCCTCCTTCTTCGGTCATGCCGGCGTGATAGCCGTCATGACTGGTTCCTTCGTGCGGAAATAGCTGAACAGACACAAAAGCGCGCAGATTATAACACAGGCGTGGGCAAACACATCGCCGTAATAGCTGTAAAACGTGCGGGCTTGTCTGGTCGGGATCATTGCGTACGAGGCCTGCTCGCTGAAAAGTGGTGTCGTGTCGATGATCTGTCCAAATGGATCGATGAACCCGGAAATCCCGGTGTTCGCCGCTCGCGCGAAGGCCAAATGATTTTCGACTGAGCGAAAGACAACCATGGCAAAGTGCTGGGCGGGGGCCGAGGACGGTCCAAACCAGCCGTCATTCGTGATCGTCACCAGAAACTCCGCGCCGTTCGCTGCGAACTGACGGACCAAATCCGGGAAGATGACCTCATAGCAGATCGCCACCCCAAACTTGACGGGTCGGGAACCGGACGAACGTTCCGTGTTCCATGATTTCGGGCTGAACGAAAGAGTCGTCGGTCCCGGCCCTGATTCGAAATCGCCGATGCCTTCGACGAGTTTGTCGAGGAAGAACAGGAGTGATGATTTGAGGGGGATGTATTCTCCAAACGGGACGAGATGGTGTTTGTCATAACGGCCGAGGACCATGCCGTCTGTCCCCAGCAGATACGCGCTGTTCAACAGGTAGGGGCGGCGATCAGGGTAAAATCTCAAGGCCGGGCTGCCGAGGAGGATCGGTGCCTGCGCGCGTTCCGCCCACGCGATCAGCTGCAACTGATACTCTTTCTCCCGCTCCAAAATAAACGGTGTAGCTGCCTCGGGCCACACGACCAAGTCGGCACTGGTTCCCAGTTGGGCCGTGAGGCGGTCAAACGTCCGCATGGTTTCGTCGCGGAAGGACGCATCCCACTTCACCGCTTGATCGATGTTCGGTTGAACGACACCGACGGTAATGAAGGTTTTCGGGTTTTGCCGATCTCTATCGCTCAGGACCGCCGAACTATAGAACCACGATAGTAGCATGCAGGCTGCCGCAGTCGTGAGGAGTTCCCACGGGAGCTTGACCGGGTGACATCCACGGAAAAACGGCATGATCCACATGAACAGCTCGGCGAAGGCCACATTCACCAGGACAATGAGGAAGGAGATGCCATACACACCCGTGTGGTCTGCCACCTGAATCAGGTCTAGTTCGCGATATTGCGAATAGCCGAGGAGACACCATGGAAGGCCGGAGAGCAGGTAGGTACGGAACAACTCGAGTGCAACCCAGAAGCAGGGTGCAAAGAAAATCCCATAGCGTGGGATGAGCTCGCGCAACCAGACGACGGCGAGGCTATAGAGTCCGACGTAGAGCCCGAGATAGCTGGTCAGCAGCAGCAAAATTGCGTAACTGACGGGTTCGGGAACCTTGCCATAGGTCGTCATGGCGGTGACGACCCAGGCCATGATGCCGGTGAATCCGACGAGACCGCTTAGCCAGCCGATCCAAAAGGCTCGCCGTTTGGAACATTGATCGAGTGCGAGATGGAGGGGAATCAGGACGATCCAGGCCAGTAATCCCAGATCAAACTTTGGAAAACAGAAAGGCAAGAGCAGTCCGCTCGCGCAGGCAAAGAGGATCTGACGCGAACGAGCGTGCTCCATCGTGCTGTACCTTATCCAAAAGATTCGATGACTTGCAAGGGAATGCTCGAACTATCAGCGACTTGGGAAGGTCGCCACGTGCTTTTCCCCGATAGAAGAGGTATTCTAGCTGATATGGAGCGCCGTCGGCATCGTCGAGTCCCGGTTCACGTGAAGAGCCTGCTTCAGGAGAACTCGCACGAGGTAGAGGGGGAGGCCGTCGATCTGTCACTCGGCGGCGCGCGGATTGAAAGCGCCCTTGTGGTTCAACCAGGAAGACAGATCGCCGTCAAGCTGATTGTTCCAGGAGATGACACATCGATTCTGATCGAGCACGCTCAGGTGCAATGGGCGGTCGATCGAACATTCGGGGTTCGGTTTGTTGATTTACCGAAGCATGAGTTGGATGAATTGGAACAGTTGATCGATGAAAGTATCGCGCTTGATGAAGGGAGAGAGATATGAAATCCATGAGGACTGAGACAGAGACGCAGCCCGATGACTCGCGATTCTGGATCGGGGGCGAAGCGACCGTCGGGTCCCAAGCCCGCCGCCATATCCGTCGCCAAGCCGGGTCACCGACCTCTCTCCTCGGCGTCATTATCGGTCTTACCTTCCTCGGCGGCCTCGCCCTGGGCAGCTCATTCGGCCTCCTCTGTCGAAATAA
>CAWKLH010000017.1:0-270684 GCA_963850405.1 Nitrospirota bacterium
ACGAGGTTTGGTGAGATCAAGATTCGCTTCTATGCAGACGCCGCACCACGCCATGTGGAGAACCTTATCAATCTCATCAAGATGGGGTTCTATGACGGCACCACGTTCCATCGAGTGGTGCCTGGGTTCATCATTCAGGGTGGCGATCCGTTGAGTAAAACTCCCGAACGCACCATCCACGGCACAGGCGGACCAGGATACTTTCTTTCCCCCGAACCGAACGACTACCCACACAAGCGAGGCGCGGTATCCATGGCGAAAATGCCGCGTGAGAGCAATAGTACGCGCGACTTCAACGACAACGGTTCACAGTTCTTTATCTGCGTCGGAGACAACAGCGGGTTGGATCGGCGCTACACAGTGTTTGGAGAAGTCTTTCGTGGGATCGACGTCGTCGACAAGATTGTCGGTGTCCCTCGTGACGAACGAGACAACCCCCTCGATCCGATCAGGATCACGATGACCGTGAAGGAGTAGGCGATCAGTCGGCTGTGCAGCATTCCTATGGGTAGAGAGAATAATCATGTGAAGGGCGCCATCCTCTCGGCATCAGATGCTGAATCCATCCGACGAGCAGGAAGAATCATCAAAACAGGTGGACTCGTCGCATTTCCAACCGAAACGGTCTATGGACTCGGCTGCGATGCGATGAATGCTGAGGCAGCAGCAAAGGTCTTTGAAGCCAAGCAACGTCCTCAGTTTGATCCACTCATCGTCCACATTGCTGACCTCAAGCAGTTGGAAATTGTGATTGGGGCCTTGCCCAATCTTGGTCAGCGCCTCATCGACGCCTTCTGGCCAGGTCCGTTGACCTTGGTATTGCCAAAACAGCCGTCGATCCCAGATCTCATCACTGCCGGGCTCTCAACAGTAGCAGTCAGAATGCCAAACCATCCCGTGGCGCAGACTCTTATTCGAGAAGCAGACACCCCGATTGCCGCACCCAGCGCCAATCCCTTTGGCTATGTCAGCCCAACCACGGCTCAGCACGTTGCTGATGGGCTTGAAAATAGAGTGGATCTCATACTCGACGGTGGACCATGTCCAGTTGGAGTCGAATCGACGATCGTTTCACTGGCAGGGCCACAACCCGAGTTATTGCGCCCAGGTAGCATTACCATCGAACAACTCAGCGCTGTCATCGGCGTTCTTCGCCGGGCGTCGTCTGTGAATCAACTGCCACTTGCGCCCGGTCAATTATCACGCCATTACGCAACGAGGACGCCACTGATACTCTTGCCCTCTGCCGAAGCAAGACCTCTTTTGAAAGAGGACGAGCGCGCAGGCCTGCTGATCCACTCACAGCCAAGAGACACCGACGATCGCTTTGCCGCTGTTGAAGTTCTCTCTTCGGCCGGTGATCTGAGGGAAGCCGCACGCCACCTGTTTGCAGCGCTGCGGAGGCTGGACTCCCTTGGTCTGGATAGAATCTATGCGGAGCCTTGTAGGGAAGAAGGGTTGGGGGTCGCGATCATGGATCGCTTGCGCCGCTGCGCGACGCCGTAATTCAGGACCGTTCGTCGCTGTCGCGCCTCTCCCCTTCTCTCATTGCGACGATACTCACCGCTACTTGGTGAACCCAAGCGCTTTCACCGATGCGCGTGCGGCTGTGCGAGCTTTGACAGCAGGATTGAGTAACACCCCGGGATCGGCGTGTATGCCGATTTCCGAGACCCGCTTACAGTGGCGAATAACGTCATTGAGGGACGCGACGCCCTCCTCTCGGCCAGGATGCGATGTGGAGAGCTGCTTGATGAGCGATTCGGCATACCGCGACGTCTCAGCGCAATGGTGAATGATCGCCTTTGCGTCGCCCATTCCGCCATGGGCCACCATCTCTTCAGCATTCGTTCTCAGTCCATCCGCCGCTTCCTTCAGGTGTTGGTCCGGCTCACCGGCGAGCACCATCGTGTGCTCGGTCAGTGAAACAACGGTGACGACCATAAGCCCCACGATGATCATGGACCTGATGCCGGAGTATCGAGTCCGTAACCGTATAGCCGTCATTAATAGTGTCCCTTTGGGATGATCACGGCAGAGGTCAGCTCGTGATAAAGATGATGAAAGGCTTCCGTCGTCAACTCAGGGTTCTGCAACGTACCCAATGTCGCTTGATCAATCGGATATTCCACGGTGTCATCATAATTTGATGACGCAATCGTGATAAATCTTGGCGGAAACAATCGTTCCGGCAGTAAGATACCAACTCCCAAGTTATACTTCAGCGCCAATCGGATCGCTTCTCTGGCCTTATCGGCAGGGACCTCTCGTCCCAATCCGATGTTCTGCGGTGGTTGCCCCATCCGGGCGAATTGAAAATGCGCGTTGACAAGCCCAGCCTGAGCAAACTCCTTTTTGAGTTCGGCTTCACGAGCTCGAAAGTGATAGGCAAGCACCACTTCGACACGGCTCACCATCGGTGCCGCCGGTTTCTCACCGAATGCGGCCAGAACGGTCATCTCGCTCACCAGGGCGAGGAGTAACAAACCGATAATATTCGGCCATAGACGCATCGCTATTTTGCCTTGAAGGTAAATTCCACCGAGCTGCTTTCTCCAGCCGCCACGGTGAGTTCCCGCTCTTGTACCCCGAGAGTCGGATGCCAGGCCTTGATCCGATAGGTGCCCGATGGAAGATCTCTGATATCAAACATCCCCTCGCTCCCCGTCACGGCATAGTACGGATTATCCACGGCAAGACCGTGTCCCTGCATGTAGGGATGCATTCCGCATTGCATGATAACACCTCGCCGATCCCCGGTAAAACGAACAAGATCCTGGGTCCCCCCTTTGGTCAGCGCAGGACGGTGAAACATAATAAAGATATGTTCCCAATCCCGTTCATACACTTGAAGATCATGCGCGACGGAATCCAGATTTTTCACGATTAGAGGATGCTCGTTGCGCATGACCGAGACATACGGCACAAATTGACAGATATTCGCCTCTAACTTAGTTTCTTCCAATTCGAACGGCTTACCGCTCTTCACACCCTCAATGGTGACAATCACATCTTTGAGTTCACCTTTCGACCCCACCAGGACTTCGCGAAGCAGCCGATAGCCCGATCCATCCGACAGAGCGCCACAATAGCCTTGATCCGGATAGCGATGGAGCTTAAAAGCAGACGGTTCCGGCAGATCCCCGCTAAAATACACCATCCCCTTGACCGCACCTCCGTTCACGACCGCCATCGGCTCATACCCCAAGGCGAGTTCCATCGCTCCCGTACTCACCGCGAGCGTCGTGAGGGTCAGACCGATGAAACCAGGAATAAGAGTACGGATGAAGCGTCTCATGATGATGCTCCCGTCAAAAAAGCACTGGGGAGCCATGGCTCCCCAGCTGGATATACATAAGTTGACTTGGCAGCATAGCGGCGTACCCACTTTCACATGGGTACGCCACCGATATCGATACTTACTTCTTGTTCTTCAGCGAGGTCGGTGAGGCCTTGGCCTTACCAGACGGCTGCTCCGCAGTCCTTGTCGGCGGAACCTGCGGCATCAACGGCTTGATCCGTTGATCATCAACCGGAAGGACCTTGAACAGGCCCCACTGTCCGGCATTGGCAAAAGCCGGCCGCTGATTTTTCCACAGATAGTCGCCCACAATCTTGTTCGGACCGCCGGCTCCTCCGGTGAGATACGCATTGATGATTTCTGATCCGCCGAACTCCATGGTGCTGACTTGGTCGGCACCCTGCATATACGGTTCGTGCGGCCACTCATGTCCATCAATGGTGAACAGTTGCACCTGCTCACTGAACGCGCCCAACACGTGAACAGCCACGGAATCTCCAACGTGCGCCTGGAGCAACGGGGTCGAAGGCGTATCCCCGGCTTTCACGCAGCTGAAAATCTCGGATACGTCGCAGCCCTTTTCCATTCTCCAGGCCGTCGGCTCCGAGCGGTAGTTGACCGCCGTGATGCCGGCTACTTGTTGGATGTAGGGCATGAAGCTCACGCCTACGATATTGTCCTCGTCCTGGAACATCAACGAGAAATCCCGATAGTTCTTCCGGCTTTCATTTCCAGAAAGCGTCCGGTCTACAAGGACATCGGCACGCCAGCTGCTCTTCATTGTAATGTCGTCACCCGACACTGGGTCGCGATACCGCGATCCCTTCGGACCAACGATGATAGAACCAAACAGGCCGTTTCGTGGATTTTCCACGACGTTACCCCAATCCTGAATCAACGCAGCAAGCTCCCCATATTCAGGGTGAGCATAGTAGGTGTAGGTCTTGCTCTCGCCGGGACCAACCGTTTGATCACCGGGATTGTTACCCACATTGGCACCGAACGAATCCTTCGGGTTAAACGCCATCATGTCGACGTGGAACCCGGCTCGCTCTTTGGCCATCTCGTTTTTTAGATTGATTTTCACACAATCACCGACGTTGACGTGCAGAGTCAGTGGGCTCGGCTTGAGTTCTCCGGCCTTGACCCGTCCACGATCTCCGTCGAGCACATACATCTTGCCCTGTTCATTGCCGAAGACCATCTTCCGCTCAAGATCGACTTCCATCACACCCGGCGCGCCCTCATGGTACCGGATCTGTTGATCGATCGCTGAGACATTGAAGGTCTTCACTGGCGACTCAGCCGGACACACCGACGGAGCAGACTTTTGAATCTGCTCACGACTGGGTAATGGCTTCAAATCACCCTGCAATTCGTCAAACACACGGAAGATACCCCAACTGCCTTCTGCGAAATGCGACGCACGACCACTGTAGTAGAGATAGTCCCCAGCTTGTTTCTGTGGTCCCCCGGCAGCTGGAATAGCTGGATCATACCGCTCACCGATCACCAAATGGACCGTACTGCGCGGCATAGCATCTTTCCCGTACCGTTCCATCGGGAACCAGTGTCCGGTCACGTGCCAGGTATGCACTTCATTGGCCGATCCCACCAGAGCACGCACCATTATCGGATCGCCAAGATAGGCGCGTAACAATGGCGTGCCTGGATCACCATGGATACCGGAGACGAACAGTTTGGATGGATCAGGATTGTTGACAAGCCGGACGCTCAACGGCTCCACACGCATGCTGTAGCCGCTACCCGTGGTGGCTTCGCCTCCGTTCAGGAACCACATCGCAGACTTGTTGATACGTTCAGGGAACTGATGCGACGGCGGCCCATCCACCGTCACCGCATTCATCTTCGCCTGAGGATTGTCCGTCGTGATCAGCTCCGCGGATCTGGCATTGCTGTCCATGATATGCATCATGACTTCACGGAAACTACCGCGGATGTGGGCCGAAACCGGCTCCAAGGTATGGATGTCCGCGATGGGGCCGCTCCGGATTTCTTTGCCGGTGACCGGATCATGATAGGTCGAACGTGGCGGCTCGGTGATAAACGCCGAGAACAGCCCATGGCCCCACGTATCCGTCCCGAATACATGGTCGTGCCAATAGATTGTGCCCAAATCGGCATCGACATACCAGCGCTCACGAATGAATTCCACGCTCGCGATATCGCTCTTCTTGTGACCGTACTTCAACGGCGCATCAAACGTGATGGTCTTGCCATTGATCGCCTTGATCCGTACGATTTCAAAGAACTTCGGATCATCCATGCCCACGCCGAGTTCCGTGTTCACATGGAACTTAGACGTATCCGCGACAGTGATACTCCGAGCCCCGGCTTTCGTATCTGCCGTCAGCACCGTATTGCCCGGGAGCGGCATCCCCTTCTCCGGTTGTGGATCTTTCAGCATCGTGAAGGCCCGCAACGACATGTCATAAGAGAACCCGATCGTCGGACCATCCGATGCGCTGGTGTCGAATTGAAAGAAGTGCGGGTGGAGATTGATCTTGTTCGACCAACCGGTCCGTGCATCATCAGGAATTTCATTCTTGAAGATGACATCCACGCAATCATAGACGTTTCCACGAATAACAAGCGGCAGCTGCTTTTTAGGATCCTTACGAACTTCCGCCTCTTCCTCGTGCAACACATAGATCATGCCGATCGGATCAACGACCGCCGCTGTTTTGGCCGTGGCCGGCTTGAGCGTGATCGGCAGCGTAATTGAATGGATTGTGAAGAACTTCCTCGGCGAATTCTCTGGACACAAGCTCCACGGACCCTGCGCTCCTGGTTTCGGAGGCTCAGTATCCCTTGTCCCATCTTCCCGAACGCGGAATGGTTCCAACCACGGCGCACCGCCATGATTTGGCGCAAAGGGTGGCCGCTTCCCGAGGTGCGGACGCAGCCATGGGAATGCCAACTTACCCGTTTGTGGATCAAACGTGATTGGCAGACGCTTCAGTGGAGCAGGCGACACATAGTCGGCCCACTTGTGTGGGGTCTCTGGTTCATTGAGCGCCAATGCCCCTTCCCACTTCCAATTTACAACCGTTGGATCGTTTGCCTTGGCTTGCTGGACTTGATCCTCTGTTTTACCAGGCAATCCCTGCGGAGGCAGCATGTACTCCACCCAATCCTTGATGGAGACCTTCACCGGATTCGCTTTCCAATCAGTCTTATCCTTGGTAATTTCCCACTTCTTTCCCCCATACCAATCAACCGTCGTACCAACTAGCTTGTCGGAACTGATGGCGGCTTTAATTTTGCCTGCCCGATCCGGCAACTCCACGAGTGCCTTCATGACATCGGTTTGGGAACCAGGCTGCTGTAGCGTGTTGTATACTCTCCAGAATCCCCACATGCCCGTGACATAGTGCTGCGGAATGTGGCAGTGGAAGACGAATTCGCCGGCCAACGCTTGCAACCCGCCTGATCCACCCTCGATCACTTCATCATAAATCTCGGACGGTCCGATTGACTGCACATCCAGTCGGTCGGAGGTATCATTGATCATTGGAAACTTGACCGGACCGTTCTTGGACAGAGTTGGATCCAGCTTGCTCGTCCCCGGCTGTCTCGCCCAACGGATCGATCCACCATGGAGGTGGTGAGAATGGACAATTTCTGATCCGCCGACCATCCTGAACTTTGCCGGATCACCTAAGTAGGAACGTGGAATGGTCGTCGCAGGGTCACCGAAGGTATAGGACCCATAGCCCTGTGATTCATCAGCAAAACCGACCAGGTGCTCTTGCATTTCCAAGCGCGTGCCATGCGGCTCGCTCCGATAGTTGAGTAATCGGGCAGCCGGACGATAGGTGTCCGTATGGGCATCACGCTGAGGCAACATGTCGCCCTTACGGTTGAGCAGGCGGAACGTTTCATCGCCGGCCTCATGATAGAAGATCACGAACTCACGGAAGTCAGATCCTTTATCAAGATCGATCATGGCTTCCCAGCCGCTCTTCATGTCCTCGCCGGTAAACGGGCTAAGATACCGAGATCCGCGCGGTTCAACCACGAGCGACCCCAACAGACCCAGCGAGTACTGATCTCTGGATGCATGACTATGAAATGCATGTCCGCCTTCTTGTGTATCCGGCTGGATATACCACTCGAACTCGCCGGCCTTTCCTGAGGCGACCAAAGCGTCTGGGTTATTGCCTGTCGCCGGTTTTCCGCTGTTGGCAACCAACAGTTGCGACCCATTGATGATCATATTCGTAGGCTCGCCTTCGATCTGATTGCGCAGCGTGATCCGAAGACAATCACCTTGGTTAGCCCGAATGACCAGCGGCTGAATCAGATCCCCCTGCAACCCGTTGGAGATAGCTCCCTCGGCAAAGGTCGGATCCTCGCTCTCCCGTGCAGTCCTATTCTTTATTTCTTCTTCACGCACTCCGGCGACATGCTCCGTAAGGGCATACATGAAGCCCGGATAGAAGTCCCCGAACCGGTTGACCGTGATCTCGACGTTCATCGCGGTCACGTCGTATGAACGAACCGGTGCCGTCGCCGGGCATCGACCACCCTGTGTCACCTTCACCTTGTCCATATCGTCGGCGACGAGCAATACCCCCTGCTGCATGGCGTGGGAACCGGCGCCTTGGAATGGTCCTTTTGAGTGGACCTGCCGCTCAATCTGCTCGACGGCCTTTGACATCTTGTCCATCAGCGCTGGGCCAGCCTGCGCACTGACTGGTGTTACAAGACCCGCAGTCGAACCTTGAGCCACATGCGCATCGTGCGACATGATCGCACCAGCCGGCAGCGCCCCAGCCAAGATCAGGCTGGCTGCGAACCCCCAGATTCCCGGCCCCATCCATTTCGTTGAATCACTCATACGTTCACCCTCCTCCAGAAAAATATTTCTCCGCACTAGCTGCGAACAGCGTCAGACAGATTTTTGTTCAAAAGAAAACTGTCAAGAAATGTTGTCGTAGAGGTCACAATTACTTGGAAGGATTGTTGCAACTGAATCACAAAGCACACACCACTGTATGGCGAACAAACTTCATAGCATGCTGACATATATATAGATTCCAAAGACTTTTTGCAACAGATGCAACAGGGATTTTTGTGCCAAAGTAGCACCTCTTCGTCATGATCATATCAGATGACACGGTCGGAAAACATTCCGATCCTCGCAGATCAAGCAGCAGATCTGTATCTCCTCTACCGTCTTGTCGGTAAGGCCTTTAGAAAAACGCCAGGCTGGCGTAAGTGGCAGTCGAGTTATACTGATCGGTGATACCCCGGTCATAGCGGAGAACTTGCCCTTTTTCGGCTTGAATCAATCGTAGAAGACTATAGATGGGTGAAAAACCGGAGATCCGGCGCTGGTCGTTCTCCTTCTGAATAAATTGGGTGAATTCATCCGGCTTCAGTTCTTCAACCGGCTTCAACATTTCCAGATCCCGCTGCATCGTGCGATGAAATGAAAAATCGGTGGGTGGGGCACTATCGCCGTAGCGCATCCCCAAATGTGCCAACTCCCCTGCTGCGATGACGCACACAGTCTTTCCAGAAGCACCGATCGCATCTTGCAACGAGCTGAAAAATCGATCCACCGAGTTCCGGACCATAAGATCAGCCAGGCTCAACGCAGAAAATGAGGAGAGAATCGGGACTATCGTAAAAGGTTTGTCGACGATGGTTTGAAGGAACGGCAGTTGGAACTCAATGGCATGTTCTGTTTGGTGAGCGATCTCTTCGTCAAAGAATTCCGGCACTAGCCCCTTCAGCTGATCCAAGATCGTTCGATCGGCTGGCACCACTCCAAATGGTGTCTCAAAATCCTTGTCTGTAACGGCAAAGAAGTTCTCCAACCCCGCATGGGCAGTCCCGATGATGACATAGACATCCGGCTGTTGACATTCTTGTAGTTCCTTGTAAGCCCATGCGTAGACCGATCCGGCTTGTTTAAGATCATACGTGGGGGCGACCAGTCCCTTGATCAACTTACCTCGGTTCTCCGACGGCTTGAAGTCAGGCCCTTCGCCTGAGGTAAAGAATCCATCGATTTGCTTCTTCAGTTTGACACTGTCCGCCTCGTAACTACGTCCAGCAAACACCGCCGGCCTGGTCGGTTGCTGCCGATATTCAATCCTGGCCTGTTGCCGAGCCGTCTCAGTTCGTGGTCCTTCCAAGAACAGCTTTTGTTCCAGATCTACGACCAGCTGTTCCACTTTATTTGGCATCAGAAACTCGCCGAACCGTTTCAGGTACAGGGCACCTATGTCTGGAAGCGAATGCTCACCATCAAAATGTTGCACGATAAAGAAGAAATTCAGCGGTAGGACCAACTTCTCTTTGCTCAAGCCGCTGGGGTCCCAGAGCACGATCAGCTGATCTTCTCCCTGTTTAATGGGAGAAAACTGCAGATTTCGCAGGACCGGATATTGTTTAGAGTCCTTTACAATACTGGAAGTCATGGTGGGGGACATTGTAGGGGACGGACTAGAGCCGCTGCAACCAGAGGATGCGGTAAAACCCCGCCAGCTTCGTTCTCGCATCGCTCAAGGCCTCAACGTACCACCTGTGTACGCCTCGGCCATTCGCTCGCTGCGGCCTTGCTGGACAGGCTTTTCCAGCATCCTCTGAGACTCCTACGGTATTTATTGATATTAGTGAGCCTGACGCGTCCTGCTCTCAAGGTGATCTTGCAACCAACAGCTTCGACACAAACTCTACCGGCACCTAGTGAGTATCAGGAGGTTGTGCTCGAGCTCGCCGAGCTAGCAGAAAGAGAGCCCCAACTGTGAGGAGCGACAGCCAAACCGTCGGACGGCCGTAGGAGGCATCGGAGAATTCGATCAAGTCCGTCAAGCGGCCGATCAACAGCGACATGCGAGCCATAACCGTATAGCCGAACCCGGCGCCGAATGAAATCATCAGAAAGAGGATGCCGGTTCGCGCCACCGCCTTCCCCACTCCGCTATGCTCAATCGAGAAGAAAAAGTAGAACAGCACCGAGCTGACTCCGAGCAAGATAATGATCGCGTTAAGGTGGCTGGCCGGATTGAGCAGATTCATCGAGAACGTGAGGCCGTCCGGTCCAGTCACCGACAACAACGGTCGAATGGTATCCTCGACTTGTTTGAGAATGAAGGATGACACCGTTCTCGGAATCGCCAACCCCGCGCCCATCCCGACAATAAAGGCGAACGCATACCGAGACATCCATGCCGCCTTTGGCACATACCGAGTCAGCATCAGCATCCCGATGGCGACCGGAATCAGCAGGGCGATTTCACCATTCTCAACAATCGGCTTGACGACCAAGTGTACGATGACCGTATCGTAGGTCTTCACAATGACGTAGCCGACTGACACACCCACATAAAGATGTTCCGCGAGCTTGAACAGCGGGTTGTCTTTGTAGAGAAAGGAAAAGATGAGTAGAGTCAACCCTGTCGCGACCCACGCGCCTACGATTGACTCAAACGGTAGCTCAGTCACACGTATCTCACCCTCTCTGCTGCCGCAGCGAAAAGTAGAACAAGTTGCACATGATCACCAACAGAATGATGGCGAGATGCGTGGCCGACTGCGCATCCATCCCGGCCACGGCCTTGCCTTTCTGTCCGATCAGGTTTTCGTATTCCGCTGCGCCACGGAGGCCGCCGATGAGGCCGTTGATCTGCCCGCTCCGTAGCAACGGATACAATCCCGGCGCCATGACTCCGGTGCAACCGCCGCCGAGCTCGAACTTATACTTATCCTTACCGAAGACATACCACTCTTCCACCCCCGGTCGTCCCGCGCCCAAACTGACCATGTACCCAACATCCTTCAAGCTCCGCACACCGTCCAGCACCGGCAAGTCTTTCGTGGACTTTCCGCTATAGTCGCTGGGAAATGCCGAATAGAGATCCTGCCCCATGTTGATAATCACGGCTTGTCCGCCCGGACTCCATCCGAGAAAGGCGTAGTCTGTTCCGTATTCCTTCCCCATCTCTTTGGCCACTTGTGTCACTAATTGATCCGCCATGCCGGTGCCCGACACCCAGAGTGTCATCGTGACGACACGAAGGTGCTTCCTGAAGGCATGGCGCAATAGGGCAATCGCTTGCGGATAGAGCTCCGGTTTCGACGCCGGATCGAAATCGATCGACAGAAGGAACACCGACCGCTCGGGCAACGATTCAATGTGGTCATACACACCACGCACTTCCGCTGAAATCCTGATCGGCAAGCCGACCGGATAGAGCAACGGCAAGAGCGTGCAGAGACCGATCATCAAGAAAATGATCCGCCGATCAATCTTGAGCATTTTTTCCGAGAAGGTCATACCCGCCATCCACATCTTTCGCTCACAGCCTTCACTACTCCTTGCCTCCCCCGAGATACGACCGCTCTACGCCAAAGATGATCTTGAAGGACAGGGCCACGGCCCCGAGACTGACCCCGATCAGAATGGCCCGGCGCACAGATGAGTTCAGCACATTCAAAATCCACGACGACACATCGCCGCTCAGGGGAATCAAATACTCACCCAACGGCACCCGTCCCATCATGACAATCACAGCTGCCACTAACAGCACGGCCGCTTCACGACTCTTGGCCCTGAACGAGCGATAGGCAGCCGAAGCGATGAAGAAAGCCAGGATGGCAAACATCGTCCCTTGTAGCGGCACCATCATGTAGTTATAGACCCAGCCGAAGGCCGTCATGGTCCCTTCGACACTCTCCTTTCCATTAGTCCAAAGCCCGACCGCGATGGTGCCGAGCATCCCGACGTACAGCACGAGACTATAGCCCCAGCCCGCTTCTTGGCGTCTGATCTTCACCGCATGCTGATGGAACAGACTGGTCACTCCCAGGATCAACGCGAACCCACCGATGATCTGCAGCCACTTCGTCGCGGAGGTGAGCATCTGTTCCGATGCAGGATGCGGGACGTAGTACTGGGCGGCAAACAGGAGGCCGGTGACCAGGGTGATCAAGAGGGGTAACTGTCGGCGTAGGAAAATCATTTTAAATCCCTCAAGAGATCGAGAAACAGCTGAGGCCATTGTGCGCCGGTGACGGTTCCCACCGTCGCCAACACGATGCCGATACCGATGGCACTCAGGACGACCGCCTTCCCGATATCCTGACCGACGGAGCGTCCCGATCTGCACCGGTTCTTTGGAGAGATACGCGCTGGCAGCGTAGAGCTCCTCGCCGATCAAGGTATAGTCACAGGTCGTCACAAAGAACGGAAGCTGGTGGTCCGAGTCGGTGCCGGCGATCTGAATGGCGCCAGTACTTGCGCCTGTCTCCGTCAGCAGCAACGATTCGGCGAAGTACGCGCCCATGAAGAAGTTAGCGGCCGGCTTCTTCCGCAACATGATGCCATCCACCGCCGCCGTGTAGCTGAACTGATCGGCCGTGATAAAAAAGTTGGCGTCTTCTTTGAAAAGATCCGGCTTGCCCGCTTCCAAATAGGCCTGTTTGGTAATTTCCTGGCAGACTGCCATCGTGATCGGCTCGCGGTGCGGCACCAGCAGTTCCGTTTCGTAAAGCGCGGCCCGTTTGGCAACTTTCCCTAAAATAACCGCGGCGGCGATCGTCGAAGGATCATGCAGATCATGCGCGCCGGTCAGATAGAGGATCGGCTTGCCCAGCTCCGTCGCGCGTCCGATCGCTTCATCAACCGCATCAAGACCTGGAATCCGCCGTAGGAAGATCTCATGTCGCTTCGCGTGACTGATCGTGTAGAAGACCAGTCCCCCGAACGACAACGCGATGATGAGATTATTGAGCTGATTCCAATTAAACCAGTCCGGCGAAGGACTGGTCACCAAGACCTGGCTGAAGACCCGCTGGTCGCCTTGAATGGCTGCCACAGCAACGGCATAGGATGTCCCATCCTTGACCTCGAATCCCTTCGCGCTTCTGATGAGGACTTGATGCCAGGTTTTGTCGACGTTCCTTGTCCACCAAGCGGTTTTTGCGTCTTTGACGTATTTTGTGTTCGCTGGGAACTCCGCGATGATCGTGAGCGCTGCCGGGTCAGTCACAGCCGCATCACCGGCCAAGACTTGATACCGTGCATCCGGACCATCCCAGGACGAGGGAGCCCACTGCACGGTGAGGCTGCCTCCACCATCACTCGGCGTATCAAAGACCCGCACGTCTTGGGGAGCGCTGATCGATGTCTGTGCCAAGGCAGAGGAACAGAGCCAGACAGACACCAGCAGAGTCCAGACAACCACACATACGCTCCGCTGGCCGATTGACGCCGGAGGATTCACGTTGCTCATGCCCCTTCGATGACTTCGATGTTCGTCCGCGGAATGACGGCTTTCTGTCCATCGGCAAATTTCACTTCTAAGACCCGCACCTCACTCTCTGTGGGGATCTTGGTGAGCTCTGATGGAAGCGCCGATACTTCACCGATACGCCCGAACATCGGATCGCGGATGATCCGGACCGGGTCACCAAGACGAATGCCCTCGCGTTGTAACTGAGCTGCCCCCTTCGTGCTGGTGTGTTCCTGAGGAACAATAATCTCAGGACGAATCACGCCGGCCCTGATCTGGGTGGCACCAGAAATCGACGCTTTCTGGCCGGCATGGGAAGAGAGCAGCTTGAAGGTCTTGGCCGCCATCGGAATCGTCCCGAACCCCTCGGTCAGGATCAGCGTAAACCCCACCTGTTCGGTTCCGGTAATGGCCACACCGAGGTCATAGCCCAGCAAGGCGCGCAAATCTTCATCGTGAATCCCGCCGACAACCAAACCAGCGACACCCACCGCCTTGGCCTGCTTCATCGCCTCGGCTGAAAGGAAGGATCCCCCGACCACAACTTTGTCCTTCATGGCGCTATTGAAGTGACCCGGTGTCAACGGCTCATCAGGCGACTTCACCGCCATGACAATCTCCCCGGACGTTTCTCCACCGATGCCGAAGATCCCCTGGACAAGGCTACACGTCGTTTCGACCACGACGCCCTGCTGCGGAATGGTTTCGATGATCGTGCCGTTCACATAGGCGAGCAGCTGAAGCACCCGTGGAGGTTCGCGCAAGAGGACTTGTCCCGTGACGCTCGACACCGATTCGATCGTCCCCGCGACCGGCGAACGAATCTCCGTCTTAAACCATTTGATCAACGGCTTGTTCTCAGCGAGGATTTCGTTCTTTCCGACGACATCGCCTTCCTTCTTGATGAGATAGTCTTTGATCTCACCCGGAGCCACGCTGAGCTGATTGGCGAGATTGACCGGGAATACCTTCCCCGGCAACTCCGCCCGCGCCACAACTTGATCGGAACGGACCAGATCGCCGATAGTGACCACGACCGTCCCCGGCAGCGGCAACATGCGCCGACGGTGGATGACCGTATGATCCGTGACTGTTAAGCCGGGAGTATAGGAGTGAGCCATCGTTTTCACCAGGACTGAGCAAATGCGTGACTTCTCTTAGTCATCCTCAGTCCTCAGCCCTCACTACTCCGCTGTCGGATACAATCCGACTGCCTTAAACCATTTTGTCGAGCGCCGCGACACGGCCTGGTTGATCAGCTGGAAGTCGAAGCGGTCGCCCACGGCCATCGAGCAAGAGCCCGACGACACCGCCATGAACTTCCTTGGTCACGGCCACACCCGCCCCTGACCCCATGTTGACCCCCTTGGCAGGTTGTACCTTGATCGTGGCCTGCTTGCCGGACTCCAATGGAAACAATCTCAACTCGCCAAACTTCAATTGCTCCTTCGCGGTCTTCCCATCGGGCCAGGTGATTTCATAGTCGGCACACACACCGCCGTCTGTTCCCTGTCCGATCGGCGCCACGCAGGTCCCGAGATAAATCATGCAGTCTCGCACGAACACGTCGGTGGCTGCCTTCTCATTAATCGTAGACAGCACCCCGAGATGCGGCATCATGAAAATGCTGTCGACGGACAATCGCGTACAGCCCATCGGCTCATAGGCATCGACCATCATCAACATCGATTGGATCCGCCGCGGAGCGTGCGAGAGAATCCCCCCGCTTCCGACGATCAAATCCAGCTTCAACATATCGATCAGCGTCTTGCCTGAGGTCTGTTGTTCGAAGACATCCGAAATCGTCCGTTCCTGCTGCACACCCTTCAATCCAGTTGCGAGCGACTTATGATGAATCAATGCCAGCCGCAACGCTTCCCGTGCGATCGCCTGTTCGATTTGCAGTTCATCAAGCGTCTGCGGAATGGTGGTGGGTCGGATCATCTTGTTCTTGATCCGGTTGCGCAACGTCTGCTCATCGATCGTAAACGGGACCCAACGCATGATATTGGCCAGTCCCGCTTCCGCGAGCACATTCGACACGCTGTACGACATGCCCAGATTGGCACTGACCGTCCGGTTGAATACGCCGTCGAAGACGGAAAACACGTCCGTGGTTGCCCCCCCGATATCCACACCGATCAGATTCAGATGTTCCCGTTTGGCAATCGCCTCCATGATGAGGCCGACTGCAGCGGGAGTCGGCATGATCGGCGCCCCAGCCATTTCCATGAGCTTCTTGTAACCAGGCGCCTGCTGCATGACATGCTCAAGAAACAGGTCGTGAATCTTGTTGCGCGCCGGCGCCAAGTTCTCTCGCTCCAGCACCGGTCGGATGTTCTCGGTGACGACCAGCGACGACTTCTCTTCCAGGATCTTTCTCACTTGCGGTTGGGCTTCCTTATTGCCCGCATAAATCAGCGGCAACTTGTAGGTCACGCCGAACCGTGGCCGTGGTTCCGCCGCGGCGATATATTCCGCCATCTCCACGACGTGGGTGACCGCCCCTCCATCAGTCCCGCCTGACATCAGAATCATGTCTGGCCTCATGGAACGAATCCGCTCGATCTTTTCGTGAGGCAACCGACCGTCGTTAGCCGCCAGCACGTCGATGACGATAGCGCCGGCCCCCAAGGCCGCACGTTGCGCGCTTTCACCCGTCATATTCTGCACGACACCGGTCACCATCATCTGTAAGCCACCACCGGCGCTGCTGGTCGAGATGTAAATGTCGACACCCGTTTTCTCGTCCTGGCAGGGCGTGATGATCTTGTCCCCATCCAGAATCTTCCGGCCCGAAAGCTCTTCGATTTCCGCGATGGCATTCAGAACACCACGTGTCACATCCTCAAACGGCGCTTCCACCGTCGTCGGGGCTTCACCGCGATAGGTCTGTCGATACTCATCACCAACTTTCTCGATGAGAATGGCTTTGGTCGTGGTGCTGCCACAATCGGTGGCGACAATGACGTTGAGAGGACGATCGATCTTGGGAGGGCTGGAGGCAGAAGCGGTCATTGAGCCGTTGCTCCCTGTGGAGCAGACTTAGCTTCAATGATGGCAATCAAACGAGTCACCGTATCCCGGCGCTCGAGCAATCGTGCAACTTGCTCAACTTCTTTGGCACTCAACACGCAGTCAATGATCGGCGTGATGAAATGCAGCGCCTGACTGCCAAGAAAATTCATCGGCCCCATGGATTCCAAGAACATCGTCGCCGGAGCCGCCATGCCGCGTTTGACGACCATCTCGGCTATTCGTTCCAGCAATTGGACATCTTCAATAGCGAGGGACTCAGTCTCAGGTCGAACGGCAAACGCATGGCGCAGTCCAACACGAACTTTCGCCAGTTTTTCAGCAGCGTTCCCCTTGAAGAGTGATCGCATACGTGTAGGGCGGATAAGGCAAACCTGAAACGATCCGCATTATATGAAGGGGGTCAAGGAGAGTCAATTCAACTGGTGGAACCAGGAATCAGTTGCAAGACTTAATACTCCTATGCCAGCATACGTACCATATTTAGGCAGCCTCCCTGACATGGCGTGATTACATTGTGTGAATCCGAGGTCTTTCATGAAAAACTCCCGCCTCGAAGAGACCGGAGTAATGGCACCTCTCATCCTGGATTCTATAGCAGGCCGTGAGTGATACGTTCGAACGCATTAAACGTCTCGTCACGAGTAGATCCGTTCGGATTTCAGAGCACGGTTACGATGAGCTTGTGGCGGATGATATTCTTTCCCGTGATATTATTGAAGGCGTTGGGGATGGGCGAGTAGTAGAAGACTATCCAGATTATCCCAAAGGGCCTTGCGTTCTGGTATTGCAGCAAGACAAAAACGGGAATCTGATTCACGTCGTATGGGGTATTCCGAGAGGACACTCAGAGCCGGCAGTTGTTGTGACTGCGTATCGACCAGACCCAGACCAATGGCAGAACGGATTCATGAGGAGGCGCACATGAAGAAACAACCGCGAACGAAGCTGATTCATGAAGGAGGATATCTTGCCGAAGTCAACGTTGAGCTGCTGGTGACCGATAACGAATGGTCCCCCTACCTATCGGTGGAAGACGCCTACAAACTCGATGATGTGCGTGAAGCGCTGAAAAATGGAGACACCGCGACAGCAGCGCGATACGGTCGTGTTTTCTCTCTGACTCCTATTGCAATCTAACCATTTCCACCTGATGGCATACCCAGCATGAAGCTCATCATGTGTGAGACGGTTGTCGATCAGCTTTCCGCTTACCTTCGGCATGAACTGACACTGACTGATCTCGTGGCCTGGGCAGAATCGGCAATGATGGAGGGCAAATTCGATCCAGCCTATCTTCCGACTATTCGTGACGTTTTGGCCAGGATCGGCCTCGCCGACGTGCGTGCCTTCGGCCTCACCTGGGAAGAGTGCGAGCAATTCCTGTCCCAGCTTGGCTATTCCGTACAAGTCAGCATCGTCGCCCGGTAGTTTCCTACAACGCACTCCGGCAAGGTGAGGTCCGCCCACCTGAATGAGTATGATCCACGCGTGCATCGCTATGGAGAGCATTGACAAGTGGTTGAATACGCGTAAAAATTACCCTCTAGTCTGCAGTCCATTCGAGTCTGCTGTGCCGGTCATTGCATTCAATGGTTAGACAACATGACGACTCTTAACATGACCCTCGCTACCGCAACGATTCTTGGAGGCATCGCCGCTGTCTGGTGAGATAAAGTCAAATGTTGGGTATGAAGCTTTTTGGAAATAGCTCTGCCTGATGGTCCCTGTTGTCTGAGCGAACCTGCTCACCCCTTCTTCCTCCGCCCCTTCCTGGAAGGAGGAGCGAGAGTCCACTGTCTCACTGATAACCCGCTGTTAACCTCCGCGAGATCAAACCGTTCGGGGTCGAAGTCCTCGGGCAGCCAGGTCTTCCACTCCTCATGCTCCTCGTGCGCCGGATCCTTGAGAACCTTCAGAAGATTCTCATACCCCCAGGCCCCTCCACAATCTTCCGGAGGACACGATCGGGCACCCTTCAGGCAGATCGGCATCTGGGGCTTCCCAGCCTCCAAAACCTTTTCCACCGTCAGCACGTGTTCCCACCCATTCCCGAAGTCATACAGGTAGTGCACCCTATCCTTGACGGACAGACCCAGCTCCTTGAGCGTCACCGTGTCCTCATCGACCACCTGCTCCTCGTCAAACTCGGGATCGGGCACGCCAAACCGTTCTTCACGCCAATGAAAATCATGTAAATGTGAGTCGGTCCACCCCATCACCTCCTGGATGACATCGTGCAACCCGGACAGGGACAACCTCTCCGGCACCAGGACGCGCCGCCAGATTGGCGGACGGACCCCGGTCAACGTGATCGTGAACTGGAGAAGGGTTCCCACCCCACGGCCTGTGCCTTGTGTCGTGCAGCGGGGATCGTGTTTAGGCGGCACGTGCCCGCTCCTCCTCGTTCACCCCATCCCTGAAGACCACGCCCCGCAGCACCTCGCCGACACGCTCGGACCCTTTCAGGCGTCTCCAGCGTTGCTCCGCCACCACTGCAAGCTTGAAGACCATCGAGAGCATACTCTCCCGGGACACACAGCCTCGGGTTTTGACAGTCCGGTGCCGGACGGTGGCGAAGGTCGATTCAATGGGATTGGTCGTCCGGATGTGGACCCAGTGTTCGGCCGGAAAGTCGTAGAAGGCCAAGAGGGCGTTCCGATCCTTGACCAGGCAGGTCGTTGCCTTCGGATATTTCGCCGCGTAGGTGGCGAGAAACGCATCGAGAGCCTTGTGCGCGGCGTGTTTCGTCTCCGCCATCCAGATCTGATGGAGTGCACTTTTGGCCTTGGGGTGGTTGGCCTTCGGTAACGTGTTCAGCACGTTGGCCGTCTTGTGGACCCAACACCGTTGTCCCCGCGTGGCTCCAAAGACTTGGGGGAGGGCCTTCCAAAACCCCAACGCCCCATCGCCGATCGCCAACTTCGGGTCCACGGAGAGGCCCCGGTGTTTGAGATCAAGCAAGAGTTCCTTCCAGGACTGTTCACTTTCCCGGTAGCCGTCCTGGATCGCCAGAAGTTCTTTCTTCCCGTCCACAGTCGCCCCGATCACAACCAGTACACAATGGTGGGCCTCGTCCATTCGGACATTGAAATGGATCCCGTCGGCCCAGAGATACACGTAGGTCTTCGACAGGGCTCGGATCGCCCACTGGCAGTGGTCTTCCTTCCAGGACTCCTTCAGGCGCTGGATCGTCGCGGCGGATAACCCCGGGGCATCCTGTCCCAGAAGACTGGTGAGCACGGAACTGAAATCTCCCGTGGAGATCCCTCGGAGGTACAGCCACGGCAACAGTTCGACCAGGCTTTTGGTGCGCCGCAGGTAGGGTGGAAGGATCTGGGACGAGAATCGGATGGCTCCCTCCCGGTCCCGCACACGGGGCGCCGTGACGGCGATGTCCCCCAGTCCGGTCTGGATCGTCCGTTCCGGGAGATAGCCGTTCCGCACCACCCGTTGACGATTGTTCCCGTCTTTGAGCGGGGCATGGCGGGTCAGAAACTCTTGCACTTCTGCCTCCACGGCTTCCCGCAGCATGCGTCTCGCCCCTTCCCGCAACACGTCGGTCAAGGCATCCAACGCCGGAACAGGAATCCCCGGATTCGTGAACTCGCTGACGGTCTTCGTTCCCACGGCGTCTCCTTCTATCCTATGCCACACGTTGATGATCCTGGGCGACCATCAGCATACGCCGGTTCCCGCATTCCCTCCATACACAACAATCGATCATAACTCCGGTACCTTACGGGGAAGAGCAAACTACTTTGATTGAAACTGTGACGCGAGTTCGCCAGGCTTAAAGACACCCCGTTCGGTGATGATGCCGGTGATCAGTTCAGCCGGTGTGACATCGAAGGCAGGATTGTAGACGGCCACACCTTTGGGTGCGACCGGATGGCTCCCATGAATGGTTGTCACTTCTAATGGGTTTCGCTGTTCGATCGGGATATCAGCTCCCGATTTTGTCTTGAGGTCGATCGTCGAATACGGAGCCGCGACGTAGAAGGGAATGTTGTGAGCCTTCGCCAAGACTGCCACCGAATAGGTGCCAATCTTGTTGGCCACATCTCCATTCGCAGCGATTCGATCGGCGCCGACGACGCAGAGATGAATCTTTCCCTGCCGCATGAGTGAGCCGGCCATATTGTCGGTGATCAATGTGACAGGAATGTCATCCTGCATCAGCTCCCATGCTGTGAGGCGAGAACCTTGAAGTACAGGACGAGTTTCATCAGCAATCACATTGATTTTCTTGCCCTGCTCACACGCAGCGCGAATGACCCCGAGTGCCGTTCCATAGCCTGCCGTCGCGAGCGAACCGGCATTGCAGTGCGTCAAAACCGTCTGTCCATCACGGATCAGATCCGCCCCATGGCGCCCCATGGTCTTGCAGAGCGCAATATCTTCTTCAAGTATTGCTTGAGATTCTAAAGTAAGGACTTGCTTGATCGTCGAGACCGGCTGAGCTCGCACCGACTCCAGCTTCCGCCTCATTCGTTCAAGAGCCCAAAAGAGATTGACCGCCGTCGGCCTGGTCGCGGCCAGGTCGTCACAGATTGTGAAGACTGCCTGTGCAAAGGTTGGGTAGTCAGTCGCACGGATGGCCTGCGCGCCCAAGGCGACACCCATCGCTGCCGTCACGCCGATGGCCGGCGCTCCGCGAACTTTCAACGTGCGGATCGCGTCTGCGACGGCCTTGTAATCCCGACAGTCGAGGAACTCCACTGCTCCTGGAAGTCGGCTTTGATCCAGCAGCCGGACAGCTCCATCTTTCCATTCAACGGTTGGCACCATGGAGGATTCTTGTAACGGGAATGGAGCAGGAGTGCAAGTCCCTATCGACGGCGCCCGCTGATTTCCAAGACGGTAATCATCGCGGCAATCAAGCCGGCCTGAATCAGGAGCAGCACAGCCTCCGTCGTACCGGCATGGCGGAGCGCCAGTGCGGCCAGCCCAAGACAGATGGTGAAGAAAAAAATCATGGCCACACTGGCCTGACGGGAACCGAGCGCTCGCTCCAGGCGGTGATGGAGATGGTCCTTACCCACGTAGTCCAACCATTCCTTCACGGATTTGACCTTTCCCGTGATGACCCGTTCCACGGTAATGTGAATCATGTCATAGATGAGGACTCCAAAAATCAGCAACGGATTGCTGAATGACACAATTGGGCTGGAATCGGCCCAGTTACCTTTGACGGCCAGACAAGCTAACGTAAATCCAATGAAGGTTGATCCACCGTCACCTAAGAAAATGACGGCAGGCCTAGTCCCACGAAAATTGTACGGGAGAAATCCCAGGCCGGCTCCTATCATGGCAATCGCGAGCCAACCCAGACCCGCTTGATTCGTTTCGAACGCGACGACGCCCATGAACCCGGCCATAAGCACGGCCAGCCCGGTGGCCAATCCATCCATGCCATCGAAAAAATTGAACGCGTTCGTAATCCCGACGATCCAGAAGAGCGTCAGAACAATGTTGGCCATATCTCCAAGTGGTCCTGGAGGAAAAAGTGTCAAAATCTTTCCCGACGCAATGACGATGCCCGCCGCCAGCAATTGCCCGAACAGTTTGACCGAGGCCGGCAGCTCCCGAATGTCATCGATGACGCCGATGATCAACAGAAGAGAGCCGGCCACAAGAATGGCCACCATCCAATCAGGCACGATCGAGTTCAGCAGCACCGAACCAATAAATCCGCCGTACAGTGCAAGACCACCAAGCCGTGGGGTGGGAATGATGTGAATCTTTCGATCGGCAGGTGTATCGACAAGGTTCCATCGATGGCCAATCCGGACCATCAGCGGGGTTAAAGCTCCGGTCCCGAGAAACGCAAACAGAAAGACGTAGAGCCATCGCAGGCCTTCAAGCTGAAAGAGTTCTCGAACGGAAGGAATCGCCAGCGCCACGGCTCCCAGTGCCGCGCCTGAGACCAGCGGCGTGATCCAACGCCAGGTCGTGGTGGTACATGGGGTTACCAGTTGCGTCTCGATCGATTTCACGGCCACTCCGATCGCAATGCCACCTGGATGTGCGCCACTTCTTCATCCGTCAGCGATGGGAACAGCGGAATCGAGAGTGTGGTCCGCTCCGCTTCGTCAGTGGAAGGAAAACCATCCAAGTCAAGGTACCGGTGAAGCGAGCGGAACACCGGCTTCCGACAGTGGACACCACGAGCTTCAAATCGGGCGATCACTTCACTCAACCCATCTGTGGCCCCGGCAAGATTCGGCAGGCGCACCACAAAGCGATAGTAGGTATGCGTGCGACCGGCGGGAACGATCGGCTGAACGAGTGCTGCGCCGCTCAGTCTCGCACGATACTCCTCCGCGAGCGAGCTCCGACGCTCGATGAACGCGGCAAGACGTCCCAGTTGCGCAAGACCGATGGCGGCCTGAAGATCCGTCATCTTCACATTGGTGGCCGATGGATGGAGCGATGGCGTTTCGTCGTATTCCCTCAGTCTGCGTGCCTTCTCCAGCAAGGCTTCATCACGCGACAGCAACATCCCTCCCTCGCCGGCGCAGAGTAATTTCGTTGCGTAAAACGAGCAGATCGTCACGAGCCCGATCGATCCGACAGGTCTTCCCTGCTCTATCGCCCCAAGCGTTTGTGCGCAATCTTCAATGATCGGAATCCCCAAACGCTCAAGCGCCGTCAAATCGGCTGGAAGACCGAAGAGATGCGGCACGATGAGAGCCTTGGTCCTTGAAGTCCTGGCCTCCTGCGCGGCTGAGGGGTTCATGTTAAAACTGGCGAGCTCGATATCGACTACCCTCGGGATTGCCCCAACGCGCTGGATCGCCAACAGCGGAGCCGCACAGACGTAGCTCGGAAGAATGACCTCATCGCCTGACCCGATTCCCATTGCACGGAGGGCAACTTCGAGAGCGGCCGTTCCTGAGGTAACCGCCACTCCTCCGGACAGGCCGAAGTATGCGGCCATCCCTCGTTCAAACTGCTCGACCAGACGGCCTTGAGCCAGCTGACGGGATTGCAGAACCTCGACGGCTGCACGAATGTCCTCCGCTTCGATTGAGGGTCGTGAGTGAGGAATCATCATCGCCGCTAAGGCTACATCCCGATGTTAATAAACAACCGCAACGGAAGAAAACCTTCTGCCGTTCTCACACGGCCTTGGATACCGCGAAAATGCGCCGACGACCTAACCAGATCCGCGATGCTGATCCCTTCGATGTTGGTCTTCCTGACTTGCGAAGCATGAGCCTCTAATGCCTGGATCTTGCGATCCAAGGCCTGCTGAATATCAACAAACACCGTCGGCGCAAAGTTCTGTGTGGTTGGTCCTTCGTAAAACAGCACATTTTTCGTATATCGCGTAGCAGTAATTGTGCTCATCGCCAAATGCCGGTGATCTTGATGGGTATCATCATGGTAGTGAACAAAGATAAAATGCGGCTCGATCTTTTGCACGATCCCCTCGACGGTTTGGATCAGATCTCGAGCCAGGGGAACTTCCGTGTCCTGGTAACCTCCCCAGAACACTTCTTCGGCTTGGAGAAGTTTGGCCGACCGTTCTTGTTCTTTCTTGCGAACCGACACATTGCCGCCTGCCCCACCTTGTGTCATGACCATGAGAAAAATGCGGTGGCCATTCTCCGCATACTTGATCAATGTTCCGCCACACCCTACCTCGATGTCGTCAGGATGGGCGCCCAGGGCAAGAATGCGCATCGGTTCTTTGACGTCAGCACGCCTCATACCTGATCCTCCTACACACTCGTCATCGAATGATCCATCGGTCGTGTTTGACGCAGGGTCGTGAGTGCGTCAGGTCCTTGCATCAACAAGAGATCAAGGGCGGATAGATTCGGCTCAAACGGCTCGTACACCTGGCGATAGATCGGGTGCTGGAACACCTGTATATCCAGCCGAACACCAGAGGATTCGAATCGCGGCTTATCCATGTAATGCTCAGCACCTGGCCCGGCAAGATACTCCGTAGCGCCGGCCGCCTGACAGAGGTCGATCAATCGGTCCGTCGGCTCGCCGCGAGCCGCGTAGTCGGAAGCGTGATGGACCGGCGTGGTAATTCCAAAAGCCTCGAGCAACCATTGCACGGTCACCTTGTTGAGATCGCTCAACTTATTCCAGGGTGCCGAGTAGATCTCACGTAACTGGGCAAGATATCGGTTACGATACGGCGCCCGAGCATAATGCATGTCCAGCGCACGGAGGTGCTGAGCTTTCCAGGTGACAGTTGGATTCATCAGGACCTTATCGATCCGTTGCCCGAAATGTTGCAGGACCGGAACCGTCAACCACTGCCATCCCTTCGCAGTCCGAATGCGATTACGATTCTGCCATTCGTTTTTCTTGAACTGGACGGTATCCAACATGATGAAGAGGTCCGCTTGGTCAATTTTGTCGAGATACCCGAGCCACGGCAGGAATTGCGGTTGGTGAATAGTCACGCGCATGCTGTACCCAGTCTTTCAGCTTGTTGCGATCCGGCTCTGAGCGACGGCTCCGAGGCGAACGGCCAGTCGTTGGGATTTGTTTGTGTCTGAGCCATCCGTCGGTGAGACATAGATCGGATTGGTCAGCAATTCTCCGCCCTTGCCAACAACTTCCACTCGATAATTCAGCCACTCTTCCCGCTGAGCCTCATGATCCACGAGTTCCACCTGCAAGGGAGTCTGGCCCTCGACCTGTCTGATGACGTGACCGGATCGAATGATACGAAGCTTCGCCGCATAAGGCTTCCCATCTACGGCGGACACTCCGACACGAACGATGATACCTCCACTCGTGCTTCCATGAAGCGTCTCGCCAATCCCCGCAGACTGTCCGTTGTTCAATACACGAAACTCGTCGAGCTGAAGCAGAATATTCTGATCACCTCTTGCAACCGCATAGGCCCGACCTGTCTTGAGCGAAGCCAGGATGGCGGCTGTAGTTCGCTCGGATGTCTGGATGACGGTGTACACCCGATCCAGATCCTTTCCGAGATCCGTGGTTCCATGGAATGCCACTTCTCCGATCAGTGTGGGAAACATGTCCTGTTCATGTACCATCCTCGATTTCAACAGTTGGTCCCATACGCCCCCCGGCACAATCACTCGCCTGGCGTCTTGGTACAATCCACCAAATCCTGTGTAGTCTTGCGTCAAGACTAACGCGTCGGGATGAGGCTCAGTCTTGACGGTGACCGCTCCGAGCGGTCCAAATGAATGCTGGCTAAAATCTCGTGCTTCCGTCATAGACCAAAACACCAACGCGCCCTGTTCAACCGCCCGATCAATCAAGGCTTGGTAAGGCCGATACCCACCCGTGCCGTCATGAGAGCTATAGACAGGCATCCTCATCGGCCACGCATTGGCCATCAGGACCATACATGCGATCAAGAGAGAGACAGCGAGCACAGGCCGGAGGCGAAATGCAGGCCCTTTCCAATCAGAATATCTCTGATCCTGAGACTTCCACAACCAAACGGCGGGAACCAACAGCAGCAGTGGAAACACATTGACCACACTCTGCCAGCCCCACACAAACGAGTAAGCACTTCCACGAGCAGGAAGATGCTCATAATCCTCGGCCTTTTCGAGCCCGATGACGAGGAGATTCCGCTGGGCGTTGTGCATAATGAGATCCCCGTGCAGTAGCGAACCAGTCCAGTAATAATGCGGGGCGACCTCAACCCCTGGAATAATAATCAGATTCGGATGACGGTCCCGCACTGCACGCACTTCATCGAGAAAACGTTGGACACCGTACTCCATGACTGAAGGAAATGTGACCTGGTACTTCAGAAATCCTTCAAGCGGCTGGAAACCATAGTCATATCGCAACGTGAAATTTTCGGAGAGAATTAAGACATCCAGCTGCTGTTCCTCGGCTCTTCTAGCCAACGATTCCAAGCTGAAGGATCCCGTACTCATCGTACTGTGGACATGAATGGCGGCCCGCAGAGAGTACTGTCCCGTGGCTGGTGCAGCAATTAAACACGCTGCATCCCCTATCTGGCCCATCACGACAGCAAACAGGGCGATTGCCATTCTACGGCTGGTTCTACGCATGGCCCACTGCTCCCCCTCTATAGATCGACTCAATGGTTCGAACCATGGCAGGGACGCCGTAGGCTGTTCCAATACTCCGCATTGCGTTCTGTCCTAATGTGCGGGCCCAGGGAGGATCGGACAATATCCGTCGCATCGCGACGGCGAGCGCGAGACTATCTCCGGCTGGAACCAGGAGACCATTTTTCTCATCCTCAATCAGCGCAGGAATTCCCCCCACTCGGCTGGCAATCACCGGAAGTCCCGCTGCCATGGCCTCAATCAAGGCCCGCCCCATCCCTTCATTGAGCGATGGCAAGACGAAGCCATCCATCCCAGCCAGAGCCCGTTCGACATCCTCTCGATGACCTACCAGATGTATGGACTGACTGATGCCGGCGTTGCGTGCCTGGTGCAGCAGGGCATCATACTGCCCCCCGCTACCGAGAATGACGAGATGCAGATGAGGATGTTCCTGTTTTAATCGAGCGACGGCGTCAACCAAAAACCGATGCCCCTTAATATCCGTCAACCAGCCGACAGAGCCGATAACTATCGCATCAGGTGGGCAGTCGAACCACTCCGGCATCACCTTTCTGGCCTTCCGAACTTGCTTGAAGCGGTCGATGTCGATCCCGCTTGGTATGACGGCAAATCGATCGGCCCACCCAACTCCTCGCTCTAGGTGCTCAGCTTTTTCGGCCGCTGTCAGTGCAATCAACACATCGGTGATCCATGCCAATGCGCGCTCGATCTGTAGAAATACCCAGGAGAAGATCGACCCGAAGTGGCCGTAGAACACATGCCCGTGTGGCGTGTGGACAATCACGGGAACACCCGTGATCCACGCAGCCAATCTACCCAGCACTCCTGCTTTAGATGTGTGGGTATGTACGATGTGGGGTTGTTCCTGTCGCAACAAGGCAATAAGGCTCCACAGCGCCGTCAGATCGGCCCTTGAGCTGAGATGACGAACCAACGACGGGACCATGTGGTAACGAATCCCCTCCTTCTCCAAGAGACGAAGGTTCTCTGTGATGGCTGTCATCCCCCCCTGCGCGTCCCACCTTCCAGCTTGTCCGGTGATCACAACCGGCTCGAACTGGGTGCGCTCGTGTCCTAATGCCGTGAGCAGAGTGTTCTGAGCAGAGCCACCCTGATCCAATCGAGTGATGATATGAACAACCTTTCGAACAGCCATACAGTCCAGTTCCTGCAGGATATTAAAACATTCCTCCTGCTTCGTTCGGGCATCGCTCAGAGGCTCAATGTACGGCAAAGAGTACGCTTCGCCTCTTTACTCGGCCGCCTTGCTGGAAGGCCTTTTAACAACCTGCTATGCCGCGAGTCGTATCTGTTTCGGACTATCCAACAAGCTGACCAACTCGTGGCAATGTTGTTCCCAATTGTACCGGCGCTCAATCAGGGCGCGACCTTTTTTCGCTAACCGGCTCGCCTCACCTGGTTCCTGTAAGCGTCTCAAGACTCGTTCAATCGCCCGTCCAATCGACCGACCATCAACCCCTTCCGCGACTAGGATGGGATCAATTTGGTTCAAGATCTCCGGAATCGCCCCGACCGGCGTCCCAAGCACGGGCGTCCCGCAAGCCATCGCCTCAACCATCACCAGGCCGAACCCCTCTAGTTGAAGGCTCGGTATCAGGACAAGATCTGCGGCCTGGTAATAGTGGCTGAGCTTGGATTCGGGAACGAACCCTATCAGACGTACGACATGGCTGAGCCTTTTCCGTCGTATGTCTGCTTGGAGTTGTGCCTGCAAGGGGCCCTCCCCACCAATCACCAGCATCAACTCGTGCTGTGTGCTCTTCAGCATCTCGATCGCACAGAGTAGATTCTCTAACCCCATCCTCGGGACAAGGTTTCGAACCGTAAAGAGGATGGCACGATTGTCCGGGAGGTTAAGGGCTGCTTTTGCAAGCCGCCGGTCCTCTAACGGCATAAAGGCATGCGGATCAACCGCTCCCGGGATGAGTCGCAATACCATCGGATCGAAATACCGTGCGCGCCTATGACCCGCTGGCGCATGAATTGACTGAGAACGGCCACACGGTGACATCGGGACATCACCGCCTGTTCTACCGACTGCCTTGCCCGAAGATTGGCCTGTCGACGCAGGCTCGCCAGGGTGGAACCAGTCGACCTCTGCCGCGTCTCGTACTCTTCATGAGCGAGAGAGTGACACAGATAGATCCATCGGGATGCGGCATGACGACGAGTCAGAATCGGGCCCAGTCCTGCCAGCGCCTGATGAACGATGACAGCATCCAGCGGTTCGGTCGCGCGTAAGCGATCGAATTGTTCAACTGATCGGCGCACTGAAGACCAGAGAAACGCCGCTTCGTGCCTGCGACTCACCGAATAGCGCCATTCGCGAATCCCGTTCATCTCCTGCTCACCCTCACCTGCGTGCTCGGGGGCCCGCGTCAACAGCTCCACGCGATGTCCAAGTCTCGCCAACCCAAGAGCTTGATTGCGAAGAACCCGTTCCGCACCACCAATGACTCGCTCCGCTGAAACTTCAGCCAGCAATAGAATATTCATGAGGTAGCCACCACGGCCATTCGTTCAGAGGAGCCGGTACGCAACCCCCGATGCCACAGCTCCAACACCATCAATGCATACAACTGATCCGAACAGTTTCGGTGCCCGCTCTCATGTGTCTCCAGCAACCACCGCACATAAGCCGGTTTGACATACCCCCGATCCTTGATCACATCGTCTGCTAACAGATCGTGTGCCATCTCGCGAAGGTCCTCTCGAAGCCATCGGGCCATAGGCACCATGAACCCCTGCTTGGGTGCACGAAGAATTCGATCCGGCAGCAGGCCTCGTAACATTCGGCGCATAAACCCTTTCAATTGCCAACCGGTCAGACGTACCCGGGCAGGAATTCGCAGGGCTGCAGCCAAGAGATGATGATCGCAAAACGGGACACGCAACTCGAGCGAGTGCACCATACTCATTCGATCAGCCATGCGCAGGAGATCGTCAGGCAAATAACTCTGGAGGTCGACGCCCATGCCACGGTCCGCCGGGTCGGACGATGGCCACTGGTCGAACAACACCTCTGCCGGTCCAAGAGGCCGATCATTCACAAACATCGCTTCCAAACTGTCTCCCCAGAGACTGCCGTCCCATTCGGCTGGAATGAATGTAGTCCAGCGTCGGTATTGCTCGGGAAGCGCCAGATGCCCATTGCCGAGAAATCGCTTCAAACGGGCGGCGTGGTCGCGAGCGTTTCCATGCTCACCAAGACGACTGCTCCACTGGGCCATGCGCTCACGCAACACACGGGGAATTCGTTGATACTGCGCGGCTGTGCAGAGGCCCAAATAGCGAGGATATCCACCGAAGAGCTCATCGCCGCCAATTCCAGAAAGTGCAACTGTGACGGTCTGCCGCGCAACCTCCGACACGAGATACGTGGGGATCGCTGACGAGTCAGCAAATGGCTCCCCCATGCCCTCCACTACTTTCCCGAGGAGCGTGACCGCATCTGGCCTCAGAATCGTCTCCGAATGAACGGTCTTGAAGTGATTGGCTAACCATCGTGCCGAATCCAGCTCACTGAATGATTGATCGGACGGATGTTCATATCCGATCGAGAAAGGTCTTGACCGGCTCACGGCGTTCTTTCGCCATTATGGCCAATAGAGACGCCGAGTCGATCCCGCCTGAAAGAAATAATCCCAAGGGGACATCGCTGACCAGATGGGATTTCACAGTAGCTTTAAAAGTTTGCAACACCTCACTGCTGGCCTCTTTGATGGTCCATTGGTCGTGATGGTAGAGTGTTTCATCAGGACGGTAGTACCGCACCAACTCCCCTCGTCCGTCCGAGATGCGCATGGCTTCGCCAGGACGCAATTGATGCACGCCGGCAATCATCGTGCTCGGCCCCGGCACATACAAATGCATCAGGTACTCGGCAACCCCTTCCGACCGAAGCCGCCAATCCGGCAAGGCTTCGAGCAGAGAAGGAATCTCCGAGGAAAATACGACGGAGGTACCCCGACCGGCTTCGTCCTGACGGATCGCGTAGTACAGCGGTTTGATACCCAGGCGATCACGAACCAACCACGCAACACGACGTTCATGATCCCACAGCGCCACTGCGAACATGCCTTGCAATCGACGGAAGGCCTCAAATCCTTCATCCTCATACAGGTGGACCAGGACTTCGGTATCACAGCGAGTCGTGAGTCGGTGCCCTTTGCTCAACAGCTGTTCCCGTAGTTCTCGATAGTTATAGATCTCGCCGTTCATAACGGCCCACACGGTACCTCTTTCATTACGAACCGGTTGTTGCCCCCCGACCGGATCAATGACCCGAAGTCTTCTCGCACCAAGCGCGATTCCAGTCTGACGATAGATACCCTCTTCGTCTGGGCCACGATGGATCAGACGCTGCAACATCGGCTGGAGTGCTGCGCCATCATCTTGTCCGATGACCCCGCAAATTCCGCACATTTCTCTACTTCCCCTTTTCAAGCACACTACGGTCTCGCCGTCCCAGCTCTTGCCGTTCACGTTCATGCTGCGGAGAGACCGATGAAGGCGGAACGTCTACCGGTTCATATCGAGTGTGCTTGGCGTTTCCGACCGATTCGAGAAGTGCCCGCACGCCAAGCGCCGCCACCGCCCCGAAGAGGCACAGCAAGACAATCACTCCCCATCCGCGCATCGTACGTTTCCAAGACCGATGGTAGGTGAGATACGAACTCATCTCTCGTGTCCTGATCGTTGGGCGACGATTTCAAATGACGGAGCGCAGACGACGCAGCCATTCGTTGCGTAATACACGCTCTGGGCAATCGGCCACAGCAACGTGCGGCTGACGGTCCATTTCAATTGGCTGAACCAGGGATGCACGGGGGAAAGCGGCCCTCGACTTGGCCGGGAATTGCGCAGACTGACGATCGTGAGACCTACACGTTCCATGAGGGTCTTCAAGGATTTGGTCGTATACAGATACCAATGAAACGCTTGGTCATATCGCGACCCGATCCAGCGAGCGGGTGTCCGCATCGGCAGATGAAACAGTCCGTTTGTGGCCCGTACAATCACAATCCCACCGGGTGCAAGGACTGTCGTCGCCTGTCTCAGCACGCTCACTGGATCGGCCACGGTTTCGAGCACGTTAATCAAGGTCACGACGTCAAAGTGCTGGGCCCATTCCCTCCTCTCAAGCACATGGGGCGGCAACACCATGATTCCCTTCTGAACCGCGCGCATGGCGGCCTGTTCCGACAACTCGACTCCTGAGCAGTTCCACCCTGCCTGTCGACAGAGGAGTAAGAATCCTCCATCTCCGCATCCAATATCGAGCACAGATCCTGGTGGTGAACGATACAAGGCCACGTGCCTTACTACGCTCTGGTACACGGGCTCCCGATCATCGGATGCCTCGACCGCGCCGTAGTCGCCGTCGTAGGCCTCGCGAAAATAGCCTTCTACCAATTCACGGGTCGGACGAGGATGCTGAAACACGAGATCACACGTCGGGCAGCGAACATATCGTCGCGTGGGGGTCGCAAACACCTCAGTAACCGGCTCGACAGTTTCACAGGGACAGCCGAGATCTTGTTCTTGGTTGGTGATTTCCGTGGTCATGCCGCTTCTTTCTCTCTCTGTATCTGTCCCTGAGCAACATGGGTTGAGCCACGCAACGCAGGCATCGCTTCTTCGATGACCTCAACCGTATGTTGCACCATCTTCTCCGCTGTAAAACGCGCTGCGACTTCTTGTTGCCCGGCTTTTCCCAAACGAGCAGCCAAACACGGGTCACGAAGCAGAGTCTGAAGCGCCGCCTCCAATGCCTTGGGATTCCGTGGTGGCACGAGCAAGCCTGTGCAGCCGTCGTGGATGATCTCCGGTACGCCATTGACATTCGTTGCCACGACCGGGCGGGACATGGCGAGAGCTTCAAGCACCACAAAAGGAAATCCTTCGGAAAGAGATGGCAACACGACCACATCGGCTGCCGCATACCAATCAACCACGTCGTCTTTTGATCCGACAAAGCGGCAGGATTGATCAACACCGTGTTCTCTTGCCAAGTCGAGAAGCGCTTCTCGAGACTCGCCTTCCCCGACAAATACGCACACGAGTGATGTCCATTCAGCCAACAACCCGGGAAGCGCCTGGATTAGAAACCGATGCCCCTTTTCGTTTGCAAGTCTCGCAACCGTAAGGAGCACAGGTCCCTCGCCTACACCGCATTCCTTCCTGATCTTATTTCGGTTCCCGCGTGCGGAGAACCACACTGAGTCGACACCATTCCACACCGTCCGCATCAATGGCACAGCTGCGGGACAGTCGGCACGTACGTCCTGAGCAAGTGCCTCCGACACACAGATCACTCGATCTGCCCAGGGAAGCGTCAGGTGCAGCAGTCGTCGGTATATCCAGCGCTTCACGAGGCTCACGTCATAATCTCTGATGGAATTATGTACGGTCGATATCACACAAGGAACTCCGGCCAACCAGGCCGCAAGACGCCCGTACACGTTCGCACGTGCCCCGTGGGTTTGAAGAATCATGACGTGTTTCCGCTTCAACAACCACGTCAGCCGCATCAGCGCAAATGGGTTGAAGAGCGGCGCCAGATCCACCACAGCAGTCGGGATTCCCTTGGCCATCATCTTCTCAACAAACGGTCCAGACTCCGGGCAGATCAAGAACGGAGTAAATTTCTTGCGGTCCAACCTATCGAAGAGCACTTCTAGGTACCGTTCCCCGCCCCCGTAGCCGGCTGATCCGGCGAGTTCTGCTAATACAACCGGCTTCATGGTTTTCTTCCCACAATCAGAAGGCTGCCGCGTAAATGCGGCACGAGATAGAACGGCCATTTGGCCCAATCGATGCCGTGCTGGCTCACAGACTGCCGACATTGCTGTGTGTCCTCCCCTAGAAAGAACCGAGACTCAGCGATGTCGAACCCAGTTTGGCGCAGCATCTCGGCTAGCTCATGCATCGCGTATTCACGAGCATGGGGTCTCCATTCATCATCCGGATTGTTGTACCCCGGAGGAGCAAGCCGATCGTTCGGCGTCCGACCAATCAGAAGCTTGAAAACGTTCCCGATCCGCGTCACGTTTGGGGTCGTGAGCACTACATGGCCGCCCGATCCTAATACGCGGTAGGCTTCTGAGAGCAAATGGAACGGCGATGTCAGATGTTCGATGATTTCCAACGCAAATACCAACTGGACGGAGTTATCCGGAAGCGGTACCTTCTCAGGATATCCTTTACTCTGGAAATGTCCCCCTGCCGGATCAAGATTGACGGCATGAATGTCTGCCTGCACATCTCGCTGCATGAAATGAACGAACTCGTCCGAAACCATCAGACCAGCACCATACAATTGGGCCAAGTGTGTGTAGTCCAGTCTTCGCAAGAGGCGCAACAGGCTTCCAGGAAACGGACCTAGATCGACAATCATCTGTTTCTCAGACGGCAATCTGCGTAAGCCGCTCCTCAACGCCACATGCAATCGATCTCGGCATTTCATCGCATGGTACATCGGTGTTGAGAAACGCGCATCATCCGCCCCGAAGGCTTCATATGAAGACGGATGGTATGCGTGCAAGAGATCGAAAAAGTGCCGCCTGGTTAGCTCGTATCCCATCATGCGCTCATGGCGGTGAAGAAACGGGTCTTGTCGAACCTGCCGATCGTGTGTCCCAACGATGCAATACCAGGGCAACCGCCAACACCATGAGGCACGGTAACACGGGCAAGGCATAGCGCCCAGCTTCTACCGTGAACGGAACATAGCCCACCGTCAGGCCGATGGGAAACATGTAGAGAGGAAGAAGATCTCGCCATCGTTCTCGATGAACCCAGGCGCTGCCTACTGCCATGAGGATGATACCGGGCACCACGACAAGCCGTTTGAGCAAACCGTACATTGCGACTGCCCACCCACGCTCTGCTGCGTCCTTCCATAGCGCCTCTGCCAGTCCTTGTTCTCCATTCGCTACATAGAATGAGTTCCCGATCCAGAAATCCCATACCCGTGTAAGCGTTAAGGTGAGGTATCCAGCCGGATCTCCCGCAATGCGCGTCAGACCTTTTTCACGCAACAACTTATCGTTCAGCACGTCATACATCGCATGCGCATAGGGGAGCGGCGTAATACCGGCACTCTCCCAGATGGCCTGTTCTCGCTCGAGAGGCATCGGCCAGCTTCCACGAGATACCGGATCACTCCCCATCCACAGTCCTACCCCCATTCCAGCCGAGACGGGAATGAACTGATGGAGCATGACGTAGTTTCGTACTGACCATGGCAGAACAAGCACCACACAGGTGGCTCCATACACAACTGCGTAGGCCATCTTTTGTGAAAGACGATCCGTCCCGATCCATATAAGCCCCATTAGAAATACCGCCAAAACCAACACCACCGGCTTGCACAGAACGGTCAGGCCAGCCGCGATCCCTAGAAACGCATATCGATGGCGAGATGGACTTTGACCACACAGGACGGTCGCCCAAAGCCAGAGGCTGACCAAAAGCGTGAGAAGCGCTTCACTCCGAATCCTTGGGTCAAACGTCCAGTATGTCGGATAGAGAAATACCAAGGCGGCGGTCCAGGCGCCAACCCTTGAGCCCCACAATGTTGTTCCGACTCGATAGATACACCACACGGCGCCGAGATCGAAGAGAACATGCAGCATCGGAACCCATTCCGGTCGATGCCCCACGATGGAGTAGAAGACGGCAAGCACCGTAGGATACAGAGGCCCCACATGGGCAGCTGGGTTCACCCCGTCGAGTGTGAATTGATGCAACGTCACTAGATTCCAAGCCAACGTATCGAATAACTCATCCACCGCAAAGGCATAACCCGGACCATGCCAAATGACCCAGGCTCGGGCGAATAGCCCGACAAGAATTGCAGCGAGAAGGAGTCTCTGGGGCCTTCCTATGAGTGGACAATCAGAAGAATTCATTTGATGCAGATCCCGATCAAATTGGTATCGTCCGCAATCCCTTCGCGATACTCGATATCGTCGGGAACAATGTCCTGTAAGGCCGGTCCTCCCTGTAGACGACTGATCACACTTCCAAGCCAATGGCGAATAGGGCGTGGCACACAACTGCGGAGTCCTGCGGGATCCAAATTGCGCACGGTATCCATGGAGCGTTCAACCGTCTTGAGGCGATGCCCTTGGCGACGCCCGTACCATTGAATCGTCGAAAAATGAGGCGCCAGCAGGGCTCTGAATTCATCTAGCGTATATTCGCGAATGTGAAAGGGATCGCTAGGCGTGACATCCCGTCCTTTTCCATGTGGCGTAAAGATGATGAGCACGCCGTTGGGTTTCAGCACTCGGGTCACCTCGGACACGAAGCGATGATCATCCTGAATGTGCTCGATGGTGTCCTGCGAAACGATGCAGTCGAACGACGCATCACAGAATCCCAGCGCACAGCCATCCATCGCGAGAAAGGCCACGTTGGGGCGAAGATAATCAGCCCGGCTCTTGGCAACGACGTCTGGGGCATAGTCAATTCCCACAATGCGACCGGCCCTGGAGCCGAGATAGTCCGCGCCGTAACCCGTTCCACAAGAAAGGTCCAAGATGGAGCGCTGCTCAAGCGGTCCGAGTTGGCGAGCCGCCCATACATAACCGGACAAATTCACCATATGTTGCGTATCGGTTGGATAGGCTGCACGTCGTTCCACGTCAGATTGCTCCTCTTACCGCCCCACCGCCGCTTCAGCCATCTGTGGTCGTTCTTCCGCTGCCCTCCTCTGCCACAGCCGACGCACAACTGACCAATAGACCGAGGCAGGCTGCTGCACTCCTGTCACACTCGATCGATGCACCAATCTCACGAAGGCACCGACAGTGATCCACATTTTCATGATGAACCGACTCAGCGGAGGAAAATGGCGTTCCACATAGCGAATGCGGCTAAACTCCCACACGAGATTGAGCTTGTCACGATCCCGTTCTCCGCTCTTGCCGATCAGATGCACGATATCGGCGTCAGCCAGATGCCGAATCCGAAAGCCATGCTGATGAATCGCGCGACAGAGATCGACATCCTCGAAGTACATAAAATACCCTTCATCCAAACCACTACATTTCTTCATGAGATCAGTTCTGACCATCAAGCATGCGCCATTGATCCAATCCACATCTTGCGATCGTGTGCAGTCGATGGCCTGCTCGACCGCTAATGTCTCTTGCCATGATGGAGCACAGGTTCGAAAAAAGGATGCGTGGATGAGATGGTCTCGGATCGAAGGGAAGGGGAAACAAGACTGGTATAGCTGGCCATCCCCCGTCCACTGTTTGCACCCAACTGCGCCAATCTCCGGATCTTCATCGAGACATATCACCATCCGATCCATCGCCTGCCGTCGCACCTGCGTATCGCTGTTCAGCATGAGCACATACCGTCCAGCACTCACAGCCAACGCTTGATTGACGGCTTTTGAGAAACCTCGGTTCTCGTGATTCACGATAATCTGCACTGTGGGATAGCGTGCTCGAATGGCATCCACCGTCTCGTCTTTGGAGTTGTTATCGACGACGATCACTTCGAATTGGATCTCAGCCCCGGACGCGAACACCGCCCTGAGACAATCGAGCATGAGCACTCTGGTGTTATAACTCACAATCGCAATGGAGAGATCTACAGAACCATCAGCCATTACACCCCCACCTGCGATTGATAGTTCCAGAGCGTCTGGAGTCGCGGCCGCTCGACCCGCCAGAGATACCAGCCGAATACTCCGGCCATCACCATGGCTAGGATCTCCGGCGTCCACGGGATGGCGATAGGATTCTGACCCGCTCCATTCCACAGCAATGCACCGACCACTAGGCCAATAAGTCCAGTTCGCCCAAGCGATGCAAACGTCTCATCGGTCGACCTGCCAAGAAGTCGCCGCGTCTCCATCCCTTGCAGTACTGTGCCAACCATAAAGCTGGCCGTCAGCGAGATTGCGGCGCCAAACACTCCGAATGAGAACGTCATTGGAACGATCATCGTCACGTACAGCGCACATTGCGCAACCCAACTTTTCACCTGAAGATCCGGTCGTCCCACGCCATAGTGTAATGAGGCCATGACGCTGGCATAACCAGCGCACACAGAATACATGCACAAAACCCGTAGAGAGTCGGTGATGCCGATCCATTGCGTGCCGAACACGATCGGGACCATGATGGGCGCCAACGACCCTATCGTAACGGCAAGCGGAATATAGACGATGCCGATCAGTCCCATCTGCAGATCGAAGACACGGATCACACCACGTTGATCCTGCTGCAACACGGCATAGGTCGGTACGCTGATTTGCTGCATGAGCGCTGTGGCACGAGCCCCGATCAAGAGCGGAATCGCGAGTGCCACCTGATACAATCCCAACGACTCAGGCCCCAGCAGGCGACCGATCACCAGCTCTCCCCCGGTCATGACGCCAAAGGCACACAGCGTGGTTAGATTCAAGTGTCTGCCGTACCGGACAAAATAGGAGAGCGCTGATCTCTTGAGAGACCAAGAGGGAATACACGGTGCGAGTCGGAAAGAAAGAAGGCTCCCAATCGTCAAGCCAATCAGCTGTCCGATGACCAGCGCCCAGACGGTCCGATAGAGGATGGCGATCGTAATCGTCACGACTGCTTCAACGATGCGCCGGACGACGTCGATCGCGACTCTTCGGCGCAATTCGAGCTTCTTCATCATGAGCGCCAGTGCCGGGCTTTGGACGCCCTGGATGATCAGGGCCCATGCATGGACTCGCAGCAGAGACTCCAGCGCCGGCATGCGCATGACCTCACCGATCATCCCTGCCATGATCCAGATTCCAGTTGCCATCAAGACCCCTCTGGCAACCGACAGTGTCCAGGCCGCGGCAAGGTCGTCTTCGCTGACAACCTCTTTGGCAATGAGTGCCGAGTCCAGCCCCAGCTCACTGATCGTGAGCATCATCAGCAATACGGCGGCAGATGCTGCCATCACACCGAAATCAGCGGGAGTCAAAATTCTTACCAGTACCGCCAATTGGACAGCCGCGATCACTTTATCGAGTACAAATCCTCCGCCGGTCCACCAACCGGCTCGGAGAATCCGATGGCGTAAACGTAACGGCCTCGATTCAGAATCCTGGATGTTCATCGCTGACAAGCCAGCCATTGCCTTTCGACATCGTGACGTGTTTAGGCTACCGCTTTCATTCCGGCAATCGCGTGATCGCAAACCTGTTCAAGTTGCGCAGCTCGCGCCGACCAGGTATGACGCTGAACCACAGCCGTTCGTCCCCGTTCTCCCATACGTGTACAAAGATTGCGATCGTCCAAGAGACGAATCAGTTGACGAGCCAGGTCGTGTGGATCATCGGCCTTGGCCGAGACACCACAATGTAGCGCCTCCACCGTCTCCCCATATCCTGGTCCCGCTGTCGCAACAACGGGACGCGCACATGCCAGGTATTCCCAAAGTTTCATCGAGTCACCTGGGTAGGAACGGGTCTGCCGATGCAACACAACACAGACATCAGAAGCAGCGATCCACTTTGGAACCATGTCGAAGTCGGCACGCCCTGGAAATTGAACGTGAGCCGAAAGTCGTAACTGTCGAACCAGTCCTTCAAGACTGTTTTTAGTTTGTCCATCACCGACGAGAAGACACTGGACCGTCTTGAACGACTGGGCGACGATGGCCATGGCTTCAATCAATGTCTCAAGGCCATGCCATGGGAAAAATCCACCGACAAATCCAATATAGGGTCCCGGTGAGGCGAGACCGAGCTCTGCCCTGCTTTTCTCAGGCGACCGAGGGAAAAAATGGTCCGGATCAACTCCATTTCTGATGACCGAACATCGCTTCGTATTGATAGGTTCTAGCTTCCCAAGACCACTCAACACTTCCGGACATACGCTTACCAACGCGGTCGCCTTCCTGGAAGCAAGGCGAAGACCGTAGGATAGGAGGCCGCGAAGAGGTGGAAGACGCCACACACCTCGAACTTCCTCGACGGGAAGTCCATTCACGAAATACACGACTGGACAGGTGCTGTTTCTCAGGGCCCACAGAGGTGCCATCTGCCCCGGTGAATCAAACCAGAGCAAGACGTCCGGAGGCCGACCTTGTAGGAGTTTCGCCATCATCCGCATTGAGCCCCAGAGAAATGACAGAGGACGTAGTGCTCCTCGTCGCACCACGGAAACGAATCGCATGTGCAGCTGATCCGAGACAGCAAGGGCTCCCGTCCCTCCTTCTGGCTGCGGAGCCACTACAAGGTGACTTCATGACCGCGCGATGCCAGCGCTCTGGCAAGTTCCAACACTTGCCGTGAACCACCCGCCGCCACCCCGATGTCTTCATCGCAGTACATGAGAATGCGCATTCCGGATGACTCCCAGGTCTTGGCCGACGCATTGACGAAGTTGTTCTACGATCGCCGTCCAGGAGAACCGCTCTTCGACAAATTGGCGACCCTGCCTACCCAACACCACACACAGACCTGGATCGTTCAACAGGAGCAAGGATCGATTCGGCCAGCAGACGAGGATCGTCTGGCAGAACAAGCTGCACACCACTGTCCTCAGTAAATGTCGAGACGACGCTTGGAATCGCGCTGGCGACAACCGGGCGATGACAGGCCAAATAGTCAAAGAGTTTCACCGGCGACGTTTCTCCTCGATTCCCACAAAATGGTGCAACACAGACACTCATGGCGCCGATCCACGTTGGTACCTCCCAGTAAGGGACTCGACCAACCCACGTAATACTGCTCTCGAGTCCCATCCCCTTGGCCTGCTGCTTTAGGTCTTCCGTCGCTTCCCCGTCCCCTACCAGGAGAAGCTCAGCCGTGGGACAGACCTGTTTGACCAACATCATCGCATCGAGCAGACACGCCAACCCCTGATATCGATAGAAGCTTCCGACAAACCCAACGTATGGACGATTCGGCAAGAGCCCCAGTTCCAGGCGACAGGCCACCGCATCTCGTGCGGCAAACCGTTGTACATCTGTTCCACTGGGAAGGACGACGATCCGCTCAAGCGGGACCCCATAGCGCTCCTGAAGCAATACCCGCAATCCCTCCGTCAGAACAACGATACGATCGCAGCGTTTCAACGCCAGCTGGGCCAGCAGATCCTTGAAGCCACGCACAAACTTTCTCTGGTTCCCAGGCCATTGAGGAACTGGTTCGCCGTTCACCTCGCACACGCACGGCACACCGAGCAATTTGGCTAAGATCAGCGCATGCGGACTCTCCATCCATCGGTAGTACACGATATCCGGCCTTGTCACGAGCGCGCGCATCAGGCCACGCAGAAACGACACCAACGCATATGACAGCGGACGCAGCAGCCGCAGATGGATCAGATGAATCGGAATGACGGCGCAAACCCGTTGTATCAATGCCGACCGATACCGAGGTGGAAAGACCGTCACCCTGTCCCCCACTTTGGCCAGGGTATCGGCTAACCTCCAGATTCGGACCAGTCCGACCGGATCATGCGGGGCATCCGGCTCATACCAATAGCAAAAGAGAAACCACGTCACGCGGCCTCCTGTAGCTTGATACGTGGCTCGGCCTGGGCGGACAGGGTGGGCAGTAGCATGACCAGCCCGGCACACAGCCAAAACGGCTCCATAATGCGGATGATGATGAAGGTATTGGCTCCGATCCCATGCGCGAGCATGGCGACGAGAGCCAGCAGAAATCCGTGGGCCAACCCTTTGGCAAAGGGATCGGTTTGAGACAAGAACGACTCGCGGGCACAGCGCCAAAGACGGTAAATAATGAACCCGAAGGCGCCTAATCCGGCGAGACCGGTCTCTCCGATGATTTTGACGTATTGCGCGTCGGCCCATGCATACCCGGTAATGCCTCGCCCAAGAATAGGATCATGGACCCAGTCTTTGAGAACATAGGCCCATGACTTCAAGCGCTCAGTTGTCGAGAGGTCCAGGCCAACCGTACCCACTTTGATCTCTCCGCCATATTGACGGCCAAAAAATGTTTCGTTGACCCGTTGTTTCACATTGGCAGGCGCCAGCAATGGAACCAATGCCAGGATGACAAGCAAGACGGTAAGCACTCGCGGGCGTCTCCACTGGGTCAACCCGACCGCCATCAGCAAGACAGCGCCAGCCAGATAGGAAGAACGCGACAAGGTGGCCATCAAGGCCAAGACGGCAAACCCACCGAGCACCAACAATGCGACGCGAATCGGGCCAAACTGAACATGCAATAAGAGCCCGGCCATAATAGCCAGCAGGAACACTAAATAGCCGCCCAACGTATTCGGCTCTCCGATTTCACCTTCAAATGGCGCTGAGGCACGTTGGCCGCTTGGTATTTGGGAAATCGCGTACAAGCTGACGATAAGGCCGACGGCAAGCAGAGCCACTACAAGCCGTACGACCTGTTGTTGAGACCGCACATGGTTGACGACCATGAAAAATACAAAAAAATATTCAAAGTATTTGAGGACAAAGAAAAACCCGGTCGTTGGTCTCACATGTCCGTTGATGACGCCGACTAACGTGGAGACAACACAGATCACCATGTACACGGCGATGGGGCGGTTCAGCGGTGTCTCACGAAAGAGGGCCAGTTCACGGTAGACGATGTTCTTGACCAACCAACTGACTCCGATGACGACTAAGAGGATATCGTCCATTCGAAATGACAACTCTCGCCCACCCACACCACGCCCTTCGATCTGCCCGATCGCAACCTCAGGAGATAGCAGCATGGAAGCAATCAGCAGGTAGAGCGCAGCGGATACGGACGTAAGGGCCGTCAGAACGATCAGAAACCCCGCGACCGCTTGCATGCCCATTGTGGGGGTCGTGAGGGTGAGACCTAAGGCGATGGCAGCGGCCAGGACAGCGATAACCAGGCTATCTTGATGACTGATGGCTGCTTGTTGCATGACACGGAGGCTCCTCCTGTCGAGTTATTTGTACTCGTATCGATACAGTCCGTAGTCCGGCGTCACTTCCGACTTCACATTGGTCAAGACCACGCCAAGCACATTCGCCTGGGCATGATCGAGCAAGAACTTGGCACGCTTAAGCGCGTTGCGCCCGATTCGACCGACCTGGTACACCAAGATCGTCCCATCGACACGGGAGCTAAACGCCACCGCGTCAGTTACAGGAAGAATAGGCGGCGTATCGATCAACACGATGTCATAGTCCTCCTGCATTTCTGACGTCAGCATTTTGATTTTATTGATATTCAAGAACTCATTCGGGTTTCCTGATTCTGACCCGCTGGTGAGCACATGAAGGTTATCCAATCCAGGGGTATTCATGACTCGATCAACTCCGACGGTCCCAAGCATAAGATCCGTGGCGGAGCGGACATACGATCGCCACGAAGTGGTCCCGATCAAGGCATCAACCAATCCCGGTTCCCGGTCTAAACCCAACCGTTGGTGGATGATCGGCTTGCGGAGGTCAGCATCTACCAACAGCACCTTCATACCCTCTTGAGCCATCGTGATCGCCAGATTGATGACGCAGGTACTCTTGCCCTCCCCTAGGCCGGCGCTCGTGAAAATGACTGATTTGACTCGACGATCCATGCTGGCGAATTGAATGTTCGTCCGAAGCGAGCGAAGGCTCTCAGACAAAACAGACTTCGGATCCAGCAGGCAAATCAGTTTTGATAGATTGTCCACGAGGGAGGGAGGTGCATCCTGAGGTAGAGACTCTTGGGCCAAGTCTTTGAGCACTTTGTGGTCAAATTGAGGAATAATCCCCAAGACGGGAACCTTGAGAAACTCCTCGACCCCTTCGATGGTTCCTATGGACGTGTCAAATGATTCACGACCGAACGCGAACACAATACCGAGGAAGCATCCCATCAGCGTTCCAATCATCAGATTCAATGTCATGTTCGATGCATTGATGGGGCTTGAGGGTGTCATGGCTGGGGCGATCATCGTCACTTCTTCAATCCGCTCCGCTCCTTTGATCAACAATTCCTGATGTTTAGCTTTCAAGGTCGCGAGGAGATCCGTATTAACTTTGACCTCGCGCTCCAATCGACTCATGTGAATTGCCGCACGCGGGTACCCTAGATAGCGCTTTCGATAATGATCCCGCTGTTCTTGAAGGGCGTCCTCTCGATCAATCAGAGTGGCAACCTTTGATTTCAGCTCCTGGATCATCTCAGATTTGACATTGTCTATTTTCTTTTGTTGTTCCGTGACTTGCGGATGGTCTGTTGTGTAATTGATGAGCAGCGTATCTCTCTCCTGAATCAGGTCTAACAGTCGTTGATTCAGAATCGTGAGAAGCGCATTCTGTTCTTCCGTAAAAATCCGTCCGGTCTGATTGCCGATGACGGCATCCGACCGTTTCAAGACGTCGATTTGTCGCTCTCCTTCGGCGCGCTTTCGCAAGACTTCGTTATGCTGTTCTTCCAGTTTCGTGAAGGTCTCCAACGCCGCTCTGGCTTCGTCCGAAAGAAACACCTGACCTTCTTTTTCTTTAAAGGCTCTCAGCGCTTCTTCCGAGTCATTGAGACGTTTTTCTAAATTGTTCAGCTGTTCTTCAACGAACCGGCGGGATTCGGTGACCAGTCGATTGCGCGTGGCGATATTTTCTACTCGATAGGCTGTTGCTGTGACATTGGCCATCCGTTCCGCCTGTTCCGGCTGATCCGATGTGGCCGAAATGCGGATAATATTGGTATCTCCCTCGCGTTGCGCCGTAACTTCTTGACCAAGATTGTAGACAATATTCAAATAGGCGGCGGAACGCTTTTCCTCTTCTGAGGCATCATGAGTAATTCGTCCAAGATCCACTGCCACTCGTTCCATAACCGGAAAGCTCCGGATAAACTCGATCTGAGTCCCAAGATCATTCACGTTCGAATACGAGAGAGATTCCAAGAGTTGTTGGGCCATGGTTGTACTGCGCTCAAACTTCACCCTCGCAGCCGCTTCGTAAATGGGGCTCGGCTTGAGCAGCTCTGAAAAGAGGAATGTAAACAGGACCACCATGACGGTGGAAAGAAGGATCAGGTATTTTCGTTTCTTGAGGATCAGCCAGTAGTCAATGACATTCAGTTCATATTGTGCCATGCGTTGCCCTCGTCTCGAACTATCGCGCTACGGTTTGAATGTCGTCAACGCCGGGATCAGATACGCTGGATAGATCGGCATGATCGCGACTTGAAGAATAGGCATAATCTTCAGCGCCGCTTCTCTCGCATCCCCCAACTGTTCGCGTGGGACAAAAATCACATCATTCTCTTCGAGCGGGAGGTTTCGTGAAAGATCACCGTATGTGAACAACCGCGCCAGATCCGCCGTCAGAATATGCGGCTTAGCGAAATCCCCTCCCCGCACCACTCGAATCTCTTCCAACAGCGCGGTCTCTTGAAAGTTGTCTGCGGCGGCCAACGCCTGCAGAACCGTCATATTCCGAGCCATGGGGACCATTCCAGGTTTTTTGACGTCTCCGAATACAAAGACCCGCTTGACCTTGAGCAGCTTCTTTTTCAGAGCGACCTGCGCACGAGGCTCCTTCATGAAAGGCTTCGCCGCCTCCTGCACACGCCGTTCCGCTTCAGCCACGGTGCCCCCTCCAACGTCAACCTCCATGAATCCGACGGAAACGGATCCGTTCTCGCGGACCAAACTGCTAAACTTTTCTTCTCCAGCCCCTCTACGAATGACGACCTCTAGCGTATCTCCTACTTCGATGGGTGTCTCCGAAGTTGGAACCGTCTCATCTGCATACACGTCGCCTTTCGGCAAAGGAGGGAACACATGCGGGTCGGAACTCATCGCGGAAGGAGGCAACGTGGATTGCCCAGGGTTTCGACACCCACCTAAGAACAAGAGACCGATTCCGGCCAACAATACACTGACAGCCACAAGCTCTCTCCACAGTCTCCACATACAGATTCTCCCTACAGGCGGTCTCGCTCTACAGAACCTGCACAATGTGCGTTGACGGCCCCCGAGATAAATCGACATCACTTACTTCACCAACTTTAGTGATGGTCACCACAGGCCGAAGCGGATAGCGTGAATTGATCTTCGTCACTGTTCCACTCTCTCCGGTATTGAGACGTACCTGGGTTCCAATCGGATAGAGAGTGATCTGATCCCCGAGGCCTTTTAGCACGCGTAGAGAAAACGTCGTCTTGGCGTGGAGAAGTAGTTCACGGATCACCTGATGAGGTGTTAGGCGTTTGCGATAGGGTCTCATCGTGACCATCGCGTCCACTGTATCAACCATTCCAATGATCTGTGCCGGCTCAGCAATCTGCCTGTCTTTAAGTCGACAGGGGTATCCGCTCCCATCCAATCGTTCATGTTCCTGCGCATTGATCGTCGAGACCCATTCAAACACGCCACCCTGGCCAGCGAGAATCCGACGGCCTCGTTCAGGATGAGTCCGAAGGATATCGCGCTCCTCCTCAGATAACGCTTCTCTTTTCTCAATGAGCGATACAGGGAGCGTCCACATACCGAGGTCGTGCAACAGACCTGCTAACGCCAACCGCTCCAATTCATCGTGTGAGTACCGCAGCCCCATGCCAACTTTGGTTCCCAAGACTGCGACATGTAGCGCATTGTCGAGGGCATAGTCCTCCGTTTGGCCATTCAAGGCCCACCCAACGAGATCGTCGCTGTGATTGAGGAGCTGTACCAACTGCCTGGCGAGAGGCGTACATCCTGTGAGCTGCAGGCTTGTACTCGAACGAACCGCCTCTCTGATCTTGACTAGTTCCTGTCTTGCCGAGACAGACCACACACGATCAGCACTCAGAGATGAGGATCCCACCTTCCGGGATGACACCTCCTCGTTCTGCGAATCCGGCGCCCGCTCTCGAATCAAGTCAGAAAGCCGTGCCATTCTTATCTTGGCTCCTGTGACGTTTGACACCTCATGGCCTTACTTATGCACAACCTTTCTAACGACGATATCCGTCCGTGGGTGAAGCTTATTCAGCTCCCGCTCCAAAGTGGCACGGATGAAACCACTCGTCGTGTATCCTTGTCGCTTGAGAGCGTCGAGTTGCTCCTTTAACTCGACAGGAAGTTGAACAACGATGCGAACAAGCTTGGACATGATCAGAACTCCCGTTGGGTAGAGTAGTAGTCTGGCATGAAACTTCTGCACATGCTGTGCCTTGCTAGCATCTGGTTAACGGTGTGAAAATGCTGACACTTTCGGCATGCTCTCCCAGCATCTCTGCCAGAATGAGCCAAAAACTGTCATTCGTTACCGGTCTTGTACAGCCAAGGGATGGCTCCCAGAGGAGGAGGCTACTAAAGCCAGAATAGAGGAAGGTATGTCGTTATGAGAATTGGAGAAAAAGCCGGTGCCAATTCAGGTACTCACAGCGCCAAAGACAACGCGGAAAGTCGACCGGCTGTACAATAAGATCTCGCATGCGGTTCACCGTGAGCTCGGATGTTGAGAGCCGACCTGTCACCCAAATCGCTCCATCGCGGTCCGTACGAAAAACCGTACTGTGTTGATCTTGATAAGCTTGCAGTACTGATTCGACCGGGTGTCCATAAGGATTGGCCGCACCAACCGAAACCACTGCATACTGTGGGTGCAGTTGCTGAATCCAGTCAAAATCCAGCGAGCTACGCGCCCCATGGTGCGGTACTTTCAGGACCGTCACCGGTTGGTACCCTTCCTCGTTCAATTGTCTCAATCCACCAGTTTCAATATCAGCAGCAAAAAGGATGGAAGAGGGTCCACACTGTAGTCGAGAGACAATGGACAGATTGTTCAAGAGTGTCCCGGTAGGGGGCTGAGTCGACTCACGAACCACTGATGTTTCAGGTGGATTGAGAATGCTGAGTCGGCACTGACCAGACCGTAACAAGTCTCGGCCACGCACAGCGATGTGTTGATCGATCTGGTGATCACGAAGGGCTACTTGTAGATCTTCAACGAATTGTTCGGAACGTTCTCCCCCCCACTCCAGTATTGTCCGACTGATAGATGCCGGAGCACCCAAATCAACCCGCCAACGTGATCCAGTTGCTCATGTGTTCCAATGACATGGTCAATATGGTGAATTCCACGGCTCCACAGAAATGGTGCGACCACATTCTTTCCCATGTCAAATCGTTCATATCGACCTCCGCCGTCGATAACAACGATCTGACCATCGGGTAACTCAGCAACAGCACTATCGCCTTGTCCGACATCAAGAAATGTGACACGCCAATGATCGCCGTCTGCTTGCGATACAGGTGGACTCAGCCACCAACCAATCAACATCATCGTCAGCCCGGCGCTTGCAACTCGGACACGCCACGGTATTGCTCGGAGGCTTGTCACCAGTAACCCGGAGTAAAAGAGGGCGAGCGCTGGTATTGATGGTGCTGCCACATACCACTCCCCTCCTGGGAAGCGGGCACACCACTGCAATCCAAGAACCATCAATCCGAACAACTGCTCCATCACTGAGCCAAGGATCAAAGATTCGGCCCCCGTCATAATCGTCCACAGCGCGACAAACAGGCCCAAGGGCACCAAGATGATACCGGTGAACGGGACAGCTATCAGATTGGTCATGATTCCCATCCACGGAACCTGATTGAAATAGAACACAACCAGGGGCAAGGTCGCCACGGTCACAGCCCCACTCATCGACAGCGCTTTGAGCGCATGGCTCATGAGGCGGTCTCTCAGCTGACTGTCGTCCCCTACAACATCGGCGTTCGCTGATGTGGTGATGGCGATCATTCTGACCATCGCGAGTACGGACAGAAAGGACAGTTGAAAGGAAATGTCAAAGATCGCGCGAGGATCATGCAAGAGAATCGCCAGGAGGGCCACCGCCATCGCATGACCCAGATGGCGTTCATACCCGAGCCACATTGCGATCATTGCCAGCGTGATCATCACGAGTGACCGCATGGTCGCTAACTCGGCTCCCGCCAGCAATGCATAGAGTGCAACAGTGGGCCAGGCGAATAGAATGGCAATCTTCGATGGCGTGACTGTTCGAGAAAGGGACAATAAAAGAGCAGAGGGAAGCCCAAGCACAAGTCTTCTCACCAACCAAAAGGCCACGATGGCCACCAGCCCAAGATGTGAACCGGAGATCGAAAGCAAATGGACTGTTCCGGTCACCATGAACCAGTCTTGAAGCTCTTGCTCAAGATAGCCTCGTTCACCGATGATCATGCCTAGAAACAGCCCTCGTGTGGGTTGGCTCAATGTGTTGAGTAGCTGCCGCACGTATCGCGGCCCTCCAATGATCAATCCGGTTCCATATGCTCCACAACCCAATTGAGGTCTCTGCATCTAACAACCTCACCGCCTGAGCACCGGTCACCGTGGTCATACGGTCGATACCTTGACGTTCCACATAGGCAGCATAATCGAATCCACCCGGATTCAAGGACCCTCTTGGACGGTGCAGCTTTCCCTGAAACGCAATACGGTCACCATGATGAAGCGTGATACCCGGGTCGCGCCATACAAGGCGTATACGTTTGGCTTGAGAATCAGACTCATCTGTTAGAACCAAGATTGTCTGACGCCCTACACTGTGTTGGACTGGAGCGATAACCCGACCGTTGACCGAGGCCTGAACCGTCTCATGAAGTGGCTAGTGACGTCGGGCGAGGTTCCGACGTCGGAGTGGCAAGACTCCAGTAGACGACTCCCAAGAGGAGAGTAGAATACAGGAGCAGTGCGGAGCGGGAGTCGATATGACCGGCTCGCTCAAGCAGGCTGAATCCAACGGCGACGCCCGCCAACAGCACGATGACGGAGAGCGGGAAAAAGGAAAGCTGTGCTCCGCACAGAAGACCGAGGACAAACACTGCGGCGAGGGACGGGAGCATGAGGTTCCCTCATGTACCGGGGAGGAGGGAAGACTCAGCCGATATGCTTTCGTACGACCCTGGCAAGCTCCTCAGCCACTTCCTTAACCATGGTAGACTGTTCTCCTTCCACCATGATCCGCAATAGCGGCTCTGTCCCGGAATATCTGATGAGGACTCGCCCACACCCGTTCAAGCGACGTTCGCTCTCTTGTATGGCGCAATCAATGTCGGGAATCGATTCCAATCGCGGCTTCTTCGTGACCTGCACATTCACCAACACTTGCGGTACGGCCGTCATCGCCTGAGCCAACTCGGATAGCGGCTTCTTGGTTCGCTTTACCAATGACAATATCTGCAGAGCTGAGATCAGACCATCTCCGGTCGTGTTATGGTCAAGGAATATGAAATGTCCCGATTGCTCTCCTCCAAAGTTATAGCCCTCCGCCAACATTCGTTCGAGCAGATATCGATCACCGACGGGCGTCCGAATCAGCTTAACGCCCGCTTTCAACATCGACAGCTCCAGTCCAAAGTTGCTCATCACGGTTCCGACCAAGGTCTGCTTGGATAGGAGTCCGTTTCGCTGAAGATCCAGGCCCAAAGCCGCCATTACATGGTCTCCATCAATAATCTTGCCTTGCTCGCAGACAAATACTGCTCGATCGGCGTCGCCATCCAAAGCAATTCCGAGATCGGCTTTGTGGCGGAGCACTTCCTCCTGAAGAAGCCCAGGATGAACGGCGCCACACCCAGCATTGATATTCATCCCGTCCGGTTTATTGGCGATGACTTCAACCGTAGCTCCCAATTCTCTGAGGACCGTCGGAGCCACCTTGTATGCCGCACCATTCGCGCAATCGACGACGAGCTTGATCCCCTGGAAATCCAAGTCCTTGGGTAACGACCGCTTTGCAAATTCAATATAGCGTCCCTCTGCATCGTCGATGCGGTAGGCTTTGCCGATGAGGTCGGCCGTCGGACGAAGATGACTGATTTCATCCGACACGATCAGTTCTTCAATACGCGCTTCCACATCGTCTGGGAGCTTAAATCCGTCGTTTGAAAAGAATTTAATTCCATTGTCTTGGTAAGGATTGTGTGACGCCGAAATGACCACCCCTGCATCAGCCCGTAGACTTCTGGTCAAAAACGCAATCGCCGGTGTCGGCATCGGTCCGACTAACAGCACATCCACCCCCATCGAGCAAATTCCTGCCATCAACGCAGACTCCAGCATATAGCCGGAAATACGGGTATCTTTACCGATAACGATCTGATGACGGCCCGCTCGTCGCATAAAGATATGTGCGGCGGCCCGTCCAAGCTGCATCGCCATTTCACTAGTCATGGGATCGAGATTGGCGACGCCTCGGACGCCGTCAGTTCCAAATAATTTACGCATCATGCTCCTCCCGGTAAGACGACCAGCGTGGATTCAACGCGGCAGCCATCTTGACTACATCAATCATCATGGCAACATCATGGACACGCAGAATGTGAGCGCCGCGATCAACCGCCAATGCCACTGCCGCTGCGGTCCCCCATTCTCGATGTTCAACAGTCCGTTCAACCACGTTCCCAATAAACGCCTTCCGTGACAGACCGACTAATACGGGACGGTTCAATGCTGCGATAGCAGATAACCCATCAAGAAGGTCAAGGTTATGATTCACCAGCTTACCAAAACCAAAGCCTGGATCAAGCACGATGTTCGTTCCGGCAATCCCTGCACGGAGAGCCATTTGCACACGTCCCTCAAGAAAGCGCACGACTTCGCCGACCACGTCGGAATACTGCGGTGATTGTTGCATCGTTTGCGGAGTCCCTTGCATGTGCATCAGAACAACTGCCGCATCGAACCGGGCAATGACCGACGCCATGGCAGGATCTTGCCGCAGTGCGCTCACGTCGTTGATGATCAACGCTCCACAATCCAGGGCGACTTCAGCGACTCGCGACTTGGTGGTATCGATCGAGATTGGGACCGACACACGATGGACCAGACCCTTCACAACCGGGATAACGTGAGCCAGTTCATCCTGTTCACTAACAGAACAGGCGCCTGGCCGAGTCGACTCTCCCCCGAGATCGATGATGTCCGCCCCCTGCTCAACAAGTTCCAGTGCGTGGGCAATGGCTCGTTCAGACTCGACATAGCGCCCACCATCATAGAATGAATCAGTCGTGACATTCACGACGCCCATAACAAGTGGGCGCCGTTTGCAATGAATTTCTCGCTTTTTAGCAGAGAACCACGGTTGCCCCGTGAGGGCCTGAGGTGAGACTCGATCCAACCTATTCCACCAATGAAAGAAGCATGCAAACCGTCATTCCGGTTCCTTTGGAGGAATCAGACAGAGTGCAGACCATATATACAGCACAACAGGGGCAACGGTGCCAACGCAAACGAGCGTTGGCACGATACCTAGGCTGGAACTGTTTGAGAGGAGGATTGCAACAGAATCTGATCAATTTCTGGTGCGTCAAGCACTTCTTTTTCAAGTAGTGCCTCCGCCAGAGCCTTCAGACTCGTCATCTGTTCAGTGAGTACACGTTTCGCACGTTCATAATTTTCCGTGACGAAGCGCTTGATCTCCAGGTCGATTTCAAGCGCCACCTGATCACTGACATCTCGTTTCGTAGCAAAGTCTCGCCCGAGAAACACTGAGTCTTCCTTTTGCCCAAAGGTCAAGGGCCCCAATTTCTCGCTCATACCCCACTCACATACCATCTTGCGGGCAAGGTCCGTTGCACGTTCGAGATCGTTACCAGCTCCGGTTGTGACATGTTTGAAGATAAGCTCTTCAGCGACACGTCCACCCATAAGAATCGCCAAGGTATTGTAGAGGAATTCCTTGGAGTAGTTGTGCCGATCATCTGTCGGCAGCTGCATCGTCACGCCCAGGGCTCGACCTCTTGGAATAATCGTCACCTTATGAACAGGGTCCGTCCCAGGTAAGAGCTTCGCCATCAATGCATGGCCGGCTTCGTGGTAGGCAGTAATCCTCTTTTCCTCATCGGTGAGAATCATACTCTTTCGTTCGGCCCCCATCATCACCTTATCTTTCGCCATCTCGAAGTCTATGTTTTCGACTTCCTTCTTGTTCTGGCGAGCCGCCCACAGTGCCGCTTCATTCACGAGGTTTTCCAGATCAGCGCCTGAAAATCCAGGAGTTCCTCTGGCGATCTTTTCCAATTCGACATTCGTGGCGACAGGAACTTTCTTCGTATGGACCTTCAAGATTTCCGACCGGCCTTTGAGGTCCGGGCGATTGACCACCACCTGCCGGTCAAAGCGTCCAGGTCTCAGCAAGGCCGGGTCGAGTACATCAGGGCGATTGGTCGCCGCGACCAAAATGACTCCCTCGGTTGTGTCGAAGCCGTCCATTTCCACGAGCAACTGATTGAGCGTTTGTTCACGTTCATCATGCCCACCGCCGAGGCCGGCGCCCCGTAAACGGCCGACCGCATCAATTTCATCGATAAAAATAATACAGGGGGCATGCTTCTTCCCCTGTTCAAACAAATCCCTGACCCGCGAGGCTCCGACGCCTACAAACATCTCTACGAAGTCAGATCCACTAATGCTGAAGAACGGCACTCCGGCTTCTCCGGCTATCGCCTTCGCAAGCAAGGTCTTTCCTGTTCCTGGAGGGCCGACGACCAGCACACCCTTCGGTATGCGTCCGCCAAGCTTCTGAAACTTGCGAGGATCTTTCAGGAACTCAATGATTTCAAGAACTTCTTCTTTTGCCTCATCAACGCCAGCGACATCTGAAAACGTGATCTTCTTTCGTTCCTCCGTCAGCATGCGGGCACGACTCTTTCCAAATGATAGAGCCTTGTTCCCCCCAATCTGCATCTGACGCATCAGGAAAAACCAGAGACCAAGGAACAGGATAAATGGTCCCCACGTAACCAGGAACGTGATATACCACGGACTCTCATCCGGTGGTTTCACCTCAATCTGAACATCTTTCTCACGAAGGACCTTAACAAACTCAGGGTAATCAGCTGAATAGGTGCGGATACGAGTTTTGTCCTTCAGGACCCCGCTGATGTGATTACCCTTGATGATGACTTTTTCAAAATCACCCTTGTCGAGCTTTGCCATAAAATCGCTGAATATCACTTCTTCTTCAGGCGCGTGAGTCGGCACACTGAAGAGATTGAAGAGGAGAATCATGAACAAGCCGACCACCACCCAGAAAAGCAGGTTCTTGACCCGGGAATTCATCCAGTTCTCCTTCGCGACAGCATTGGAGGCCACGTATGTAGAAACCGAGGTGATGTTACCATAGCCTTGCGCAAATTGCCAACAGCTCGTGAGAAAACTCTACTCCTCTTGCTGGTTAAGCTGGTCGAGAACGGCGAGGTATGGAAGGTTCCGGTACTGTTGTTGGTAATCAAGTCCATACCCAACGACGTACTGGTTCGGAATTCTGAACCCAATATACTGCAACGGGACATCAACGACGCGGCGTTCTGGCTTACTCAGCAAGGTGCAGACCTTGATGCTTCTCGGTTTCTGCTTAGCCAGCGCCTTGGTAAGATATTGAACCGTTAATCCCGAATCGACGATATCCTCAACCAATAGCACATCTCTATTCTTGATCTTTTCGGTCAGCTCAGTCACGAGCTTGACCTTCCCGGACGTCTTCGCTTGCGTTCCGTAGCTCGTCACGATGATGAAATCGACCTGCACTGGAATTCGAATCGCTCGTGCCAAATCGGCAAAAAACGCATAGGCCCCCTTGAGCACACCGACAAGCACAAGGTCCTTGCCCGCATAGTCGGCGCTGATCTGTCGTCCCAGCTCACGGATGCGGCTTCGCATCTGCTCTTGGGTAACGATCGGACGTCCAAACATACGTTCCATCTGACTCAGTTCCTTCCGTTCACGCTAGATCTTCGCAAGTGAAGACCAGACAGCGTTTCGTGGTGGCAGTGGGCGCCCAGCGTTCATCCTGTCGATAGCCAACAACCCACAGGATTCCCTCGGGAGCCATCACCAGGGGAATGCGCGATCGGACTGCAATCGGTATCTTCAGATCCGTAAAAAAATCCTGGAGTTTCTTTGACTGTCCTCCCATGCCAGAGGGATAAAATCGATCTCCCGGCAACCAATTCCGTACCATCAGTGGCCGAGACACCTGATCGGCATCCACCAGAATCCGACCTTTTCCGAGAGGAGCACACAGCTGGCTACCTGCCTGCTGTTGTACCTGAAGTCGTTGACCCGTTCCAGACCATAGAAGCTCTCCAGGCACAGATAAAAATTCCTGACAGCTGTCGTGCGGTTGTCCAACATGGGAGATCGCTCGTGCTTGAAGCGGAACAAACCGTAGATGGCGATCACTGACAACAACGTGCCCCCCCTTCACATCGAGGCTTGAACCAGATTCCCTCTTTGAGGCCAGGCGAATGATGCGATCAACCGTTCGGAGACTGGGGGAGCGAAATTGGTCATCAGTCTGCCGAAAGAGGTTTCGGATACAACGCCGTTGAAGGGATACTGGAAGTTCCAGAAGACACACCCGATCGATCGTCCAGCCTCCATCGGATTCTCGTTCCATAGCAGAAGAGGAGAGGGCGGTAATCTGCTGATCCAGATAGCGATCGTCTTCCCTACAGATCTCTGCGAGCCTACAGAGCGCATCGACGCTCGATGGGACCAGCTGAGTCAGAACAGGAATGACCTCCCTCCTTACTCGGTTCCGCAGGTAATGCGGTTTGACATTGCTGGAGTCCTCACGAAACGACAAGCCTGCCTTGCACAGATACGCCAGAATCTCCTGCCGCGTCGTCTCATACAAAGGCCGAATCACATTGTGATCCCGGAACGCTGGCATGCCGGACAGACCGGTCAATCCCGCACCACGAAGCATCCAGAGCAAGACAGTCTCCGCCTGGTCGTTTGCCGTATGGCCCACGGCAATGCGATCGGCCCCACATTGCTCAGCAAGCTCCTGCATCACCCGATAGCGGTGGTCACGGGCCACAGCCTGCAAGGATGCCCTGCGCCCTTCGGTCTGTAATCCAATCCGTCGAACATGGAGAGAAACTCCGAGCTCTTGGCAAAACGCCTCTACAAATTGTTGGTCCCCCTCGGACTCAGCCCCTCGCAATCCATAGTTGCAATGAACGGCTGACAGGGTCAGCGCCCAACTTGACCGGAGATGACAGAGGATCGATAACAATGCGACGGAGTCCGGGCCACCCGAGATAGCGACCACTATATGCTGTCCGTGTTGAAAAAGGCTTCTGGACCGAATCGTTCGAACCACCCGATGTACTAGCGGAAGCCAGGCCATTGTATTGATGGATCTGCTTAAGACCGGTTGCAAGGACTCATCGCTTTCCGATTGTTTCATAATATCGACGGAGGATGCCCCTCGCAGAATCCACATCGGACGCGATCTGTCGGCTCAACGCTTCTCCACTATCAAACTGTGCGTCGCCTCGGATACGACCGATAAACTCAACCGTGAGCGTGCGTCCATACAGCTCGTGGGTCCCATCCAGGATGGATACTTCTAATCCCCGCTCACCACCATCAAAGGTCGGTCTCGTACCGATATAGGCGACGGAATCATACCGTTCCTGATTCAGAGTCGTGACGGAAGCATAAATCCCGTCAGCCGGAGCCACGCGGTCTGGAGGCAGTCGAAGGTTCGCAGTCGGACATCCAAGCGTTCGCCCTCTCCCCTCGCCAGAAGCTACAACTCCGCTCAGCGAATAGTGTCGGCCGAGTAAAACAGCCGCTTGATCGACATGTCCGGCATCAATAAGCCGTCTGATTCTCGTCGAGCTGACCACTCCTCCATCGATCATGACCGGAGGAGTCGGATGGACGACAAAACCGAATTGTTTGCCGAGCGCAATCAAATCACCGATCTGCCCTACTCGTTTATGTCCAAAGGCAAAATGTTGTCCGACAAAGATTTCTTTTAGTCCAAGCCCTTTGGACAGCACCTGCTTGGCGAACATCTCCGGAGAGAAGGCGGCAAATGCATGAGTGAACTCCAAGGAGACCACGTCATCGATTCCCGCTTGTTCGAAACGAGTACGTTTTTCTTCCGCACTCGTCAGGAACCGCAGATCAACGTGAGGCGCAAGAATTTTCACCGGATGAGGATCGAACGTCAGGACAACAGCGGTTCCCCGAGCAGAGCGAGCCGTCTCAACCACCCGTTTCAAAAGCGCATGATGACCGAGATGATGCCCATCGAAATTCCCGATGGTTCCCACTGGATACGGCCGTACGACCTCATCCGAATATCCGCGGGTCAGGTTCATCGTCGGTCAATGAAGCAGCTTGACAGCGTCTTTAGCGAAGTACGTCAGGATCAGATCGGCTCCCGCCCGTTTGATCGCCAGCAGCGATTCCATCATGGCCCGTGATTCATCGAGCCACCCCGCCCTTGCTGCCGCCTTAATCATACTGTACTCGCCGCTTACCTGATACGCCGCCAGAGGGAGTAGCGTTCGAGCACGGGCCAGCGCAATGATGTCCAGATACGGCAACGCCGGTTTGACCATAACGATATCGGCACCTTCTTCGATATCGAGATCGATCTCGCGAAGCGCTTCGCGCGCATTCGCCGGGTCCATCTGATAGGACTGTCGGTCACCAAATTGAGGACTGGAAAACGCCGCGTCGCGAAACGGGGCATAGAAGCAAGAGGAAAACTTGGCCGCATAGGCCAGGATCGGCAGCTCAGAGAACCCGGAGCGATCTAATTCGCGTCTGATCGCAGCGACACGACCATCCATCATATCCGACGGCGCGACCATATCGGCTCCAGCCTCAGCATGGGTGCGGGCCATCACCGTGAGGCATTCGAGCGTCTCATCATTGAGAACTTTTCCATCCTTGACGATTCCGCAATGTCCATGGTCGGTATACTCGTCGATACAGACATCTGTGATCACAAGCAATCCCGGTACCTGTCGTTTGACTGCTCTGATCGCCCGCTGCACAATACCGTTTGGGTCCCATCCGGAACTGCCACGCTCGTCTTTGCGCGCTGGAATGCCGAAAAGGATGATGGCCGGAATCCCTAAGGCCAGAATCTCTCCCGCTTCTTTGACCAACACATCGATGGAGAGCCGAAATTGGCCGGGCATCGACGCAATCTCTTCACGGCGCCCCTCTCCCTCGACCACAAACAGCGGATAGATAAAGTCTGACGGAGACAGCGTCGTTTCACGTACCATTCGACGCAACGATTCATGTTGCCGCAGACGTCGGAGGCGCTGGATCGGAAACCCCATGACCCACCTTACTTTCGTGGAAGGTTCGTCAAGAATACGACCAGGTCGCGAACAGAGATGAGCCCGACCAGCGCGCCCTCGCGTGTCACCCCTAAATGACGAAGATGGGATTTCGCCATGAGATCATTGGCATCCAAGATTGTCTTGCTCTCCTCGATCGTCATGATCGGCGCGGACATAATTTGCTCGACCGTGGTCTTCGTGGCATCTGTCCCGGCCGCCACCACCCGGCGCATCATGTCCGTGTCCGTGATGATGCCGATGATCTCACGGTCGTTGGTCACGAACAAACTACCGATCCCGCGATCGCGCATAATGCGCGCGGCCGTTTGTGTATCAGTATCACGAGGCACCGTCACGAACTTTTCTCGCGGAATCATGAACGACTTTACAGGAACCATCTCACTCTCCCTCCTTGTATAAGGCCATCGCACATTAGGCGTGCGTTCATTACTGCAGCGCTCCCGTGGCAATCTGCTCACGGCTTTCATAATGGTGGGCGATCGCATCCACCAATGCGGGAATCGTATTCTCACTCGGCATGATCGAGACCGTCAAACCATATTCCTCTGCGGTCTTGGCCGTAATGGGTCCGATGCAAGCGATCATGACGGATTGCACGAGCGGCTTCACTGCTTCCGTACCGCCAAGCATCGCGACAAAGTTGCGGACCGTGGACGAACTTGTAAACGTGACGACATGAATCTGATGATCCATGAGCTCTTGCCGCCACCCCCCGGAATCCTGTTCTGGCGTGAGCGTTCGGTACACAGGGATGACGTCGACATGCGCCCCGGCCGCACGAAGTTCGTCCGGCAAGAGCTCTCTGGCCACTTCGGCCCGAGGGATCAGGATACGGGTTTTTTTTACATCCTGCCGATTCAGCGTGGCTAGCACTCCTTCTGCCTGATATTCTGCAGGAACCACATCGGCTTTGACCCCAAACTTTTCCAACTCCTGAGCGGTGCGAGGCCCGATGCAGCATAACTGCCGCCCAGCCAAGCAGCGTGAATCGAGCCCACGAGTGAACAGCCTGGTCATGAAACGGCTCACACCGTTGACGCTGGTAAAAATAATCCAATCGTACGTCCTGATCTCGGAAATCGCGTGGTCCACAGGCGCCCAGTCTGGAGGGGGAACGATCGTGATCGTCGGAGCCTCGACCGGTTCAGCGCCATAGCTGGCCAAGCGGGTAGCCAACTCACCAGCCTGTTCTTTCGCGCGTGTCATGAGCACCCGTTTGCCAAAGAGCGGGCGCTGCTCGAACCAGTTGAGTTTCGACCGAAGTCGAACGACCTCCCCCACGACAATGACGGTCGGCGGCTCCATTTTTTCAGCTTCGGCTTTCTCCACAATATCAGCCAATGTCCCGACAACGGTCTGCTGGGAGACTCTCGTTCCCCACCGAATGATCGCCACGGGCGTAGACCCCGCTCGCCCTTCGGCTAACAAGGTCGCGGCGATCGTCGAAAGATTTTTCATGCCCATGAGAAAGACAACCGTCCCTTGGCTCGTCGCCAGCCTCGACCAATCCAGGGCCGTCGAAGGCTTTTCTGGATCTTCATGTCCGGTCACAATCGTCAGCGTAGACGCCAACGTTCGATGAGTCACCGGAATACCGGCATAGGCAGGGGCAGCAACCGCAGCGGTCACCCCAGGAACGATTTCGAATTCGATCTTGGCCGACGCGAGCGCTTCCGCCTCCTCTCCTCCCCGCCCAAAGACAAACGGATCGCCTCCCTTCAACCGCACGACCACGCTGCCTGCGCTGGCTCGTTCAATCAGCAGACGATTGATCGCGTCCTGCTCAGGGTATTTCCCTTTGCCTCTCCGTCCGACATACACCCGCTCTGCTTCTTCTCGGGCATGAGCAAGGAGGGTGGGGTTAGCCAGATAATCGTAGAGCACCACGTCAGCCTGCTCAAGACACTCTTTTCCTCGAAGGGTCAAAAGACCAGGATCTCCAGGACCAGCTCCAACCAAATAGACCTTGCCCTTCTTGTTTCGTCGTACCATGTTCACGCTGATCCGTAAATCTCCCGGAGAATTTTGTCCCCTCCCCGAGTCAGTAATCGTTCAGCCAATTGAATACCGAGAGCATGCGCCTGCTGACCTGTTCCCTCAATCTGGTCGCGAAGGACGGTCTTCCCATCGACCGTGGCGACAAGACCATCCAAGACCAACTGTTCACCGGACAGGGTTGCGTGGGCTGCGATGGGCACCTGACAGCCTCCTTCTAGGCGGCACAAGAAGGCCCGCTCTGCGGTCACGGTCGTATGGGTGGTTTGATGATTGAGCCGGGATAAGACGGAACGCACGAATGCATCACTCGTCCGACCTTCGATCCCAAGGGCTCCTTGTCCAATTGCAGGCAGACTGAGGATGGGAGAAAGATATTCCGTGATGGTCTGAGACCACCCTAACCGATGCAGACCAGCAGCGGCCAAGACGATGGCATCGAACTGGCCCTCCTTGAGTTTCTTTAATCGTGTATCCAGATTACCGCGCAGCATCGCGATCTTCAGGTCTGGCCTGGCTTGTAACAGTTGCGCCTGGCGTCGAAGGCTTGCCGTCCCGATGCTGGCACCGAATGGAAGATCCTGGAATGAGTATCCTTCACGACTGATGAGGGCGTCACGAGCATCTTCCCGCAGAGGCACACAGAGAATCTCGAGCCCTTCTGGCAATTGCGCCGGAACATCCTTCATGCTGTGAACAGCAAAATCGATCTCACCAGCGAGCAATGCATCCTCAATTTCCTTGACGAACAGGCCTTTCCCCCCGATTTTTGCCAGTGGCACGTCGACGATCTTGTCGCCGGACGTCTGAATCTTCTTGAGCACGACCCGGACCTCCGGCACCACGTCCTGAACCTTGGCTTGGAACCATTCACTTTGACAAAGCGCCAATTTGCTCCCTCTCGTTCCCAGAACCAAGGTTGCGCGTTGGCCGTTCGGTATCGACACGATGAAACTCTTTTCGTTACCCGCCGATCAGCGGGCTCGTTTACGGACTGATGTTTCTGAAACCGGATCCTCGGCACCCGGCTCTGCAGCGCTCTCAGGATGATATTGTGGCGACTCGCGATAGGTCTCAATCTGTTGAACAGGTGGAGCGTGCTGGTCGAGAGAGAAAAATCGCCGGGCCGCTTCGACGAACGCCGGGCCGCTCGAAGAATTGACTTCGGCCTTGAGGGTGACCATCGTGCGATGAATCAATTTATTGACAATCGATGAGGCGAGGCCTTCAACCAGTTCGCGGTCCTGAGGAGACAGATGCGGCAATCGCGCAAGCACCTTCTCGACCTCCGCCCGCTTCAGGTCGTCGACGTGGCTCCTCAGGGCGACGATCGTCGGAGTGACCTCCAAGGATTTCATCCAATCCAGCATGGTGGTCACTTCTTCCAAAACCATCCGCTCGGCCTTCTCGGCCTCCTGCACACGCCCGGCTCGGTTCTGTTCAACGCGCTGTTTGAGATCATCAATATCGAAGAGAAACGCATTGTCGACGTGGCGAACGGCTGGGTCAATATTCCGAGGAACTGAAATATCGATCAAGAACATCGGACGGTTCATGCGCTCTTCGACCGCACGGTGCACATCCTCTGCGCCGACAAGATAATGGGCCGCACCCGTCGAGACCAGCACAATATCCGCCGAGGCCATATCATCCTTGAACTGATCGAATGGAACGGCCGTCCCTCCAAATTTCTCGGCAAGATCGACCGCATGTTGTGGAGTCCTCGTCGTAATGCGCACATGCCTCACACCATGAGCGATCAAATGGCGCGCAGCCAGCTTCGCCATTTCACCGGCACCGACCAACAACACCGTCTTCTCGTGAAGATCCGAAAAGATCTTCTTCGCCAGTTCGACAGCGGCATAGCTGACCGAGACCGCCATTTCTGAAATTTTCGTTTCGGTCCGCACCCGCTTGGCCACCGAGATGGCCTTCTTCACGACCTTGTTCATGATCACACCGGTCGTCTTATGGGCCAGCGCCACTTCAAACGCACCCTTGAGTTGTCCCAGGATTTGAGATTCCCCGATGATCATCGAATCGAGACTGGCAGCGACTCTGAACAAGTGACCGATCGCTCGATCGCCCGTATGCCAATAGAGGTGAGGGGTCAACTGCTCGGAAGACAACGACAGATGGGTATCGGCAAGAAACTCCTGAATACGTCCATAGCCGGCTTCTACGTCATCGACAACTGAGTAGACCTCGACTCGATTACAGGTCGAGAGCAGGATGCCTTCTTTGACCCCAGAATACGAACAGAGACGAGTGAGCGCCTCGCCAAGACGGCTTTCGGGAACCGCCAGTCTCTCTCGGATCTCGACCGGAGCCGTCTTATGACTCAACCCTACGACGATCAGATGCATGTGACCAACAACCACATATATTGACCAGGCCCTAGGTTTCTTTCAGCGCCACGCCGACTAATGTGAGAATGACACACGCGAACCCGATGACCGTGAGATACGCCGCGCGCTTCGCTCTCCACCCGACGGTCAGCCGTCCAAGCAACACGACGAAATAGAAGACCCAGGTGACAAGCGCCCCAATTTGCTCATGGTTCCAACTGACATAGGATCCACGCGCAAACTCGGCCGAGATGGCTCCCGTGACAATTCCTAAGGTCAGCAAGGGGAACCCCAAGACGATGGATTGCTGATTGAGATGATCGAGAAAGTCGAGTGCCGGCAACTTGCTGTAGAGAACGTTGAACTGTTTCGACTTGAGGAGCCGATCCTGAATCAGGTACATCACTCCTGCCACGAAGGCGACGGTAAACCCCACCGTTCCCAACATGCTGAGCGTGACATGAAACCACAGGGTCTTGAACACAGGCTGAAGCGTGGGGACCGTTTCCGGAAGGGCTGCAGACGAGACCAAGGAGACCAAGGCTAAGGGCACCATGAAGGACCCAAGTACATGAATCCGATGGCGAAACTCGACCAGCACAAATACAAGAATGATCATCCAGGAGAAAAACGAAAGGGCGTCCGAAAAGCTGGGCGGCACCGTAGATGAGACCTCGACCATTCTGATAACGAGGGCAACGGTATGGGAGATGAAACCGGCCGCCGTAATCGCTAATGACACATTTGACAAGGCTTCGGAGCGTCGCAGTAAATACGCAAGAAACGACATCGTGGCCACGAAGTACAGGACCATGGTGACCATGAAACAAACGGCTGCCATCGGGAATACCCCTGCAGTGACTAGAAACCGAGCCTCGACGAGATAAGTATGGAATTATATCGATGCCGACCAAACAGAGTCAACAAAACGCTGGCGCGGCAATGACTTCGGTCAGCCGGTCACATCGGAGCGGAACGCTTTACGTGGTCGCGGTCCCCATCGGACATCCCGACGATGTGACCGTGCGCGCCCTTCGAATTCTCGGCAAGGTAGACCTGATCGCGTCCGAAGATCCAAAAGTGACGCAACAACTCCTGATGCATCATAGCATTCGGGCCACCGTGACGAGCTACGGGCCCAGAAATCTCGAAGAAAAATCAGCGGTTCTGTTGCAACAGTTACAACAAGGGATTGATGTTGCGTTAGTATCGGATTGTGGCTCCCCCCTCGTCTCCGACCCCGGCCATCTTCTCGTAGCCGCTGCGCATACGCATGGCATCCCGGTGGTTCCAGTCCCCGGTCCTTCTGCGATTATCGCAGCCCTGACTGCCGCAGGACTCCCCTGCGACTCCTTCAATTTTCTTGGACATCTGCCGAGTGCCTCCTCACGTATCACCCAACGCCTTCTGGATTCCCTGAAGAGAAATGGTCCAACCGTTGCCTTCTGCACTGGGACAGTGGTCGCGCGCATACTGAAGACCCTTGGTGATATCGCTCCTCAATGCTCTGTAGTTGTGGCGTACGATTTAACGAAGCCGAATGAGCACATCATTCGCGGAACGGTTGGTGAGGTTAGGAAGAAACTCGGCTCGACTCGGGGACGGGACGTGACACTCGTTCTTGCAGGGAAAGATGGGACAGAATCAGACGATCACGACATGCGCCGCGCTCAATCGCTCTCCTCTCGACGGATTAAGACCCGATAGGCCTGGTCGACTCGTTCCTGCGACAAGACCGTATGGCCTTCGTTCTCAACGCTACGAGGAACATTGCGGATGGGATCTCCATCATCAAGAAGCACCGACAGCACCTGCCCCTGCTCCAGTGTCTCCAGCTTGAGTTTCGTCTTCACGAAGTTATAGGGGCAAATCACGCCGCGAAGATCAAGTTCGGACACCGGTGTATCCGACTCATTCTGATGCTCGTTCATCATGTCAATTCGCACAACGCAACAGAAGTTTGTGTCGTGATACTACCAAGAATGCTGAGACACTGCATATCAGGCCACAGCCCATATAAAAAAAGGGGCAGCGATCGCTGCCCCTTTCGTCAAGCAACGTTCTGCTCACCGCATCAACTCACTCCATCCCCTTAACAAGATTTGGCTTTGAGGCATCAGTCCCATAATCGGACTTGGTCTGCGTCTGATATCCCCATCCCGGTTGCGGCTCACAATTCCAGCAAGGCGCTGCACCGGTATATTCGCCGATGGTCGTATCAATGGTCCCAGTGATTTTCCCTGGAAGGACAGCACCCGGCACACCACCAGTCACCCCACCACCATTAGTCACGATCGCACGCTCAGTTGATGGATTTGGACGCTGGCCCAAGCCACCAAATCCAGCGAGTCGTTCATTGCCGCGCAAGAGGTAGACCTCTCGAACAATCTTACGACCCACTCCATACTGTTGATGGGGTGTGACAGCCTCAATCACTTGGAGAGAGATATCATCGCCGCTATTTAATGCTTTAATCTGATCCAGGCTGGTTCTTTCGTCAAAATAGACCGTCATGGAACTCATGACTCCAGCTCCCGCACGGCCTTCATCATGGGAACTTCCACCGGTTTCCAAATGCATTTTCGCGCCTGGAAAATCGACGGCCAAGACACGGCCATAGATGGTTTCCGGTAAAGACAGTCTATCAATAAAGGAACTTCGATCGAAAGCCTGAACACGGTTTGCATTTCCAGACACGTCACCTACCCCAGTTCCGACCCCCATTGCTGAGCCACCAGACTGCTGTAGTCGCTCTTGGGCCACTGCAACATTCATAGAGCCGATGCAAAGTATTGCGGCTCCCAGTGCCAACACGTTACGCATGTGCTGCCTCCTTAATAGAAGTGAAGGAATACACCATCGTGAAGAATCCGACCAAACTTCATAAGGGCCTTTTTTCATGTCCAGAGCTCGGAGAACTTATCGTTGTCACTATCACAATCTTATAAGAATTACAACAACCTAGACCGACAGCCCGTTGCCGTCCAAAGGAGAAATCGAGGACATCGTCACACACATAAGCTGACAATTGAGTGGTGCCCAGAGGGAGGGTCGAACTCCCACTCTCTTGCGAGAACCGGATTTTGAGTCCGGCGCGTCTGCCAGTTCCGCCATCCGGGCACATCCACACAGGGATTCACAGGCGGGATCTTTTTAGCATGCCGCCGCCGGAGGGTCAATCCATCAACCCAGCCCGTCGCTCACTTGCGAGAGACGGCCAGATCGTTATGTAGGGATGAACATGGCGTCCAGCTTCATACATCTGCTTTCGTTGTTTTCAGGGGTGACTCTCAGTTTTTCACGGTCACCGACGCCAGCCTGGCGTTCTTCTCGATCATTCCATTTCTCCTTCCGGCGAAAGGCCGGCTCTTTTTTGACTGATGGTGCGTGCGGGTGGGGGCTCCCAAAAATACTACCGGTGACACACCGAATCTCGCAGCAAGCCTGGCTATTTGGCGAACATTCAGATCACGCTTACCTGAGAGGACCTCTGAGACGACGCCCTGACTGCCGATTTCTGGGAGCTTCGATTGCGACAAGCCATGCTCGTCCATGAGCATGCGGAGAACCGCGGGACCGGAAGCGTCTTGAACCGGCACATGAATCTCTTCGTAGGCGGCAATGGTAAGCGCCAGCGTTTCTGCCAGATCGGCGAGTGGATGACTCTCGTGTTCGCCAATTTCGTCTACGATCTCGTCGAGAGCGGCGACCGCTCGAAGATATTCCGCCTCAGTTCGCAACGGTCCAATAGGGATGCGTCGACGGGTGCGTCGATAGTCGGCATTCCCTTCGCGGATATATTTGGCAAGCATCAGTTAGATCCTCCAACGACCCTGGTCGTACTCTGCATGCATCAGCACATGCCTGATGTAGACTTTCTTCCGGTTATAGTGAATCGCGGCGATCAGCCGAAATTTGTTTCCCCCGACATTGAAAACCGTGAACCGATCGACCTGATCTGCCGATGGAAACGTGGCCCGCAGAGCAGCGAAGGAGGCGTAATCGGTCTTACGGACAATCGTGAACCAATGTTGCAAGGGCACGCGGGCTTCTGGATGGAGCCGCCCAAAGTCCACCAGTCGCCGCCGTGTAATGATATGCACTAGGCCATGCTATCTCAATATGAGATAGCCGTCAAGTACGTGGCTAGAGTCATGCCGGGTGAGGTCGAGTGTGGTGTAAAAGGAACTTCGCGAGAGTCCGATATCCGTCTACAGATACGGGGCTCCTCCGTCATTCTCCCACCACTTCGAGAAATGTGATGCGTAGCGGTCTCGCCATGGGTACGGACTCGCTCATCGGCATGCACAGAACAAGACATGCCCCCAAATTCTTTGTCCTATTGAATTGAATCTACGCATTGAGCGCGTTGTAGGCCGCCGTCACGGCGGGAGGCAGTGCTGTGGCCGCTTGCATCAGTTGAGTGACCTGCGTCTTGTTGTCCGCAGGATCGAAGCCGTGCGTGAGCTGCTCCAGCGTGGTCGTCCCTTTGCCATGCGTGATCCCGAGCAACCGAGAGGTGGGATCATAGTTGTACGTCGTGGTGACCCCGTTGGACCGGTGCAGCTGCGTGCGGCGCCCGGCAAACAATCCGGGGTCAGTTCTTGAGTTTACATCTTCTCCTCTTTGATTTAGCTGGCAGAAGTGCAAAACCAAAACAAGGGGACAAGACTACTTTCCCCCTAATCTGCTCTTCACACCGTCCGTTGAATCTGCCAGATCCGAGACAGCGACTCCCAGGTCTTACCGACACACAGTCCTTCCTCTGCTCCACATAAATATTGAAGCGGTTGAGTTCCTCTCGCGGATTCCACAACGTCCCGAGAGAGAGGCAAGGTAAACACCGTATTGCCGTATGGAGTTCTCGATACAGCCAATACGCGATGTCAGGTTCTCTCACGGGTTCTCGCTGGATGGACCCTGTGTGTGAAGCCTGACCTTTTCTTCAGGTGAACATCTCTGATAGAATGCCCATCAATAGATACTAACAATCTGGATCTCAGTTCTTGATCCTTGAACTTGACGTGATATCGGAAAAAGGAGTGGGCGGATATGACAGAGGTTTCTTGTGTGACTTGCGGTCAGAGTGGTGAAGCCATCACTGCCCCCTTGTTTCTCGGCAAGCTTGAAGCAGAAATAAAAACCAAGGTCTGCACAGGCTGCTGGAAGAAGTGGGAAGGCATGCGGGTGATGGTCATCAATGAATACCAGGTGAATCTCGGCGATGAGAGCGGACGCGAACTGGTTCGCAAGCAGATGAAAGCCTTCTTGAAACTGGACGGCGAACAGGTCGATTCATCAAAGGTTGCCGAGAACTATCGCCCACCGGCCAGCTGATCAGCAGTTCTTACGGAAGCGTTGTCGCGAGTGCACGTTTTTCCTTGCATTGTCGCTGGGTTCGTTGACATCGAGAATCCAAAAATGCTAGGATGCCATGTTTTGCTATTCGCCAATAAATACTGAGAGAGAGGATATCGGTTCGGCGATGATCACGCAGATGCAGGTCAAGGGGCTCATGTTCGACCCCTACAACAATGCGTATATCGTCATCCTTCGAGACGATGATCAATCGGAAATGCTCCCGATCTGGGTCGGAAAATCAGAAGCCAGTTCGATCAGCCTGGCGATTGAGAATGTCGCCCCTCCCCGTCCTATGACTCACGACTTTATGAAGGCCTACTTGGATGCGTTCAACGCCAAGGTCATTAGTGTGGTGATTACCGATCTCACTGAACATACGTACTTTGCCAAGATCCATTTGACCTACGCAGACTCGGAGTATACCGTCGATTCCCGTCCAAGCGACGCCATCGCCCTCGCGCTTCGGACCCAAGCTCCAATTTTTGCGAGTGAGTCCGTGATTCGAAAGCAGAGTTCGGAAGAACTCGATCAGTGGCTGGAAAATTTAAAGCCAGAGGACTTCGGAAAATTAGACTCCTGACACGTTCTCGTGACTATTGTATGGAAGAGCACGCGCCTCACACGACCGAAGCCTTGATACAGCTTACGGTCAATCGAGTGGTTGAAGACTCGGCGACGGATACCAGAATCGTCGTACTGACCCGAGCCGATGGCGCGTCAGACCTGTTCATGGTATGGGTGGGTGCATCAGAGGGTGAATCGATTCGACGTGCCCTGGACACCTCGACGACACCACGGCCGATGAGCCACGATCTGATCAAGAGTTTCGGGGAGCACCTCGGCGTGAAGATGGAACGAGCAGTCCTCACGGACGTCAAGAGCAGTACCTATTATGCGACCGTCTTTCTCGAAAATAAGGGAGTCGTACGCACCATCGACTCCAGGCCGAGCGACGCGTTTGCATTGGCGCTCCGCTGCCAGGCGCCCATTTATGTGACGCAGGACGTGTGGAAGCGACGCACCGGTCAGAATCTTGATGCGTGGCTGTCCAAGCTAGAAACGAAGGATATCGGGGCCCAAGAAGTCTAACACCTCATCAAACGACTGACAAAATTGCAACGGTGGAGAACAAGATGATGACGTATTTCGAAAATCCAACTCAAGTAAAAGAAACCTGGCATCTGGTGAACGCCGAGGGGAAAACCCTGGGCCGATTGGCGGCGCGAGTCGCGAGCGTTTTACGGGGGAAACATCGCCCGACATTCACGCCGAATGTCGATATGGGTGATCATGTGGTCATCGTCAATGCGGAAAAGATTCATTTGACCGGTGACAAGATGGACACCAAACTGTACCGGCGCCATACAGGGTATCCGGGAGGGTTGAAAACCGCCTCCGCCGCGCACCTGTTTCGGAAGGACCCGACGCAGCTCCTGACCAAAGCGATCAAGGGCATGCTTCCCAAGAACCCGCTTGGCAATGGCATGGCACGGAAGCTCCGTGTCTATGTCGGGTCTGATCATCCACATCAGGCTCAACATCCTGAACCTATTTCTCTCTAGACACATATCCTCAACCAGAAGGAGACGAGTCGTATGGCAGTGGTGACACAATACGCAACGGGGCGGAGAAAATGCGCAGTGGCCCGAGCCTGGGTCACTGGCACCGCAGGCGATATTACCGTGAACGAGAAGCCGCTGGAGAAGGCGTTTCCTCGTCTCACCCTCCGGCAAATTATCCAACTCCCGCTTGAAATGGCTGGCCTGATGGGCAAGTACTCAATCAGCGCGACCGTCTATGGCGGGGGCCCGACCGGACAAGCTGGCGCCCTCCGTCATGCCATCGCGCGAGCGCTCGTGGCGATGACTCCCGCAACCCGCACCCCCCTGAAGAAGGAGGGGTTGCTCACGCGTGATTCACGCGTGAAGGAACGAAAGAAGTACGGACAGAAGGGCGCGCGCAAGCGGTTCCAGTACTCCAAGCGCTAGACACAGGGGCCGACGATCTGACAAGGGGAAGGCTCCAGGCCTTCCCCTTTTTTATATCTTCCTTGTAGAAGGGAGCGTTGGTCCAAGACAGCGCAGGATATGGCAGGATATGGATGGTGACCCATTGAATAAAAAATTTCGAATCGCCATTGCAGGAGCCAGCGGATACGCCGGTGCGGAACTTGTTCGGCTTGCAGCAGCCCATCCCTACTTCACCATCGCTGCCGTGACATCGGAAAAGTCAGCGGGCCAGTCGGTCTCATCCGTGTTTCCGAGCTTCAAGGGAATTGTCGATCATCAATTTGAAGCCTTGGCGCCGGAAGCCCTGACGGAGCGAGCGGATGCCATTTTTCTCGCACTGCCCCATACAAAATCGCTTGACCCCGTCGCGGCCTGTATCAAGGCAGGCAAACCTGTCGTCGATCTCAGTGCCGATTATCGGCTGAAGGACGCTGGCACCTACGAGAAGTGGTATCACACGCCGCATAGCCATCCACATTTACTCCAAGACGCCGTGTATGGGTTACCGGAACTCCATCGATCCGCGATTGCCAAATCGAGACTGGTTGCTTCGCCTGGATGTTATCCCACTGCCGCAGTCCTCCAGCTGGCGCCTCTCTTCGCAAACAAACTCGTGCAACCAGAGACGATTGTGATCGATGCAAAGTCCGGTGTTTCAGGAGCGGGACGGAGTCCGGCCCTGCCCTACCATTTTCCAGAAGCGCATGAATCCCTAGAGCCCTACAAAATAGGTCAACATCGCCATATTCCTGAAATCGAACAGGAACTGTCTGGACTCATGGATGCAGTCGGTTCCGTGACCGTGACATTTACCCCTCATCTGGTGCCGATGAATCGAGGCATCCTGAGTACGGCATACTGTAAACTGACGCAGAGCCTGCAACTATCTGACCTTCGGGCCTTGTATCGAGAGCATTACAAGGGAGAACGGTTCATCCGGCTCTTCGAAGACGTGACCCCTAATCCGCGTTACATTAAGGGCACAAACTATTGCGACATCAGCGTGTACGTGGATTCGCGAGCCGGATGGGTCGTCACCGTGGCAGCTGTCGACAATCTCGTCAAAGGGGCTGCCGGTCAGGCGATTCAAGCCATGAACCTCATGCTAGGCATTCCTGAAGAAACAGGGCTGACAGCTCCGGGCAGTTATCCATAATTGCAACCATTCGACCACTGCCATAAGCCGGCATCCCCACGCCACACACCATACTTATGAAATCAAAGAACCTGGGTATCACGGCACCGCTGGGGTTTCAAGCCGCGGGAATTCATTGTGGGATCAAAAAGCCAGGCCTGCTCGATTTGGCCCTCTGCGTGTCCGACGTCAGCGGGCCGATCGCCGGAGTGTTCACAAAGAATCGCGTAGCGGCCGCGCCAGTACTCCTGGATCGACGCCATCTACGGTCTCATTGTGGGCGGGCGATCATCGTCAACAGCGGGAATGCCAATGCCTGCACGGGTGAACAAGGGCTGGTGGCGGCGAAGACGATGGCAACCGCCGTGGCACAGCAGCTCTCCATTCCCGTGCACCACGTATTCGTCGGTTCGACCGGTGTGATTGGTCGTGTGCTGCCGATTGATCGCATCACCACATCCGTCCCAACCTTGGTCGCACGTTTGAGCATTGCAGGAGGCGCTCAAGCCGCGCGGGCGATTTTAACCACAGACTTGAAACCAAAAACCGTCACGGTACAAGGGAGGATCGGCGGTCGCGTCGTCACCATCGGCGGCATGGCCAAAGGTTCGGGCATGATCCATCCCAATATGGCCACCATGCTGGCCTATTTGACGACCGATGCCGCGATTACCCCAGCTGCCCTCCAACAGGTGTTGAGATCGGCAACGAATCAATCCTTTAACTGCATAACGGTGGACGGTGATACCAGTACGAATGACACGGTCCTCTGTCTGGCGAATGGCTTTGCCAAAAACCGGCTGATTGAACGAGATACCAAGTCCTATCGCGACTTCGAGCGACTGTTAACTGATGCCGCACAGGAATTGGCTCTGATGATCTGTCGAGACGGCGAAGGGGTCACCAAGGTCGTCACGATTCGAGTGCAGGGAGCCACCACGACAGCAGCGGCCAAACGAGTCGCAGACACTATTGCGACATCAAATCTGGTCAAGACTGCGTTGTTTGGGGAGGATGCCAATTGGGGCAGGATCATCGCTGCGATCGGGCGATCGGGCGTTGCCATCGACCCAAACAAAGTATCGGTTCGATTCAACGACATTGTCATGGTACAACGCGGGGTAGGAACGGGGCTGGAGGCGGAGCGCAAGATCGCACAAGTCTTCAAACAGAAGGAGTTTACGATCACCGTCCAGCTTGGGCAGGGACAGGCTCATGCCCATATGTGGACAACAGACCTCTCGTATGACTATGTCCGGATTAATGCAAGCTATCGATCTTAGTGCACAGGCAGCTTGAAACCTCGGCAGGACTATGGTAGCGTCCCCGATCTGGGTCTGACAGGGGGTTGGGTCTCGCACCAAGCGAGAACAGCCCCATTCATTAAAATAACTATCAGCGTCATTACGCTGCGCGGCTTGAGATTAAGGGAAGCGATTCCCTCGCCCCATAGGTGGGCGCTCTGCAAGCGTGAAAGGAGGTGAAGGCATGGGAGTAGTGGCGATCAAGGAGTTGTTAGAAGCCGGCGTTCATTTCGGGCACCAGACTAACCGCTGGAATCCCAAGATGAAGAGGTTTCTATTCGGTGAACGCAGCGGCATCTATATCATCGATCTTCAACAAACCCTCTCGCGGATGGAGCAGACCTATGCCTTCGTCCGAGACCTTGTGGCAGCGGGAGAGTCCGTCTTATTCGTGGGCACGAAGCGGCAAGCTGCTGAAATCCTGGAAGAAGAAGCCAAGCGAGCCAACATGTATTTCATCAACCAGCGTTGGCTGGGTGGGATGTTAACCAACTTCCAGACCATCCGAAAAAGCATCGACAAGATGAAGAAGATGGAGACGACGCTCCTCAACCCCAGCGAGCATGGTCTTAAAAAGAAAGAAATTCTTCTCATGCAGAAGGATATCGCGAAGCTCCAAAAGTATTTGTCCGGCATTAGGAACATGCGCGGCCTTCCAGGAGCGGTCTTTATTCTGGACACGAGAATCGAGAAAATTGCCGTACAGGAAGCAAAGCGGCTCGATATTCCGGTCATCGCTATTTTGGACAGCAACTGCGACCCAGACGACATCACGTATCCAATTCCTGGAAATGACGACGCGATTCGCTCGATCAAGCTGATTACATCAAAAATTGCCGATGCCTGTATCGAGGGTGCGCATGTGAAAGCCCAACGCGAAGAAGCAGAGTTTCAAGCCACTCCTGTCAGCGGCGACAGGAAGCCTGCCATGCGCGTTCAAAATGTTCCCGTGTCGTAACGTAACCTGATTGATCCATCAACGGCTTATCCTCATCGACAGAACGAAGGAATAACGAAATCATGGCAGGATCCAGTCAGCTCGTGAAAGAGCTTCGTGAAAAAACAGGCGCCGGTATCCTGGATTGTCAGAAAGCCCTCAATGAAAACGGGAATGACGTCGAAAAATCCATTGACTATCTGCGGCAAAAAGGACTCGCGGCGGCGGCCAAGAAAGCCGGGCGGGAAACCAACCAAGGGCTGGTTCATGCCTACATTCATATGGGTGGCAAAATCGGCGTCTTGATCGAGGTCAATTGCGAAACCGATTTCGTCGCACGGAATGAGGAATTCAAAGCATTCGTCAACGATCTTGCGCTTCAGGTGGCAGCCGGAAAGCCGTCATTTGTGAAGCGTGAAGATGTTCCAGCTGATGTTGCCGAGAAAGAAAAGACGATCTACGAAGGGCAGGCCAGGGAAATGGGCAAGCCTCCCGCCGCATGGTCAAAGATCGTCGAAGGCAAGCTTGAAAAGTTCTACCAGGAAAGCTGCCTATTGGAACAATCATTCATCAAAGACCCGGCCGTCACCATCAAGGACCTTCTCGCTCAGAAAATTTCTAAGATCGGCGAAAATATGAACGTCAGCCGGTTCACCCGTTATCAATTGGGCGAAGCATGAGCTCTGCCAAATACCAGCGTCTCCTTCTGAAAGTCAGTGGGGAGATGTTGGCTGGTGAGCAGGGCTACGGCATCCAACCGTCCATTCTGGAAAACCTTGCGGAAGAAATTGCCTCCGTTGTTGCCCTTGAAATTCAGGTGGCAGTCGTTATCGGCGGAGGCAATATTTTCCGTGGCATCGCGGCGAGCGCATCCGGTATGGAACGAGCCTCGGCCGATTACATGGGAATGCTGGCGACCGTGCTCAATGCGCTGGCGCTCCAGAATGCGCTGGAGCGGGTCGGAATCATCACCCGCGTTCAATCCGCCATCGAAATGCGCCAGCTTGCAGAGGGGTATATCCGTCGAAGGGCAATCCGCCACCTAGAAAAGAGCCGTGTGGTCATTTTTGCTGCTGGTACGGGCAATCCCTATTTTTCGACCGATACGGCCGCCGTCCTGCGTGCGATGGAGATCAGCGCACAAGTGATTATGAAGGGAACGAAAGTTGACGGCATCTACGATGCCGATCCTGTGACTACTCCATCGGCCAAAAAGTATGAGAGGATTTCATTTCTGTCCATCCTCAATCAGAAGCTCAAGGTGATGGATTCCACGGCGATCAGCCTCTGTATGGATAATAAATTGCCTCTCGTCGTATTCAACCTGAAAGTCAAAGGCAACTTTAAACGCGTGGCATTAGGCGAGCCGCTGGGAACCCTGGTTACGAGCGGCGATCACTAATCCCATCACGAGGTGTCTTCATGTCCAACGCAGCCCAAGTTCGGCAAGCATTCCTCTCACAGATGGATCAGGCTCTTGAACACTTGCGAAAAGACTTGTCCGGTCTCCGAACGGGGCGGGCGTCCGTCGCCTTGCTCGACGGCATTCGCGTTGACTACTACGGAACCATAACTCCGCTGAAACAGGTTGCTAGCGTCTCGACCCCCGAAGCACGGCTCATCACCATTCAACCCTGGGAACCGAAACTGATCAAAGAGATTGAAAAATCCATATCCAATTCAGGGTTGGGTGTGACACCGTCCAACGACGGCAAGGTGATCCGAGTCCCGCTCCCTCCCCTGACGGAGGAACGCCGCAAGGAGCTGACAAAGATCTGTAAAAAGCATGGCGAGGAGACGAAAGTCCAGATCCGAGGTTTTCGGCGAGACGCGAACGAAGAGCTAAAGAAACTCCAAAAAGGTGCCACACTCACCGAGGACGAACTGCGGAAGGCCGAGCAAGAAACCCAGAAACTGATTGAGCAATATGGTCAGAAGATCGATGACGTGATCAAGAAAAAGGAACAGGAAATCATGGAAGTCTGATGCTGACTTCCTGATTCTCCCTTCGTCGCGTGCCGATTACGCCACCCTTCCTCCCGACCGTCGCCACCGTCGACCTGACGGCGCTCGCACACAATCTCTCCCAATTTCGGCAGATTCTCTCCCCCGGATGCGAAGTCATGGCGGTCGTCAAGGCCAACGCCTATGGTCATGGCGCGATCGACACGTCACGGACACTGATACAGCAGGGTGTCACCCGCCTGGCCGTCTTCTCGACGGAAGAAGGCATGGCGCTTCGGCAAGCCGGCATCACGGTGCCGATCGTCGTCTTAGGGCCGGTCTTTCAAGAACAATTCGGTGATATTTTTGCTTCCCATCTCACTCCTGTAGTGAGCGATCCTTCCGTACTCACGGCACTGTCGCAGGCTGCAGCATCGCGTGAGGTGGTCTGCTCGATCCATCTCAAAATTGAGACCGGCATGGGTCGGCTGGGTCTGACGCAGGATGAGCTGGTGGCGCTCATCCGCTCACACAAGTTTCCTCCCTCCCTCCGAGTAGAAGGACTCATGACCCATCTGGCCGATGCCGATGGATCCAATTCCGACGCGACCGAAGAACAAATCCGTCGCTTCCGGGACGCACTGAAAATTGTTCAGGAAGGAGGGTTCCACGTTCCTCTCATTCATGTGTCCAATAGTTGTGGGGCGGTTCGTTTCCCATCGGCACACTTTTCCCTTGTACGACCCGGCATCATGTTATACGGATACCACACCCTTCCCAGCACGGTTGAGACTCCCGATCTCAGGCCAGTATTCTCACTGAAAACCCGTATCGCCCAGCTCCGGACTATCCAACCAGGATCAACCGTCAGCTACAATCGGACCTTCACCGCAAGACGCCCCACACGCATTGCTGTACTCCCGACCGGCTATGCCAATGGCTTGAGTCGACGGCTTTCGAATCGTGGCGCTGTGCTCATTGGAGGACAACGAGCCCCCATCGCAGGATTGGTCTGTATGGACATGGTGATGGTGGATGTCACGGAGATCCCTGGTACCGCCGTGGGTGATGAGACGGTACTCATCGGGCGACAGGGAAATGAGGAAATTACGGCCTCCGAGATTGCCAAGTGGACGGATACGATTCCCTACGAAGTCCTGTGCGCAATCAGCCCCCAGATTCCTAGACGCTACCTCTCCTCCTGAGTCCTTCCTCTGGATCTGTTCGTTATCTGAGTCAAAGATAGATAAGAGGTGAGATACAGGGTCTTTGGTTAGAAACCGATGCGGACGGAAAGCCCACCTGCATGCGCAGTATTTTCGTAAAACCCATTGACTCCTGCTCGAATCCCAGTATTCCCCTCGACAGTTCTTGGTTCGTAGAGTGAGACCTGGTACGACAGGTCCATGCCGATGGTTTTTGCCTTTATTGAGCCGATTCCAAGATTTCCGCATGCCACTAAGCCAAAGAGTGATCCATTTCCCTTGCAGAGGAAACCAACTCCTGTTGAAATAATATGAAGGTCCGCTGATGGAACTGCCGGATTGTAGGTGGAGTCTGGGACCTGTGTTTGCAGATTCGAATAGCCGCCTCGTACGGCTACCTCCCACCCTGGCAATCGATCCATCTTTAGCCATCGATACTCAGTTCCGACTAAAATGGCATAGGTACTTTTCCAGTTTTGCGGTTGTGCAAGAATGACCGTTCCATCACGTCGTCGAAGATCTAAGTTTCTGACCGATTTCCAGCCGATATAGTCGACATTCAGTTCGAGTTTCCACTCGCGTTCAGCATTCCGGACTGGCCAGACTGCGATACCACCAGTGATGACTTGAGGCAGCACCAAGGTCGTCGTCGTGTCTTGAAACTTCACGCCGTTATTCAACCACACTCCATCCAAATGGAGCGTGGCCTGACTTCGGTAGACAACGGCAACATTCACAATCGGTAATCCGTCTGCGTTCCGCAATGCGGTATAGAGCGTGCCAATGTTAAAGCCAAGTGCGGTATCCTTCCCATTTATCTCAACCCTATTCCCAGGGGGGAGGATTCGTTGGAATTCGGCATGGCCCTCTCCGAACAGACCGGAAAATGTGTAAATGTCGACACCGGCTCCAATCGAGAGATCCGGAAGAAGCTGATACGCAAACGTCGGTTTGATATCGAATAACGGCAAAGCACTGAATGTCGTGACTGCGCTAAAAGGGCTCGTACTTGGCCACCTTGTTGCTGAACCGAACGGGGTTGTGACCCCCACCCCTACCGTGAGCTTATCAAGCAAGGGAATACCAAGACCTTGGAGATTTGCCGTCACATAGGTATGGGCGGGGGGAGGCCACGCGACGACGCCATCGTGGTCACCGGACGTCGTAAGACCATTCGGACTTCGATGGCTGAGCGGGCCACCGACAAGAAGTCCTCCCGCCATCACTTGCACTCCAGGTAATTGCGTCATGCCGGCAGGATTGTAGTGAAGCGCTGAGGGATTGTCGGCCTGAGCAGCGAAGGCATTTCCCATCCCAGACGCAGCTGCTCCCTGTCCTTGAATGCGGGGAATCTGAGCGAACGTCGGTAAGGAACACCAGGTGGTGATGAAAAAAATCAACAGCAGGGAGAATCCGCATATGATGGCACGTCTAGATATGCACTGACTTTGAGTCTTCCGGACAAACCCGCAGTTGTACTGCCCTAGCATACGGTGACGGTCATGCACGTCGGAACCACCGATCCATGGTTTGTTGAAGTTGGCCTGCGTCGAATGGTTTGAGCAGGTAGGCTTGAGCGCCCAACCCGATAGCCCGCACGGCAAGTTCCTGAGATCCCGACGCCGTAATCATGATAATCGGAAGGCGTTGATTCGTCAGACGCACCCGTCGTAGCACTTCCAGGCCATCGATCTGACCGATTCCGATGTCGAGAATCATCCCATCGAACTCTCGTGACTCAAGAAGTGTCAGCGCGTGGTGGCCATCAAACGCCGAGAACGTCTGGTAGTCTCCGGCCTTCAGTCGGTCATGAAGCAGTTGCTGAATGTCGGTATCATCGTCCACGACTAAGATGTGTTGGCCCATGAGATGGGATTCAAGCAAGAGTGGGACCTTCACGACATGGATCGGAATCGTAAAGGATAGTTCTGCGCCGCCCTCGGGACGATTACAAGCTGCGACCTCCCCTCCTTGCAACTCCACCAGCGTTTTCACGATTGACAGCCCTAATCCCAACCCTTTGGGGGCGGTGCGCTGGCCTTGCTGGACTCGGAAGAAAGGGTCGAAAATCTTGTCCAGGTATTCCGGGGCAATACCGGGGCCCGTGTCACGAACTAGAACCGTTGCCATGCGGTGATTCGGCAACTCGCAGGCGACCGACACGGTTCCACCCGGCGGGGTGAACTTGATGGCATTTTGCACCAGATTAACGACCGTCTGAATCAACCGATCGCGATCCGCCCAGACGACCACGTCAGTGCAGGCACAACGAAATTCCAGCGATTGCTGTTTTGCCTGGGCCAACGGTTTCAGTTGTTCGATCACGTCGGCAAGACAGGGTTCGATTGCGACATCGGACGGATGCACCTCCAAACGCCCTGTCTCGATACGGGTGCGATCGAGGAGATCCTCAATCATACGAACCAGCCGATCTGAATTGTCCGACATGCGCACGAGATAGCGCTGCTGCTTCTCGTTCAACGGTCCGGTCAGTCCGTCCAGAAGATTTTGAATGAATCCCTTGATGGACGTCAGCGGTGTTCTCAGTTCATGGGACACATGGGAGAGGAATTGCGCACGTAAACGGTCGGCCCGCTCAAGGGCTTCGGTTCGCTCTTTGACTTTGACCTCCAACCCCTGATTCCACTCTTCGATCCGCTGATAGGCCGAGGCATTATCCAGCGCGATGGAGACTTGACTCGCGACCGTCGTCATCAGTTCCAAATCGTCTTCCGTCACGCTTTGATTGTGCGAGCGATCGACCGTCAGCATGCCCCAGATACGGTCTTTGGTCTTGATGGGAACCACGACCAAGGCTTTCGTTCCGCTCAATTCGGCTAAACGTTGATTGAGAGGATGGAGGCTGTATCGTATCGACTCGATGTCCTTGACCAACAGTGGACGTCCTTGAAGGACCACCGTCCCCTCGGGACCCTCACGATCGGTGATCGGAAACCGACAGGACTGGGCGAACGTTTCAACCTCCGGAGGCGCGCCAATCAGACGGATATGTTGGATGGTATTCTCACAAGGATCAAACATGGACACCATGGCACTGTTGTAGTTGAGCTCGTGCGTCAGGGCTTCCAGCACCTGGTGCAAGAGCGCATCTCGTTCGAAGGTCGAACCGAATGAGAGCCCCGCTCGATGAAGCGCCGTGAGTTGCGCCACTTTTCGGCGTAACTCCACCCGCATTTGCTCTTGCTCCAAATAGGCTTCGCGCAATTCTTCATGACGGGATTCGACGAATGTAATCTGTTCTTGGATCAAGGCCTCGCGTCGCTCGCTTTCACGAAGCAGCCGTCGATTGACCATAATGCCGACGGCGAGGATCGGGCACAGTCCGACTAACAACACCTCGCCGAGACTCACCGTCGGATTCAGAATACCGACTCCCGCCATGAGAGCAAGCCCCACCACCCCTCCCCCTAAGAACCATGCAAAACTCTGTTGAGCCTGGGGCAAGGACTCAACGCGGGCCGCTGCCGAAGCGTGTGCGCCCTGGGCATTCTCGACGCCGACGACTGACTCACTGCTCAGTCGAGTCGGACGTGTCTGCTCAAGAGGTGAGGTCGCTCGCCAGAATCGCTTCCGATACCGGCTCTCCTCCTGCCATCGAATTGTCCACTGACACCATTCATCATCATTGCCGATACAGGACGTCTCGATCGCTTCCGCCTGAGAGAGGCCGTGGATGCGATGGGCCATGGCGACCATGATGCCTTGTGCAGATTGACACACCAGACAGGCACACCGCCTGCGGTACGATCCGAACTGCCGAAGCGTCCGGTCGGTAAACCGCATCCCCACCGCAGCCGTGCTGCTCGTGACTTCCACTACGCGGAACTCCACGGACCCAGACGTAAACTTATTCCCAAAGTAGGGAAACATCGTGTAAATCTGCGACAGCGAAAAGGGGCGAGTCAGGGCCAGCATGATGGGAGAGACCTTTTCCGCCCCTGCTTTAAACGCAAAGCGGGTGTCGCCCGAGATCTGTTCACAGAACTCATAGAGATACGAAGTAAATTCGTACGAGTAGCTGTTCCACGGGTTCTTCAACAACTCCGGAGTCACATGATAGATGGGATCCCTGATGCGATCATTTAAGAGGCCGCACAACTCCTCGACCGCTTCTTTTCCTGCCGACGCTCCTCCCGCAGACGTCACTAACTTCTCTAAAAAGACCGTCACCGCCCTGATGCTGACGCCGCCAAGGTCTCGGATCGTCTGACCCTGTTCATCCAACCCGAACGGGCGAAATACCATGGCGCCCTGCTCAAGAATGGTTCGATCTTTTGGTAAGAGTTCGATGTTCTGGAAAGACTTGGCCTCGACAATGTCGAGCGTGCTGCTTGTCATGGCGTCATCCCCTCAGACAACAGGTCCATGGGACGGAACTGGGCGCAGTGTTGAGCGCAGTCAGCCGATACGGCGGCCGAGGGATCGCACAGAGCCGGGGGTGTTGATCACCTGCTCAGTTCACCTACGGGAATAGCACGTATGGCTCGCGGAGTATATCGACGACCGCGTAAGCTTTGCAATACGAAGGTTGAGCCCCTTCCATCTGTGGGGAGAAGCCAGTCAAAAGGTGGGACTGTCTGTGAGGGAACTACCTGAGGGGCTAACCCTCTCGGCTCGCGGGACACGTGTATCGGCAGAGTGCCGCAGGATGCACGCTGCTATTGTCGCACTGACCGCTTGAGCTTTTTTTCAACGCTGGCCACCTTGCTCTGGAGACGTCCGGAATGGCCCTTTCGGTAATCAACTTTGATCGTGCAGGAAATGCGGTTGCAATCCTTTTTCATCCGCTCATAGCATCGCTGCACCACCGAGAAGACTTCCTCCCATTCGCCTTCTAAGACCGTGCCCATCGGGTTCAATCGATACGCGACCCCACCCTTATCAATAATATCGAGAGAACGGGCCACATATTTCCCGACACTCTCGCCCTTTCCCAACGGCGACATGCTGAACTCCAGTAGGACCATCGTTTCTCCTATTGTTGCGTGGCATCAGGTTGTGCATTCGCCACCGCCTGAGCCCGCCTTTCCAACCAGACGTTGGGGTATCGCACCTTGCCGAGGAAACGAAAACCGTCTAATGCGTCGCGCAGGAGTGCCCGCCGCTTCTCGGCATCCGGCTCATTCGCCTTGGCCTGTTCACGTAGTTGCCCAAGCCACTCGACGAAATCAATGAATTCTGCATCGAGGATCTGTTCCAAATCCTCTTTCATGAATCCAGAAAGGGCCGGTGCCACTCCGCTTGTACTGATCGCGACTCGCACATGTCCCACTGCCACGACGGCGGGCATCGTGACGCTGCTTGCCTCTGGGTAGTCTACGGACCAGAGCAGCACACGTTTTTCTCTGGCTTGAGCCACCAACATTTGAGCAAAGTCACGATCGCCTCGAAGGGTATTGAGAATGAGAATGACGTGTTCGAGATCCGTGTCGCGAAAATGTCGCCCGCGATGGATAATCTTACCCGAAGCCGCCAGCAGGCGTAACGGTTCATTCAGCGTGGGACTGATCACCGTGACCCGCGCACCAGACTCGAGCAGGCGCTGGGATTTTTCCGATGCCTCCTCATCGCCACCGATCACCAGGACCGGCCAGCTTCTTACATCCAAGACCAAGGGAAAACCAGGATTGGCAACCATGACGTGACTCCCGTTTCGACCGAATGGCCCAGTATCTGAGAATGAACCTCCATCATGCAAGTGCGATTTCAGAAATCTACAGCCCATTTCCACTTTTGGTCAGTCCGTCGCTATAATGCAGCACGCTCGAACGGCTAGAATGACTTCGTGCGTGATGTTGGAAGACTTCCTGGAGGGGGCGGTTGCGGATCGATTGGCTGCTGACGAGTACTTCAACCGTGCGCGCTAGGTGTCAGCCGGATCTGCATCCAGCTCCATATTCCAATAGAGATAATCACGCCAGCTTTCCGGCGTATTGCGAATGCCGATGGTAATGGTAATGACGGGGCTCCACCGAGGTTTCACCGGCCGCTTTTTCAACTTCATGCTGGCTTCTTCCGGCGTACGCCCGCTCTTCCGATTGTTGCAGCGCCAGCACGCAGTGACGATGTTTTCCCAGGTCTTTTTTCCACCTTTGGCGATGGGCACGACATGATCAAATGTCAGTTCTTCGGTCCGAAATCTGTGATTGCAGTATTGGCAGCAGTACCCATCTCGCGTAAAAATGTTGATGCGGGAAAACTTGACGGCGCGATGACTGTCCTTCAACTTCACCAGCCTCAACAGGCGCATCACCGAGGGAAGCTTGATCGACAGAGAAATCCCATGGATTTCCCTATCGTAGACCTCCAAGACTTCGACTTTTCCTTGCCAGAGGAGAGCGATCGCTTTTTGCCAATGCACCACCCGGAGGGGTTCATAGGTCGCGTTGAGCAGGAGGGTCATTTCCATAGAAGAACCTCATCCCCAATCGGGCCTCCAGGTGAGTCACGGAGTTTATCCGAGGGGTATTGCTACTCGCTGCTATTTCTATGCCATAAGGTAGCGCTGAAATCAAGCAAGCGCCCTTCTGATGCCCCATACAGCAGACGGAGCGAGAGATGACGATCATGAACGATTTCGTGAGAGTGGCCTTCGCGCACGAGATTCCACCCGGCACAGGACGAACGGTTGAAGTCGATGGAATCTGGATTGCGGTCTTCAACGTGGACGGAACTTTTTACGCGATCGATAACTCCTGCCCCCACGCGGGCGGCCCGCTCGGAGAAGGGAAACTGTGCGACGCGGTTGTCGAATGTCCCTGGCATGGCTGGAAATTCAGCGTTATCTCAGGAGAACGCGTCGGCAATCCGAATTTTCAGGTTGTGCGCTGTGAAGTTCGAATCCAAGAGGATGAAGTTCAGATCGCCATCCCACCGACACTCAGAGAACCGGTCTAACTTTTTGACGGACCAGGCGGTAAAGGTACTGTTCCTTCCTCGACATCAGGCGCTTTCGGCGTCACTCCGTCCGCCGGTAGCGAGGCCGCATTGACCTTCTTGAGTTCCAGATGGGCATGCCAAATGAATTCTCGCTCGAACCATTGGCCGCGCACCCCCTGATCGCGAAGCTGCACACGGATCTCGTAGATGTCCCCCTCGACATGCTTCACCCGCCATTCACCGAGTCGAACCCCTTGTCCACGATCTTTCATCATACGAACATGCTCGTTCATGGCCTTTAGGATTGTCGGGTGACCGATCGCCTGATGACTCTGCACCAAAGCCAACGCCTCAACTTCTCGCTGGTCTCTCGACGGGGTTGTCGACGGCAGCGTGGTCCAGGCATAGTAGAGTCCACCCAGCAGTAGGATTGCGACGACTGCATAGCGGATCAGGTGGGTGGCGAGCGATCGCGAAAAGATACGGCTGTTAGTCATGCGGATGTTGTCTCAGTGTAGAAGACCAACTCGTGGAACCTTGTGACCTGCACGGCATCTTAGGAAGGCCTGGACGCCATGTCAATGCAGCGTCGAGACCTGGTCGTGACGAGGGCCGCTTGTTTGGCGAAAAGCCGGTGTGTTACAAGTACGGGAAGGTTCTAAGATGGTCGGGCGTAGAATGAGTACGGTGCATGAAGTTCTTTTTGTACGGTGATCTCCTCAATCCTTCGCAACTCAAACGGCGAGCCCCGGAACATCGATTTCTCTACCTCGCCACCTTGTCGGACCATACCGTGAAATTTTGCCGATGGTCGTCGCAATGGCGGTGCGGGCTCGCCAGCATCGTGCCTTCACAAGGTGAAAAGATTTGGGGTGGAGTGTTCGAACTCACAGACGAAGATATAAAAAGCATGGACCAGTTTGAGCAGGATGTGCCGCAGGGCGCGTACCGCCACCTGCAAGTCACCATCTCGACCGATCGCGGAGAGAAGGAACTGGTCACCACCTACGCAGCGAACCCGATCGGAAAGTTTAAGCCCAAAGACCACTACCTGGACTGGGTGCTGAAGGGACTCAAACAGTGGAAGTTTCCGGAGGACGTGATCCAGCAATGGGCGTCGTATAGGCCGAGGTAATGCAGGAACTCACAGCTGACAGCTTTCAGCTATCAACCATCAAATAGATTTTACGTTTGAGCCGACGGCTGATTGCTGACAGCTGGTGGCTTGACTTAGATTGAGGAGATTATGCCAAAACCAAAATATCATATTCTTGTTTGCACCAATTCCCGCCCTCCTGGTCACCCCAAACCATCGTGCGGGTCAGCCGGTGCTGCACAGCTGCTGATGGCGTTCAACATGGGGCTGATGCAACGTTCTGTCCCTCCGGGGGAAGTGTTGGTCAGCGCGACAGGCTGCCTCGGTCCTTGCGAGCAGGGTCCGACGGTTGTCGTCTATCCCGACAATACTTGGTATTCCAAGGTCACTGAGGGGGACGTCGCCACCATCCTTGATGAACATGTCGCGAAAGGGACACCGGCCGCGAAGCTGAATCCAGACTCTGTGTGGAAATAAGCTGAGCCCCTGATGGTCGGCTTCGAGCGGTCAGGAGAGACTGACGCTTGATTGCTTCAGCTGATGGCTGATAGGGTTCCCTTTGACACATGAGTACACCAACTCATCACGAACACAAAGACCATGCACCCAGCTCAATTGGGTGCATGGTCATTACCTGTAGTGATACCCGCACACAAGAAACCGACACCAGTGGTCAGCTGATTCGTAAGCTCCTTGAAGCGCGAGGCCATACCGTAGTCGGATATCATCTCGTGAAAGACGATCCGGCCCAGATCCAGTTGTGGATCATGCGCGGCGCGGTCAACGACGCGGTGCAGGCCATCATCATCAACGGCGGTACCGGCATTTCCCGGCGGGATTCCACGTTCGAAGCGGTAGACGAGATGTTAGAAAAGCGCCTCGCCGGATTCGGCGAAATCTTTCGGTTACTAACCTATCAAGACATCGGCTCACCGGCGATTATGAGCCGGGCGACTGCCGGTGTCATCAAAGGCCGTGTTCTCTTTTCTACTCCCGGCTCAGAAAACGCCGTCCGCCTCGCGATGGAAAAGCTCATTCTTCCCGAACTCGGACATCTCGTGAAAGAACTCAGCAAGTAACGGTAATGGGTAAGTGGTGAGGGGTTCGCCGAAGCTTATCGAGGTATTCTAGGCTTGACGTGGTACACACGTCGTGTGTGACATTTATTTTTCCATATCGCAGAGTCCTCGTCCACCACGAAGGGATTCACCATGCTTAAAGGTCTTCTACTGTGCTTCGTAGTCTTCGCAAGTCTTGGGACATTCTTGATTGGGCCACATTCGGTGCTGGCTGCGGAGCAATCGCCGAAGGAAGGAAACCAGCCTACACCAGTGGCAAAGAAGACGAACCAGAAGCCGCCAGCGAGTGAGGATGTGAAGAAGAAAGTTGAGGAAGCAAAGAAGGATGATAAGGATAAGCCTGATGAGCCCGACAAGAAACCGGAATGTGTTACAGGTATGAAGGCACTTTCGAGACCTTTTTCGGAACCCTGCCCGGCCTACACTGAGTGAGTGAGCGTGAGGTCGCTTCGACCGACGAGAAGAGGGTTCGCTTCTGGAACCGCAAACAAGCGTGGAAGGAGAAACAGGGCAACCGGTGCCACCTTGGCGGATAGTCGGGGGCGGTGGCCCGCATTCCCCTTACTCCTTACCCTTTACCTCTCACCGTTCTTAGTCTTGTGTGATCTTCGGTTCCTCGTACGTCACTTCCGTTGAAATCTTCGACTGCGCATAGCGCTTATAGTGTAACAGGAGGTCGCGCACGGAGACGACGCCGGAAATCTCCCCGTTCTTGGTGACGCCGAGATGGCGCACACCCAGGTCGGCCATCATATCCTGCGCATCATCGATCGACTGACTCCCCTCGATCGTACAAATCGGCGTCGTCATGATCTTCTCGACGGTCAACTTGCCCAATGGCTTTCCGCTCGCCACGGCACGCCGAACGATGTCGGTGTCCGTCACCACCCCAACCAAGCGTTTGCCCTTCTTCACGAAGAGCGATCCCACCCGCGCCGCACGCATCGTCTTGGCGGCACTGGCAATCGACATTTTTGGTCCTACGCTCTTGGGGTTCTTGTTCATAATCTTTGCAACGGTGGACATGCTTCCTCCTTTGAGTTCGAATGGACTGACACGCAAGAACGCCGGCCGCGCTCACTATTGATTGGACTCAGGGTAGCACAGAATGGCAGGGAGGCTCAAAACAGATAATGACGAGGAGAGATCGCGCACTCAACAGACAAGCACGATCTTACCGAAAAACTTTCGGCTCAACACAAGCTCCTGGATACATGGGGGAAGGGAATCGCATAGGCAGGACTCCGCTGTCTGAGCCAAATATCAAGATGGTTTAGCGCGCACGCCTTGACCCAAATCAACACTTCTTGCGGACCGATCTGCGGCCTCGGCATCTCTTGGTACGAGAGTTTCTCCGGTCCACCATGTTCACGAAACAAGACAGCCTTCATTGCCTCATTCTTCCCCTTCCCCCTTCTCCATCACCATTTGAAGTCGTGGGTGGTAGCAAGGTGAGCGCTCCACTACCCGCAGCGGGGTGCTTACACCGGGCGGGGTGTGAGGACGGCTTGAACTCCTCGCTGACGGGTCTCACAATTTCAAAACTTCAACGTTCCTTCCACGACCATCACACAATGCCCACCGACCTTCACACCTTGGATCACATCGTCGTCCGATTCTACTTGAACGAGAATCCGTGATGGCCGATCGATTTCATAGCCCTGTTCAATGAGGATGTCCGTCGTCGGTCCAACTTCAACAACGCCGTTCTGAACCAGGTACGCGCCAAGTGCGCCGCCGGCGCTTCCCGTGGCAGGATCTTCCAAGATTCCAATTTTCGGAGCGAACATCCTCGCGTGAACGGACGCGAACGATTCGACCGTCACCGTGGTGAAGACCATAATCCCATTGGCACCGAAACGTTCACAGACATTGATAATGGCCGATGCATCAGGGTTGATCGACCGGACAGCCGTCAACGTTCGCACCGGCACGATCAAGACCGGTAAGCCGGTGGACACGACTTGGAGGGGCCATTTCGTATCGGCGATCACGTGCTTCGGCAAACTGAGGGCTCCACCAATCAGATACACATCGTCGACAGCGTCGATGGGATCGAGAAATTCAGGTTTGGGTTGAGACATAACGACCCGCACCACGCGACTCTGTTCCGCATGCAATTCGACGGAAAACAAACCGATATTACATTCTTGCACGACAGACGTCACTGGTTCCTGAGTCGAGATCCTCCCGAGCTGAGCCAACACGTAAAACGTACCCAGCACCGGATGGCCGGCAAAGGGAATTTCTTGAGTCGGGGTAAAGATCCGCAACCGGGCCACTGCAGCAGGGTCGGTCGGTGGAAAGACGAACACCGTCTCCGAGAGATTCATCTCCCGAGCGATCTGTTGCAGCTCGTCGTCTGTCAGACCATCCGCGTCGGGAAACACCGCGACAGGATTGCCGCCGAACGGCTGGCTGGTGAACACGTCCGCTTGGTAGAACTTCAGCGATCGAGTTTCAGACATAGTGATTCGTTCGTGCCAGTAGAAAAAGTCCCGCCCGTTGAGTCGCGTATCGGACCTCGCCTGCACGAGGAACGCCGGATCATCGGCCCAGCTACGATACTCTTTTTTTCAGAAAATGAGAACTGGCTGAGACCAGCGTCCAATGGTTGGAATAAATTGACAGACCGTACGTGCCTTTGCGACACTCGCCTCGTGAACGACGTGAATGCACAGGACGTAGCCCACGCGCTGGAGATTTTGGAGCTGACCCTCCCGGTCACGTCCGACACCCTTGATCGCGCCAAGCGTGTGCAGTTGTACAATTGGAATCCGACGCGCTACTCCAACCTGACGAATAATCCCACTCAATACATGCAGGCCTACAAGAAAGCCGAAGAAATGACCAAGCTGGTCGAAGCCTCTCACGCCCTGCTCTCGGCCTTGCTCGTCCCTGACGAGCCTGAACCTTAATCGTCACCCTACAGACCTCGCCCCCTCGTCAACCCTCTCTCGTCATGCCTCAATCGTGGAGAAGGATGTAACTCCATCAGATTGACAGCTGACGGTTTTCACCTCAGCCGGCATCATGACTCGTGACACGCGACATCCCTTCATCGCCCTGCGAAAGTGCCACTGGCCACGTGATCAAACCCGATACACCCTCCGGCGATCCGACCGGCTGCGCCTGCTGCGCATAGATTTGAGGCAACCGGTTGGTTCCAAACTTCGAAATATAGAGAAAGACATGCTCGCGCGAGTTCACCCGTACGGCCCAGGGGTGAAAATCGTGCTTGTAGAATTCCTCACAGAGCTGCATCGCGTCGAGACATGACAGCGTACTGGGATCATTCAACGTGTAGTAGTAGTCCAGCGGCAGGTCATACTCCTCCTGCTTATGAATCGTCATGCCGAATTGTTCCGGCTTTCGCACCATGGGCGTGTGGCGGTAGGCCACGAAGTAGAACAGTTCCAAGGAGTGAATCACCGGCTGATTCTCAAGGACAAACTGGCGGGTTTCCATCGCCTCTTCAAATGTTTCCCCCGGGAACCCATAAAAGGCCATCACATGGTTCCAAATTCCTGCCTGCGCTGCCATCTGAAGATTGCGCTGGATCACGTCCTTCTTGGCGTGTTTATCCATGAGATTTAAGACACGCTCGTTCGCCGATTCCATCCCGTAGTAGAGCGTGCAGCAGCCGGCCTTGGCCGCGAGATCCCAGGTGGCTTGATCTTGAAGCGTCTCTTCAAACCGAATCAGCGTCGTCCACTTGATCCCGATGTCTTGATCGACCAGTAACTGTGAGACTTTCTTGAACAGCGCCGGCGGATAGGACTCATCGCTGAACAAGAAGTGGCGGCAATGGTACTTATCCCGTAGCGCCTTGATCTGGTCGATGACCAACTGGGCCGGCATCCCTCGGTACTGATCGAAGTACCCCTGGCCATGGTCACAGAACGTGCAGCGGCCCCAATAACAACCGCGCGTCGCCAGGTAGGGAATGATCAGTTCTGGGACGAAGTAGCGATCCAGAGGCATTCCGTCAAAATCCGGTAAGGGCAGTGTGGTCGTCTTCTCGGTATAGACTTCTGGGTTCCGGTGAAGGCCTGACTCATCTCGATAGATCAAGTTGGGCACAGAGGCAAGAGGCCGCTGTCCATTCAGTGCTTCGATGAGCCAGATCAAGGCATGCTCACCTTCATAGATAATAGCTGAATCAAATACTTCAGAGAAGAACCTCGCGTGATTGACAAGGTCTTCTTGTAGTCGCGTAATGATGTTGCCACCGACCACGACATGAATCTGCGGGAACGTCTCCTTGATCATCCTAGCGAAGGTCAAGCCCGCCAGCAGCTGCATCTGCGTCCCGATGGAAATGCCGATCACATCCGGTCTCTCCTTAGCGACTTCCGGCAGAACCAACTGATTACAGAGATCCCGATACACATTCACCTGCTCATCCTCTAAACAGGCGAATACTTCCTTCGACACACCGGGACGATAGCCGAGATTGCTTTCCATCGGATAAAAAACGAGCGACGCAGGGTAATAGGCGGCAGAGATATAGGCCATCGTCTCGCGGAAGATGTTGAGCGCCCCTTCCAACTTCTCAGCTTCATAGAACCGCTCACCGCGGACGATCCGCTTCGCATCCTCCGCTCGGTCAGCGAGATCGAATACATCAACCGCCTCAGCCTGCTCCACCACAACCTTCTGATCCACATCCCGCTCCGTGAGCAGCCCTGCCTTCTCTTTGCCTTGCAAGGTCTTGAGCTGCATCCCCAACCGGACCTTCACCCAGATCAGGAAATCCATACTGAAGAAGTGGTCCCACATTCCAATATTGATATCGCGCTGGATCACCGTATGACCGGCTTCCCGTAGTACAGCAGTCAGTGAAGGCAGGGCAAGATAAGGCGCCGTTGGCACCCACTCGGGCGGGAACAACAACATGACCTTGGACTTTTTCCGATCTTCCTTCTTGATCGGAACCAAACCATCGATTTGTACTAGTCCACTTGCGCTCATCTTGATTTCCGAATTCTCAGCACTCAGTCCTGGAGTTACATCTTCCCAGCCAGCGTGGTCGTGACTCCGATTGTTTTCACCGATTGATACTGTAGCTCCGGCAACTTTTCTAAACCAAATTTTGAGATATAGAGAAAGATGTATTCGCGCGTGTAGAGTCGTAGATCCCAGCCCGGATTGTGGTGCTGTTCGAACTGTTCGAACACCCGCTCAGCTTCCTCGATACTCATCCCATTCTTCACGGTGTAGTAGTAATCCAGTGCCAGGTCCCACTCCGGATTCTTGTACGCCGTCACACCCCACTTCTCCGGATGCTTGGCGACCGGGTTATGCCGACCGAGATCGAACGTGCCGAACCCCAATGAATGAACATGGTCCTTGTTCGCCTCTAGAAATTGCACTGACTGCCAGGCTTCCTCTTTCGTCTCGCCGGGAAAACCGAAGAAACCCATACAGTGGTTCCAAATCCCCGCCTCCGCCGTCAGCTTGAGGTGCTTCGTCATGATCTCCGCCGTCGTCGCCTTGTCCATCAGCTGCAGCACTCGCTCCACGCCGGACTCATAGCCGAAGTGGAGATACTTGCACCCGGACTCCTTCGCATCCTGCCATACTTGTTGGTCGAGCAAGCTCTTTTCAAACCGCATGTGCGTCGTCCAGACGATCCCCATCTGGCTCTCGATCAAGCCTCGCGTGAGCTTCCGGAACAAGGCCGGCGGGTAAGATTCGTCGGTAAAGTGAAAGTGTTTGGCGCCATATTTGTCTCGCAGAAACTGAATATCGGCAAGAGCATCCTGGATCTTCTTCGACCGATAGCCCGCGGTATAGCCCTCGCCATGGTCGCAAAACTCACAGCGACCCCAGTAGCAACCGCGCGTCGCCAGGTACGGCAGAATCCTCGTTGGGACGAAATACTTCTCCAGCGGCAGACCGTCGAAGTCCGGCGGCGGCAGTGTCGCCAGATCCTCTGCATAACTGGTCGATGACGTATGGACCCCGGTCTCGTCTCTTATAGATCGTGTTCGGCACCTCAGCCAGACTGCGCTTGGCCCCCACCGCCGATACCAATTGCACAAACGCCGTCTCCCCTTCATAGACCACCGCACTGTCGAAGTACTGGAACAGGGGCGACTGGGGCAGCACATCGCGCAGAGCGGGTTACCGTATTGCCGCCGATCGTGATGTGGATGTTGGGGAAGTGCTGCTTGATGAGGGCACAGAAGGTCATGGTGGAGAACATCTGCTGCTGCAGGACGATCGAGATGCCGATCACATCCGGCTGTTCTGCTTCGATCGCCGGCTTCACCAGATGGTCGAACACATCACGGTAGATATTCACCTGCGTATCGTTCACCGCGTCCATGACTTCGGACGAAACATAGACCTTGTACGACAGGTCCGTCTCCATCGGCGGCATGCAGATTCTCGCCGGGAAATAGACCATCGAGATCACCGACATCACTTCACGAAAGACTTGAAGTGACCATTCTAACTTATCGATATCATAGAACTGTTCACTTCTGTATTATGCGCTTGGCCTCTTCAGCATTCTGGATCAACTTTGCCATCCGTTGATGGGTCACGTCGCAGAGCGCCAGCTGCAGATCCATCTCGCTGGCATCGAGATCCCGCTTCTTCGAGAGCTTACGCAGCCGATCGAGCTGCTGCGGCACCCGGCGCAGAACCTTCTTCAAAAAGTCCTCGCTGAAATACCAGTCCCACATCTCACAGTTGATATCTTTTTGAATGACCGTATGGCCGGCCTGCCGCAGGACGGCGGTGAGGGAGGGAAGCGAAAGATAGGGTTCCGAGGGAAACCAATCAGGCGGGAAGATCAGCATGACCTTCATCTTCCGGCCACTGGAGGCTTCAAGCTGTTGGCGATTGAGAAGGATCAGCTCCTTCGAAGCTCGATTGCCCTTCGAATACTCTATTTTCATCGAAGATCTGATCCTTCGTTCACCCGACCGTGAATCGATGGAAACAGCCAGAATGCCAATGAGTTAGGTTTAAAAAGACAAAGACATTGTACGGGGGTGCGAGAAAAAGATGCAAGGGTGGGAGGGGTGTGAAGGGGAAGACCAGGCAGTCCTTGTGCTTGCTGAGGCCCCACGATGAAACAGTGGTCCCTCAATACGCGCAATAAATGACCACCTGACTGCCTCCCCCAATACCGAGGGGAGAGAGAAGATATATCACCGAGCATTCCCCTGTGCTACCTCAACGCGCGGTCGAAGCCACTCTCGATGAACGCACGCATATTAGGAATAGACCAAACAGACCCAGGAAAGTACAATAGATCCACTTCTCTTCTAGCTCAGAGAGCCGATGGATACCCCAATGGCTTACACAAAAGCCTTCGACCTCTTTCAGGCCAATAAGGAGCTCATCAAAACATGTCGTTAGACCTCCTGATGATGGGCTCAAAACTTCGCAGGTTCAGAAATCAAGTTGAGGCTTCCCTCGATGAGGTATCCGCTGCGACTGGTATCTCGACAAAGTTGCTAGATGACTTATGCTTATCCGCTTGTTTCAGCAGACCGCAATGGGTAGTATCGTGGGATGCCTCGACCGAGTTTCCCCAAGAGCCTGCGGCAGTTCCAACAACAGTTTGCCAGCGAGGACGCTTGCGCGGAGTATCTGACGGCATGCCGCTGGCCAGATGGGTTCCGGTGTCCGAGGTGCGGTCAGACGTCCGCGTACGGCTTGGCAGGCCGCCGGCGCTGGCAGTGTGCCTCCTGCCGCTATCAGGTCTCTGTGACGGCCGGGACAATCCTCCACAATTCGAAGACCCCGCTCATGACGTGGTTTTGGGCTGCGTATCTGATGACGACGGATAAGCGTGGGCTGTCGGCCCTCCTCCTGCAGCAGCAACTGGGACTCAGCCGCTACGAGACCGCGTGGATGATGCTGCACAAGCTCCGTCGCGCGATGGTGAACGCGGCGCGGGACCCGCTTTGCGGCGAGGTTGAGATGGACGAGACCTGGGTGGGGGGAACTCAGACAGGACTGCGGGGCAGTCGCCAGCTCAGAGGGCGCAACGCCGCGCTGGTTCTGGTTGCAGTCGAACGGCGGGGACGGGCGTCCGGTCGAGCCCGGATGGAGGTCATACCCGATTTCGCAGGAACCACCATCAAGGAGTTCGCTGCCAGAAACATCGCCACAGGTACCACCATCTCCACCGATGGCCTCTCGAGCTTCGGGGTGCTCACGGCGAGCGGCTATACCCATGTGCCACGAACGCAGCCGCCCCCGCTTCAGTTGCGCCAAGGAGCCAAGTCCGTCGTTCCGCTTGCCGACCGGATGATCGGGAACCTTCAGAGCTGGCTGGTCGGCACCCACCACGGCGTCAGCCGCAGCCAGCTCCAGGTCTATCTCGATGAATTCGTCTTCCGCACGAACCGTCGTCGTGAACCGAGGGCCGCTTTTCAAACCCTGCTCGGCCTTGGCAGTAACCGAGGTCCTACGGCCTACGCGCAGATTCAGCACGCCCGTGATCGCAAGCTCTTGCGGTCTGCTGAAACAAGCGGATAAGCATAAGATGACTACGAGCAAGCCCGCAGCCAACCCACTGGCGATGAAATATTAATTCTGGCCGACTATTACAAATGCGACTTCAAGTTCTTTATCTCCAACGAAAAACTTGCAGCCTTTGAGCAAACAGAAACTCTCTTCAGGAAATACTCTGCACAGATCTCAAAGGCTGACAGATGGGCTATTTTAGAGCTCTTATTTCTTTGTGAGTGCGAAGAGTACCTGCTGAACGCTCTTCCATCTGAGAATCGAAGCACGTTTGTTTTTGAAAAGAAGGGCAACCATTTCAAAACACATGGAGCCGAGGCTGCAGCTGCCCTGCGCCATCACATGGGATACGACGCTAGGACAATTGGCATGGACATATACCGTGACTTCCGATCTATTGGCTGTCACATCTTTCGCAGACGTCTCACGAACTCAACTATCTCGGGACTCTGCATACGTCATCCGGTAGCCGGAAAATGCATCTTGGTTAACTACAGTGAAGATGTGTATAGACAGCGCTTTACAGCAGCGCATGAGATAGCACATGCAATTCTAGATGACGATCAAGACGTAATAGTTTCGCTTACGTCCGACAAGGGTAACCTTTCAGAGATTCGAGCGAATGTATTCGCGTCGAAATATCTAATGCCACTCGAGTTTCTAAGAATGATCCCCTCGCCCAACCAGTGGGATCAACAAAAATCCCTAGACTGGGCTGGCAAACTAAAGGTTAGCACCCAGTCTTTGGCATACGCATTGAAAGATGCAGGCCTTATTTCAGAAGAGCAAGAAAGTGAAATCATGGCCGTCAAGGTACCTGCTGCACTTAAGAGTGACCCGGAGCTTCCGATGACATTGTCACCCAATGTACGCCAGCGTCGTGAGGAATTTCTGAGCCGAGGTTTATCCATGTTCTACGTAGATCTATGCTTCGATGCCTATGATCGTGGAGTGATATCAGCTGGACGATTGGGGGAGATGCTTTTAGCAAAAGATGGTGAGCTCCCTGGCATCGCAGAACTTTACGGGAGACAGCTAAAGCATGAGGATTAACGTCTCTCAATTTCATCAGTACAACGTGACAGACACTTGCGCTGTCTGGAACGTGCTTTCGTCACGAATGCTATATTCGACTGCACACTCTGCTGGATGCGTCTTCTGCATCACTCAGTTCGTGCAGTACGAATGTCTACATAAGCCTCGCAAGCCTTCGGCATACGGTTCAACTTTGCAGCAGCGACTCCAGCAGGAACAACTGAAGGGGGACTTCAAAGCTTGCACACTTACCGTAGAGGACCTGCAGGATGTATCGATACTTGAAAGCAGGAAAAAACTTAGCAAGGGAGAACTTTCCTCTATAGCCTTCGCAAAAAAGATTGGGCAAGCGTTTCTTACCGATGACCAGAAGGCTCGAAAATTGGCCGAAAGCCTCCTTGATCAATTGGTACAAACCACACCTCATTTACTTGGGTGGCTTTTCTTTACCAGAAGATTATTGGATGGAGACAAGAAGACTATCATTGATGAACACATGAGCTTGGCAGGCACGCTATCGCCACATTTCGAGTCGATTTATAGTGAGAGCCTTCGATGCCAACTCATGCAACGGAATGTGGCAGCTACAAACTAGAGAAGGTTTTATAAAAGGGGTCGGGAGTCTTAAATTAGATAAACCGCTGTAAGCTGAGTATCGCAGAGTGATGTTGCCTGCTATCTTACCTTCCCTGAGACAGGTGCATGACAGCGGTTTCAGCGTGTTTTGTGGCTACGTCAGCATGGCCCGCTTTCCCATGCTCAATGGCTGCTTTCAGATGTGCGATCCCTTCCTCTACATGCAGGCGATCCTTGCCTCCATTCAGGGCATGTTGCAGCGCGGCTTCCGCATGTGCCACGAGTTCCGCTATATGACCCTGTTTGCTATGGTCCACCGCTTCTGTCGCGTGATCGAGGGCGTCCGTGCGGTTCTGCGCTTCTTGACGCAGAACGTCACGCCGCGCCCCGCCCCCTCCTCCGAATACCGGTTGCATAGGCAGCACGGTGGTGGCGACTACGGCTAGGACTCCGGCCAGCGTGACAGCTCGTTGCGTCGTAGATCGTTTCATCGGCATTCTCCCTTTCCCAAGAGAAGTGAAAAGACCTGCATTGACCACCAGAAAGCACCTTTCGTCTTTCGGGAGTATACATTTTACTATCTCCCTCCTTCTAGTTTATAGGGTTTCTGTAGGTTCACCCACCAGGGAGTGAGGCATAACATTCTTGACAGGTTGCGAAAACGCTGTGTAGAGTTTGATTTTTCTACAGTCTTTTTAGTCCGTGCATTCTAACCATGTCGGGGGAGAAATATGATCAGTAGATACTACCGTGCCATCCTCATCGTGGTTGCGCTTGGAGCGTTCGTTAGTGTGCCCATGGTGAATGCCTATCCGACCGCAGCGGGTAACGTGAGCCAAGCCATCGATCACGCGAAGCAAGCAGTGGCCCATGGTAAAGAGGGGCATGTTGACGAGCTTGTGAAGCATGCGGAGACGGCGCTTGATTTTGCGGAGATGGGTGGCAAGGGCGTGGAGGTGAGAGAAGGGATTCATCACCTTAAAGAAGCCATCGCACATGGTAAAGCTGGTCACGCTGACGTGGGAGTCGAGCACCTTGAGGCCGCCCTCAAGCATTTGTCCGAGATCAATTGATGGACATTATCCCGAGTGCATGCGACTAAGTATTGGGGTTGCGTCTTATTCTGTGTATGCCAGCCAATCAGTGGCTATCTGTACATAAGTAATGGGCCCAGATCTTGTTGCTTGTATTGCTTGTAAGCTAGACAATACCCATGGCTCGACCACTCCGCATCGAATTCCCTGGGGCGCTCTATCACGTGGCCTCCCGAGGAATACGCAACAAGACATCGTGTGAAGGGGTCTGCCTGTTGGAGACCTCCCCTATCACATCCTGAACCGCCCTCCTAGACAGAAGTTCCCGACTCGTTGCATTCCGCTCGAAGGGCTGTTGCCGGTTGATATCCCCACGAGAGATAATGTCTCTCTGAACGAACCACGCACCGTGGATCAATCAGAGAACAAGACCCTCTCCCCCTGTTTCTTTCTGAGAGGGAAATGATAAGTCCCATTGACGGGAAGGTGGAGCGTCGATCAGTCATGAATTTGAAGGTCGAGGAAAAACGGACTGCGCCCCGAGTTGCAGTGCGATTTCACGCGATGGTGTCAGGCTCCGTGCAGTCCGAAGGGACTGGCATCATTCTCGATCTCTCAAGGAGTGGGTGCCGGCTGGAAAGCTCGCTCCTCATGTTGCCTGGCCTCTCGCTAGAACTGCGCATCGCGGTACCCAGCTTGGAGTGGGCGCTGATGATTGATGGGGCCGATGTGCAGTGGGCGAATGAGGACATCGCCGGACTGGCTTTTGTTCGAATCCGAGAGACTGAACAGCAGCGACTCAGCGACGCGATGACAACTCTCCTCGCAAGGAAGTTTGAGGACGGCGACGACACACAGGATGAACTGATCCCATTTGAGTTCCAAGGGCTGGAAGCGGTGCTGGCGAAAGATCCTGCACTCGCCGTCAGCAAGGGACTGGCATGGTTCGCTCAAGACCGGGAGGAATTCCGTTTTCGAGGAGGGAGCCTGCTCAGTAGAGCGTTTCCCACATGCACGCCTGAGTTTGCTGCTGCGCTCGGCGAGTTGATCAAGACTGGTGGCGACACGGAGGCAGAGTTCTCTCTGGCGCTTCTCCAGAACTATCTCGGTTCGTCATCCACTGACGGCGTCTTGAAAGAGATCGTGTCGCGCTTTTCCGATGACGATCGCAAACTAGGCGGAGTCCGGGCCAGTATCAATAGCACCGGCGTGGTCTCAGTCTCCGGTGAGTTCAGGCTGGCGGAAGCATGGCGGGTCAAGAAAGAGTCGCTGACGCGCTGGCTGACAGACGAACGACAGGCGGTCAAAGCGTTCGCCGAGGAGCACATTGCTGAGCTTGACCGAATGATTGCGGCAGAGCGGCGCCGTGTGGAGGCCGAACGGGAGCTACGAGAGAGGAGCCGACACGAAGACGAGTCAGGCCACGATGATGGTTACAGGGCGAAACCCTTCTGATAGCCAGAAACAGTGAGGGTCTGATCTGGAATCGTGCATGACTCGGGAACGACAGTTCGTTTTTGCATCAGTCACCACCACAGACACCACACCCGCCAGCGCCATTCCTCATTCTTTGAAACTCTCCAATCACATTAGAGACCGTAACAGAGACCTACGACATCCCTCTATCTGAACGATTCCTGAGCTTCCCCGTAAGCCCTGTTGATTTTCTGTTGCACTCGGCGTAGGAATTGGCACGACGTGAACACAGACAGCTCATTCGGTTTTTCGATCCTGACCAACTTGCCATGCTGTACATGACCGTGAAACCCTGAAGGCAGAGGAGAGACGTATGGCTATTTTGCGCGAGCGCCCCTATGGCCAGTTTAACTTTCTGGTCGACCTTGGCGACGGAAACACCGAAGGGCCGCAGGCAGGCTTCCAGGAGGTGAGCGGCATTGGCATGGAAGCCGTCGTGATCGAGTACCGCAACGGCAACTCTAAGGAAAACACTGTGATGAAGCTGACAGGTTTGAACCGGGTCAGCGATGTCACACTGAAACGAGGGATCATCGGCTCGCTGAATCTCTATGCCTGGCTTGACCAGATCCGTAACGGCGACCAGAACGCCATGCGAACCGTGACCATTCAATTGCAAAATGAAGATCACAGCGCCGTTGTCCAGAGCTGGAAGCTGTTACGGGCACGCATCATCAAGCATACGAGCGGTCCGCTCAACGCCAAGGGGACCGACGTCGCTATGGAAGAAATGGTCTTAGCCTACGAACGCCTGGAACTGGAGTAGGTTCGAGGTTTATCCGCTGAAGTGAACACATTATGGCCCTCATCAGTGAACGCCCCTACAGGAATTCGAATTTTCTCGTTGATTTTGGACGAGGAGACAGCGAGTCTCCGCTTGCGGGCTTTGCCGAGGTGATCTTCCCAGAGTTCATCATTGACCAGCCCGAGGACCATCAGCGTCCTCACATGGTACCTCAGCCGGTCGAGCCAGCTGACGGTGCGGCTGCCAATCGTCTTGTCCTCAAGCGAGGGATGATGGGGTCTCTGGATCTCTATGCTTGGTGGGATGAGGCTCGGAAGGGAAAAGCCCCGCGACCGCGTACCGTGAAGGTTGAGCTTCTGGGGGAAGACCAGTCAACCGTGGTGCTGACCTGGCGCTTCGACAATGTTCGTCCGGTGAGTCTTTCTTACTCCCCCTTGCGTGCCATGGAAGGAGGCATCCTCATGGAGACGCTGATCTTGGAGTTCAACCGGGTCGAGATGTTGTGAAGAGCAGAAGCTCGGAGCACTACAGACCACAGTATGGTCCAGTTGCAGTGCCGTGCAATCCTGGGAAAAGAGACTGGTTCCTTTTCTGATGGTTTCGCGGGCCTCCCTCGCCTCCCTCTCGCTGTTCCCCCATCGCCCCAGCAAACGGGTATGAGGCCAGATCTGGACGTCTCCATCCGGATGCAGTAAATAAAATGGGTCGGGAGTCTTTTTATTGACGGAATCGTAGTGTTTTCGGTAGAAGACTCGCATGCCGCGCCGTCCACGCCTCGCTGCTGGAGACCTTGCCTATCATGTCCTGAACTGCCGAATCGGGCGACTCCCCTTGTTTGACAAGAGAAACACAGGGGCATTCTAAATTTCGAGAAGTGAGCAAGCCCGCGCAATCACTTCGCGGTGCATATCAGGCCGGCAAGCTTCGTCGTTCATCACGCTCCCAAACAATTCATCGCTCATCGTTCAGCACTCATCATTAGCGACCGTCCTCCCCTCACACATGCGATGGACTAGGCCGACGATACAAAGTAGAATGCTCTTGGTTCCTCTCCTAATCCCGTCGCATGACGTCGTCATAAATCTGTGGGCTTCACCTCGCTAGCGGGGATAGGCCAGTATCCCGGGGAGCATGCATGCAAAAGACCCGCATCATCTGCACGATCGGCCCAGCCACGGAATCCTACGAGATGTTGCAGAAGATGTACGAGGCCGGCATGAATATCGTGCGGCTGAACATGTCCCACGGCGACCACGACTCCCACGCCAAGGTCATCCAGCACATCAAGACACTCAACAGGAAGGTGAAGTTTCCCATCCCCATCCTCCTGGACACGCAAGGCCCGGCGATTCGCACCGGGGACCTTTCCAACGATCTCGATCTGCAGCAGGGCGCCATTGTGTCTGTCACCACGCGCGGGCCGATGGACGTGGAAGAGAGCTCCATCCACATCGACTATGCGGACTTGCTTGAGGCGGTCAACGTCGGGGATAAGATCACCGTAGACAACGGGCTGATCAATTTCGAAGTGCTGGAGAAGCAGGAGCGCTTCATGCGGTGCCGCGTCTTGGACGGTGGGCTCTTGAAGAGCAAGCGTCACGTGAATCTCCCCGGCATCCGGGTCAATCTGCCGGCGATCACGCACAAGGACACCAAGGATATCCTGTTCGGCCTGGAACGGGATGTGGACTTCATCGCCCTGTCTTTCGTGCGCGAGGCCGCGGATATCAAACAACTCAAGGCACTCATGGGCGACAAAGTCGGAAGGGTGAAGATCATCGCGAAGATCGAGGACCAGGAAGGGGTCCGGAACCTAGAGGAGATCATCAAAGAATCGGACTGCATCATGGTCGCGCGTGGAGATCTGGGAGTGGAGATCAACGTGGAAGATCTGCCGAATGTCCAGCGGACGATCGTGCAAAAATGCGCCGAGTACGGAAAGCGCGTCATCGTGGCAACCCATCTGCTCGAATCCATGATCCACCACCCGCACCCCACCCGCGCCGAGGTCACCGACGTCGCCAATGCGATCTATGAAGAAGTTGACGCCGTCATGCTGTCCGGGGAAACCACGGTCGGGAAGTATCCCGTGAAGTGTGTTGAATACCTGCGCAAGATTGCGCTTAAATCCGAAACGATACCCGGATTGCGGTTTGCAAAACACTTGCGCAACGCGGGAAATAAGCAGCAACTCGCGGTGGCGGCCGTTCAGCTCGCCCAGGGAGTCAAGGCCAAAGGAATCGTCGTGATCACCAGACGGGGACTCATGGCCGATCTCGTCTCAAACTGCCGTCCTTTCTCTACCGACATCTACGCTTTTACCAACATGAGCCAACCGCGACGGACCATGATGCTCAACCGCGGTGTCTTTCCGTTCAAGATCGATTTCAGTTCGGACCCTGAAAAGACTCTGCAAACGGCGTTCCGAATCCTGAAGGACCGTGAACAGTTTCAGGTCGGGGACAAGGTCGTGATCATCTCGGACGTCCTGGCCAAGCAACGGGTCGACTCGATTCAGATTCGTGACGTCCCCTCGGACGACATCCCACCCGAAGCATCCCACGAGCCACAATGAGCTAACCCCACTTTCGAGGACGTTCGCAAAGGGGACACAAGAGCCCCTTACTGTTGAAGATGAAACGGTGTCAGGACTCATGTCTCGACGGAAAGAAAAGGGGTCGGGAGTCTTTGTTTGCAGCCTCGACTAAGGCAGGTCTAGCCCTCCGACAGCCCCAGCAGACGCCGCACCCTTCGGCCATAATTCTTGGCGGTTGAACCGCTCTGCGGGACCATGCTCGACGGAAATTAGGCCGCTGGGCGCATACGATTGGCAAATGCGAGCGGCGCTTTCTTTCTGTCTGACGCCGCGACGGTCAGCAATGGCCGTGCGGTATAGCTGGTCTGCTGCGAGACCCAGACCGCGGGAATCTGTTGGATGGCGATGTTGTAGAGGTTGACGGACTCATTGTAGAACTCACGACGATCGGCAATGGTGCTTTCCAGGACGGAGATGCGTTGCTGAACAGCCAGAAACTCTTGACTGGCCTTGAGATCCGGATACTGCTCCGCGACCGCGAAGAGCTGCCCTAACGCGCCTGCGACTTGATTTTCTGCCTTCGCCTTATCATCGATATCGCGGCTTGCGCCATAGGCATTGCGGGCTCTGATGACGGCTTCAAGCGTCTCCCGTTCGTGCACCATGTAACTGTTGCACACCTCGACGAGTTTGGGCAGCTCGTCATGTTGCTGTTTTAAAATGACGTCGATATTCGACCAGGCCTTGTCGATATTGTTCGACAGCCGAACCAGCAGGTTATAGACACCGACTACATAGGCAATCAGCAAAACCAGCCCGATGCCCAACAGCGATCCCACGACTAATGTACCGTTCATGGATATGCTCCTTTGCCAAGGTCACTAGGGGTCAATGGTTCTCACGTATCAATTGAGGAACAGCGCCGCGCAGGCCGCCACACACACCAGCCCACCCAGGAAACCGGCCCACATCTGCCAGGTCAATCGGGACAATAAGTCCTTCTCACTGCGATCGGAAATGATAAAGGCATGGTCACGGCTATCGCCGATAAAGAGCCTGGACTCGTTGGCGATGTGGTGGCTCATCCCGTGAGGCGCAAGGGCGGTTCCTAGGACATAGATGGATTCGTCCTGCCTGATAAGGGCTTCCCGACACCGCAAGGTCTTGCTGCCCATCCATCCATGAGTGGCAATCCCTAATCGCCGTAAGCCGGCGAGAGCGAGGGGAGGCAATTCTCCCAGCCAATTGGCTTTGGAAATCCGCTCGTCCGGCAAGATTAATGTGGCGCCAGCGGGGACCACGAGCACCCGCCCGGTTGCATCACGCACGAAAAACGGCCGTTCCGATGTGCCGCTCGCAATCGTTTTCCAGCGGGTGTTTTTCCCAGAACGGACTCGCTCTTCGACCGCGTAGGAGTAGAACACGCAGGGTAGTTCGTTGAACGGCGAGGTCAGAAGCTCACCCTCGGCCTCTGCCCGTCCACTGATTTCAACCAAGCCAAGGGCTAGCGAACGGATGGGCGACGTCGGGATGTTTTCGATAAGGCGCTTGCGCTGCTGAACCGTCCAGCCATACCAGAACAGCCCGAGGCCTCCGACCACGCCCCCTATGAGGTAGAACAACATGGTATCCGGCGGTCGGATCCAGCTAGTGGTGTGGAGGGATTTCTGGATTCCAGCGATGAAGATGAGCCCCGCTATGGCCAGCGCTAATCCGAAAAACAGGCCCCAAAACCACATATTCCCTATGGCTGTTCTTCCGGGCGTGGGCTGCAGGGTTTTCGTCCGAGCGACAGTGCGGGCATAGAGCTCTTGCTCATCGATCCGGATCGTCACTGGGGCTCCCTTGTACGTCTCGTTGAGATGAGTCAGGCATCCACAAGAAAGCCACCATCCCTGACAGACGTTGCAACTTGCGATCGTGGTTCCGGCTATCGCCTCAGATTCCATCTGAATGGCGCATCGAGGGCATTTCGTCTGCGTGCGGACCGCCACACCTCCACTACTGCCCACTGCTTGCTTGAGGGACAGGTAATCTTCCACGAAGCAATTGACTTCTCCGGCATCGAGCCACAACCCATGGCCTGAGGGGCAGACATCGAGATCGGGACCTTGGGCCGTTGGGAGCCTGATAAGGTCGTTGTCGCAATCGAGACATTTCATGGGAAAGACGTCTTTCAACTGTAGCAAGATTCGAGGGTCTGTCAATTTGACATGGCTTGTAACTAGCCAATAAATCAGGATAAAGCACATGAGAGAAGCTGCTGTTCTCATGGCGTCGTAGGCTGCTCTCGCATCAACAGCATCAGCAGAGACTACTTCTTTAGCCTCAGTTACCTGTGTAAACTGGGTTGATCGGCCATTCCATGCTCGGCGGACAAACTACGAGCGTGATTTAGTTCCCCTCGACCGTTCCTTCCTTTACTGCGCGAGAGCGGCCCGCATCAGAAGCCCTTGCGTTCGAGCATTTCAGAGAGATACGTTACCTGAAGAATCATGCTAAACCATGACAGGAGAATACGTCGATGAAGACAAAGATATTGATGACCACGTTGCTCTGTTGCGCCATGATCGTTGCGGCAAGTCATGCTGAGGAGATTGGGAGTGTCGACACGGAATTCAAATGGTTGGGGCCAGATCACAAAATTGTGGTTGAAGCGTTTGACGACCCCAAGATTGAAGGTATCACGTGTTATCTAAGTCGATCTAAGAAAGGTGGTTTGAAAGGAATGGTCGGATTGGCGGAGGAAACCTCCGATGCCTCACTGGCCTGTCGTCAAGTCGGTCCTATTCGCGTCGTGGGTGAGCCGAAAGAAGGGGAACGGGTGTTCAGTGAGAGTCGGTCCCTGATTTTTAAGAGCCTCCAAGTTGTCCGGTTTTTCGATAAAAAACGCCAGACCTACATTTATCTTGCCTATAGCGATCGAGTGATTGAGGGGTCGCCACAAAATGCCATCTCCACCGTGCCGATCCAATCCTGGCCCGGTCGATAGAGAGCCAGGAGACATTTTAGCTACACATGTTTCAGAGTCGAGTAAGAGGGGCCGTGGTGAGCTGGCCTGGGTTTCGTGAATCCAAATAACCGAGCCTCTCTTACCATCTCAATCACCTGCCCCACCCTTCTTGTTTGTTATAATCCGAGACTGTGGGACGACGATATCGCATCGGCTAAGCCATCACACTCGCGTGCCTCCCCTCTATCCTGCTCATTTTGGAAGGATGCTCCTCTACACCACCTCCCTCCGGCGTCCACTTTCCCATCACCAGCGGCTCCCATACGCTTTTGCCTAATGAACGGCAGCGCATCCTCATCTGGGGAGATCCTCTCTTGGTCCGCGTGGCTGAAGCATGGCTCCAATCTCATCACTATTCACACATCCTGATGCCGCCTCAGATTCCCCACACGTCTGCGGATCGCCAGGCGGCGCTTGCGGTCGCAGCAGAGGCGAATGCAGAGTTTGTGCTCGTTCTGGAGCAAGAAGTACTGAAGGAAGGGGCATTGCTTCAGGCGAGTTGCGGCGCACTCTTCAACATCGCCGTCGATGTGCGAGGCCTTTCAGTAGAACACGGAGGGAGCGTCCTGCGGGGCAACGCCCATTACCCGCATTGCGTCGAACACAACGACCAGACTGTTCAGAACCTGACCTGCCAAGCCCTTGCCACCGCGTGGGGCTTCCGCGCAGCCGGACAGCTTGAGATCCCCTCACACCTGGCATGTACTGCTGGCCAGAACACCCCCACGCCAAACCGCTAGCAGGATGCTGAAAAAGTCTGCCAGCGGCGTTCTCGCGTCGCTCGGAGGCTCCCCGTACCGAAGCGTACGCCTTGCCTCTTCGCTCGCTGCGGTCTTGCTGGACAGCCGTTTTGAGCATCCTGAAGGTACTCCGACATTAACGCCATGCGAACAATTCCAGTCAGATTGTTGGCAGCAACCGAGGTTTTTCGCAGCCTGTTAGATTCACACACGGGATGATTTAAGAGGGTCGGGACTCTTTTATTACTACCGCTCGCTTGTTTCAGAACAACCCTTTAACAAAGACTCCCGACCCTCTTCTCTCGCGTGCAAACTGACAAAAGATTGACACGTTGATCTCTTGCGCACCGTCAATGTTTTGAAAATAATATATCCTGGTCAACTACGTAAGTACTAACTCGTTGAAATACTTAAGTATGTCAAGCTGGTGTGGTTTTTGCTTTGAGTTTGCTCACCAGCTGTGAACGTAGCCACCTTGGGAGGGATCAATGGAATGTCCGAAGTGTAAGGGGATGATGATGTTGGAGCGGTTTTCGGATTTCTTTCTCGTATTCTATGCATGGAAATGCATGAACTGTGGTGCGATTATCGACCGCACTATTTCCAACAACCGCCGAAAGAGTCTGGCTGCCCGAGAATCCCAGACCGCTGCCGCGCGCTAAGCTTGGGATAACCGGGGTCTCGTCGAAGCAAAGGGGTCGGGAGTCTAAACTTGACAGGCTCGTCACGGTTCCGCTAGAAGATCCCTTATGCCACGTCGTCCCCGACTCGTTGCCGGCGCCCTTGCCTACCATGTCCTGAATCGTCGAGTGGGACGCCTCCCCCTCTTTGAGGGACCCGCCGACTATGCCGCGTTTGAACAAGTTCTGACCGAAGCCCAGGCCCATTCTCGCCTTCGCATCGCCGCCTATTGCTTGATGCCGACTCATTGGCATCTCCTGCTCTGGCCTCGGCAGGATGGTGAGCTCTCCGAAGTGCTCCGCTGGATCACGGTCACCCACACCCAACGCTGGCATTCACACCATGACACTGCCGGCACTGGCCCAGTCTATCAAGGCCGCTTCAGGTCGTTTCCAGTTCAAACCGATGCGCATTTCCTGACGGTCGCCCGCTACGTGGAGCGTAATGCGCTGCGAGCCAAGCTCGTCAGACAGGCTGAAAACTGGCGATGGTCCAGCTTGTGGCGACGAGCCCAAGGCGATCCCAAACTCACGACCTGGCTGAGTGACTGGCCGGTGGACCTGCCACGAAATTGGGTGGCACGGGTGAATCGTCCTGAAACCGGCGAGGAATTGGACGCGCTCCGCCTTAGTGTGCAACGTGGCCGTCCATTTGGCGAGGAAGGCTGGGTACGACGGATGGCGAAGCGATTTGGCATGGAATCAACCTTGCGCCCTCGTGGACGCCCAAAAGGCTCTTGAACACTGACTCCTCTGTCATTCATCCTCAATGCGTGACTGAACCATGACCTCGTAACAGAGGCCTCGATCCGATTCCAGCGATAGCTGCCGATGCGATATCCTACGATTTCTGGATTGGTTGTGCTGGGAGTGCTCCTCTTTTTGTGGGGGCGTCACCTCCACGCGCCGACCCATGTGAGCGATACGGCCTATGATCTGCTGCTGTCCTCCCTGTTGTCGCACAGCGTGCCCGAAGTGTCGGTCAACGAGATCGAATCGGGGCAGTATCGTGTACTCGATGCCCGCGCATACCGAGAATTTGAAGTGAGTCATATTGCAGGAGCTACTTGGGTGGGCTACGACGATTTTGATCTTGCCCGACTGGCCGGAATTGCTACGCACGCGCCAGTGGCAGTCTATTGTTCGGTGGGGTACCGCAGCGAGCGTATCGCGGAACGACTGCTCCAGCAAGGATATACCCATGTCGTCAATGTCTATGGCGGCATCTTCCAATGGGTCAACACAAAGCACCCTGTCGTAACCCAAAATGGTGCCGAAACAGAACGGATACACGCCTACTCAAAGTCATGGGGTGTCTGGCTCAAACGCGGAGAACCCATCTACGAATAGGAGCGGGGAAATGCGTCCGGATGAGCTGGCTGGGGTTGGAAGTACAGAGAGCAGGAGTCTTTTCTGAGAAACTATTTCCCAGCAGAAAAAAAACACTGGGAACATTCTGAATTTCCCGGCGCGTTCGCCGCGTGACGATTCGATGCGTTCCTTGCCTCCCCCATCGACTCAGGAGTGATGGATTGGCCTCCGCCTTTGCAGTACACTTGCCGCAACCGGCATACATGGGTAAAGATCACAGGTGGAGCATGAACGTCATCACGCGGTCGGTCGTTACCTGCCCGCGTATGGTATAAAGACAGAAAAGAAGATGCCCACCGATGCTCAATGCCCACCTGTCCAGCTTCGACGTGGATTTAACGATGCTCCATAGCCTACACGAAGTCTGGCCAGATAAAGAGCACATCAGAAATCTTGTTCCAGTGGCTGGCGTGGAAGTCGTGCATCTGGTTGCTTTGGCCTGTTTGTGAGTGGTTCGACCTGCGAATGAGATCCCTCTGAAAGAAGGTCCAACCTCCCATGATTTAATGATTCCGTTGAAAGGCGGTGATCGATGCGGCGTTTCTTCTTGGTAATGCTCTTGGTTCTAACCTGTGCGACAGGCGTGAATCCCCAGTCTATTGTGGCAGCAGTTTCTCTTGAGGAGGCAGAATTTGCGTATGAGCGTGGCGACTATACACAGGCGGCCCGCCTCTTCAGCCCCCTGGCGGAGCAAGGAGTGGCATCGGCCCAATTCTATCTGGGCGTGATGCATGAAAAAGGACGGGGTGTCCGGCAGGACTACCCAACGGCGTTGACGTGGTTTCGTAAAGCGGCGGCACAGGGATTCGCTGGTCCGCAGAACAATCTGGGCCTGATGTACGAGAGGGGACGAGGCGTTCGGAAAGACGTGGTTCGCGCGCTCATGTGGTACCACATCGCTAACACCCTGTTACATGGCGATGAGGGAAAGGCAGCCGTGAAGCGTCGCGACTATCTGACCTCACACATGACCGCCGAGCAGATCGAGCAGGCGCAGGAGATGGCGCGGCGTTGCCAGCAGTCCCAGTTTAAGCAATGCGACTAGATCAGGATCCTTGCAACAGGAAAAAGGACAACCAAGCGGTGTGAAAAGCGGCCTGGCTCCATCCTCGCCTCCCACCACACCAGACATCCTGTCATGACCGGGGATTAGGACCGAAATGGAACGGATCCATGCCTACTCGAAGTTCTGGGATATCGGGCTCAAGCGCGAAACACCAATCTATCACTGACAAAATGCACTCACAGCACTCCACCCTACCTGTGTAGGGTATCCCATGGCGCAGTAACCTAGATAGAATCTGCAGCCTCGCTCTAGACCGAAGAAAACCGATCACACTTTCCACATGTTAACAACAAGCTCTTTTCCGATATATCGCTACAGGCTTATTACTTTGACTCCGATGACATCAATTCGGTCAAGGAAACGGGGCAGCGAGATTCCCGCAAGAAATGTGTCAGAGATGCCTGGTGCTATCAGCAAAGTGGTCGTCAAGTTGAAAGGCTTGAGCCACACCGATCTCGATGATCTTGATATCCTGCTGGTGGGTCCGGGAGGACAAAAAGTCCTGCTCATGTCTGATGCCGGCGGCATCTCTCCAAACAACACATGGCAATTATTCCTGAGAGACGACGACGCACAAGATCGCGGTTCCATCGTGAGCGAATGGGAATTGACCATCACCAGGAACTGAACAAACCACACCCGGCGACGGTGGCCCTCCACCATCGCCGTACCAAGAAGGGCTTCGCCTTAACCGTGAGCTGTCTATCATGCTGACCTGTGCGTCCCTTGCCTCATCAATTCGTTCATCATGTCAGTCCGTGCAACAAGGAGGACTCATCATGCGCACGTCGACCTGCACAGTGCTCGCCCTTATGGCAGCTCTTGCCACACTCCCCACCTGGTCGGCCCTTGCCGAAGACAACCACAGTGACTCCGCAAGCTCTCTCACAGGCACGTTTCGGTTCAGCATAGTCAAAACCTGTACTGACAGCACAATAGGCTCCACGGCTCACTTCTACATCGCCGGGACCATCATCTACGATGGCCAGGGCTCTGGCCAGCTCACACAACAAGGTACTCTGGTCCTTCCTGGCCCAACCTCCACGTCATTCGAAGAGACTGCTGAACTCACCTATACCGTGAAGCCGAATGGAGAGTTTAGCCAAGAGGGCACCTTCCGCGCAGTTGATCGGTCCTACACCCTGACGGGTGTTAAAATGAATGGTCACATTGATTCTAACGGTTCCGTCTTAATCTTCAGCGCCGCCATCCCTCCAGAGAAAGAAACGGCCACCATGCCAGGAAGAGGTTCGTCTGAATATCTCTGTGGTGCCTCTGGAACAGCAGTCCGGATACGCTAGTCATCGGATGGATTTGGCGCACGACGAGCAAGTACGAGAAGAGTATGAACCAGGTAAGAATATGGATTGAGTGAAGTTCAAGCGGCAATGCGCGAGCCATTTCGCGGTGTCTGCCAGGCCTTGAACTCTGTGAGAGGTGAAGAATCGGCATCAGGAAACGCTTCATGGCGAAGTGGCGGGGTCTGGTAGACTTGCTGTACAATATCTCCGCGCCGAGTCACTCTTCTCATGGAGGCTCGTATGACCCACACCAACCAAGAGCAGCTCTACCGAGCACGGGCGCTGAAGTTATTCCCCTGGGTCTGTGCCCATTGTGGACGCGAGTTTGATGGGAAGAAGCTGAACCAACTCACGGTCCATCACAAGGACCACAACCATCACAACAATCCCCCTGACGGCAGCAACTGGGAGTTGCTCTGCCTCTACTGTCACGATAATGAGCATCAGCGTGATCAGGTTGGTAGCGGGGCGAATGAATCTCGGTCGAGCGGTGAGCCAGACCACCCCTTCACCCCATTTTCCCATCTTGCCAATCTGCTCAAGCGTAACACCACAGCCTGATCGAAGCCGGTCCGAAGAACTCACGGCCAGGGACGGACAAGCCGACAGTGAGCGGGCCAGGCCTGTGTTGATCACCCGCGCGCCCCCGCTCAGATCGTTGAATTCGCTCCGGCCATGCCGCCGCTCTCAAGAAGCCCACTTGTAGAACTCGGCCGCAATCGGTACTCTGCATCCACTCAGGTCCAGTTCATCCATGAACCAGCCTCATGCCATAACCCATCCTCGCGATCCCTTGCACGGGGTCACATTGGAAACCATTGTCACGACTTTGGTCGCACGACACGGATGGGCAACATTGGGCGCCCGCGTGCCCATCCGCTGTTTCCGCCATCATCCCACACTCCAGTCAAGCCTGACGTTCCTGCGCAAAACGCCATGGGCGCGCAAGCGAGTTGAACAGATGTTTGTGGCGGAACTCCCCTAGCGCCCACCCTGGCACGATGGCTTCCAACGCAACCATCTATAAAGCTCTGCTGCAGATCGCCGATATGGATCGCCAGCACTTCCAGGACCATGCGCTTACGCTTGCTCGCCATCCATCTGAGACCGAGGAACGCATGATGGTACGAGTGCTTGCCTTTGCACTGCACGCAGACGAAGCCTTGTCGTTCGGCCGAGGGGTGGGCACCGAAGATGAACCGGCTCTGTGGCAGCGAGACTTCACGGGGGCAATCGACCGCTGGATCGAGATCGGCCAGCCCGACGAGAAGACCTTGCGTCAGGCCTGTGGCCGCTCCAAACAGGTCATTGTCTATGCCTATGGAGCCCGCAGCGCCGAAGTTTGGTGGGCAAACCAAGGCCCGTCGCTCGACCGGCTGAAGAACCTCACGGTGACACTGCTCCCCATGGAAAGCGTTCGTGCCCTGGCTGCGATGACAAAACCTACCATGCAGTTAGAATGGACAATCCAGGACGGGCATATCTGGATTGCGGATGGTGCGCAGACCCTCCACCTTGAATTACAGCGATTGAAGGGCTGACACCACGAGCGACTCCGTGCTGGAGCCAAACCAGAGACGAGCATCTGTCCCATTGCTCCGGCGTGCGAAGAACATCGCAGGCCTCTAGGCCGGCTACCTCGCTTGACGGACCAGTTGTCTACCGCGTAGCATACACCTACGACGTTTCAGCAGGCCGATTGTCTTATCCCTCGCGTATTCGGCCTATTCTCAACGGGATTGATCCCAGGGGTCTCCCCGTTCCAACGCCGGACACTCCGTCCATCACCAGACGCCGCCAACACACGAGAGGAGTCCCTGATGACCACCAACAGACCGATCACCGACCGTATCATGGCCATGCTCAAAGACTCGCCAGAGTGTGACTTTGACCGCTTCGTGGCACAATGTCCCGAGCTCACCTGGAACGACCTCTTTCAGGAGGTGGGTCGTTTGAGCCGGGCCGGACAGGTGACTATTACCAGAGGAGTCGGCGTATTCACGGTAAAATTGGCGCCGGTGAAATAGCCGCGACTGACAGCGTAAGCTCCAGGGGCGTTGCGACACCGACGCAACGACCGCTCCTTTGCGCGTGCATACTGCACCATGCCCCGTTTCGTTTCCCTCAATGCCGGCATACGTCTTCGCCCAGGCCGCCAGTGATCCACTGCAACGTTACATTCACAGTGCGTTTATGACAGAGCTGCCCCTGCGAGTTTGGGCGCATCTTCGCGTATCCGGAACCACGCAATATACAGCGACGGCAAAAAGATCAACGTGAGCATGGTTGCCACGGCGAGCCCTCCCATGATTGCGGCGGCCATGGGGCCCCAGAAGACAGTCGGGGCAATGGGCAACATTCCAAGAATAGCGGCGACCGCAGTTAACATGATCGGGCGAAAACGCAAGAGTGTCGCTTCAACAACGGCCATCCAATCCGAGCGACCTGCTTCTTTCTCGACTTGAATCTGATGCACAAGAATGACCGAATTGCGCACGATCATGCCGACAAGCGCGATGACTCCAAGCAACGCGACGAACCCCATTGGCTTCTGCACGGCAAGCAGTGCCAGGACGACACCGATGATGCCAAGCGGGGCGACACTGAGCACAAGGAAAAGGCGGCTGAAATTCTGCATTTGAATCATGAGTACAGTGATCATCAGTACAATCGTAATCGGAAAGACTGCGGCGACCGATGCCTGCGATTTCATACTCTCCTCAACGCTACCGCCCACGGCAATGTCATACCCGGGAAGAAGCTGCTGCCGCAGAGACGACATCGGCGCATGCATCTGTTCCATCGCTGTCGCCGGCATGATGCCGGTTTTGACATCGGCTTGTACTGTGAGGGTCGGCACTCTGCCTCTGCGCCAGACCAGGGGATTATCCTGCTCGTAATTGACGCTCGCAAGTTCCGTCAACGGCACTGTTTTCCCGGTGGGTAGCGGAATATCCAGCACCCGCATTCTATCCAATGACATCCGTTCCGCTTCTTGGGCCCTGGCCACGACGTTGATCAGGTAAATATCATCGCGGATTTGGGTCGCTGTTTCGCCGGACACCACGATGTTGATTGCCTGCGCAACATCCGATGAGGTCAGTCCCAAGAGCCTCGCCTTGTCCTGGTGCACTTGAATTTTGAATTTCTGAATCGGTTCCATCCAGTTGAAGTTGATGTTCTCCAAGCCAGGATTAGCCGCCATAATACCCGCGACCTTATCGGCGATGTCGCGAACCCTAGCAGTTCCTTCTCCGCTGACACGATACTGAATCGGCCATCCGACAGGAGGCCCCAATTCGAGCGGATAAATGCGCCCGATGACTTCGGGAAATTTTTGCTGTAGCGCGTTTTCGAGATACGCCCGTACGCGTTCGCGCGCGTCAAGATCATTCGTGACGACCACGGTTTCGGTAAAAAACTCGTTGTCGAGTTGAACGTCGAGCGGCAAATAGAACCGAACCGCGCCGCGTCCGACGTACGAGCTCCAATGGTCGATATCCTTGTGATCACGAAGAATCTCATCCAGTCTATGCGAAACCTTGTCGGTCGCGTAAATCGACGCATCCTGCCTCAGACGCAAATCGACGATCAATTCGGGACGGTCGGAGGAAGGGAAAAACTGATTAGGAACCAACGGCAGCAAGGCCAGCGAAAGACAAAATAGACCACCCGTCAACGCAATCGTTCCCTTTGAATGGCGCATGCTATAGAGAAGAAGGCGATGGAACACTCGATAGAGACGCCCTTTGTCCGCATGCTTGTTTTCAAGTTGGGTCGGCAGAACCATCGTTCCAATTAAAGGCGAGAATAGCACCGCAACAAACCACGAGGCCATCAGAGCGACTGCGACGACGACAAAGAGCGAAAAGGTATATTCTCCGGCTCCGCTTTTGGCAAAACCGACCGGAATAAAGCCGATCATCGTCACCAGCGTCCCGGTTAGCATCGGAAACGCCGTAGTGGTGTACGCGAAGGTCGCCGAACGGACAGCGTCCCAGCCTTGCTCAAACTTGGTGATCATGCTTTCAATGGTAATCATGGCATCATCAACCAGTAATCCCAGCGCAATGATCAGCGCACCAAGAGATATGCGTTGGAGATCAATATCGAGAACCGCCATCACCACAAAGACAATCGCCAGAACCAGGGGGATAGAAAAAGCAACGACCATGCCCGCCCGAACGCCAAGACTGAGAAAACTGATACTCAGAACGATGGCGATCGCTTCCCAAAGCGCCTCCATAAAATCATGAACGGCATGGTGAACGACCTTGGGCTGATCGGCGACCAGATACGTTTCGATGCCAATGGGTAAGGTCGCGGTGATGCGCTGCATCGCCTCCTTGATATGGTGGTCGAGGGCGAGAATATCCCCGGATGATCGCATCGATATGGCGAGCCCGATCGCGTTTCTTCCCTTCACCCGAAACATGGGTTGCGGAGGATCGACGTATCCTCGGGAAACGGTCGCGATATCGCTCAACCGTAGCATCCTGTCTCCGATGGCAAAATTGATGTTCAGAAAATCCTGTTCGGACAGGAGTTTTCCGGAAACCTGCACCAGGACACGTTCGTCTTTTGTTTGGATGACCCCTGATGGATTGACGGCGTTCTGGGTTTGGAGCGCCATCATCAGACCTCTACGATCAAGTTTCAGCTCGGCGAGGCGCTGCGTGGAAAACTCGATGTAGATCCTTTCGTCCTGTGTGCCAATGGTTTCGGCTTTGGACACATCGGGGACCTCCAACAAACGCGAGCGTATTTTCTCGACATAATCCCGTAATTCACGATGCGTAAATCCATCGGCAGTGAAGGCGTAAATGATCCCGAACGTGTCACCGAACTCATCATTGAAGAATGGCCCGATCGTTCCTTGCGGAAGTGTCTGCCCCATATCGCCGACTTTCTTTCGTACCTGATACCAAATGTCAGGGATGTCCTGTTTGGGCGAGCTATCCAGCAACGTCACGAAGATCGTCGATTTCCCGGCCGTCGTGTAACTTTTCAGGTAATCAAGATAGGGTATCTCCTGCAGCTTCTTTTCGATGCGGTCAGTCACCTGCCGCATCGTCTCATCTTGCGTGGCTCCCGGCCAGAGCGTCTGCACAACCATGACCCTGATCGTGAACGGCGGATCCTCATTACTCCCCAAATGCATGTACGCATAGGTGCCCGCAACCAATATCACCGCCATGAAATAGATCGTCAGTGACTTGTGCCGGATGGCCCATTCGGAGAGATTAGTGCCCGCCACTCTCGTCCTCCAGCAACTTGACCTTTTGCCCATCATGGAGCGATTGTGCGCCTGCGGTGACAATTCTGTCCCCGGAGAGTAACCCGGACGCGACGACGACGGCATTTTGATTGTACCGGGCGACTTCCACCTCGCGTTTATGCACAACAGCGGTCTGCGGATCAATGACCCAAACAGCCGGCTGTGCTGCCGCCATCATCAGTGCGGAGAATGGGACTTCAATAAAGTTGCCCGCCTGAAGCTTCAACCTCCCTACCACGGTCGACCCCAAAAACATCCCAGACGGAAGCGTATCGAGGCCGATCTTCACTTGATAGGTTCTTGTCGAGGGGTCGGCCTGAGGGGCTATTTCACGGACATGACCCATGGCCTTGATGTCGGGATTGTCGGCCAGCCACACATCGGCCTCTTGATGGGTCGAGATACCGTTACGAATGAGTTGCGCCGGCATATCGAATACGGCATCTCGGCCTTTCTGATGCGCCAACGAAAAAATCATTTGCCCCGCTTGAATAACCTCGCCCGGCTCTGCGCCTTTCGCTGTAATCACTCCGTCGACATCCGCCTTCAGCTCTGCATAGCCTAGCTGAACCTCTGCGGAATCTAATTTCGCTCGTGTCGCGTCGACTTGTGCATGCGCGGTCTTCAGCTGCCGTACCGCCTCTTCATACTCGGCCTTCGACACGGCGCTCTGTTTGAGCAGGTTGCCAAAGCGGATTTCCGCCGCTGCAGATTGATCAAGCACAGCCAGGGCTCCGGTATAATCGGCTCGTGCAACATTCCTTGCGTGTCGTTCCGTTGCGACATCCAGCCGAGCGACGATCTGACCGGCCTTGACCGAATCGCCTACGGTCACCGACCTTTCAATGAGCTTACCGGACAACCGGAAGGCCAATTTGGTTTCATCGCGGGCATGGAGTTGTCCCGTCAACGCGATGCGATCGCCGGACATATGCGCTTGGACAACCATGCTGCGCACCGGGCGCACCTCTTCAAACTCAACTTTCTTCTCGCAAGCCGCCAATGACAGCATTATGAAAAGCACCAACGCGCCATGCGAAAGATTGAGGTGAGTTTTGTTCGAGGGTCTCAGCAGAGCCATCCTATCCATCCATTTCTCCTACAGAGCTGACGCCGCTCAACGCTATTGACGGTCGCACGATACCAAGATTTGAGCTGATACAACAAGGCGGCATGGCAGCCCCTGCTGACCCGCCAGTCACACTCTTTCAGAAACCAAGCCACACTGTCCTTGGGAATCCTGTTGAAGCGGCGCACATACCACTTGGCTTGCCCCCACACGTTCTCAATTTCCTTGATATGATGACCCTATTTACATGCCGAGCATGTTGCTATAGTTGGCTTATCCAACCCACATCGGGGTCGCGCCAGCGCGGCTGCTGCTTTATGCTGTCGAATATCGGCGATCATGAAAGGACCGATCCGACCGGAGGCGGCTTCAAATGTGAGGGCCGAGCCACACCTCAATAAGACGTGGCCCTTTTGCAAGAGAGTGCGAAGCGCTCAAGCATTTTTTGGAGGGAGGAGGAATGAGATGAGTGGAGAGAACACTACCGGCCTGGGTGCAGATGGACGATGGTCCCATTTTCGCCGCTCGCCCACCCATGCATGGCGTCTGGAAAACTGAGGCCGAAGAGCGAGGACGAGGCGATCGATTTCCCCTCGCTCCAGGTGAGACCTGCATCGGTCGTCCGATAGAGCATCCCACGCTCGCCGGCAATCCAGCCTTCTTGCGGGCTGGTGAAACGCACCTTCAACAAATCCGTAAGCCTCGTACAGGTCGTTCCGCAAGGTAAGGTCTGATCAACCCATTTGGCTCCACGGTCCGTCGTCTGAAATAGAGCCCCCGCATTACCGACCGCCCAGCCGGTCGTGGAATCGGTGAAAAAGATATCGAACAAGGTCACCGCGTGCTGCGTTTCTTGCGAAGTCCAGGTGGCGCCCCCATCGTCCGTCGAAAGGACAGTACCCAAGGCTCCGACAATCGTGCCTTGCTGGTCATTGAGGAAGTGCGCCGCATAGAGCGTCGCCGTCGTGCCGCTCGCCTGTTCCGCCCAATGCTGGCCGCCATCCGTGGTATGAAGGATCGTGCCAGCTCCCCCGACCACCCATCCGACAGCTGGGGACGTGAAGTAGACTCCGTACAGTGCCTGCTGAGTATCCACGCGTTGTAGAAGCCAGGACTCTCCCCCATTCGTCGTGCGGCTCAGAAATCCTCCAGCCCCCGCCACCCATCCTGTCGAGGAGTCGGCGAAAAATACAGATGTTAACAAAGTAGACGTTCCACTCACCACCCGCTTCCATTTCTTCCCGCCATCGGTGGTTTTCAGGATGGTGCCTCCAGTTCCTACCACCCACCCATTCTGGGGTGTACGGAACTGAATACTCATCAAGGTTGATTTGGTGTTACTCGCCTGGGTGGTGACGAAATTATTGCTGTCTGTGCTCCCAGCTGATTGAGGAAACAGAAACATCATGCCGAGCAGGAGAATGAGTAGCGCGACACTGTTCCGACGATGAGCGCGACCGAGAGGGAACCACACCAGCATTATTGATTGGTACTCGCGTCAGGCCTGTTGTTATTCCAGTAGCCTGTATCAGGAAGCCCTGTTGCTTCGATGGTGAACGGTCCGGCTTCAAGCGTGATCCACTTCTTCGGCGAACAACACGTTCCATCAAGCAGCAGATCCCATGATCCCCGGCGCACGACCAGCGGGCCGGTCGCCAGATTATCAAAAAACTCACCCCTCTTCCCGATTCCGTAGAGGTTGCGGTGCGGGACCTTCACGACGATCTCCTCATCGGTCCATGATTGAACCAGCGCGGCGGCGCCGTTAAACAACACTTCAGTCCGCGAGACGTTGGAGATGACATTTTGACTTTCGCCAGGTTCGTTGATTTCGACATCAGCTCGCCGCTTGTAGGCTTTCTGATTCAATCCCAAATCAGCATGTTCAGCGGTTTTGAGAAACGTTCCAAACCCCCGGCCTTTAATGGTCACCGTGGCATCCAACCCAGCGGCCTGAGGGGCATACGACTCAATAACCGGCGTCACGAGCGTGAAGTCCCCGGCCTCGATGGCGAGGGTACCCTGCTCGGCACAACAGAGCCCGCCGATGTTTGGCGTGTTGGCGCTCCGATACACCACGACCTTGCCACTTTTCGCACTGAACGGCACCCAGACATCGATTCGGTCGTCGTTCCAGCGATAGATCACTGCCGGCACCCCGCCGATTTCGACGCGATTCTCACCAGTATTGAAATCCATGAAATTGTAGGGCGTCGACCCGCTCTCTGAGTAAAACCCAAAGTGCTCACCGTTAAGACGCAACAAGGTCCCAATGGGCGCGCTGGCAGGACTCATGGAAATGACGCGAGGAACGTGAACCGTAAACGGTGCGAGCACCCGTTCCCGTCCTTGATATTTCAGCACAAGCGGACCCGACTCTGCATCGAGCGGGACATGGAAGACAATGATGTCGTCTTTCCATTGATCGATGGTCACTGGCCGTCCCCCGATCAGGACCGCATCATCCATCAGCTCTTTGGTATTCCCAAACCCCTGGCCGAACAAGACCACTTTCGTACCAACCGGTCCACTGACCGGGTCCACTCGAATGGACGGAATCAGGGTCAGCGGAACGGCATTGCTCACGGCATACTCGACCGGAGCACAACATGATCCGTCCGGGAGCGGATCCGAAGAGGCCAGTCGGACCACGACATCCCCGCTCACCGCGTTCGTCGGAATTTCAAGCTCGATCTTGTCGTCTCTCCACCGCTTGGGACGCACCACCACCCCGCCGACCAGCACATCATTGACACCGAACATGGTATTCGGATCGCGTGCGCCAGCCGAGAGACCAAAATGATGACCGATGATCTGAAGAGTCATCCCCCGTTCCGCTTCCGTCGGCGTGATAGTCTCGATCCGTGGCATCGCGAGATTCACAAATCCGGCGAGCAATTTCTTCTTTCCGATCAGCACCTCGACAAACCCGCTGGTCGCCTTGAGGGGAACCTTGATCTCGATCACTTCCCGGTCCCATCGCTGGACCAACGCCGATACCCCATTCACAGTGACCCTATTGAATTGGGTCGACTTGAACGTGCCAAATCCTTTTCCGCTCAGGACCACCGTCGCGCCAGGCGTCACAGACCGAGTGGACAGCTCAATACCCGTCTTCCCGGCATGAGAGAGAGAGATCGTTCCCCCAATAGGGATGACACACGAGAGGAAGAGTACCGTGATGACAACTCTATTCATCGATGGCCTATTGGGAAGGAGGGAGACAAGCTTGGGACCACATCAAAGGCATAGCCGACTTTAACAAGCGTTTTTTTTAAGAGTCAAGTGTGCGGGGCGGGGTGCTGGAGGTGGAATCTGTCGTCGTGGAGAACGCATCGATCGCCTGGCCTCGCTGGTCTTTGACGTAGACGCTGCCTTTCAAGGCCTTGGCTCGTTTCTTCAGTTCTGAGGCAATTTTGCTCACGTCGCCGGGATGGGCAATGTAGGACCGCTCATTGGTGACGACGGCAATCGAAAGACTCATGATCGGAAACTGTTCTTTATTCCCCCGACGATCTACAGAATCGATGTAACCCTTGAGGCGATCTTCACGGTCGTAGAAATCAGGAATCACGAGATCAAATCGTTTGATGACGGTTTGGCAGACCGCATCGATGGTCTGCGGCCGGCTCATGAAAACAAAGTCGTCTCCCCCGACATGGCCGACAAACCCATCCGGGCCGGCCAGTTCTCCCACCACCGTCGTGAGGATACGGCAGGCCACGATGAGCACTTCGTCTCCACGCCCATAACCGTAACGGTCGTTGAAGGACTTGAAATTGTCGATGTCGACGTAGGCGAGCGCAAAGGGCTGTTTGCTTTGAATCCTGGAGGTGGTTTCAAACAGGATGGTGGTATTACCCGGGAGGCGAGTGAGAGGATTCGCATCGAGCGAACGAGTCAGCCGGCTGAGACAGAGGCGCATGCGATGCACGACGTCTTCCGAACGATAGGGGATCGTGATGAAATCGTCCACTCCCAACGAACCCCAGTCAATATCGTTGAGTCGACTGTCCCGGACAAAGACGATGAGAGGCAGGCGCCCCAGGAAAGCATCGAGCTTGAGATTTCGTGTGAGTGTTTCCACGGAATGGCCCCCAGTTCCTTCGGCAGCCAGGATGAGACAGGGTGGATCGTGGACAAGTTCATGCAGCGCGAGATCGGGTAGATTGTCTTCCACGACATGGAAACCGGCTTTCTCTAATACCGGGGTCAACGTCAAGGCAGGAGTGAGCTCGTTGTGGAGAAGGAGGATTCTCCGGCCTGCTGTGGAATGGCTCATAGATAGTCGTCAATAGTCGCGAACTCATTCGATGCTTGGTCGATGCATTCCGCCAACCGTTGCTCATCCAGCCCGACCATGTCCCAGGCTACCTTTGACAGAGGTGGAATCAGATCGTCTCCCGGGTTTCCACAGGCCAGCCCTTTGACCAGGATATCGGCCACATGGACGATGGCCGTCTGCAGCTTGGCTTCCTTAGCGAGGGTCGGATCGTGGTGGTAGAGGATCGGCTCGCGGAGCGTGACCGGCAAATGCCAGGCATTCGCCAGGCAGCCCCCAATATCCGCATGAGAGAGGCCCGTGAGTTCCTGCTCGACTTCGAAGAGTGAACAGTCGGCTCTGGTTTTCAGAGCACCTTTGATGCTATCTCCCACATCAGGCCACTTGACGTAGAGCACGACTTTCCCGATGTCATGGAGCAGGCCTGAGACAAAGAGTTCTTCGGGATTCTTGATCTCCAGCCTGGTTGCCAGGAGATTGGCGGTAATGGCGACGCCCAGAGAATGTCGCCACAACTGATCCATACCGGCCTCTTTCATGATACTGAGGGCCGAGGCACAGAGCGTCAGCCCCTTGACCACATTAAAGCCCAGCACGATCACGGCGTGGGTGACTGAGCCGATGCGGGAGGGAAACCCGTAAAACGGTGAGTTAGCGAGTCTGAGGACTTTGGCCGCGAGCACTTGATCCTTTTCGATGATAGAGCCAATCTCCTCAGTCGAGACGGTTGGACGACCGATCATGGCGGCGAGCCGCTGCACGACATGGGGGAGCGTGGGAAGGTCTCCGAGCTTCTCAATCCTGTTGCGCAGGTCTGTCGGATTGAAGCTCGTCATGTTGCCGGAGGTGGCTCGGTCACGGAGACCATGCCATGGGTGGCACGCAAATGCGTGCGGAGGGTCCGGAAGATCAGTTGCTGAATGGGATCTTGAGCGACCTGCCGAAACCGATGCTCAAGTTCGGCTTCCAATTCCGCCAGGGTTTTTCCGCCTGAATCCAGGGCATCGCCCTCCACATAGACCGACGTCAACTCCATCTGTCGAAGCCGTTCGATCATAGCGGCATCCAACATCGTTCCAGCCGCCACAATGGGGAGTCCATTGGCATTCGTCACCGGTCTTGCCAGGACCATGTCCGGCAACAGCTCATGGAGTACTACTCGTCTCATGAAATTTGGTTTCCTGACACTCTGTTCATTCCTCAACCGGTTGTGTGTGTCGTTTGACAGAACGAATGGGACAGAAGCATCCGCTGGCCGTCATCCTCTTATCGGACTCACGGCATTATTTCTAAAGGATTTCCACCATTGAGACGATCAGCTGCCAGACGGAAGAGCATCAGGATTCGGACTGGCGCAACGGGGGAAGGGATGACTGAAAATAGGATCACCTCAACCTGTCTCTCGAATTATCGCTCTAACTGACGTGATGTCGCGTCTTCTAGGATGAAGGTCAATACCTATTATCGCTCTCGACGAGCGTTCCGCAAAATTCCAATTTTGCAGTCTATCTCAAGCGTCTGAACCAAGGAGGTCTCCCTCTAGGGAAAGTCTGATTAATTCACGTTTTCACTCGGCCAGCTGTTCCTGGACTGACCACCCAGGGCAAATTCAGTGGGTCGCTGCTGTTCCGAGAGCCTGTTTGTGAGGCACACCCATCGTGCGATGCCCCACGGCCCGCCTCCGGCCCCCCATCCTCTACGTTCCCGCCAACAGGCGCCGTCGCGACACATAGAGATTTGCCAACCCGCAGCTGATCTGGAGCCAGTGGGTATTCTTTGCCAGCCCCCGGTACCGGACTTTGGCCCAGCCGAAGATCCGCTTGATGACCAAGAACGCATGTTCGACCTTCGCCCGGACCTTTGACTTCGTGCGGTTCCGGCCCCGCTCCGCCTCACTCAGTGGTCGATGCCGGTGCGCTTTGGTCTGCACGAAACTCTTGGCCTTGGGCGCGTGCTGCCGGATCACATCGCGTTGTCCACTATAGGCGGCATCGCCCCACACCCGCGTTTCCTCTCCATGCAGCAGTTTCGGCAAGACTTGGCTGTCATGGACATTGGCCGCCGTGGCCGCTACGGAATGAATCAGCTTCGTCTGGCTGTCCACGCCAATATGCGCCTTCATACCGAAATACCACTGGTTCCCCTTCTTCGTTTGATGCATCTCGGGATCCCGCTCCTTGGTCCGGTTCTTCGTCGAACTCGGCGCACTGATGATGGTCGCATCCACGATGGTGCCTCGGCTCACTTGCAGCCCCTGCTTCGTCAAATACTCCCCGATCCGGATAAAGAGCTGTGTTCCTAACTCATGCGCCTCCAGCACATGCCGAAACTTACAGATCGTCGTCTCATCGGGCACGGGCTCACGGCCCAGATCAATCCCCACGAACTGCCGCATGGCCCGTGAGTCGTACAAGGCCTCCTCCACCGCCGGATCTGACAGGTTGAACCACTGTTGCAGACAATGGAGGCGCAGCATGCGTTCGACTCCGACCGGCGGACGCCCCGGCCCGTCGGCCTTGGGGTAGACCGGCTTGATCACGGCGACTAATTCCGCCCAGGGCACCACGCGATTCATTTCGTCGAGGAACCGCTCGCGGCGGGTGGATTTGCGATATTGCTCGAATGGGATTTCCGCAAAGGTCTGTTGGTGCATGGAGGCGTCTCCCGTTCAGTGCTGCATTCCTCATAGCACATCATCAACGGGGAATAAATCAGACCTTCCCTAAGGGGATGCTCGGGCTGAACAAGATCTCGCCGCGCACCAGCTATCCCAACCTATGGCCGGGGTGTCACAAGAAGAAAGCTTATAAACGCCTATAGAGCCATGAATGGGGCGTTTGAGGAATGTCCACTCGCATTCGTGTGGCTATCGGCCACGATTGCTCATTGCTGGCGTTGTTGGAGACGTACGGCTTGCCCCCTTTTCACACCTCAGGTAGAGTAGAGAGCATGATCACCGTTGGACAGAGACGTGAGCGACCGATGGCCGGGCAGGGCGATGGAATCTTGTTGGCAGAAGGGGCTCGCTTTAGCGAGACGATTGCACTTTTAGCCAAAAGTACATTTATCCCGAAAGGGGTGTACCGTTTTCGATCGCACATGGAAGCAAATACACAGCAAGCAGACTGCTTGGCGAAGGGCATGGGACGATTAGCCGCCGAGCGAGTGTGATGGAAGAGTACAGCCGACCCGCCACGCTTGAGGATCTCAAGGCTCTCTTACGTTCTCTTAATCAACACCACGTCGATTATTTGTTGATAGGCGGCTATGGGCTTGCAGCGCATGGCTACCAACGGGCAACGACCGATATTGATATTGTCGTTCCGGCTTCTGCCGTGGCGGGAAAACGAGTCAAAGAAGCCCTGTTGATTCTTCCTGATCAAGCGGCTAAGGAGATCGAACCGGCCTGGTTCGAAGAGGGAGAAAATATCAGAGTCGCCGATGCCTTTGTTGTGGACATCATGCTGAATGCCAACGGCCAGACCTATGAAACACTCCGACCGTATGCTCAAACCATTACGTTCGAAGGCATTCCTGTGAGCACCATCAATCTGGAAGGACTTCTTCTCACCAAACAAACACTTCGTGAGAAAGACGTCCCAGACCGCATCATCATAGAGCGTGCGCTTGAGGTGATGCGAGCGTCACGTCACACAACCGATTCCAGGTAACTCAGGCTGACCTACGGCCTTTTCGTTCTTACTGATCACCGGATGTTCCGCGCGATAAACCACGGTGTGGCGCAATGAGGAGAAAAGTGACCGGAGAACAGAACGAGTGCCTGGAGTTGTGAGTGATAAGATCGAATCAGCTCTCCCACGTCATGCACGATTCAAGATCCGACCCAAGCTTTTCTGCATACTTTCCTGGGTTCTGAGAAAAGTAGGTCATTACTCAGTCTGACTCAACTGATGGCTAGAGGAGGTGTAACTAGACTTGATGACCTGACTGGCTCCTGTTAAGGAGGCTATACGGTGTCTTGACCATGACAGAACTGGAGAGTTACGGCATGGACAAAAAAGCGCAAATCAATAATGTGAATCGCGGGATAATGTTGGTGGGGGTATTCCTTGTTTTTGGAATCTTTGTTTTTGTGGATCTTATGTTGCTTAATGGAAGCTGGGGTAGCTGGATTAGTCCTACACCAGTGGTATCTCTTTTTGGCCTCATATTTGGTTTCATAATCTTGCATTGGCAGCTGCAAGAACAACACCTCAATATGATTGAAGCTAATCGTGTACAGGCACAGGATGGTCTTAGAGTTGATATTTACAAGGAGATTGCAACTCGTATTGAGTCAGCGGACCCTCATTTCTCAACCCTAGTTGTGCTCCCTTCTATCTTCATGATCGAGTTAAGACATCGTATGAGTCAAGCTGTACCATGGGAAAGCCAACACTCTCTTGCGAGCATCCAACAAGATTTGAAAGGATCGCAAGATGCCATAATCACGCTCATGAAATCTTTGGAATCATATGAAATCGCGATGCCGGAATTTGCAATTTTTCGCGAACAGTTTGGCAAAATGTTACGCGATCTGATACCCGCACTTTCTGAATGGAGTCTCAAAGCCAGCCTGCTCGCTTCACCAAAATATAACGCTATCGAGTGGCCGCCAAATCTAGAAACTGTATCCCAATTTGAGGCGTTGAGTACCAATATAGTCGCCATAGGGCATGACCTCTCTGGGCTTACGATGGATCTTCGAGTTGCCGCACAGAACTACCTGCTTGGAAAGATATTCCCAAATCGCCAGGTCCGACCTCGACAGCCAGGAGATCCTAATGTAGTGGTCACAACTATTCCTGAGGCATCAGGTTAGTCGCCCGTGACCCTAGGGAAGGTCTGATTTATTCCCCATTGATGATGTGCTATGAGGAATGCAGCACTGAACGGGAGACGCCTCCATGCACCAACAGACCTTTGCGGAAATCCCATTCGAGCAATATCGCAAATCCACCCGCCGCGAGCGGTTCCTCGACGAAATGAATCGCGTGGTGCCCTGGGCGGAATTAGTCGCCGTGATCAAGCCGGTCTACCCCAAGGCCGACGGGCCGGGGCGTCCGCCGGTCGGAGTCGAACGCATGCTGCGCCTCCATTGTCTGCAACAGTGGTTCAACCTGTCAGATCCGGCGGTGGAGGAGGCCTTGTACGACTCACGGGCCATGCGGCAGTTCGTGGGGATTGATCTGGGCCGTGAGCCCGTGCCCGATGAGACGACGATCTGTAAGTTTCGGCATGTGCTGGAGGCGCATGAGTTAGGAACACAGCTCTTTATCCGGATCGGGGAGTATTTGACGAAGCAGGGGCTGCAAGTGAGCCGAGGCACCATCGTGGATGCGACCATCATCAGTGCGCCGAGTTCGACGAAGAACCGGACCAAGGAGCGGGATCCCGAGATGCATCAAACGAAGAAGGGGAACCAGTGGTATTTCGGTATGAAGGCGCATATTGGCGTGGACAGCCAGACGAAGCTGATTCATTCCGTAGCGGCCACGGCGGCCAATGTCCATGACAGCCAAGTCTTGCCGAAACTGCTGCATGGAGAGGAAACGCGGGTGTGGGGCGATGCCGCCTATAGTGGACAACGCGATGTGATCCGGCAGCACGCGCCCAAGGCCAAGAGTTTCGTGCAGACCAAAGCGCACCGGCATCGACCACTGAGTGAGGCGGAGCGGGGCCGGAACCGCACGAAGTCAAAGGTCCGGGCGAAGGTCGAACATGCGTTCTTGGTCATCAAGCGGATCTTCGGCTGGGCCAAAGTCCGGTACCGGGGGCTGGCAAAGAATACCCACTGGCTCCAGATCAGCTGCGGGTTGGCAAATCTCTATGTGTCGCGACGGCGCCTGTTGGCGGGAACGTAGAGGATGGGGGGCCGGAGGCGGGCCGTGGGGCATCGCACGATGGGTGTGCCTCACAAACAGGCTCTCGGAACAGCAGCGACCCACTGAATTTGCCCTGGGTGGTCAGTCCAGGAACAGCTGGCCGAGTGAAAACGTGAATTAATCAGACTTTCCCTAGTTAGCCGCGGATGCCCTACGTGAAAGGGGCCGTCGTGTTCAGGCCGAGACGTTGAGAAGTTCTGAGTGATAGCAACCTTTGTTCGAGGAGATCGAGGTCCTGGCAAACAGCAATCCACCCAGAGCGCCACCGTGAATCGAGCGCCTCGCTTGGTTGGCATAGCGCACGGGACGTTCCTAAGAGAGATGCACAGATTGTTAGGATCTCAGACAATTCTTGGTTCTCAATATGCACTTGCTGGACGTCCTCGGGCATCAACGGTCCAGCAACACCTGCATACTCGGCAACCAATTGGCCTGCACTCAACAAAGTGCGCTTTAGTCTGGTGCGCAAAGCATACGCTGATTCGGGTTCTTTTGCAGAAGCCCTAGCGCATGAAATCAGGGCCAAGCAATCATCCAGCGTTGGCATAAATCATTACCTCTAGCCGATCTAGAAAGGCAGATAAGAGATCTTATGCTTATCCGCTTGTTTCAGCAGACCGCAAGAGCTTGCGATCACGGGCGTGCTGAATCTGCGCGTAGGCCGTAGGACCTCGGTTACTGCCAAGGCCGAGCAGGGTTTGAAAAGCGGCCCTCGGTTCACGACGACGGTTCGTGCGGAAGACGAATTCATCGAGATAGACCTGGAGCTGGCTGCGGCTGACGCCGTGGTGGGTGCCGACCAGCCAGCTCTGAAGGTTCCCGATCATCCGGTCGGCAAGCGGAACGACGGACTTGGCTCCTTGGCGCAACTGAAGCGGGGGCGGCTGCGTTCGTGGCACATGGGTATAGCCGCTCGCCGTGAGCACCCCGAAGCTCGAGAGGCCATCGGTGGAGATGGTGGTACCTGTGGCGATGTTTCTGGCAGCGAACTCCTTGATGGTGGTTCCTGCGAAATCGGGTATGACCTCCATCCGGGCTCGACCGGACGCCCGTCCCCGCCGTTCGACTGCAACCAGAACCAGCGCGGCGTTGCGCCCTCTGAGCTGGCGACTGCCCCGCAGTCCTGTCTGAGTTCCCCCCACCCAGGTCTCGTCCATCTCAACCTCGCCGCAAAGCGGGTCCCGCGCCGCGTTCACCATCGCGCGACGGAGCTTGTGCAGCATCATCCACGCGGTCTCGTAGCGGCTGAGTCCCAGTTGCTGCTGCAGGAGGAGGGCCGACAGCCCACGCTTATCCGTCGTCATCAGATACGCAGCCCAAAACCACGTCATGAGCGGGGTCTTCGAATTGTGGAGGATTGTCCCGGCCGTCACAGAGACCTGATAGCGGCAGGAGGCACACTGCCAGCGCCGGCGGCCTGCCAAGCCGTACGCGGACGTCTGACCGCACCTCGGACACCGGAACCCGTCTGGCCAGCGGCATGCCGTCAGATACTCCGCGCAAGCGTCCTCGCTGGCAAACTGTTGTTGGAACTGCCGCAGGCTCTTGGGGAAACTCGGTCGAGGCATCCCACGATACTACCCATTGCGGTCTGCTGAAACAAGCGGATAAGCATAAGAGATCTAGAACGTGCTCAACATCTGCTTGAGATACTTCACCTGGGGCATCGCACTGGCCCTCTTCAAAAAGACGAAACCTATGCGCAAGCACTAGGTCATTTTCTGCGGCTTGCATGCCAAAGAGATCCGCTGCCCGCGCAATACTATTGCGACCGAAAGCGGGGCTTCCTGCCATATAACACCCGAGCACAGACGCGTGCCTAGCTACTCCGCCTAATACTGCGAGTTCAAAGCAAGGCGGCAGACCCGCCCGCAACCCTGCCTCAACATCACAAACCGTTGACCGGAAGGCAGATAGATCACGCATAGCTAACTGGTAAGGACGAAGAGAGTCGAGCATATTCGTTAATCGTTTTTGGGCTTCGCCCTCATATCGGATTACTTTCGCTTCGACAGCGATGTGATGCAGAAACAGGGAGCCGTATTCACTCATCGCACCAAACTCGTCCCATTTATAGTAGCTGGTGTGGAGCGGCCCCCTATAGGCCTCAGGTAGTAACGTGGCAATCTCAGTTGCTGTCAGTGATCGCTCACCAACAATAAGCACATCGACGTCGCTAATTTCGTCAGCGTCACCACGCGCATGTGAGCCGTCGCACTAGCAGCCCGGCTGCCACAACACCAGTGAAGCCTTCAATCGTCAAGATAGCTCGGGTTAACCAATCCGTTGCCACCACGGAAATGACTCCGCCTATAGGAACAATCGTGGTAGCGCTAAGCCACATTATATCGCCAAGCTTGAGTTCCCCCGATTTGTACTCCAATCCAGCTCGGGCGAACCAGAGCGCGGTTGGGAAAATGACAAGGACGAGGACAAATAGATTTCTAACAATGATCGACCACTTCTCCCCGTGGCCCCAAATTAATCCGTTTGCTTTGCTTGTAACAAACTGACCAAGGGCTTTCACTTTTCGAAGACCGGAGTAATGACTCCTATACCATTCACTATTGCCAAGGGTTGCAGCGTATAAATGCTCCTCTCGTGCTTGGATAGCCGCCAGTCGATATCGGCGTCCTTCTGCGCCTCGACCACGGGCATCTGAGGCAATAGCCAGCGCGTGTGCGAGCTCCTCTCTCAAATTGGGTTCGCGAGGCAGTGAGTGTTCCATTTCAGCAAATGGAATCGAGCAGCTTTCGAAGTGCGAATACTTGAAGTCACAAGACTGAACCCTAACTTTGGGGAAGTCACAGTCTACGAATTTGCAGCCAATGAACGAAGCTCCCACCATCTGACACTTCCGAAAGTAACAATTGAGAAAGATGCAATCAGTGAAGCGGCATTGTTTAAGGATGACCTCTTTAAAGCTGACATTGGCAAATGTGCAATGCATGAATTCACTGCCATCGACCGTCTCACCGTCCTTGCGGATGGCTGCGAAAAGTATATCTGTCGCCGCAGTTGTAGCCGCCGGCCAGGTTCCCGAATTGCGACCCACCAGATACGCCCCAACGTCCGCCATAAGCCCAGCCTTTTCGCTTAAACCAAATCTTACTGAAGAGCGTAGGAGTTACAACGAAGATGAAATTGCCATAGCGGCACTTTACCAAGCGCCACATTTTTGCGTTTCTTCGATTGCAAGTCAATCTTCTAGTCGCACAAGCAGCCCCCTTGTCTTGCGCAGATATAAACACTTCTTATGGTTAGGATCGAGTTGAGGACCCCGTAATAACGGAAACCGGGATTAAGAAGCTTGAGTTCTAACTCCGCCGGACTCCGGTGAGATGTTCTCAAATCACGCAATCCCTGGAAATCCAACGAGACCAGATCTACGTGGCGAGTTCCACGATCAATTCAATTTCCACAGGAGCCTGGCGGGGAAGTTCCGCGGCCCCGACGGCGACACGCGCGTGTCGACCAGCATCACCGAACAATGAGACGAGCAGATCCGAGGCACCATTGAGCACTTGAGGTTGATCCGTAAACCCAGGTGCCGAAGCGATATGGCCCACCATCTTGACGATCCGTTTCACTCGATCGAGGGAACCGGCTTCCTGTCGAATGATACTTAATCCATTCAACACGGCCACTCGTGCGGCTTCCATCCCCTGATCGATAGACAGATTCTGCCCAAGCTTGCCGGTCATGATGAGCTGCCCATCGCGAGAAGGTAACACACCGGAGAGAAACAACAAGTCACCCGTCCTGACGACCGGCACATAGTTAGCAACGGGCTTTGGAGGAGCCGGCAATTCAAGACCCAGCTGTGTTAACTTCTGTTCGTACGACATCGCTCGCCCGCCCCCTGCTCCTCACCCGTTGCTATTACCCTAGTCTGAGCGCATCCAAGAAACTCTCACCAACCGGCAATCGTTCGGCTTGAAGTGCCTCCACAATGGTCTGCCCCACATCGGCGGCGGTTGATCGACTTCCCAAATCGACGCCTTGGGCCAACTTGGGGCCAGTCACGAAGACCGGCACATACTCTCGAGTGGAGGTCCGTCCCGGTAATGAGAAATCTCGTCCATGATCACCCGTTACGATCACCATATCGCCGAGGCGCAACTTCTCGAACAAATCTGGCAGGCGGCGATCACATTCTTGCAGGGCAGTGGCTGACTGTCCGGCATCTTCCGACAGCAAATCCAGACTGGCACAGATGAGACCGCGAGGCATCTTATTCAACATGCCGATCACTTCATCCACCGCCACCATCGCCGAGGCTACCGAGAGGGCCTTGGTAAACCCCCGCCCACTGAAGAGGTCATAGACCTTTCCGACCCCCATCGCGATCTGGCCGGATCGGCTCAAGACATCCAACATCGTCACACCAGGCGGTTCGCTCACATAGTCCTTTCGTCCGGCTTGAGGCCGAAGCAAATCATGCCCACCCATGACCGGCTGCCCGACGACACGAATGAGCATCCCCGCATCCTTCACCGCTTTCCGAATCTCACGACATCGCTGTTGGAATTCCACCGGTGCCATGAGTGATTCATGCATGGCGACAAAACAGGTATTGCCTCCGTCCGTCCACAGAATAGGCGCTCCGGTCGCCATATGCTCCATACTATGTCGGCGGAGCATCACCCCCATGGACGAGAGGCCTCGGCCAATCGACTTTCTGCCTAAGAGCTGTTCCACGACATCGACGATCTTGGTGGGGACGCCGGAACTGCAGACCTCCGGGGATTTTTTCTGAATCACCCCAGCGACCTCCCAGTATCCGACGACAGAATCCTTACCTGGCGAAGCGAATCCCAGTCGGCCAAAAGATCCGTTTGGCTGGACCATGGCTCGTACACCCTTGATCGGAGCAATCTGCCCTAGACCCAACATCTCCAAATTGGGCACACTCAGGCCATCGACCGTCTCAGCGAGATGCATGAGGGTGTTTGCATCAGCATCGCCATAGTCGACCGCATCGGGTAACGCCCCGATTCCCAACCCATCAATGACGAGAAGAATGACTCGTTTGATCATCGGTGCACTATACTCAATTCACCGCAGGCCTGACATAGAGGCGTATGGAACTAACAGATGGATCCAGAAGGACCTAGACTGGAGATAACTTATTGTTATGCCTTACAATCCGTGGATTGATACTGTCACAGAGAGGTTTTCTTTTGATCCTGGCGACCTCGCGCTCCCAAGATATCTTTGCCGACACACCACTACCCGGACCATCCCCCGATAGCAGAGGAATCCACCGCCTATCTTTCATGGTGCTATGCGCGTTTGTGGGTTGCCGTCCGCCACTCGTCGAGGATTTTGAGACTGGCACTGGTTCCGATTCTATCGGCTCCGGCCTCTAGCATCGCCAGAGTGGTCTTCCAATCGCGAATGCCACCCGACGCCTTCACCTTCACCCGTCCTGCGACAGTCTCCTTCAGGAGTCGGACATCCTCGACCGTTGCGCCGGCGGCCCCAAATCCGGTCGAGGTCTTCACATAATCCGCTCCGGCTTCGATGACTAAATCGCACGCCGTCCGTTTCTCCTGCTGCGTCAAATAGCACGTTTCGAGAATGACTTTGTGCTCGACGTTCGGGGTCGCCTTCACGACTTCCGCAATATCCGTCCGCACATAGTCGTGATCGCCTGATTTCAGTCGGCTGACGTTCAGGACCATGTCCAAAACCTGCGCGCCGTGAGCCACTGCGTCAACCGCTTCAGCCACTTTCGTCTGTGTGCGATGCCCCCCTAATGGAAAGCCGATGGGGATGCCGACGCAAATGCTGGTGCCAGCCACCGCCGCCACCGCCTCATCAATGTAGCAGGGTGGAACAAAAATCACCGTGAACCCGTTGGCCTTCGCCTCTTCGCACAAGCCAAGCACCTCGACTTTCGTCGCGTCCGGCCTCAATACCGTATGGTCGATCAGCGCAGAGAGATTCCATCCTGACATCGTTTATGAAACTCCTTCTTCGTGGTGTGTCTGTCTACCATCGGGGGACATCAAGGTCTGCGAACGATTGCCTCGTCGGAAGGGGCGCTTCTGGTACTTTTCCACCGCTCTGTTATGTTCCACGAGTGTCGCAGAAAACTGATGCGTTCCGTCGTTCTTCGAGACGAAATAGAGATACGCGGAAGGCACGGGATACAAGGCGGCACGGATCGACTGTGCCCCAGGATTGGCAATCGGCCCGGGGGGCAAACCAGCCCACCGATACGTATTGTACGGACTGGGATGGGACAAATCTTTTCTGTGAAGGTTTCCATCAAAATTCGGCAAGCCGTAGATGACGGTCGGATCGCTCTGCAGCGGAATGCGTTTCTTTAGCCGGTTATGAAACACGGACGAGATGTGTGGGCGTTCTTCTCCCGCACCGGTTTCTTTTTCGATCACTGACGCCAAGGTCAACACTTCATGGGCCGTTAAGTGAATGTCTTTGGCCCGCGCCTGCCATTCTTGCGTCATCACCTGAGCAAGCTGGTCGACCATGACTCGCATGACCTCTTTGGCGGCTGTCGGACGAGTCAATCGATACGTATCGGGATAGAGATACCCTTCCACCGTGTCAGCCGAGATCCCAAGAGTCTTCAGGAAAGACCTATCAGTGGCCAATCTGATGAACTCCACACGATCCGTAATCCGGTGCTCAGCCAGCACATCGGCGATTTGATTGAATGTATAGCCCTCGGGAATCGTGACGGGATGAAGGACCACCCGGCCAAGGACCAGCTTCGAAAGGATGTCCGCCGGAGCCATGGCCGCATTGAGCTCATATTCTCCGGGATGAATTTTTCGGTCAGCGTCTTGGGCCTTCCCCAGCAACAGGAACGCGGAACGGCTCCTGATCAGCTGCTCCCGCTCAAGCACAGTCGCAGCTTGTTGAAACGTCGCGCCTTCGGGAATGACCACAATTTTCTGTGGAGCGCGATCCGAATCGGACACGACCGGCGCCTCAGCCCATCGAATCATCTGGTACCCGGCCAATCCGGCGAGTACGACGATCACGAGGACCACGATGAGGATGAGACGAAGCGTCATAGGCTGAACTGTCTTGGAGAGGCTCTCCCCACTCTTCTACTCTCTCGCCCGAAGAGGTATGACCGTCGTGAGTCCTCGCTGGAGTTTGAGACTCAAGGTAACTCTGGAGCAAAATCGCGGCGGCCACACGATCGATCACTCCTTTGCGCTTCCTGCGACTGACATCGGCGGCGATCAAGAGGTCCTCCGCTGACCTCGTCGTCATCCGTTCGTCCCACGTCACGATCGAAACCGAAAGGGCCTCTCCTAAATGGGCGATGAACTCGTGAACCGCTTGCACCGCCGGCCCTTCTTCACCATTGAGCCGCAACGGCAGCCCAATCAAGACTTCCTTGACCTCATGTTCCTGCACCAACTGTTCGATGTGGGCGATATCGCGAACGAGTGTCCGACGCTCAATCGTCTCCAACGGCTGCGCCGTCCAGCCTAATTCGTCGCTGAGCGCGACGCCGATCCGTTTGGTGCCATAATCGAGGGCAAGAATTCGGCTAGGCATGATTCTACCGCCGGAGAGTAGTTTCAACCAGGCTAAAAACCTTTTCCAACGCGGCGTCGAGCTTGGCCGGATCCTTCCCCCGGCCTGGGCCATTTCAGGCCGTCCGCCTCCGGTTCCACCAACTTCAGTGGCCATAGCTTTGATGAGCTCACCGGCTTTGATCGTCCCGATCAAGTCTTTCGTCACGACAACCAACAGTGAGACCTTGTCGTCGCCGGTCGCCGCGCCGAGTGCAATGACGCCGCTTTTCAGCTTGTCCCGGAGCTGATCCGCCAGCGCTCGCATACCGTTCCCATCCAGGCCATCCGTCCGCTGCACGTGCACCGCCACCCCGGCGACTGTCCTAGCAGTCGAGGCGATCGCGGCGCCGCTGGCCATTTTCAATTTCAACTCGGCCAGTTCCCGCTCCTTGTCTTTCAGCTGTGTCATCAGCTTGCGGGTCTTGGCGACCAGCTCGGACTGCCCCGCCTTCAACAGATCCGATAGCTCGCGAACATCGGCTTCAAGTTTCTTCATGAGGACATACGCACCGCTGCCCGTCTGCGCTTCGATCCGGCGCACACCGGCCGCCACACCCCCTTCTGAGACGATGCGGAAGAGTCCGATGTCACCCGTCTGTCGGCAATGGGTGCCGCCGCACAGTTCTTTGCTGAACGACTCCACAGTCACTACGCGTACCTGTTCACCGTACTTGTCGCCAAAGAACGCCAGGGCGCCGTTCGCCACAGCCTCCTGAATACTCATCACCTGAGTGCGTACAGTCTCATTCTTGCGAATTTCTTCATTCACCGTCGATTCAATATCGTCGATGTCGCGGGACGACAGCGGTCGAAAATGAGCGAAGTCAAAGCGAAGACGGTTGGGTCCGACCAGCGATCCATACTGCTTCACATGCGGCCCCAGTAAATCACGCAGCGCCGCATGGACGAGATGCGTCGCCGTATGATTGCGCGCGGCATCCAGACGCGTGGACGCATGCACCTTCATATGCAGGCGCTCACCTTCTCGGATACACCCCTTGCGAACTGTTCCCTTGTGCAAGATGACCGTCGGCGCCGGCCTCGTCGTCTCTTTGATATCGACCACCCCTTCAGGACCCGTCAAGGTTCCCTGATCTCCGACCTGCCCACCGCCTTCGGCATAGAAGGGTGTGAGATCCAGCGCCAGCTCGACCGTCTCCCCTTCGACGGCTTCCTTCACCAGTTGCTCGCCTTTCAGAATCGCTCGCAAGACGCCGTCGCTTTCCAAATGCTCATAGCCAACGAAGGTCGTCGCCCCGATCCGCTTGGCCAACTCCGCGACAGCCGGCCTGGCCGTTTCCTGTTCAAATCCACCGGTCTTGCGCGCGCGAGTCCGCTGCTCGTCGATTGCCGCATTAAAACCAGGTTCATCGACCGTCATGCTCTGTTCCCGGCAGGCCTCGGTGATCAAGTCCATGGGAAACCCGTAGGTGTCATAGAGTTTGAAGACGTCGTCCCCTGCCAAAACCGTTTCTCTCGCCGCCTTCGCCCGCTCGATCATGTCGTTCAAAATCGGCAAGCCCTGGTCGAGCGTCGCGATAAACCGCTCCTCTTCGCCTTTTGTCGCTTCGGCGATCGTGCCGGATGCCGCACGCACCTCCGAATAGGTGCCGGCCATCTGGTCCACGACCGTTGCGCTGAGTTCGTAGAGAAAGGGCTCGACAATGCCAAGCAGCCGGCCATGACGGGCCGCGCGGCGCAGGATCCGACGCAACACATACCCACGCCCTTCGTTCGACGGCAGCACGCCATCCGTCATCAAAAACGTAATGGCGCGCAAATGGTCCGCAATCACGCGCATCGAACGGTCCGAGGAGTCCTTCTTGCCATACTTGGTGCCGGCCCGTCCGGCGATCGCCGCAAGCAGCGGCGTAAAGAGATCGCTGTCGTAATTGCTCGAGACACCCTGGGCCACGGCGACTAACCGCTCGAGCCCCATCCCCGTGTCGATACTTGGTTTCGGCAGCGGGTGGAGCGTTCCAGAGGCATCACGGTTGTACTGCATGAAGACGAGATTCCAGATCTCGATCACCCGGTCGCCCTCGCCGTTCGGCCGGTCTTCGCCTGGTACGGACGGGCCCTGGTCGAAGTGAATTTCCGAGCAGGGGCCGCAGGGACCGGTGTCTGCCATTTGCCAGAAGTTGTCTTTTTCGCCACACCGAACGATGCGCGACGGCGAGACGCCGATCTTCTTCCAGAGCTTCTCCGCATCGTCGTCCTCGCGAAAGATCGTCACCCACATCCGATCTTTCTGCAGCCCGACCGTCTGCGTCAGGAACTCCCATCCGAATCGGATGGCATCATCTTTGAAATAATCGCCGAACGAAAAGTTGCCGAGCATCTCGAAGAACGTGTGGTGCCGCCTGGTATACCCCACGTTTTCAAGATCGTTGTGTTTGCCGCCAGCGCGAAGGCACTTCTGCACAGACACCGCTCGTGTATAGGGACGGGGCTCTTCTCCGAGAAAGACCCGCTTGAATTGATTCATCCCGGCGTTGGTGAAGAGCAGAGTCGGGTCCGCTTGGGGAATCAAGGCCGAGCTGGGCACCGCCTGATGGCCGTGCTGTTCAAAATACCGGATAAACGATTGCCTAAGTTCCTGCGCACTCTGAGTCATGAGTCTCATCCTTCATCGCTACCGCGAGCGACCATCACAATACGATCAATCGTCTCTTCGTCGAAACCCCGCTGACGCAGGAGACGCACCGATTGCGCCGGGGTCAACCGGCTGCCATGGCGCTGCCTGGCGTTCAGCGCTCGACGAGCCATTCGTTCTTCCCCCACCTCGTGGAACACGTCGGCAATCACCCGATCCGCCACCGTCTCGGCAATTCCCTTGGCCTGCAACTCCGCCTTGATCCGCGCTTGTCCCATCGGCCGAGAGACCAGCCTCCGTTCCACCCATCGCTGAGCATAGGTCTGATCGTTGAGATAGCGGAGATCGGACAATCGACGAATCGTGTACCTAATCTGAGGTGGCAGGGCTCCTTTGGATCGGAGAAATTGTTCGACGTGCGCCACTGTACGATCGCAACGGGCGAGAAACCGAATCGCGAGTGGCATCCATCCATCTGCCAAGGATTGCCCAGTCTGATCACGCCTGGCCACTCGCGTACCGCTACCGATTGGCCCGTTTGTCCTCGCTGCGGGCCGCAGGCTTCTCTTCTTTGGCCTCAGCTTTAGTCTCAGCTTTTTTCTCGCTCCGAACCGGGACGCCAGCCACTTCTCGGAGTTTCATTTCAACCTCATTTGCCGCTGAAACATTGGCCTTGAGAAAGTCTCGGGCGGCATCGCGACCCTGGCCGACTCGCTCTCCCTTGTAGGAATACCAGGCACCCGATTTCTCAATGATCTTCTTGTCGACGCCCATATCCACCAATTCGCCGACCTTGGAAATACCCTCGGCGAACATGATGTCAAACTCGGCCTGGCGAAACGGTGGCGCCATCTTGTTTTTTACCACCTTCACACGAACGCGGCTGCCCATCACCTCCTGGCCTTCTTTGATGGATTCGATTCGGCGGATATCCAAGCGAACGGATGAATAGAATTTGAGCGCGTTGCCGCCGGTAGTCGTTTCTGGATTCCCGAACATCACGCCCAGCTTCATGCGAATTTGGTTGATGAAGATCACCGTGGTCAGCGATTTCGCAATCGCCGCCGTGAGCTTCCTCAATGCCTGTGACATGAGCCGTGCCTGAAGCCCCATATGGGCATCGCCCATTTCTCCCTCGATTTCCGCACGAGGCGTCAACGCCGCGACCGAATCGACCACGATCAAATCAATAGCACCGCTGCGCACCAAGGTTTCGGCGATCTCCAAGGCCTGCTCACCCGTATCCGGTTGCGACACCAGCAGATCATCAGCCTGCACACCAAGCTTCTTGGCATAGGTCACATCCAACGCATGCTCGGCATCGATGAATGCGGCCACACCTCCCGTTTTTTGCACTTCAGCGATACAATGCAACGTCATCGTCGTTTTTCCGGATGCCTCGGGTCCAAAGATCTCAATCACCCGCCCGCGCGGAAGCCCACCGACCCCAAGGGCAATGTCGAGTCCCAGCGAGCCGGTGGAAATCGCCGGCACGTCGACCTTGTCTTCCGCCCCCAGCTTCATGATGGCGCCCTTCCCATACTGTTTCTCAATCTGGGACAGGGCTAAGTCGAGTGCGCGCTTCTTGTCGTCTTTTTCAGACATGCGAATCTCCTACAAGATGAGAGGAAGGAATCCCGCCGATTATACCCAAGCCAGGTGGTAAAACCTAGCCTCATCTCATCGAAGAGAGAGTGATCCACTGAACCAAGCCGATGCGCAAGAAAGGCGAAATCAATAGCGGGAAACTGCCTGAGGTGATTCATTTATAGGAAGTCGAAATCTTGCGGGGACGCCACATGCGCGGTGATGATCAAACGGACAAAAACGAATTACGAACCTCTCCTCGTATTCCACTGGACTGCCGCCTGTTCTTTTCAAGCTAACGAACTGGCAGAGGCTGATGCGACACTTCTCGATCTGTCCAGTACAGGCTGTGCAGCTGAATCTGAGACCACCGTCCGGATCGACATGAATCTCGACCTGTGGATCTTCTCCCCAAACTATAACTGGCGCATGCACATTAACCATGCTGTCGTTCGGTGGGTCCGAGGACAGGTGTTCGGCGTGGAGTTCCTGAATCTGCGGCCGGTCCAGCGAAAACGACTGCGCCAGCTGGTCGAGAAGTTCAGAGTGCAGTAACTAATCGCAACAACAGTTCCGTCGGTTCATTCCAGAACGAAGCATGTTCGAGCTTTTATTAGCAAAGCAGTCTTGAGCTTGCTCAACGGAATGCACGGAACAAGACTTGCCCCCAACCTTTTGGGGGAGAGCACACCACAAGCTACTCTGTTCCGAATATGTCGAGATCCAGCGGCGCCACTGCGGCAATTCGTTTAAAATCACTATCTACAGTCCAGAGTGTAAGGCCATGGAGGAGCGCCGTGGCCGCGATCAGAAGATCCGGCAGCGGAACGCTTTGTCCTTTTCTCGCAAGCATGTGGCCTAAGCGAGCGGCCCGTGACCATGTCGATTCTGTCATCGGCACCTGTTCCAGTGCTGCCAGCTGCTCATCAAGGATCTCCCACCGTTCCAGCGTTTTGACACCGATGAGCAGTTCGGCTCGAATCGGCCAGCAAATCGAGACGAAATCGGCAACGAGCAATTCCTTGAGCCGATTCTTGAGGGTCTCATGGCCTTTTCGATCGGCCCGAATCCAGACGCTGGTGTCGACGAGGCGCGGACCGAGGTCAACGGGAGGCATGTGCGCGGCGGCGAGAACGAAATTCGGCCTCAGTGGTTTCAAACACGCCAGTACCCAAGGAGTGAGCCAACGCCTTACGGCGCTCTAGTTTCACCAACTCTTCAAGCGCCTTAGCGATCGTGGCTCGCTTGCTTCGGGAACGAGTCAACCGTCGCGCCTCAGCCAATAGTCGATGGTCGAGTGCTACGGAGAGTCGCTTCAGCGTGTGTGCCATGGCACCACACTATCGTGAAAGTGATGCCCTGTCAACGACAACCTACCATACGTTTCATGCAGGGCAAAATCCGGCACCTACGGCCCTTGCTATTTTCTTCCCCGGCATCACCACCTCAATCTTCCAGTTCGGATGGTCCTCATCCTACAGATCGATAAAGCGCGAGACGAACCGACTATCTCACTGAAGAATATATCCTCTGCGGGGTACAGGCCGTTGACCGCCAGCCCGTTGTGAAGTGTTTGGCCGATATAGCCCTGGCACGCGGCGTCAGCTGTAGGTTTGCTCGTCTCGCTTGGCGAGTTTCAGAAGAATGACCTTCCGGCGTGAGTCGTCCACATCGTACAGCAGGCGATAGGGACCGATGCGAAGACGATATTGTGCGGTGAATTGTGACACGATGAGCTGGCCAGCGAGTTGTTTTGTCCGTTTCCCCTCGGGCCTCGGATTGGCAGTGAGCGACCGAATGGCGGCGACGATGGATGCCCGGTAATCGGTGGGGATCTTCTCCAGTGTCTTCTGAAAGGAGCGCTCAATCCGTTCGCTAGGAAACACGACTTCGTAGGGCAACTACAGCCCCATCTTCTTGAAGAGACGTTCGGCAGGAACGGCTTTCCCCTGTGCATACTCTGTGCGGGCTCGCTTGATCTCCCCCAGTAATTTCTTATCTTTCAACTCATCGAGGGCCTCGACCAAATCCAGCATGTCCTCGTAGGGCACGAGGAAGGACACCGGTTTGCCGTGGGAAAGGACCATGGAAGGAGACTTCGAATGAATCAGTTTCGAGAGCTGTGCTTGCGCCTCTCGCACATTAACCGGCCTGGCGTTCCGAAGCAGGGATGACGAACTCACAATCGCACCTCTTGCTGTATTGCAGTTGTATAGACAATAGCAGGTTCACCATGGTCTCGCAAGGGCATGATGAATGGATATAGGCGGGCGAGCTCGGAACCGTTTTGTGGCGCGTGGCGGCTCTCTATGCCCTGGCCGCATGCTCTCAAGAAATAAATGGGTCGAAGAAATAAACGCGGGCGGGGGTATTTGTATTACCGCTGGACACCCGAGACCAATGCGGATTCAATTACCATTGGGGTCTACATTGGGCTCAGAGTGTAATTTCTGAACGCGGTTCGTGAACAATGGCCCATGCCGTTATCTCAATGAATCGTGACGACGGGACCATGTCTCACAGGTTCCTGTGCCAACCAGCAAACCGGCTTTCCCAAATCGATCCACCTACCGTCTGGGACGAATCACTGGGGTCCGCCCCCTTCAATCATTCTCGAAATTGCTCTCTGACCCGAATGGCACTTACTTAGGGAAGGTCTGATTAATTCAAAGTTCTAGGTATCGATCATGCAGATTCCCAGTGTTTTGCACACCGACCGAATGAAATTGTGAATTAATCAGAGCTTCCTTAGGTCAATCCGCATAAGAACCGGGTCGACTGGTTCCTGTCCGTATAATGCGCGGCGACCGTTCGCGAACAATACGCCATAATCCACACTCGTTCAATAAGTGGCAGCTACGGGTCCATTTATCACGGGATCTTAGACGGATCCGCATAACATTCTTCCCGTATTGGGTTCACATCCCATCCAACCGACTGCGGACACCGGACAGCCCTCGATGAAGGACATGCGTATAGATCATCGTCGTTGTGACATCGCGATGGCCTAACAACGCCTGAACCGTTCGAATGTCAGAGCCGCTTTCAAGGAGGTATGTGTAAAACGAATATTGTGCATGATGTAGCTGAAAATGCTCCGGCTGTTCGTCCCCTGCGCATGACACTGTAACCTGAAGTAGCTGACACCTGCTCCTGACGTTGGTATACTTGGCACCAGGGTGATGTATGAGCAAAGTTGAAGCGATCGAACAACAGATTGAAGAGCTTTCCCCCGCTGAACTCGCAGCATTCCGCTCCTGGTACGCCGCGTTTGATGCCGAGGCATGGGACCGTCAGTTCGAAGCCGACGTGAAGGCCGGCAGGCTTGATGGGATGGCCGACAAGGCGCTTCGTGCTCACACCTCCGGCCAATCGACTAAACGTTGAACCACCACGCTTCTCCCGATTTTTGGTCCTGCTACAACACACTCCCCGCCCCAATCCGTGAACAAGCCGATAAAGCATTTGAGCTTCTCAAAGCCAACCCGCAGCATCCGTCCTTGCATTTCAAGATGGTGGGGCGCTTCTGGTCTGCTCGCGTCGGGCTTCATTATCGAGCGGTCGGAGTCGCGGCAGCGGATGGAATCGTCTGGTTCTGGATCGGCACGCACTCAGAATACGATAAGCTCATCCGCTAGCTCCACTTCGCCATGCGATGCGGCAGTATTCTCTACTGACGGACGACCACATCTCCTCCAAGTCAGCCATTCATGCCATTGCCGCAAATCCCGAATGTGGAGAGCCGCTCAAGCGTGAGCTGGATGGGCTACGGAAATATCGCGTTCGTCGGTTTCGCATCGTCTATGGCGTTGATCAGAAGAAACGAATGATTCGTCTGATGGCCGTGGGTCACCGTCGATCTGTGTATGAAGAGCTGACGGATCGGCTTCGCCGAAGGCCCCAAGAATAGCGATTCAGAGAGTGAAGATATACGATTATAACAGAAAGAGTGGTATGATTACAAGAGGAGGTAGCATGTTAGGTGTATGTGTGCGGGAAACGAGAGTCGAGAGGAACGCATCAGCGAGGTTTTTGACATTGATGGCAGGCCGTGCAAGTTGAGCAGATCCGCACGGTGTGCCTCCATTGCGGTGAAGCGGTGTTCAGTCGAGATACTACGGAACGAGTTCGCCGAATGGTGCATGGGGGAGGCCAAACCGATCAAGTCGATTCGGATGGATGTATTCGCCTACCGTTAGCCTTCTCGAATAACCCTCTCACGTATAAGTTCTTCCACCGACAATTCACCTGCTGTACGAAGAGATGCCCACTGCCCACGTTACTCACACCGCTCCAAGTCAGAGACCTCGTCTTACCGAATTGTATCGTCATGGCTCCCCTCACTCTTGTGCATGCCGGGTCTACCCACATCTCGAACAAGTCTATATAAAGGGGTCGGGAGTCTTTTTTGATTACCACTAGACACCCGACAGCAATTAGGATTAGTCTGAATTCCAAGCCTTAACGAGGAAGCCCATGCCTGGAATGTTTGGCAACAATCCGCCCCTCATGTTGATCGCCATTGGGATCGTCATTGTCGCGGCTGTCGTGTTCGCCCTGATGACGGCAGGGTATTAGGGCGATCAATAGGCGTTTAATCGGTTCATACCTGGAAGCACGACGGTCTTACTGTTTCGACGTCAGACTTGGAATCCACTATTATCCAGCCTACGGCCTCAGCTCTGTTTGCCCGTGAGACCTGTCACTACATGCCTAGACAGACGTTGGCGAAGGCTGCTTTCACCCGACATGTGCCTCTCCAACGACTCGGCTGCGTTGACTCCCCCACCATCTCACTTATAAGTTCTCCCACTCACGATTCACCCGTTACGCAAAGGACCACCCATGCCCACGTTGTTGACGCCTCTTCAAGTTGGGGAGCTCCTCTTGCCCAACCGTATCGTCATGGCTCCCCTCACCCGCGTGCGGGCCGGGTCCACCCACATCCCCAACGACATGATGGTGGATTACTATTCTCAACGCGCCTCGAGCGGCCTCATCATGACGGAATGCACGATGGTCGATGCCCATGCCTGCGCCTTCATGGGGGAGGGCGGCATCTACAGTCCTGCACACGTGGCCGGTTGGAAACGCGTGACGGATGCGGTCCATGCCAAGGGTGGCCGTATCTTCATGCAGATCTGGCATCCTGGTCGAGCCGCGCACTCATTGTTAAACGACGGTGAACAGCCGGTCTCCAGCAGCGCGAAGGCGATTCGCAATGAGATGACTAACACACCGGAAGGCACCAAGCCCTACGAAATCCCTCGTGCACTCCGCACTGACGAAATCCCACGATATGTGGAGATGTTCAGGTCTGCCGCGCAGAACGCACAGCTGGCCGGATTTGATGGGGTGCAAATCCATGGCGCTCACGGATATCTGATCGACAACTTTCTGCGCGACGGGGTCAACGCCCGCACGGACGCCTATGGCGGTTCGGTGCCGAACCGTGCTCGGTTTCTGCTGGAGGTGACGGATGCCGCCATCGGCGTCTGGGGCGCCGGACGTGTCGCCGTGCGCATCTCACCGCTGGTCCCGTTCAATGACATGGTGGAGAGTCAACCTGAAGCTCTGGTGACCTATGTCGCACAGGAATTAAATCGACGCGCAATCGCGTTCCTCGAAATCCGGCATGAGAACCACGCGCTGCCCGAGGAGCAAGCCATCTTGCACATCGCCCGAAGACATTTCCAGGGTGTGCTTGATGAGCAACGGAAGCTACACGCGTGAGAGCGGCGAAGGAACGGTCGCAGATGGAGCAGCCGATGCGATTGTCTACGGACGGCCGTACATCGCGAATCCGGATCTGGTCGAACGCTTTGCGAAGCAGGCTCCACTCAACGAGGTGAACTACGACCGGCTCTATGGGGGCGGCCCAGACGGTTATAGCGACTACCCAGTTTTGGCAAGATGATATTTCCCCGTACTCGCACTAATTTGGAGACTGACATGATCTCGCGATGGATGACGCTCTGTATGATCTGTGCCCTGTTGCCGCTGCTGCTGGCCATGCGACCGGTGGATGAGAAACTCCTGATAGCGGCAAGAGACGGCAATCTCACCCAGATCAAGACCCTGCTTGATGAAGGAGCAAACGTCCAAGCTGCCAATGAGCAGGGGACGACATCACTGCATGCCGCAGCCTGGAATGGGCATCGCGACGTGGTCACGCTCTTGCTGCGCAAAGCCGCTCCGGTCAATCACGCCACCAGCGACGGCGCCACCCCGCTCTACATCGCGGCACAGAATGGTCATTCGGCAGTGGCCGCGCTCTTGCTGAATAACGGAGCAGCGGTGAATCAGGCCACCAACATCGGTGTGACGCCGTTATTCATCGCCGCGCAGAACGGCCATCGAGAGATCGCGGCGCTCTTACTCCAACACAAAGCCGACGCGAACCACGTTGCGGAAGACGGGGTCACGCCACTGTTCATCGCTGCGCAAAAAGGCCATCACGGCGTGATCGAGTTGCTTCTTCAACAGGGAGCCGCCGTGAATCTGAGCTTGCCTGATGGCTCGACGCCACTCTTCGTCGCAGCCCAGCATGGGCATATCGCAACCGTGTCACTCCTCGTGGATAAAGGCGCGGCGGTGAACCAGACCATGACGGATGGGGCAACACCACTGCTTGTCGCCGCACAGAACGGTCATCTCGACATCACGAGGCTTTTACTCGAACAGGGAGCCCTTGTGACCCAAGCCGTCCACAATGGTGTGACGCCACTCCATGTCGCGGCGCAGAACGGTCATCGAGAAATCGTCGCACTCCTTCTGAAGCAAGGCGCGGCGATCAATCAGAAAGCACGAAACCATGCCACACCGCTCTTGCTCGCCGTACAAAATGACCATCGAGACGTTGCGGCGCTGTTACTCGCCCAGGGTGCGCTGATCAACCAGCCGGCGCCCGATGGTGCCACACCGCTTCACATCGCGGTAGCGGCAGGCCATCGAGACATGGTGGCACTCCTCTTGAAAAAAAGAGCGGACGTGAACGCACAGACGGCGGACGGCAAAACCCCGTTGCACGTAGGAGCCTATCAGGGCAATCGTGAAATCGTGACGCTCCTGCTCAAGCACGGAGGGAGCAAACGGGCAAAAACACTCTCAGGCGAACGTCCGATCGACCTCGCTCGCCAACAAAGCCACCGCGCACTTCTATCTCTTCTGAAGCCCTAACGCTCAGGCAGCCGATGTGCGCGGCGTGACCCCGCTCTTTTGGGCGGCAAAGATTGGACATCGGAACGTGGTGGCGCTCTTACTGGAACGAGGCGCAGCCCCTCACACCACTTCCCAGAGTTTCGTATAGACGGGGCCAGTTGGACGCAAATGGCTTTTCATCAGCACAATCGGCCCAACTGTCATCGACCCTAACGGCAGTGCCTGCTCACAGACGCCACTTTTGGCGAGCAGCTCCCCGACCTGTCGTTCACCTAGTTTGATCCTCGCCAGTGTCAGATGTGGGTTGAAGAGTTTCTCGTCTGGTGGAAAACCGAACGAGTGGCAGCAAGATTCTATCTCCCGATGCAACACCGCCAACCGCTTGGCTGGTTCACTTTTGAGCCACTCTTCAGATGGGCCGACCCACAGTACCCGCGGTTTCTCGAAACTTGGGAAGGCCTGGAGACGATCGATCGGGATCTGAATGGTCGGATGAGACCGCCTGACACTCGCCATCGCTTCACGAAGTTGGTCGATGAGGTGCTTCTCCGTCTCTCCGAGAAACCTCAGCGTGAGATGAAACGAATTCACTTGTCCCCAGGTGATGCGGATCTCCTTGGAGGGATCGGCCGCGAGCCGTTCCTTGAGGCCGTGCTGTGCCTGGGAGATCGCGGTACGGACCTCGTCACTGACCTCGACGGCTAAAAAGGTCCGGATCATGCTTTTTCCCTTCCGATCAGCCAACGACGAAGCAGATCGAGCGCTGCCTGAGCAGCCCGCTGTTTGATCACAAACCGGTCTCCGTGGAACCGACACTCCTTTATCACGGTATCGCCGTTGCCTCCGTCGAGTCCGATATAGACCAGTCCGACTGGTTTTGTTTCAGTCGCACCGCCAGGTCCAGCGATACCCGTGACACTCACGGCCACTGACACACCTGCCCGTTCCCTCATCCCTCGCGCCATCGCCGCCGCGACTTCCCGACTGACCGCCCCATGCTGCTCAAACAGACCCGCTGACACTCCGAGCATCTCCGTTTTGGATCGGTTACTGTAGCAGAGCGCCCCGCGATCGACATAGGCAGATGATCCCGGCACCTGTGTGAGTCGATGTCCGATCAATCCTCCAGTGCACGATTCAGCCACCGCGACCGTGAGCCCCTGTTCGACCAACAGTCGACCGACGACCTCTTCCATCGTGTCATGTCCTTCGGCATAGATCCACTCACGCAATCTCGTACGAACCCCTTCCGCCAATGACTGAAGCACGGCTTTCTTGATCGATCGATGAGCCTTGGTCGTCAGCGACACCAGCACGCCTGTCGGCGAGGCCAGCAGCCCCAGGGCAATCGGCGTCCGTTTCTGTATGAGTCCCTGGAGCTTTGCATCCACATCAGACTCCGGTAATCCCCAGGTATGAAAGACCATTCGTGTGATGGGATGAAGACGTGCCTGCTTCGATCGATGAAATTGAGCGGCCAATAGAGGAACAACCGATTGCTCCATCATGGCTTTCATTTCGCTGGGAACACCAGGCAATGCGATCATGCGAGTCCCCCGCCAGGTGATCGCAAACCCCGGTGCCGACCCAACTGGATTCGGCAACACGGTCGCCTTGGAGGGAATCAACGCTTGTCGTAATTGCCCCTTATTTGGTGTTCGCCCCCATTGAGCCAACCTGGCCCTCATGTTCTCGAAGGCTTCCTTGCGGCGAGCCAATCGAAAGCCGGTGACCGACGCGACGGCCTCCCTGGTGCAATCATCGACCGTCGGACCCAAGCCCCCCGTCATAATTACAATTCCTGCCCGACGACAAGCTGTCGTCAGGACCCCGGCAATGTCCGACTGATCATCTCCAACGATGGTCTTGAACCTGACTTCGATGCCGATCGCAGCCAAGGCATCGGCGATCAAGAGCGAATTGCTGTCGGACCGGCCTCCGACGAGAAGCTCCGACCCGATGGCGATTGTTTCTGCAATATCGGCGCGTACGGCTGATGTCCTTGTCATCGGTTAATCGATTGCAGCGAAATTGAGAGGAAAGTGGATCTCCCCACCACTCGCGGGAAATACGGTAATGGCTGTCTTGGCTTGGGGATCAAAACCAGCATAACTGAAGGCAGCGACGACTTTCGCCTGGAATTTCGGTGATTCGGGCCACGTTGTATTCCGCCTGGCTTGGCCATCGACTCGCACGGTTACAGGCTTGATGACCCTTCCGTCTTGATCGAGTGCCAGATAACTATTCACGCCCAGGGAGGGGCTGTCGCCGTAGATGATTGCAGTGACCAGCATCGTGGAAGCCCCTATCACATGAGCGATATCGGCTACGCTCGGCTCACGCCCTCGTAAGGCCATGTGGGTCGCCAACACAGACAGGCCTCCGAGTTTCGTGACAAGAAACCCTCCAGAATGCACGGCATCATGACGTCCGAATCGAACATAAAAGGTCTCGGGCGTGTGACCGTGCGCCGCGGCCTCTTTCCCTCGATCAAGTGCCAGCTGAACCTGCGCTTGTACCGGCTGCACCTCAATCGCAGCCGAGGGATACGCGAGGCCACAGATCCAACCAATCGCGATGCCCATAGACCTGCACGCAAGAGACATCTTCACGGAACTGCGAGTAACAGAACCCTTCATGGTCTGTCAATGAACAGTTCGGGTCTGGCCTCCCGTTGACAAGACAGAAGGGGAAGTGCTAAACGAAGAAGACTTGAGGAGAGGCTCTCCTCTATTGATGCTAATTGATACTAAAGGAGTTTGGTAATGTCGACCCCGGAAACATCCCCTACCCCGTCGGCCCCTCGGCGTCAGTACGTCAACTTTGCATTCTATAAAGTCGATCCCGCTTGGCGGCGGTTGCCTGAAGATGTGCGGACGCAGGGCAAGCAGGAATTTCTCCGCGCGGTGGAGGAGTATAACGGACAAGTCCTCCTGGTCCCCTATTCGACCATTGGTATTCGCGGCGACTGCGACTTCATGCTCTGGCGTATCAGCTATGATCTCGACCTGTTCCAGGATATGACTACCAAGATCCTGGCCTCTGGGCTTGGGCAGTATCTTACGACCCCCTATTCCTATCTGGCGATCACCAAACGATCCGTGTACGTCGATCATCACTCGCATGCAGGCCAGGAAGGCAAACGATTGACCGTGGTCCCAGGGAAAAGCAAGTACATCTTCGTGTACCCGTTTTTGAAGACACGGGAGTGGTTTTTGCTGACGAAGGCGGCGCGGCAGGGCATGATGGACGAGCACATTGAAGTGGGACATCGCTTCCCCTCCGTGAAGCTGAACACGACCTATTCGTTTGGGTTGGACGATCAGGAATGGGTCGTGGCGTTTGAAAGCGACAAGCCGGAGGATTTTCTGGACTTGGTGATGGCGCTACGGGAGACGGAAGGCTCACGCTATACGCTGCGGGATACCCCGATCTTCACGTGTATTCGCAAGAGCCTCAAGGAAACCCTCGACACGCTCGGCGGCTAAATATCTGGATCAGAATGAGTCCTAGGGCCTTCGATCCTCACGATCGAAGGCCCTTTGTTTTTATCGAAAACGCTGTCATCCAGGCATACCTGTTGCCCTCCGGCGTTCGATAGCCCTCCCCGGACTCAGCCAGCTCTCGCAAGGACATATGGCTCAAGCCTTCCCGCATCAGAAACTCCCTGCGGGGGTTGCCATGATCTTCTCCACGATCTCCGTTCTCACACGAAGCCGGATACTGCGATAGGTCCATGAAAATGAAGGGTGACTACTGATGACGGTTTACCACTCACACACGTTTCTGCGGCTTTGACAGTCTGACGGGGCCTGTGTTACCTCTACACTGTCACTCGCTGGGATCTCATGGCTGATACCACCGCTCTCTATGCCCTGCGTTTTCCCGATGGCTCGGTGAGCCTGTATATCGATGAACTCTATGCCCAAGACCGTGGGATCGACCCCTCCCAGCTTGTGCGGGTAGAAATCCCACGGGAAATGTTCCTGAGCGGCAGCATACAAGACATCCGTGAATATGTCGCACTTCAACTCGAACAACGTGAGCAACGGACCGGCACAGCCTAGTCAGCCATCAGATATGAGTCGTACCGTCTCAGCCCTGCGTACACCTTAGAACCTTGGCCTTCACCGCCTGAAAGAACATATGACACACGCAGTCATGGCATCGCCGCTGACCGCCGAGATGATTGAAGACGTCGTCGCCGGCTTGCCGATCCAAGGTCGCATCATCCTCAGACTGTTGCTGATCCAGTATCTCGACGTCACCCACGAGGAAATCTTGTACATGGTGGCGGACCGGCCGGACCCTCGATGTGTCTCCGGCAAGAAGCCCGTCACCACGATGACCCAGGAATCGATCACGGCGATGATCGATCGCCGGGACGAATACCGCAGGCGGGCCCGGCTTCGACGAGAACGAACCTGGCTTCAGTGCATAGTCCTGAAACATCAGGCCCACATGGCGGAGGCCTTCGTCTCTCGAGCCGCCCTCCTGCTCGCTGACCGTGGTGTGTCTGCCGAAACAATCGAGACGCTCAAATCCCAGGCTCGGTCCGCCGTCCCCACGGCGACGCTCCGGCTGCTGGAAGAGCGTTGGGAACACAACGAGATTACTGCGGAGGAATATCAACGGCAGCGGCTAGCCATTGAAATGCAAACACTGCTCCGTTTTGCCGAACGATTCAAGAAACGTCTCGACCTGGCTGAGCGCGAGCAGCGAACATCGGATCAGACGATCTTGCTCGATCATGAAATCGGCCATATTTGGGGAATCCCCGCCAGTACGTTGGCCGCGCGCAAGGTCAAGTTCTTGTCTCAGTATCTCACCGCACTGCAGGCCAAAGGCTCAGGGATCCGTCCGGCACCAGGAAGCACCCCCTCCCTGGAGCTCTGGAAGGACACCCTGCAGGTCCTCTCTCGCACCCCCATCGAGCGATCGATCGCGACCTACGATGGGCTCGAGCAGACGGAGTCAGCTTTACTTGAGAAACTGGCTGCCTATGCCGTGATTCGGATACCGGAAGCCACTGAAACGAAATTTTGGAATTCGCTCGTGTACGGAGCTAGTTCCAACGCCATGCACAGTGAATCAACCCGAACCTTGTTTGGACTCCAACGGCTGGTCTCCATACAAAAAGATGTGGACGCCAGCGACGAGGCGCTGGATGAAGAGCTCCTCACACGCACGGCGCCGAGATCGAAAGAGCCGGAGTTGCTCGCATCGCCGAACGAGGCCAGCCCTGCCGAACTCACGGAACTGCAGCGCCACATTCTCCATAATTTCATCGGAGAGGATGTCAGCGGTCGAGCCTCCGACAAATGGTAAACTTTCCTAGTTGCCAATCACCAACAGTTCGGTATAATTACGTTCTACAATGACAACACGATCCTCTAGCCCCTCACCATTTGTCACGTCAGTGGCTGTCTTCCTCCTGCTCCTCTTCATCTGCCCTTGCCTGCCAGGAGTACTGGGCACGGCGACTCCGGCAGCAGCCGCTAGCCTGATTGAGATCTCGGAGCTCTTGGCCCACCCGGAACAATACGATCATCAAGACGTCATGGTCACTGGAAAGGTCATGAACGTGCAGTTGGCCACCAATCGTCAAGGGCAACCGGCCTATGGATTCCTGCTGCAAGACCAAGCGGGCACATTGAAGGTTGTGAGCCTTGGGCAACTAGAAGTCCACGAAGGTGATCAGGTGATTGTCGAGGGTGTCTTCAGCCGACTCAGACAAGTTGGCCGTACGATCGTTTACAATGAGATCAAAGCCCTATCTGTCAAACCGCTGACCCGTCTCAACCCGGATTTTGTCGGCTGAACTCCTTCTTCTCTGTTCAAGTCTCCTCATGGGATATATTTTCCCCTGCCACCCAGGTGATTGCTTTTGATCCCTGGTCAGACAACAATGACAGGCATGACGGTTCAAGATTTTCTCTCACTCGCGCTGGTACTCACAGGGGGAATAGCTCTGGTGAGCTGCAGTACACCGGCACATGTGGGAGAATACCCCAATCAACAGCGCATGATAGGCCAGTCTACATCTGCGATCCTCGCCTGCGCAGGGACACCCAAGAAACAAACGATCGACGGCGAGAGGACAGTCCTCCACTACTACCGCGAAGCCCCGATACTGGAAGAATCTCGGCCAGTTGGGAAAGGGAGCTTTGCAACAGTTCGCCATGGCTGCTGGGCCACTGTCATTCTGAGCGACAACCGCGTCGTTGCGGTGCAGTACCGGTTCGTTCCAGCAACATTCGACGCCTCCAATGACTGCGAAGAGATTTTTGAAACCTGCGCACGGTAGTGATGCTCGGCTCTCAGACCCAACCCTCTCTCTCGCCACCTCTCGGCAAACGTGTTACGTCTTGCCTCACGACACCAACAGGCCGGCGAATCTTCATCAGTGCGATCGTCCTGGTCTCGACACACCTCATCCACCCCTGCGATGCACCCGCATTGGAAAAGTATGGACGCCCACTTCCTGCGCTGGGAAACGCCAATGGTCGAGAAGCCGAAGAATCGATCTTCGCCGGCTATTTCCTTACCAGTGCGTTCGCCACAAATCCCACCTTCGCCGCCAGACCTGACAATACGGGTCTCGTCGGCTTGCGCCACATGCTGCACCTCGAAACGGATCTCTACAGGCAATACCTCACGTTCTATACCGATCAGAACTTTTTCTCCGATCGTACGAATGGATGGATTGAATTGAGCGAATGGGACGGCACCTATGCCTTGACTGGTGTACTTGGCCATCTCAACTGGCGCCTGCAATACGAACGTGATGTCCCGATCGATCGGAAGGGCATTACGCAGGAATATGCCGATGGACTGGTCACCGCAAAGTTCCAAGCCATCCAGGATTTGTCAGGATGGGGGCGTCACTTCCCAAATCAGAATCTGACGGTCTACGCGGGAGCTGGATGGCTCTTTCATAACAAGAATTACTTCGCCAGGCCCGACAATACCGGACGGGCTCTCTTTCGATACGTTGCCCATGCCGACTTTGATCTCTACAAGAACAAACTGGTGCTGTACGGCGATGTCAATCTGTTTACGGATCGGGATGCCGGCAACCAAGCCGCACCGACGGAATCGGATTGGATCATCGGGCTGGCCGCGCGCTGGCGAAATATGGAACTCGCGGTCTATCATGAACAGGACCAGCCGCTGGATCGAGCGGGATTGGTGCAGAAATACCTGGCAGTCCAACTCCGCGTCTCATTCGACTTTTCGAAACAGGATCTTGGGATCGGAGTGGACAAACCGACGGCAGCCGTTCAATGAGGCAACTTGAGAATCCAGGTCAGCAGCTTGTCAGAGACCCGATCGGGAAGCAGTCTCACCATCAGCGCGCGGAGCTTGGCATCAGTCCCAACGAGATACCGCGTTTTCGGAGTCGGAGCGGTCAGGGCTTCTTCAACCACTCTTGCGACCGCATCAGGCGCAATCGCTCGCTTTGAAGCTTCTCCCACGACCTTCCTCACCGCAGCCACAACAGGCTTATAGAGAGTTCGAAGCTCCGTCTCGATGGCAGCCTCTCGCTCAGCTGCCTCGATCGCCGACTTATTCCAAATAGGCGTCGTGATCGCACCCGGCTGGATAATCGAGACATGGATCCCCCATTGCTGGACTTCGAGGCGCAAGGCGTCTGTAATGGCTTCCAGTGCGAACTTCGAGGCCGAATAGGGGCCCATCAGCGGCATCGTTGAGAGGCCTGCAATAGAACCCATGTTAATGATACGTCCCCGTGCCTGTCGGACTAACGGAAGAAACGCTTGGGTGACGGCCACCTGCCCGATGACATTCACTTCAAGCTGCTGGCGGAGGTCGGCGATCGGTACGGCTTCAAGTGGCCCCACTACTGCAATTCCCGCGTTGTTAATGAGTCCAAAGAGTCCTCGATCTCTCGTCGCTTCCAAAACCACTGCCTGAGACTTCCGAATGGTTGCGAGATCCGTCACATCGAGCTCCACCGGCACCAGCCGATCAGAACTTGATTTTTGAAGGGCCACGCCGTCTTCCGATTTCCGTACTCCTGCAAACACGGCGAAACCCAATCGATCAAGATGCAGCGCACAGGCTGCTCCAATTCCAGTGGAAGCCCCCGTGATGACCACCGCACGATTGTCTCCGATCGACATCTTCATCCTCTCAAACGGTCCCTCAAAACCATAGCAGGTTTTGAACAATTTCATCCAGACATGGCACGGCTATGACATGTCCAGTCGGTGGACAGTGACCGTCGTCTTCGGCTATCATCTGCACTCTTCAACGTGGCGGTGTAGCTCAGTTGGCAGAGCAGCGGACTCATAAGCCGCGGGTCGGCCGTTCAATCCGGCCCACCGCCACCAAACAACGTCTGCTCGTGCCAGACACGTTTTATGGCCTTTCCGCCGTCAACTTGGCTGGACACGCATCTCTTGAGTGTCTCAATCTAAGGAAGGTCTGATTTATTCCCCGTTGATGATGTGCTATGAGGAATGCAGCACTGAACGGGAGACGCCTCCATGCACCAACAGACCTTTGCGGAAATCCCATTCGAGCAATATCGCAAATCCACCCGCCGCGAGCGGTTCCTCGACGAAATGAATCGCGTGGTGCCCTGGGCGGAATTAGTCGCCGTGATCAAGCCGGTCTACCCCAAGGCCGACGGGCCGGGGCGTCCGCCGGTCGGAGTCGAACGCATGCTGCGCCTCCATTGTCTGCAACAGTGGTTCAACCTGTCAGATCCGGCGGTGGAGGAGGCCTTGTACGACTCACGGGCCATGCGGCAGTTCGTGGGGATTGATCTGGGCCGTGAGCCCGTGCCCGATGAGACGACGATCTGTAAGTTTCGGCATGTGCTGGAGGCGCATGAGTTAGGAACACAGCTCTTTATCCGGATCGGGGAGTATTTGACGAAGCAGGGGCTGCAAGTGAGCCGAGGCACCATCGTGGATGCGACCATCATCAGTGCGCCGAGTTCGACGAAGAACCGGACCAAGGAGCGGGATCCCGAGATGCATCAAACGAAGAAGGGGAACCAGTGGTATTTCGGTATGAAGGCGCATATTGGCGTGGACAGCCAGACGAAGCTGATTCATTCCGTAGCGGCCACGGCGGCCAATGTCCATGACAGCCAAGTCTTGCCGAAACTGCTGCATGGAGAGGAAACGCGGGTGTGGGGCGATGCCGCCTATAGTGGACAACGCGATGTGATCCGGCAGCACGCGCCCAAGGCCAAGAGTTTCGTGCAGACCAAAGCGCACCGGCATCGACCACTGAGTGAGGCGGAGCGGGGCCGGAACCGCACGAAGTCAAAGGTCCGGGCGAAGGTCGAACATGCGTTCTTGGTCATCAAGCGGATCTTCGGCTGGGCCAAAGTCCGGTACCGGGGGCTGGCAAAGAATACCCACTGGCTCCAGATCAGCTGCGGGTTGGCAAATCTCTATGTGTCGCGACGGCGCCTGTTGGCGGGAACGTAGAGGATGGGGGGCCGGAGGCGGGCCGTGGGGCATCGCACGATGGGTGTGCCTCACAAACAGGCTCTCGGAACAGCAGCGACCCACTGAATTTGCCCTGGGTGGTCAGTCCAGGAACAGCTGGCCGAGTGAAAACGTGAATTAATCAGACTTTCCCTAGCGTTTCTCGCCGACTACACTGCAATTTTTTAAGTTACGAACATGCATTCGGTCTTGCAACAAGCCTATGGTGCCGAGATGAAGGCGGCAGTGGAGCGATATCATGCGGATGCACTGGACCAGGCATTTACCCATCTCGAGCGGGCACACATCTTGGGACAATCGTTTCCGATTGAACATGCAAGATCTCACTGGTGGATGCTGAAGGTCGGTTGGAGGCGCCGAGATTTCGTAGAAATTGTCGGACAACTGCCTCGGATCTTTGGAGCCTTGCTCTTCTCACGAATTTGGGTGCCGGTTGGCAATACTGGCGGGGCTCGAGTCCCACCATTCAAATCCATGCCGATTCCTAAAGATCTGCAGACGTTACTGGATAAATATCGGCGAGATGCCAAAACGGTATAACGAATTGAGGTGAGCCTCTGCCGCTATTCTTCCCGGAGCCCCTCCACCACCGGTTGTCGTGCCGCCCACCGGGCCGGGAAGTAGCCCGCCACCAAGGTGGCAACCGCCGCGAGAGCCACGGCCTGGGCCAGTGCGCCGACTGGAACAATCATCTGAATCGTCCACCCGAATGATTGCTTGTTGATGACCTTAATCAGTAACAGCGACAGCAGCCCGCCACCAATCAGACCCAAGGCAATCCCCACTACGCCGAGGTAGGCCGCCTCCCATAACACGAGCTGTTGAATTTGCTGCGGGCTGCCGCCGATGGCCCGTAGGGTCGCAAATTCCCGGCGACGTTCGAGGACAGACGTGACCAGCGTATTGACGATCCCCAGCATGGCAATCACAATCGCGATGGCCTCCAGCACGTAGGTCAGCAGAAATGTGCGATCGAAGATGTCGAGAATTTCTTTCCGTAACTCAGTGTTGCTGATCACGAGCGGCGGAAGCCCGCCTCCGGCTGCGCCGCTCAGTTGTTGTATAATCCGTTCTCTCACACGATCGATACTTGCCCCAGCGCTCATGTACACGGGGAATACCGTGACCAGATCATCATGCCAGAGCGACTGGTACAGCGCTCGATCCATGAGCAGCTTCCCCCCGTCCGTCGAATAGTCATAAAACACGGCCACGATCGGGAATCGCGCGGGGCCGCTCGGCGTCAGAATGTCAAGCGTCGATCCCTCTTCCACCCCGAGCCGATTCGCCAATACCTCAGAGACGAGGAGACCACGGGTATCGGCTGCCCGTACGAGCTGTTCTGAAGAATCGCCCTGGCGGACAAGATACCGGCTCCATTGGGCATGTAATCGCAGATCTCGTGAGACGATAGCCACCCGTTGGCCGTTCACCTCCACTCGGACATCGCGATAACTATCGACTGCGGCTACTTCAGGGATGGAAGACAAGACGGTCAACCATGTTGACGGGAGACTCCGGCCGGCGCCTCCGATCTCCGTGCCCCGCAGCCACAGTGAGGGTGCCACGACCAGATCGGCCAAGACCGTATCGGTGACCCATAGTTCAACCGTATGTCGAAAACTTCGCACCATCACCAGCACGCCGATCATAATTGCTAATCCCACCATCAAAGCAGAGACGGTCACTCCGTTTCGGCCTGGACTGCGCGAGGCATGCTCCACGGCAATCCCCCTCATGACTCCCCCTGCTCCCCCTTCACGTCCCACATAGTGTCGCGGACGCCGCCATCCAGTGACACAGATCGGGGCCAGACACGCAAGACCGGCCAGCAGACAGAGCGTCGCCGCGTACCCCATGACAGGAACCCCATTGATGGGGCCTGGCAGACTCAAGAGCCCCGCAACGGCGAGCACACTCAGTCCCATGATGGCGAGCATCCCCACTCGTAGCTGCTGGCTCGCTTCATAGTCACCAGGAGCCAACGCTCGTACGGTCGCGGTGCGGCTGGCATCCAGGCTTGGACCGACGGCCCCGATCATGGACATGACGCACCCGATCACAATGCCTTCGAGCATCATGCTCCAGAATTGGCCGCTCTGGAATAGCCCTCCTTCGCCGGCCCCGACTGGAGCATAGAGATCCGAAATCGTTTGACTGAGCAGGGCCACCAGCTCTTGCGCGAGCACCATTCCGGTTGTACTTCCGGCGATTCCTCCCAACAATCCAAAGAACCCGGCTTCCATCAAAAACAATACTGCCACCCGAGACTGAGTCATCCCAATGGCTCGATAGATTCCGATTTCTCGTCTCCTCTGGGCGACGGCGAATGCCATCGTGTTGTAGATCAGGAACATCCCAACTAACAGGCCAACCCAGCTCAACACCGTCAGATTGAGACGGAAGGCGCGCACCATTTGCTCAACCTGCCTCGTCCTGTTGGCCGGCCGTTCCACCGTCAAATAGGGAGGCAGAACAGCCCGTAGGTCCTGTGCGACCTCATCGACGGTCTTTTGTTCGTCGGTCACGATATCGATTCGATCCAACTTCCCAACCATCCCGAACGTAATTTGTGCCGCAGCGATATCCATCACGGCCATGCGTTCCCATGATGAAGGTCGGTCCGACCCATTTTGAAGAATCCCTGCAACCCGGCAGGTGAGACGCCTGGATCCAAGGAGAAGATCAACCTGCTCATCGACCGACAGGTTCCACTCCGTGGCCAATTGGGCTCCCAGGAACACCGCCTGTGGCTCGATCATCCCCATCAACTGACTTTCCGTTGACGGCTGGCTCATGCGGAACCCGCGTGTATTGAATTCGGCCAGAAGATCCAGCCCCACCACTTGCACCGCTTGGTCGACGTGCTCTCCTCTCATACGAACGGCCGTCTGTAGAATCACGGGCGATGCAGACGTTACGCCGGCGACGGTTCTGACCTGTCTAATGACCTGTTCATCAAGCCCGGTCTCCCCTCCTGACACTTCCAAGGTCGTGGGACCAGCCACCGTCAGGACCGCCTCTTCGAAGGACCGCAGCACGTCGACGTTGGCAGTCCGCACGGCGACGGAGGCCGACACGCCGAGCGCCACTCCGACGATCGTCAGCAGCGTGCGTAACGGCCATTGCCGGACATGCGCGGTAAGAAGAAGGAGTAAGACCCTTACAAAGGCAGGCATTGAACGTGAGATAAGCTTTCTGCTAGGAAAAGTCTCATCGGTTCCGATGTACACATCCGCGCGCTCGGCACAAATCAGTCATTTCGTTTACACGTATCCGGTCGTTTGCTAGACTGACCTCAGACTTTTCCAGAGGAGGACAGATGGCCAGAAGCAAACACACCACCGCACGCCCGCTCCATCGGGTGGGACCCCGTTCCAAACCTTCTCTGCATATTACGCCCCGTCAACGCGAGATTCTTCGATTGGTCGCGCTGGGCCATACCAATCGTGAGATCGGCGCGACACTGGACATCAGCGTCCGGACGGTCGAAGTCCATCGTTTCAACTTGATGCGCCGACTCAATGTTCGGAACGTCGCCCAGCTCCTGCGTCAGGCTCTGCAACAAAACTTGCTCCCTCGCAACTTCGGCATGAAATAGGCTCATAATTCCTTGAGCCGTCCCTGACACTCCACAATCGACTGGTATCCTTTTCTTCTCAAGACTGCGGTCAACTCCGCTTCCAGTCGTCCGAACACATCCAACCCTTCCTCCACCAACACCGTCCCGATTTGAACTGCCGACGCACCGCACAGGAAATGTTCGAACACGTCCATCCCCTCAACGACTCCTCCGGTTCCGATGATCGGCATCTTCCCATCAAACAACTTATAGAAGGCGCGAACGTTCGCCAAGGCTACGGGCTTGATCAGTCGCCCGCCCAACCCGCCAAATCCGCCTTTCGGTTTAATAACGACGGCTTCGCGTTCCGGATCCACAACCAGGCCGTTGCCCACCGAATTAATCATATTAAGAAAGTCGACTCCGCAACGCCCAAGGACCTTCCCCATGGCCTCATGGTGGGCCGGATCGAAGTACGGTGGCAACTTCACGCCCATCGGAACCGTGATGAGAGGCCGAACCTTTTTGAGCACGCGCTCCGACGTTTCCGGATCGTACCCAATTTGGGGCTTCCCTGGAATATTTGGGCAAGAGAGATTGACCTCAATAAGGTCTGGCTTGGCCGCATTGATCGCTTCCGCGATGGTCGGAAAATCTTCCTCCCCGAGTCCGGCCACGCTGGCGATCACGGGCTTTCCAAACCGCTTGAGGTGAGGGATCAACTCGGCGTAGGCTCGATAGCCAAGGTTGGGAAGGCCCATCGAGTTGATCGATCCTCCAGGAAATCCATAGTACCGTGGCGTGGGGTTGCCTTGGCGCGACTCAATAGTCATCGACTTCGTGACGATCGCCCCCGCACCGGATTTCCCCAGAGCCTCGAGTTCGTCCCTGGTGACGCAGAGCGCTCCCGACGCATTCATGAAACAGCTGGGAAAGGTGACGCCCGCGATCGTTGTGGAAAGATCGATCACGAAGTTGCCAGTTCAGTCATACGTTCAGTGCGTGCGATCAGCTGTCCATCTCGCATGGTCCACACATAGTCGGCGGCTTGCGCGGCCTGTAGGCTGTGCGTCACCAGCAGGACCGTCTGCCCTTCAGCCATCGCGAGCTCACGAATAAGCGCCATAATCCCTGCTCCTTGCTGAGAGTCGATATTCCCCGTTGGCTCATCGGCCAAGAGGAGACGGGGCCCATGTGCCAACGCCCGCGCGATCGCAATTCGTTGTTGCTCTCCACCGGATAATTCAGCTGGTCGATGTCGGCGCCGGTGACTCATGCCCACGCTCTCCAACATATTCCCGACCCGTTTGGTTATCTCCCGCCCGTTCTCCCCGCGCAACATCAGAGGCAGTGCAATGTTCTCTTCAGCCGTCAAACCATGCACCAAGTGGAAGGCTTGAAAAACAATCCCGATCGTTTCACGCCTGATCTTCGTCCATTCGTAGCTGGTCAGGTTGTGGGTGGATCGCCCATCGAGCACAATCTCTCCAGAAGTCGGCAGGTCCAAACCCGCGACGAGGTTCAGCAGAGTACTTTTCCCGCAGCCACTGGGGCCCACGAACGCACAGAATTCTCCTGGTTGAATCTCTAAATTCACATCGCGCAAAGCCGTGACCATGGCTTCTCCACGCGAATGGGTTTTGGAGAGTTGTCTCAATGTCACCATCGGCGGTCCGCGCTCTCCAATGACTGGTCGACCGGTGTACCGGCCATTCTCATTCGTATAGCACAATAAATCGGAGGCCGACAACCTTGACACCGGCAGGCTCGCCGCCATAAAGAGAGGTGGAACACACACAAATGAAAGGCTGTCCATGGCCAATCCTGTCACAGAATCGGCCTCAGGTCTCCTGCGCCGCGCGCTCAGGTTCTTTCTTCCCGTTCATTGTTCGAGCTGTAACTCGCTGCTAGCAGATGATCCGATCCCCCATTTTTGCTCGGACTGCTGGAGTAAGATTTCCCTCATGCCTGACTCTCGATGCGCCCGTTGTGACCACCCCTTCCCTTCTTCCATTGCTACGACCTACAGCCCAAACCATGTTTGCCAACCCTGTGCCGAACGTCCGCCTTCGTATACGAAGGCCTGGACTCTATACCCGTATACGCCTCCACTCCAGCATGCGATCCGCCTCTTCAAGTATCAGGGCAAAGTTTCCCTGGCGGCTCCACTGGCTGCCCTCATGATCGCCCGACTCCCTCCACTCGATTCCATTGATGTGATCATGCCAGTACCCCTGCACATTGAGAGACTCCGTCAACGAGAATTTAATCAGTCCCTCCTGCTTGCTGATGACATCGGACGGACCCTCGATATTCCCATCGCGTACACGAATTTGATCCGAGCCATTCCTACTCCAGCCCAGACCACACTATCCCGAAAAAGCCGTCTAAAAAACCTTCGTCGAGCATTTGCCGTCCGACACCCCGATGCCGTTGTGAAGAAACGCATTCTTCTGATCGACGACGTCTTCACGACCGGTACGACGGTGAATGAGTGCGCCAAGACACTCCGGAAGGCCGGGTCTGGCGACGTGTTTGTGATAACGTTAGGGCGCACGATGGATTCCACTATGATTCCCGACCGCATCATGGCTCAGCGCCCACCGTCGCTGGAGCTGCTGGGAGGTTGATCGATGCCGATTTATGAGTACGCTTGTCAGGATTGTCACGGGAAATCCTCGGTCTTGGTATTGAGTCGACGCAATCCCAGTGTGGCCACCTGTCGACATTGCGGCGGCTCGCGGATGGAGCGTCTCCTGTCTCGATTTGCCGCTCCCAAGTCCGAGGAAGCTCGACTCGAATCGCTGTCAGATCCAGCGAACCTCGGAGGGATTGATGAGAATGATCCTCGGAGCGTCGCCCGTTTGATGAAGAAAATGGGACAGGAAATGGGCGAGGACGTCGACGATATCGAAGCGATGATGGACCAATCCGATGACGGTGCGGGAATGCCAGAAGGCGCTGACGGCCTTTGACATGCACTGTCATATATTTTCGCTTGACATTCTCAAGGTCGCCTCTAGAATAACGAGAGTGCTGGAGGGAGAATGCGGATTTTTCGATCTGGCCACAGGTGGAGTGATGAGCAGGGCTCCGAAGAGCGAACTGATGACCGCGATGGAAACATGCCAGTATCTCAAGATTACTCAACGTACCCTCTATCGCTATCTTCAGAGTCGACAGATTCCCGCCTTCAAGCTGGGAAAGGAATGGCGATTTGTCCGTTCGGATCTAGAGCAATGGATTCGCGACCGAACCAGAACTGCCGTGAATTCCTAAATACAGGACATCACAATGTTTGCCGGTGAATACCTTTGCAAGGTTGATGAGAAAGGGCGTTTCATCGTCCCCTCACCGATCCGTGAACAGATCGAAGCTGACGGTCAGACCGTCATGTTCCTGAAGGGTCCGGAACAGTCCTTGCTGATCTATTCCACGAAAGAGTGGGAGAAGGTCCTTGAACGGACCCGGACGTCTCTGGATGAAGACCAGAGTCGTCTGTTTATGCACTTTGTCGTGTCCGAGGCAGGCTCATCGGATATCGATAAGACCGGGCGGATTCTGATTCCTGGTCGCTTGAGAAAACTGGTTCCTGTCGATGAGGATCAAGAAATCATACTCGTCGGCCTGTATCACCGCATGGAAATTTGGAACCCAAGCGAATGGCGTCGGTATCTTGCCCGTACGGAAGATCGCTTTGAACAGAATATGGCAAAGATCGTGAATCTCCTCTAGCTCGGCTCCATGCCATCCGACCGACCTCGATACAACTTCCGTTCATCAAGGTGTCGCCTTCCCCAATATCCCGCCGTGGCAATCCCACGTCCTATCCCCAAAAAGTTACTGCGGATCAACGGTACGACTCTGTCACCGAAATCTGGTCCATCGAACCCAGAGACTGCACTTCGGACACCATCGCATCTCCCAGTCGTGACATCGGACACGATCAAAGTCACATTGCCCGTCCCTCCAAGCATCAACCATCAATATGCAACGGTAAATGGACGTCGGTTGCTATCCTCCGCCGGACGGACGTACAAGACCTACGTCGGCCAGTACGTATGGCTGGCATTGGCCCAGTCCCCCGTTAGATCCTCTTTGCACAATCGACTTCGATCGGGGCCGCTCACGCTCTCGATCCGGTTCTTTTTCGCATCCGCCTTACGGCGCGACCTTGATGGCGGTCTGAAGATCGCCCAAGATGCGGTCTGCGAAGGGCTTGGCTTAAACGATAATCGCATCATCGAAACTCATTTGTATAAGCATGTTGACAAAGCCGACCCTCGCATCGAAGTCTCGCTCTCGTTCATTTCCCCTCCTTGTCACTCAGGCTGACACTCACTCCGCACTCGCTCGGCTACAGTTCTTTCTGGTTCACGCCGATACCTGAGAGAGCTATGTCTACAGCCCTGTTTACAAATGGACGGACCTTCTGATGGCGACAACACGCGTTCCCGTCAGTGAACTTCAGATCGGAATGTACGTCGCCCGTCTGGACTTGTCGTGGTTCCGCTCCCCCTTACTCCGCCATTCATTCCTGATTGAACATTCTTCCCAGATTGACAAATTAGTGCGTGCAGGAGTGAAGATGGTCGACATCGACCTCGACCGTGGAATCACTTCTCCGCCCCATCACGCAACGGATATCACGCAGGCTGCACCCACGACAGCACCGACTTCGAGCCTGACACATCCCAAGCCTTTAGCCCAGCTGAACGAAGAATATGCCCAGGCAAAGCTGGCCAAGCAACAGATGGATCAAGCGGTACAATCCGTTTTTATGACCATTGCGAAGACAGGAACGGTCAACCCTGAGCAGGCAGCCGAAGCGGTCCAAGAAATCACGATCGCCATGAGAACGCTCACCGACTCTGCTATTTTCATGGCCTTGAGTCAAAACCGGGCCGACGACTCCACGCTCAGCCAGCATGCACTGGCAGTCTGTACGCTGTCACTGGTGGTCGGACAGGCCTTCCAATTCAACCCCCTGGAGCTGCACGAGCTTGCAACCGCTGCTCTCTTACATGACATCGGACTTTTACAGATCCGACCTGCCATTGTCCGCCATACTCATGTCTCGTCAGACCTTTCCAAAACCAACCGACAGGAATTCGAGACCCATCCCCGCCGTGCCGTTCTGATGTTGGAGGGGAAAAGGGGAATTGAAGCCGCCACACTTCATCTCATCGCGAATCATCATGCCTATCTTGATGACAGCGGCTATCCGCAAGAGTCACGCGGACAATTTACCTCCGACCCCACACGCATTCTGATGGTCGTGGATCGATACGATGAATTAATCACTGGATTCGGCGGGACTGCCCCACTGACTCCTCACCACACATTTCAACGCCTGTATCAGGAGGCTCGGCAAGGCACGCTTGATCAACGAATTGTGTCGTCATTCATCGCACGAATCGGTATCTACCCCATCCATAGTCATGTGCGGCTAAATACGCAAGAGGTGGCAGTGGTCACGAAACTCCATCAAGAAAAACTGCATCAACCGATCATCACCATCACCCACCAGCCAGGGGGCACTGAATACCCAATGCCGTTTGTCATCGATCTCGCGCACCAGGCCGGCGATCCCCAGGTTCGGGCCATTGAAACAATAATAGACATGAATACGTAGGAAGGGACACCGTGGAGCGATTCCCCTATTCGTAGCGCAATGCGTCGATGGGATTAAGCCGAGCAGCCTTATTGGCGGGATATAAACCAAAGAATAGGCCCACCACAACGGAAAACACAAACGCAACGGCGATGGTATCACTTGAAATAATGGTTGGCCAACCGGCAATCACCGTCGTCAAGCGCGCCGCAAGCACTCCGAACAGGATGCCAATACAGCCACCGACCACACTGAGCGTCAGAGCCTCGATCAAAAACTGTATGAGAATGTGGAAACGTTTGGCTCCAACCGCCATCCGAATTCCGATTTCTCTTGTCCGCTCAGTGACGGAGACAAGCAGAATGTTCATGATCCCAATGCCGCCGACAAGTAACGAGACCGACGCGATGATCATCAACATGACCGTCAAGGTTTCGCTCGTCCCTTCCTGCACCTTTCCGATTTCGACCTGCGTACGAATGGTGAAATCATCCGGCTGCTCACCCTGCAAGCGATGTCGAGCCCTCATCACCTGACGGATCTGTTCTGCGGCATCCGCCAGATCCTCGGTTCGTTCCGTCGAGACAAACACTCCTCCGACCGATCCAAGGAACAATGTTCCAAAGACTTTTCGCTCGGCAGTCGTGAAGGGGATAAAAACGACATCGTCCTGATCGGATCCCTGAACAGACTGGCCTTTAGGGGATAAGACACCGATGACCCGGAACGGAACATTTTTAATCCGAATGATCGCGCCAACTGGTTCTTCACCTGGTTCAAAAATGTTTTCGACCACGGTTTGTCCAAGGAGCGCGACCCGGGCCGCACTCTCCATATCTGTTTGAGTAAAGGATCCTCCGCTGCTGAAGGACCAGTCTCGGATCGAGACATAGCTGGGTGATACTCCGTGAACCGGACCATTCCAATTGTGGTTCCCATTCACGATTTGCATGGTGCTTCGTATGAGCCACCCCGTTTCAGACAGAATTGGAATCCTCTTCTTCAGCTCCAGTGCATCGGTAACCGTCAGTGTGACGGCACCGCCTTGTGCGCCCCGCACGCCGCCGATGGTCATGTAACTGGGCCAAATCATAATGACGTTCGTCCCCATCGTGGCTATCTGCTTCTGCACCGCCTGTTTCGCCCCTTGTCCGATGCTGACCATCGCAATGACCGCCCCGACTCCGATAATAATCCCAAGCATGGTCAAACCCGCGCGCAGCCTGTTTCGCCCGAGCACTCTCAACGCCGTTATGACGGTTAGCCACACGAAGGCTAGCATTTACGCACCCACAGCCTGCGACCGCCCCTTGGTTGCTCGATCGCTGAGGATCTGACCATCCTTGACGACAATTTCACGCGACGCATAGGCGGCAATATCGACTTCGTGCGTGACCAGGATCACCGTCATACCGTCCCGATTCAATCCTTCGAGAATCCCCATGATGTCCTGACTGGACTCCGTATCAAGGTTTCCGGTTGGCTCGTCGGCCAACAACAAAGAGGGCGCGGTCACCAACGCCCGAGCGATCGCCACCCGTTGTTGTTGGCCACCTGAAAGTTGCGTGGGGGAATGATGCTCCCGCCCCTTCAATCCGACGCGTTGGAGCGCAGCGGAGGCAAGCGTACGCTGTTCTTTCAGAGAAAGTCCTCTGTAGAATAGAGGTAACTGAGCGTTTTCCAGGGCACTGGTCCGGGGAATGAGGTTGAAGCTCTGGAACACAAAGCCGATTTGCTGATTCCGAATCTCTGCCAACTGGTCTGGCCGCAATTGTCCGACCTCGACGCCGTTCAACCGGTAATGTCCCTTGGTCGGTTGATCTAGGCACCCGAGAATATTCATCAACGTGGACTTCCCGGATCCGCTCGACCCCATGATCGCGACAAACTCCCCCTGTTCGATGGTGACACTCACCCCACGCAGAGCCTGCACCTCGACGTCACCCACTCGATAGACCTTCCAAATATCTTCGCCGACGATCAATGGATTCACAGACCTAGCTCATCCTACACGCCACCAGCGCGAATCATGAAAATAGAATGATGGGGGTGACATATGCCTTATCCGCCGACGAGCGACGTTCAACACCGCGATCGAGGGATATCCGCGGCCTCATCGAGAGCGAGGGCGTTGCTGGTTCCCAAACCCCGGCGGCAAGTCACTCCCTTTTCTCTCGCCGAACGGCTGTTCAATACCAACAACCACGAGATCCCCTTCCCTGAGACCGCCGGAGAGTAATTCAGTGGTGAGGCCATCCGAAATACCAGTGTGGACCGGCAGAGAAGCGAGGTCGGCGCTCTCCACCAGCCTCCAGATAGTTTTCGACGGTAACGTACCAGCATCTATTTTGATCGGACCTCCTCCATGCCTGTTTGCTACGTGCCCATCGGCCTCCCGACGACTCCCCTCACCCTTCGGCGGTGCAAATCTGAGAGCTGCATTAGGAACCTTGAGGATCTGGTCTTTCTGTGCCACGATGATCGACACATTGGCCGTCATGCCGGGTTTGAGCCGTAAGTCCTTGTTATCCACACCGACCACCACATTGTAGGTGACGACGTTCTGAACGTTGATAGGTGCGAGTCGTACCTGCCTGATGGTCCCCGTAAAGGTCACACCAGGGTAGGCGTCTACTGTGAAGACGGCTTCCTTCCCTTCGGCCATTCCTCCAATGTCCGACTCGCTCACATTGGTATCGACCTGCATTTTGGTCAAATCGAGGGCGATCAGAAACAGATTAGGCGTGGCAAAGCTGGACGCAACCGTCTGGCCGACCTCTACGTTACGCGCCACAACGATGCCATCAACGGGCGACCGAATGACGGTATATTTCAATTCCAGCTCAGCCGAATTCAACGCCGCTTCCGCTTGCTTGACCTGCGCCTCAGCAACCTTTAACTGTGCTTCCGAGCTTTGGAAATTTGTGAGGGCAACATCAACGTCGTTTTGTGACACAAACTGTTGAGGCAACAAGGATTCCACGCGGTCCAGTTCTCGTTTTCGCTGCGCCAGGTCGGCTTTGGATCGCGCAACGTTTGACCGCGCCATCTCCAGATTGCTGGCAGCCTGTTCTCGGCGAGCCTTGAAGGGTTCTGGATCAATGACCGCGACCGTATCCCCGGCCTTCACCCGTGAGTTGAAATCCGCATGGAGGCTCTTGATCATCCCAGACACTTGCGTGCCTACCTGAACCGACACAACTGGATTGATCGTCCCCGTGGCGCTGACGGAAGAAATAACCTGACCTAACTCAATCGCCGCTGTTCGGTATCGAACAGGGGCCTTCCGCTCCCCGTTAAAAAACACATAGCCACCGATGGCAAGTCCAATGGCTACAACACTGACTATAAAGGCGATACGTCGCATATATCCTACAGGTAGTCCCGGAGGTGCCTCTATCCTAACAGGAAGACAAGAAGCGATGCACCTCTCGGTCTATACGAGCGGTGGCTCTCCTTTTTAAACTATGGTATTTAGCTTAACACAGGCCCAGCGACTCACCAAGGGATGGGATCTCTTGATGACGGAAGCGCTGTCACGACAGTACTTGGGGTGGAAAAGATTCGTAGGATTATCCAGCCAAGAACCGGTCCAGGAACGTCGTCGACACATGGCCCTTCTGAAAGTCTGGATCATCAAGGATCCGACGGTGAAGAGGGAGGGTGGTCTTAATCCCCTCGATGACAAACTCGCCGAGCGCACGTTTCATACGAGCCATTGATTCCTGTCGATCGCGGCCATGAGTAATCAGCTTGGCAATCATCGAGTCGTAGTACGGAACGACCACCGAGCCTGACTCCATGGCGGAATCGACTCGCACTCCGAACCCTCCAGGCGGACTGTACTTGGTAATCATCCCGGGAGATGGCGTAAACTTTTCTGGATCTTCGGCATTAATCCGACACTCCAGGCTGTGCCCAGTCAGCACGACATCCTGCTGCCGAATGGAGAGAGGATGACCTGCGGCCAGACGAATCTGTTCCTTAATCAAATCGATGCCAGTGACCATTTCAGTGATGGGGTGCTCGACCTGGATACGGGTATTCACTTCCATGAAATAAAAATTTCGGTCTTTATCGAGCAAAAATTCGACGGTGCCCACGTTTCGGTAATGGGCAGCCTTGACCGCCTCTACGGCCACCCGACCGATTTCCCGACGCAGTTTGTGATCGACTACCGGGGATGGTGTTTCTTCGACCAGTTTCTGATGCCGTCGTTGAATCGAGCAGTCCCGCTCCCCGAGATGCACCACCCGACCATGTTGATCGGCCAAGATCTGCACTTCAATATGACGCGGCTCTAGGAAGTACCGTTCGAGGTAGACCCCGTCGTTACCGAAGGTCGATTTCGCTTCAGCCTGCGCGGCCTGAAAGGCCCGGCTAAGGTCTTCGGCCTTGTTGACGACACGCATGCCTCGGCCTCCTCCTCCGGCCGTCGCCTTAATAATGACGGGAAAGCCGATCTTCTGCGCCGCCTGCAACGCATCCTCCTCGCTGCGCAATTCGCCTGGGCTCCCAGGTGTGACTGGAAGGCCTCGCCTCGCCACGATTTCACGCGCCTTCGCCTTATCCCCCATCATGGCAATGTTTTCCGAGCTCGGTCCGATAAACTTGATGCCGATTGACTCGCAGACTTCAGCAAAATGGGCGTTCTCCGACAGAAATCCATATCCGGGATGGATCGCATCGGCACCCGTAATCTCTGCGGCACTCAAGACATTGGGAATATTTCGGTAGCTCAATGCCGATTCAGCCGGCCCCACACATACCTTTTCCTCGGCTGCTCGAACATGCAGGGCAAGCGCATCCGCTTCAGAATGAATCGCCACGGTCTTGATGCCAAGCTCCTTACAGGCGCGAATCACTCGCAGCGCGATTTCTCCGCGATTGGCGACCAGAACTTTCTTAAACACGTCTCGGCTCCGATACGATGGCGAGAACCGCCTTTAGAATGACCTATGAAGCGGATTTGGGATCGATCAGAAACAGCGCTTGCCCATATTCCACTGACTTTGTATTTTCCACCAAGATCTTCACAAGGCGACCGTCCACTTCCGACTCAATTTCATTCATGAGTTTCATCGCTTCGACGACACACAACACTTGGCCCTTCTTCACAGCGTCACCCTCTTCAACGTATGGATCCGCATCGGGTGAGGGTGATCGGTAGAACGTGCCGACGATGGGGGACGTGACGGTCAGGAAACCCGTGCTTGCGTCTGATACGGATGTCGTGGCTGAAGCGGAATGCATCGGTTGTTGAGTCGGAGTGGGGACAAACTCCTGCACCGATGTCGCGAGCGGTCTGGTTGCGAGGTCCTGGCGGACGCGGATGCGAATGCCTTGTCGTTCAAACTCAAGCTCGGTCAAATTATTACGCCGAAGCAGGTCGATCAGTTCTTGGATTTGCTTGGTCGACCCCCCTGTGAGTGAGAGCTCATGACCGGTCTCCTCCCCAGGCTGCGGCAACACAATCCGACGAGCCTTGGTCTTTGAATGAGTAGGTCGACGACGGCTCACCGAACACGCTCCACATAGGATCTGGTGCGAGTATCGATCCGGATGACGGTGCCGACCTCCAAGTAAAGCGGAACTTTGATCGTCGCCCCCGTTTCCACGACCGCCGGTTTGGTTCCTCCAGATGCCGTGTCCCCCCGCACACCAGGATCCGCATCCACGACCTTGAGCTCAATGAAGTTTGGCAACTCAACGGCGATCGGGCGATGCTCGTAGACGAGGATCTTCACGACCATATTTTCTTTCAATAAATCGGCGTTCTCTCCCAACTGACTCTTCTCAAACGTCAATTGCTCGTACGTCTCAGTGTCCATCAGCGTATAGGAAGCTCCGGTCGCGTAGAGGAACTGCATGTCACGCTCTTCCAAATCAGGCTCTTCAAACCGTTCTCCTGAGCGAAACGTTCGGTCCAACACATTTCCAGAGAGATAGCTTTTCAACTTCGTCCGTACGAAGGCACCGCCTTTGCCAGGCTTGACGTGTTGAAAGTCGACGATATGAAAGGGCTCGCCTTCGACCATCAAGCGTACCCCGCTACGAAAATCCACCGTAGAAATCACTCGCAACTCCCTTCTTATGAAGAACACAACCGGCCCGGTGATATCCTCAATGCCGCTCTGTCTTCGCTCCGTCTGCTGAGGTACGACCACCAGAGGACCCCTTAGATCCGGTAGCAGATATGTGCTCGCACAATCCTCGCAAGGCCAAGAGATACCCGGTGGCACCAAACCCGGCGATCTGTGCCAATGCAACCCCCGATACATATGAATGCTGCCTGAATTCTTCACGCCGATAGATGTTAGACAGATGAACCTCAACAGTGGGCAACTCAACGGCGGCTAGGGCGTCGCGTATCGCGATGCTGGTGTGCGTGTAGGCCGCTGGATTGATGATAATGCCGTGATACCCGTGTCGTGCTTCCTGAATCCAGCCCACTAATTCCCCTTCAAAATTCGACTGACGAATAACCAGTTCAGCTCCAAGCTCACTACCCAGCTTTTCCAATGACGCATTGATCTCATCAAGAGTCGTCGTCCCATACATGGACTCCTCTCGATTACCCAACAGGTTCAGATTGGGACCGTGAAGGACCAGGATCCGCAACATGTCGTGTGCAATACCCCCCTATCCACCAGCCTCACCCTACCACGTCAAGGGCGGCATTCTAGCAGTCCCCTCTCAGAGGGTCAAACCAGTGAAGTCATGGGAAAGCTCAAGAGGGGAGTTAAGAAAAGGCTTGGGGATCTCGGCGGCGGTCCTGGATCAAGTTGAGCCACTGCTCGAGCCGTGCGATCGCTGGACTTCTTATTTTCTGTGCAGCCGAAGCCGTGGATCCGGTTATAGGGATAGGCGTTTCTTCTGAACGAGGTACACTACTGGACAATCCGCTGGCTCCATCTTTCGTTGTCGGCGCCGCACTATCGAAGGCGGACGTCATACCCTCGCCGCGAAGATAGTCAGAGTCAGGACTTGCAGTTTTCACCGATTTTTCATCCAATTGCCCTTGCGATTGTGCCGTTCCCTGAGTCGTCGGCACACTGAGCCCGGCACAGAGCGACAAGGCTTCTTGGTCATGCGGATTTATCAATAATATGACGTTGCACGACCGGATAGCCGCTTCTTTAGCCCCTTGAGCCGCGTAGAGCTTGGCCAATGTTCGATGTGCACGAAGATTATCGGGGCTTACCTTGATGGATTCTTCGAGAATGGCCTTCGCCTTAACCGGTTGGTTCATCTGCTCATAGGCACGACCTAACGCAACCATGGCCGTGATGAACCCTGGATAGATCTTCAGCCCATCTTCAAGAACAGCAACCGCCTCTTCCCACATGCCGGCTTTGCCGTATTCTTCTGCCAGGGGGATAAACACCTTGGACTCCGGATCCTTAGCAAGGGCTAAGGCCAACCGATCGATTTCCACGGCATTACCCGTTTTTTTTGAACCTGATGCCATCAATCAAGTCACTCCACCAAGGACTCGCGACGAGGGGAGATTAGACAGAGCTCGTGCACGGCAGTCAGAATTTCATCGGCCAAAAGCCGCTTGGGCATCAGACCCAGGACTCTCTGTTCGCCCGCGGCCGAGAGAATGACGACCGCATTGTCATCACTGCCAAACCCGCCTCCTGCCTGCGTGACATCATTCGCAATGATGAGATCCAGCCCTTTCCCTCTCAACTTGTCTTTCGCATGCAACACTACGTGTTCAGTTTCCGCCGCGAACCCAACCACAATTTGCGTTGTCCGACGTGCAGACAACATCGCGAGAATGTCCGGGGTCGCTTCCAGCTCAAGCATGAGTTCAGATTTCCCCTGCTTCTTGAGCTTCTGTGTGGCCTGATTTTTGGGACGAAAGTCTGCAACCGCTGCAGCCATGATCAGAACTGTAGCAGCAGGGAAATGCCGATTCAACGCATCGGTCATCTCGCTCGCTGTATTGACCGAAACAGTCGTCACTCCTGGAGGAGGCGTGAGAGAGGACGGCCCTGTCACCAAGATCACCTCCGCACCTCGATCCCGCGCGGCTTCTGCAATGGCATACCCCATCTTCCCAGAGGAATGGTTCGAAATGAAACGAACCGGATCAATGGGTTCCTGAGTCGGGCCTGCGGATACCAACACCCGCTGTCCGTGCCAATCCCGCCGAGGGTTTAGCGCGGCATGCACTGCATTCATAATTCGTGACTCTTCCGGAAACCTCCCTTGTGCGACTTGTCCAGATGCCAGCGGACCGAATTCCGGATCAAGCACAACGACGCCACGAGCTCGGAGCACCTGCACATGTTGAACAACCGTGGGGTGTGTCCACATGTCCCCATCCATGGCCGGAGCGACAATCACGGGACACCGAGCGTTCAACAGCATCGTGCTCAACAGATCATCCGCCAGACCAAGTGCCGCTTTTGCCAGAAAATTGGCTGTCGCCGGCGCCACAATAATTGCATGGGCTTGTTCTGGAACAGCGAGATGGACCATTTCTTCATGAGATTCAAAGAGATCCGTCGCCACTCGCCTTCCTGACAGGACTTCAAACGTAAGAGGAGTCACAAATTTCGTGGCAGCCTGAGTCATGACCACCGACACGCTGGCACCGTCACGCGCAAGAGATCGAAGCAACCCGACCGCTTTATACGCGGCGATGCTGCCCGTTACTCCAAGGACAAGCCGCTTGCCCCACGGATTGGTCGGCACCTGTGCTTCCTCCAATGCCTACTCCTCAGCCGGAGCCACCGTCGGCGGTACTGTATCATCGACGTAGACACTGAGTTCCTTCTTGATTTCGCGGGCGTCCTCTCCGGTCATCATCGCGATGCGCTCGGTTTCACCCTCTTTCCCTCGTTTGGCTTCCTTCATGGCATCGCGGGCTTCCTTGCCGGTCATATACCTGACATGACCTCTCAACACCTCGTCGAGCGCCATGGTGGTTTCTTTTGTGAAACGAGAGGACCAGGTTGACTTCGCGCCTTGAGTCAAGTGCTTCGCACGCTGTGACGCGACGATCACCAGGCGGTGGCGTGAATCGAACTCATTGGGCGTGTATTGCGGCAACAAACTCAGCATGTCGATCATAGTCGGTCTAGCTCCCTCGTTATAAAGTGGATGACGGCTCCGTTCCCGGCGATGTTGCATCTTTCTCAAGAATAAAGCTTTGCTCAAGCCAATGCAGGTCCATCCGTTTGGTCTTCAGACGTTCCGCAATGAAAATGCTTTGCAGCTCACGGAGAGACTGCATCAGATCATCGTTGCGGACAATGTAATAATATTCTCTGAAACACCAGACTTCCTCTTTCACTTTTTGCAATCGGCGGACAATCTCCTCCTGAGAGTCGGACCCCCGACCTTGGAGTCGAGCACGCAGAATGTCCATCGATGGAGGGAGGATGAAAATATAGACGGCATCGCCAAATTTCTTCTTAATCTGAAGCGCACCCTGGACATCGATTTCCAGTAAGACATCGATACCCTGCTCCATCTTATCCATTAAGGGCTTCCGCGGTGTGCCATACCAGTTGGAATACACATGCGCGTACTCCAAGAACTCATTCCTGGCAACCATATCGTGAAAGACGTTCTCATCGATAAAGAAGTAGTCGCATCCGTGTTCTTCTCCTGGACGCGGTTTTCTTGTCGTGAACGACACCGAATGCCACAGCCCGGAGACCGACGCCACGACCTGTTTACACAAGGTCGTCTTCCCTGCGCCTGAAGGAGCTGAAATGATGTACAGAATTCCCCGACGTTCAGGAGTTTGCCGAGCCCCCGTCACACCCGAAGGGAGGTTACCTGTGGTCATCGCGGTACTCATTCGACATTCTGTATCTGTTCACGGATACGCTCAAGCTCGGCTTTCATTCGCACCACGTCGGCCCTGATCGCCGCGTCGTTGGCTTTCGATCCAATGGTATTGACCTCCCGGCCTAATTCCTGGAGAAGAAAATCCAACGTCTTTCCCACCGACTCGGTCCCTTGGAGCGCACGCTCAAACTGTATCATATGCGTGTCTAGTCTGACCAATTCTTCTGTAATGTCGCACCGATCGGCATACAGAGGCCAACTCTTGATTGAGCCGAGGGAGGTCCGGGATAGCGTCTGCCAACAACTTCTCCACTCGCTGCTTCATACGGTCGAAGGTTTCCTGCGCAATGAAAGGAGCACGGGACGATACCGCACTCCTGCACTCACGCACGTGGTCGAGCCGAGCCAGGATATCCTGCGCAAGCAAGGCTCCCTCTTTCTCTCGCATTTTCACCATGTCCGACACCGCGAGCAGCCCCAGTTTCTCCACCATTTTTGTGAGCTTAGGATCGTCGGCCGCCTGCTCGGAAAGCGCGACAATATCGCGAAAACCCGCCATCAGTCCGATGTCAATGGAGCCTTTAAGTTTCAGCGTGCGCTGGAGTGTACGGAGAGCCTGATGGTACTGCTTCGCTAGTCCAACGTCAAGTTGCACTGCGCGAGTACTTCCCCGACTCCCTTGTAGCAACACTGTGAGATCGACCCTTCCACGTACACAATGTTGTTGGATCGTCTTCTTGAAGCTTTCTTCTAGCCCACTCATCGACTTCGGCAGGCGAATGGAGGTTTCAAGAAAACGATGGTTCACCGATCTCACTTCAACGCTGGCAGTCCCGTCGGACCATAGTCCCTGTCGCCGGCCGAATCCTGTCATACTCTTAATCATGTCGGTAGTTTTCCTTCCCACTCACAGACATCGTAGATCGGGCAAACAAGACAGCGAGGCTTTCGCGCAAGGCACACATACCGACCATGAAGGAGCAACCGCTGAGATACATCCGTCCACTGGGTTTCCGGATACACCGCTTGCAGGTCGCGTTCGATTCGCTCGGGATCACTCGAATGGGTCAGGGCGAGTCGGTTGGCCACCCGTCGCACATGTGTATCGACCACAATACCCGGCTTCCCAAATACGGCCCCAAGGAGTACATTCGCTGTTTTTCGCCCGACACCAGGTATCGCTGTGAGTTCTTCCATTGTATCGGGAACTTGCCCCTTGAACTGCGAAGTAACGACTTGCGCACAACCGATCAAATTTTTCGCCTTACTCTTGTAAAATCCAGTTGATCTGATCAACGCCTCCAGTTCCGTCGACGTTGCGTTCGCCATCACGTGAGGTGTGGGATACCGCTTAAAGAGAGCCGGCGTGACCTGATTCACTCGCTGGTCTGTGCACTGCGCTGAGAGAATAGTAGCAACCAGCAGTTCCCACGGCGAACGATGCGTTAATTCCACCACAGCCACCGGCGTGGCATGACGGAGACTCAAGGCAATCTGCGCTGGACGGTCGAGAGCGGACGGCGTCCTCGTGCGTGTGACTTTCTTCATGGCGGCCCGATTGTGCAGAGGTTACCGACGAGATGCAAGCACGAGCGCATCGTCCTGCGGCGGCAGGCCAGCAATCTGACGTTCACCGACTGGCAGAGATCTCACGTGTGCTTCCAGCTGAGCGAAGAGAGGACGAAGTGTCGTGGGCTGGAGCGCCGACATACCAATGGCTCCATACCGCCGACAGAGCAACTCAGCGCGCGCTGGGGACACCTGGTCACACTTATTCAGCACCACTAATCTCGGTATCGCGTTCAAATGCAAGTCCTCAAGAATGGCGACGACCGCGGTAATCTGAATGTCGATGTCTGCGGCGCTGCCATCGACAACATGCAGCAGGAGATCAGCCTCTCGTAGTTCTTCGAGCGTTGTCCGAAAGGCGCCGACCAGTTCTTGCGGAAGATCCCGGATAAATCCTACCGTATCGGTGATGATGACTTCGCGATCCTCCGGGAACCGCAGGCGTCGACTCGTCGTGTCCAGAGTTTCGAACAACCGGTTTTGAGCTGACACCTGACTGTTTGTTAGCACATTGAGCAACGTAGACTTACCAGCGTTCGTGTAGCCTACGAGGGAAACGACGGGGAGTCCGTGCCGATCTCGCCTGGACCGACGTTGGTCTTGCTGGCGCCCAAACTGTGTCAGCTCTCGTTCTAAATGCGTGATGCGGTCCCGCACACGGCGACGATCAGTCTCCAGCTTGGTTTCACCCGGCCCTCGAGTGCCGATCCCGCCACCCAAGCGAGACAGTTGGGTGCCCTTCCCGGATAATCGTGGAAGCAGGTACCGCAACTGCGCGAGTTCCACCTGCACTTTGCCTTCACGGCTGTGGGCTCGTCGGGCAAAGATATCCAGGATCAGTTGTGTCCGGTCGATCACCTTGATATCAGTCATCTCTGAAATGGCTCGCAGTTGAGCCGGTGACAACGTTTGATCAAAGATCACCATATCGGCGCCCCGATGGAGGGTCTGAATCAGGACGTCCTTCATCTTGCCGCGGCCCAAGAGATAGCGCTGATGCCCGTCCGGCGTTCTTTGTACGACACGGTCGACCACCGTGACGTCGGCAGAGGTTGCCAACTCCGCCAGTTCGGCTAAACGCTCTTCTTGCTCGGACCGGCTGTTGACAGAGGCGCTGACAAGTATCGCCGATTCCTTACCGCTCTCAATCGCATAATGAGCTCGCGCCTGCTGAAGGTCTGCCTCAAGCTCTTCGATGAACTGGTCGAACATCAGTGTGAGATTGTGGAACGGGACAGCCTTGAGCACTTTGAACAATTGCCCGGTCGAATTGGGTGCCAGCAGATGAGCGAGATACAGATTGCCTAGTTGAGCATCCTCCGTGACGGAGAGCAGGCCGATCAGATCAAGTCGCAAGAAGGCGAGGTCTGTCAGCAACTCTTGACTAATGGGCTGATCGTGCAATTGCGTTCGAATGAACCTCAAGCCACGGAGCGATCGCGCGCCCGTACGGAACAGGGTCAGCGTTGTAGAAGACAACGTCAATTCCGTTCCCACAATCACGTCCTGAACTTGTCCACGCCTGGTCAACAGCACGCCAATCGGGCGACGGAGCTCAATGGTCAGTTGGGCCATTGCCTTTGCGAGCTCCGGGGTCATGACCTTATTGGGTGAGACACGACGTCGGTAGAGTCGTTCAACCGACGCGACTTGGCTGGTGCGCAGTCCTGTGATCTGACCTCGGATATCAGGAATGGGCGTTCTCCTTATCCCTTAGAGAAACCGATATGCGATCGGTTTTCGTCATGAATCGTCTCGAATCTCTCAGCCGGGCTGATATCAAGATCTGCCTGTGGTCGTTCTCCATTCATCAGCAACTGGCGCCCCGCCGAGGCAATCATGGCAGCATTGTCGGTGCAATACTCGATAGCCGGCAACGAGAGGCGAATGCCTTCACGTGCCGCACGCTCGCTCAGTAAGATCCTCAACCGTGAATTAGCTGAGACCCCTCCTACAACTGCAAGCGCAGTCAGGTTTGACTGCCTGAGGGCGACAAAGGCCTTCGTGGCCAAGACCTGCACAATAGCCTCTTGGTAACTGGCCGCTAAGTCGGCGGTCTGATCAGGTCGCAGAGAACCATCCATTTCTCGTAGCTTATACAACAACGCCGTCTTCAGACCACTGAAACTGAACTCAAGACTGTTCTTTGCCCGGTGGAATCTGGGAAATCGAATGGCCTGTGGATCTCCGGAACGTGCGATTCGATCAACGGCCGGTCCACCTGGATACCCCAAGCCAAGCATCTGGGCTCCCTTATCGAACGCTTCACCGGCGGCATCGTCGCGAGTGCGTCCCAGCAGGGTACACCGACCACCGACTTCATGGCGATAGAGATGAGTGTGGCCGCCCGATACAACCAGCACAATGCAGGACAACGGGAATGTCGGATCGGCAAGCCATGCGGAGGCGATGTGGCCCTGCAGATGATTGACCCCGATGATCGGAATCCCCAAGCCGTAACTCAAGGCCTTGGCGTAATTCACTCCCACCAAAAGCGCCCCAGCCAATCCAGGTCCCTGGGTGACGGCCACGGCACCGAGAGCATGTTTTGAGACTTGGGCGGTCGCCAAGGCTTCTTCGACAACCAAATTGATCATCCCAAGGTGGGCCCGTGCGGCTAATTCTGGAACGACGCCACCGAACTTTTCATGGACGGTCACTTGTGAAGATACGACGTTGGAAAGCACCTCTCCTGCACAACTGAGTACGGCAGCAGCTGTTTCATCGCATGAAGACTCGATTCCAAGAACCGGGCACGGACGCCATTGAGTCCCAGGTTGAAATTCAGACTGATTGGGGAAGGAAGACATCTCGTTACGAATGGGCCAGATGGCATTGAATAACAAAACGGCCCCTGCAGCGATCCGCCACAGAGGCCGCTCACGATTGCCTGGGGACGTGAACGATCACAAAGGGCACTAGACTCCGGCCATGGCCTCCTGCTCGATGAAAGTCGGGGCTCCGTCCCGCAGAACCACTTTCACCTTGCGGCTTTCTTTGAAGCGTCCTCTGATGAGCTCATCGGAGAGCGGGTCACCGATAGCACGTTGGATCGCCCGACGCATTGGCCTCGCTCCGTACAACGGCTCATAACCCTCTTTGATAAGCCATTGCTTCACTTCATCGTCGACCTCAATCTCAATCCCTTTATCCAATAGGCGGAGGTTCAACTCTCGGAGCAGGATATCCAAGATGCTATAGAGCTGCTCTTTTTCCAGCTGATGGAAGATCACGATTTCATCGATCCGGTTCAGGAACTCTGGACTGAACGACTTCCGAAGCTCTCCGAGTACTTCTTCCTTCTTCCGACGCGCGGCTTCGCCTTCGGTGCTCTGAAAACCAAGAGAAACACCCTTCTGAATCATTTTCGTCCCGATGTTGGACGTCATAATGACAACCGTATTTTTGAAATCAATCTTTCGTCCAAGACTATCGGTCAGCACGCCGTCATCTAATACTTGAAGGAGAACATTGAACACATCCGGATGCGCCTTCTCAATTTCATCGAACAATACGACGGAATAAGGCCGACGGCGGACTTTCTCGGTCAGCTGCCCCCCTTCTTCGTACCCCACATAGCCGGGAGGCGCGCCGAAGAGCCGCGAGCTTGTAAATTTTTCCTGGTATTCAGACATATCGACACGAATCAACGCATCTTCGCTGTTGAACAGAAACTCCGCCAATGTCCTGGCCAGTTCCGTTTTTCCGACACCTGTGGGCCCAAGGAAGATGAACGAGCCAATCGGCTTCTTGGCTTCCTTCAAACCGGCACGAGAACGGCGGATGGCACGAGCAACCGCAGAGATCGCCTCATTTTGACCGATGACTCGTTTATGGAGAAACTCTTCCATGCGCAAGAGCTTGTTGGACTCTTCTTCTTCCAACTTAAAGAGCGGAATACCGGTCATTTTTGAGACAACATAGGCGACATCCTCTTTACCGATCACAGGCTTGTTCTTTTCCTGATTCTTCTTCCATTCTCGCTTCGATTCGTCGAGCAGCTTGCGCAGCCGCTCTTCTTCCTCACGATGCCGTACGGCCTCTTCGAAATTCTGCATGGAGATCGAGAGCTCCTTCTCTCGCGACACCTTCTTCAGCTCTTGCTCCATCGCTTTCAATTCAGAAGGGAGGGCGTAGGTCTGGAGTTTGGCACGCGAGCCCGTTTCGTCGATCAAATCGATCGCCTTGTCCGGAAGGAACCGGTCGGTGATGTACCGATCCGCCAACTTAACGGCCTCAACAATGGCGTCTTCCGTGATTTCCACTCCATGATGCTCTTCGTATCGATCCCGAAGACCTTGGATAATGCGGACCGTTTCGTCGAGATTGGGCGGCTGAACGTGGATGGGTTGGAATCGCCGTTTCAAGGCACCGTCTTTTTCAATATGCTTTCGGTACTCATCCAAGGTTGTAGCCCCAATGCATTGGATCTCGCCGCGTGATAAGGCCGGCTTCAACATATTGGAAGCATCAATGGACCCTTCCGCAGCCCCAGCCCCAACAAGGGTATGAAGTTCATCGATGAAGATAATGATATTGCCCGCTTGGACAATCTCCTTCATGACCACCTTGAGGCGTTCTTCAAACTGTCCACGATATTTTGTGCCTGCCACGAGCGACCCTAGATCCAAGGCGATGACCCGACGAGAGAGCAGGTTGTCAGGAACTTCGGATTGAATGATGCGCTGAGCTAGTCCCTCCACAATCGCGGTCTTTCCCACACCAGACTCGCCGATAAGGACGGGATTGTTTTTGCTTCTCCGACTGAGAATTTGCAACACACGTTCGATTTCATCAGCTCGACCAATTACCGGGTCCAATTGACCTTCTTGAGCCATCTGCGTCAGATCACGGCCAAACTCATCCAACGCCGGGGTATTGCTCTTTCGATCACGTTCACGTGGAGCAGATTTCCGCAAAAATGTGACAGTCAGCTGACGCGCCGTCAGAAGATTCGCGCCCAAACTCCGAAGAATTTTCCCACCGATCCCCTCTTCTTCCCGCAACAGTCCAAGAAGCAGGTGTTCACTACCGATGTGGTTGTGGCCCAACAGGCGAGCCTCTTCAACGCCATATTCAATGACCTTCTTCACGCGTGGGCTAAATGGGATTTCCCCAAACGTCATCGTCGTTCCGCCGCCGGGCAGATTTCGCTCGATTTCCAACCTGATCTGCTCAGTAGAAAGCCCCATCTTTTTTAGAATCATAAGGGCAATGCCATCAGACTCACGGAGGATGGCCAGGACGAGATGTTCAGTCCCTAGATAGTCGTTTTGGTGCCGCTCGGCCTCCTCGCGCGCGAGGATGATGATCTTTCGACCTTTGTCCGTGAATCGTTCGAACATCCTGCCTCCTTCTCAGAGAGTAGAAACTTCTGGCCGCGTTCGAGCAAAACCCTTGAAAAACCTTGTTGTGATTCTAACCACAGTATGATTGAGAGTCAAGATTGAGCGGAGAACAAGACAGCGAGTTGAAGACCAGCTCACCCCCATCCCTTCTCTTGTTCTGCTGTGTCAACAGGACCAGAACCTCAATGGACTTTCCGTTGACATGAAAATCAGCATCCCGATACAATCACATTCCTCCTTCGCCCAACCATATGCCTGGTATCCATGAAAAGTAAAAGCATAGGGATCTTGACCAAGCCCAAGTTCCCCGAAGTAAGAGACACGCTGCTCGGCGTGGCTGCCTGGCTCCGTGCCCGTAGCATTGATGTCTTGCTCGATACTACATCTGCAGCACTCTTGAACGAGGTTGGAGGAATTCCCAAGACTCAACTGGCTCAGAAAGCCGATGTTCTCTTGGTGCTCGGAGGGGACGGCACCATTCTCAATGCCGCGCGGCTCGCAGCAGAACGAAGCATTCCCATCCTGGGTGTCAACATGGGAGGCCTTGGCTTCTTGACGGAAGTCCGCTTGGACGACCTTTATCCTTCCCTCGAACGGGTATTTGCCAACGATTTTACTCTTGATGAACGACTGATGCTGGCCACACACGTCCATCGGCATGGGGAAACTGTTGCGAGAGGCATCGTACTCAACGATGTCGTCATCAGCAAAGGGACCCTGGCTCGCATGATTGAACTCCACATCGCTATTGATGGCCAGTTCGTGACGAATCTGCGAGGGGACGGCTTGATCATTGGAACACCGACAGGCTCTACAGCCTACTCGCTCTCTGCCGGAGGGCCAATCATGAATCCCGCCCTGCAGGCGCTCATCCTGACGCCAATCTGCCCACACACACTGACACATCGCCCATTAATCGTACCGGGCAATGTCGTCATTGAAGTGACATTGACAAGTAAGGATGAAGGATCGATGGCCACACTCGATGGACAGGTCGGCGTCTCCATCACACAAGGAGATACCGCAGTCATTCAAACTTCAGACTATCGGACCCAATTGATCAGATTTCCAGAAAGTCACTACTACGAAGTGTTGCGGGAAAAACTCAAATGGGGGCATGCGTGAAGATGAAGCCTGCTAGAGACTTCACACTCTCCCCTGCTCAATATATTTGAGCATCTCTTGATTGGCTGAAAACTTGAACTCCCCGATACAATCGGACTTCTCGACGAATGAGTGTTCTGCCACATCCAACGCCCGCAACCCATTCACGTCGACCGGGCGGCTCTGACGTTGCCGCAAGCGCGCGTGCAAGCGATCCAGAACAATGTTGACGTCTCCCTCTCCCGCCTTGGTTGCAAGGTACCGTTCAACCACCTCCGCACACCAATCTCCGTCGCGCTTTGCGACGCCGACGAGGCCCTCGCTGGCTTTTCGAGCCCAACCGGCCAAAAATACGCCGTCCATCACCTTACCTGCAGATTCATCGTAGGCCTGGAAGAGCGCATCATCAGGATCATTACCAGTCTTGTTGGGGTTGGTAGTAAACATGCCATTCTTATAGGGTAAACCAACCGCCTCATCTACCTTGTCGCCGACGGCAAAGACAACTGAATCACACGGAAACTCGTAATACGCCTTCAAGCCCGCTGCGACCGTATCCTCACCCTTCGGATCAAGTCTGTTGTCTTCCATTTCAAGTCCACGAACCCGATTCTGTCCATCAACCAGAATACGCTTCGGGGACGCAAGGAAACGGAACCCCATCTTCGTCTCGGACACCGTCGACTCACATTTTGAAAATTCGTCGGTGAATGTCTTCAAGACCTCATCGGGGTTCTGGCCAACCTTGGCGAGGCGGTCCTTGATGCGCTCAAACTCAGCTTTGATCCCCTCGAGGTCCATGTTGGCACAAATGCTGCGAATTTCTTTTGGATTGTACTTACGTTCCACGGGGCCCCGTCTTACGATGGCCGTGACCCTCGCAACTTTCTTGTAGCGGATCAACCAGTGGGCAATATCCACCATCACATCTCCCGCCCCGATCACAGCGACGTGTTGTCCCATTTCAAATGGACGGTCGCCGAAGCCCGGTAAACGATTGAAGTGATAGACCACATCTTTTGCGTGAAACACACCCTGAGCCGAGTCCCCCTCGACACCGATGGCCTTGGTCCCCTGCGCACCGATCGTGAAAACCACCGCGTTCGCACCCAGCTCGCGCACATCTTCGACCGTGAGGTCCTTTCCGGTCCCGATGGAGACATTCCCGAAATAATGGACGTTCTTCTGCTGAAGAAGTTCCCAGTACTGTTTCTTGAGCCCGCCACGGAGTTTCAGCTTAGAGGGGAAGATCCCGTATTCAGCCAATCCACCGAATTTGATATCACGATTGAGAATAATGATTTCGTGGCCGGCTTTCGAGAGCGTGCTGGCAACAGCCATCCCAGCCGGTCCTGCTCCTGCCACAACAATCACTTGCGTCTGTGTCCCGCTCATACAGTGTTCCTTCAGAGGTTAAGTGATAGAAAAGCCTGCAATATCAATGGATCACGGACTTTAGCATAGCCGTTCCGGCACTGTCAAAACGCGCAACCAGCGCACCGGCATAACCGACTAAATCTCTACTTGCGCACCTCTTCTGCTGTCGACTAGAATACCGCCGATTTCAACAAGGAGAGTACTCTGTCGTTCGATCATGTCCCGTGTAGCTTCACGCGTCTTACGCCCATTCTTCCTCACATCCTTCGTGAGCAGACAGCTCACCCTCCACTATAGCCATGCCCTAGGCAAACCATTCCATGTCCGGTAGCCCATCAATCGCTCCACCGTTCGATGACACTCACGCGCCATCCATACGCTTCCATCACATCGGCAAGGATGGCGGCGTAACGCCTCTCCGGGAGCTGGACATGGATGAAGCCTACGCTGTACCAAACTTTGAACTCGCTGAAGAGCTGATTGCCCGTGGCGTTGACAGCGCATGCATTGCCATTAATTCTACTGAAAACCGGTCTCTAGGATATTCCCGAGTGGGGGCAGGTAAACCGCTCATCCCCGCCTCACCGTTCGATTTCAAACAATCGATTCTCATTGTCCTCCCAACGTACAATGAACGCGCCAATCTTGAGGCGCTTGTTCGGGCGATCAGCCAATATCTTGTCGCCGACATCTTGATCGTGGATGATAACTCCCCGGACGGGACCGGAGAGTTAGCCGACCAGCTCAGTTGCCGGCATGGGCATGTGCATGTTCTGCACCGGCCACACAAAGAAGGACTTGGACCAGCCTATCTCGCGGGGTTCGCGTGGGCGCTGCAGCGAGATTACAGCCTCATCCTCGAAATGGATTGTGACTTCAGCCATGCGCCCTGGGATCTGCCCCGCTTGGTACACCGAAGCCGCACTGCCGACCTGGTGATCGGGAGTCGCTACGTGCCTGGCGGCGGGACCGAGAACTGGAACGCCCGCCGTCGTTTCGTCTCTCGCTGCGGGAATACCTACGTCAGCCTCTTTCTGGGCTCAACCATCCACGACTGGACAGGAGGATTCCGCTGCTATCGTCGTGAGCTCTTGGCACGGATGAACCTCACCACCGTCCGGGCAAAAGGGTACATCTTTCAAGTGGAGCTCGCCTGGCGGGCCGTGCAGCTGGGTGCGGATGTGGATGAACTACCCATCCGCTTTTGCGATCGCATTGAAGGCCAAAGCAAGCTCGGCTGGCAGTCCATCGCTGAAGCGCTGATGGAAGTACCCCAAATGTATCTTTTGGGTCTAGGCAGTCGATAAGACGTTTCGCTTCATTTTTGGGGTCTTCCAGCGAACTCTACGTACATCAAATCAACCGTGAGCGATGCCGACCGCAGTCGCTAACACAGAGAATCATGATTCAAGCACGATCGTATGAGAGAAACTTCTGGATCGGGTGGATCAAGCTTGGTCAGATCGATGATGAGTTCGTCCTTGGCATTGGCTAAAACTCCGTCTAGTAGGCTGCTCTTCATCGGAACAACGGCCTCAGCTGGTTCAAACCTTAAATCAAAGCCTTTCGCGGCGGTCGGTCGCATCGGATAACGCCGATCATAGATCATCCCATAGGCCGGGATGCCGTATATAATTCTCCAATTTCCCAGAATAATGTGCAGTTCTGTCCCATGAACGTAGAACCCACCCGTCGTGATAATTCGCCGGGCGAATGTCTGCGGCTGGCTCAAATAAAAGGTCACTCGTTCGTTGTCCTTCGCCTCAGCCAGCGCCTCCGATAGACGCACAGACAAGAGAGCCAACTCCTCATCCGTGAAAGCCGGAACCAAGGGAGACTCCCCTCGCATCCACCGCTGCAGCGCAATCCAATGCTCCTGCACCTTCAAACCCGACAAAATCATCCGCAATTTATCCGGTTCGATTGTAAACGGATGGGTATGATGACTCGGTGGCCATTCCGCGAGCACTTCCGAGTCCTCTTCCAACCGCACAAAATTGACCGGATCCTCGTAAATAATTCGCGCTGGCACATGCGGAGCGGCACAACCGACCGACAGGATGGAGTACAGAGCGAGGAGTCCGGTCATGATCCAGCCTATCCGATTATCGGTCTCCTTACAGCTCACATCTCACTCCTTCCCTGTTACCCCTCGCTGATCGTGACAGTCATCTCGGCTCGCTCCAGCGGATTGTCTCGCCCGTCACGCTTCATCGTGACAATCTTATCGGCTACCTCCATTCCGCTGACCACCTCCCCAAAAGCCGTGTATTGCCAATCGAGAAAATTGGCATCTGCGACACAAATAAAGAACTGTGACCCAGCGCTATCCGGATCGTTCGCACGGGCCATCGAGACAATACCCCGCTTGTGTGGCGTACTGTTAAACTCCGCCTTTACTTTATGACCAGGTCCACCCATTCCGTGGGATGACCGGTCGGAATTCTTACTATTAGGATCCCCTCCCTGAATCATGAACCCAGGGATGACCCGGTGAAATGTCGTCCCATTGTACAACTCATCCTTGGAAAGCTTCACAAAGTTAGTGACGTGACCGGGCGCCAGATCCGAGAAAAACCTGAGTACGATTTCCCCCATGGGTTGTCCCTTACTTGTCACGGCTATTGTTGCCCGTGTTTTCTCGCCTATCTCAGCCATTACATTCGTCCTTTCTAAATTTAGCGAAAAAGAAACGGCGGAGGCGCGATTCCCACCTCCAGCCCCTGATTGACGGCTATCCAGGAGGCGCCATCATCGCTGCGAAACACCCCGGAACTCGTCCCCACGTACAGACCTTTATCACCCGATCCGATCAACACTTGCACCGCAAGGCTCGCCAGGCCCTTATTGAGGGGAATCCATTGCTTGCCCTTATCGATGGTCCTAAAAATTCCGTTCCCGGTTGCCACGACGACTCCTTCGTCACTAAATACAATACCCCGGATAGAGTCGTTAGGCAGGGCCCGGCTGATTGGCCGCCACGTCAGTCCGCTGTCGGCACTACGAAACACCCCGCCGTCAAACGTACCGGCCAAAATGCTTTGATCCTGATCGATGACAAGAACACGAATGAAATTTTCGATCATTCCTTCATGGTCCTTCAATCCATGCCGCATACGTACCCAGCCGGTAGAGTGCGGGCTAAACCGAAAGATCCCTTGACCGGAAGTCCCTGCGAATAAAGTTCCATCGGCAGAGCGAGCGAGTGCATGGACCAGAATATCGTCTAACCCCGACGTCACAGGCGTCCAACGATCTTCGGAGCCATGCAGGCGATACACGCCATCTCCGGTACCGGCAAACAGTTCGTGGTCCACCACCAATAAGGCCTTGACCTCAAGCCGCTTGAGCCCCACATTGAGCGGCTGCCAGCTGTTCCCTTTGTCTCGTGAGCGAAACACTCCACCACGAAACGTACCGGCATAGACGGCTCCGTCTTTCGCGGAGGCCAAACTCAAGATAAACGGATCAGTGATGCCACCCCCTACTGGAGCCCACGTCGCGCCTCGATCCACGGTTCGAAAAATCCCATGCCCGAAGGATCCGGCATAGAGAACTCCATTGCTCCCTATCACAAGAGCCTGCACACTGGCTGCAGATTGTTCAGATGGCCCTGAGGCCGTCGAAGTCTCTGCAATCCTCAGCGGATCGGAAGCCTGGAGACTCTCACCGCCGCCCAGGCAGAGAAAAGCACCCCACATTACGATCACAGAGGCAATCGTGCGAACGCACTGAGCCTTTACAGTCCGATGCTTCATCGTAGCCTCGTTCCAGCGGTATTCATCGTCAGGTCCGGATCAAGCGGCAAATCGATCCCTCCTGAGTCCGGTTTTCGCCCGAAAATTCGAGCGCCGAGAATCCCAATCTCATACAGCGCCATCAGGGGAACCGCCATCAAAAGCATGGTAAAGAGCGTGGCATCAGGGGTAACGATGGCAGAGACAATGAGACACAACAAAATGGCATGTTTGCGATAACGAGCGAACGTGTCCGCTGATACGACTCCAGTCATCGCCACGAGACTCATGACTAAGGGTAGCTCAAACGCACAGCCGAAGATGAGCAAAAATTTCACGTTAAAATCAATATAGGTGCCAACGCTCAGCTGCGGAGTGATATCACGATCGAGTCCGAAACTCACGAACAGATCAATCACGAGTGGCAAAATCACGACATTGCAGAAGACCAGCCCTACCGCGAAGAGCCCCCCAGCCACCATGAATAGCGGGATGGCCCAACGCTGTTCTTTCTGCAACAGGGCGGGCTCGATAAACTTCCAACACTGATAAAAAATGACCGGCAAACTGAGAATGAGGGCTGCCAACAACGACACCTTGATCGAAGCGAACAGCGCCTCCGTTGGGCCATAAAACGCCAGTTGGTTTGAAAAGGGTCGGTTGAGCCACGCCACCATTTCGGCGGAAAAAGAGAAAGTCAGCACCAACGCACCCAAGACCGTCGCACCAATGATGATCAGTCGTCTCTTGACGCCTTGGATGTGGGAGGCGAGCGGATGAATGGCCTGTTCCATATCGACAGATTCAGCCGCCTGCAGAATCGGTGGCCGATCAACCTACTACCGCGCCGGTTCGAGCCTGTGCTCACGGTGGAGACGAATCAGTTCTGCAAGCTTGTCTTTCTTCACCAATTTTTCCTTTTGCATCCGCTTTTTCTCGATTTCTTCCGACGGGGTCAAGACATGGCGCTTCTGCAGCTCGTTCAGTTCAAGGTCCAGGCGATGGTGGGACGCTTCTAGTTCCCGAAATTCGGTGTTGGAGTGGCGAAGTTGTTCAACAATCGCATCTTCCGTCAACATAACGAGACCTCCTGGTTAAATTGACTCTATTGAAGCTGATCTACCTCCCTAAGGTAAAACCTTTGCCAGCTGCTAGCCATTCGATATCACGAGCGGATGCATTTCCATCAGCACGGCATCTTCAATGGGATTCGTGTAGTAACGAGGGCGATGACCAATCTGGACAAAACCTAGACGCGCATAGAGAGAACACGCTGGATCATTCGAGGCTCTGACTTCGAGGACGGCTCGAGTAGCCGCTTGCTCTAATCCCAGACAAAGGGCTTCGGTGACAAGCGCTCTTCCAACCCCTCTTCTCCGCATCGACTCTCGTACCGCCAAATTCATCAATCGCAGCTCTTCAAAGACAATCCAGAAGCAATGGTACCCGATAATCGTGGGTTCGGCCTGTGGTATCAACTCCTCTCGCCACCTCGCGACGAGAAAATGTGCGAATTGATTGTTTGTTAACTCAGCCTCCAGCATTTTGCGCGTCCAAGGGGATGAGAAGCAAGCCTCTTCCAAAGCAAGGATGTCCGGTAACATATCCGGTGTCGCTGGGAAAATCTGGAATTCAGACATCACCGTAGCGGCTCACATATCCTGCCGATCCGACCGCCGACGCCCACGAGCCAATCGTTCGGCAACTTTAGTTTCAACCCGCTGCCGGCGCCTCGCAACGGACGACACACCGCCGGACCGTTCGTATTGGATTTCTGCTTCGGTCCGCTGGACATACAGCGGCATCACCAGATCTCCGGCAATTTCGCCGCATCGAAGTCGTTCCAGCCCGATACGCGCGACGTGAATAGCCGACGGTTTGAAGACGTCCTGTGGCCCTACCCTCACGGTGACCGACGCAGGCAATGCCGCTCGAATCTCCGATTCCATCGACGACCAGCCGGCCCCGAATACCAACGTAGGTTCGGTGAGACTCTGCGCGAGGGCGCCTGGGGGTCCAACCTGTTCACTGACAACACGATCAAATCGCCCATCCCCTGTCCAACGGAAAATCGCCCAATACACTTCCCCACGACGACTGACCAGCATTGGACACACAGGAACGGTTGCCGCTTCCAAATTCCTCGCCATGGCTTCCAGTGTCGGGACCAGCGTGAGAGGAAGACCAGTGGCTCCTCGAAGTCCTAGGCACGTGGCAATACCCACTCGGATACCGGTAAACGAGCCTGGCCCGATCGAACAGGCAAGACCACTGAGATCGCCAAGCCGCAATCCGGATTGAGAGAACAATCGATCGATAGTGGGCAAAAGAAGGGAGCCCTGCGCACCACCGGCCTCTTGCTCATGCATCGCGACAATGCGGTCGTCTTCAAGAATCGCGACACTCTGCCACGTCGTGGCTGTTTCAACCGCAAGGATTTTCATCGACGATTATGAGATCTGACCTAAGTCTTCCGCCCGTATCGCGTGATTGTGATGCATCTCATGGAAGATGACTTGCACGGAGCCTTGTCCGCGACCATCTTCGAGAGAAATCTTGAACGGGCGAAATAGCCGAACATCCTGATCACCCATGGCCTGTGCTGGAATACTTTTCAACTCCTCGAGCGGCCTAAAATCGTCATACTGAATCGTCGCCTCGACCTCCCCACTCGACCCAAGCCACTCTTCCTGTACCACGAGCAATCGGCGGTCAAACCATAGGCGGTGGATCGGCGAACGCGATGGGCTCATTCCCCCGAGTGCTGGCGCATAGACGTCGAGACGATATCGACCTCTGTCTTCCACGACCTTAACCATTTCATCCCTGGCAATGGCGTTCGTCCCCAACACGCCACCGACCGCCCAGACACTCAGCTGAGAGAATCGAGCCAATTTCCCTGCATCTTTCATCTCGGACTGGTGACCAGTATAGGTCTTTCCCTCCAGAGGCAAGCGGAGCCTGTACAGATCATCCGCTTGAGCAAAGTCGAACAGCTCGTTTCCAAGAGAAGTAAACCCTCTCAGCCGCAACGCGTTCGGACGACGGTAGTAGACCGTACCCTCTATTCGTGATGCAATGGGGATGAGCCCACCCCGCACTTTCGCGCTGAACAATCCCTTCAGGGATTGGATAGCCGCTTCACGATGGCGCAAAAGAGCCGTCAATTCCTGCGCCGTCACCTGCCTGAGCGGAAGTTCTTCTTTTGGCGTCATGAGAGCACAACCAGCCAACATGAAGGTCGCGATGCACAGGCCTACAAAATATGCCCACCTTGTTTTCCTACGATTCTCCCCTCTACAGGGAAGCAGCGGCAGATGAGACTCTACTGCGCGCATACAACGCGCACTGCCCATTGTGATCATCATTCGATGAATTTTGGGTGCGCGCTGCGCGAGCATCGATGCTGTGTCTGCTGCTTACTTCCCGTTTTCTACGCCAACACCACATCCAATGCCTCTCGCACTTCCTGAATACCAATTAGCTCCATGCCGTCGATGGGATCGATCTTCATCAGATTTCGTTCAGGCAAAATGCACCGTTTGAACCCCATCTTCGCGGCCTCGCGAATACGCAGTTCAGCCTGACTGACGGCACGTACTTCTCCGCCCAAACCGACCTCCCCCAACAGTAACGTCCCCGGCTCGACAGGCATTTCCCGTAAACTCGATGTGACAGCGGCTACGATCCCCAAGTCAATCGCCGGTTCGTCGACATGCATCCCTCCCACGATATTCACATACACATCCTGTCCGGAAAGATGCACCCCCAGCCGTTTCTCCATGACCGCGAGCAGCAGCGATACTCGATTGACCTCCACCCCGTTCGCCATTCGCTTGGGCATAGCATAGGTGGTTGAGGAAACCAACGCTTGCAGTTCAACCAGTATCGGCCTCGTCCCTTCGAGGCTCGACACCACCACCGATCCGGTACTCCGTTGAGGACGTTCCGCCAGAAACAATTCCGATGGATTATTTACCTCTTCGAGCCCGACATCCTTCATTTCGAAGACCCCGATTTCATTGGTCGATCCAAAACGATTCTTGACGGCGCGGAGAATCCGGTAGCTGTGCCCCTTATCTCCTTCAAAGTACAACACTGTATCGACGATATGTTCCAGCAACCGTGGCCCTGCAATCGCCCCCTCTTTCGTGACATGCCCAATGATGAAGACCGGCACACCAGCCCGCTTGGCAAACCACATGAGCTGTCCAGCCACTTCCTGAACTTGGCTGATGCTACCGGGAGCGGAGGTAATTTGTTCCGTATACACCGTTTGGATCGAATCGACCACCACTGCGGCCGGCTCAATTTCCTGCACCGTTTTCAGAATCTGCTCAAGGGAGGTTTCGGCCAAGATCAGCAGATGTGGATGTTCAATACCCAGCCGTTGCCCACGCATCTTGATCTGCCGGGGAGACTCTTCTCCGGAAACGTATAGAACCGGCGCTGCCTTTGTCGCTAACCGTGGCAAGGCCTGCAAGAGCAGCGTCGTCTTGCCAATTCCAGGATCGCCTCCGATCAAAATTACCGAGCCCGGAATGACTCCACCTCCCAGGACTCGATCGAATTCACCAATCCCGGTGAGCCGACGATCCTCTCCCACGACTTCGATGTCACCGATGGGCGTGGCCTTGGGCTGAGCTGTCTTAATCGCAGCAGGACGACCCTTTCCCGTCGCCGCTTGCCGCTCCTCTTTCATCGTATTCCAGCCGCCGCAGTCAGGACAGCGGCCGAGCCACCGTGGCGCCTGATGTCCACAGGTTTGGCAAGAAAAGACAATCTTGGATTTCAAAAATGGCCTCGTGGAGGAGGACGATAACCGACGCCTATCTTAATGGATGCAGGGAGAGAATAAAAGCTGGGAGTAGATACTGGAACAAATGTGAGATTCCCGAAGGTCGCCCATCTCAAAAACTTTGACCTTGACGAGCCTTTAAGATTTACCCTATTGTAACCATTGTTGATAAACTAACTCTAGATTATGAAACTCTCGAAGAAAAGTGAATACGGCCTTCGGGCATTGCTTGAACTCGCGCTGGTCCACGGAAAGACAACGCTGCAGCGCCGCGACATTGCCGATCGCCAGCACATCCCCGTTGAATTCTTGGAGCAGATTCTTCTCACACTCAAACGAGCTGGACTCGTCTCCAGCCGACGTGGGGTAAACGGAGGATATGACCTGATTAAACAGCCGAACGAGATCACCCTCGGTCAAGTCATACGCATACTGGATGGTCCGCTGGCGCCAATCGGCTGCGTCAGCAAGACGGCGTACCAAAAATGCAGCGATTGTCCCTATGCGAATAAGACGCGTTGTCCCGTACAGCAAGTAATGGGCAAAGTCCGCGATGCGATTGCTGGGGTCCTCGATCACTATTCACTTGCCGACTTTGCTGCCGGCCATCCTAAAGGCTAATCCACTCATGGACATAATCGTTCTTGTCCTCATTACATTTGTCGCTGCCACAGCGAACGGCGCGTTGGGGTACGGCTTCTCCTCCATTACGGTTCCTGTCGCCCTCTTGTTTTTCACCAATCGCATTTTGAACCCAGCCCTCGTACTCATCGAACTCGTCATCAACGCGTATGTTCTCTTCATCAATCGGAAAAGCATCCCCAACGTCTTCTGGCGCGTCGCTCCAATTCTTGGCGGTCTGGCGGTCGGAGTGGGTATTGGCAGCTATCTTCTCTTTTTGGTGCAGCCAGCATGGATCAAATTCGTCACCTATCTTTTTCTGCTGCCCTTGATTCTTCTCCAGGCAGCGGGCATCCGGAAACCAATTCGCGCTGAAAAAGCTATAGGCGTACCATTTGGGGTGGGGCTCGGTACCCTTTATTCCCTTACGACAATTTCCGGCCCCCCCTTGGCTCTCCTCTTTAACAATCAAGGCTATCCAAAACAAGACTTCCGTGCGGCATTGGGGATCATTCGCCTGACAGAGTCTTCACTCACAGCCATCGCTTACGGGTTTATCGGTTTCTACAGTGCCGGCAGCATGGAAATAATCCCCTATATCGTTCCCAGCGTCATTATCGGAATTCCTCTCGGTACCTATCTGATCCGCTTGATGGACCCTGAGACATTCCGGCGCATTTGCATGGCGTTCGACGGGCTGATAGTAGGATTCGGTCTGTCTCGAGTGTTAGTTGAGTTACACCTTGCGTCTACCCTAACCACCTACAGCATATTGTCGATCGTAGTCCTGATAAACGGCTACCTGCTGTTTCGATTTTTCCGAGATCGCCCAGATCTCCGACAGATCCCTTCTTAATATCTCACGTTAGTCTTTTGTCACAGTAGTCGGTGACTGGAAAAACCTACCTGGCTATGACTGTTGTAGGTACTTGAAGGTTGAACCATTCATACCTAGCATTTTCTATTGTTCAGAAAAATATATAACTTATTGATTAGTAATGGCTTGCATGATAATTCGCACAGGCACAACAGTTGCTTCCTGCGCAGGACATTGTCCCTAGTGGACTTGCTAGTTGACTGAAGCCAGCTGGCCACATCGCACTTCATGAGTGAGGAGTATTTCATATGCTAAGACCGAAACGTTCGATCATTCCGGTTCTCCGGAATCTCACTATCGCATTAGTCTCCTTGTTAGTTTTGAGCACCATCGTCCTCCCACTTGCCGGGTGTAGCGACGGCGGACAGGGTGGACCGAGCATTTCCTCTCTCTCTACACCCACGGATACTCATCCGAGTGAGAACACAGAGGCCGATACTACCTCTACTGAGACCGCCGCAAATGAACAGGAAAATTTGGAGGTGTCTCTGATATCACCAGAACCAGAAATAGAGTCTCTTCCAAATGAGTTTGCAGAGGCAGACCTTGAACCTCCCCAACCAACTGGAGCTACTGCACAGATGAACTGGGATGCCTCCTCTGATCCTAATGTACAAGGTTACTTTATCCACTACGGGAAGCGATCATCCGGAGAACATGGTTCATGCTCCTACGATGAAAGCCAACGGGTCGGGGCTCCCCCTGCCACTATCACCGGGCTTGAACCTCATACAGCCTATTTCTTCGCAATCAGCGCTTTCGGTGAATCGGAAAGTGAATCAGAAACTCCTTGCTCAAATGAAGTGCTCATGGTCACATCCGCTGCTCAAGGCTGAGGAAATCATTCACTGAGTCATCACGGTTTCAGCGCTCCCCTGGATCTTGCCAGGGGAGCGCATCTCTTCATTGACCTCTACTCGCTGATTTGTTAGCCTCACAGCCCTAGCAACTTCTGCAGAAGTGTACAACCAACACCTACGCGCGTTGTGATCTCTATCCTGAAAGGATCGTCCATGGCCGGTTTAGTTGCTTCGCCTGAATTACTCAACGCCTTACACAACAAGGCAACCCAACTCCGCATCAACAGTGTGCGGGCCACCAGTGAGGCTGGCAGCGGCCACCCTTCGAGCTGCGCTTCAGCTGCCGATATCGTGGCCGCCTTGTTTTTCTCCGTCATGCGCTACGATCCTCAGAATCCTAAAGCACTCAACAGCGATCGCTTCATCCTCTCAAAAGGACATGCGGCTCCACTACTCTATGCCGCGTGGGCTGAAGCCGGACTCTTTCCAATAAGCGATCTCTTAAAGTTACGCACCTTAACATCTGACCTCGAAGGACATCCCACTCCCCGCTTGCCATTTATTGATATGGCCACCGGCTCACTGGGGCAAGGACTTTCGGTTGGGGTCGGTATTGCCTTGAATGCCAAGTTCGTCGACAAGCTGGATCACCGCACCTATGTGTTGATGGGAGACGGTGAATCTGTCGAAGGCTCGGTGTGGGAAGCAGCCGAGGTCGGACGGCAGCACGGGTTAGATAATCTCTGCGCTATTGTCGATATCAATCGGCTTGGCCAGAGCGATCCCACGATGTTGCAGCACGATATGGACGCATACCGTTCCCGCTGGGCCGGATTCGGTTGGCATGCGATGGTCGTCAATGGTCATGATCTCTCAGCGCTCCTGAAGGCCTTCGATGAGGCCGCTTGCACCACAGGACGGCCCACCGTGTTACTCGCCCAAACATTTAAGGGCAAGGGTATTTCGTTCATGGAAGACAGAGCAGACTGGCACGGCAAACCGCTGAAGAAAGGCGAGGAGACGCAGAAGGCGATCGACGAGCTCACCAAACAATTGAGCCCGAACGGTGCCGCCATTCAGATCCACACACCTTCCGCTCCAAGCGCCGCTCCCGTCACCATCGGCACGATCCCGCCACCGCCTTACAAGATCGGCGATGCCGTCGCCACACGTGAGGCCTTTGGTACCGCCCTGGAAGCCTTAGGATCAGTCAATCCCCTGGTCGTTGCACTGGATGCTGACGTCAAAAACTCGACCTATACGGACAAGTTCGGCAAGAAATTCCCCAATCGGTTTTTCGAGAATTTCATTGCAGAACAGAACATGGTCGGAGCCGCTGCCGGTCTGGCTGCATGCGGCAAGATCCCTTTTGCCGCCACCTTTGCCTGCTTTTTCAGCCGTGCGTATGATTTCATTCGCATGGCCGCCATCAGCGGCTCAAATATCAAACTCGTCGGCACACACGTCGGCGTGAGCATCGGTGAAGACGGCCCGTCACAAATGGGGCTTGAAGACATCGCGATGATGGCTGTGCAACCGAACGTGACCGTGCTCTATCCCTCGGATGGCAACTCGACCTATCGCTTGCTCGAAGCCGCCGCGCAGCACAAAGGGATGGTCTATGTCCGTGCGGGAAGACCAAAGACCCCGGTGATTTATGGACAGGATGAACGATTCCACATCGGCGGCAGCAAAATCATCCGGGAGAGCACATCAGATGTCCTCACCATTGTGGCCGCAGGCATCACGCTGTTTGAAGCGCTGAAAGCCCATGATCAACTTAAAGCAGCTGGGATCGCCGTCCGTGTGATCGATCTCTATAGTATCGCGCCCATCGACCGGACAACTTTGGTGGAGAGTGGACGCGCAACTCAACGCCGAATCCTGACGGTAGAAGATCACTATGCCCATGGAGGCCTTGGAGATGCAGTCCTCAGCGCTGTGAGCACCGAAGGCATCGCCGTCCACAAACTCGCTGTTCGAGAGATCCCCCACAGCGGGAAACCCGAAGAGCTCGTGGATCACTATGGGATCGGCGTACGATCCATTGTCGAGGCAGCGAAACGGATCATCAAGTAACCCGGTCTTCCAGAACGAGCGACCATGATTTATTGCGGCGAGTTCAATACAGACATCAACTGCGCCAGTTGCCACGGCAAGGACGGCAAGCCAGTCAAGAAGGATGCACGCGACCTCCGGAACCCGAAGAATACGACGCGGTACTCGGACAGCTATTGGTTCTGGCGTGTAGCAGAAGGGGTCCCGAAGACGAAGATGAAGGCCTGGAAGGGACTGCTATCAGAACAGCAGTTTGGCAGGTCATCACCTATCAGCACATGTACTCGCACGACGGGAAGCCGTCCGAGCATTCGGACTACAAGCCATAATCATCCGGATTCTGTCCGACAGAAAAGGGGGAGAATGCGGGACACCGCCTCTTCCCCTTCGTATTTTAAAGCACCCGATAATCTCTACGACCCCTCAGGATAGATTCGGCGCCACGAAGACCAGCACGCTGAGCCGCCCACTTGTATGATTCTTCACACCGTGCTCTTCTCCAGCTGAAGCCATTGTGCCCTGCCCCGCTTCGAGTACTCGCTGCTCGGTGCCGACCTGAAACGTCCCTTGCCCATCAAGCACGATATACACCTTATCCTGATGGCCATGAACATGACCCTTTTGCTCCTGGCCAGGCTCTAAGCAATAGATGTCACAGAAGAACCGCTCCGTTTGAAACAGGTTATTCTTCTTCATCTTGTCACTGCTGAACTGTTGATAGTCGGCGAGTGTAATCACCTTCATCCTCAAGACTCCATGACTGAACACGTGAATGCTATTTATGGGAGATGGGACAGCAGTTTCTGATATGACTGTTTGAGTTCGTTCAGAGCCGCCGTCATCCCCTCCTGCACTTCATGCCATTTGGCATCCGTGGCGCCCTTCAATTCGTCCAACCGCTCTTTGGCACCATCTTTCTTCTTCTCGAGCTCATGCAGTGACTTCTGTAGCTCCGCTCGTGTCGTTTCAGACGCTTTTGTCACCTTCCCACGCAGTTCGACGATTTGCCGTTGAAGCGCCGCCAACTCGTCATGCGCTTTCCGCTCAATCGCCTCCTTTTGCTGAACGGTATACTCCTTGGTCGCCTCGATCGTCTCGCGGGCCTCTTTGACGATCTTCTCGGTCCCAGCCTTTGACTCAGCGGCGACGCCCTGCGGGACGACTAATCCGGCGATTGCCACCCATAGCACCCCCATCATGAATGAATATTGATACATCATCCCCTCTCAAAACAGACAATTGTATAGTCGGCGACCATTTCCAAGTCACGACCACTCAACTTTCCTCGGGAAGCAACCGACAAAGGACGGTCATCGATAGATAGTCCTCATTGAGGAGCGCCTCTATGCCTTCTGAAACCCAGCCGTCCGCGAGTCAACTTGAGCAGCTCGAACAGGCCTTGGTTCAGAAAATTAAAACCGGCGACGTCGAACTTCCCTTGCTCCCGCAAGCCGCCAGCCAGGTGATGGCGCTGGCGTCGGATCCGTCTGCCGATGCGGCCAAGCTCTCAGCATTGATTCATCAAGACCAAGCGCTCGCCGCACACGTTCTCCGGATTGCCAACTCGCCGGCCTACATGCCCCGCAGTCCGGTCGTCTCGCTCCAGCACGCTGTGGCCATGTTGGGCATTACCTTGTTGTCCGAAATCGCCTTTACCGCATCCCTGAAAACCGGCGCCTTCAAAGTACCAGGATACGAAGACGATGTAAAACAACTGTGGCGCCACTCCTTGGCAAGCGGAGCCTTCGCCAAGGAAGTCGCACGCATGAGGCGAGTCAACGTCGAAAGTGCCTATCTCTGTGGTCTCTTGCACGCCATCGGAAAACCCGTCATCTTGCGGACCGCGACGACACTCGCGAATCAACAGCGCATCGCTCTTGAGAAACCCGTCCTGTCTGGCTGGATGGCCGGCTATCACACCGAAGTGGGGGCCATGATCGCCGATAAATGGGGCCTCCCGAAACAAGTCGCAGTGGCCATTCAGTACTACGGAGACTACGACCATGCGACAGAGTTCCGTCAGGAGTGCCTGCTGACCTGTGTGGCCAATCGATTAGCCAGTCATCTGCTGACACCTGACGAAATGCCGGAGGACACCCTACGCGATCATTCTGTCTTCGCTGAATTAAACTTGTACCCTCAAGACATCGATACACTCCTGCTGACAAAAGACCAGGTGATAACCATTGTGAATGCGATGAACCTATGAGTACACCAAGCACCTATGACATCATTGTGATCGGAGCAGGCCCAGCGGGACAAAAAGCGGCGGTCCAGGGCGCCAAGGCCGGTAAACGGGTTGCCCTCATCGAACGGGAACGTGGGATTGGAGGCAGCTGCGTCTATCGTGGAACCATTCCGAGTAAAACCTTACGAGAAAGCGCCCTCCATCTCGATCGACTCAAGCGGGCCGGTGAAGCGTTCCAATTCAGCCTCAAACCAGGCACGCACATTGCCACCCTCATGAGCCGACTCGAACAGGTCGTTCAGGCCCATGATTCCTTCATGAGCCGGCAACTTCGACGCAACGGCATCTCCCTGCTGCATGGCCGTGCACACTTTCTCAATGAACATCTCGTCGAAATGCAAACCGTCGATGGAGCGCGTCAACAACTCACAGCCAACACCATCGTGATCGCCACAGGATCACGCCCCAGAAATCCCAAAGAGATTCCCGTTGACCATGAGCATATCCTCGACAGCGACTCACTCCTCTCCATGCTGTACCTACCGCAATCGCTGATGGTCATCGGTGGTGGAGTCATCGGTTGCGAGTATGCATCCATCTTCGCCCTGCTTGGAGTCCAGGTCACTCTGATCGATCGTGCACCCTATCCTCTACAATTCATGGATCGAGAACTGGTTGAACAGTTTGTGCAAGGTCTTGAGCATAACGGAGGTCGCTACTTGGGTGGGTGCCAGATTGCAGAAGTGCGGTGGGACAATGTCGCACATGTGGTCACAACCTTGCAGGATGGCACCGTCATCAAGAGTGAGAAAATGCTCGTCGCCCTTGGGCGACAAGCCAACATTGAAGATTTAGCGCTCTCTGCAGCTGATATCACGGTGTCGGATAAGGGACTGATTCCCATCAATCAATATTGTCAGACTAACATTGATCACATTTACGCAGTCGGCGATATGGCCAGCGGTCCCGCGCTCGCATCCAAAGCCATGGAGCAGGGTCGACGTGCGGTCCGTCACGCCCTGAACCTCCCGATCGGCGATGCAGCGTCAACGATTCCGCTTGGCATCTATACGATTCCTGAAATGGCCAGTATCGGCCTTGATGAGAAAAGCGCGCGTGAGCGATACAAAGACCCGCTAATCGGACGGGCAAAGTTTGAAGAAATCGCGCGTGCACAGATATCGGGAGCCGGCTATGGTCTCCTTAAGATGGTGGCTGATCCTGAGGGCGAGCGGCTGCTCGGGGTACAGGTCGTTGGGGATTCCGCCACGGAACTGGTTCACCTGGGGCAATTGGCTCTTCAAGGCTCCGCAACAATCGAATCCTTTATCGACAATATCTTCAACTTTCCCACCTACGCCGAAGCCTACCGCATTGCCGCACTCGATATTCTAGGGCAAGTCGCAAAACGCCGAACGGCCAAAGCCGCATAACCGAATCCTTCACGATGATGTCATGGCCTATCATCGTGTCTGGGCCAAGGTCACCGGCAAGTTTGTTGCACGCGGCGGGCTGCACAGCGTAATCCAAGCTAGTTAGCCTTAGATCTTCCCGTACTCTTTCTTCTCCTGTCGTCTCATCCTGCTGCCGTATTACACCAGAAGCACTCCTCAATTCCCGAGTAGCAATCTGCTGGTCGGGTAGCGAAAGAATCTAGTCGCCACAGACTTCGCTCCTCCCAGCCTCCCATGGTCAAGAAATAACTTCGTTCGAGACTCCGCTCATCAAATCTAAACATTTAAGAACTTTAGCATTTCCTCCGAAACAGCTGTGTCAGCTTCTCTTATACGGAGGATCTATGAAACGGCCATGCCCAAAGTATGCCCACAAGCTGTTTGTGTTGGTCGTGTATTGGTCTATCTGGAGCACAACAGTCATGCTCCTCGGACCCTCATCGGCCATGGCAGATCCTCCAGCCAATGCACCTCCACCAGCCCAACGTGATGCGTCACTTGATCTCCCCTTAGACCTGCCATCACCGGATTCTTCCTCCTCTCAGGAGCCTCGCGCGAGCGAAGCCACACTGTTTGACGAGATCCCCTCGGTCTATGGAGCAGCTAAATACGATCAGAAGGTCAACGAGGCGCCGGCCGCCATCACCATCATTACGGCTGAGCAAATCAAGAAGTACGGCTATCGGACGTTCGCACAGGTCCTGGACAGTGTGCCAGGACTCTTTACCACCGATGACCGGAACTATGGATACTTGGGGATCAGAGGCTTCAACCGTCCCGGTGATTACAATACCCGCGTCCTTATTTTGATCGACAACCATCGCATGAATGATGCCGTTTACGATCAGGGAGCGATTGGGACAGAAGCGCCGATCGACGTGGATGTGATCGATCGAGTGGAAATCATCAAAGGCCCCGCGTCTTCCCTCTACGGAACGAACGCTTTTTTCGGAGTCATAATGTCATCACGAAGCGCGGGCGAGACATCAAAGTGCAGAAATTTCCGGAGAAGCCTCCAGCTTCAATACCTACCGAGGCCGCCTCTCCTACGGCAACAAATTCTCAAACGGCGTGGAAATGCTCCTATCCGGTTCCTACTCGGGCAGCGAGGGACACCGGGAGTTGTTTTATCCGGCATTCGCCTCCACGAATAATGGCATCGCCAAGGATGCCGACAGAGACAACCTGTATTACTACAGCGGCAAACTCACCTATGCTGACTTCACCATCACGGGAGGCTATCAGTGGCGGAAGAAGCAGGTACCGACCGCGGCGTTCGCAACGGTATTCAACGACAACCGTTTCAACACCGTCGATGAACGGACCTACTTGGATCTCAGCTATCAACATGAATTCGCGAATCAACTCAATCTGAAGGCACGACTCTATTACGACCGGTACTACTATCGAGGCCAGTCACCCATATGACTACGCTGGCACTGGCATTCCTCCATTTACTCCTCAATCAGGATGTCGTGCAGACTGACTGGTGGGGAGCCGAACTCACAGTCACAAAACGACTGTTCGACCGCCACAAGATCACGGTTGGAACAGAGTATCGGGATCAGTTTCGCCTCAACCAGAGCCAATCGGGACATCGATCCCTCCGACCACCTACCTCGACGATAAGCGGAATTCCAGTTTCATCGCAGGCCTATCTTCAAGACGAATGGGCGATCATGGATCATCTGAGTGTTGAATCGCGGGAGTACGACATGACCAGTACAGCACGTTCGGAGGTACGACGAACCCCAGGAGTTGGACTGATATCCACATGGGGTAAGACAACGGTGAAACTACTGTATGGACAGGCCTTTCGGGCACCGAACCCATATGAACAGTTCTACACAGCAGAAACGACGTGGAAGGCCAACCCGAACATCAACCTGAGAAGATCAAGACCTATGAACTGGTTGTTGAACAGTACCTGGGCAATCACCTCCGCGCCCTCGGTAGTCTCTATCAATACAACATTTCAGGTTTGATCAGTCAGACGATTGATCCTGTGGATGGCATTCTCTTCTACGATAACGTGGATGACATCACCGCGCGTGGCGCGGAATTCACTGTTGAAGGGAAATGGCCGACCGGTTTTGAGGGACGAGTCAGCTACGCCATTCAGACCACTCGGAATGATCAGATGGATCAAATGCTCACTAATTCCCCTCAGCATTTGGTGAAGACCAATCGTGATTGTGCCGATGATTGGGGACAAACTCTTCGCCGGATTCGAAGGGCGCTACACCAGTTCGCGCCTGAACGCTCGTAGGAAACAACGCTAGCCCCTTTCTACATCCTGAACCTGTCGTTATTCAGCCAGCGAATCGTGAAAGGATGGGAACTGTCCGCCCATCATCAATAATCTTGCGAATCAGAAATATGGATATCCCGGTTCTGGTGAACACCGGCAGGATGTGATTGACCAGGATGGCCGAACATTTTGTGTGAAGCTGAAGTATCGCTTCTAGAGACGTACTCGATGAAGGAGCACTTCACTCACCTTACATGACCGACACTGGCGCGAGCGATTTCGTTCGCAGCAGTCTTGATCTTCGCGATGACTGCAGGGTCCAGTATGCGCAGAATCCAACCGCATCGTGGTGTTGAGCGGTCAAGACCTGAAGCCTTATCAAGACGTGCTGACGGGATTTCAACAGTCGCTGGTCAACCAGGGGATCGCATTACACGTATCGAGATTCATGCCTTGCAAGGGAATCACAACGAAAGCTCAAGACGTGCTCGAGGATGTGAAACGAAATGGTGCTAAATTGGTCGTGACATTGGGAAATCAGGCGACGCAGGCGGCAGTGCGAGAGATCAACCATATCCCTATCCTGGCGACCATGATCATCACCCCGGATGACCTCCGGTCTTCTCCGAATACGACCGCCGTGCTGCTGGATTTCCCCCTCGAGACACAACTCCAGTGGATGAAACGTATCGTGCCCAGTGCCGGCACGGTGGGGGTACTCTTCAATCCGAAGGAAAACCAGATAAAGGTAGATGTAGCATCCAAGGCGGCGAAGGGAGCTGGCCTGGCTCTCGTACCCAAATCCGTTGAGACCCCTCGTGCTCTTCCAGACGCCTTAGACGACATCGCCCGCACCGTCGATGTTCTGTGGGGAATTCCAGACTCGTTGGTGATGACACCTCAGACAGCAGAACCGATTCTACTGAACACGCTCAAAAACAAGATTCCGCTTGTCGGCCTGTCATCCTCGTGGGTGAAAGCCGGGGCGCTCTACGCGCTCGACCGCGATTATGTCGACATCGGCCTTCAGTCCGGAGAACTGGCTGGGCAAACTCCTCAATGGAACCAGTGCAACTCGCTTCCCCACGCGTACCCACGCAAAGTGGCCTACGTGTTGAACCTGAAAACGGCGAACCTGATCAACCTGGAATTACCTCAGGAGCTGATCCGGGGAGCGTTGCAGGTCTTTCAATGAGGGCCAGGCGGATGAAAACTAAACATGGGATTACGGAGCATACTGAATCTCCTCACCATCGGTCTGGTGGTGCTGACAGTGGGCATTGCCGGGTTCCTGATTCACCGAGAAATTACCACCCGCCATCAAGACCTGGTTAATCAAGGGCTCACGATCGCCGCCATGGTCGCCCAGAGCAGCGAGTATGCAGTCTACACCGAAAACCAAGAGGCCCTTCGGCGGAATGTTGCCGGCCTCCGTGCGACACCAGAGATCGCCTATGTGGCCATCTTGAGTAAGACACAACAGGTCATCTTAGAGCAGACCTTTGCGGCATCCGTGTCCGTTCCAACAGCACTATTGGAGCATGCAACATTATCCGCTGAGACTCTTCACGAAGACGTGCTCACCGGTAGCGGGGACCGCTACATCAACATTGTGGCGCCGGTAGTGAGTCGAACAACTTCGTCGTCAGATCCTCTATTTCTCGAATCAGCCAATGTCTCCTCGACATCATCCGTCATCGGATACGTACGAATTGTTCTAAGCCAACAGGAGCTTCAAGCAAACCTCCAGCACTTTGTCGTGATGACGGGGATGGTGGTCTGTCTGGTGCTGTCGATCGGCCTCCTCCTCGCTTTGGTTCTGACGCGAATGATCACCAGGCCGATCCTGTCGTTGGTGGAAGCGACCGGACGCATCGCAGAAGGCCGGTTCGAAGTCGATGTCCCTGCCGGAGGGGCCTATGAAGTAGATCTTCTCGCCTCTTCCTTTCGCCGAATGACGACCAAACTCCAAACGTCGCAGGAGCAAGTCTTCGACTACCAACGAGGCTTGGAAGCGAAGGTCATAGAGCGAACCCATGAACTGGAAACGGCGACGCAGGAGGCTCATCGTTTGGCAGAGGACGCTCAAGCTGCCAACAGAGCCAAATCCCAATTTCTCGCGAATATGAGCCATGAAATCCGCACCCCGATGAATGGCGTGCTTGGGATGACGGAACTTTTGATGGCCACTCACCTAACCGACCGTCAACGGCGCATGGCTGAAACCGTCCAACGGTCCGGGACCGCGCTTCTCGGTATCATCAATGACATTCTGGACTTTTCAAAGATCGAGGCGGGCAAGCTGGAGTTGGAGCGGATCGAGTTTGGCCTCCGGCAGACCATCGAGGAAGCGGTGGAACTCTTCGCCGAACCAGCGGGCAAAAAGGGGGTCGAGTTGACCTGTTTCTTGCCGAACGAGATTCCTGATGCGGTCATCGGCGATCCTGTTCGGCTCAGACAAGTCTTATTGAACCTCTTGGGTAACTCCATGAAGTTTACCGAACGAGGGGAAGTGTCCGTACGTGTTCATTGCCTCTCCCAGGAGGCCGACCGGGTGACGTTGAAATACGAGGTGCGGGATACCGGAATCGGGATTCCCGAAGAAGCTCAGAAGCGCCTCTTTACAGCATTTACACAAGCGGACGGCTCGACCACGCGACGGTTTGGCGGTACGGGGCTCGGCTTGGCCATCGTGAGACAGCTGGTTCACTTGATGGGCGGCGAGGTCGGCATCGAGAGCGTGCCCGGCCAAGGATCCACGTTCTGGTTCACCACGCAACTGGGGTACAACCCAAAGCAGTGCTCGAAGGAAGCTGCGTTGAGTCAATCGCTCGCAGGCACCAGAGTCCTGATTGTCGACGACAACGCGACCAATCGCTTTATTCTCGAAGCGCAGTTACAGGCCTGGGAGGCCGAGACCATCAGCGCCACCAGTGCGGCAATGGCCTTAGATCTATTAAAACAGGCCGTGACTGAGGGCACGCCCGTCGACCTGGCGATCCTCGACATTCACATGCCTGACATGGACGGCATCGAGCTCTCCCGCGTGATGAAGGCCAACCCCGCACTCCGGACCATTCCACTGCTGGCCCTCAGTTCGGTCGAACCGGACTCATCTTCCGGACAGGCGGCATCATCGAACTTTTTTGCCTGGCTCCGGAAACCAGCCCGACAGTCGATGCTTCGGGATTGTCTCCTGCGGCAACGATATGCCTCGACCGAGGCCGCTCCGATCACGGCATGCGCAACCCCAGCCCCCACAGTCAGCAACCAGCGAGTCCTCCTTGCCGAGGACAACCCGGTCAACCGTGAAGTGGCATTGGGGATGTTAGAGTTTCTGGGTTGCCACGTCGACCTGGCCGAGAATGGCCAGCACGCTGTTGAGGCCGTATCGACACAGCGCTATGATCTCGTGTTCATGGACTGCCAGATGCCGGTACTGGACGGGTTCGCCGCAACGGCCGCCATTCGCCGGCATGAAGCCTCGGTCGGCACCGGTCACCATATTCCCATCATCGCCTTGACGGCCAATGCCATGGAAGGTGATCGGGACAAGTGCCTGGAGGCTGGGATGGACGATTACCTTTCAAAGCCTTTTTCGCAAGAAGGCTTGCGAGCCGCTCTCCAACGTTGGATAGTGACGAAACCACTCGAACACCAGCCTGCACCTCAGGTGCTGTTGGAAAAAAAGATCACCCATCATACTCCGTTAGGGATTCCGGTGATCGACGAGTCCATATGGAACAACTTGCTGGCCATGGAACGATCAGGACGTCCGGGCGCTCTGCAGACAATTCTTTCTCTCTACCTCTCCGATTCCAGTCGACTGATTCTAGAAATCCGCAAGGCTATTCACACCGGAGATGTGACAAGGCTCAACGCTGGGGCCCATCAGTTGAAATCCGCCAGCGCACAAGTGGGGGCCCTCGCCGCCGCCCATCACTCCGGAGAAATCGAACGGCTCGCGCGCGAGGAGCAGCTGGATGTCGCAACCAACCTCCTCGAACCCCTCGAGCAAAGCGTCGAGACGGCCTGTAGGATTTTCGAAGGAACGCTCCGCGCGAAAGCCGCCTGATTGCTTACCAGTGTGGGAATTTTGTTGTTCCCGTACACGATCGTAATTCGGTGCGTTGCTAGCCCTTTATGTTCCCGATCGGTCGCAGTTCCGCCACTTTCTTGGTGATGCCTGCTCGATCGACGGTCTCGACCACCTCGGATATGTCTTTGTACGCGAACCCCGCCTCCTCGGCCAGACCCGACATGGAAACGGCCTTCACAAGAATGCCTCGCTGTTTCATCTGTTTCTGCACCTGCTCGCCCCGAATGGTTTTCTTTGCTTGCGCCCGTGACATCGTACGCCCCGACCCATGCATCGTCGACGCAAAGGTGTCACGCATCGCGCCTTGCGTTCCGGCCAACAGATAGGACCCGGTTTCCATGGAGCCACCGCAAATGACCGGTTGACCAGTCGTCCGATACCGTGGCGGGAGCTCAGGACTCCCCGGCCCTAATGCTCTCGTTGAACCTTTCCGATGGACGACCAGATCGCCTTCCGGATATCGCTCGACTTTGGCGACGTTGTGGGCCACGTCATAGACCAGTTCCATCCCCATTTCCTCTGCAGATCGGCCAAATACAGCAGAGAAGGCTTCGCGAATCTGATGCGTAATCACTTGGCGATTGGCGAAGGCGGTGTTGGCCGCGCAGTTCATCGCCGAAAAATAGTCCTGCCCTTCGACTGATGCAAACGGGGCGCAGGCGAGTTGCTGGTCTTTCACGGAAATCCCATATCGCCGCATCGCTTTTTCAAATACTTTGAGATAGTCACTCGCGACCTGATGACCGAACCCGCGCGATCCGCAGTGGACCATCACGACTATCTGATCCTGACCAGTGATTCCCCACGCTGAGGCTGTTTCTTGATCAAAGACCCGATCGGTTGAGACCACCTGCACCTCAAGGTAGTGGTTCCCTGACCCCAAGGTCCCGAGCTGATTGATCCCTCGATGACTCGCCTGATCGCTGACTTTGGATGGATCGGCCCCGGCGATACAGCCTCTTTCTTCCATCGCTTCAAGATCGCGAGGCCACCCATAGCCCTCGGTCAATACACCATCGAGCCCCACGGAGCCATGACATCCTCGAACGACGAGCGATCCAAGCCGTACAAACCCGCTCGCCCCAACCCCGGCCGGCACTCTCCGAAACAATTCCGTCATCAATCGTTCGAGCAATGGGCTGCACGTCCTTCTGCGTGAGATTGGTTCTCATAAGCCGCATGCCGCAATTCACGTCATACCCAACACCACCAGGCGAGATGATCCCGGTACGGACATCAAAGGCGGCAACGCCTCCAATGGGGAAACCGTAGCCCCAATGTCCATCCGGCATGCATCAGCGCATAGCGTCTGATCCCAGGAAGACAGGCCACATTCGTGACCTGCTCAAACACCCCAGCATCCATCGATTGGAGAATCGTCGGTGTCGCATAAATCCGCGCGGGTACCAGCATGCCGGACTTCTCGGTCATGGGGATCTCCCACACCTCGTCGGTGATCCGATTGACCCGCATCTCGGTATTCAGCTTCATACGTCCAACACCACCCTCACTGTCCATCGGCCTCCATTTTGGCTCAACTGATAGAGATGCTTGGTGATTCCCTTCACATCGGCCCTCAATGTCTGAGCTGAGCCATTGACCGGCTCTCCGTACAGTACCCCCGTCAGTTTCCAGCAGCCGTGGTCCTGGCGAGTCAGCGTGAGTTCCGACCGACTGAATACGACCCCGGCTGCATCCTTCCAGTACACGAGATCCGAGAGCCAATCGAACAAGAGTTCAGCAGGATCCTCATCTGTTCGTTCAATCGCTTTTCGCCAAGTGTGTCCCACTGTTGTCGGATCAGCCAAGGCTTCGATAACCGCGCATGTCGCCCCATGGAAAAGTTCCTGCAGCGAATCGCCGGAGGCGTCGAACGCCAGATCAGCGATGGCGACGTCGTCCAGAAAGTGAAATGCGTGGGACATCCCTGTGCCAAAGCGGAGTGCACACCCGATGGAAAAACGCGGAGATGAGAAGCCTGGTCCAGACTGCTGTCTATCCGAGCTCGAAGATTTTTGGGAAATTGGTGAGGTTCCGGCAGCCGTCCTTGGTGACGAGCACCATGTCTTCAATTCGGACTGCCCCCAATCCTGGATAATACAGCCCTGGTTCAACCGTGACGACGTGGCCCTCTTGGAGGAGTGACCCAGTTCGACTGATCCGTGGCGCTTCGTGAATATCGAGCCCCACTCCATGCCCGGTCCCATGAAAATACCCCTGCATGCGGCCATTCACCAAACCGGTCTTGTATCCGGCCTTTTCAAAACGCGCGCAGATGCCCTGATGGATCTTCATACCGTCGACGCCGTCTTTGATCTTGTCGATGGCGTCTTCCTGGGCATCCTTCACGGCGCCATACAGCCGTTTGAGTTCCTGGCTCACCTTCCCGCGGATCACCGTCCTCGACATGTCAGCAAAATAGCGGCTTGTCGCCGATCGAGGGAACACATCGAAGATAATACTACGATGAGCCGGCAACGGTCCGCTTCCTTCATTGTGCGGATCACAGGCCTGCTCTCCCCCTGCCACGATCGTATGCTGGGCGATGCAGTCCCGCTCCATGAGCTTCACGTTGACAAACTTTTTGATCCGTTCCGAGGTCACCACCTCGCCGTCGAGCCAGAGTTGCTCATCCTTGATCTCGGCCCGGCGTAACAGCGCGTGGGCTGCAGCCACGGCTTCTTCCGTCGCCCGCTGGGCGTCTTCGATATGACGCACTTCTTCCGCCGTCTTCACCACGCGCTGCTCATAAAACGGGTCCCGCTTTGGTTTGAGACTGTATCCCCGCTCTTGTAATCGCGCGGCATGGATGACCGGAAAATTCGCCGGCACCGAAAGACGGCGGATCTTGGACTCTTTCAACACCACATGGACGATATCGACTGCCGTCGGATCTTTGATTCCCTGTTTCTTCGCCTTCTGTTCAATTTCCGAGTAGGACAAGACTCGATCCACTGAGGCTTGAGTCCTGGCACGGTCCATTTCCAGATCGCTCATGACCATCAACCGCTCACCTTTGATTTCCAGATAGATGAACGGGTCTGGCGCCATGAAGCGTGTGGCATAGTACAGATTCGAGTCATGCTCGCTGGCGGCAATAAACAGTGTGGCCACTTCTGCTTGGGGCGTCGTAGGACGTTTCATAGATGCATTAACGAGGCAACGGTACCGAGTGAGCCATTCGAGACGATCGGAGTAGAGTTTCCAGGATGTTCACAATGGTCGTCCAGCAAGGCCGGAGGAAATTTGAACGACGAGGCGTACGTGGTTGGTACGTCGTGGAGTTCGAATGACTGAGAACGCAGCCCGGGGAAAAGTGCGCCTTGGCTCGCCTCGCTGAGTCGGCGAAGCGGGCGCGATGGAGATGGGCGGGTGAGAAGAGCGGCATTTTCAACATTCTGGACGGATGCTAGCATGGGGGCGGGGGTCGGTCAAGAATAGTAGCCGGTCAAGAATCAAGGCCCTCACGGCACAGCGGGAGCCGGCGATGAGGTCATGTCTCTCGGTCGCACTCCAGACTCTTCATCCGGCGTCACCAAATCTATCGGCAGGGTCAGCGTGTTCGTTAGAACATCGACGGCCAGTTGGGCCAACCCCGATAGGCCGGACGCAAAGGACTTGACCGGCAAATAGGTGACCTCGGGATCTTCCAGCGCTCCCTTCGCGGTGAACATCGCTGTGGCGATGCCTTTGCGATCCCCCGCAACGATTCGCCCAAAGAGCGGAATCGTCTTAAGGAATTGTGAGTATGACCCGAACGGACTCACGGCAACGGCCAGATCCAGCTGGTCTGTCGGCAAGTCGTAATTCCCGGCAGCTGTAATTTTTAGAATTGGGCTGTCGATGATCAGATTTTCCGTCTGAAGCATTCCATCTTGAATGGCCACGGTGGAAGAAATTCTGTTGTATGGCAGCCCCTCCTTTTCAAGATCGACCTTCCCCTGCAGCACAGCCGGGAGGTTTAACAGACTAATGATCTTCCAGACTGCCCGCTCGTTCGTTTTCAGGATGCGACCATTTTCCAACAACAACTCGACTTTGCCGTTCAATGAAGGATAGACCCCATGCGGGTTGCGCCCATGCCCGCGAAGAACGCCGCTGAAGCGAATCTCTCCCGATGCGCTATGGACCTGCGCTTTGGTCAGCCGCAACAGGTCTTCAAATTCTACTCCGGTAGCCCTGAATGACAGGTCGAAATCCGCCGGTGCTTTGGGGGGAAGTTGCACGACGAGCCGTCCGGCCACGTGTCCATGGGTGGACTCTCCGGAAAGACGATCGATATCAAGCATTCCGTCCTGAATATTGATTCGAGCGGCAAGCGAGCCGAATTTTAGATGCTTGTATCGGCCACGCGCCACGGCCACAGCCATGGTGACGTGGCTGGTCGCCGCCACCGTTTCGAGAAACTCCCGGATCGGAGTCCGTTCCCCCTTTGGAATCACCAGGCTCAAATCCAATTGGTTGGACTCGATCTTGCCAGTAACAATCGGCTTCGCCATCCAATTTCGAACCGTGGCCTCTATGGCGACGTCACTCCCTTGAACCTTAAACGACAGCTGCTTGAGTTCGACCTCGTTGCGGGCAACCTTTACGCGGGCATAGAAATCTTGCAGATGCCCATCAATCCCTTTCACCAGCATCAGCCCGTTCGTCAGCCCCATCCATCCGGTCACCCGCCAGGTCTTCCAATCCGGCTCCTTTCCTTTGACATCAAGCGAGACTTCGATATTGCCCGCTTCAAGCCCACCTTTGGCTAGCCATTCGGGAAGACTGGGTACCGATAACGTACCGGTCGCCACGGCCATATCGATCAGAAAGCCATTCCCGAACTGCATGGTTCCCTTAGCGGGAATGGTCACCGAGGGTAAAACCAGCTCGATGCGATGCAGCTTGATGCTGGTAGACTGAGGCATCACCCCTTCAAACTCCACCGTGGCGCGCGGACCGACGGGTTTCGCAATGACCCCCAACGCGATTTTGGCCTCATCCAACACAACGGACCCTTGGAGATGCGGTCTCGCCGTCGAACCAGAGACGGCAATCGTTGAGCTGAGCACCCCCTCGAACGCACTTTGTTCAATCACGGAGGAACGAAACAACCGAACCATCTGCGCCGCATCGCCGCGCGTACGAATACCAAAATCCTGATACTGGCTTTGGGGTCCTCCAGTAACGGTACCGTGAACCTGCACAGCGGTTCCCCCAAGATGTCCGGTCACTTGATCGAACTGTGTGGCTCCATCGGCCAAGACAAATCTTCCCTGCATACCGGTCACACGCTCCGGTACATTCACATGGGTGAAACTAACTTGACGAGCGGTGATCTCCCCACCGGCAAACGTGATCCCACCGGGCTGATTCAACGGTCCCACGAGGCGAAATGTGGATTGCGCTGTCCCTTCAGCATCGCGGATGCCGGCGAGCAACTGCGTGACTCGCTCCGCTTTCACGGTCCTCGCCAGAAACTCAACGAGCTGCGCTGCCGCCATCTCTCCCGTGATCTCCAATTCCAGCCATGGGCCTGCGTCGAGAAACGACACCTCCGCCTTTCCACCCGTAATCTGCATCGCCCCATACATGCCAGCGACCTTCGCAATGCGAACACGCCCAGTCTCGACCACCACCACCGCCGCGAGGTCTTTCGCGGCGATCCGATCATTACCGATCAAGCCGCGGCCTTCGCTGACATGAAACTCTCCGATCGTCGAAAGTTGGGGACCCCTCGTGGCAGACCCGGTGAGCGTTGCATTCACCACTTGCACCTTCCCGTCGATCTGGCGATCAGCCAGCAGGGCTGGAAGCTGCGGATGGATCCAGTCAGGGGGAATGGTTTTCAGGAGCTGAGGAAGGGCAACCAGAGAACTGCTGAACGTGACGGCAAACGTCGGTTGAGGAGTCAGCAGGCCGGCCAGATTGGCCTTTCCTCTCAGTGTGATGTTATTCAAATGCGCAGTCATGTCTGACAGAACCATGTCATATCCAGACACACCCGGCATCACGCGAACGGTACTCTTGAGGTTCAACGCCCCTTGAAGATGCTCAGAAACCGGCCTGGGGCCGAGAAAGTCAGCCGCGTCCCGGATGTTGAGATCAGCGGCGTCGATCTGTCCTTCAAACTGAAATCTTGTGGCCGATTCAGCGACCTCTTCACCAGACAACGACACCGAGGGTTCTGCTCGTTTCATCACACCGTCCAGTGACACAGCCGATACGCCTGATGCTCCTTGATGAGCTGCTGACACATGGATTTCGGCGAAACCACGATCAGGCCGAACCAGCAACCTACACTCGACGTGCTCCGCCTTGAGAGACCGAATGCCATCAGGTCTGGCGGCATCAATAACCGTGATCGTTCCGTTGACGAGCGTCGCCTCTCTGATCATGAGTGTCCGCGCCATCATGTCCATCGTGTGCTGGTCGACATCCACGGGCCCGTTCAACTCATCGGAGATATTCCATCGACCGCGTTCGTTCCGCCGAAGCGTCAGCGTTGGCTCTTCGATCAACAATCGCTTGCCAACAACTTGTTTTTTGAGGAGTGGCAGGAGGCGTAAGACCAAATCAATACGCTTCGCCGTCAGGACTACCTGCTCTGATTGAGGATCGTGAATCTTGACCTCGGTGAGTTCCACGCGGATACTCGGGAAGATCACAAACTTGACGCGATGCACGTCGATCTTTCTACCCAGACTCTCCTCGAGCTGTTCCAACACAAAATCTTTGAGATAGTCTTGGCCGGTCAGCTCCCTCGAAAATGAGAGAAACCCAACGGCCAACACCGCGAAGGCGAGTACAATCACAAGCGAAAGCCGAAGACGGAACACACCACCCCCTTCAGATTACGGACAGGTCTGTATCGGCATCTTACCGGATCAATCGCTCAAAATCCATGAACTCAGCGTTCTATAAGGGGTTTCTCCACTCCGATTTGATCGTTCCAGGACACCATACGTCCGATCGCCATCCAGACTTAAGACGGAAAAGATCCTCCGAGGTAAACACTACTTTTTGAGACCGGACAAGAGTGAGGCCTGATTTTGGCTTACGTGGGCCCCCGACAGTTGACAGCGACCAGACATTAGAACTACACATCTCCTATGGCGATTCATTCCCGTGCAGGACAACCAGCGCCCGCCTCAATTCTGGTGGATGTGGGAAAACTCCTCTCTGCCTATTCGACCGAGACACCTGACCCATCTGTCCGAGAACAACGCGTGTCATTTGGTACATCAGGGCATCGTGGCTCTTCGTTCAAACGAAGCTTCAATGAAAACCATATCGTGGCGATCACTCAGGCAATTTGCGAATACCGGGCTGCGCAGCACACGACGGGGCCGCTGTATTTAGGGAAAGACACCCATGCGCTGTCGGAGCCCGCATGTGCAACCGCCCTTGAAATCCTTTCGGCCAATGGTGTTGAGGTCATGATCGACAAGGACGGGGGCTTCACACCGACCCCGGTCATCTCTCATGCCATCCTCACCTACAACCGAGGCCGAACCTCCGGTCTGGCCGATGGCATCATCATCACGCCATCACACAATCCCCCGGAAGACGGCGGGATCAAGTACAACCCGCCGAGTGGTGGCCCGGCCGATACACAGATCACGAAGTGGATCGAGGATCGAGCCAATGCCCTTCTAGCCGCCAACCTCCACGGAGTGACACGTCTTCCGATTGCACAGGCCCGACGGGCATCAACCACACATCAGCACGACTATATCGGGGCCTACGTGAACGATCTCAGCAATGTGGTGGATATGGATACCATCAAAGCCGCGGGGCTCAAGCTTGGGATCGACCCGCTCGGCGGGTCCGGTGTAGCCTACTGGCAGCCGATTGTCGAGCGCTATGGATTGAACATCGAGGTCGTGAACCCAACAGTCGATCCAACGTTCCGTTTCATGCCCTTGGATTGGGACGGCAAAATCCGGATGGACTGCTCTTCTCCCTACGCCATGGCGAACCTGATCGCCTTAAAAGATCGCTTCGACGTGGCATTTGGCAATGATGCCGATAACGACCGGCACGGCATCGTCACTCGTTCAGGCTTGATGAATCCGAACCATTACCTGGCCGTCTCGATTGCCTACCTCTTTGCCAGTCGTCCCGGTTGGAAATCCTACGCCGGGATTGGCAAGACCTTAGTCAGCAGCAGCTTGATCGACCGAGTCGCGGCTAGACTGAAACAGAAACTGGTGGAAGTGCCGGTTGGCTTCAAGTGGTTCGTCAGCGGTCTACTCGATGGCTCACTTGGCTTTGGCGGCGAGGAAAGTGCTGGTGCCTCGTTCTTACGCCGTGATGGAACAGTCTGGTCGACTGATAAGGACGGCATCATCATGGATCTGCTGGCCGCCGAAATGATGGCCAAGACTGGCCTTGATCCATCCGAGTTGTACCGAGCCCTCACGAACGAACTGGGCGAGCCGGTGTATGAACGGATCGACGCCCCGGCCACGCCAGAGCAGAAAGCCATTCTGTCCAAGCTTTCTCCGGATCAAGTCAAGGCAACAGAGCTGGCTGGCGATCGAATCGTGGCGATGCTCACCAAGGCTCCAGGCAACGGCGCGGCGATCGGTGGCCTCAAAGTTGTGACCGAGAACGGCTGGTTTGCCGCCAGACCATCGGGAACTGAAGATGTGTACAAGCTCTATGCGGAGAGCTTTAAGGGGCACAAGCATCTGAGGCAGATACAAGAGGAAGCGCAGGCGCTGATTGCCAAGGCCCTGGCATCAGCCAAGTGAGAAACCAGCTATGTTTGAGCTGGGGAATACTGCAGCCCTGATCTGGGGTATCATCTTCGGATCGATCGGTACCGGCTTTGCTATTTATGGCAAAAGACAAAAGGCCATTGTCCCGTTGTGCGTTGGAGTGGCCCTCTGCATCTTTCCCTACTTTATCGAGAACATCTACGTGCTCGTCATTGTCGGAGTGGTGTTGATGGCGATTCCGTATTTTGTGCGGGTATGAGACCAAGCATGATTCCCTCATTTTTCTAACATGAATATTTCGCCTGCTCTTCGCTGGCCTCTTCCAAAACATGATTACTGGTCCACACCGTTTGCGGAATCGCTGCTACGGCATTTGGCTCTTTCCCCGGGAATACGCATTCTAGATATCGCCTCCGGCCATGGCATCCCCGCCTTTTACCTGGCCGAGCAAGTGGGCCCCACTGGAGAAGTACTGGCCATCGATGTGAGTGCCGGTCAAGTCGCTCGTGCAAGAGCCATTCAAGGTTCGCAATTACCATGGCTCCGTTTCGAACGTATGGACATGCGCTCCCTTCCTCCTGATCTACCGACCTTTGACCGCGTCACAGGCAATCTTTCAGTCATGTTCTTTCGCCCCAATCGGTTTGAGACTGTCCGTGGACTCGTCGAACGACTTAATCCGGGAGGTCAGCTCGTCCTGACCTTTCCGTCCTATGGCACATTCGATTCACTGTGGCAGCTGGTGGATCAGGCAATGATTCAGCAAAGGCTGATCAATGAGCGAGAGCGATTCCAGGACTATCTGAAGGAACGTCCGTCAGTGCAAGATGGACGGGACTGGCTGGAAGCACTCGGTCTTGAACGGGTTGAGGCCATGGAGTATCCGCTTGAAGTGGCGACTGGCCCTGGCCATGAGTTTCTCCATCACCCGCTGCTTCGTGGCGGCTTTCTCGATGACGTGTACGAATGTTTTGAGGATCAGTCCCTCGCCGACCGATTCATGACCAACATCGCTCAAGACATTACTCAATTTACCCCGCTGGTTGCCCAGCGCTGTGTGCTGTCAGGATGGAAATAAACCTCAGCTTGAGAGGTCATGATGTTCAGCATGGCAAAGAGCTGGCAACACCCTGGCCATAGAGTTGAGTTGACGACGAGAGCCTGATGTATTACAGTTTGTATGACATTTTGCTCAAGGAGAGCTATCATGAGCCTTAGAACTGTTCGTCTGGACGATGACACCGAAAAAATCCTGAAACAAGTGACAAAGGAAACAGGCTGGTCCGTGTCCACAACACTCAAGCGGGGGATCTTGACGTTACGAGATGAGGTGAGTCGTCGCCCTCAGCGCTCAGCGTTCGAAATTTACCGCCGCCTTGATCTCGGACCAGGCGGATATGCGATCGCACCATCGACCGACACCAGACGCGGCATGCAGCTCGCGTTACGTCGGAAATCCAGCCGATGATTCTCGTCGATACTGGACCGTTCGTGGCCCTGTTTGATCCTCAAGATGCCGAGCATACACGATGCAAGGAAATTCTCCATGCCATACGAGAACCGCTCTTCACAACTATCCCGGTCTTAACCGAAGCCTTTCATTTACTGACACCGAATAGTATCGGTGCCGACCGTCTTCGTGACTTCATCCTCGATGGTGGCGTATCCCTATGGTTTCTGGACCACACATCGACGGCACGAGCGTTCGAGTTGATGGAACAGTACGGAGATCACCCAATGGATCTGGCAGATGCTTCTGTCATAGTTGCAGCGGAATCGATGCGCACAACTAAAGTATTTACTCTCGATCTTGCCGACTTTCGTCGATACCGCATCCGACGTGGGCATCGCCACGTCAAAGTAGATATTCTTGGTTGATACAGATGGAGCAACCAGGAAGGTGTCACGTGGGCGAGGCTTGCTTCTCCGCATGATACGAGCTTCTGACCAGCGGCCCTGACTCGACATGGGCGAAGCCCATGGCTAGCCCTTCTTCCTTCAGCAGCGCAAATTCGGAAGGATCATAGAACCGGGCGACGGGCAGATGTTCTCTGGTCGGTTGGAGATATTGACCAATGGTGATGATGTCGCAATCCACGGCTCGAAGATCGCGCATGACCTCACGCGCTTCGTCGAGCATCTCCCCCATCCCTAGGATCAATCCGGACTTCGTCTTCATCCCATGCTGCTTTGCCCTCGCAAGGAGGTCGATCGACCGCTGATATTTTCCCTGCGGGCGGATCGATGGGAAGAGCCGCCTTACTGTTTCAATGTTGTGATTCAGAATCTCCGGCTTTTCCGCACAGACCGTTGCCAGTGCCTCTTCGTTGCCTTCAAAATCTGGGATCAACACTTCGATCGTGCAGGTCGGGTTCAGCCGTCTGGTCTGTCTGATCGTGTCAGCAAAGACTGATGCTCCACCATCAGGCAATTCGTCACGGTTCACCGACGTGATCACAGCATGCCGGAGGCCAAGCGCCCGGATTGCTTCTGCCACCCGGCTTGGCTCGTTGTGATCGACCGAGTGCGGTCGTCCCGTCTCTACCGAACAATAGTGACAACGCCTGGTGCAGATATCGCCAAGGATCAAAAACGTCGCCGTCCGGGCATTCCAACATTCCCATCGGTTCGGACAACGAGCCTCTTCGCAGATCGTGTGGAGCTTGAGCCGCTCCATCGTCTGTTTGATATCAAGATAGTCTGATCCTGTCTTCGCATTGACCTTAAACCAGGCAGGAAGGCGAGGCCGGTTAGTCACTGAGAGAGGCTGCGTACTGGTTGCTGAAGATCGGAGATCGCTCAATGGAATAAAACTCATCAACGTGATCCATCTGAAGAATTGGACCGAAACCAACTCAAAACTTTTCCCCAAAAGCTAGGTCGCTCAGGCTCAGCTTGTGGGGGATCCGGATATTCCACCCACAGTTCCTGCGAACCCAGATAGGTCCCGTTGCGAAAACTCCTTTGAGTCTTGAGCTGCCGATAGCCCTGAACATGCAAAGTCTGGATCAAGATGGTGAGTGCGTCATCCTGGGTCGGATGAATCTCCGTCGTGACGCGGACGGTCTCATACCGTAAAAGAGCTCGGTAGCCTTCTCCTACACGTTCAAACTCAACCGGCCTGCTAAATCCCCGTTCCCGGTTGTCCAACCCGGCAAGCTGATGTTTATCAAGCCCTTCTCCATCCATCATTCATGCTAAGGCTCGATACACGGCAACCAAGTCACTCAACGCAATGGTCTTGTTCTTGAGTATGGCCCGTTCCGCTTGAATCATCTCTCGAATCTTGGGATCGTCTGCGCCAGATTTGAGACAGGAAGCGCCAAGCGCCAGAATTCGGTCACACTCGTCGGCGAGCTTTCTCTTCACGACGGGATTCACCGACAAAATCTCCATGAGCTGGCGTCGTGTGTCATCGAGGTGCCCTTGAAGTTCGGAATCCGGGTAGCTGTTTCGAGCCGCCTCATCCAAACACCGATCGAGATATTGAGCTAAAAACACATAGAGACGCACCAGCGCCGCCGCGATATCCGTTTGATCCTTTGTAGAAACAGGCATACGTTCTCCCTCCGTCTGAGGTACCCGCAGATAGCTAGAGTATGACGTCAGACATCCAATAATACCTTCACATCATCGCCTTCGATTTTCACTTGATAGGCTTCCACCTTCGAGGATGGGTTATTCATGCAAGAGCCGGTCGTCACATCGTATCGCCATCCATGCCACGGACAGGTGACGATGTTGCCTTCCAACTCTCCCTCGCCCAATGGCCCCTCCCGATGGCAACAGGTGTTGTTGATCGCATGGATCGTCCCATCCACATTGAATACGGCCAGGGTCTTCCCATTGGCTTCAGCCACAATCCCATGCCCTAGCTGTACATCTGTTAGGGCTGCAACACGTACGAACTCTGCCATGCCTTCCCTCCAATATGAGACCGCTCAATTGGTACTGAACGGCTGTTTGATCTTCTTGAGCAAACTATCGACTGACAGGCCAGTTTTCTCAGCACCACCGAGTGCTCCCATGATTTTCTTTGCAAGATCCCGAAACGCCTCAGCCTGAGGGGATGCCGGATTGGCCACGACGATGGGATGGCCGGTATCGCCCCCATCTCGAATGGCCGGATCAATCGGGATCCGGCCAAGAAATGGCACACCAAGCTTGGCTGCTGCCCGCTCGCCCCCACCATAGGAGAAAATCTCCGTTCGCTCACCACAGTGGCCACACACAAAGTGGCTCATATTTTCGACAATGCCCAGAAGCGGAACATTGACTTTTTGAAACATCGCCATGCCCTTACGAACGTCGTAGAGCGCAACTTCTTGAGGCGTGGTCACGGTGATCGCCCCAGCCAACGGAACCATTTGTGACAAGGAGAGCTGCACATCACCAGTGCCTGGCGGGAGATCGATCAGCAGATAGTCCAACTCACCCCAGAGCACATCTCGGAAAAAGGCTTGCAGGTATTGATGGACCATCGGGCCACGCCAGACCAGCGCGGTTTCTTCCGGCACGAGGAACGCCATGGAAATTAATTTTACCCCGTAGTTCTCAACAGGAACGATTTTGCCGTCCTTCTGTTCAGGGCCAGTGGTACACCCCATCATCATGGGGATATTCGGACCGTAGAGATCAGCGTCCAGGAGACCGACCTTCGCACCGGCCAACGCCAAGGCGCAAGCCAGGTTCGATGACACGGTGGACTTACCGACTCCTCCCTTACCGCTGCTGATCGCAACGACATGTTTGACGCCAGGAATCAAATTATCTTTTCCCTGGGGTTGCTGCGTCCCATGGGCATGTTCATCAGCCATAGCTCGTCTCCAGTTCAGGTATGTTCAACCGCATCGTTCAGCAATGACGCCCCTCATCGAAGCGCCATCAAGCCTGATCCCATTATCATAAGGGATGCACCGCGCAAAATGAAATGGGCCAGTCGGGCTATCGTCCAGACGCCGACTGGGGCAGCAAAGAACGATGACCACCAGTCGTCTGGGATGTATACTAAAACTAAACAGAGTCATTATTTTCAGAACGATCGATGACCACCTCACCTTCTCTTGAGCCAGCCATCCTCCGCATTGGAGAACAGCTTGCGCAACTGTCGGCCGGCCTTTCACCTTCCATCTTTGATGGCCGCTGGTGGTCCCATTCGGCCATCAATCTGGCAATGAAGGATGCATCGTTTAAGACCCGGTTGTTCCACTTCATCGATGTCCTTCCGGTCATTCAGGACGATGAACGGGTCGTCTCGCTTGCCGAAGAATACTTCGGCCGTGAGAGCAGCGAGTTGTTCGGACTTCAGTGGGGATTGAAGGCCCTGGTCTCAACAAGCGTAGGTGCCCGACTCACCGGTAAGTCGATCAGGAAACAGATCGAACAGATGGCCAAAACGTTCATAGCCGGTGCCTCAGTTGAAGAGGCGGTTCCAGCCTTGTCGCAGTTATGGACAGACGGACGAGCCTGGTCTGTTGATCTGCTGGGCGAGGCCACCATCAGCGAACAGGAAGCTGATCGCTATCGTGACCAGTGTCTGAACGCCTTAATTGAACTAGGACACGCCACGAAGACCTGGTCTTCCAATCACTTGCTCGAACGAGACCACCTGGGGCCCATCCCGCGCGTGCAACTCTCGCTCAAGATTTCGGCTCTCTCCTCTCGGCTGGACCCGATCGATCCCGATGGAAGTTACGAGTCGGTCGCCACACGTCTCCGTCCACTGGTGGATCTTGCGCAGTCGCTGCCAGCCGGATTGATTTTTGATATGGAGCAGGCGGAGACCAAAGACCTGATCCTGCATATTTTCAAGCAGCTCTTCGCAGAACCGGCCTATCGATCCTATCCCTATGCCGGCCTCGCGCTGCAGGCCTATCACCGAGAAACCGAACGAGACGTACAGGATCTAGTAGCCTGGACGCGAACACGTCAGGCGCCGATTACGATCCGACTGGTCAAGGGAGCCTACTGGGATTCCGACACCGTCCGGTACCGGCAAGCAGGCTGGCCACCTCCGCTGTTTGGCCATAAGGCAGAGACCGACATTCAGTACGAACGATTGATTCCGGTGCTGTTTGAACACGCCGATCTCATCCGACCCGCGTTCGGCACGCACAATCTTCGCACGTTAGCTGCCATCGAAGCCCATGCGGAAGCACGGGGCCTGGCCACTGATGCGCGCGAGTACCAAATGATCTTCGGCATGGCCGAGCCGTTCCAGCAGGCCATGGTCAAATTGGGCCGTCGTGTCCGCCTGTACAGTCCTGTGGGTCGGCTGCTCCCCGGTATGGCCTATCTGGTGCGGCGACTCTTGGAAAATACGTCGAACGAATCGTTTCTTCAGAAAGAGTATGTCCAGTCCCAACCATTGGCCCAGCTCCTTGCTCCTCCGACAGCGCCAGCCCAGATCCAACGCACAACAACGAATGAGGATAAGAGTTTTAGCAACGAACCGCACAGCGATTTTTCACAGGCGGCGGTGCGGAAGGCCATGCAGGCAAGTATTGGATCGGTTCAATCTCAATTGGGCCGAGAATGGCACGGTCGAGCATCAGGTATCAGGCTGACCGGCCCATGGCTGGAATCCCGTAATCCTTGTAGACCAGCTGAAGTCGTGGCCCGGGTGCAGAGCGCAGCGGTATCCGATCTGGGCCGAGTTATCGAACAGGCACTCACACAATGGGACCATTGGCGGCGGACAACTCCGGGGTCGCGATCTGAAACCCTGCGTCAGGCAGCGTCCGAGATGAGCCGCCGTCGCTACGAGCTTGCGGCCTGGGAGATCTTCGAAGTCGGCAAGCCTTGGCGGGAGGCCGACGCTGATGTCGCAGAAGCGATCGACTTCCTTCGCTACTATGCAGACGAGATGGACCGTCTGGCTAGACCAGTACGATTAGGCTCCCGTCCGGGAGAGCTCAACCAGCGCACCTATGCACCGCGCGGTCTGACCGTCGTCATCGCACCATGGAACTTTCCACTCGCCATCCCCGCCGGAATGGTGTCTGCGGCACTCGTGACCGGCAATCCAGTTCTATTCAAACCATCGGAACGCTCGCCCGGTTTAGGAACTCTGCTCACTGACATCTTCATCGAGGCCGGTGTGCCGGCTGGATGTTTGGCCTGCCTCCCAGGTGGGCCGGAGGTCGGCCAAGCGCTCGTCGCACATTCCCAAGTTGCAACGATTGCGTTCACCGGATCGAAGACCGTGGGACTCCACATCTTGGCCGAGGCAGCGCGCGTGGGCCCAGGACAGCCTATGGTCAAGCGGGTGATTGCTGAGATGGGTGGGAAGAATGCCATGATCATTGATGAAACGGCGGATCTCGACGAAGCAATTGCCGGCGTCGTCGCATCGTTCTCCGGCTACGCGGGGCAGAAATGCTCGGCTTGCTCCCGAGTCATCGTCCATCGCACCATCTACGACTCCTTTGTTTCCCGCCTGCGTGAGGCCGTGCTGAGTTTGGAGGTCGGTGATCCCTCCAGACCCGGTACCAGAGTGGGGCCTGTGATCGACGCACGAGCCCAAGCGAACATCCAACGCTACATTTCACTCGGCCTCGAAGAAGGCCGGCTCCTCGTGCAGCGCACCGTAGATGAGAATGGATATTTTGTCGGGCCGTCGGTGTTTGTCGATATCCAACCCCATCACCGTTTAGCCCAGGAGGAAATCTTTGGACCAGTGTTGTCGGTCATGAAGGCTGATAGTTTTGCCGATGCGATCCGCTTGGCCAACGAAACCGAGTATGCTTTGACCGGAGGGGTCTATGCCAGGAGTCCTGCCAATCTTGCGATGGCCCGCGAGCACTTCGATGTAGGGAATCTGTACGTAAACCGACCGATCACCGGTGCCCTCGTCTCTCGTCAACCCTTCGGTGGGCACCGCTTCTCAGGGGTAGGTGCGAAGGCGGGCGGGGAAGACTATCTGGCTCAATTCATGATCACGAGAGTCATCAGCGAGAACACCCTTCGCCGGGGATTCGAATCAATTCAGTGAGGCCTTGAGAGGCTTGATGTCGTGTCCTTCAAGTTCTTCCGTGATTTCCGTCACGACGCCTCGGTCCTCCTTGACCGCAGATAATTCTTGACGCTCCACATACTTCACCAATCCGATCCCTTTGGCAAACCAGGCCGTCATCACATCGATACCGGAAACGGTCCGATGGCTGCCCGACAAATGAATCTTCATGTTCATCCGTGCTTCCACCTTCACCGCATCCGGAAAGGTCCCTGCCGGAACCGTGACGGTTTCGCGGCCCATCACCTTACTCCATCCCTGCGTATCGACCTTTTCATCTGTTCCGTCTCGATCCATATCTGTCCCGAAGTCGATGCCCGTACGATCAAACTGTTGGAACGACGACGGGACTCTCAGTGGAAATCTGAAGATCTGATAGGGAGTGATCTGTTTTTCCAGCGGGGTCCCTGGCTCCGACCCATAATAGACAATGCCGACCGGATCTCGTCGATAATAACTATCGGACGGACCATGATTCCCAGGATTCGTATCATGGAACACGGTCACGGTGACGCCATTGGTGGTCTTGGTTCCGGAGACCGTCGAAACGTTTGTGAAAAATTTAAGCTCGATCGTCTGAAGCGGCCCCTCATTGATCTGGCCACGATAGGTCCAGCGACTCCCGACCGTATCAGGGAAATACTCGGCAGACTGTGTCACCGTGAGAGGCTCTTCCGCCCCGCACACCCCAGACCAAGCCAATAGACCCAACAGCAAACAGGTGCCCACACTCAAGACCGATCGCATAATCACTCCAGGTTTCACGATTTCATGTCACTGCAGACGCATGATTTTCACGGTACCATAGGCATCACAACAGCGGCAAGCGGATCGGCGCTGTATGAAGTCCTGCGCACCGCTTGCCTTGATTGGATTCCCATCGCATGATTCGTCACCATGCAGCCCACGATTGGATCAAGACCAGCCGCACTGATTACCGCACGGTCATTCGGGGTCGTTATTTTGGGTCGTATCTAGAATCGAGCATGACGCAGGAAATACGACTCCCCCTTCTCCACCCCACATACAGTAGCCGCCACACCCTCCAGCCGTTTTCCTCGATCGCGAACGAAGCCTTTCACCTTCCCTGCTTATGGTTTCGCTACAGCGCAACCATGGGATTAGTGATCCAACAAGACCGACTCCTGGCGCAAATTACTCCGCCAAACATAACCGTGCAGGGCAGTGTACGCAAGTCACGTTCGCGCCGCCTCTCCGTTGACAGAGAGCGTGCCCACGTATATCATGACGTATATACATTGCCATACTGAAAGAGGCTTGCGATGGCGGCGCGAAAGAAGACGAAACTCTTTATGAGCGGGAACAGCCAGGCGGTCAGAATTCCCCGCGAATTTCAGCTGGAGGGCGGCGAAGTCGAAATTCAGCGTCGAGGCAACACCCTCGTCATTCGGCCGAAGAAGCAGACGTGGCAGCTGCTTCTGGATAGTCTTACCCTGTTTACCGACGACTTCATGGAAGAGGGCAGACAACAACCGCCGATTCAGAAGCGAAAGCCTTCCTTCACATGAAGGTGATGCTGGATACCAACATCTGCATCTACCTCATCAAACAACAACCTCCCACCATCCTTGAACGCTTCCTCTCTCATCCGGTCGGTGACATCGGTATTTCCAGTATCACAGCTGCTGAATTGGCCTATGGGGTCAGCAAGAGTCGTCATACAACCAAGAATCGTCACGCCCTTGAGCAGTTTCTTGCCCCCCTTGAGGTTGCCGCTTTTGACCAGGTCGCAGCCTGGGCCTATGGCCGCATACGAGAACAACTTGAGGTCAAAGGGACGCCCATCGGCTCGATGGATCTGCTCATCGCCGCTCATGCGCTGAGCCTCGGCGTCCGGCTCGTCAGTAACAACCTCCGGGAATTTCGGCGGGTCCCTGGTTTACGGCTCGACAATTGGCTGTGATGCACGAGATCAAGACGCTCACTCTCACGGATTGAAGATGAATACCTTGCTACGCGATCCGGCGCCATTTCGAGAAAGCCAAAGGGCCGAAGGTCGTGGGTTTGCCTCATGTCCGTAGAGACCATCATCTTCCCCATCCATAGCATCCATCCCCAGGGCATCCTCCGAATCTGTATTACCTCACGACACATCTTAAGCATCGCCATCGCTTGCCTTCGTACGTCTCCCCTCGCATAATTCGACGTCATGCAGTCCCCGATTAAACCAACACCATCCGTCCTCGTCACTGGAGCCTCTGGCGGAATTGGTCGTGCGATCAGTCAGGCCTTTGGGAAGGTCGGATGGTACGTGGGCGTGCATTACTATCAGAACAACTCAGCAGCTGACACGACGTTGGATCAGGTCCGCAAGGTCGGGGGAACCAGTGACACCTACACGGCAGATATTCGGGAACCGGAGTCTGTTCGCCGCATGTTTGAACAATTCTCCACCTGCACCCATGGCCCGGTCACTGTGATCTGTAACGCCGGGATCGGACAGAGCGAGTTGCTCGTGCGCCATGCAAACGAGATCTGGGATAACGTCATCGCCACGAATCTCACCGGCACGTTTCACTGTTTGCAAGCCTGTGCACCTGTCTTACTCGCTCGTGGAGGAGGCTCCATCATTGTGATTGGTTCCCACACGGGATTCCACGGGGCAACCGGCCAGAGTGCCTATGCGACATCGAAGGCCGGACTGATCGGGCTTGTCAGAACAGCCGCGCTAGAATGGGGACCGCAGAATATTCGCGTCAATCTCGTACTGCCAGGATGGCAGAAAACTGACTTGACGGAGGGAATATTCCCGGACGATAAAGGCTGGCTCGATCACGCCCTACACCGACCGGCGGCGCTCGACGAAGTCGTAGGAACCATCGTCTACGTAGCCCAGCTCAAGGACGTATCGGGACAGGTATGGAGTTGCGACAGCAGACATCTTTGAGCGAGGCATCGCACCTCTTACCCTCAGCTGGTGGAGATTGTTCATGAGATATGGAGTCTTCATAACCGGGACAGATACGGGCGTTGGGAAAACATTGGTTACCGCTGCACTCGCTCTGCATCTCAAAAAGCGTGGCCTTGCGGTTGGAGTGATGAAGCCAATCGAGACAGGCGTCTTGTCTGCAAGAGCCGCACAATCGGATGCCGCACGACTGCGATCAATCATTGAAAGCGAGGAAACACTCGGAGCGATCTGTCCCTACTCCTTTGAACTACCAGTCGCTCCACTTGCCGCGGCTCAAGCAGAAGGACAGACCATCAATCCGGATACCATCAAGAAAGTCTACCGCCTCCTATCCAGCCGGTATGACTGCATGGTGGTCGAAGGAATCGGCGGAGTGCATGTGCCGGTCACGCACAGCTCCGATGTCACGGACCTGATCAAACAGCTAGGACTTCCGGTCGTCGTCGTTGGGCGATCCGGGCTGGGAGGAATCAATCATGCGTTGCTGACCATCGAGGCCCTTCGCCGAAAACGCATCGCCATCGTCGCCCTGGTCTTGAATCGTACCCATTCCGTCAGATCGGCCCTGTCACGCATTCAGGAACGCACAACCCTCGAGATTCTTCGTCAACAGGCCGGTGTCCCTGTACTCGGTCCCCTCCCCTACCAACCAGGCATGCCGAACCGTTTCCGTCCCGCAGTTCTGCATGTGGCCCGATCCGCTGCACTCAAGAACCTGGCGAAGTTGCTGCTGAGATCCGCGAGACAAAGTCAGTAACAGCCTGCGCAATATCTGGTGCCTTTAGAATGGCAGAGATCACTGCCACGCCATCGGCTCCTGCTCGAATCACGTCTTCAGTGCGATCAGCCGTAATCCCCCCGATGGCGAAGATAGGGAGTGTTGTCAGGGGACGGATTGTTCGTAGCCCCTGCAGACCAACGACCGGATCATGGTCCAACTTTGATCCAGGTGTGAAAATCGGGCCAAACCCGAGGTAGTCTGGCTGGCCGGCTGTCGCTGCCATCACTTGCTCTCGGCTGTGCGTCGAAATGCCGATCAACTTGTCAGGCCCCATGATTTTTCGCGCCAGATTGAGTGGTACGTCTCCCTGGCCAAGATGCACGCCATCCGCTTCCACGGCCAACGCCAAATCGCACCGATCATTGATGATGAACAGTACACCGAGTTCCTGCGCCACTTTACTGAGCGGCAAGGCCTCTTCATATGCGACCTTCATCGATGCAGTCTTGTTCCGGTACTGAAAAATCTTGGCACCAGCTGTCGCGGAAGCTTTCAGAACATCGACAAGCGGACGATTGGAACTAACGGAAGAATCAAGAATGACATAGAGGCCGGCTAGCACTGATGCACCAGGATTCTTCTCTCTCGCAACATGACCCATATCAGTTACTGCTTGGAATGCTCCAACGCCTTCTGTTTGACAATACGAAAGTGGGCTTCCAGTTCCTGCCGCATGGCGATCGCCACCAGCCAATCCGGCACCATAGATTCGATTTCAATCACGAGTTCGAATGCAGCACGCGTCTGATTCCCCGCTCCAGCCGGTTCGAGCATCCATACTCGATGATAGCGTTTGAAGTCCCCACCCTTCAGATCGGTCACCAAGCCGCCGTTCGGCACGCTCCTCGATTCCGTCACCAACCGGTGTTCTCCTGGCATCAGAGGATGCTCGATACGAAGATCGATGGTGGCTACCCCATCACGGATAGTCAACTCGGCGACCCGCATCCGAACCTCAAAGAGGTCCGGCCAATGTGAGTAATCCGCCAGCAAGGCTTGTATCACTTCTGGCTTAGCTGGAAAAATTGGATGTGCCGTCGCACGAATTCCCCCACCAGGTTCTGCCTTCACCTCTAATCCATCTGTATCAGCCACCGCCAGAGCATCCGCCTCCCATGGGGGAACGAACAGCAGCATATGGAAGGCCAACAACAGGACGAGGCCTTGTGATGAGGCTGCTCGTTTATCCAACAATCGCATCCAGTAGCCTCTGGTGAATCTTCCGTACCCGTTCAAGCTGTCCTTTGGCGGGAAACCGTTCGTAGAAGCCGTCCGCGCGGAACTCCTTCGTCAGAGGAGCCCAGGGCTTGACGATCTCAGTAAATGGTTTGTGCGAACGCTGTTCATCCCAGTCATTGATGAGCTTGCGATCCACGATCAGATCATCCAATACACGAATCAACGCCTTGAGTGTCACATCGCGAGTAAACATATACCGGTCGTTCTGCCCCCAGACCTCACCCATGACTTCCTTGACTCCCTTCAGATAGTCGCGCACCAGGGCGTAGCAGCGATCAGGCTTCATTCCCAAGTGGGACTCCATCCAGCGCTTATGGATCGTCACGACTTTCAGCAGTTCGTTGAACACCTCAGACTGCAGAATCCATTTTTCCTGTTTGCTCCGTCCCCCAAGGCGATTGATCTTGTACTGCAGCGGCGAGTCCGATTCGCCATAGAGGAGATTCACAACCTTGGCGGCGAATTTCTTTTCAGGACTCTCCCATGAGACTTTCTCATAGAGATCGACCAGATGCGATCGGTTGATCCGCGTGTGGGTCGAATTGATGATGACAAACATCTCAGTCGCGAAATCGGCGCTGCGTCCATCGAACAACAAACAGGGCACTTCCACCTGAGCGCTCTGATCGGGATGTTTCTCGTGGAAGAAGTGAAGCCCGGCGAGTCGGTGTTGCCCATCGATTACCAGATACTTGCCCTTGGGCTCGCTCAGGTGGCCTATTGAATCCGAGCCATCCGTCTTTTGAAAGCGAAGTGTTTCGTCGGTAAAGAGTAATACGGTGCCCGGAATCATCGGTTGGGCCACGACGGTCTCATAAAAATTGACGATCTGCTTAATTTTCTGCCGATTCAAAACCCGTTGGAATCCCTTCTCGCTCCGCTCAATGCCCGCAATAAACTGCGCCACGTCATCATGTTCAGAAATCTTGGCCTGTGCGATCTCTTCCCCCTCGAAGTAATATCGGCTGGTGAATCGGACCTTTTTCAACAGCTCACTGGTCTTGTAAGCAATGAAGTAGAATGTGCCCTCTTTCTGCGCGATCCGCGTCGCAAGCATAGAGCCTCCATTGGTTTGAATAGAAGCCGGCGGAAGGATTCTACGCGGCCCTCTCCATGGCCGCAAGACAAGCTCCTGTGCTACGATTCTACAACGATGATCTCACACTGGGGCAAGCTTGCCATGTTCATCGCACTTCTGGTACCAGGACTCGCGATGTCCTCCAACACCAGCGCACAGGACTCGGAAGACTCAGGAGCCACAACGGAACTGTCCTGCAGCTTCACGATGGAAAAAGGTGACACCGGACGTCCCTGCCACGTTCCGTTCCCACAAGGCTGCCTGGTCGCCTCCATTCCCGGAACCAAGCACCCCTGGACCACGATCTCGAAAGGCGGGCGCCTGCAGTGCCGGTTTGACGAAGCGAAGACCGATTGGAAGACCAACATTGTCGGCACCTGCGACCGATGCCAATCGGTCCGATGTTCCGCCCACTTTAGTGTCCGCTTTGATTGTTCCGCTCAGCACTAAGTCTCCCGGATATCCCATGTCCATCACGTCCGCCATCAAACAAGAAGCCCATGCGCTGGGGTTCGATGCGGTTGGGATTACGCACGTATCCAGTGAACCAGACACTGTCATCTGCCGATAACCAGGAAAACAGCCCCCTCTCTAAATTCCGAACCGTGGTATCTCAACGCCTCTTTGATCGTCTCACCGAATGGCTCCGGCGAGGCTATCACGGCACCATGACCTGGATGGAGCGGACCCCGGACAAACGCGCCGATCCTTGCCAGGTGCTTCCCGGCTGCCGGTCAATCATCTCCTTAGGAACCAACTACCTCACCGAACATCGTGCCAACGAACAACCTGGCTACGGCCGCATTGCGCGATATGCTTGGGGAAAGGACTATCACAAGACTTTAAGCAAACGGCTGAAGCAGCTGGAGCAGCGCATCTCCAGCCTTGTACCAGACGCTCAAACCCGTTCGTACTCCGACACCGGCCCAATCATGGAGAAAGCCTGGGCGGAGCAGGCGGGCCTAGGTTGGATCGGGAAACATTCCAATCTCGTTTCAGCGGAGCATGGATCTTGGTTGTTACTGGGAGAAATCCTGACTACAGTGGCTCTAGAAGCTGATGAGCCGGCGACTGACCTCTGTGGCAGCTGCACGCTCTGCATTCAAGCCTGCCCGACGGGAGCTATCACCGAGCCCTACGTGGTTGATGCCACTCGTTGTATTTCCTACCTGACCATCGAACTGCGCGGTGATGAGGCCGTTATTTCTCAGGAGTTACAAGGGGGTATGGGGAACAAGATCTTCGGATGCGACGATTGCCTTGACGTGTGCCCCTTTAATCTCCGAGCCGAACCGACTCAGGAACATGCTTTTCAACCTTCACGCTGGAGCCTTTCACCTCACCTCAACGAACTATCTCAGCTAGATGGGCAGACCTTCGCCACGATATTTCAACAAAGCCCGATTCGGCGCGCAAAACACCAAGGGCTTCTCCGGAACGTCGCCATCGCCCAACGCAACCTGAAGCCCTCGTAACCATTTCACGCCTTCAGGCTGACACAGGGAGTTGTTGTCCCTTCATTTGGAGAGTGCGTTGGGTGAATCGAATAAGATACAGGATGTATCTTATTCGATTCTTCATCTTAGCCTGACCACTTGATCCACAAAATCGACTTCTTCCCAACAGAACCTTTCAATCTCTACCAACAACCTGATAAATTATTAATTTTGCACAGAAATTATAGTTACTTCACTCAAGAACCACGCGCGCGGCATGTATTGTGCTGCATCGCAAAATCCTAGGGGTCTCAGTCTTGGCGAGGCAGGCCATTTGGACTCAATTGAATGCACCACCTAAAATTTTTCTTTGTATTTTTTCTTCTAAATTTGGTAGATAGTCCACTGGACGTTTTTCGATAAAGGGTGGGAGGGGGATCAATTCGCCACGCTTGTCGGGGGCAGCGTCTTTTTTCCATAAAATACAGTCATAAGGGAGGCAACTATGCAGAGGTTTCGTGTGCTCACAGCTACATTAGGGCTTGCCGTCATCTTGGGAGCCAGCGGCTGTAATACCATGCCGGCACCAGCAGGTGCGGTTGTCGGCGGGAAGGTCCACGAGGTCACATTCACGGCGATGGAAACAGAAATCGTCGTTGATGGGAACGGGACGAAGTACAAAGCCTGGACTTTCAACGGACAGATGCCTGGCCCGGTCGTTCGGGTCACTGAAGGCGATACGGTGAACTTCACCCTGATCGGTGACAAGAATAATACCTTCCCCCATTCGATGGACTTTCATGCGGCCGAGCTCGACTTCTTGAAGAACTACCACAAAACGGTCGGACCGGGGGATACACACAAATTCTCCTTCGTGGCAAAGAAGCCTGGCGTGTTTTTCTACCACTGTGGTGCGGGCCCCATGATCCAGCACATTGCCCGTGGCATGTTCGGGGCCATCATCGTTGATCCTAAGGACGCGACCGTCTGGCCCAAAGCCGACCGGGAATTCGTCCTGGTCCAGTCCGAGCTCTGGAAGAACCCGGACAACGTGCAGGCGATGTTTGATCGGAAGTTTGACAATACGATTTTCAACGGCGGGATCTTCAAGTACCATCCATTTTTCCCAGGGGGCGAGCCGTTGGAAGTCAAGGTTGGTGAACGGGTACGCATCTATTTCGTCAATGCCGGCCCGAACGAGTTCTCCTCGCTCCATCCGATCGCCGAAATCTGGGACAATGTCTATGAAAGCGGCAATCCGGCCAACAAGTTCGTAGGGGTCCAGACCTATGTGGTCGGTCCAGGGAGCGCCGCCACCTTCGACCTGATCGCGGACAACCCAGGGGCGTATCCAGTCGTGACCCACTCCTTAACGAGTGCCTTGCGTGGTGCGATTGCCGTCGTGATCGCCAACCAGAATCCCAAGGACTATAAAGGTCAGTTGATGCCAAACACCCCCTGGAACCCGTAATGAATGAGCGGGGTACGGAGGTCTTGCAGTCAATTCATTCTCACACAAAGGAGTAGACGATATGTCATTGAGTAAGAAGATGATGAGTATGGTCGTGGCTGTAGCAGCCACCTGGACGCTGAGCACCGCGACGTCCTTTGCCGCAGATGCGTCGCTCTATGAGCGGCTCGGCGGACAGGGTGCTATTCAAGCCGTTGTCACCAAGTTCATCGGCAATGTGGGCGCAGACAAGCGCATTAATAGCTATTTCGCGACCACCGACCTCAAGAAGCTCAACAAGCTCCTGGTCGAACAGGTGTGTGCGGCGAGCGGTGGCCCCTGCACCTACTCGGGCCGTGATATGAAGACGACGCACAAGGGCATGAAGGTCACCACCGCTGCCTTCAACGCACTCGTGGAGGACTTGGTCAGTGCCTTGGATACCTTCAACGTGCCGGCGAAAGAAAAGGGTGAGTTGCTCGCCGTCCTCGGGCCGATGAATAAAGATATCGTCGAAGTTCCCTAGTGACGTGCAGTGGTGAACACTGCCGTAGTTTCACGTGAGTCTCTCGCCGGTCCGGACCAATGAGTTCGGACCGGCGAGATCATTTCTACTGCTAGATCAGCCTCCCTCTACCCCAATCAAGCCACGTTCCATGAGCTAGAGGCACTGCAACTTAGGATAATATCGTGTTAACATAAGCACCGAATCTGTGCCTCTAGATGCGCAGCGAGAGCAGCCATCTGGTAGGAGCACCAGTTGCCATCACCAAGGAGGAACCATGAGAGGGAAGCGGTTGATTGTGACGTTGTGTAGTTTCATCGCCGTTGCCTTGTGGAGTACGGCCGGCTGGTCTGGCCCAGAGTCCGACCCACTGAAGCCTCGTGTGCCAGACGCTGAACGTGGGGAAGCACGAAAAATGAAGAGCCCGATCACCGTCACTCCTGACATCATCGCCAAGGGCAAGGAGCTCTATGAAGGCAAGGGTACCTGCGCAAACTGTCATGGCCAGACTGGAGAAGGTGACGGTGCGGGTGGAATGCTGCTCACACCAGGTCCACGAAATCTTACGAATTGTAAGTTCCACAAGAAGCGAAACGATGGGGAGCTGTTCTGGGTGATTAAAAATGGGAGCCCAGGCACCGGCATGCCGGCCCTTCTGAAAGGCGGCGTACTCACCGAAGAAGAAGCCTGGACGATCATCGCCTATGAACGAGCATTTTGTGTGGACAAGGAGTAGCGGCTAAAGAGAATCTTGCAGAGCAACATTGACGGCGAACTGTCAGTCAAGGTCATTGGCTGACGGTTCGCTTTCCCCTTCATCATCGCTCTCTAGCCAGCAGTTAACAACCCCTTTCAGCCCCCCTCCGGACGGAACTGTATGATCCTCATTCTATCGCTGGCAAGACCGTAACCGGCCGTGCCTTTCCAGGCATGACGCGTGCTCCCTCCCCCTGTTCCCCTCACCCCTTTCTTTCTTTGTGCACAGAGGTGTAGGCTATTGTTAATTCACTTGGTTCTACAGGAGCTCTGTATAAGGAGTACTCCGATGAACCTTCAGACATTTCTCCTCATTTCCAAAGACTCCGACCTCAAACAGCTGCTCCAAACAGTTTCGCCTCACGCCACCATTCACTCCGCCGATACGGTATCTGAAGGACTCGCTCTCTGGTCTGATATGTCGCCCACGTTGGTCGTTGCCGAGGGGAATGCCCATACCCTGACTCCCCTCTTTGAATATGCTCGTCAGGCGACACACTCCCCACCCCTCCTTGTGATCGGAGACCGCCATTCCCTCAGAGACGCTGTGGAAACCATGCGCGCCGGTGCCGCGGATTACCTGGCCAAACCAATTCTGCTTGAGGATCTGTTGCCCGCCATCACCCGAACGCTCCGCCAGCCTAGTCCGGTTTTCTCCTCCTCGCCACAGGATCCGTTTGCTTCCATCATCAGCGTCTCGCCGCAAATGAATCTCATGAAGCAACTGGCCAAAGAAGTGGCGTTGACGGATGCGACCGTCCTCGTCACCGGTGACAGTGGAACTGGCAAGGAACTGTTTGCCGAGGCGATTCATCACTACAGTCCACGAGCCAAGGGTCCGCTGATTGCGCTGAATTGTGCCGGCATTCCAGAGAATCTCTTGGAGTCGGAGTTATTCGGTTATGAATCGGGTGCCTTTACCGATGCCAAGCGGGCAAAACCAGGACGATTCCAACTGGCGGAGGGAGGAACATTGTTTCTCGATGAGATCGGAGAAATGAGTTCGGCTGCGCAAGCCAAGCTCCTCCGTGTGTTGGAAAACCATACGATCGATCCCTTGGGCGATACCCGCAGCCACAAGGTCAACATCCGCATCATCGCCGCCACAAATGAGGATCTGCTGGCCCACATCAAGGCCGGTCGTTTCCGCCTCGATCTCTACTATCGGCTGAATGTGTACCAGCTCCGCATTCCTCCCTTGCGCGAACGGCTCGAAGACATCGAGCCGATTCTCTTGATTTTCTTGGAGCGAGCCAAACAGGAGCGCGGGTGTCGTATTAGGGCTATCGACCCGGCAGCCCTTGCCATCCTTCAGAACCACGACTGGCCTGGAAACGTCCGCGAACTCCACAATGTTGTCGAATGGCTGACCATCACCTGCAAAGCAGAGATCATTGAGCCTGCTCATTTACCAGCCTCCGTGAAAACCGTTTCCTCGGCCAATGGCGTGAGCCAGGGTCCCAAGCCGTCGTTGCTAGCCTTCGGCCTGTCGTTTCAAGACATGGAAAAACGGATGCTCGAAGAAGCGCTTCGAAAGGCGTCCGGCAATATCTCGGAAGCCAGCCGCCTCCTGAAGATGACCCGCAATACGCTTCGTTACCGCATGGCGAAGTATCACCTGTCTTGATGAAACAGCTCTAGCTTCAGCTTCCAACGTCCCGTTGCCATGTAGGTCTTCATGGGCGGATGGTTGTGTTGCAGTCACTCGAACCTTAAGATTTGCTGACGCAGACCGATAATGCTCCGGAGAAGAAGAAGAAGCAACACCACCCAATGGTCCCATGACAAAGCGAATTGGAATCGACGAGCTACAGCCAGGCATGCTGGTCGAACAGCTTGATCGGTCCTGGCTGAGTACGCCATTTTTTCGGCACAAAATAACGATCACCTCGCATCAACAGATTGCACAGCTGAAAGCCTGTGGAGTCCAGACACTGGTCGTCCGCATTGATGCAGAAGCGGTCCGAGAAGCGCCAGCACCGGAGCAGAGTCTTGCCGATGATTCCAATGTCCCCGTAGCGGAAGAACCGGTGTCGGCACCACCGGTTGTCCCCTTCGAAGAAGAGCTGGCTGTTGCCAGGCAGGTGTATCAGGCTGCGAAGACCGTCATTCAAGACGCCATGCATGACACGCGGCTGGGACGAGCACTCAATGTCGATGCCGTGAGGGCGGTCGTGACTGACATGACAGACAGCGTCTTTCGGAATCCGGACGCCTTATCCAGTCTGTCGAGACTCAAGCGATTCGACGAATACACCTTTTATCATTCCGTGAATACCGCCCTGCTGGCCATGTCCTTGGGCAAGAGCCTCGGGTTCGACCGGTCGATGTTGCATTTAGCCGGAGTCGGCACGTTGCTGCATGACATCGGAAAAACGAAAGTGCCCCTCGAAATCCTGAACAAACCCGGCCGGTTTGAAGCGCACGAGATGGAGATCATGAAGCAACATGTCCTCAGAGGGGTGGAGGTCTTAGCCAGCACAACCGACTTAGGAGATTCGTACGTTCAACCTGCGCTTGAGCACCATGAACGAGTGAATGGGGCAGGATATCCGCATCAGCGCGCGCAGAAAGACATCAGCCAGTTCGGCCTCATCACGGCCATCGTCGATATCTATGACGCGATGACAAGCGATCGGTGCTACCACAAGGGGCAACCTGCGCATCAAGCCCTTCAATTACTCTATCGCCTCTCGCTCGAAGGCCACCTTGACCCGACATTAGTCCAGCAATTCATCCAGGTCGTGGGGGTCTACCCCGTCGGATCGGTCGTGGAATTGAATACAGGCGAGACAGGCATCGTCAAACAGATCAACCATGAAGCGCCATTGGCGCCGGTCGTGCTCCTCGTGAAGAGTGCGGGAAATACCCTGCTTTCTCAACCACAGGAGCAAGATCTCTCCCGGCAGGACACGACGCCGCGCCGGAACGTCAAAACCGTTTTACATCCCCACCAAACAGGGATCGATCCCGCCAATTATCTCGACAAGAAAGCGGCATAAGCACATCGCAGCAATACGTTCGCAACTGCAGTCATGCAGCTATCAGCACCTATCTCGACCCCTTGTTACAGAATACTTCCTTATAAAAGACTCCCGACCCCATTTTACAATTCACAACTGACAACATATTGACGGACTGAGCCTTCTTGCACCGTCAATATTCTGAACATTATCTACCACGCGTAACTACGTACTCCTAAAATCCTTGCAATACTGACATATGGCAATGTGGCGCAGCTCTTGCTTGAGTTCATCATCAGCTGTGAACGCAACCACCCTAGGAGGAATCAATGGAATGTCCAAAGTGTAAAGGGATGCTGATGTTGGAGCGGTTCTCGGATTTCTTTCTCGTCTTTTATGCATGGAAATGCATCAATTGCGGCGCCATGATCGACCGCACCATTTCCAACAATCGAAGAAAGAGCCTGGCTGCTCGAGAGTCCCAGACCGTCGCCGTGCGGTAAGCTCGTACCGTTCGGGCTCAGGTTCTGAGCCCGAACGGACCGAGTGGCAGGCAAGGCTGATTATAGGGATCCTTCCCAACGGTTTAACCAAGCCGTCGGCAACTATCCGGTCGGATCAGTGGTGAAGTTGAATACAGGGAACCTACATCGTCTGATCTAACGACCAAGACAAGGCGTTGCACTATTGCTTCCCGAGAATCTGCACAGTCCTCTCAATCATGGCGCTAAAGAGCCCCGTGACAGAGGACTCTTCAGCACCCGCCGCTGAGATGCTGGCTCGAACTGATTCTCGTCCAACACGGCAGTATCAGAGCGATATGCATTGCGTATGCTGTTACCCCGACGTATTCGACCTTGCACCACCGAGATCACCCGCAATCAAGCGGAACTGCTCGATGGCAGATTCGAGATCGTCCACGATTTCTTGGGCGATGATGTCGGGATTGGGAAGATTGGCGGAGTCTTCTAGGCTGTCGTCTTTGAGCCAGAAGATATCGAGGCTGGCTTTGTCGCGGGCAATGAGTTCGTCATAGTCGTAAGCGCGCCAGCGGCCATCTGGTTTTTTGTCTGACCAGGTCGCTTTGCGGGTGTGGCGATTGCCTCCGGCCTGCTTGTCAGGCCGGTCGAGATTGCCGTTGTAGCATTTCACGAACTCGTCGAGGTCTTCGCGCTTGAGGGGATCGGTCTTGAGGGTGAAGTGTTGGTTGGTGCGGAGGTCGTAGATCCAGAGTTTCTTAGTCCAGGGGGTCTCGCTCGCGGGCTTCTTGTCGAAGAAGAGGACGTTGGCTTTCACGCCCTGTGCATAGAAGAGCCCGGTCGGTAAACGCAGGAGCGTATGCACATCGCACTCGTGCAGGAGTTTGCGCCGGACAGTCTCCCCCGCCCCACCTTCAAAGAGCACGTTGTCTGGGACGACAACTGCGGCGCGGCCATTCTGTTTCAGCAACGTTTTGACGTGCTGGACGAAGTTGAGTTGCTTGTTGGAAGTTGTCGCCCAGAAGTCGTCACGCTCGACGACATCCCGTTCCTTAGAAACTTGCCCCTCTTCGCCGACGATCGTCGTACTGCTCTTCTTCCCGAATGGAGGATTCGTCATCACGATGTCGAACCGATCCCCCGGATCAGCGGCCAAGGAGTCGGATACGATGATGGGCAGGTCTTTGTCGCTCCCAATCCCATGGAGCATCAGGTTCATCGAGCAGAGTCGCGCCGTGCTTTGGACCAACTCCCATCCCTTAAACGTGCCTTGCTTGAGCTGGCGTTTTTCGTCCTTGGTCAGGTTGGGAAAATGCTTCACGATGTAGTCGTGTGCAGCGAGAAAGAATCCGCCGGTCCCACAGGCTGGATCACAGATCGTCTCGCTGGACTTCGGAGCTATGGCCTCTACCATCGCGACAATCAGCGGGCGAGGGGTGAAGTACTGGCCCGCGCCAGACTTGGTGTCTTGCGCGTTCTTCTCTAGCAGGCCCTCGTAGGCATCCCCTTTCACGTCGGCGCTCATCGTGGACCAGTCTTCTTTGTCGATCAGATCCACAATCAGCCGCCGAAGCTTCACAGGGTCCTGGAATTTATTCTGGGCCTTCGTGAAGATCAGGCCGAGCATGCCCTTTCCTTTGCCAAGTTCTTCCAGAAGATGACGATAGTGGTCGAACAGGTCGTCACCGTCCTTCTTGAGCAAGCTAGGGAAGGTCTGATTAATTCAGGATTTCAACAAACCTGCGCAGAAAAAACTGGGAATCTAAGGAAGGTCTGATTTATTCCCCGTTGATGATGTGCTATGAGGAATGCAGCACTGAACGGGAGACGCCTCCATGCACCAACAGACCTTTGCGGAAATCCCATTCGAGCAATATCGCAAATCCACCCGCCGCGAGCGGTTCCTCGACGAAATGAATCGCGTGGTGCCCTGGGCGGAATTAGTCGCCGTGATCAAGCCGGTCTACCCCAAGGCCGACGGGCCGGGGCGTCCGCCGGTCGGAGTCGAACGCATGCTGCGCCTCCATTGTCTGCAACAGTGGTTCAACCTGTCAGATCCGGCGGTGGAGGAGGCCTTGTACGACTCACGGGCCATGCGGCAGTTCGTGGGGATTGATCTGGGCCGTGAGCCCGTGCCCGATGAGACGACGATCTGTAAGTTTCGGCATGTGCTGGAGGCGCATGAGTTAGGAACACAGCTCTTTATCCGGATCGGGGAGTATTTGACGAAGCAGGGGCTGCAAGTGAGCCGAGGCACCATCGTGGATGCGACCATCATCAGTGCGCCGAGTTCGACGAAGAACCGGACCAAGGAGCGGGATCCCGAGATGCATCAAACGAAGAAGGGGAACCAGTGGTATTTCGGTATGAAGGCGCATATTGGCGTGGACAGCCAGACGAAGCTGATTCATTCCGTAGCGGCCACGGCGGCCAATGTCCATGACAGCCAAGTCTTGCCGAAACTGCTGCATGGAGAGGAAACGCGGGTGTGGGGCGATGCCGCCTATAGTGGACAACGCGATGTGATCCGGCAGCACGCGCCCAAGGCCAAGAGTTTCGTGCAGACCAAAGCGCACCGGCATCGACCACTGAGTGAGGCGGAGCGGGGCCGGAACCGCACGAAGTCAAAGGTCCGGGCGAAGGTCGAACATGCGTTCTTGGTCATCAAGCGGATCTTCGGCTGGGCCAAAGTCCGGTACCGGGGGCTGGCAAAGAATACCCACTGGCTCCAGATCAGCTGCGGGTTGGCAAATCTCTATGTGTCGCGACGGCGCCTGTTGGCGGGAACGTAGAGGATGGGGGGCCGGAGGCGGGCCGTGGGGCATCGCACGATGGGTGTGCCTCACAAACAGGCTCTCGGAACAGCAGCGACCCACTGAATTTGCCCTGGGTGGTCAGTCCAGGAACAGCTGGCCGAGTGAAAACGTGAATTAATCAGACTTTCCCTAGGCCAATTGTAATCGTTGGGAATCTGGCTCGGCTGGTTGTACGGCGGCTTCGTCCGCTCGTCGGCCATCTTGAGAAAGAGCAAATACGTTAACTGCTCGACGTAGTCGCCATAGCTCATCCCGTCGTCGCGAAGGACGTTGCAGTAGTTCCAGAGTTTTTGAACGATTTGTGGGGAACTCATGATGGTTCAGCAACCGTTTCTGGTGTATACTTTGAACTTATGAAATCGCTCATTGAGACGAATCCTCACCTGAAGGACCCGGCGAAATACCGGAAGGCCTTGATCGCCAACGTGGCCAGTTCGACAGCGGTCGAGACGGGCGCTCCTGTCGAATCCATCGCGCGTACCCTCACCGAAGGAGAAACACCCCGACGGATCAGGAGGGCGAAAGGCTCCGCTCGATGATCTCCGCGAAGAGACTTTCCATCGGTCTGTAATTCTTATCCAGCCCCGCCTAAACCGCCGCGAAATACTCTTTCTTTTTGTCTGCGGCAATCATACTGAAGTCGAGAAGCGGCAATCCCGCCTGAAGCGCCATCAGGGTGGACAGGACCCTGGCAAGCCGACCGTTTCCATCCCTGAACGGATGGATCAATGCCAGCTCGACGTGCGTCTCAGCCAGAGCATGGACGACCTCCGCACGGTCCGCGAAATTGCATGGCGTAGACCGCCGCAAGACGCCTTGTTCGAACTGTTCCATCAAAGCAGAAATGTACATCGAAGCCGCGAAGGGAAAATCGCCTTTACTGACATTGACCTGCCGATAGTGACCAGCCCATTCATAGATGTCCCCAAGCCAGGTTCTGTGACACTCGCAGATATCCGAAGCGGTGAACCGATGGGCCAGATCGTACTGCCTGATCAGTGTGTCCATTGCCTGCTCAAGCGCCTTCGTTTCCGTGTCATCCATGTCCCGTGTAGACACGATACCGTGCCGATTCTTGAGCACCTGCTCATTCGAGCCTGGCTCAAACTGAGCCTCGGGCAGGCCGGACACGTTGTACCGATCGTCAGGCGACATGAAATCTCATCATGAATGGCGTATCGTCCGCTCGTCGGCCATCTTAAGGAACAGCTGATACGTCAACTGCTCCACGTAATCGCCATAGCTCATCCCGTCGTGGCAGAGGACGATGCAGTAATTCCAGAGCTTTTGAACGATGGCTGATGGACTCATGAAACGCGAACGAGGCTATCGAACCTGAAAGAACGGAAAGGATTGGGGAGGACCGGAAGACTCATCGGACACTGCCTTTCACTGCAACCCGTTATGACTTGGATGTCGATGGGCCGGTTGCAACCAGCACGGAACTTTCACGGTCGAGGCCGCCCAAGGCTTTCTGAATCAGCTCAACTTCCCGAGACTCAAAGTAGGGCTCGCCACATTGAGTGCACACCCAGGCGGGCACCGCATCCCAAGACACGTGATAACCTTTTCGGTCCAGGCTGAAGGGAGCGGTCCCTTTCATCATCCGACCCTTGCAATGGATACATTCCATGGCTATCGATGCATTGGACGTGTGGTGCGCAAGTGGCCGCAGAGTCAGTTATTTTCCGGTAACCAGTTCGGCCTCAAGAGGGTGGTCCTTTTTAAACCGGCTGACGCCAAGAACGCTGAATCCCAACACATGCCCATGCTCATCCACACGTTCCATCACAGCCTCGTAGGCCGTCGGGCGCATGAATCCTGGCGCGTCGCTGAACTGCACTTCGAGAAAATCGCCTTCCGGGTCGAACCACACCTTTACTTTGTCGGCCATATCGTGTCTCCTGCCTTGAGTCGGTCGGTCAAATAGGCCGTCACCACGAACGCATTCTCTGCGCCGTACTTTACCACGACACAGAGCCATTTCCCACCAACCATCGTCTTGGCATAGAACTCATAAAACAATCGCACCGACTCATCAGACCGCGAGATCCGCACTTCGGTCGGAAACTGAAGCACTCGCTCAACCTCCTGTGCCATGTCGGTCATTTCCTGATGCTGGAGAATATGGGCCACCCGCTCATCAGTCAGCCTGACGGATCGGCCAAAACAATCACGAATAATCTTCATGGTCTCTCAAAATGGAACAGTTCACTAAACGTTCGATGTGTTTACAGTGTCAGTCGGTATACCTCTTCCCTATGAAACACACGAATTCTTCGCTGTGACCAATTGCCCAGAAAAGGCTTGGCTTAAAATCGACTGCCGCAGGCGGTCGGCGCGGGTGAGATTGGCTTCGACGGAGACTTCGAGTTCCTCAATGACTGACAGGCGGCGCTCGACTTCGGCGACGATTTGGTGCTGTTCGTCAAGACTTGGAATAGCAAAGGCGATCTGACGAATCCTATCCTGCCCAATGTTGCGCATGGACTCTTGATTACCTGTCGATAGTCGCTGAATTTCCTTTCGTCCAATGTCGGACCGGAGCCAATATAGAACCCATTGTGGCACGACGTGGTTCGAGAACTGCAATCGGAGAATTTTGTCACTAAGCATGATCTTCCGCGTCACCCGCTGCGCAATGACACATGCACCAACAAACTGAATCGTGTTAGCTCGGCTGAAAAGAAAATCTCTAGGTTTAACAAAGTAGCGAGTCTCTATACGGCCTGGATCCAGGCATGTCTTGCTCTCTTCTTCGTTATACCTGCCCCATGTCACTGCGCTGACCTTCACCACACCGATCTCATGTTTATCCGGCATGCGCTCCTCACACTTGAAGCTCTTTCCTGCTTCGATAGCGGTGAGAACTGCGCCAAGATTGGTCCGAGTCCATTTCACGGCGTCGATTGAACTAATCTTCCCTTCGACGGCGGCTTTGAGGAGGGAAGCTTTGTAGCGTTTGAGGTTGGCCTTGACGCGCTTGAGGTTGGCGACGGCTTCGTCGAGGCGGGAGAATTGTTTTTCAAGCTCTGCGACAATGCGTTCTTGTTCTTGGGGCTCTGGAATTCCTATCTCATGTTGAAGTATATGCGCCTTGGACAGTCCAGGTATGTCCCCTACCGCGTGTCGGAGTACATCCTGCACAGTGAATCGAATGGCGTGCTCAACAAATTTGGCCGACAGCTCCGCCTTCGGTTTGAAGGCATACACATCGCGTCCAATCGCGCAGCTGATACCAGGAAAGATCTTCCCAACGCCTGCCCCTTTTACGGTGATAAAAACACACCCGTCCGGGACGAGGCGTTTGGGGTCATTTGTCCATTTGTCCTGCCGGATCTTGTGCCCGTCCCACTGCTCGGGGCCACTTACGTACAAGGTGCCAAGACCGTTGGTATTAACCGTGCTCGACGCTGGAGATTGTCCGCAGTACAGTTGGCCAAGCTCACTTAGCGATGCAATTCTCCAGCTGCCCTTGGTCTCGTGTGACAACTCATGGACACTCATGCTGCCAACGCCCCGTTCAATTCTTCAATAATCCTGTTCAGCTCTATCCCAAAGAGCTGATGCACTTTTCCTAGCCCACCTTCTTGAGCAAATGGCGCGTACACAAAATCGTCCGGCTCAACCCCAATGTTTGCTGTGACGATCCGCCTCACTTGTCATTTCGACCCATGTCCCGAGCGAAGCGAGGGAGCTTGGGAGAAATCTTACATTCGAGACGAATTGACGGAGGGACTAGTATGCAGGCCTAGTTCATTGCCCAAATCACGCCATTCTGGGTTGGCTTGGATAACCAATGCGTTCTTCTTTTCACGCCGCCATTTCTTAATTTCCCTCTCACGAGCCATCGCCGCATGGACATCAGCGGTTTCCTCGAAGTAGACAAGTTTGTGTACGTTGTACTTCTCGGTGAACCCCCTTACGGCATGAGTTCTGTGCTCATGGAGTCGTCGCACGAGGTTATTTGTCATGCCGACATACATGACCCTGTTGTTCCAGTTGGTGAGGATATAGACGAAGTACTGGTGCTCCCGCATCACTGGAAGTTTCCCTGCGGACAGATTTCTCGCTTCGCTCGAAATGACAGCATGGTCATAGCTCCACACCAGTCGCGGCTCGTGTTTTCCGGCACCACTGGCCTCTCATCAGGCGTGCTTCTTCCGAAGTTCAGCCATCACGGTATCGGAATCAATCAATTCGACCTCCCCACGTTCCACTTGCTGTAGCCGTCGCTGTACTTCTTCTTGCCAAGCCTGCTCCACACCGGTATCCGGAACCTCATCAAGACTGACGATCAGTTACTCGGCCACTTCTGCGCGTTCAGTGGGCGAGAGTTTGAGGGCTTGTTCTACGATAGCTTGTGACTTGTCCGTCATGATCTACCTCCCTTCACTGCTCTGCCAGTCGTGATCCACCAGGGCTGGAAACTTACACGCCATTCCAGACCTCGTCGTCTTGGTTATCCCATACGCGGCGCATCGCCGGTTCCTGCGCTTGCTTCAGCTCTTCTGTGAGCCGGTCGCGGAGGCCGTGCTTGAGTTCGATGTATTCGACGAAATCCAGCACTTCCCGCGCCAAGGCATCCGGAAGTTTCTGAACTTCCTTGAAAATTTGTTCAGCCGTCGACATATCCCTCTTCCTCCCCTTAGGCAACCAGGGCCATATTCAGGCTTTCTATTATCGTCTGAAGGCCGTCCGGAAACAATCGATAGGCTTTTCCAAAACCACCCGCCTGGGAAAACGGTGCGTACTCGAAATCGTCTGATTCAACCCCCATGTTTGCCGCAATATGGTCTCTTATGCTTATCCGCTTGTTTCAGCAGACCGCAAGAGCTTGCGATCACGGGCGTGCTGAATCTGCGCGTAGGCCGTAGGACCTCGGTTACTGCCAAGGCCGAGCAGGGTTTGAAAAGCGGCCCTCGGTTCACGACGACGGTTCGTGCGGAAGACGAATTCATCGAGATAGACCTGGAGCTGGCTGCGGCTGACGCCGTGGTGGGTGCCGACCAGCCAGCTCTGAAGGTTCCCGATCATCCGGTCGGCAAGCGGAACGACGGACTTGGCTCCTTGGCGCAACTGAAGCGGGGGCGGCTGCGTTCGTGGCACATGGGTATAGCCGCTCGCCGTGAGCACCCCGAAGCTCGAGAGGCCATCGGTGGAGATGGTGGTACCTGTGGCGATGTTTCTGGCAGCGAACTCCTTGATGGTGGTTCCTGCGAAATCGGGTATGACCTCCATCCGGGCTCGACCGGACGCCCGTCCCCGCCGTTCGACTGCAACCAGAACCAGCGCGGCGTTGCGCCCTCTGAGCTGGCGACTGCCCCGCAGTCCTGTCTGAGTTCCCCCCACCCAGGTCTCGTCCATCTCAACCTCGCCGCAAAGCGGGTCCCGCGCCGCGTTCACCATCGCGCGACGGAGCTTGTGCAGCATCATCCACGCGGTCTCGTAGCGGCTGAGTCCCAGTTGCTGCTGCAGGAGGAGGGCCGACAGCCCACGCTTATCCGTCGTCATCAGATACGCAGCCCAAAACCACGTCATGAGCGGGGTCTTCGAATTGTGGAGGATTGTCCCGGCCGTCACAGAGACCTGATAGCGGCAGGAGGCACACTGCCAGCGCCGGCGGCCTGCCAAGCCGTACGCGGACGTCTGACCGCACCTCGGACACCGGAACCCGTCTGGCCAGCGGCATGCCGTCAGATACTCCGCGCAAGCGTCCTCGCTGGCAAACTGTTGTTGGAACTGCCGCAGGCTCTTGGGGAAACTCGGTCGAGGCATCCCACGATACTACCCATTGCGGTCTGCTGAAACAAGCGGATAAGGATAAGATCTCTTGGCACTTCACTGTGCTTCGAGATGAAAGCCGCGAGTGACTCGGGCCGATGAAAGCTAAACACAGGACGGCTGCGGGGTTGGGGATCGAGACCGTTCGTGAAGCGCGTTTCCACGCCGGTGCTCTGATAGAGAAATGGCAATGGCCTGATATGGGCAGGTAAGTCCGCAGGGAGCCCCTTGCTGTATTTCTCGGCTTGGACTTCGACGCCGACTAATGGAAACCCTTCTTTCTTGGCCTCAATGACTCCCGCCGCTTGGCCGTCTATATACAGGAGATAGTCTGCGAAACCGTGCCCGCTCACGAGGGGAAAATTTCTGAGGACCACTCCCCGTCCTGCACGAAGATTGGCGCTCTTGTAATCTTGAACTTTCCAGCCAGCCTGCTCCAGCGCCTGGTCGATATGCTCCCTAGCTTTATCTTCCGGCGTCGGCATCCCTAAACCTCATCGAGGATCTGAGGATATGTAGCGGAGAGGAATACCTGTTTTTGGGGAGGAATGCAATTATTCCAGCGTGGGTTGTTTTTGATGGAAATTCGGAATCAGTCTGGGACCAAGACGCCATGTAGAGATCGGCCCGATGTCGCTACAGTTTCTTCCTCACATCCTTCCAATCTTTCGCCACCTTGGCCTTGCGCGGCACCTCGCCCTTCGTGGGTTCCGGCACCATGATCGCGTCGAGGCGGCGCTGCAGAAATGCCTCAGCAAATGCTTTGGATCGGCCGACCCCTGTCTTGATGGTCTTCCATCCCGCAGCATGGAACTCGTCTATCTTTGCCCCCAAGGCGTTCGTATCAGCCGGCAACGCCAAGACATAGCCAGTTGGAAGCTTGTGTCTCTTGAGCCAGTCCCTTGCCTCAGCGCTCTTCTGAAACCCATCCCCTCCCACAGGCAACGTCACGACATAGATGACACGATAGTAAAACTGTGTGAGCTTCCCAAGCTCATCGGCGACCTCAGCCATTGGCTTACGCTCCGATTCAAGCGCGATGCCGACGGGAGGGATGCGACTCGGCAATGGGTCCTCGATCAGTGACGACAATTCAATCACGAGGATGGGCTGCCGCTTCTCCCACACTGCGAGATTGGCCTGGCCTTCTGCCTGGTCGACTCGTGGGCTGTTGCCAATGCGGACGTGGACAGGTGTGAGACCTTGCGCCTTTGGTGTATAGGTGAAGAAGGCCCTGCCATCACCGCCGGTCAACGCCGTGGCGACAACCTTCCCATCCACCACGAGTTCAAGTGGTTCCCCGCCAAGCGCAGCAATAAGCATGAGACGTTTTGAAATGAGTTTGGCCTCTAGGGTGGCCGGCTGGCCAGGAGCCGTCAGCGCGTCTCTGACGAGGATCGCGGCGGGACGTTTCTCCGCCGCGATCAACAGACTCGGTGAGGCAACAATGAGAAGGAAGAGAAAAAAACAGGCTCTGCGGGTTTGGCTCATCATCTGCCGCATCGCCTTACTGGACAAGAAAAGACGGATCACGAAATCCTGGGTGGACGCTAGGCCTTCAGCGCTTTCAGCACCTCGTCCGCGTGACCGTCGACGCTCACCTTCCGAAAGATGGCCTTGAGCTTGCCTTCGAGATCGATGACGAACGTGCTGCGCTCGATCCCCCAATACTTTCTGCCGTACATGTTCTTCTCTTTGTACACACCGTAGGCCTTGGAGATCGCCGCATCTTCATCGCTGAGGAGCGGGAACGGCAGTCCGAATTTCTTGATAAACTTCTGGTGCGATTCTTTCCCATCCAAACTCACCCCCACGATGGCGCCTCCCGCCCGGAGGATCTGCGACTCCACATCACGAAAATCACAGGACTCTTTCGTGCAACCAGGGGTATCGTCTTTCGGATAGAAATAGAGGACGATTTGTTTGCCCTTGAAACTCTTCAAGGTCATGGATTTCCCATGCTGGTCTGGAATTGAGAGTTCCGGTGCCTGATCCCCTACCGCGAGTTCTTTGCTCATAGATTCATCCTTTTCAATATCTCGGCATCCCGCCGAAGTTCGGTCGGTGGGTCCCATAGGGACGATCCTTCGTGCGGTTCTTGTTCTCAGGATTCCCATACGGTGAGAGCGCCGGTGAGTCCCAGATTGTCTTGTCTCCAGGAGACAGGTCGGCCGCTGCTAAAAAATGCTGCCTGGCGACTTCTGAATCGCCAAGTGCATTCAAGGCCAGCGCATAGTTGTAATGGGCCGGCCCGGATTGCGGAGCCGCCGTGACCGCTTGCTCGAAATACCGTTTAGCCTCCTCGTACTGTTGCGACTGATAGGCTTGCGTTCCTTGTTCCGTCAGCGCCGCAGCCTGAGCCTTCACCTCGCTATCAAGGAGGAGCGGCACGAGCGGTTTGCGCTTCTGCGAACACGCCGTCATGCTGACAAGTACCAGCACGATACCCAAGATGGCCAATTGTTGTATGGTTTTTCTCATGGCAACACCACCTCGGTCTTCAAGCCTTCGTCTGTTTGCGCGTCTCTTCCTCGAACGTCTTGCGATACAAGATATCCCACTCTGCGCTTCCTTCAACAATGCCCCGAGAATACGACGACAGCTTGGCTTTTACCCTTCGATCAATCTCCTCTTCCTGCATCAATTCAGCGGTCACTGCCTGCTTAATCGCTTTTAATACTCGCTCGTCATTGCCCGTCACTCTCGCTCCGGTATATTTCTTGACGGCCGTGAGGATGACATGAGCCAGATGATTCGCCTTATCTTCGCTCAACATACTACGAACTACGTGAAACGTGAACAGTGCGCGGTGAAGAGGCCGGGCTAACTCCCAGCGGTTCTTTCACCTTTTACACTTCACATCATCACGTCCTATAGGATGATGCCTCGTTCACGGACTAACTTCTGTTTCACCATCTGGAACATCTTTTGGTAATCAACCTGCCCTCGATCAATTTGCTCTTCATAGGCCTTCAGCAGCTGCCGCACTTCCGCATTCACACGATCCTCGACGGATAACTCAGAGGTGATGGCCTGCTCTAATACCTCGACGAATCCCTTCCGCTCTCCGATGAGTTCAATGTGGCCTTCCTCTTGGAGACGACCGGTCAGGCTCTCAGCCATATGTCGTACACGTTCTTTGGACAGCCGCATGGCCCTCACCCCGGTGCAAGATGAATTGTCGGGACTTCCATCACCTGCCGAAGTCTGGTCGCATCCCCTATGATCGTCCCGATGATATTCACGCGATCAGCCGGGACTGGATCGGCCCCCACACTCATGGGGGTTCTCCCAAAAAAGATCGCCAGGACTTTCCCTGCTCCCCAGAAGGCGATGTCTCCGACTTTCACCTGGGTCGTCGCGGTTTCTCGATAGTCGCGGACTCCGGAAATTGGGAAGTAGAATTCTTCTCCCCATGTGGCAATGGCAGCTGTGACCGGAAGGGCCGCATAAACTTCATCAGCCGTCTTCGTTTTTCTGAGTTCTGCCTCTAGCTGAACTCCACCCACGGTAATACGAATTCTCTTCGCCGGCGCGGTCATGCGATCGAGGGCCCACCCGTTTCTTTACTGCATTCTTCGTAATGCTGCGAACTGTAGCTTGTCTCCTATACGAAATCAAGGCTACAATCCACGAGATGCTGACTTCCAGCTTCATCTTCCTCCCGGGCGTCGGACCAAGCACAGAACGGCGTTGGTGGCAAGAGGGCTTGCTCGATTGGCGAAGCTTCCTGGATCGACCGTCCGTAACCGGCCTCTCCGCGCAGCGCAAAACCTGGTACGATGAAGAGCTTCGAGAGGCGCAATCGCTGATAGAGCAGGGACAAGTTCATATGTTTGGCTCCCGCCTTCCGCGCCGGGAACATTGGCGACTGTACAAAGCCTGCCGACCTCGGACAAGCTTTCTCGACATCGAAACGACCGGCGCATCGCCGGAATCAGGAGAGGTGACTGTCGTTGGGCTTCATCACGGAGGGAACACGACAAGCCTGGTTCGTGGCGAAACCCTGACGACCGAGCGGTTGCAGACGGAGCTTGATCACTGTGACCTCCTTGTGACATTTTTCGGGTCCGTCTTTGATGTCCCCTACCTCCGTGCCAAGTTTCCTGATCTCCGGTTTCCCACATTGCACTTCGACCTCTGTTTTGCTGCCCGTCGGCTTGCGTTACGTGGAGGGCTGAAACACATCGAACAAGAACTGGGGATCGAGCGCAACCGGACCATCAGCGGTCTCGACGGATTGGATGCAGTCCGCCTATGGTTCCTGTGGCGAGGAGGTGACATGATCGCTCGTGATACGCTCTTAACTTACAACCGGGCGGATACCGAAAACCTCGTACTCCTTGCCGATCGCTTCTATGAGGACATGATGTCACGGTTTGGCCCTTCCTCATTGTCGACCACCCTTCAACCGGTCTATTCCCAATGAGCAGCTGGATCGGCGTCGGTCAGAGCGAGATCGGACTCGTGCGCACCCTGAACCAGGATGCGTTCGCCGTCCTCGATGAGGTGGGTGTCTGGGCCGTCGCGGATGGAATGGGCGGTCATGTCGGTGGCGAAGTCGCCGCTCAAACGGCCATCGCAACCGTGCAAGCCGAAGCACGAACCACAAACACTCTGCTTTATAGCGATCAAGCATCCTCTCTGTGGAGGTGTTAACAGACCTGATCAGCCGAGTGCATGAAGCGATCGTCAATCAGGCTCAATCAAAATCCAAGCTGAAAGGGATGGGCACGACCATCGTGCTACTGGCGATCGTCTCCGGTCCCGCCCCGATCGCCTATCTCGCCCATGTCGGCGACAGTCGTGCCTATCGGTTTCGATCAGGCACGTTGACCCCTCTGACCAAAGACCATACGCTGATCGAAAAATATCTGGAACGCGGTATCCTCACGGTAGAAACGGCGAAGACTCATCCAGAACGACATGTGTTGACACGTGCCTTGGGGGTCGGCTCGACGGTGAAACCTACCATCACGGCCTTTCCCCTACTTCCAGAGGACCTGGTCCTGCTCTGCTCGGATGGGCTGACCAAGATGTTGGAGGACGAGGAGATCCGTACTGTGTTCGCTGCAGGCGAGCTCGACCCAACGCAGGTCTGCAACCGCCTCGTCACCGCGGCGCTCGATCGGGGAGGCGAAGATAACGTCACTGTGGTAGTGGTCGCGCCTCGTTGCTCCTGACTCTACTTCGTTGTTGACATGGCCAATCAGGCCGTGTAGTTTTTCTGCGCATCTTAAACTTTTGACCCTTAGTCATGCACATGGAGACCCTTATGCCCCGTCGGGGATCGTTCATCTGTGGAAGTCTATTCCTATTGATCGGTTGTGCCGCAGTTGCAAGCGCCGGCGATCCTCTCGACCCCGAAACAGCCATTCGTCAAATGGTCCGGGCCAATGCGGAAAAAGATCTACCAACGCTTTCTCGCCTCATGGCCCACGATGCCGATATCGTCAGTTACACAGTGGGTGGTCGCAAGTACGTCGGCTGGCCGGAGTTTGAACGAGAAATGCGTGAAGAATTTGTCAACACGCAGAAGATTGAGATCCCGATTACGGAGCTCAAAGTCTGGACGAAAGGCGATTTGGCTTGGTTTACGATGGAGCTCGACTATACCCGCTATGTCGGAGAGGGATCCGCAATGAAGCGGACGGTCCTGCCCCTGAGAGAAACCGGCGTCCTCGAACGCCGTGCCGGACGTTGGCAATTGTTGTCGTGGCACGAATCGTTCCGATCGGCTCAGCCGGGAGGCCCGCTTGCTTCTCCATCAGCGGCGGCACCCTCACAAAAGCTTGTCAGTGCTGCGATCGCCGCCATGCCTGATGTGAGCGGAGAATGGGATATCCTCGAAGTCGAGGATGACAAACGCTACAAGGCGACGTTAGACAAGAATGGGAACGGCCTCTACACACAACAGGGTGGACGGTTTGTCACAACAAAAATTGAGAACCGACTGTGGCAAGGCACCTGGCACCAGCCTGGCAACGATCGCGAAGGCGGGTTTGAGGTGCTCCTCTCGGAAGACGGCACACAAGCCAAAGGAATCTGGTGGTACACACGAGTCGACACGAGAAAGAATATACCGCCAAAGGAACACGGCGGCACATACCACTGGAAGAAGGCAACATCATCGCCGGCCAGCGCCCAATGAGCCCGTTTGTTTTCTCTGAGCCATACCAAGACATCGGAGTCCGGTTTACCATCACCGCTTCACTTCCTCTGGGAGGTCTTATGCGCAGGTCCCTCGTTCTTTTTATCTCTCTCTTCTTCATGATCTCATCAGCCTACGCTGATGGGGGCCATGAGCATCACGCCATCCCCACCCTGAAAAAGCAGGTGGGCTCAAAGATCACGTATGGAGAGAACACTGCGGTGTTAACCTTCGGCCCCATCGATCTCCCGACAGGCCATGGCGAAGGCGATATGGGCGATTCCATGCCGCGGTTCAACTTCCAGTTGCCCGAAGACAAGTATTTGATTGGATTCAAGTCGGCTCTTTCTACAGTCGATGGAAAAGAATTGCCGAGAAACTATCTGCACCATATTTTGATGATCAACAACACCAAGCCTAGCGTCTCCTGCCCCGGTGAGCCGCTCTTCTACGGTGGGGCCGGACTCGAAATGTCGGAGACACAATTCCCCGATGGATACGGCGTCCAACTTTCGGCAACCGATAAGTTAATGACGGTAGTCGCGTTCTATCATGGAGCCCCTATCACCAAGGACGTCATCGCAACGTTTACGATGTATTTCGCCCCGAAGGCCAAACCGGTCAAAGCAATGGACGTCTATCAAGTCGGCGTCAACATCGTCTGTTTTACCAAGTTCGGTGATCGACCTGCGGATCAGACAGACGAAGGGATTGAAATCGGTCCGGGTGTCCAAGTCCGTACGGCTCCACTGAAGTTCAGCATGGACGGCTGCGTCAAATACGCGTATCCGCACGGCCACGATGAATTGCTCCTGATCGCCTTGGAAAATAAGACCAAGAAACAGACTCTCCTCCGGACTATTCCGGATGCTGAGCGCGATGGAACACTTCGGGAATTCCTACCCCATCAAGTCTATAAAGACGGCCAGGGATTCCCTATCTCCAAAGACGAGGACTATGAGATGGTGATGGTCTACCACCATTCTCTACAAAACACTGAAGCCCAACATGGGATGGGCAATTATCTGCTGTATATGACGCCAGGTGCCTGCTCCGAAAAGGGCAAGACTGCCGCCGCGCATTGATCTCCCCTTGCAGGCCTGCCGACAAGAATCATCCGGCAGGCCTGCAAGCGATCCGCAGTTTTCCTACCGTCCAAAATTGTTCAGTTAAACAGCTCCGTAGCCACCCTTCCCCTACGAAAGAACCGGCCACCAGCCTGGGTTTCTCGCCACCACTTGTGGTATCACAATCACACCGTCTGTACTGACGTATCAAGCAGTGCTTTGCAGCTGAGTTGATTGACACGCGGCGGCGACGTACAGCAGCCCCGCTGAATGACCTCCCTGACCGCAGGCTTGCCCACAAACACGGGAATCGTGCCATGCCGCAGAGTGAGCCTGTTACCATCCTCCTCGTCAATGCGATCGCCGAGGAAATCAAACTGGCCACGCTCACCCTCCGAAGATTCTTCCCACACTGCCGCGTCGAAGCAGTCTACACCGTGGAGGAAGCGCTTCAGTGGGGACATCGGGCATCATGGCAGCTCATCGTAATCGATGAGGATGTGATCGCCCAGCGCGCTGCGCCTATTTTCTCGGAACTGAAGCGGCTTGTTCCCTCTACCACGCTTGTGCTGCAAACGGATCATAGCGACTCTACCACCGCCTTGAATGCGCTTCAGTCGGGTGCAGATTTTCTCCTGTACAAGAAATCACCAGGTTTTCTTGAGGAACTGGTCTTGTACATAAGAGGTACGCTCGAAACACGTGCCATCCGTATGACGCTCAAACAGACACAGGAACGTCACGACCGCCTCATCGATATCCTCAGCGATGGATTATACGAACTCGATATGGAAGGACGATTCGTATATCTAAGCCCGCTCGTCACCGACATGCTGGGCTACAGGCAGGACGAGTTACTCGGCATTCTCTACTCCGCCGTCGTACCTTCTGATCAACAAGCTCTCGCTCATCATCGTTTCAATGACCGCAGAACAGGGCCGCGAGCAGCCCAGCGTATGGAAATCGATCTCCTCCGCAAGACCTCCGCTGACAAACCAGCCCATACCCGAGTCAGAGCCGAGATCAGCGCGAGGGGACTGTACGATGTGAATCACCGGCATCTTGGAACGCTGGGTCTGATGCGCGATATCTCACAACACCGCCAGCAGACCAAGACCATTCACCAGCTTGAGCATCAACTTCGTGACTCCGATCAACTTCTCGCCATCGCACGGCGTGTGTCAACCTTATCAAAAACTCTGCATGCCCCCCACCGTGCGATTCAAGCCCAATCTCAACTCCTGCTCAAAACCATCCGTGATGCGCATCTGATAGAACAAGTCGATTCGCTTGCGACGTACGCCGCTGAAGCCATTCATCTAGGAAGCGAACTCATCCAGACCGCGACGGACATCGTTATCCGCCGGGACACCATCAACGACATCATCGAGGCTGTCCTGACCTCCGCTCAACCTCCCCTCACAAACACCGATTGGATTGAACGGGCATATGGACAGAATCTTCCGCCCTACGCTGGAAGCCTCGACTCCATGGTGGATCTCGTGGGCATGCTCCTCTCACATGCCCACCGCTATATGGCGGCTATGGGAAACCCTCATCGACTACGAGTCAGTACCAGGATCAGCCCATCCGGATCCCCTGTAGACCAAGAAACAGCCCCGATTCTACAAGCGGCGGCCACCGAATTCGAAATTCACATCCAAGAAACCGACATCATGGTTGAGGTTCAGGAACCGCCCCTGCAAGCAACAACCGGTGATCTCTTTGCGGCCTATGCGGTAATCAGACAGCTCGGAGGCCGTTGGGATTTTCAGGCCCCGATCAACGGTTTCTTGTCGATCAAGGTGTGGATTCCGGTGGAACCACCTTCCTTACTGGACAATCCCGCTGTCCCTCTACCCTCCGTCGTTTTTTCAGCAGGCGGCCCAGTCGAACGGAATGCCGAGGCGATTTTTCAGACTCCAGCACACACCTTGCCGCCCGCACCCCTCCCCTTCACCCAATCAACGAAGTCTTTGCCTGAGCGCCGCAAATACATTCGGACGGCCGTCGCCCTGCCAGCACGCGTTAGCATTGGTAATAGGCTGCATGAAGGTATCATGGTCGATCTGAGCCCAAGCGGAGCCTCGTTGGAGGTCGAAGGTGCACTTCCATCATTTGAGCAACAGCCCGTCTACCTGCTCTTTAAGACAGTCGAGAGCATGGTGGAACTGGATGCCACCGCGCATGACCGAGGAGCCCCGCCCAGACAGGCCAGCATCGACCGGCGAGCGTCCCGTCTTGCACTCGAGTTCAACGCAGTCAATGAGAACCACAGAAAGATCCTCGAGTCGTTTATTGACGCAGCGCATGTACGCGCGCTTACCATAACGGTCGAAGCTCAGCTTCCATCGATGGATAGGGCTGGTGACCTTGCAGCACCCTTTACCGAAGCGGGACTGCCAGGCACAGACGCTCGTGAGACCGTGAGAGTTCGAGTCGCGCTGCGGGTCCGCATTGAAACTTCTAACGTTGCAGCCGGACGTCTGTTGGGCTTCGTCACCAACTTCAGCAGAGGCGGTGTATGCCTGCTCACAGAGCCGTTCCTGAAAATGACTGACGAGGTAGTTGCGCTTCATTTTTCTTCGATCAGCACTCCTACTCAACCAAAGCAACAGAAGCCAGAAACACCAGACGCGATTCTGATCGGCCGCATTATCCATCTGGCGCCTGATGCTACCGCTCCATCCGAGCCAACACCAGGTCTATCACAGCCGAAACAGCGCATCGGCATCCGTTTTTCCCAACTGACGCCGTTTGCAGAACGGGAAATCAACCGCTTGCTTGCACAACACATCGGCTCTTCCCTAGACGTTGCCGATCCAGATAGCCAATCAGTGATCGTCAGCGACAGATGGGAATGCCGGAATACCCACGGTCAAGCTATTGCGGTGACAGCCGACCATGCTCGCCATCACATGTCACCCGACACCCCGATCGTCATCGTGATCCCGGGATTCGGATCGACCCAAACTGATTACGTCCCACTCTCGTTTCACCTCGCTGCCAACCATCTACGCGTGCTTCGCTATGACCACTCGAACCATGTCGGCCACAGCGAGGGCAGTGTCCTACACATCACTCTAAGCAGCATGCAGACTGATCTCCAGAGCGTTCTGGACCTTGTCCACACCACATGGCCCGCCGCTCCAGTCACTCTCCTCGCCGAGGATATTACTGCGCGAGTGGCGATGAAAGTTATGGCCCAAAGCACAGCGGCTGATCGGCTCTTCTTGTTGAATCCTGTCCTCGACCTAGAAACCGCTCTGTCTACCATCACTGGCGCCAATGTCATTGAAACCTACCGGCAAGGCCATCGTCGGGGCGTGGTCAATCTCTGGGGCCTCAATGTCAACTTCGACAAGTTTGTCGGCGATGCGATCACTGGAGGGTATGTCGACTTAGCCTCGTTACCGGCTGACCTCGCTCAACTGGTCACTCCGCCAATTATTCTCGCCTCTCCCAGAAAGAACCGTCCCATTGAAGACATCTTCGGCCCTCAATATGAGCCTGGTCGTGCCATGGAAACCGCCCCACCCCTTGTATCGCTGCCAGCCGACCTGTCCAGAGAATCCGGCGACGACGATCGTCGTGCCGAAGCCTTCGAGATAATCTTGCAGTTGATCTCAACTCCCCTGATCGACCGTCCTCCCTTGGCTCAGAGCCAGGAATCGAACCGCCGCGATGTGTATCAGCAACAGCAGTTGGAGCATGAGCGCATCCGCCTTCGCTACCACGTCTCGCAGGCTACACGTAGCGCCTTGTGGGGGGCTCATTTGGCCCACCTGCCTCAACTCGAACACTTGCCGAACTATTTGGGCATGACGAATGACCTGTATCGCCGGCTTCTTCCCCTTGAACCAGGCATGACTATCCTCGATATCGGCTGCGGCCAAAGACACTTCGCCCGTCTCATGTTGACCAATCAGGCCTATCGGTCGGCGCATCACAGCAAACGGACGACCGTCCCTCTCCGCTACGTCGGGTTGGACCAGTCGCATGAATCGCTTAGACTTGCAGAACAGCAGTTCCATACATTCGCTAAGGAACTGCCCGGCACGCTCAGGGCTGCCGTCCTAACTGCTCAATTGGTAACAACAAGCTGGATGCGCACAGACTGGAATGCACCGCTTCCTTTCACCAACGGATCGATTGAGCGCATTCTTTGCCATCTCTCGCTCTCCTTCACGTCCTCACCCCTTCATTGTCTCAGACAGATGCTCCGCGTCTTGCATCCGGACGGAACGGCCGTCGTGACCTGTCTTCAACCGCACACCGACCTCTCGACACTGTTTCGCCACCACCTACTCGCCGAAGACCACAATGAATTTGGGTCTCCGGCCCAGATCGTCCTTCACTATCTCGGCCGTCTGCGTGAAGCCATTTGCCATGGCTTATTGCATATCTATGAGCGGGATGAGTTGGCCTGTCTGCTGGCTCATGCAGGTGCGGGCCCAATCCAGTTTTTCCCTGTCCTCGACAACCAACTTCTACTCGCCGTTGTACGGAAGACCAAATCTGCTGGGTGAAACAGCCTTTCGGGTGTATACTTCTAACCTAGTGATGATACGTAGACTCGTTTCCACCAGAACGAACTACGCGGACGGATACAACTTCGCGCACCACACTCATGACAGATCATGGAGCTCCTCAATCGAACCCTGATCAGGCAGGCACAACTTCACTGCAACGACTCACGAAATTCGCGCGGGACATAGGGTACCCGACAAGCCTTCCCATCATCGCAGAACGAATTCTTTCCGGCCTCTCCGAAGCATCCCGGCACGCTCTAGGGCTACTATATCTGCTTGATCGTGAGCGAGAATGCTTTCGCCTGGTGAATGTACCCACGCCGACTCCTTCAATAGCCGCGCCTCCCGTCGTTCCTCTCAAGCACCCCCTCGTTCAACAACTGGCTGATCGCCAGGACATCCTCGACTCGTCCGTGCTGGCCAACTCCCTACGCACGACATTGCTGGACAACATAGCGGATGCCCAGTTCGCCACACTTCCCATTAATCTGGCCATCCCGCTGCTGAATCGAGATCGGTTGATCGCTTTCGTCGTCCTCCAATCTCAAATAGAATCCACGATCATCCCCTCCGATACCCTAGAACTACTGACCTCTATGGCCCAGAGCGCCGCCAATGCGCTCAACTCTTTCCTATTGTACGAGGACCTTCGGCAATCTCAAGTCCTCATGCGGCGAACTGATCGACTGCGTTCTTTGGAAACCATTGCAGGGGGCTTCGCCCATGAAATCAGAAACCCCTTGACGTCGATCAAGACATTCATCCAACTGGCTCCAGAACGGAAGGATGACAGTCAGTTTATCGGAGAATTCAGCCGCATTGTGCTCGAGGACGTCAATCGGATTGAGCGGTTAATTCAGGAGATCCTCGACTACGCTCGATATATGGAGCCTCAGTTGACCGATGAAGATCTGAATGAAATCGTCTCGTCGTGCCTGTACTTCATCCAAGTGAAGGCAGACAGCCTCGGGATCAAGATTGAAAAAGATTTGGCGCCGGAGCTTCCTCGTGGCATGTTAGATCGGCAGCAAATCAAACAGGTCCTCTTAAACCTGCTCTTGAATGCGATGGATGCCATCGGCGACAAAAATGGAACTCTTCGAGTACGGACCACTAGGCTCCCAAAAGTGGGCGGTGAGATGTGGATGCAGATACAGATCGAGGATACGGGGCACGGCATCTCAGCTGAAAATCTTGACCACATCTTCGATCCTTTCTTTACCACTAAATATGCGAGTACCCTAAACGAAGGAACCGGTTTGGGACTGACCATCGCTCATCAGATCGTTCGAGAGCATCGAGGAGAGATTCAAGTTCAGAGTACGGAAGGAAGTGGAACAACCTTCCTCATCAATCTTCCCTCCCATCAAGGTTAGAACGTAAGGAGCGCTTGTGGAAAGTTTGGCTGTTAGGAAACGGGTTCTGCTGATCGATGACGATCCCCGAGTCCGTGCCTCCCTCAAAATGGTTCTCGAACCAATCTATGACATTCTCCAAGCCTGTGATGGTCAGGAAGGTCTCGATGTGTTTCGGAAGGATGAACCCGACCTCATCCTCCTCGATGTCATTCTCCCGGGAACCGACGGCCTCGCAGTGCTTCAAACGCTTCGTCTGGAGAGCAAGATGACTCCTGTCATCATGCTCACAGGTACCAAATCTGTCAAAACAGCCGTCGACGCCATGAAGTTCGGCGCTGCTGACTATCTCTCAAAACCGTTCGACGTCGATGAGCTCCGTATCATCATCGATCGCGTCCTGAACTCCTCCGAACTGGAGCGAGAAGTCAAGCAGTTGCGGGCTCAAGTCGTCCAGCGCTATGCCTTCCATAATCTGATCGGCAAAAGCCAGGGGATGCAGGAGATCTACTCAAAAATCGAGCAGGTCGCCGATAGCCGCACCACGGTACTCATTACTGGAGAAAGTGGCACAGGAAAGGAATTAGTCGCAAAAGCCTTGCACTACAACAGTTCCCGACGCGAGCGCCCCTTCATTGCCCTGAACTGCGCCGCGTTGCCTGAAACGCTCATAGAAAGCGAACTCTTCGGCCACGAAAAAGGGTCGTTCACGGATGCCACAGCCCGACGCGTCGGACAGTTTGAATTGGCGAACACCGGAACGTTGTTCCTGGACGAAATCGGTGACTTGAGTCCAATCACGCAAGCGAAGCTCCTGCGTGTCATCCAAGAGCGCGAATTTACGAGAATCGGGGGAGTTCAGCCAATCAAGGTCGATGTCCGCATCGTGACAGCGACGAACAAGAATCTTGATGACCTCGTTCGAAAAGCGCAGTTTCGAGAAGACCTCTACTACCGCATCAACGTCATTGCGCTCGTTCTCCCTCCACTCCGTGAACGCGGCGAGGATATTCCCCTCCTGGCCAAACATTTTCTCGAGAAACGGCTGGACGAGGAACGACGCCCTCGTATCGAATTCGGAAAAGAGGCATTGGAGCTTCTGACTCGGTATTCTTGGCCTGGCAATGTTCGCGAGCTGGAAAACTTCGTCGAGCAGGCGTTCATCTGGTCCAAAAATGCTACACAAATCACTCCGGAGCATTTGCCGACTCTGATCAAGAATGACTCTCGTTCAACATCGCTTCGAGACGATACCCTCGCCGGTCGCATGTCGCTTGAAAAAGCCGTGATGGAGTTTGAACGGGAGATTATCCTTGATGCGTTGAAACGGACCAATTACGTACAAACCCACGCCGCGAACCTACTTGGAATTAGCCGACGGATGCTGAAATACCGAATGGACACCCTCAGCATTGGTCGCCCGGATAATTCCTCCACGCAAGAGCCCGACCTACCCATGCAAGAATGACACACTTATGCACAAGAATGTCACACTTATGCACATATTATCCTCACCACCCTGTTAGTAACATAGGTATCCTACCATTATTAAAGTCTACGTATAGTTGCTCATAATTCCACCACCACTCTATATTGAAATTACTTGCAACCACATGAAAAGGAATGAGAATTGCTTAAACGGTGGCGAGGCCTGGAGTAAGTCTCGCATATGATCACACCCTCTCGTCAGTCCGGAACACCACCGACGGTCCTCGTGGTTGATGATGAAGCGGGGCCCCGCGATGCTCTCAAATTCATACTTCGTACTTTCTGCAACGTTCGTTCTGCAGAGAACGCCAAGATGGCCCTCGAGGTCCTCGGCCAGGAACCCATTGACCTGATCACACTCGATCAAAAGCTTCCGGATCGTCATGGACTCGAGCTTCTCAGAGACATCAAACACCATCACCCCGACGTGGAGGTCATTGTCGTCACGGGATACGGGAGCCTGAAGTCTGCCATGGAGGGTATACGTCAGGGAGCCGCGGGTTACTTACTGAAGCCTTTTAACGTGAACGAGCTGACCACCCTCATTCAACAGACGATGGAGAAGAAGCGCCGACTCGACTTTCTTCGCTACTGCCTTCGGACGCTACCAGACCTGTGGGGCTCGGAGGAAGAGAGTGCACGTGCATGGGACAAAGTTAAGACGGAATATGCGTCGCTCTCTATTCATACGCAGAACCATGATGCTTTGCAGCAAGACGAGATGACCCTGCTTCCACTCCTGTCCGATGTTCTAGAAGCCACAGACCGCCAATTACTCAATCATTCGAGCCGAGTGAGTTTCTATGCTACGTTGATGGCTAGCCGACTCAATCTTACCGTGTCCGAGCAAAAAGCGTTGGCCTTGGGAGCCTTTCTGCATGATGTAGGAAAAACAAGTCTCCCATCATATAGGTTCTCAGAGGACCAAATCCTTCCGTCAGGCGAAGCATCCCTCTGTAGGGAACACGTCGACAGAGGTGCACGGATGATTGCGCCGTTGGGTTTGCCGATTGAGGCAAGGCAAATCATCGCATCCCACCACGAGCGATGGGATGGTCAGGGCTACCCTCATGGACTCCGAGGCGCGGATATTCCCTTACTGGCTCGTATTGTCGGTATCGTCCAAACGTTTGATCATCTGACCGCCGACACACCTGGACGCGTGACCCTGCCTCTAGATGCCGCAATCCGTCAGATCTTACTTCAATCGCATACGCATTTTGACCCGCAGTTGCTTGAACTCTTCGTTCAGGTCGTAAAGGACTCTCCCGTCTCGCCTCGTGCCATGGAGATCGCTCCCGCCGCTTGATCTATTCATGCGTTCCAGCGATCAACTCCGCCGCTGCAGATCGAGTCTTTGCAGTAATTCGCTCCCCACCGAGCATGCGCGCAATTTCACCCTCGCGACTTAGGCCTGTCAACAAACGCACCGTCGCCACCGTTCGCCCCTTGACCTCCAGCTTTTCGACAGAGAAATGATGCTGGGCTTGAGAGGCGACCTGCGGGAGATGCGTGATGCACAGCACTTGATGGTATCGGCCCAACTCCCGTAGCCGTTTCCCAATCGTGGCTGCGACCGCTCCTCCCACCCCCGTATCGATCTCATCGAAGATCAAGACCGGCACATGATCGACATCAGCAAGGACGGATTTCAACGCCAGCATCACCCGCGAGAGTTCGCCGCCCGATGCGACGCGAGATATCGGTTTCAATGGCTCTCCTGCATTGGTCGACAGCAGAAACTCGACACGATCGGCACCATCAGGACCGTACATTTCATCAGGCCCACAAGGCACAACTTGAACCAGAAACCGTACCGATCCCATTTTCAACGCACTGAGCTCTTTGTCCACCAGTTTCGTCAACCGCTTGGCTGCTTCCCTTCGCTTCCCTGAGAGCGCTCTGGCCAGTACCGAGACATTCTGTTGTTGCTCCGTAATAAGACGATCATATCGATCGATATCGCTATCCACCCCGCGAAGTTGGCCTAGTTCTTGTTTCACTCGACCCTGAGCCTCTAGAACGGCTTCGATCGTCCCCCCGTATTTCTTTTTTATCTTCTGGATGACAGCCAAACGATCTTCGATCGTACTGAGTCGCTGAGGATCTGAGTCTAGCCCCTCGGCATACCCACGAAGGGAATCGGCGACTTCTTTCAGAAGCACTTTGGCCTCGGACGCAAGCCGACCTGTTTCTCCCATCGCAGGGTCGATCTGAATTAGCTCTCCTAACACACGCTCCATCGACACCAGATTCACCAAGATACCCGCCGCATCGCCCTGAATTCGTTCCTGAGCTTCCGATGCCAATTCAACCAAACGCCGAGACGCCCCCAACCGATGACGTTCAGCCTGTAGCAGCTCTTCCTCCCCCATACGGCAGGCAGCCTCATCCAATTCCTCCTGCTGAAAACTCAACAGGTCTTCTTGCTGGGCCCGTTGTTGGAGAGTTACGGCAAGCGCAGCACGTTTCTCACGGGAACTCACCAACTCACGATGGATTGATCGATATTGGAACCGCAGTTCCAGTAAACGACCAAAGGCATCCAGAACCTCAAGCTGAGCGGAGCTGGACAGAAGCGATTGCTGGTCATGCTGGCCATGGATATCGACAAGCGTACCGGCGAACTCCTCCAGCACATGGACAGGGCTAAGGATTCCGTTCAGGTACACCCGGTTTCTTCCTGAGCGTGCAATGATGCGTCGAATGATGAGTTGAGAATCATTGGGGCCAAGGACTTCTTTGGCCCGCAGTCGTTGAAGCAGAGGATGCGCAAGCGGAATCTCGAACGACGCTTCAAGTTGGGCTTCGTCTTCACCGAAACGAATTTGGTCGCTTGAGGCTCGCCCACCGACAAGAAGCGCCACTGCATCGATTAATAACGACTTACCGGTCCCTGTCTCCCCGGTCAACACGGCAAATCCTGAGTCCATGTGCAGACTCAGTTGTTCGATCACAGCAAAATTCGTAATACGCAGCTCAGTGAGCATAGCTGCAACAGTGGCGAGATCCAGCTAGCTGCAGAAAACACATATGGCGCTCACAATGGCCAGTGCTGGCTAACAATAGTTGGAACAGTACACAAGATGCTCAAAACGGCTGTCCAGCGAGGCCGCAGCGAGTAAAGAGGCGAGGCGTACGCTTTGGTACGTCGAGCCTCTGAGCGATGCGAGAACGAGGCTGGCTGCCGCTTTGAACATCTTGCTAGGCGGTCCCGGCATGCTGAGCAAGCAGTGAGTCGATCACTTCTTTGAACTGTCGCTTTGGTCTGGCACCCACCAGCTTCTCAACGGGCTGGCCGTTCTTAAAGAATAGAATCGTGGGGATACTCATCACCTGATAACGACCCGCCACCTCAGGATTCTCGTCAGTGTTCAGTTTTCGAACCTTCAGCTTCCCGGCGTATTCATTTGCCAGCTCCTCCACGATGGGAGCCACCATTTGACATGGGCCGCACCACACCGCCCAAAAATCAACCATGACGAGTTCGGAGGCCTTCATCACTTCGGCATCCCAAGTGGAATCTTCGACTTTTAAGGCGTCACCAGCCACGTCTGCGCCCTCCTTCAGGGTTGAGATCATTGATGCGTGATTGCATGGGCATCGTACCCCACCACTGTTTTTAGTGTCAAACAGGGATCACCGTCCAGTTTGAACTCCGGGCAACGCAGCACCTGTCTCGGAGGTCTGCGGAGGAATACCATAGGGCCCGCCCAGAGTCGCCCAAGGTAGCCCCCGTTCACCCCACAGAAGCGGGCTCAAAAGAGTCCGCATGACGACCGTCCCGGCACTTTCGGTCCAACCGATTCCAGTAAGACTCAACATAAAGCTGTATTGCTCACGATCCGGGAACTTCAAGTAATACAGCCCCACCGACCAACATCTACATGGATTCTGATACAAAGCGACCGCGTCCAATTCAGGACTTCGTCCATTCTTGACGTCGTAGTAGGCTTTGGCTCCGAACGTCCATCCCCACGGGGTGCGGAAGGCCCCGCCCATGGTCACAAACTGAATGTCCTTCGTCGGAGCAAACACCTCATTAAATGAGATAGGGTTCCAGACGTCGCCTCGCCTGACCCGATTCCCATCTCTCGTGTACCGTTGTCCCACTTCGAAATACCAGTTGGTTCCCTCTTGAAATCGAAGATCCGTGTTGAATTGACTCACCCCTGGTTGATAGGGATCGAGGAACGCGTCAACCGTCAGATACCGGTTGATCGGTGGTCGCAGAGCCCACGCCTGCGCCGCACGTCCGACTACCGGGGTATCCAACCAGGCCGTCGTCATCAACGTCGGCAGATTATTGCCAATCACGGCCCGCATCCAGATATCAGAAAACTTCTTGCCTTGAATAGGCACCGTGGCCGACTGGAGCGGCTGGGTGAACGATCCAAGGAAAGGGGCAACTCCTGGCGTAAACTCACGAGCCAGAGTCTGTACATCACCGACATGATAACTCTGCGCCAACGTGAGATCGAGCCAGTTGAAGGCATTTGTCTTGCCTGATTCCAACACGCGACTACGCAGCATATACGTCAGCAAATTCTTCTTCGGAAGATCATCGACTTGGTCGATTTGCGTCAACTTCGACTGATCAGTCGACGGCACATATTCGTAGGTGACCGTGGGCTCGAGGGTATGCAACAGACTGCCCCCGTCGGCGAGGGCTAATCGGCGCGTCACTTTTGATGTGGCATCCACCCCCAACCAAAACGTCTCTCGATGCTGCCCTTCATCCGATTGCGCCCCTCTAGTGTAATAGACCTCACGGAACTTCGCTTGCGGTCGAATCCCGATCACATGCCCGAGATGCAGTACATCTGTTGAAATACTAGGAACGACATTGATTCGATTCAGCGTAAATCCTTGATCGCGATAGAAATTGACATAGTTCCCTTCCATGCCCAACAAAACAGGCGAATTGAACAGTGAAACGTTGGGCAGGCTATACCCTGCCTCAGGAAGCCGTTGAAACGTATCTTTTCCTCCGGCTTGTAATGGTTGCAGATAGAGGCCCAGAAGATACAGGTTGCCGTAGGGCAAGCGCTGGGTCACCAAGAGATTTGATTCACTGCTCGGCGAGGCACGGAGTATCCCCGAATTGCTCAACTGTTGAAAATAGTTAGGGTCTGTGACCAAATTGGCACTGGCACGAAGCAGCAACGTATCGGTGAGGTATTGCGTATGGGTTCCGATGAGTGCCGCGCGTGCTTGTTTGACATCTTCCCCGGTGTCGGTGAGGCCTGAGACATTGGGAAGCTGCGTCTGTTGGAGATAACTCACATACCACTTGCCCCGAGATCGCCGGTCCAAGACATACCGATACTCAAAGTCGGACCCATATCCGAGGTCACTGTAGTAGGACGGTGTGACCGTCAAGTCTTGACTTGGATTGATCGCCCAAAAAAAGCTCTGTTTCAGGTGGAATCCAAATCGATTGTCATAACTCGGGCTAGGAATTAGAAAACCGGTTTGTCGTTTGGTCATAGGAAAGGAGAAGGTGGGGAGTGGAATCGTGGGCACGTCCAAGACACAGAACCATCCGCCCTTGGATCCCAATGTGTCTCCCATGGTCAGATCCAGATCCTTAAACCGAAAACGCCACGCCGGCACTTCTCCATCTTGTGCATCACAATTCGTGAAGCTGCCCTCTTTGACTCGGTAGTGGTATTCAGAAAATCTCTGCAGCAGGCGGCCGGATATTGATGAGTTGGTTATCGGAGCGTAGAGCTGAGCATGTGTCGCCACGCCAGCCTCTGTATTGACATTGAGTTCCATCCGCTCAGCCGTCACATCGGCCTGCGGGTCCGTTAAATGAACATGGCCGACGGCAGTGAGAATCCCCGACAAGACTTGAATGGTAGCGTGGTCCGCCGTGAGCTTGATCGCCCCCTGTTGAATCACCACCGATCCGTTTGCCTCGTAGACGTCTTGATCTTGTCGATAGTCGATCCGCTCGGCCGTGATATCGAGAGGAGCGGATCCAGCGGGCGGCGTTCCGACACCTACTTGGGTGTCTGCCGCTGATCCAGGAAAGGGAATGAGAGTGAGAATGGCGACGATGAGAATGAGCTGCCAGCGGACCCACGCGAGAGGACCCGCCATGCTAGCCACGAATCGGTGACAACCCGCAGCCACGCACTGCCGCTTTGATATCCCCCAGAAGCATCAACGATCCGGCAATACAGATGAGATCATGAGGCATGGCTCGGCTTCTGGCAACTGTTAACGCGTCCATAGGACGGACGGCCTCACGTACCGGCCCTTGCCACTCGCGCAGAGTTGCACGGAGTTCTTGGACCGTAGCAGACCGTGCGAGGGTCGCCTGCGTCAGCACGATTTCTGACACACAGGGTAACAGCGGATCGATAAAGCCCCGTCGATCTTTATCCCGCATCATGCCCCATACGAGGATAATCCGTGATGTAGGATGACTGACGGCAAAGTCCTTGAGATACTCCGCAAGCGCATGCGCGGCAGCAGGGTTATGGGCGCCGTCGAGCACGACCGTGGGATACTCGCCAATCACCTCTAACCGACCTTCCCATGAGACCGTACGCAGGCCATTGCGAACGGCTGCCGCATCCACAGCCATCCCAGCTCGATCCGCCGATTCAAGAAGTGCCAACGCGCAAGCGGCATTGTCCCACTGGTGACGCCCTGCCAAACCACAAGTTAGATCCTCCCACACACGAGTCACGCCTCGATGCGTCAGTCCCTCGAAACGATTTCCATCAATAGCAAAGTCGCGGCCAAGCTGCCACAGGGGAGCTGCACGATCCTGCGCGATCCGGCGTAGAACCTGTTCAGCCTCCTCTCCCATCCGTCCGATCACAACCGGGACAAAGGGCTTGATGATTCCCCCTTTTTCAAATGCAATTGCCTCCTCCGTATGCCCCAAATACTCCTGATGATCCAAGCCGATCGTCGTGATCGCACTGGCCAATGGTTGTTCCACCACGTTGGTTGCATCGAACCGCCCGCCTAACCCAACCTCCAATACGGCAACATCGACTTCCGACTCTGCGAAATAGAGGAATGCCAGAGCCGTCGTCATCTCAAAAAACGTCGGTTCCAGATTATCTTCGAGCACGGCCCGCAAACGCGCGATCAACGCCTCGACGTGAGGCTCCGGAATCATGCATCCGTTGATACGAATCCTCTCCCGAAATTCGATGAGGTGAGGAGAGGTATAGAGCCCGACCCGTTGGCCTGCATGCTGAAGAACGGCCGCAACCATCGCTGCCGTCGACCCCTTGCCGTTGGTTCCTCCAATATGAAGGACGCGAAGTGACCGATGAGGATTGCCGACCCTGTTCAACAGAATCTGCATGGTCTCCAGGCCCAGCTTGATGCCGTGCTTCTGAAGCGCGTAGAGGTACTCAATCATGGAGGAGTAGCTCATCGACAAGCCGGGAGGACGCAGAAGGCTAAAAATGATTCACGAGGGTGCCAACCGTCTCCTTGAGACGCTTGCGCTCGACGATCATATCGATCATGCCGTGTTCGAGAAGAAACTCGGCCCGTTGGAACTGATCCGGCAACTGCTGCTTGATAGTTTGTTCGATGACACGAGGTCCCGCAAACCCAATCAACGCTTTTGGCTCCGCAATGATGACATCTCCCAACATCGCCACACTGGCGGTGACGCCGCCGAACGTCGGATCGGCAAGAATCGAGATAAACGGCAGTTTGGCCTCACCCAGCTTCGCGACCGCAGTCGAGGTCTTGGCCATCTGCATCAACGAAAGGATGCCTTCCTGCATCCGCGCACCCCCAGAAGTGGTGACTAGGATGACCGGCAGCTTTAGTTCCAACGCCCGATCAATCGCGCGGCAGAGCTTTTCCCCGACCACAGACCCCATACTCCCGCCCATAAAACTGAAATCGAAGACACAGAGCACCACCCGACGCCCGTTGACCAGGCCTTCGCCGATAACAAGCGCATCCTTCCGGCCCGTCTTTTCTTGGTGAGCCTTGACCCGATCTCGATACGGCTTGGTATCTTGGAACCTCAACGGATCCTGCGCTTCTAAACCCGCATCCCATTCTTTGAAGGTACCGAGATCAAGGAGCAAGCCAATCCGCTCAGTGACCGAGATCGGGAAATGATACTCGCATTTGGGGCAAACCTTGTTGTTCCGGTCAACCTCCTTGCGGTAGACGATCTCCCGGCAGTGATTGCACTTAAGCCACATCCCCTCGCTGCCTTTTGAACGTGGCGGCGGGGCGGATTCTGCAGGTTTCTCTTTTTTGAACCACGTCATGGTTATTGTCTTAGTGCAGTCCTACCCTCTCGACCCATTGTGCTCCATCAATTTTCAGAGAATAGCACAGGGCTACCCCCAATGCACCTTAGCGGCGTATCGCACCTGATACACCAGGCCGCATCAGTGCCCGAGGACTGAGGGGGTCAACTCCACCAACATCCATACCCCAACCAGGATACTGGCAAGGCTGGCAAATCCCTGAACGCCGACAAAGAGTCGCTGACTCATCGAACGCGAATAGATGACCGGCACACTCAAGGTCAAACCGATCGCCATCATGCCGATGATCGATCCAACGCCAAAGACGAGGATCGCCACAAGCCCGCTGACCAGGGTTGTCGTCGCCGCCAAAATCATCAACATCAACGCGGCTGATCCGGCAAGTCCATGCATCATGCCAATACACAGCGGACGAATTGCGTCCGTCATCCAATGCCGATGGCAATGATCGCGTTGTTGCTGGTGGCTGTGCAGGTGGACATGCGGCTGACCGTCGTGGTCATGGCTATGGACATGCCAACGCTCACGGTACAGTTTCAGCGCAAGACTCCCCCCAAGTACAATCAGAAGCAGTCCGACTCCCGATTCGGCCATGACTTCAAATTCAGCAGGAATATGGAATCCCCAGGCAAGCACGATCGATCCAACCAGCAACAGCGTCAGCGTGTGGCCAGTCCCCCACCACAATCCGACAGCGCCGGACGCCAGAAACGACGGCCGCTCAGCAAGAACGGTCGAGACCGCTGCGAGATGGTCTGTATCCAGAGCGTGCCGCAGTCCCAGCACAAAACCAATCCCGAGCAACGTCAACAAATCAGTATCAGGCATCGTGCATCCAGAAATCCAATAGTGGGGTGACTGCGTCCATCACACTCCGTACCAAACACGAGTATGGAAAGAGGCCAGCACGGACTCGATGAGAACAGATGCCTCGCTCACCCACCACGGGCATGCATTTCCAGATGGGGATCTTCCCGGAGACGATCGATCTCGATCAACCCTCCGTCTCGAAGCCCTACCCGTTCCAGCGCCTTCCGCTCCTCAGCACCACGATCGCGACGAGCAGCCCATCCCAACCGAATGATTTCCCGCATGTGCGCTGGATGCATGTTCATGCGAAGAGGCTTGCGGAGATCAACTCCAGATCCCGCGTACAAGCACAGGTACCACATCCCATCAGCGGTGACACGACTACGGTCACACTGCGCGCAAAACGGTGTGGTCGTCGAGGGGATAATCCCAAAGATCGTGCCGTCCGGCAAGCAAAATCGTTGGGCGGGAGCGGCGCCCCGTTCTGGAAGTGCAGTGATTCGACCGTACCGTCGAGCGAGGGTATCGAGGATCATGTCCTGAGACATGACCTTGTCCATCCTCCACTCGTTGGCTCCCCCAACATCCATGTATTCGATAAAACGCACCTCGGCGTGATAACGCTTGCCCCATTCGATCAACTCGTTCAGTTCATCATCATTGAACCCGCGAATCGCGACCGTGTCGAGCTTCAGATGTGTAAAGCCCGCCTTCCCAACCGATTCAATGCCCTCCAGAACACGCGAAAATTCATCTCGCCCCGTCAGTTGACGAAATCGCTCAGGCTTCAGGGTATCGAGACTGACCGTGATGCGGTCGAGTCCAGCATAGTAGAGATCCTGGACAGACTCGGCCAGTAACACACCATTCGTCGTCAAGGCCACTTCAGTAATTCGTCGGTCCTGTCGAAGCAGCCGAACCAGCCGCGCCAGATCCCGACGCAACAAGGGCTCCCCCCCGGTCAGTCTGACCTTATCCACCCCCAGATCAGCAAAATAGCCGACGAGCGTCGACATTTCTTCGAAGCTCAGGAGATCTTCTCGTGGCAGCCAGACATACTCCGGCTCGGGCATGCAGTACCGGCAACGAAGATTACAGCGATCGGTCACGGACAGCCGCAAACTCTTCAACGGCCGCCCGAGCATGTCCTGTGCTGCCATAGGCGCTATATTTTCAGTGAATTCATCCATCACTTGCAGCCGACCATTACTTTCAATTTTTCAACACTCACGTTTCACACTTCATGAATTTAGGGGTGTTCCTCCACCCAGACCTCCCCTTCTGGAGTATGTTCCAGCTTCCAAATCGGAGTGATCTGTTTAAGCTCATCGATCGCCCACCGACAGGCATTGAACGCGTCCGCTCGGTGCTCCGCACCGGCGATGATCAACACAATATTTTCACCGATCGTGATTTCGCCATACCGGTGGATAATGAGCAGCTCTAGAATATCGAAGTCTTTCAGCGCCCGTTCTCGAATTTCACGCAACTTCTTCTGCGCCATTCCTTCGTAATGCTCAAACGTAATGCCATCCACATCCCGTCCGCGAGATCGATCGCGCGCAATGCCCAAAAATGTGGCAATACCCCCGATCCGTTTCGATCGGCTCCGCACTCGATCGAGCTCCTGATCGAGAGAGAAATTCTCTCGCTGGATACGGGCGAACTGCCCCTGGTCTATCGGTTCCTGCCCTGATCCTCCGGCGAACGGAGGCAAAAGAGCAACCTCGTCGCCGTCATTGATGATCGTCTCTTCGTGCGCAATGTCCTGATTCACGGACACGAGCACCTTCCTCTTCTGAATCAGTTCCCCAATTGCGGGATGGCTGGCCTCGATTGCACCGACCAGATCCTTGACCTGCCGGCCATTCGCCACATTCAACAACAGGGACCCCTGATTTCCCGCCAGCATCTTCGTCATACCGAACAATCGCACCGTAATCATCGTCCCTAGCCCCTACCCTTAACCATTCTTGGTATACAGCCCTGATTTCCCGCCCGATTTGGAAAGCAGACAGACCTCGCCAAAGCTCATCCCGCGATCCACCGCTTTGCACATATCGTAAATGGTCAACGCCGCGACCGAAGCTGCCGTCATGGCTTCCATTTCGACCCCCGTTGGTCCTGTTGTCTTGGTAGTCGCTGTAATGGTGATGGAGCAGCGGCCTTCTGGATTCGGCTGTGGCTCCTCCTTGAAAGAGATATCGACACTCGTCAGGAGAATCGGATGGCACATGGGAATGAGGTCCGGCGTCTTCTTGGCGCCCATCACACCGGCGACCTGGGCGACAGCCAGCACGTCACCCTTCGCGATCTTGCCTCGTTGAATCTTTTCAAGGGTTTCAGGAAGTAGAAAGATCTTGGCCTGCGCAGTGGCGAGACGTTCAGTCGAGTCCTTGGCACTGATGTCGACCATCCGAGCTCGGCCCGATTCATTGAAGTGAGTGAATTCAGCCATTTTATTCGTTGAATCAGTACCTTACAACTGACACGTAGCGGGATTATAGGGGCCGCCGGAGAGGAAGGTCAAGAAAGGGAAGAAGCAACCAGCCGTTCTCTTGAGCGCAGCACGGATGGGATCTCTTTTGATTGATACGGAGGCCTGATCACTTCCCATTCTTAACCCCGATGACCGTTATCAAATTCGTGTCAGGCAAGACTGTTGATCTATTTCGCTGAGGCAAGCCAGTAGAGGTCTAATCTATGGAAAGTTCAAGCCATAACTCCAGACTTCTGCA
>CAWKLH010000018.1:0-213813 GCA_963850405.1 Nitrospirota bacterium
AAGCGCCAATTCCTGGCCAGGTCAAGACACGCCTCTGCCCGCCGCTCACTCCCGATGAAGCCGCTACACTCCATGGGAGCTTCGTCCTTGATACCCTGGAGCGAACAAAAGCTGCTGTTGCGACGTTGAAGTTGCCAATCGATCGGTATCTGGCCTGCGCCCCGTCGGCGACTCACGTCTTCTTCAAGATTATGGAGGAACGGCAAGGCGTAAAGCTGATCGATCAAGTCGGCGATGACCTCGGTGCGCGCATGAACCAGGCTTTTCAAACACTGTTCTCGCAAGGATACCGACAGGTCGTCCTCATTGGGACGGATGTGCCGACGCTTCCGCTCAACCATGTCAAACAAGCCATCACCGCGCTGGAAAATCATGATCTCGTGCTTGGTCCAGCGTTGGACGGAGGCTACTATCTGATCGGCCTCAAGCGGATGGCACCGAAACTCTTTACTGACATTCCCTGGTCGACCGATCAGGTCCTCAGGCTCACACAGGAGAAAGCAGCGACGATCGGCCTCACGGTTTCCTTGATTCAACCGTGGCGCGACGTCGATACCCTGGCCGATCTAGAAGCACTCATAGAAGCTTGCAACGCCGAGTCCAAAAAGCCGAAGAATGATCGGGTGTTTTCCAGCCGCACAACCGGCGTACTTCAGGCGCTCGCCAAACGACTTTGTTCGAGAGCATAATAGCGTTCCCAACCGTTCAACTAAAGGGCCACATGAACCGACACGTTGGACTTATCACCGGAGGGGCGAAAGGCATCGGTCGCGGCATCGCACTCGACCTCGCTTCACGGCAGTGGAAGATTGCCTTCTGTTACAGAGCTAGCCAAGCTGAGGCTGAGACAACGGCGCAGGAGATCACGCAGCGAGGAGGACAAGCTCTGGCCATCCGGTGCGATGTTTCTGACCCAGTGGCGGCCAAGAACATGGTCACGCAGGTTGAAAAGGAATGGGGGCGAATCGATGTCCTGATCAATGGCGCTGGCCCCTATCATCGAATCAACCTGTTCGACGAAACCGTTGAGGGCTGGAACGATATGTTTGACGGCAACTTACATCCCATTTTCTATCTGGCTCAAGCTGTCGCACCAGGCATGAAAGCGCGAAAATCAGGTCGCATCATCAGTTTCAGCATGGCCAATGCGGACCAGATGGAAGCACAGCCCGATGTGACCGCCCACTACATTGCCAAGGCCGGCGTGCTGATCCTGACGCGTACTTTGGCGAAGTTGTTGGCCCCCTATGGCATTACCGTCAATGCCATCTCGCCCGGCTTCATCGATTCCGGCAGTGCGCCGCCACAAGAACTTGCCGCTATGACCAAACGTATTCCCGCCGGGTACATTGGAACGGTTGACGACACCGTGGCAGCTGTTCGGTATTTACTCAGCGAAGAGGCCCGCTATGTCAACGGGGCAAACATTCAGATCAGTGGAGCGTGGGGAATCTAGAAGAGGAGGACCTATGCGATCAGAGCAGGAACGTGAGGCCCATCGCCGTTTTGTTCAGGCGCTTCAACACGAACATGTGATCTGCACCAAGCCCGGTTGCGGCGGGCCGATGCAGGTGACGGATCACACCCCGCATAACGGAAAGGTCAAGAAGTATGAAGCCGAATGTGAGCAATGCCATGTAGTGGAACAGATCACGGGCAAAGAAGAGCACGCGCCTCCCTGGGACATCGCTTCAATCACAATGATGGCCGAGATCCACCTACTCCATGACCAACCGACTTGCCCGTACGACGATACCCCCATTACCTTCATCTCGCTACCCAATCCCAGGCGCAAAGCTCGGTACCGCCTCCTGTGCTACTACTGCGGCCGGCACACGGAAATGAACTGGCCGCCTCGGGAAGCAAAAAGCTAATTCAACGAGTGCATCGCACCGCCTGTACCTTAACTTCAGTACGCAGCAATCGCCTTCCGAATAAACTCCCCAAGCTGGCGAAAGTAGGCCCGCCCACCCACCAGATACGTGTCGTTATGTCCAGCACCTTCGACCACATACCAGTCCTTCGGCGGCTTGGCCGCGTCGAAGACCTGGCGGCCAAACTCAATGGGAATAATGTCATCCTTGTCCCCATGGATGATCAGCTTCGGAAGTGACAGCTGCGGGAGCCGGTCGATCAATCGATGCGCGGCTCCGAGGAGCCAATGCACGGGTAACCCACCATAATAGAATTTGGCCACTGCTTCGATGGAAGAAAACGATGATTCAAGGATGAGGGCGGAGGCTGGCCGTTGTGCCGCAAGTTCACCTGCGACGGAAGCTCCAAGCGATCGGCCGAACAGCACGATTCGTTCTGGACGGATCTTTCTGATTCGGGTGAGGTACTCATACGCCCCGTACGCATCCTGATAGAGTCCTTCCTCGTTTGGACTAGAGCCCTGACTCTTCCCATATCCACGATAGTCGAACAAGAAAATCGATAATCCCATCTGGTAGAGGAGCTTGAGATTGTCAAGACGGTTGATGATATTACCGGCATTGCCATGGCACCAGAGCACCACCGGACGATCGGCTGCCGCTTCGACATACCAGCCGAACAATCTCGCTCCATCGGCGGCTTGAAACCACACATCTTCAAGCGGCAATCCGCTCAGTCTTGCCCAATCTCGGTCTTGCCAAGGCTCGGGATGATAGACGAAAAACTGGTCAAGAAAGCTCACGGAGGGAGGATAACGGAACTTTTTCCAGGAAGGAAGGGATGGAAGTCTAGAAAAACGCCTGCACGCTGAACAGGACATCATTGTCCCGGTCCCGATGGTTGTACTCTAACCTGACCGTCCAATTTCTGGCCACGGTGAAGCGCGACCCAACGTACCATCGGAAATCATCAGATTTGTCACCCAACGGAAATTTCAAATAAGATCCCGTTGCCATAATCTTCCAGCGCTCTGTGAGATCGGCTAATATCCCGACCGTGCCACCACCACCCACCCGATGCAGCTCATGATAGGCCTTGCTGATGTTTGCTTCGGTTTCCGCAAAAGCGAACAGGACTTCCCGATTGAGCAACCGTAATTCCTTCGCCCCTCCGATCCCAGCGTTGAGGAGGCCGTTGCTGCAGAGCTGACAATCGTGATGCCGGATGGTGTTCATTCCAATGTTGAGCTTCCAAGAGGGGGCATGGAAGACTGAGTCGATCGGCGAGAGGGACAAAAGATTCAGCAACGTCGCTCGTTCTACCCTGGTCTGATCCGCTCGATTGTAGTGCCGCACCGTGATGGAGGCCATTTCAATCTGCGCATCTGGAGTATACCCAACCTCTGGATCGAGCAAGTCGTGATAGCCGCCGCGCAAGGTCGCTTCTTCAAACGTATCGTTATTGCGCCAGCCTCCTCCGATGACTGCACGTGAGGTCTTATGGCCCAGTTCCGGCTGTTTCGCAAACGGGCGCACGGTAAACTCCTCGGATGGGATGCGAAGCTGACTGCGGGTTGTCAGAACCGTCCTATTGCGTTCCTTCCACTCCGGTTTTGGGGAGTCGCTCGTCTCAAGCCGATACCGCAAATAGTCCGATGCCAGATCGAGTACAAAGGCTTGTTTGGGAGGGGCCAGCTGGGTGAAGATCGGCGAAGCTACCTCGCTGAGGTCTTCTGTGATCCGATGAGCCAGATCTCGCTCTTCAGCGGGCAAGGACTCCCGCTTTCGTTTGATCACGGTACTGCGAGATGGCCTGTACGTGATATCTGACACCAAGCTGAGTTTTGAGACGACCAATCGAATCGTATCGGCAGGGACAGTCCACCCGATAAACTCATCCGTCAAATGCAAATCTGGATCGGCATAGTCCAAGAGGGCAAGGATATGGTACGAACAATTCTCCTTAAAAAAGAAATAGTCGAAGTAGGCATTCCCTAATTCCCACGCATGCATCAGAAATCGTCGCAATTGGTTCTCCGTAAGATTCAGGCGATATTCCCAAATGTCGCGGTTTTCGATATCTCGATACTGCTGCACCTTGAGGTAGTAGGGAATCGTGGAAAAATACCCCTTATAGCTTCCAAAGATGCCTCGTATAGGATAGGCAAGGCCGGCGTTGGGCGGTACGTCCGCTGCATAGTTGATGGTATAGGCGAGAATGCGGGTCTGTTCGGTCTGGCCCTTTTGATCAACACGAAACAGGGTATGGCCGAACATGGAGGCCGGATTATTCAGAAAGGCTGACGGAAAGATCAGAGAAATAGATTGGACCTCGAAATCCTCGTACCACCGATCAAACCGTTCACAGGAAAGCGCTGGAAGCCGAGTCGGATCAAACTGCAGTTGCTCTTTCAGCCAGTGGTACCGAGCGATGAACGCGCACTGAGCCGGCTGTCGAGAGCGACCGACCAGTTCAGCAGAGAAGAATTGTGCAAGGGTCGCCGCAAGCTCAGAAGACGGATCCGTCTTCCCATTGGAAGACAAGAAAAATCCTGGATCATCCTGCTCGCTCTCATATCCTCCCCAAAGTCCCTTCCGATAGTGCAACAGCAGGTGCCACTCACGTTGTTCGGCAAGCTTCTTTTGTTGAGCCTGCTCGATCAGCTGGGTGAGATAAACTTCATGATCAGATTGCAGTGCATGGGAAGGAGAGGGAGCGAACAAACAGGCTAGAAATGCGAGAAGAAAGACCAGCACGGCGTGAAAGAGACAGCAAGGGCCCTGACATCTCTGCCAGGGCCCCTTGTGCGAATTTAGCGTACCGATGCTTGCGCGAGGACTGGATGGCCCGCGATCGCATCATTGAGAGACTTCACCAATGCGATCGGAGAAGCTTCCCCAGCTTGAACCAAAGACGTATACCGCTCCTGGGTCAAGGCGAAGAACGCTGCGTGGCGCTCCGCTGGTACACCCATCAGCGTCGCAAGCGAGGCCAAGTGCTCGCCCTGCCCTTGAGCCATCTCGGCGCTGAGCGCCTCGAAGTTCAGCGAGGCAAACATCGTCGTCTTATGCTCGCTCATGACCTTGCCATCGTTGGTGCATCCGGACGTTCCAAAGCTGATACCGAACGTCTGGCTGCCAAAGGTGCCGTTCGTGGTGGCCTGCAGCACTTGAGGAGCGATTTCCTTCTGCCCCTTATACTCACCCCAAGCCAACTTTCCCAATCCACAGCCCGGACCGGTGTCTGGATTTGCCGCCATCGCCAGACCCGCCTGAGCGCTGAATAGTACGGCGATAGACAATACAAGCACTTTCTTCGACATAAGTCCTCCTCCGTTAGAAATAAGTGAAGTACCCACTACCATTGCCAAAACATCGGCTCAAAGTATAACCGAATTCATCTCCGATGTTTATAAGAAAGTTCGGGTTGAAGAATAATTTACACCGATCAAACAAGCCGGATGATTATAGACAAATCACTGATGAGCGCAACAACTTTTTCATGGCCATGAGATTGGATCGCTACTCATACTCGAGACCTGACACATGACCAACATTCCTGATTGACGGATACCACCTATATGACTATACTCACGCTGATTGTTTATGACACCTAAGCAATCTTGCGGTCTAACTTCTATTAAGGAGGATCTATGAAGCACGCGTCCCGGTTATCTCTTGCGGTTATTGCCCTCGTCGGCCTCAGCTTGAGCGGCTGTCAGCACGTTATGTCTCCGTTGAATGGTGGCATTTACAATCAAACAAAGTTTGGCTATGCCGCGACCGACGAGGCCGGAGCCTCCAAAGAGGGTAAGGCCTGCGCTCAGACGATTCTTGGATTGGTCGCAATCGGTGATGCAAGCATCCATGCTGCAAAGACTGCCGGAGGGATCACCAAAGTCTCCTCCGTGGACCACTCCGCCATGAATATCTTGGGCATCATCGGTGACTGGTGCACGATTGTTCATGGTAACTAGACAACTGTAGAGTACGCTTTGGAAGGGCCTTCCGGAAATTCTCCAGAAGGCCCTTTCTTTTTTTCGACCGCTAACCTTCGTGAAACTGTGGGATTCGTTTCCCTCGTCCGATTGATCACTTTCTCCAGTGCGTTACTCTGCTCCCTATGTGTCCCTGACGTAGCAGTCGCAGCCGAGTTTGGAGATGTGGAACTGAGCGCCTATGCGCTGGGCAGCTGGCCTCGTGATCTGGCGATTTTCAACCAAGAGACGACAGTACCCGCCTCGATTCGAGACGGCTTCGGTGCTGGCCTAAAAGTGGGACTCTTCCCAGCTGCGCTCCGTCGAATGGTGGGCCTCGAGCTCGATTCCAACATGCACGGTGGAGCGATTTCCTTTCCCAACGTCGCCAATGGGCAGAACAATGGGGCTGGCCGCTCCAACCTACTCATCCTGAATACAACGTTCAACCTGATCCTGCGTTACCCGGGTGAGACGGTTCGTCCGTATGTCGGTATTGGCATAGGATGGTCTCACGGTACGCTCCTAAACCCGAACATTGCAGGACGAGACGATAAAGATTTCGACCAAGCCCGCGCCTTGGGACATCAGTTTCTCGGAGGGGCGCAAGTTCTCCTCAGCCCCAAGATCTTTCTGTTCGGCGAGTACCGCTATTTTTCGGCCAACTATCACTGGGAAGGTCTGGCCATGGATTTTCGTACCCACTATGGGTTGGTGGGCGTAGGACTGCGCTTTTAATACACTAGTATTTCCTGATGCCGGTTCCCCAGCAGCAGGCTGACTCCGAACTGCCGCGTCAATCCTCCACTTCACTGAACATTAGCAGAACGACTCTGAGCGATCGTGCGCAGCTGCTCCTCGCTCCATTGCTGTAGTACCTGATGATCTCTATTCAGGAGACGTACACCACCATCAGCTGAATACTCCGCTTCTGAGAGTAGGTTTCCGTATTCATCAACCAAGCGATAGCCTGTCGAACTAGCCACGATCGTGGCACGACGCTCGACAACACCAGCGCGTTCATAGATCACGGTTGCACCATCCTCCAAAGAAATCCATCGGATCGTGGTATTACCCAAGGTGGTTACCTTTGTACCGTCACTGCTTATGTTAGACGCCTTGATTGGGCTTTCCCCGGTCCAAAAATGCATCGAGTTAAAGATAAACGTGTCCAACAACGCCGAGAACATATAGGCCGGAATGATCAACATGCCGAAGAAGACGATTTCCTTCATCCATTTGTCGTTGACTTGCCCGCTGCCTTTGACATTGCTATTCCAGTGATAGACATTCTTCGTGAGATTGAACGGACCGTAGCACGCAGTACTCATCGTCATAAAACCCAGCAACACCGTCACGGCAACAATTCGACGACCAAATCTGTTCATCATCTTCTCCTTATCCCTGAATGATCACGCTGTCTCGTTCGTGGTGAGAGCCTTCATCTAACACAGTGTCTTACCGCGTACAACCGTTTCCGAGGAGAACCCTTAGGGCGAAGTAACTCGATCCTCCAACATGATATGTCTCGCCGACAGGCGAATTCCGATCGTGATCCTTCCCAGCATGCGTGGCAATGTGAATCGCTTCGGCCCCGCCGATCCGGGATTGAACAACAGCGTATCACCAAACCATTCATTCTTGGGTTGATGGGTGTGGCCAAAAATACAAATGTCTGGTCTGGTACGATCGAGAAACGCTCTTCCATCTTCGGTCAGCTTTCCCGCTTCAAACACGACATGCCGGATCGCGATGCGGAAACCATTCAGCTTGATGATTGCTTCTGTCGGAAAGCCACTTTCTTCGTACCGATCCACATTTCCGGAAACGGCTGTCACGGGAGCAATCATCTCAAGTTGTTCGATAACCGATCGTCTCCCGATATCGCCGGCATGGATAATATGATCCACGCCACGAAAGTGTCGCCTGATCGCTGGATCGAACAGGCTATGCGTATCGGCAATGACACCGAAACGGATCGCCCGCACAGGAATCATGGAGAGGTACTAGGCGATGCGCCCTGCGAGGCTTGGACTTTGGTCCACTCGAATGTGAAGGGTTCGGGGTTCTGTTTCGGCATCTCTGCCAGCTGTGTCTTGAGGCGCTCGGCTCTGGCATTGCTCATCGGATGGGTGGAGAGCCATTCGACTCGTCCCTCGTCTTTTTCAGCCAGCCGTTGAAAGAACGTGATCATGCCGGATGGATCGATCTTCGCGCGATAGAGCAACTCAAGGCCGGTGAGATCCGCTTCCGTCTCCTGCGCGCGACCGAACTTCAGCGTCATCAGCTCAACCCCAAGCTGCTTCATCATCCCGCCCAATCCCGGAGGATTCCCCAGCACAATCGACACTACGGCCACAAAGCCCAGCTGCTTGATAATGCGTTCGAGTCCGTGCCGCTGCAGCACATGGTTCAGCTCGTGCGCGAGTACCCCGGCGACCTCCTCACCACTCTCCGCTTTTTTCATCAGTCCGGTGAAGACGACGATGTAGCCGCCTGGCAGGGCAAACGCATTCACCACATCACTCTTCACGACGGTGACCTCGAAAGTGTAGGGGTTCTCCGGAATCTGGCCGGTCAGGCGATGGATCATCTCGTTGACCGCATCCACAGCTAGGCCTTCTTTCATAACATCTTGATGAGCCAGAAAGTCATGATAGGTCGACTCGCCCAGCTTCCGTTCCCACTCGACAGGAATTCGATCGACGGCAAGTTCAACCAGCACGTCACTCCCAAACCACAGTCCAAGCACGACAACCAAGAGGGCGCCTCCGACAATACTCCACACCATTCGATGCCGTTGCCGCACCTGGCGGACTTGTTCGGCGGCTCGTTCAAGCGGCTGGCTCAGATGATCAGGAGCCGCTTGCCGGAAGGCACGAATCACAGCGGGGCTTTTGAGATAGAGTGTCCGCTGCCCTGTCGGCCCCACCCATGTGGCCACGAGCTGATCATGATCCAGCCCTCCTGCGGAGACGGTCAGTTCGGAAAACCTGAAGGATTCAGATCGGCACTCGGCTCCATCACGATCAAGGGGAAACGTGATCGTCAGTCCATGGTCTTCGACATGAACCAGACAAGGGACGCCGCTGGCGGGAAATTCGTCGCCGAAACAGAGCGCGTTGGGCTGAAATTCGGTCATGGCGTGGTTCCCGATTGATTCATGGCCAGCGGAACATGCTCACGCGGATGCTCAAACCGGCCTCTGTTCTCACCCGCCCACCCCGGTGCGCCGAGACGCCCCGTTCCACGGGCAAGGCCGCAGACGTGACGGTTTCCACCCTCCCACCCCGAGCTGCCAAGACAGCTCCGTCCTTATTTGAAGGTACGGTGAGGATTTGCTGCGAGCCGAGAACGACGTTGGCAGGCGTTTTCAGCATCCGCTACTCGGAAACTGGAATGAACTGTCGCACCCATGCGCCGAAACTGCCCGGGTTGCGGCTCTGGATATACACGACACCCGGCCCACGAAATCGGCAGACAAATCCTTCACCCGACGTGAAGCTGGCTACCCATCCGGACGTGGCCTTTTCGATGTTGTACGTGGTCGTGGTGGACCACGCCACCAGATGGCTATTATCCACGATATATTCCTGACCTGGCTTCAACTCGATCTTGTGAATGGCTCCGAAGCTGTTCAGGGCGAGCATCCCCTTCCCGCTCATTTTCAAGATGAAGAACCCCTCCCCGCCCAGCAATCCCCGGCTCATGCTCTGCATTTGGCTGTCGATGACAACCCCATCCGCACCCGCCAGGAATCCATCCTTCTGCACCATATACTCGTTCACGCCATCGAGATCCAAAACGACAACCTCGCCCGGCACGGTCGGCGCGAGCAACACTTCGCCGGCGCCTCGACTGGCTCGCAACGTCTGAAAGAAGAACTTTTCTCCCGTCAGAAACTTTCGCGACAGCGCTCCTAAAAACCCTCCCTCCATCTTGCTTTCAATATCAATGGTCGGCGAACAAGCCACCATTGCACCGGACTCGGCCTTGATATGCTCTCCTTCGGCCAGCTCCACACGCACCATCGGAAACGCCCCAGGATACAATATCTCGCTTTTCATTCTGCCTCTCCTCTTTTCATTTCCCTCTCACCAAATCTATAGGCAAAGCAGGTCGATGTCTCGTTACGCGCATACACCGATCTCCACCCATTCATCCTGCCACCCAGCCGTACACTCTTCGGCTTGGCTCCGGTCCCTCTTCCAGATAACTCATCCTCAGCCGGCCCAAGGCGTCATTCGGAACCTCGCGTCGTTTCATCTCGACATCGACCCCAAATACTCTGGCCGAGTTGAATCCAAATACCTGTTCCTTCACCCGCCTCGTCAGCGGCTGATACTGATGCTTCTCCATCAACTCGTCAGGGATCTGGAATCGCCGAAACGCCTCGATCTGCCATTGCGGCGTTCCATACCAGATCGAGTCGGTTCCCCACAGGACGTGATCCATGCCGAACGAGCGGATAATCTGCCCCAGTAGATGCGCGCAGATCAATGGGTATGTCGTCACCAGTTGCGCAAAGGTCGAACCCAGCTCCATGTAGATATTGGAGAGACCCGGCTCCTGCTCCTTCATCCGGCAGAACTCCGTGGTCCAGGGGATTTCACCGGTCTTCGCAAATATTTGTTCGATCGAAGCCACGCCCCGAAACCCGGCGTGATACACCACAAAGTTGAGATCTGGGAAGTCTTTGGCCGCCTTGATCAGATCTCGTGGATGGTTGTAGTCCGGCACGGGCCCCAGGGGCAATCCCTTGTGGACGCAGATCCGTTTCACATTAAGCTTTCGTGCCTGCTCCAACATCGGATAGGCGATGTGCTCATCGTCCATGCGCCAGCCTCGGTCGAATCCCTTCGGACAGGAACCGGTGTAGCATTTCCAGGCATCGACCTTGAGGGTTTCAGCCTGCATGGCCATGAATTCCAAATCTGCCGCACCGAGCTGGGGGGTCGCCAGACCATGGGCCAACATCCGTTGCGACCCGGCCAACCGATTGATCTCGTCACGAATGTGGGCCATTTCTCTTGGCGGAACGACGGCTTCCTGCGGATAGGGCCCTGGCGGTGTGCTGATCAAGCCGACGGTCGTCTCGCTGTCGAAAAACACTTCCTTCACAAAATTCTTCCATGACAGATCATCGAGCGTGCCTCGATCACCAGCCAGTTTCGGATTGAGCCCCATCTCGCGAATGTACTTTCTCAACGACAGCAGAGCCTGTTTGGACACGGCTCCCTTCCGATTGGCTTCGGCATCAGAGGGATCGTAATGAGAACTCACATAGTGGGTCTGCACATCAAAAATAAAATACGGATTTCCCTGCTGCTCGGCGAACGCCGCTGTTTCGAACAGCTCGATGTCCCCGATATTAAAAAATCGCCCGAATACGGAATTCATGGCCAGGAGCGCGGCCGCCATACCACCCGTCGTTCTTACAAACTCCCGGCGTGTGACTCCCTGCCGACCCGCCGCCTTTGCCACCAGTTCTCCCGTGACGTGCTCGACGCGAGCCTGTTCGACCGTTTGGCCGATCGGGAAAAACTCTTCGTTGGATACGATCTGCGTCGGAAGAGGCGTCGGAAACGTCATCCCCTTCTTCATGGAAAAACCTCATGCCATTGTTTCGGTGAATGCCCCATGGTGCCTCTTCAGCTCGGCGAAACCCGCTGATTGTGTGAAATACTCGACGCTCTGTCAAGCGAGTGATGTCGGGGCAGACCGGGAGGAACGGAAACGGACTTATCTGGACTTGGATGAAGAGGCTGAGGATTTCACCGGAGCGGCAGACGTGTGTCCAACAGGAATCTCTACCACCACATCGGACTGGGGATCGGCATCTTGATCTTTCCCGTCGTGTCCAACACTGTAGAGGACGCCTTTTTTCATGTTCATTAGCATTGGTAGTCCCGTGTAGGGGTCATACAGGCTTTGCCCTGCTTTCGCAATCCGAGTGGCGAGATCACCATCGGCGGGGCCGCGCCTGAGCCAGGCTTGTACACTGGCAAGCCGAAGGTGGGCATCTGTGTCAACCACGAATCCGTTGTACAGATCCCATGGAGCAAGCGGTTCAAGCCCCACAATGTTCTCGATCGGGTTGGTGAGATGATCCATCACGCCAGACGCTGGGAAACGGATATAGTCTTTCCACTTGGGCAACGAGCCATACCGCCCTTCGCCGGCAGCCTTGTACGACGCGTCATAATATTCCGCATAGTCATTGAGACGGCGTTGCATCGGCAAGGGAAGCGCCGATGCCACCATGGTGTACACCGGCAGTTCTTCGGCTCTCGCTGCTTTCAACTGAGTCTCGTATGTCTTTGAGGCAGCGACCAGTTCGCTTTGCATGGGCCAACGCATCGAGAGTTCGCCCTGATCAAGCGGGCGAAGAACTTTGCTGATGCGCCCCAGGTATTTTCCGTCAAAGTTGGAGCCTACGAGTAACCCCGAGGCGACGGCAATGTCATCATTGATCGCCTGTAGTGCCAGCATTTTCACCGCCAGAGTCTTCGCCTGACTCAGAACGATGCGCCACGCTTCCATATCCGTCTCAAGCCGGTCGATGCCGAGATCGGTACCCTGCAGGAATCCATCCGCCACATGGAGCTGGTGGGCAAAGACCATCGCGGGACAGGGCGGACTCACCGTTTGGCCATACCCCCAATCTTCAAAGGGAAGTTTTTGCCACTGGCTATACCGATTGAGCGCCGACTCATGCTGATTGCCCCATTCCTTGATGGTCTGCTGATGGGACTTGAACGCCCCGACAGGATCTGAACTGCGAACCCACCCTCGCATGACATTGGCTGAGGCATTCGATCCCTCCATCGTGCTCGATCCTGAGCTCCCCAAACACGCGAGCGCCAACTTGCCATCGTGGGTCTCAGGCTTCCGATCGTATCCCGCCTGTATCGGATCGTGACCAACCGACACGTCAAATCCGAGAAGAAACAAGTAGCCGTTCTTCTTGAAATCCGACAGTGTCCGTTGAGGAGTGGTCGTAAGACTTTGGAATGTTGGAGAGGGTGATTCTTCCATGATGAGCCAGGTCAGTCCGATGGCACCGATCCCTAGCGCAATGAGGATCCCCGAGAGCATCACCAGCCCTATGCACGTCACCACAAGGGCACGCGTAGTCGAAAAACATGAGCTGACAAAACCGGCAATCGCCGAGCGGGCTCGAATCAGTGTCGAACTGGATGTTCGCCTTGGCTTGGGCTCTGCGACATCTTCTCGCGTCTCAGTCGCCCTGACATTTTGAGACGACTCAAAGAGCACATCAACAGCAGCAGCCACGGACATAGACCGGCCGACGTCCTGCCGTTCTGCGCTCTCCGGCGATACCTGTGCACTTGGAGCGGCGTGAGGTTGTTCGATGAATCGGATCGATTCTCCTGCTTTGATCCATTCTTCCTGTTCGGGCACTGGTTCAGGAACCGGTTCAGGAATAGGAGCTTGCGCCTCGACAAACGCCATTGCCTGCGGTTGCGGTTCATGAGCCTGCACCTCGGCTGTCTCTCTTACGCGCTGGGAAGTTTCTCCCATTTCTGGCTGCGATTCTAAAATTCTCTGTTGTGTTCGCAGAGGGGAGGGAGGTGGAATCTCATCGGTTTCCTTGCTCGGTGTCTCGCTGCTAGGTTGTGGTAGAGCGACGGGAGACTCGGGCGTAGACTCCTGAACGAGGCTCTGATCGGCTGCGATCGCATGCTCCTCTTCCGTGTTCAAGAGGAAGGTCATCATCCTTCGACGGAACGTCTGAGGGGGATGGCACAGCGTCTGCAACTGGTTCATCCGCAAAAACCGGCGTAGCTAGTGCTATCGTAGGAGATTCCGGCGGCGGCTCATCGATCGTCGGAGCGCTCATCACCCGAAACTGCGGTTCAGACTCTGCTGGAGCGGAGGCCTGTTCGGTCTCGAGTGTGGTGTGTTCCAACTCAGCAGCAGAAATCTCCAGATCGGGCGATGCCGGAGTCTGTGGAGTTGGCACAATCGAGAATGAATCCATTTCTTCAACGGACGTATCCGGTGAAGACGGAGGTTGAACCTGGCGTTCACTCACTGTTGGGGGCAATTCTGGTTCAGCTGGATTAGGCGATGGCTCTACCGCCAGCTTTAGACTCTCTGTCATTGGAGGATCGACCTGCGCCAGCGGAATCGAAATAACTGACTCCTGAACCTGATCCCAGGGCATCGGCGCAATTGGAGATCCAGCAGAGGTGTGGTCTCCGAACAACGTTGATTCTTTGCGCTCTGGTATTTCGACCGCGTGGTCTTCTAACGCCTGTTCCTGGTGAGATCCCACTGCCGAGGCTGGGGTCGGTGCTTCCCCGACATTCGTCTCGGTGAGTTCCGACGGGGAACCATGTGCCGAACGATCACTTCCCAACTTCCATGCACTATTGAATACAGATTCCCAGGAGAAGCCTGGTTGCTTCCATGGCTCTGAAACCTCATTACCTGAAACCGACTCTGGGCTCGATGGGTGAGGCGTGCCTGGAGGCTGTTCTGTCACGACCTCTTTCGGTTCGGTCTCGACAGGTTGGAGTAGAGAGGGTTGTCTATCCTCCACCTCTATTGGTGGAACGCTCGACTGTTCTGTTCCCAAGAATGCAGGCGCTGATATCTCTTCAACCTGGGATGACGCCATGACACTGGTATCTTCGGAGAACTGGATTGCGCTCGCCGGCGCTTCCGGAGCAGTGGTGAGTTCCGTCGGTACAACAACCGTGGATGGGTCACTTGCATCATAGGGCGCACGTGGTTCACCCTCGGCCACCCATCCGTCTTGTTCCTGACTCTCGATAGGACCACCTGGTGACACCATCGAATCGGGCGCCAGTTGCGTCTCAGTACTCTCAACCGCGAGTACTGATCTCTCTTCAACCTGGCATGACGACATGTCGCTGATATCTTCTGCAGGCTGGATCGAACTCATTCGCGCTTCCGGAGCAGTGGTCGAGTCCTGGGGTGCGACACCCGTCGATAGGACACTTGCATCAAAGGAGGCCACGAGTGCGGTCTCGACCAACCCTCGGTCTTGTTCCTGAGCCGCAGCAGAACCATCTCCCGACACCGATGGGGGCGCGAGCGAGTGGGAACCTCCAAGCTCAACCTGTCCGGGAAGATCATCTATCTGCGATCCAGAGGGAACACGCCCACCTTCATCGGTGCGAGGTTCGTCCGATGCAGCACTTCCCACTTCACTCGTGCTGCTCACGGTCTGCGTTTGTTCTTGTAATGGAGGATCAGAGGGCAGCAATGCTTCATCGTGCTGGTGCGCTTGAGGTGTCGGGAGGTCCGTGACCGTCGGTGGGATAAGCGATTCTGATGAATCGGATACGATGACTGCATTGGAAGAACCCGGCGACGTCACCAGAGAATCCTGGATCTCCCATGGCATCACCCCATCCATCGGTTCAGGACCTGCCGTAACACCCTGACTTGCCTCAGGCATGTCGAGAGATGGGGCGTCGGTCGATGGTCCAGGATCACGAGACTGACGGACCAACAGCTCACCGGTTTGCGCGTCAAAGAAGGACGCGAACCGAAATGCCACTGGGCTCGCGGGCGCAAGTTCCCTTATTTTGTCGTAGAGCTGGGAGGCATGGTGTGGATTATCCGGGTCGGGATCTTCGATCAAGATATCGATCGCCTTGGCGAACTCAGCCACGGCCTCGAGTGTGTCTCCTTTTTCCTGATAGAGCCCCCCAAGCTTCTCCAAGAACGGCACACATCGCGGACCGGCCGCCAAGTATTCATGAAGCAACGATTCCGCGAGCCAGTAGTCTTGCCGCTGAAGCGCTTCGCTGATGAGGGAGTCAAAGGCTTGTCTCGCCGGGATCAAGCTCCCGAGGCGAAGGTGGAGGGTGGCGAACAGCCGTCGCGCCTCCATATTCTGAGGGTCAAGCGCGAGTAATTCCTTCAGGGCGGTAGAAGAACGTCCATATTTCCCGTCATTCATTTGTGTGATGGCTTCCTCAAGAAGAGCGGTCTTCCTGCTGTAGCCAACCACACCACGCTTGTGAGCGCGGGAGGTCTGGGTTTTATCTGATTTTAAAGGGGGTTTCTTATTCACGCGCACGCTACAACCTTAGCAGATCCGGACGCTGTGTGAGCCTTCGGCAGCAGCCCATTCTGCTCTTGCCGACGCCCGTGAAGTCAGGCCGTGACATGGGAGTTAACCCTTTAAGGGGTTTACAATCTCAATGCCTTACTCTCTCAAGGATTCATCATGCCAAGCCATTGAAAAGTAATGACTTATCTTGTAATAATTTCTTGAGGTTCATCCGTCTATCCAATTTTTGACAGACTGTTGCCTCCCTAACTTGTCCAGTGGGAGGAGAGGTAAAATCCGATAAATGAAGAGTGCCCCGATCAATCCACTCACGCATGTGGGGCCAGGGGTCGTCTCGCTCACACCCGTAGCCTCTCTGTATCGGTGTATTGGCGAACACACTTAACGATCGGCTCAGGATCGTGCCTCCAAGCCTGGAAGGGATGGCCGGCAGCGAGCGCCCCTCCTCTGGATATGCGCGGACGGGGCGCTTTTGAAAAACATCAGCTTGGTTGTGTCTTTCGACACGCCTATGGTACGGTCAGACTCATTTACACCGCATCAGCTGATGCCACGGAATCAATAGTCCATCGTGCAAGCCCGTCCAATACCTCATCGCCCATCGAACACGACCAGGGAACTTAGCACCTGCCTGATCTTGGTGCTTCTGCTCTTCTTGGCCTTCCCTCCTCCTCTATTTCCGCAAGGCGGAGGCAGCCAACCGACAAAAGTCGCGTTGGATTTTAACGAAGTCGAGATTCCTGTCTTCGTCCGGTTTATCAGTGAGCTTACCGGAAAAAACTTTGTGCTGGATGAGACTATTAAAAAGCAGGGCGGAAAAGTATCCGTGTTTTCTCCGACTAAAGTTTCACCGGACCAGGCTTTTACCATGTTCGTCGCGGCGTTAGAAGCAGCCCGTATCGCTGTGGTCCCGAAGGGAGGAAACCTCTATCAGGTGGTCCCCATGGGTGACCTTCCGCCGGAGCGGGGTGTGTTTGTCTATAAACTGAAACACGCCAACGCGACTGATCTTGCCGCTGTTCTCACCAATTTGGTGGCACGCTCACAAACCGTGGCACAGATCACACCTGGCACCCGTCCACCCGTCAGACCGCTGACGGAATTCGAGGCTCCGGTCCAAGTGTTTGCCGATAAGGCGACCAACTCCATCGTGATCAGTGCAACCAAACTCGCCTGGAGTCATCTCCAAGCCGTGATTCGCGACCTTGATATCCGGCGCAAGCAGGTCTTTGTGGAAGCGGTGATCCTGGAGGTCCAAGTGGATCGCCTTCGCCAAATCGGCACAGATCCGACTCAGGTACTCGGTGCAGGAAAGTCTGGTTTTATACAGGGAATCGGCGGGTTCAATAGAGCACCGGAAGACCTGGCAACCTTCGCCCAGGCGATCACTGGCGTTGCGGCCGGAGGAGCAACCGGCGGCAGCAGCGCCCATCCTGAATACACTGAACGTGCGCGCATTCATGAACCTCCTGATGAACCTGACCGATACGAATGTCCTCTCCACACCCCAGGTGCTGGCCGCCGATAACCAGAAGGCGAAGATCGTCGTCGGTGAAAATCGCCCGTTCCCAACCGGCCAGGCCCAAGGCATCACAGGGGGAACTCTCGTCACCATTGAGCGAAAAGATGTCGGCGTGACGTTAGAGTTGACCCCGCAGGTCCTCGAAGGTGATTTGATTCGGCTGGAAATCAAGCAAGAGATTACGGCGATCGCGGAAAACGTGGCGCAGACCATCGGCGCTGGGTCGGCAAGTATCCCGGTCGGACCCACCACGACGAAGCGATCCATGGAAACGACGACAGTCGCGCAGGATCAACAGACGCTCGTCATCGGAGGATTGGTGCGTGACAATGTCACGCTCGGTGAAAAGAAAATTCCCGTGTTGGGAGACATCCCGTGGCTCGGCTGGCTGTTCAAATCTCAGACTCGCCAGACTGAGAAGCTGAATCTTCTCGTCTTTCTCACGCCGCACTTAGTCCGGGACGACGCAGATGTGGTGGAATTGAACGCCAGAAAGGCTAGAGATATCAATATTTTGCAACGAGATAACCGAATTGAAGAACCGACGAAACTCAAGCAGGATGTGCTGGAACGGCTCGAACTCCCCTCAACCGTCCCTCCTCCCTCTTTAACGGATAAGCCCAGCAAGCCTTAACAGAATACTGAGAAATCGCGCCAGCCTCGTTCTCGGATCGCTCAGAGGCTCAATGTACCAAATCGTACGTCAAGGCCTCAGCGAGCGAAGAGGCAGGATGCTGAGAAAGGCTTTTGCCCAGCCTGAATATATTCTGGCGGTAAACGCCAGCTCAACAAGGCTCCCACAAATCGTGATAGAGGCCTACGGTAGGCGCCTTACGCCCCCCCTCCGAGGAATGGCTCCTGGCCATCTACCTGGATAGACTGGGCCCTACGGAGGGCAACCACATGTCAGACCTACTGGTGAACTGGCGAATACACCCGCGGCTTCCCGTAGCCTATCCTGCGATATTCGGAGGTGCTCCATTTGTGGGAGAAGGGGTGGTTTCTGACCTGTCCATTGCAGGCTGTGCCGTCACCTGTGAGCGGACCGTCCTCATGGGGAGCTATATCAAGCTGAGCGTTCTCCTGCCGGATCCGACCGCATCCCTGTTCATCGAACTGGGGAAAGTCCGCTGGGTCAAGGAACATACTTTTGGCGTCGAGTTCATTCGCGTGCCGATGATGACCCGCCACCGATTGGATCGAGTCATGTCTCAAGCGCCGGCCCTAGACGTGAACTGCTTGCCGACATTGGTCTGAGCGTCAATCGACCCCCTCAAATCTGATGCAATCGGTCTGCTCTGCCGCGATACGCACAAGGGCTAGAATCCAATGAGAGAGCATAGGAAGTAGTGGGCGCCGGCCACTACCTCGGCAAGCTGCTACAGGACGAACGTTGAGTCAGGACCTCGTAGGGCCGGACGGTTCACCGCCTACCATTCCTATACCGTGAATGAGGCAATCTGCGATGTATTGGATGGAGAGGGAAGAATTGCTCTTGGGGTCGTGGTTCAGCCAGGCCAACCCTGGCTGAACGCCACGCTGGCACCGCGATAAGACAACCTGCGTTACTTGTGTGCGACCCTACGGCTTGACGTCAAAGTGAATCGATATGCCCGCATGCGCGAAGATCGTATCGATCGTGGATTCATAGCGATTAACAACAAGGTCCCCTTGCAATCACACCATTATCAAAGGCAGGAGCGGACAGCCCGAACCGATCCGTCGTCAGCCCGGTGTGATGGGCATGGATATACTTCGCCTCCGCAAACACGGCCACGTACTTGAAGAGATGCGCCTTGATTCCGCCCACGCCCATGAAACGCGACCGTCGTATCCCGTTCTTCGGTGATGGCGCGGAAAAAACCCGTCCCCAGTTGTCCACCTGGCCTCTGCGCCATCTGATGCGCTCCCACGCCGATCCCGACGTACGGAAACCACCGCCCGTTGGGATAGGCCTCGGAAATCGCCATGGGGTAGCGAATCAGGAAATTGGAGCCGACGTAGATGCCCTGTCTCTCCGTCGTGGTGCCCGTCCCCTGTTGCGGGATCACGATTATAATTGTCCTTACAGCAGGCCACGTCCGCATACCAAATAAAGCCGCGTGATTTCCACGCCGAGATCGAATCCCCACAACTTGTTTCTGGTTGGAAACCAGATCCCCGCGTTGCCGCCGACCGAGTGTTTCGTCTGATAGTCGATATTCGGGACCACCTCGGCTGGGTCCCGTCCGTGAACGTGGCGTCATGACTGCGCGGAACTGCTATGCCCGCCATCACGGAAATATAGGGCTCGAGCGTCCCGGAGGACATGGTGGGGGGATCAGGCGAGATCGCATAGGGATCGGCGACCCGTTGGCTGGAGGGATCTTCCGCCCGGGTGAGATCCGAAGAGCCGAGGACACAGAGGAGACACATCATCGCCGAAATTCTCGCGTTCATTCAGCGTCCTCCCACGGTAAAGCAACCATGTTCTTCGACGAATTTGGGTTGCGCAATCTAAGATCCATCAGTCGATCGTCGTTGGTCAGTGCGGCGAGACCAGTGCGTCTGCGTGCGACTCGACCCCCCAAATCCTACGGCTTCCAGTCAAAGTGCATCGACAAGCCCGCATGCACCAAGACCGTATCGATCGTGGATGAATAGGGATTCACAACAAGATCCGGCGTGACCAACCAAATAGTGCGACGGTCTGGGCAGACTGCCCGAACCGATCCGACGACAGCCCTCTGTGATGGGCATAGAGATACTTCGCCTCCACAAACGCCGCCACGTATTTGAAGAGATGCGCCTTGATTCCTCCCACGCCCTGAAACCCGATCGTCGTATCCCGTTGGTCGGTGATGGCGGCGAAAAGACTCAACCCCCCGGGCTCCACCTGGCTTCATCGCCATCTGATGCGCGCCCACGCCGAACCCGACGTACGGATGCCACCGCCCGTTGGGATAGGCATCGGAAATTGCCATCGGGTAGCGAATCAGGAAATTGGGGCCGACGTAGATGCCTCCGATTTCAGTCGTGGTGCCGTGATTGACGGTCCCTGCAGAATTGCTGGATAGTCCCCGTGGAGTCATTATTATAAAAGTCCCGACAGCAGGCCACGTCTGGATACCACACATAGCCAGTGAGTTCCAGGCCGAGATCGAATCCCAACAACTTGTGTCTGGTTGGAAACCAGACCCCCGCGCTGCCCCCCCATGAGTGTTTCATCTGATAGTCGACATTCTCGACCACCGTCGGCGTGGTCCCGTCCTGAAACGTCGCGTCCTGACTGAACGGAATCGCCACGCCCGCCATAACGGAAAAATAGGGCTCGAGCGTCCCGGAGGACATGGTGGGGAGACCAGACGAGATCGCATAGGGATCGGCGACCCGTTGGCTGTACGGATCTTCCGCCCGGGTGAGATCCGACAGAGCCGAGGACACAGAGGAGACACATCATCGCCGAAATTCTCGCGTTCATTCAGCGTCCTCCCACGGTAAAGCAACCATGTTCTTCGACGAATTTGGGTTGCGCAATCTGGAGATTCGTCAATCTCTCGTCGATGGTCAGTGAGGCGATCCGAGACGATGGCGTCTGCGTGCGACTCGACTCGATCCCCGATTCGGCTGGTGTAGTTTATTGACATAAGTGTCCGCCTATCCGCCTCCAGAGCGATCAGGAGGGGATGCTCTTCTCGCATCGTAGGGGCGGACGGCGCCAACAGTAGCAACCCCGCGTTCAGTTTTGAAAATAGATAAAACGGATTGGAGTTATCGGTAAATCCAATATCCCATCGGACAGGGCTGTGGCGACGGAAGGACGTCGACTCTTGCTCCAGCCACAGCCTCGTGACGCGCCGCTTCGCCGACTCAGCGAGACGAGCGTCTATCTAACTCACGGAAAGTACCCTCTGCCTAATCGTCATAGTTTCGTTTCAGGCGTCACGAGCGACGACTATGATATCCCATGCGAATTGAGGTTAGCAGAAGTCCGCTGGGCAATGGGTAATACGGTTCGGTGAGATGAGGAGCAGAAGGTCGGACGCGAAGAAGAGTTAGGGCCAATCGCACCCCCACCGTCGCGGTGGGGGCGATTGATCTGGCACGAGTCCTACGGCTTCCAGTCAAAGTGAATCGACAAGCCCGCATGCACCAAGATCGTATCGATCGTGGATGAATATTGATTAAGAACTAGCGTGCTCCCTCCCGTCGCTGGAAACGTGGAGTCCGCAGACTGACCCGATACCGATCCGTCAACATCCCGTCGTGATGGGCCTGGATATACTTCGCCTCCACAAACGCCGCCACGTACTTGAAGAGATGCGCCTTGATTCCTCCCACTGCCATCCACCCGACCGTCGTATCCCGTTGGTCGGGGATGGGGTTCGTATCGAGATTACCCCCCGGCACACAACACGCACTAACTCCCCGAGATCCACCTGGCCTCATCGCCATCTGATGCATGCCCACGCCGATCCCGACGTACGGAAACCACCGCCCGTTGGGATAGGATTCGGAAATCGCCATGGGGTAGCGAATCAGGAAATTGGGGCCGATGTAGAGGCCTTGGATCTCCGTCGAGGTGCCCTGAAAGTTTCCGCTTGAATCAGTTTGCCCATTATAATTTTCCCGACAGCAGTGCACATCCGGATACCACAGAAAGCCGGTAAGTTCCATGCCGAGATCGAATCCCCACAACTTGTGTCTGGTTGGAAACCAGACCCCCAGGTTGCCACCGAGCGAGAATTTCGTCTTATAGTCGATCTATTCTCGACGCACCGTCGGCGTGGTCCCGTCCGTGAACGTGGCGTCCGTACTGCGCGGAATTCCGATGCCCGCAAAAAATGACATATAGGGCTCGAGCGTCCCGGAGGACATGGTTGGGGGATCAGGCGAGATCGCATAGGGATCGGCGACCCGTTGGCTGTACGGATCTTCCGCCCGGGTGAGATCCGAAGAGCCGAGGACACAGAGGAGACACATTATCGCCGAAATTCTCGCGTTCATTCAGCGTCCTCCCACGGTAAAGCAACCATGTGCGTCGACGAATTTGGGTCGCGCAATCTGAGATTCGTCAATCTCTCGTCGGTGGTCAGTGCGGGGATCCGAGACGATGGCGTCTGCGTGCGACTCGACTCGATCCCCGGTTCGGCTGGTGTGGTTTCTTGACATAAGTATCCGCCTATCCGCCTCCAGAGCGATCAGGAGGGGATGCTCTTCTCGCATCGTAGGGGCGGACGGCGCCAACAGTAGCAACCCCGCGTTCAGTTTTGAAAATAGATAAAACGGATTGGAGCTATCGGTAAATCCAATATCCAAGCAGGCATGACTGTGGCCGGGAATGTGTGACAGTTTCTCGATCCTTTGGCAGCCATCATCACGATTCGTTCCTCATATGGCTCAGGAACACCGGTGAACAACACATTGAAAGACAGAACAAGCGTCACACCTGCCTCACGGAGCAAAGTTGATGGACAGGCTAAAGAGATGACGCCCACAAAGTGGTGGCGGAGGAGAATGCCAACGGAAGAACGTACTCGGGGAACTACCGTCCCAACGCTTGTTTGACCGCCGCACCGATCTCAGCTGGATTCTTGACGACTTTGACCCCAGCCGCTTCCAGGGTTTTCATCTTTTCGGCTGCCGTCCCCTTGCCGCCGGAGATAATCGCGCCGGCATGGCCCATGCGGCGTCCAGGAGGCGCCGTGATACCGGCGATGAAGCTGATGACTGGTTTCTTCACGTTCTTCTTGATGAACTCGGCAGCTTTTTCTTCGGCGTCGCCGCCGATTTCGCCGATCATAACGATGGCCTGTGTTTCTGAATCTTTCTCGAATAACGGCAGCACATCGACAAAACCAGTACCATTGACCGGGTCACCGCCGATCCCCACACAGGTCGTCTCGCCCAACCCCAACGTCGAGAGTTGATGGACGGCTTCATACGTGAGGGTGCCGCTGCGAGAGACCACTCCAACCACACCCTTCTTGTGAATGAAGCCCGGCATAATGCCGATCTTCGCTTCATCGACCGTGATGACGCCTGGGCAGTTGGGTCCGACGAGCCGGACATCTCGGCCGCGCAGCGCACGTTTCACCTTCACCATATCGTTGACCGGAATACCTTCGGTGATGCAGATGATAAGCTTCACCCCGGCATCGGCTGCTTCGAGGATGGCATCGGCACAGAACGGCGGCGGCACGAAGATGAGCGACGTATCAGCCTCGGTCTTTTTCACCGCATCAGCCACCGTGTTGAACACGGGGATGCCTTCGACTTCCTGCCCGGCCTTCCCCGGCGTCACCCCGGCTACGACCTTCGTCCCGTAGGCTTTGCACTGGGTCGCATGGAACGACCCTTCCTTGCCCGTGATCCCCTGCACGACCACTCGCGTATTCTTATTGACGAGAATGCTCACGACTCGCTCCTTTAGGCTGCCTTGCCAGTCAATTTCACAATTTTTTGTGCTGCTTCCCAGAGATCATCAGCCACGTCAAGCTTCAATCCCGATTCGGCTAATAGCTTACGGCCTTCTTCTGCATTCGTGCCCTGCAAGCGGACGACGAGAGGTACGGTGATCTTCACTTCCTTGGCCGCTTCGATCACGCCATGGGCAATCCGCTCGCAGCGAACAATGCCACCGAAGATGTTGATGAAGATGCCCTTCACGTTCGGGTCTTTCAGCAGAATCCGAAAGCCAGCCGCCACCGTTTCTTTCGTCGCGCCGCCGCCGACATCTAAAAAGTTCGCAGGCTCACTGCCGGCCAGCTTGATCACGTCCATCGTCGCCATGGCAAGGCCCGCCCCGTTCACCATGCAGCCGATGTTGCCGTCCAGCTTCACGTAGTTCAGGTTATTGGCCGTCGCTTCGATTTCCAACGGTTCTTCTTCATTCAGATCCCGCATCTTCTGCACATCTTCGTGCTTGTAGAGACCGTTGTCATCGAACGAAACCTTGCCGTCCAGTGCAATCACGCTCTTTTCTTTCGTAATGATCAATGGATTGATCTCCACCAACGCCGCGTCCTTCTCCATAAACAGGCGATACAGATTACCCATCATCTTCACGAAAGGGTTGATGACCGCTGGTTCAATGTTCTGGAGGCCCAGCGCAAACGCCACGTTGCGGCCGTTGTGCGCCTGAAACCCGACCGCCGGATCGATCGCTTCTTTAATGATCTTCTCCGGAGTGTGGGCCGCCACTTCTTCGATTTCCATCCCACCTTCGGTGCTGGCGATGAAGGTCGGCCAGCCGGTGTCGCGATCCACAAGGATCGACAGATAGAGCTCCTTGGCGATATTGGCGCCTTCTTCCAGCAAGAGGCGGTGAACCTGACGACCCTTCGGACCAGTCTGATGCGTCACCAACGTCTTGCCGATCAACTCCTTGGCAAATCCGGCCACAGCGCCTTTGTCTTTCGTGATCTTGACGCCGCCGGCTTTGCCTCGCCCCCCGGCATGAATTTGCGCCTTCACGACGAAGACCGGAGTATTGAGTTCATTGGCCCAGGCGGTTGCATCGTCGGGAGAGGTAATTTCCTTTCCTCGCGGCACCGGGACGCCGAATTGGCCGAACAACGACTTGGCTTGGAATTCATGGACGTTCATATTGCTCCTTCTGTCGCTCCAGGACTGAGTCACGAGGACTGTGGGCTGAGTTGACTCTCTACTCAGTCCTCATTACTAACTTACTTTTCTGGTGTACGCGGGCAGAATCATCGGCGAAATTACACCACTGACATGGCCGTGCTTCTTGGCTTCGGCCCGGAACCGTTGCAGATGCTTCACCGTGAGCTGCCCCTGCTTCATCGATCCGACACGGCTCGCCGCCGTCAAGCCGGATCGTTTGCCGTACACCATCAGGTCCAGTAGCGAATTCCCCATCAACCGATTGCGCCCATGCAGGCCACCCGAGGCTTCACCGGCGACAAAGAGATTCTTCACATTGGTTTCCGAATTGGTATCGATCTTCACCCCGCCGTTCTGATAGTGCAGGGTTGGATAAATCAGCACAGGGTCCTTACTGATGTCGATGCCGAAGCGCTCGAATTGCAACATCATCGCCGGGAAATGTTTTTCCATCGTGCCGGGCCCATGCTCCGCATCCAACAGCGGCGTATCCAGCCAGACACCGACACGACCGGACATGGTTCTGATTCCACGGCCTTCTTCGCACTCACGGATGATCGAGGAGGAGACGACATCGCGGGTATCAAGTTCGTTCACAAACCGCTCGCCTTTGGCATTGACGAGATGGCCGCCTTCCGAACGAATACCTTCCGTCACCAAGGCGCCGATCAGCTGCTCCGGATACACCGCCCCTGACGGGTGATATTGGAAGGTATCGATATGGGCCAGTTTGGCGCCCATGCGATACGACAGACACAGTCCGTCTCCGGTCGCGCCATAGTGGTTACTCGTTGGAAATCCTTGGATATGCAGCCGGCCGATGCCGCCGGTCGCCAGGATCACGCACTTCGCCGCCACGACCACATGCCGCTGATTATCCAGATCTTTAAAGATTGCGCCGGTACAGCTCCCCGCTTCATCGCTCAGCAATTCAATGGCAGCGGCAAACTCGAGCAATTGAATCTTTTGATTGATGACCTCGTCCTTGAGCACCCGCATGATTTCGAGGCCGGTATAGTCGGAACAGGTCAAAAGCCGTGGTTTGGAACTGCCGCCGCCCTTTTTCACATGCAGATTGCCGTCGGCCTGGCGATCGAACAGCACACCCAGCTCCAGCAGCCACTTCGCAATCGACGGCCCATCCTCGACCATGGTCTTCAGAAGGGCGTGGTCGTTCTCCATGTGGCCGCCCTTGAGCGTGTCGATGAAATGCGTCACCGGTGAGTCTTCCGGTGCGACGGAAATCTGCATTCCACCCTGCGCCATCACGCTATTGGAGTCACCTAATCGCAGCTTTGTTGCGAGAATCACCTGCGCCCCCGCCCCATGGGCATGGAGCGCCGCGGCGCACCCCGCTCCGCCGCCGCCAATCACAAGCACATCACACGAATACTGCGGCGTCAGGTCGGCAAGATCTTGGATGGCACTGTCGCCTTCGAGCAGCGTCGCCAACTCTACGACCGTCTTGTCACCTTCATTCGGACCGAACTTGATCGGCCGGTAGGCGCTAGCCCTGAAATCCGGATGATACTTGTGAATCAGTTGATCGCGTTCGGCGGGCGCAAACTTCGGGATGGTCTGCTTACGGCGGGCATCCCGAGTCTTGTGGACGATTTGTTGAAGTGCGTGGATGTCCATGGGTCCTTAGTTGCAAGTCTAAAGTCAGAAAGTCATCAAGTCGTTCGGTTTACCGCAGATTATACGATCTTGAGACTTTTCGGCTGATTCATTTCACCGTCGCACAGTGTTCGGCGAGCTCCTTTTCACTCATCTTCAGAATTGTGTTCCACTCGCCGTTGTACTGGCCGTCTTGAATTTGCTTGATGCGTGTATCGAGGCCGACGGGCTTTTCTGAAAAATGCGCACCCTGCGCGCGACTGACATACAGAGCCACGAGATTCGGCGCAATGTCGGCAATACACACCGGCGTACACATGCCACACATGACGCAGTCCATAAACATCTCGGACACGCTTTTGAAGTCGCCGAAGACGGCCTTCCACACCCCTTCACGCACATCGATCTTCTGCGGGCAAGCTTCCGTGCAGGCGTTACAGTTCCGGCAGAGCGGCGCTTCCGGGTAGAGATTAAAGAGGTCCTGTTTGGGATCTTTGAGCTTCTGAATCTCGTAGATCGCCTTGCGGGCAGGGAACGGCGGCATCATTGTGAACGACATCCCGTCTTGAACCGCCATCTGACAAGCCAGGCAGGTTCGGACTTTGGGATCGTCCTTCGTGCGATAGTAGGTCGCACAGGCGCCGCAGAATCCGCCGAGGCAGCCGATGCCGCGCACGACGTCCATACCCGCATACCACATGGCTTTGACGACCGTGATCCCTTCCGGCACATCCACTTTCTTACCGGCAATCTCGATCGTGACCATCCGAGGCGTCATAACCTCGGGCTGATCGATGACATTGGCATCGTCTTGGGCCATAGGCTCCTTCGTAACACGCGAGGCGCGAGGAGCGATAGCCCTTCACGCCTCACCTCTCGAACAATTAGGCGATCGCGTCGATGATCGCGTTCAAGGTTGCGCTCGGACGCATGGCCTTGGCAGCCTTGGCATCATCCGGGTGATAGTACCCACCGACATCTTGTGGCTTACCTTGCGCGGCGAGCAATTCGCCATCGATCTTCTTTCTCGTTATCGCTCAGATCCTTTGCGATCTTGGTAAACCGCTCCGAGATCCGCTTATCTGCCGTCTGCGCGGCCAAGGCCTGTGCCCAATAGAGGGCCAGGTAGAAGTGGCTGCCACGGTTGTCGATCTCACCGACTTTGCGGGCCGGCGATTTGTTGCTCTCCAGAAACTTCGCATTGGCCTGATCCAGCGTATCCGCCAGAATCTTGGCGATCGGATTGTTCCCCGCCTTGGCCAAGTGCTCCAGCGATGCGGCCAGAGCCAGGAATTCACCGAGCGAGTCCCATCGCAGATAGCCTTCTTCCTGGAACTGTTGCACATGCTTCGGGGCCGATCCACCCGCGCCGGTCTCGAACAAACCGCCGCCGTTCAACAGCGGGACGATCGAAAGCATCTTGGCGCTGGTACCGATTTCGAGAATCGGGAAGAGATCCGTCAAATAGTCACGCAAGACGTTGCCGGTGACAGAAATGGTGTCCTTGCCTTCTTTCATCCGCTCGATGGAGAAGCGGCACGCGTCCGCCGGTGACATGATCTTGATCTCGAGTCCGGCTGTATCGTACTTCGGCAGATAGGCATTGACCTTCTTGATCAGTTCGGCGTCGTGCGCGCGGGTCTTGTCCAACCAGAACACAGCCGGAGCACCGGTCGCTCGTGCACGGGTTACGGCCAGCTTCACCCAGTCTTGAATCGGGGCGTCTTTCACTTGGCAGGCGCGCCAGATGTCGCCCGCTTCCACCTTGTGCTCATGCAACGTATTGCCGGACGCATCCACGATGCGGATGGTGCCGTTGCCCGACGCCTTGAAGGTCTTATCATGCGAGCCATACTCTTCCGCCGCCTGCGCCATAAGACCGACGTTGGGCACGGTGCCCATCGTCTTCGGATCGAACGCGCCGTTCTTCTTACAGAACTCCACCACTTCATGATACACGGGCGCATAGCAAGAATCGGGAATGACGCATTTGGCGTCCGCCGCCTTGCCATCCGGACCCCACATCTTGCCGCTGTCGCGAATGACCGGCGGCATCGACGCGTCGATGATGATGTCGCTCGGAACATGGAGATTGGTGATGCCCTTGTCGCTGTTCACCATCGCCATCGGCGGCCGCTTTTGATAGACGGCTTGAATGTCCGCCTCGATCGCCTTGCGTTGTTCGTCCGGCAAGGACTTGATCTTGGCATAGACATCACCGAGACCGTTGTCCGGATCCACACCCAGCTTCTTGAACGTCTCGCCGTGCTTTTCGAATACATCCTTGTAATAGACCGTCACGCCATGGCCGAAGATCTTCGGATCCGAGATCTTCATCATGGTAGCCTTCATATGGAGCGAAAACAGTACACCCTTGTTCTTCGCATCCTCGATCTGCTCTTCCAAGAACGTACGCAGAGCCTTCACGCTCATGAAAGTCGCATCCAGCACCTCACCGGCCTGTAACGCGACTTTCTCCTTCAACACGGTGGTCTTGCCATCTGCGCCAACGAACTCGATCTTCGCGGTCGTCGCCGCCGGGATCGTCATCGACTTCTCGTTCGAACGGAAATCGCCACCCGCCATGTGGGAGACGTGGGTTTTGGAATCCGGGCTCCAGGCACCCATTTTATGGGGATGCTTTCTGGTATGGGCCTTCACTGAAAGGGGCGCACGGCGGTCGGAGTTGCCTTCGCGCAAGACCGGATTGACAGCACTGCCCTTGACTTTGTCGTAGCGGGTCTTGATGTCCTTTTCCTTGTCGTCCTTTGGATTCTCTGGATAATCTGGGAGCTTGTAGCCTTGGCCTTGCAACTCCTTGATCGTCTCCTGCAACTGGGGAAGCGAGGCGCTAATGTTCGGCAACTTGATGATATTGGCTTCCGGAGTTTTGGCCATCTCGCCGAGCTCCGCCAAGGCATCGGGTTGCTTTTGAGCCGGAGTGAGATACTCCGGGAACACCGCGATCACACGGCCCGCTAATGAAATGTCACGCAGCTCAACCACGACGCCTGCCGCCTTCGAAAAGGCATTGATGATCGGCAGAAAGGAATAGGTCGCCAGCATCGGCGCTTCATCGGTCTTCGTGTAAATTATTTTGTCTGCTTTTGCCATGGCTTTCCCCTTTTAAATATCTGATTTAGTTCAGCGCGTTCAGCGCAGAACCAGCCTTAAACCAAGTGATTTGTGGTGTTGTCATGCTGTGATTGACTTGAACCTTCACGTCGCCGCTGGTCTTATGCACAACCACTGTGACTGGCTTGCCTGGAGCCAGATTGTTCAGATCGAGTACGCTCAGTCGATCGTTCATCTCAATCTTGTCATAGTCTTTAGGATCCGCGAATGTCAGCGGCAGGATGCCCTGCTTCTTCAGATTGGTTTCATGGATACGCGCGAAGCTCTTCGTGATGACAGCTCGCACGTTCAGAAACCGCGGCGACATGGCCGCGTGCTCACGGCTGCTGCCTTCGCCGTAATTTTCATCGCCGACGACAATCGACCCAATGCCTTTGGCTTTGTACGCCCTGGCAATTTGCGCCATTGTGAGATTGGCTTCGCCGGTCAGGATGTTCGTACCCTTCCCCGGCTCTGACGAAAACGCGTTATTCGCCCCAAGGAACATATTGTCGCTGATCTTGTCGAGATGTCCCCGGAACTTGAGCCAGGGACCGGCCGGGGAGATGTGGTCGGTCGTGGTCTTCCCCTTGGTCTTGATCAACAGCGGCAACTTGTCGAAATCCTTGCCGTCCCACTTGGGAAACGGCTGCAACAGCTGCAATCGCTCGCTGGTCGACGGAATGTCGACGGTCAAGTTCGAACCGTCTGCAGCAGGCTCAACATACCCCTCTTCGCCCTTGGCAAAGCCCTTGGCCGGCAATTCCTCGCCCACCGGCGGCTGGAACTTGAATTCTTTTCCGTCCGCGCCCTTGACCGTCTGATTCACTGGATCAAAGCCCAAATCGCCGGTGATGGCATAGGCGGTCACGACCTCCGGACTGGCGAGAAACGACAGTGTTTCACTGATCCCGTCGTTGCGGCCTGGGAAATTCCGGTTGAAAGAACTGACGATCGAATCCGCCTTGCCCTTCACGCCATCAGCCCGTTTCCACTGTCCGATGCATGGGCCGCAAGAATTGGACAGCACGGTGCCCCCCAGCTGCTCGAACGTGTCCAAGAACCCATCACGCTTCATGGTGTGATAAATACGCTCGGAGCCAGGCGAGACCAAAAACGAGGCCTTCGCCTTCAAGCCGGCTTTTAGCGCCTGTTGCGCGATGTGCGCCGACCGGCTGATATCTTCATACGACGAATTGGTGCAACTACCGATGAGCGCCGCCTTCAACTCAACCGGATAGCCCTTCTCTTGCGCTTCCGCCTTCAACTTCGAGATCGGTCTGGCCAAGTCCGGTGTATGCGGTCCGACCACATGCGGTTCGAGCTTTGAGAGATCGACTTCCACGATCTGATCGTAGTACTTCTCCGGCGACTGATAGACTTCAGGGTCGGCCACGAGCAGATTCTTCTGCGCCGTCGCTAAGCTCGAGAGATCCGCGCGATCCGTAATATTCATGTAGGCGACCATCTTCTGGTCGAAGGGGAATACCGACGTCGTCGCCCCAAGTTCAGCACCCATATTACAGATGGTGCCCTTCCCTGTAGCACTGATCGTTTCGGCACCAGGACCAAAGTACTCAACGATTTTGTTGGTTCCGCCCTTCACGGTGAGCAGACCGCACAGATAGAGAATGACGTCTTTCGCCGAGGCCCACCCGCTCAACTTGCCGGTCAGTTTCACACCGATGAGTTTCGGATGGAGCACTTCCCACGGCAGGCCGGCCATGACTTCTCCGGCATCGGCCCCGCCGACACCGATCGCCAATCCGCCCAACCCGCCCCCGTTCGGCGTATGCGAGTCGGTGCCGATGATCAGACAGCCTGGGAATGCATAATTTTCCAGCACGACTTGATGGATGATCCCGGCTCCCGGCTTCCAGAAGCCGATGCCATACTTCTTCGCGGCGGACGCGAGGAAGTTATAAACTTCCTTGTTCTCGTCCAATGCGCGCGTCAGGTCCTTCTGCGAGCCCATTTCGGCACGGATCAAATGGTCACAGTGGATCGTGCTCGGCACCGCGGCTTTCGTCTTGTTCGCCTGCATGAACTGCAAAACCGCCATCTGCGCCGTCGCGTCTTGCATGGCTACCCGGTCAGGCCGCAGGGCCAACATGGCTTTGCCCCGTTCCCAATTCTGAGCATCGAAGTTGTCGGCATGCGCGACAAGAATCTTCTCTGCCAGCGTCAAGCCACGGCCAAATTTCTTTCGAGCCTTGTCAAAGACGCCCGGCATCTTGGCATAGAGGTTCTTCGCGAGATCCATCGACATAACTGTCTCCTTAATAAAACATCATCAGTCACTCACAGACCATCGTTTTTTCACGAATGACCAGTGACTTGTTATTTCAACGGCGGAACTTCTCGTCGTTTAGGTGCCGCGTAGTTCACCAGATAATCGAACAGCCGAATCAAGCGGCTGTCCTGACGCTTCTGATCGACCCAATGGCCGATCAATCCGATCGTGCGTGACAGGATAAAGAAGCCGTTCAAACTATCGACCGGAAATCCGATATCGACCAACACGGCCGCCATCGTCCCGTCTACGTTCAGAATTAGGTTATCCTTCTTTGCCGCCGTGACCTGCTCGACTTGCAACGCAAAATCGAGGCACGGGGTCTTGATGTGGCAAGCTCTTCACATAGCCGACCAGCTCCTTCACCCGCTTATCCGGATTGCGCAAGCTCTTTACGCGATGGCCGATACCGGGAACCGGACCATGATTCTTCTTCATGTAGGTCAGGAATTCGTCGACCGACATCTTATTATCGACCGCATACTTAAAGAAACGACCAGCATCCGTCACGGCGCCGCCGAAGCGCGGACCGATCATGATGAGGCCGGCAGCTACCGACTGCGACAGGCCGATACCGGCGCAAGCCGCAAGGATCGTCCCATAGGCGCCACTGACGCAGGGGCCATGGTCGGCAGAGAGCATCATGATGCGCTTGATGATCTCGGCTTCCTGCTTGGAAATCAACCGCTTGTCCCACAAGAGTCCGACGACATGGGGAATTTCGTAGCCCTTGTTGATGAGCTCGGAGGCGGGATAACCATCGTAGCAAGGCTCCTCGCCACGATCGTCGCTGATGGTCGTGCGAATCAACGGCGCGACCATGACTTCGTCCGCCTTCATCGCCTCTTCGATCGACTTCGGCAGACGCGGCAACACAGCCGGCTCAATTGGCTCCTTCACCTGGCCAGACTTGAGCAGCTCCTGATAGGTGTCCTTGATCGCCGGACCGAGCGCACCGAAGGTCGCAGGGACGATTGCACCGGATTTCTTGAGCGCGTCGGACTTTGACCGGGCCGAGCCCTCGCCCTTCATGCCTTCCTTGGCCCCGGCATGGCCGAACTTCATCCCCTTCGGCAAGCTCTCTTGGCAGAACCCGGAGACCACACCGATCAGCTTCACCCGGCGCTTCTTCGCACCGTACCACTCGGCAGCCCGCTCTTCGAGATCGCCACCCATTTCGCCGACAACGATGACGGCTTTCGTCTGCGGATCGTTCTCGAACATTTCGAGGTAGCTCACATAGTCGGTACCGGGATAGGCATCGCCGCCGATACCGATCGCCGTCGTGATGCCGTCGGCGAACTGTGAACAGATCCAGATGATTTCATTCGAGAGACCGCCCGACTTTGTAATGACGCCGAACGAGCCCTCTCGATAGAGTTTCGAAAGGACAAGATTGTCAAACGCGCCGCCGATCACACCCAACCGACACGCACCGGCAGAGATGATGCCGATGGAGGACGGACCGTTGAACACCTTGCCGAGCTTACGCGCATGGGCACCGAGCAGCTTCGCGTCCTTCTCCGGCACACCCTCGGTGATCATCGACACCACTTTAATATGTGAATCGTCCAGCGCTTCCATCCCGCCCTTCATCGCACGGTCCGCACCGATATAGACAAGGCTCGTATTGATGGTCGGATGATTCTTCGTCGCTTCCGCGATGGTTTTATAGATCGGGATGGCGATGAGACCGCTGCCGTAAGGAACTTCATTGGACTTGCCGGCGTCAGGCGGATAGACGAACGCTTCGACGTTGAGCGGGCGCTTGATCAGGTAACAGAACTCCGCCATACGGCGGGCTGCGTTGACACCGGCGGCGCCCCCCTGAATCACAACCCGGGTGTCTTTATTGGCCAGAATGCTCATCGGAATCTCCCTCTTTCCTTTAGGACCGAGCGCTGATGTCTGAGGACCGAGTAAAGACTCTCCCCACTCAGTCCTGAGTCCTCGTTACTGTTTTTGCAGCGCTTTATCGACGATGTCCGTCAGCGGGGTGTTGCGATCGAAGACGTTGATATCGAAGCCCTCGTCCTTCAGCGCGCGCATCGCGTCAAGCCCTTCTTTTTCACGCGGCCCGCCGCGGCGCACCCAAATCTTGACACCCTTCAATTTGCCGTCACCCTTGGCCTTGCGGAAGCCATTGATGATGCCGCCGAAGGTCTTCTTCACGTCGGTAAAGTTGGCAATCGCCCCGCCGACGATGATGTTCTTGATGCCCGGCAACGAACAGACTTTTTCCGTCAGCACTTCAACGGCCCAATCGGGGGGATCGCCGGAGTACTCGGCATAGTTCGCCAACTTACCGCCTCGCGCCACGACTGCATCGGAGTAATAGACGCTTGCGCCGCCGCCGGCCGGCAGCATCGCCGTATCGCCGCCAGGAATTTCGATGAATTTGACAGACCCTTTAATCTTGCTGTCGACAGCCATGACTTCCACTTCATCCTTGCTGTAGGCCCGCCCAAACTCCGCGGCAAACTGGAAATTCCAATCCGGGTGGCGGAACTTAGCGTCACCATCGAGCAATGTCACGGCATCGAGCGCGACCAACTCGCCGTCGCTCTCGCGTGTCACGACGGGATTCACCTCGAGATACTGCGCATCTTCGTTGTCGAAGCAGCTAAACATCTTGCCGGCGAAATCCACCATCTTCTTCGCCAACGCGCCGGTAAAACCTGCCTCCTTGGCGAGCTTTTCAAGCGCTTCATGGGAGGGAGCCTGTCCCACGTCAAGGCACAACCGCTTTACGCGGTCCCAGTTCGATTCAACTTCGATCCCACCACAGTTGGCCACGAGAATCTCACTGCCCTCGCGAGTTGATTTCACGGCGCAATAGTATTCCTCTTTGTGGGCAATCATTTCAGAGACGATGACTTGCGAAACCGTAATGCTGCCGACCTGGCGGCCGATCATGTCTTTGGTCGCCGCGACAGCGCCATTCAGATCGAGACCCACCTTCACCAACCCGAGCTTAAACCGGGAGCCGAGCGCTTCATGCGCTTTGGCAACCAATTTACTCTGCTTCATCCAGTCGTTGACGTGACCAAGCTTGGAGAGTTCGTCTGCGGAGGTCACAACCGCATAATGGGGGACATGAATTCCCCACTTCTTCATCAGTCCCATCCCGGGACCTTCCAACACCTTTGCCATGAGAGTTCTCCTTCGTATTCAACTCAGCCGATCAGGGAGCCGGATTGTAACGGAAATCAACGGGATGACTCAAGACTCCAGAGGGACTAAAATAAAGTGGATCAAAAGACCTAGTGTGGAAGTTCTCGGTCTATTTCCTACTAAGCATTCAAAATATAAACGATTTGCCCTATCTGATTATTACTTTGTAGACCGAAGAGACTGGCATCTGAGGCAAAAATAGGCGCTCCGCTCCCCCTGAAAGCGTTGAATGACGCCACCACAGTGATTCGGACAGGGCAGCCCTGTTTTGCCATAGACCAGATGCCGCTGCTTGTATTGTCCTTCTGTTCCATCGGGAGCAAAAAAATCCCGGACGCTCGATCCGCCGCAGGCAATCGCCTCATGGAAAACTTCGCACATGATCTGGTACAGCTTTTCAACCCTGGCCACCGACAGTCTGCTGACCTGAACATGCGGGTGCAGACCGGCTCGAAACAGAATCTCATTCGCATAGATATTCCCGACCCCGGCGATGACTTGTTGATGCATCAAGAGCGATTTGAGCCGGCCACGTCGCGCTTGGAACAGTCTCACAAAATCCTGCTGCGACGCGGAGAGCGGATCCAGTCCAAATCGTCGGGTGCGATATCGATCAAGTCCTGCCCTATCCAGCAGCGACAGTCGCCCAAACCGACGGGGATTCCAGTACCGTAATTCCGGTTCACGAGTGTCTTCAAATATCATCTTCACATGGACGTGCTGTGGATGTTTCGTCGGCGTGGACTGGAACAGGAGAAGTCCGGTCATCCCAAGTTCGGCCACGACATAGCGACAGACCTTGTCCTTCACAAATCCAAGAGCCACACTCTTGCCGAATCGCTCGACAGACTGCAGGCTGGCGCCTGGATACCACGGCAAGGTCTCAAATCCCTCCCGCACGATATCCGCCCGTCCGACCCACACATCTCCTAATGGTGCGCCGAGGAGGCGAGAACGGATTTGTCGAACCACGACTTCTGCTTCTGGGAGCTCCGGCATCACTCATCCTGATTAAGAGATGGAGAGAAACGCCATTACGCCATGAGGCTTGGAGGAAAGGCAAGACGAGCTTGGAGGCGGTAGAAGAAAACCTGGTTGCTGGCAATCAATATAGCTGGAATATTCCGAACGGTGCTGCGGCCCGAACAACTTGAGGATGCTCAAAAAGGCTGTCCAGCAAGGCCGTAGCGAGCGAAGAGACGAGGCGTACGCTTCGGTACGTTGAGCCTCTGAGCAATGCGAGAACGCCGCTGGCGGACTTTTTCAGCATCCGACTAGGCGGCGCGGCGGAGTTGGCGCACCTGTTCAATAGCAACCTGAAGATTCGGCAGCGGCATGGCGCCAGGCCGCCGGGCCATGACCAGCTTCAAGACCTCATCGTAGGTCCGGCCTCCCACGCAACAGAGATAGGCCATGACCACGGACACGGAGCGACCCATTCCCGCCCGACAACAGACCAGGGTCCGACTCTTTGGAGCGCGCGAGGCTCAAGCCATTGTACCGCTTCCGCTAGCTTGGCAGGATCGACTTTGGCAAATTCTCGAAAGGGAATCCGATGGTAGTCCACCCAGGCAACCGGTGTGATCGTAAACTCTTCAGCCACCAGCAGCAGTGTGCCAACCACCTCAGGTGGCCCTTGTGCATCGTCGATGCTTCCCACCAGCAGATTATCCGTAATCAAATGCATTGCGTTGTCAGTATAACGCGAGTCTAATGAACGTCAAGCGTTCTTGTCGGGTCTGCGGTGTGGTTGCGATTCCATTTGCTTGCCCGCTATACTCGCATCAGCATGGTTACTATCACTCAACAGGAAGTAGAACGGCGCCTGAACACTGTTCAATGCGCCATCTGCAAACAGTCCAGTTTTGCCATTGACGAACGGTTCATGGGAACTGACGGTGACTGGCGGGGTATCTGCAAGAAATGCTTCTACACCTTCCCCGTCCATACCGATATGGAATTTTATCTCCGGACACAGCCGGACGTGCCGTTTCACTTGAAGGCGATTTCCTGCACGACCTGCAACCATCGCGGAGTCGACCTCGACTTCCGGGCTACGTTATCCGTCCGAGAAGCCATCTACTTCGTGACCTGCAAGGGCTGCAATCGGCAGTTCCCGGAGCAATCATCGTTGGAAGCGTTTGAATAAGTCAGCCACAACACTCCCTGCTGGTGTATACTGAAACTATGAGCGATAGTCAAAAACAGCCAGACCAATCTTTGCCGGAAGAAAAGCCGAAGGTGAGAAAAGAGATCCCCCTCATCGCTGTTCAAGATGATGATGCGGTGATGGCCGAGGAAATGGCGGATCTGTTCGAGGAAGACAAGGTGTCCCACCAGTACGGCAGCTCCGAGCCAGAAGCGGATTAGAAAAGTCACCCCCCCCCCAGAGGATGGACAATCTTTCTTGAAGAGCTTCTAAACCTGCCTGAAACTGAACACTGCCACTGTTCTATGATCTCAAACTCACCCTAATATCTAGCCTTCCCGGTAGCAGACACATACACCCGAACCAACCACCGTTGCGTCCGTGTTTAAATGGGACGATTAGAGTTTACTTACAAATGCCCGAGTAGACGCCGGAGTTGTAAAGAGTAGTCGTTCCAACGAACGGCTTTTCGGCACCAGATACAAACTCCTGAATCTCAATAAGTGACGTGTGTGTTCTTTGTGTCGACCGCGAGAATGCTTGGAAAGACATTTCGGAAGTTCCACGGTCAACCACTTCGATCTTCAGGTTCGCGTTGTCAAGTGGTCCACCCATGATGCGCCCCGTGACGCGATCAACAGTGAACTTGGCACCCACCATCGGTTTGATAGCCCAATGCGGTGAGAGAGTTCCTTGGTTAGTGAGCTTTACCGCCGAAACCACCGTGCACTCGTAATGAGTGTCGCTTGCGCTACCGCGCTCCGAGACACTGGCAAGACAAAGGACAGCGACTGCTGTAATTCTGGCTACATTCATGTGAACCCTAATGCCATCGCTCGTAGAGGGATGGGCGCATCGCCCAACATCTGGACACTTGTACAACGAACGCCAGACATCAAACCTTCTTTGCGAAGATTACTGACACGAAAATGCTTCTATCCAGGCACGAGTGACAAGGACTCGTGCATCGCGATGCAATTGTTCTGGATTACCCTTCAGCCATTTAATCACAACACGTTCAAGCTGATCATAGCTTCCAGTAATGGTCGGCTCGCAATACAGAGCCGATGATTTGTGCACTCCGATGACAACTGAGTGCATTTGCTGAAGACCTTGAAGATAACCAGTGCAGAAACTTATGTATGCAAGCTCTTGAAGCTCATTGACATATGACCCGTCGCATCTCTGCAAGAGATCATTTCTACTAAACGAATACCCCTGAGCCCGAGAGGAAGTGATTGCACTAAGCAAAATGAATAGCCCCAGGATCACTATACGAGACATAGTCCCTCCTAGAACCGGCAAGGAGTTTACAGACGGCATGGCCGTTTCCAGCGCGGCACAGCGTGCCACAGATCGTACTGTGTTTGATGATTGAGTCAACTTTCATCCGACGTGCCGAACGCCATAGACAAGCACACCGCCATTTCTGGACTGACACCCGCCCTTGCATTCAGGATCGCCGATAGAGTCTTACGACTAACGTCCAATGCTTGTGCCGCCTCTGTAACACTGACCCCCAGCGGTTCCAAACATAGATGATTTCTCCAGGATGTGGAGGAGTATGCAGGCGCATTAGGGTGGGTGGGCAGAGACGCCCCTCTGACTACGCCGCACTTTTCTTGAACGATGCGACGAGTACCCGCTTTGCCTTTCCTACGCTGCGACGGTTCTTGCGAATCCGGTCGAGTTCACGCGCGGTATCGGCAGTAACGTACGACTCGTGACAACGGGAACAGTGTACGGTCGGGATATTCTCAATGACGACGAGCGTATCGCCACGACCAAAGCTTTTGGTCGTTTTCTTTATGACTGGTGCCTTTGCACCGCAGAAATCACAATGCATCATCCTTCCTCCCGATAGACGGTGATGACGACCGCCTTCCTCGTTGGCCCTACCTTTAAGACAATATGTACAGATTCTCCAGAACAGTCCGTTCCAGCAAGTATATATTTTCGTTCTCTGGTCGCTCGATCACTTTGTCGCTCGATAATTTTCCCAGTTAGGACAGCATGCTCGACGTCTTCGGCTAGCACGTCATCCTCACCCATCTCCTCAAGGGCATGGACAGTGATGATGTACTGACGTTTCCTGATCAGTGAACGGAGTTCTTTCAGCACCCGCTCAAGCATCTGATTTCATTCTACGCCGTACCATTTTTAGGCTCAAGGTCAGTTTACCGATGTACTGTTTACATAGCGGCGTTGCGTGGCTATTTCGGATTCGCCCTACTACGTCAATGTATAGACATCATGCTGGACGAACGATCTGTACTGCTACATCTCGCTCGATCCGCCCCAACGCTGACACCTTGCCGGCTTTTTCTTTGTGTGCAATCCGTTCGATTTGCACGATCGCCCCGCGATGCCAATCATCAAAAGCCACGTTTGGAGGCGAGGCAAGGCGATCCTGCCGTCCGATTTCTGGCCGCCCCGTCTCATTGCATAGCCAGGCCCGCTTCTCGCCTTTCAGTTCCCGCAGTTCGCTCACGACTCGATAGACATCCGGACTTCGGTCGACGATGGTCTTCCCGTCTTTTCGCAATAGCAGATAGGAAAACTTCAGCGCGTCTTTGATGAAGCCGACCTCGCCGTCGATTTCTTGGATTGATACCGGAGGTTCCCAGGCCCGCTCTTCATGGCACCAATCGTAGGGGTTCACTAGGGCCGGACAACTGTTTTCATGCAGGCAGGGGCTATAGACGGTGCAGCGCTTCTCTTGGAGTAATCGGTCGCGCACTTGGTGCAACGCACGTGAGGTTTCTCGCAAGGCCGGCTCCACAATCATCATCGTGCCCTGGGGTGCTAGAAGCGCTAACAGCTCCGTCACGAGGCGAGTTCGCCCCTCGATTGGATCTGTCGTATCTGTATGAATTTCGTTCAAACAATTAGCGAGAATGATCAAATTGAACGGAGCCCTCGATTTGACTTCTTTTAACCATCCAGTCCGTTCTACATCGGCCTTGCAAGTTTGAAGGCTCGTGCCGGTCAGATCGGCTGTTCGGCAATACTTACTCCAGAGGCTTTCGGCTTGGTGGAGTGCCGTCATCGAACGGTCCACGGCCACGACTGACAGCCCAGAGACGCTCCCTCGCCCATGCCACCAGTCGAGAACAGCCAGTGCCCCAGTCCCAGGCCCAGAGCCAAGGTCCAGGACCGAGAATGGTTCGTCAGCCAGTACAACGGGCATCTCATCAAGAAGTACTTGGATCTTTGACAGATTCACCGGCAGGAAATAGTTGAGATATGCCAGCAGCAAGGGCGGGCGATTCAAGATAGGAGCTGCTCAATGCACTTCGCCCTATCGTGAAGAGCCTTGAGAGCTCAAGAACCGCCGATGAGAGGCGCTCTCGTGAAATCCCTTCGCTCTTGACCACATTCTCAATCAGCACGTCAACACCAGGGACGAAACGATGACATTGTGGCTGCGCATAGGCCTAGTGTATGCTCACTCTATTACGGAGGACAACTATGACGGATGATATCCTCAAGGCCTATAAAGAGGTTGAATCGGCCGTGGAGCGCTATATCAGGCTGCTACACGACCATGTCAGGATGTTACAAAACGTCGAGCCACCCGGTTCGGATAAGGTTATTCGACTGACTGCCGGCTCGAAGGCCATGACCGATAGTGCAGGAATCTATCTGTCCTATGCGAAGTATGTGGCCTATGGGATGCCGAACAGCGAGGAGATGATCGAGGACGAGATTCAAGGATAGCTATCAGCAAATGGCTTTCAGCTGACAGCTGGAGCACAAGTAAGACGAAAGCCCATTGGATCAGCATCCAATGGGCTTTCGCTTTTCTCTCTTGCTACTGATTAGATGCTGCGCATGAAGTGAGCGACTTCGTCCGGATTGACGCCGCCCATGATCTGCGACATCGCAACGTTCGTAGACTTCTTACCGCTCACACCGGATTCGACTTCGTCCACGATCAACTCCACCGGCATCGACTGACCACCGTACACGCGCGGGCCACCGATGATCTTTGCGTTGGAGAAACCGTAGATGGCAGTCGCCACTTCCTTGGCCAGCCAGCCGACGTAGTTGAATTCCGGGACCACAATCAGCTTGGCCTTGCCGCACAACTGGCGGAGTTCCTTGGTCGGGAACGGGCGGAAGGAGCGGACCTTGATCAATCCGACCTTCATGCCCTTTTCCTTACAGAGTCGAACGGCTTCGCGCGACTGCGCGGCAGCGCTGCCGGATGCAATGATGATCACTTCGGCATCATCGACGTTCTCCGCAGTGAGCAATCCGCCCATATACCGATCGATGTATTTGCGTGACCGTTCAACCGCCGCCCATACTTCCTGTTGCCAGACGGCGTGAATGTTATACGCCATAAAGTTCGACTTCTGGACCGGGGCGTCACGGGAAAGACGCGCGGGAGGATTTTCTGCATCCAGCACAGGAACGGCTCCGCGCCATGCTTCACGCGGCGGGAGCTTAATGCCACGATCCTGCATGCGCACGTACCCACGAGCATGGGTCACGAAAAAACCGTCGCAGCACACACCAACCGGCAGGGTAACGTCATTCTTCTCGCTGATCGTAAAACCGGCCAGCGTAAAATCAAACATGTCCTGTTGATTTTCGGCGTGAAACACGATCATGCCGCAGTTGAGCAGATAGGACACTTCGATGTTGTCCGGTTGAATGGCCAGCGGGGCATTCACGACACGACAGGTAAACATGGCGACGACTGGAAGACGGTGGCCTGGCCAGGAGGCGATACCTTCGAGGCCACGCAGTGTACCAGGACCGGCCGTCGCAGTGTAGCAACGGACACCCGCACGTGAGCCTCCGGCGATAGCTGCCATCACACCAACTTCTTCCTCACCACGATAATATTCTTTCACATAGCCTTCGCCATAGAGCACACCGACGAGCTGCATCGTTTCGCTCTGCGGGGTGATCGGATAGGCGATAGCCAAATCCACGTTCGAACGACGGATTGCTTCTTTTGCAGCCTCGCTGCCGGTGATGAATTCCTTTGTCCGTGGCGCCTCGTGAAACATATACTCAGGCGTCACTACCCGCTGTCTTTTCGCTTCGCCATGCGGATCTTTTTTAGATGCACTTGGCGGCGGCGCCACACTGGTAATTGGGTCGCCTTGCGGATTTGTCTTCACTTCAGTCTCGCTCATAATTGCACCTCTTGGCTAGTTCGAGCATTGCCGCTCGGCCTTATCCTTCCCGCTTCATCTGCTCGGCAGAATGACCGAACATCGCTGCGCTCCCCGTCCCACCAGGAGTCGGAGCAAACGCCATCGGATTGGTGTGAGTCTTACCGCCATGCACCTTTGCCTGTGTGCCCGGTAAAACGGACATTTTCGCCGCTCTCCGGCAGCTTGATGCCCAACTCCTCACGGACACGCTTGAAAATCTGCGCGACACGCTTGATCTTGAGCGTATCGGAGTCTCGAATCGTCAGCATCGCATCCTCATGACCTTGCTCCGCGCAAACCGCCATGGTGCAGCAATTGGTGCCTGCCCTGATCATCTTCAGGGTGAGATTCGCATAATGACAATGCACACCGATAAAGATGCAGGCTTCGATCTTATTGCCCCAGATCGTCAGATTCGGATGATTAGGGTTGATCACTTCTTCAGGATCAATTTTCGGGTATTTCGGCCGATAATCCGGCATCGGAATGATCATCACTTCAGGAATCTGCGCCGCAATTTCGAGCGTTGCCTTCGCCTTTTCTACCGCGTGATCGTTCCACGCCCACAAGAGCAGGGGACCTGGAAAGATCGTCGCATTCGGGCTCGTCAGCATTTTGCGAGCCATCTCTTCAATGACGACCTCCTCGTTCGGCTCAAGGAGGCCATAGTACAATCCCTGCCCAGGATCCGGCAGGGCTACACCTAACTGGGCCGCAGACGGCGGATGGAACCCTGCGGGACCCGGCACGATGATTCGCTCTCTGGTATCTTGTGTGATTGCCACGCCTGACTCCCCTTCCTTACCCAACCATAGGGCTCGCAAGCACTGCAGTGGTGCTCTTGTCTCCGTACGTAATATTGTCCGTCAACGCCGCCTTCGGCAACTGATCGATCATGATCATTTTAATGGCATTGTTCTTGGCCATATTGTCACACACCCACACACATTGGGCACAGCCCTTACAGCGATCCACCGCGACATAGGCGGACCCGTACTTAAACCCTTGCTCTTTGCCCATCTCCTCACTGTATTGAATTGTGTTGGCTTCCGGACAGTACTGCGTGCAGAGCTTACAACTCTTCGATGCACAGATTTCAACATTGATATCGGCTACAAGGTACATGAAGACTCCTTTGTGGCTCGGCTACGCAGTGGCAGTGGCCGTCGCAGTGGCCACTGGCTCTTCTGCGCGTTTGACATCGGGCGCTGCCCAACCGTGATCGACAGCATAGTTCCATCCAGCCCGCATGACGGCGACGTTCTTATCGATCAGCTCCTGCTTTTTCTTGAACTTCCGTTCAACGACACTATCGAGCGCGGCAGTACCGCCAGATACCACAAAGCCTTTACCGAGGAATCGGTCCTTGACGGCCTGATCCAACCCCACCATACTCGTGAGACCTGTAATCGCACCGATACAGCCCATTAGCGCCATGTTGGTGGCGAGGTCCATACCTGCGACTTCCAACGAGATCTTCGTCGCTGGAAAGTAATAGAGTTTCACGCGACGTTCCTTCAGCTCAGCCGCCTGATCGCGATGAAGATTCATCGGTCCATCATTGTTGATCAACGCAATCCCATCTTCTTTTAAGCCGAAGTAGAACGGCATCGTGTACGATTTGCCGTGGGTAATGACCTGAGGGTGGAAAATAATGATGATGTGAGGAAAGGTGATTTCGCCAATCTCATAAATCGGCTCGTCCGATACACGGACATAACTTTCGACCGGCGCCATCCGTTTCTCAGACCCATAGAATGGTACGATCGTGCTTTCGCCTCCGGCATTGATCACGGCCGTGCTCAGGATGTGCGACCCCGTCACGACGCCCTGTCCGCCGACACCTGCCATTCGAATGTTGAAGCGCTTTGCCATCGTGCAATCTCCTTCGGTCGCTTAGGCCTTGTTGGGAATCGCGGCAGCCGGCTTGGGGAGGAACTCCTTATAGCCATAGCGCTCGGCGAGGTACTGCTTGGCCTCTTCGCTGACATACTCCGTGAACTGATACCGGTCATTCTCGACCGTCTTCGCATCTTCCATCACCTTGTCGGTTGGAATAGCGTACTCAATATTGCAGGAGGTATAGGCCTGAATATAGGTCGAGCCAACTTCGCGAGCGATCAACACCGCTTTCTTAATGACGCTTTCGACACGTCGTGGATTATTCGGCACCACCGTCGCCACATAGGCGCACCCTGCGACCTTGGCCATCTGCAGCATATCCATCTTCTCAAACTTCTTGCCGAGAGGAGCCATTTTCAGCACGGCACCTCGGTTGGTCATACCACTTTCCTGCCCACCGGTATTCCCATACACCTCGTTGTCCAACATGATGGTCGTAAATCGTTCCTTGCGGAACCATGAATGGAGCACCTGCTGGAAACCGATATCCGCAGTACCACCGTCTCCGGCCATCACAACCACATCCTTCGGCTTATCGCCAAAACGAAGACGGAGGCCACGAGACAATCCGCTCGCGACTCCATTTTGGTCACCGTAATTGCCGTAGACAAAAGGAATAGCCGCCTGGGAGATGGCAAGACGACCGCAACCGGCCGTCCCAACAGTAATGGTATCTTCGGGATTGGGGAAAGCAATGATGGCAAGCCTGATAAAGAGCGTCATCGCGCAACCGGCACACATGGGATGTTCTTCCAACACTTCCTTGAAGCTCCCCATTTGTGAAACAGTGACCTTCTTCCCAAAAGGCCCATGTTCCACCATGTCCCGATATTCCTTTGGCATAAACCTCTCAAATCCATTGGAAAACTTGACATAATCAAGACTCATCAGGCACCTCCCTTATATATCGTTAGCAACGGCCAACCGCTGCTCATTATTCTTGACACTGCCGACATGCATCGAAAAAAACTTGAGGGCTTGGATAATCAGACCACTACGTAACGGCCATCGAATTTGAGCATCCTAACAAAGCCGAAAAAAGACTGTCAATCTTTGATCAACCTTTTCTCACCTCGAGTAGTGACGCCTACCTTAGTTATGAATTTATGACGACTACACGGTGATAGTATAACGCCATGAAAATCAAAGCAACTTCAAAGATGGCCCACGGTGTCCAAAAGAAAAGGCCTAGATTCAGCCGGCGAGATAGGCCATTCGCCCCAAACGACCAGGACAAGGAAATCGCACGAATAAGCCGCTCCGAAGACTATGATTCACGTTTAGACATTGCCGATCCATTGCATTCCGTTTACACTGCTTCCCATGTCATTGCGCGTTCTCATCCCGGGCGAAGATGATGCGGGTGTCCATGTGGGCGGGGTCCATAAACGCCCAGCGATTCCGGACGATTCAATCAAGGCTGAATGCCCGAAATTCATGGCACATGGCCCCTGTGGAGGGGTCCGTAAAGGTGGCCTGTGTGAAGTCTATCCCGAAATGAAATGTCCCTGGGTCTCTCTGTATATCGAATTGGAAAAAATCGGTCAGACTGAATGGATGAAGCAAGCCTAAAAGGAGTACGGGGTGAAGGGTAAGGAGTTGAAGAAGAACATACGAAGCACGAAGCTTGGGTACAACGAGCGTCATGCGCGAAGTGGGATCAACACTCCTCTCCCAGATATCGAGACCTTCCCGAATCAATATAAGAAATATGAAATCACGATTGAGATCCCCGAGTACACAGCAATTTGTCCAAAAACTAACTTGCCGGACTTTGGAACCATTACACTGCACTACATGCCGAACAAAGAATGCCTTGAGCTGAAAGCGCTCAAAATGTACATCCACGCCTACCGGAATCTCGGCATCTTCTACGAAAATGCCGTCAACAGAATCCTCCACGATATTGTCAAATCTTGCCGTCCCGTATGGGCGAAAGTCACCGGCACCTTCACCGCTCGCGGCGGGCTCTGTAGCAAGATCGAAGCAAAGTACCCGTAGAGCCAATACCTCTCCCAACAGATTAAGGTCTTGTAGAGCGTTCCATCCCAGGGTACTCTCGTGAGTATGACGACGTATGCCATCGGCGATGTACAGGGATGCTACGAGCCGCTGCAACGCCTTCTCAAGCATATCCACTTCGACCCGACCCATGATCGTCTCTGGTTCGTCGGCGACCTCGTCAACCGCGGCCCGGATTCGCTGAACGTCCTCCGCTACATCAAGAATCTGCGAGATCGGGCTGTTGTCGTATTGGGCAATCATGACCTTTTCCTTCTTGCCGTAGCCGAGGGTATTGTCAGAGTGCGTCCAGAAGACACACTAGATGAGATGCTAACGGCACCAGATCACGACGAGCTACTCGCGTGGTTACGTCAACAACGGCTTCTGTATCGTGAGGATCCTTTCGTGCTTGTTCACGCCGGCTTGCTACCCCAATGGTCCATCGATGAAGCGGAAAGACTGGCTCACGAGGTTGAAACCGGCTTACGGGGTCCTTCGTATCGGGATATCCTTCAAGCCTTGTATCCCAGCAAACACCTGCAATGGTCTTCAGATCTGGCTGGCCCCACTCGGCTCGCGACTGTGATCAAGGTTTTGACAAGACTCCGAGCCTGTTCACCGGATGGCCTGATGGAATCTTCCTTTAGCGGTCCGCCTGAACAGATCCCTACCGGCTATCTCCCTTGGTTCAAGGTTGACGCTCCAGAGCCTCGCAATGCCACGATCGTGTGCGGACATTGGGCGGCACTGGGGCTCCATTGCGAAAAGCAGCTCCTCGCTATCGACAGCGGCTGTGTGTGGGGACGGCAGCTGACCGCAATCCGGTTGGAAGACCGAGCCGTGTTTCAAGTACCCTGTATCGCTACATGAGTGTCGTAATGGCTGAGCCGACGCCTCTCAATCCCAATTGGCCTCGTTACTCTCCACACCCATTCCCCTCCTATCATTACCTGCCAGGCCAGACACCACATCCACGCCGGAATCCTCGCGGCCACTCTTATGGCCAACCAGAGTCGAAGCCTGGTCTTTTCCCGGCTGCCCAATGGATGCGCTCAGATGACTATCTCTATGCGATTGATCTTTATAATTTCGCCTTTTGGTGGGAATCGCATGAGGTCTTTGAAGGGTTGTGGCATACCTCAGGGCGCAACTCAGTACAAGGCAACTTCTTCCAATCTCTGATTCAACTCGCCGCAGCAAACCTCAAGCGGTTCATGGGAAACGATGCCGCTGCTCAGAGGCTCATTCACGCGGGAATCATTCGACTGCAGAACGTTCCCTCCGCATATATGGGCATTGATGTCACGCACTTACTAAACGCGTTGCAAGCACACTGTGTCGGTCAATATCCGCACATTCCGTTAATCGAATTGGGTCAAGGCCCGGGGAATATTTAGGAGGTGCCGCACTGAAAACCTAGTGGTAGCTTTCGGAGTCGCTCGGAAACTTGCCCTGTTCCACTTCTTCTTTATAACGACTCAACGCTTGGAGGGTGTCGGCTTTGAGGTGAGCGTAGGTCTTCACGAATTTCGGGGTGAACGCATCAAAGAGTCCAAGGAGATCATAGAGCACAAGTACTTGTCCATCACAGTGAGGCCCCGCCCCTATTCCAATCGTTGAGATTGAAAGGGCTTGAGTGATCTTTTTGGCCAAATCAGCCGGTATCGCTTCCAAGACAAGGGCGAAGGCTCCAGCAGCTTCGATGGCCTTTGCATCCTGGAGCAATCTGGAGGCTTGATCGTCGGCTTTGCCTTGGACCTTATATCCGCCCAGCGCATAGACTGATTGCGGTGTCATGCCCAGGTGGCCCATGACAGGAATCCCAACGCTCGTCATGGCGTTGATTCGATCTGCCATCACGGCACCCCCCTCCAGCTTCACGGCAGTGGCACCGGCTTGCAGCAATCGGCCCGCATTACGCAGGGCCTCCTCTGTGCTGGTCTGATAGGACATGAATGGCATGTCCGCGATCACCAACGCTCGCTGCACCACTCCAGCGACCAGCTTGGTGTGATACAGCATGTCCTCCATCGTCACCGTCAGCGTATTGGGTTTTCCCTGGACGACCATGCCCAGCGAATCCCCTACCAGCATTACCCGGATCCCCGCCTGCTCGACAATACGCGCAAACAGCGCATCATAGGCCGTCACGACGGCGAGTTTCTTCCTGTCTCGTTTCAACTGCTGAAAATCGAGAATCGTCATCAGTTCAATTCAGCTTTGGTGATGATCTCGGCCAACCGATGCGTGGCTTTGATCGCCATGATATGCACGCCGTCGCAGTGCGGCCGAACCGCCTTGATCGTCCGTACGGCGATATCGACTCCGACGTCTTCAGCCTTCTCCCCAGCAGCTTTGAGCTCGTCAATCATCTCACTTGGCACCGACATACCGGGGATGTTGGCGTTCATGAATTCCGCCATCTTATAGTTCCGTAACACGAGAATCCCGGCGAGCACCTTCACGTTGAACGGCCGCGCCAGTTTCATGAAACTGGCGAAGACATCGGGGTGATAGACCGCCTGGGTCTGAAAGAACTGGGCGCCGGCTTTCACTTTCACTTCGAACTTCGCCAGCACCGGCCCAACCAGATCAGCCTCCGGGGTGACCGCCGCGCCGATGGTGAACGCTGTGGACCCATCTAGTTTATTGCCGACCATGTCCTTGCCGTTATTCAACCCCTGGACGAGCTGCATCACCTGAACGGAATCGAGATCGAACACCGGCTTAGCTTCTTTGTGGTCACCAACCGTCGGATAATCGCCCGTGAGGCACAGAATATTGCGAATCCCAAGCATGTGCGCGCCCATCAGATCCGATTGCATGGCGATCCGATTGCGATCGCGACAGGTCAACTGCATCACAGGGTCGTGCCCCAACTCATAGAGCAGGCGACAGACCGGAAGTGAGCCGGCACGAACCACGGCAGCAGTATTGTCGGTGACATTCACACCGTGTACACGTCCAACCAGCTGTTTGGCATTCTCGAGAATGGATGAGATGTTGGTGCCTTTGGGGGGGTTATACTCAACCGTGACAGCAAACGTTCCTCGGTTGAGGACATCGATTAAGCGCTGCGGTTCTCGACTCATGAATGGCCCCTCATATCATTCCTACTGTCCTCTTGGCAGATTCTACCGTATTTTCCAGTAGCATCGCGATGGTCATCGGGCCGACCCCACCGGGAACAGGACTGATCCAGCCAGCCTTCTGGCTGACAGGTTCAAAATCGACATCCCCGCACAGCTTGCCTTCTGGAGTCTTGTTGGTTCCGACGTCGATGACGACCGCGCCTTCGCGCACCATGTCAGCTGTCACAAACTTCGCCTTTCCGATAGCCACAAGCAGCAACTCCGCCTCCCGGCACACCGCGGGAAGGTCTCGGGTTTTTGAATGACAGATCGTGACCGTTGCATTCCTCTGAAGAAGCATCAGCGCCAGCGGCTTCCCGACGATATTGCTCCGTCCCACCACAACCGCCCGTTTTCCTTCGATCGTTATACCGGTTGATTCAATCATCTTGATCACACCTTTAGGGGTACAGGCCTCGAATACTGGATGGCCTTCCACCAACCGGCCGAAGTTGTAGGGATGAAACCCGTCTGCGTCTTTGAGCGGCGAAACGGCTTCCAGAATGACCTTGCTGTCGATGTGTTTGGGCAGCGGGAGCTGAACCAGAATTCCATGGATGTTGGGGTCAGTATTCTTTTTATCGATCAGCGCCAACAACTCAGCCTGTGTCGTGTTCGCCGGAAGCTTGTAATCGTCAACATGGATGCCTGCCAATTCGCAGGCCTTTTGCTTGTTTCGAACATACACCTGCGAGGCGGGATCGTCGCCCACCAAAATAGTCGCAAGACCCGGTTTCATCGATTTTCTGGCAAGCAGTTCTGCCGATTCCTTTGCCAGACGATCACGTACTTGCTGTGCGAGCGCTTTTCCATCAATTAATTGCGCGGCCACGATTCCCTCCCTAAATGACTATTCGGCCAGCTGAATCGTCGCAACTTAGCAGGGGAATTTTATGCAAGTCAACGCTTTGCCATCGCGCCTCCTTGCCTTTATCCTACAGAGCTCTTTCTTGACAGGCTCTTTGCCCCTCCGGTACGATCCTCACTGCTCACAACCTGGACGACCCGCCTTTGTTTGCCACATTCTATCGCCACGTATTACTGGTTGCTGTCCTCACGCTAGGCTTAACGGCTCAGAGCGAAGCTGCGCAAATCACCGGTTTGGAGTCACCGAATAGCTTCGTCGGCGACCCGTCAGGGAAAGACTATTTCATTTCCAACATCAACGGCGAGCCGGACGCGAGAGACAACAACGGCTTCATCACCAAACTCGACACTGAAGGCAAGATCACCAATCTCAAGTTTATCCAAGGCGGTGTCTCGGATGTGCTTCTGCACGCCCCAAAGGGGATGGCCTTGATTGGATCGATGCTCTACATTGCCGATCTCGATCAACTGAAAGGCTTCGACAAGACGACAGGAAAAATTTTGACCACCATCTCGTTTCCGTCTCAGACTCATGGTCAGGTCTCGCTGACCGACGTCGCGGCGTCACCGACCGGTCTCCTCTACGCCTCAGACCAGACAGCCAATTCGATTTACCGTATCACCCCATCCGATAATCATCGGATTGACCTGTTAATTCACGATGACCGGCTCGCAGGCCCCGCGGGAATCGCGATTCACCCAAAGACCAATCATCTCATCGCTGTAAGCTGGGAGAAGGGGAAGATCCTTGAAATCACGCCTGACGGACAGCTGAGCGAACTCGAATCGAACGGATTTTTCACCAGTCGCTTTCAAAACTTGAGCGGGGTGGATTTCGATCAATGGGGCAACATGTACGTGTCCGATTTTACAAAGGGCAAGATTTGGCGCATGACCCGAGATCATCGCTTCCAAGTTATTGCCGAATATCTCCCCGCCCCGGCTGACATCGGCATAGACCGGGCGAATAATTTGATACTGGTTCCCTACCACTACATGCGTGCTGCCGAGATGAATGGACTTGAAAGCCCGACAGGATCCAAGCCCAAGGACGGGAAGCGTACATTGGCCGACTACGGATTCATTCCTCCACCTCCCAAGCCAGGCCCGGAAGGAACGAAGAAATGAGCTCCTGCGCGTATTGTCACAGCCGAAAGGGCAAACGCCCGTGCCCTGCCCTCGGAGGATTAATCTGCAGCCCCTGCTGTGGAGAACATCGCATGGCACGGATTTCTTGTCCCAGTGATTGTGTCTATCTCGATACCGGAAGCGATTATCAGCAGAAACGACTCAGCGAGCAATTCTTGCCCGTGCGGCGAGATTTCTATCGAGAGTTAGATGAATCGGGAGGGCAGAAAGCCGTCGCGTTATTCAACCTAATCGAAGTCGTGACATTCAGCTATTTTGAAGGGCGCCGAGATGGGCAGGACGCCGAGGTCATTGCAGCGCTTCAGGCGCTCCGTCGCACACTCAGCCCGCTGCATGTTCCGGCAGGTCCCATACCGGTGTTCGCCGAACACCTCAGGAAAGAGTACAATACTTTTAGCAAGCAGAACCCCGACCAGATTGCCGATTCATCGGATGCTCCGGCAGTCCTGGATCGGATCGACCGGTTCGCCTCGACGTTTTCAGGAAATGATTTTCAGTCCAGCCGGTTTCTTGGAGGGCTGATCGGGTATGTAAAAACGCACCATCCGGAGATCGCTGCGCATCTCAAGAAGAAACATGAACCGGGACACATCCTTGTCCCAGGACAATCCCTCATGCCCCCGCCGGCTCCAGAGCAGCATATCCACGGTCCCAGCTGCAAGCACCATCACGACTGACTTCCCGTTCCAAATCTTTCTCCTCTTCTCACCACAAGGAGGCAACTCGCCTCCTAAACTTACTCCGCAATCGTGACCGTCATCTCCACACGTTCTTTCGGATTATCCCGCTCATCGCGTGCCAGGTTGACGATCTTGTCGGCCACCCCGATGCCCTTCGTCACTTCGCCAAACACGGAGTACTTGCGGTCCAAGAATCGCGAGTCCTCGACGACGATGAAGAACTGGGAACCTGCCGTATCCGGATCAGCCGCCCTGGCCATAGAGACAATGCCACGTTTGTGAGGGATGTCGCTGAACTCCGCCTTAACTGTATGGCCAGGCCCCCCCTGTCCATAGGTATCCTTTTTGAGTGAGTCTTTCGTATTGGGGTCACCGCCTTGGATCATAAAGCCGGGAATGATACGGTGAAAAATCGTCCCATTGTAAAATCCTGACTTCGTGAGCTTGATAAAATTCTCCACATGTTTTGGCGCAATATCCGGATAGAACTTGATCTCGATATCGCCGAATTTTGTCTTGACGATCGCCCGTGGCCCTTTCGGTGCCTCAGCCTTTGAGCTGGTTGTTGTATCAGCAGCTGCAACCGACCCGATCCCTGAAACTGACAGAGCCACCCCAACCAACATCCCCATAAGCACGCGCCATCCAGCTTGCTTCAACATCACCGACCTCCTAATACAGTTCAAGACCAAGACTGCGCATTGTAACACGGACAGGCTCACCGTCCAGCCTCCTCCAGCGCTCGTTGCGCCGCCTCCTGTTCTGCTTCCTTCTTGCTGTGTCCTCGGCCAATTCCAAACACTCTGTCATTCACCTGCACTTCCACTTCAAATACCTTTTGGTGATCCGGCCCAGTTTCGCGTACGATCACATACCGAGGCAGCAATTCATACTGTTTTTGGCACCATTCCTGGAAGCGCGTCTTGTAGTCATCTCCTCCAGGTTGCTCTTGCAGGATATCGATTTGGCGCAGCTCATCAGTCAGCACCTCAATGGTGACGTTTCGACTCGCCTCAAACCCTCCATCAAGATAGACCGCCGCGATAACGGCCTCCAACGCATCCGCGAGCAGTGAGGTCTTGTCGCGCCCATTCGAGAGTTCTTCACCTCGACCGAGTTTCAGTCTGGCACCGAGATCCAGCCGTCTGGCGGCATTCGCTAAGGGCGCTTCGCTCACGAGCGACGCTTTGAGTTTTGAGAGAGCCCCTTCACTCAACTCAGGGTATTGCCTCGCAAGATAGTCGCTCATGATGAGCGACAATACGGCATCTCCCAAAAACTCAAGCCGCTCATTATGCTTTCGACCGGAATCTCGACGCTCATTCACGTACGATTTGTGGGTCAACGCCTCGATCAAGAAGCTCGGATTTGTGAATCGATAGCTCAATATGGCAGGAGAAGAATCGGCTGAAGGAGCCGGCGTCATCGTGACACGCGCACTACGCGTCCAGCCTCGTGAAGATCAAACAGGCGTTCACTCCACCAAATCCAAAGGAATTCGACAATGCCGTTTTAATGGCGGACGGTCGTGCCTTATTGGGAACATAGTCCAGATCACAGGCCGGATCCGGATGATCCAGATTAATCGTAGGAGGGAGAACACCATGGAATAGCGCCAGAAGACTAAAGACGGCCTCGATCCCACCGGCAGCGCCGAGGAGATGCCCGGTCATAGACTTGGTCGAGCTGACTGGAATGCGAAACGCCTGTTCGCCGAATACCTGTTTGATCGCTCGAGTCTCAATGGCATCGGCCATCGTCGACGTACCATGTGCATTGATATACCCGATCTGATCGCGATTGATTCCGGCATCCTTGAGCGCGAGTTCCATGCAACGGACAGCCCCCTCACCCTCTTCCGGCGGCGCGGTGATATGGTACGCATCGCTGTTCATCCCATATCCAATGATCTCGCCGTAAATTCTGACCCCACGCTGAAGGGCATGTTCCAATTCCTCAATCACAAGGACCCCTGCCCCCTCGCCCAGCACAAATCCATCCCGGTCCTTGTCGAACGGACGGCTCGCCTTCGTCGGTTCATCATTCCGGAACGACAACGCCTTGGCCGAGGCAAATCCCGCTACACCCAGCGGAGTGACCGCCGCTTCGGCTCCACCGGCCACCATGACATCGGCATCGCCACGTTGAATCAGGCGGTACGCATCCCCGATGCAATGATTGCCTGTGGCGCAAGCCGTCACCGCACACGAGTTGGGCCCCTTGGCTCCGATCCGAATCGCCACCTGCCCGGACGCCAAATTGATAATGGTCATGGGAATAAAAAACGGCGAGACCCGACCCGGCCCCTTGGCTCTGAGCACATCATGATAGTGCTCAATCGACCCGAGCCCGCCGATCCCAGAGCCAATGTACACACCGACCTTCGTAGCCTCCTCCGGCGCGACCTTGAGACCGGCGTCATCCACCGCCAATTGGGCAGCGCCCACGGCGTAGTGGATAAACGTATCCATCTTCTTGATCTCTTTTTTTTCGATGAACTGAGCCGGATCGAAGTCTTTCACCTCACCCGCAATTTGGGCATCATATCCCGTCGGGTCGAATCTGGTGATCCGGCCGATCCCGGACTCACCGGCACAGATCGCCTTCCAGGTCTTCTCGACACCCGTGCCCAGTGGTGTCACGAGCCCAAGACCGGTGACCACAACACGCCGTACGGCTCGATCAGCCATTCCTGCCGACATGCCTAGGACTTTTCCTTGATGTAGTCCAGCGCCTTCCCAACGGTCAGAATTTTTTCCGCATCTTCATCGGGAATTTCGATCGAGAACTCTTCCTCCAGCGCCATCACCAGCTCGACAGTATCGAGCGAATCAGCGCCAAGATCTTCAACGAAGGAGGCTTCCGGCGTCACCTCATCCTCTTCTACCCCGAGTTGTTCGGCAATAATCTTCTTGACTCGCTCATCAACAGTTGCCATCGCTATGACTACCTCCTTCCCCAGTATGACCCCGCTGCACCGCCACATGGGGATCTGTGACGGCCGCACATCCAAACAATTCGCTGTGCTTACACCATCAACATCCCGCCGTTCACGTGCAAGACATGACCGGTGATGTAGGCTGCATCCTCGGATACCAAAAACCGCACGGCTGCCGCAATATCCGCCGGCGTACCCAAGCGCCCCAACGGGATTTGCTTCAGAAGCGTGTCCTTCACATCAGCCGATAGGCCATGGGTCATGGCCGTGTCAATGAACCCGGGCGCCACCGCATTCACCGTGACGTTACGGCTGGCATACTCCCGCCCGACGGTTTTTGTAAACCCAATCACCGCCGCCTTTGAGGCCGAGTAATTGGCCTGCCCCGCATTCCCAATGACCCCAACGATCGAGGCGATGTTGACGATGCGACCATACCGTTGCTTGGTCATCGGCTGCAAGACCGCTTTCGTGCAGTTAAACGTCCCATTCAGATTGATCTGAAGCACCAGATTCCAATCTTCTTCCTTCATCCGTAGCAACAAGCCATCACGAGTGATCCCGGCATTATTGACGAGGATGTCCACTTTCCCCCAGGCCTTCAGGACTTGATCGACCATCGCCTTGGTTTCATTGGCGTCGGCCACGTTGACTTTGATGTTTAGAGCCTTCCGCCCGAGCTTCTCAACGGAAGCGACCGTTTCCATGGAACGGCCGGGGTCCAGATCAGCTACGGCAATGTCGGCCCCCGCTTGAGCTAGGCATTCAGCAATAGCCCGGCCGATACCTTGCGCAGCGCCAGTGACAATGGCAGTTTTTCCTTGTAGTGACATTTCAGACCTTTCAGGGGATACGTTAACAGGCTGACAGGGAATTCGTCATCTGGTTTTCCATGCGAACAGTTTGGCCTTAGCTGACCGCCTTGAGTGTCGCGTCCAACGACTTTGGATCGTTCACATTCAACAGTTTTGCGTCCGGAAGGATTCGCCTAATCAAGCCAGTCAAAACAGTGCCAGGGCCGATTTCGATAAACGTCGTGACACCCATTCTTCCCATTGTCTGCACGGTATCCTCCCACAGCACGGAAGAGGGCAGCTGACGGACCAATGACGCCTGGATCTCGCCTGCCCGGCTGATCGCTTTGGCCTCTGCATTATTCACCAGAGGAGCGCTCAGGTCCGACCACCGAACCGTGGCTAAGTCCTTCGCCAATCGATCGGCGGCTTGCTGCATCAACGGGGTATGAACCGGCACACTGACCGGCAAGGGGATGGCCTTTTTACAGCCTTGTGCTTTAGCCAATTCAATCGCCCGTTCCACCGCCGCCCTTTCACCGGCAATCACCACCTGCCCAGGCGAATTAAAGTTTGCTGCCGCAACGACCCCAACCGATGACGCCATACGGCAGACTTCTTTGACAACCTCGGCGTTCAATCCCAACAAGGCCGCAACGAGACCGGTTCCTGGAGCCACGGCTTCGGACATGTAGCGTCCCCGCTTCTGAACCAGGCCGACGGCATCACGAAAGGATACGCCGCCTGCCGCAACCATCGCTGAATACTCACCCAAACTATGCCCCGCCACCGCAACCGGCTTGATCCCGACCGGTTCAAACAGTTTCCACGCCGCCACACTACTCACAAGCAAAGCCGGCTGGGTGAATTCCGTGAGATTGAGTCGTTCAGCTGGTCCCGTGAAGCACAACTCGGCGATATCATACCCCAAGACCGTAGTGGCCTCATCATAGACGGATTTCAATGAGGAATGCGCATCATAGAGCGCCTTCCCCATCCCGACTGACTGAGAACCCTGTCCAGGGAAAACAAACCCGATTCCTAGAGCCATGGGGGGTTAGATATCTTCGAAATTCCGTGTAAAGTCAACGGGAAAAGTTGCCACAGGCCGCCGCCTTCCCACCATCACTCGAAGTCCACATCGGAATGGTCCTGAATCATGACCTGGTCGTTCCCTACCATCGGATGACCGCAGAGGCCCAGGTTAATCCTGCCCCAAACGCCCCGAGCATCACCAACGAGCCATCCTTGATACGCCCCTCACGAACCGCTTCATCCAAGGCGATCGGAATAGACGCGGCTGAAGTATTCCCATATCGCTCGACGTTCAGCATGACCTTTTCGATCGGAAGGCCGAGCCGTTCCATCACCGCCTTGAGAATCCGAATATTGGCCTGGTGGGGCACATAGAGATCGATATCTTCCACACGGAGATGATTCGCGGAGAGAGTCGAGCGAGCAATCTCTTCCAAGGTGCGTACGGCGACTTTGAACGTCTCGTTCCCTTTCATCGTGATGTACTGCAGACGCTCCGCAAGCACTTTTTCGGACGGTGGAGTCCGGGAGCCTCCTCCCGGCACCATGATCAACTCACAGAGCGTCCCGTCGGAGCGAAGGTGAGTCGAGAGGATCCCTCGTTCTCCATCGCTGGCACTGACAACGGCCGCACCAGCCCCATCCCCAAACAGCACGCAGGTGTTCCGGTCAGTCCAATCGGTAATGGCAGACATCACCTCTGATCCGATTACTAAGACATGACGCATCCCCGTTTTAATGTACGCATCCGCCACCGAAAGCGCGTAGACAAATCCGCAGCAGGCAGCCGACAGATCGCACGCCGCAGCTTTAGTCGCACCGAGTTGATGCTGGACGAGACAGGCCGTGGCAGGGAGCGGATAATCACCCGTACAGGTAGCGACCAAAATCATGTCGAGATCGGTTGCCGCCAGACCCGCCGCCGTCAACGCCCGTTTCCCGGCCTGAACCGCCAAATCCGAACAGGCTTCTCCGCTGGCTGCAATCCGCCGCTCTCGGATTCCGGTCCGTTCTCGAATCCATTCATCAGACGTGGCCACCATGCGCTCAAGATCCGCATTCGTCAGCACCCTGTCAGGCACATAGGAACCGATCCCCGCAATGCAGGCTTTCATGGTTTCTCTTCTACCACCGGCTGGGATTGACTCTCTTCAATATCCCGTTGAATCAGCTCGTGCACATGGCCTTCCGCCATGCGCTTGGCTCGTCGAATCGCGTTCTTAATAGCCTTCGCCGATGATCGGCCATGACAAATCATCGTAATTCCGTTGACGCCCAATAATGGGGCACCGCCGAACTCTGCATAATCCGTTTTCCGTTTCAGATTCATCAACGGCCCAGCCATCAACGGATACGCGAGGCGGCCGATGAAACTACCCGCGATCTCCTTGAGCAACAGCTTCTTAATCATCTCAGCCACGCCTTCGGAAATCTTTAAGGCGACGTTCCCGATAAACCCGTCGCAGACGACAATATCGGCAACGCCGCTATACACATCGCGCCCCTCGACATTCCCTACAAAATTCATCGAACTGCCCTTGAGGAGCTTGAACGCTTCTTTGGTGACTTCGTTGCCCTTGCTGTCTTCTTCGCCGATGCTCAGAAGACCGACACGGGGATTCGGTTTCCCGAGCAAATGCTTCCCATACTCATGGCCCATCACGGCGAATTGCTCGAGATGCTTGGCGGTGCAGTCGACGTTGGCCCCCACATCGAGCATGATCGCTTCCCCGCCCAGCGTCGGCAGGCTGGTGGCAATCGCCGGCCGCTCCACCCCCTTCGTCAGTCCTAACACGAAAAACGACGCCACCATGCTCGCCCCGGTGTTCCCGGGGCTCACGACCCCGTGGGCATAGCCGTTCTTGACCAACTCAGTCGCCACCCAAATCGACGAGTCCCGCTTCTTCCGAGCGACGGTGGCCGGCGACTCATGCATTCCGACGACCTGAGACGCATGCCGAATGGTGAGGCGTGAATCGTGACTGGACTGACGCTCACATTCCTGTTTTAGGATTGTTTCGTCACCGACGAGAATGACCTCAACGTCAAACTCTTTCACCGCCTGAAGAGCACCCTCGACACACGGTGCAGGGCCATGATCCCCCCCCACCGCGTCGAGCGCGATCGTCATGCGAGATGGTGTACTCACGGATGGTGTTGGAAAGACTGGCTGAACACGCGTCGCCCCCTGGGCTCACGTCAGACGTGCTGGGAAACTCGCGCCATGGACCGAATTGGACAACCTGCTCACGCCTCTTCGACCTGAATGACGGCCTTGCCTTTATAGGTCCCACAGTTCAAACAGGTATAATGCGGCAGCTTCATCTCGTGGCACTGTGGACACACCGCCATCCCCGGAGGGGTCATGCGCAGCTTTTGGGTACGACGCTTGTCGCGTCTTGCCCGTGAATGTTTATGTTTTGGATTGGGCATGATGACTCCTTCTTCTGTTCGATTCGGACCACCCTTCAGCGCTCACCGGGGTCCCTCAGCTTTTCTTTCATCGTCCGCAACACCTGAAACGGGTTTCCCGTCTGCTCTTCACTACAACGACACGGACCTGCATTCAAATCTTTCCCACAACGAGGACAGAGGCCGAGACATTCGTCGGAACACAGCGGGTGCATTGGCGAAGCAAGAATCAATTGTTCCCGCAACATCGGCGCCAGTTCCAGATGATCGCCCACGTAGTAATACAGATCATCATTCGGCTCTTCAGGCTCGGCCTCAACCGCCGGCGTCTCTTTTCTATGCCGTGAATCGGTTCGCTTTGCGGCAGTCGTCGCCGCCTTTATCTTTGCTTCACGTTCATAGGCCACATGGATGGAAAAGGCCATCGACTCGTCAAAATCCTTGAGGCAGCGCACACATTGACGGATCGCCGTTCCTTCCACCACTCCAGTCACGCAAATCGTGCGATCAACCGCGCGAAGATCAAGTCCGATCGCCAAGGGCCCTCGAATGCACACATCCGCATCCGTCAGTGCCAACTCTTCGCCCGTCAAGTCTCCCGACAACGAGAGCCCCTCTGCCGTGATATCCGCGATTTTCGGTATCAACACATCCATGGTCACCCTCGACAGCGTGCCGCTGCCCCATCCCGATGCATCGAAATCGCCTCTCACGTTCGTTATCGCTCCTCGGCAAAGCTAATGATAGCGATATGCCGAGCCCGCTTGATAGCCACCGTCAGTTCACGCTGATGCCGCATGCAATTCCCGGAAATACGGCGCGGAACAATGCGTCCACGCTCCGACAGAAAATTTCTGAGCAGACCGGCGTCTTTGAAATCAATCGGCGCCTTTTCCAAACAAAATCTGCAGGGACGCCTTCGCTGAAACAATCGCCCCCCGCCACGTTCGTTTTCACCTCGATCCATTACTGCCTCCTCATGCTCCTGCCATTAACCTTCTTCACCCATTTCATAGCCAGGCTCGTCGTGCACTGGAGATTCGGCACTGGGGCCACTTTCTTGGCGCTTGGGCATGAACGTCACCGTCTGCGCAACCACCTCATGTTTGCTGCGCTTTTGCCCATCTTCAGTTTCCCATCGGCGTTGCTGCAACCGACCTTCGACGATCGCCCCGTTGCCTTTACTGAGATACTGCCCGCAATGTTCTGCCTGCTTGCCGAATACGACGATATCAACAAAGCACACTTCTTCCTTCAAGTCATCACCCTGCTTAAACCGACGGCTCACCGCCAAGCCAAAACTCGCCACCGGCGTCCCGCTCGGCGTATACCGAAGCTCAGGATTACGGGTAAGATTTCCCATCAGAATGACTTTGTTAAACCCGGCCACCGTCAGACTCCTGCGCTGAGGCTTCTACTGGATGCCGTTCCACCAAGGGTTTCTCGTGATGGATCGTCAGAAATTTGATGATGTTGTCTTCCAATCGATACGCCCGTTCGAGTTCACCGACGGTGTTGTTCGGTGCCTTAAAGTAGAAATAGGCGTAGGTCCCCTTCCGCTCGCGACGCACTTCGTAGGCGAGCTTTTTCTTTCCTAAATTCTCGGCTTTGATGAATTCGGCGCCGGTCTTATCGGCGACGTTTTTCATCTTGTCGATGAGCGTCTTCGTCTCCTCATCGGAGACGGACGGACGAATGATAAACAGAGACTCGTAGAGCTCCATGCAGCGATCCTCCTGGACAAAGGCCCCCGAACCAGTCGAGAGCGAGGTGTAGGACGCCTATTTGGCGTAAAGAACGGTGGACCGTAGCACAGGGGAGAAACGACTGTCAAACAAAGCAGTCCCGAAGTCGCCAAGATTCAGGGGCTTCTTCGTTTGGGTGCCGAGGGTTCGCGGAGGATGCGCAATGGGCCGAACACAATTCGATGATCAGAGAACATCATATTCGATTACATCATAGGGCCGTGCCGGTCGATCTCATGCTACCGAAGGACGAGCACGATCAGGCTTGCCTCACACGGCGCCGACAATACAAGCTTGGGCCCCTATCCCTCTGGATCATTTCGCCAGAAGATTTCGTGTTGCACAAGCTGAAGGCAGAGCGAGCTCAGGATTTTATCCACGTGTTGTCAGTCATCCAACGCCAAGCCGAATCGCTGGACCGCTCATACATCACCGACTGGGTAAAGCGACTCGGGATTTTGGAAGAGTGGCTGTATGTCCAGAGTCAGGCTGACCCTCCGAGTTCCTGAGCCTTCAGTCAGTTCCAAACACCGTTCTCTTTCACACTATTCCCCAAAATCTATCGCCGCTATTGCCATCTGCTCTCCCCAAACCAGCCATACGTCGTCCATGGGCTGCTGGAAGAAAGCTTTGGGGTCGTGACACTTACCGTGCTTGATCTTCAACTGCTGGAGCCGACAATTAGCAACAAACGTCACTGACTAGCTAGGCATGAGTATGTTGACGATTGATACACTCCCAGGCCTGTGAGCCGGTTCAAAACCTTAATCGGCTCATATTTAATGCTTTATATGAGCCGATTAACTGCTATACTCGGCTCATGTTCTACAATTGGCAGCAGCCAGACTGGCCTGCATTTCACTATGACCTCTCCAGAATTGAGGAGGCCCTCTTCACGCTTGCTGAAAAAACAGGCCGGGCCAGCGGACTCTTGAAAGGACTGACGTCCGATGCGCAGCTGGAGGCAACGATCGAAATGATGGTGGTTGAAGCGATCAAGACCTCCGCAATCGAAGGTGAACTGCTCAGCCGCAAAGATGTCATGTCTTCGATGCGGAAAAATCTTGGACTAGAGACCGGCCATCTCACTGGGGACAAGCGTGCCCAAGGCACCGCCGCGCTGATGCTCGCGGTCCGTAACAGTTTTGCCGACTCCCTGTCGGAAGAAACGCTTTTCGACTGGCACCAGCTGATCATGACCGGACACCGGCATGTCGCCCCAGGACAATGGCGAACCCATGCCGAACCGATGCAGGTCGTCTCCGGCGCGGTGGGTCATGAGCAGGTGCATTTCGAAGCACCGCCGTCGTCGCGTATCCCGGCAGAGATGGCGCAGTTCATCCAATGGTTCAACGACACGGCCCCTGATGGGCCGAAGGAGATCCGCAAGGCCGCTGTGCGCTCCGCCATCACACACCTCTATTTCGAATCAATCCATCCCTTTGAAGACGGCAATGGCCGCATTGGGAGAGCCTTATCTGAAAAAGTGTTGTCGCAAGGACTCGGACGGCCCGCCTTGCTCAGTCTCTCGCGAGCCATCGAAGCCAAACGGAGCGATTATTACGATGCGCTGAAAGAGGGCCAGCAATCGAACGACATCACCCTGTGGGTCACCTGGTTCGTCGACATGGTGCTAGAGGCTCAGAGCCAGGCTGAAGAGCTGATTGACTTCACGTTGAAGAAAACACGCCTCTTCGACCGGGTTCGAGATCAGCTCAACGAGCGGCAGATACAGATCCTTCGTCGCATGCTGGAGGAAGGCCCGGATGGCTTCGAGGGAGGCATAAGCGCCAAGAAGTACATGACCATCACCGGCGCATCGAAAGCCACAGCCACGCGCGATTTACAGGACCTCGCCGAGAAGCATATCCTCGTCCCAACCGGAGGCGGCCGGAGCACTCATTATCAGATCAACTTGTAGCCCCACGGGGGCCTTCGATCTTATCCAAATAGAGGATAGAGGCTAGGCATGCTCACCCTTTCAGACATTAGGCATCTGAAATTTCCAGATCAATTCTTCAGCTATGCAGACGCCTTCCTATCAGGCTCCACGTTGCTCTGTCGCAAGGTCGAGAGTGATGACACATTTCATACGTGGCCCCATGCCTCAATGGTGCTGATGCTAGCGGCACATAGCGTTGAACTGTTTCTAAAGGGGGCCTTACTGAAGAGAAAGGTTGAAATCTGGAGAACGCACGACATTAACAGACTCGCAGGGAAATATAGAGAAACGTTTCCAGAGACTACGCTTGGTTGGGATATTCCATTTGCAAATCCACTCTCGCAAACAGAGCTGATTGCCGAAATGAAAGAGCTATGGCCAGAAACCGATGAAGCTAAACTTAAGAGCTTCATTACTACGACACCTCACCCCAGCATTCTGTACCGATACCCCGTGAACGATAAAGCGGAGTGGCGAGGTGGGTATGGCTTCACGCCGACTGAATTTCTGTCCACACTTGACCAGATCGATCACGATTTTAAGAGACTTAGAGCGGAGCTGGCTAAACTACCTGACTGAACTTATGCGCCGTCAGATGAGAATACGTTGAAGTGGGGTCGGATCTTGTATTATGCATGGCCTTGGAAAGCAGGTTCGATCCGGCTACTCACGACTCCTGCACCGGTCATGTCCGCTAGTCACTCTTCTTGTTGTTATGCCGCACGCTGAGTTTTTTCGCGGAACCTCTGGTGATCAGCAAGAACGAAAGAGGTCGTACGTGAGCCTGGGTTATCTGGGATCGGTTGTGTGACGTGACGCTCGCATCACCTCAAGCGCACGCTCAATGATGATGCGGTCTGGGACGTCTTTTTCACGAAGTGTTTGTTTGGTGAGAAGAAGTCCTTCCAGATTGATGGTGCTCACCGGAATGCCTTCGAACGTAATAGTTTGAGCATAAGGTCGGAGCGTTTCATAGGTCTGGCCATTGGCATTGAGCAGAACGTCCACGACAAAGGCATCGGCGACTCGGATATTTTCACCCTCTTCGAACCAGGCTGGTTCGATCTCCTTGGCCGCTTGATCAGGAAGAATCAACAGGGCTTCTTTGACTCGCTGTCCCGCCATGGCAGAAGCCGGAACTACAATATCAATATCGGTCGTTGCCCGTTGGTAGCCATGCGCTGCAAGCGCATAGCCGCCTATCAAGAAATAGTCTACGTGATGTTGATTAAGAGAACGTAAGAGAGCTTTGAGATCCTCAAGCGTGGCGGGTCGGCTGTACTCTTCCATCACACTCGCTCGGCGGCTAATCGTCCCATGCCCTTCGCCAAGCAGTCTGCTTGCTGTGTATTTGCTTCCATGTGCGATCGAAAACGGTACACCCCTTTCGGGATAAATGTACTTTTGGCTAAAAGCGCAATCGTCTCACTAAAGCGAGCCCCTTCTGCCAACAAGATTCCATCGCCCTGCCCGGCCATCGGTCGCTCACGTCTATGTCCAACGGTGATCATGTTCTCTACTCTACCTGAGGTGTGAAAAGGGGGCAAGCCGTACGTCTCCAACAACACCAGCAATGAGCAATCGTGGCCGATACCCACACGAATGCGAGTGGACATTCCTCAAGCGCCCCATTCATCGGTCTATAGGCGTTTATAAGCTTTCTTCTTGTGACACCACGGCCATATGGTTGGGATAGCTGGTGCGCGGCGAGATCTTGTTTAGCCCGAGCATCCCCCTAGATATCGCTCTCGTCTTGCCACTCTTCACCTCTGCCCTTTAGGATGGCGCTGGGAGCCGACTGACCGCCTATCTACTGAGGGATTCGTATGGATGCACACTTTTGGCACAACCGATGGCGGACGAACCTGACAGGATGGCACGAGCCCACCGTCAACCCGCTGCTGATCGCACACTTCCCTTCGCTAAACGTGCCTCCTGGCGGGCGTGTATTCGTGCCGCTCTGCGGCAAGTCGCTTGATCTCGGCTGGTTCTTGTCCCAGAGCTATGCAGTGGCTGGGGCAGAACTGAGTGAGCTCGCCGTAACGCAACTCTTTGCCGAGCTTGGGGTGGAAGCCCGCATTACAGAGGTTGGCAAGCACAAACTCTATCACGGAGAGAAGATCGACATTTTTGTGGGCGATCTTTTTGATCTATCTGGTGAGATTCTCGGTCCAGTTGATGCGGTCTATGACCGAGCCGCGTTGGTCGCGCTGCCGGAATCGATACGGGTACAGTACACAGCGCATCTCAAGGCCATCACGGCCTTGGCGCCCCAACTCGTCATCGGCTATGAGTACGACCAGACCGTGGTAGAAGGGCCTCCGTTTTCCGTCACTGCCGACGAACTCCATCGCCATTACAGCGACAACTACACCCTCACGCTGCTGGCTCGTCTGGAAGTCCCTGGCGGGCTCAAGGGGAAGTGCCCAGCGACGGAACATATCTGGCGGTCGAACAAACGGTCAGGCTAGCAACTTTGTGAGTTTCAAATCGGATAAGGGGGGAAATGCAGAGGTCGCGAGTCTCGGTTGATCAGAAATAACTTCTGCGCTTTAGACCCCGATGGCCATGCGGACTGGATGAACGGTTTCCTGAATCCCGTACGGCCCAGTCGATTCCACCTGCTCGGGATCGACGTACGTACCGAATAATCGATCCCACACGGTAAACAAAACCCCAAAATTTGCTCCGGCCCTTCCAATCTCTTTCAGATGATGCACCCGATGATAGCGAGGCGTGACGAAGAGCCACTCCAGTTTTTGTGATTGCCAGGTCACGTTCATATGCATCCAGTTATTGGTCAGGATCATCAGATAGGAATAGAACGGAAAGAAGAGGGATGGCACTGGTTTGAGGAGCGGAAACGCCAGCAGATACGGGAAACTGGCCAGGACAACTTGCGGAAAACTCGCCCGGATACCGGCCAGCCAGTACAGCTCCGTTGGAGCATGATGCCAGCGATGGATCGGCCAGACCCACGGCGTATGCCAGAGACGATGCATCCAGTAGGCCAATCCATCCAGGACGAGCAAAAAGACCACCAGCTTAAACGCAAATGGCAGCGCCTGCCAACGCCAGTAGGAATAATGGGGAAACGGGATTCGACTCGTCACCTGTGCGGCAAAGATAAAGAAGATCTGGTAGGTCGTGAAGGCCGTTACATCCTGCAGGAACACCTGACGATAGAAAACTTGACGGGTGGGCCACCAATACTCCAGTGCGAAAAAGAGCAGGCCGATTCCCCAATAAATGGCCAGCCACTCAAGCGAGATGAAATTGGCCAGCCAGTCGAACATTATTACCACTTACGAAACATGGCTTAGTGTGACAGCGAGAAGTGCCGCAGACCGGAGGATCGCCCATCTTGAAGCGCTGGTCAAGTCGGCATAGGGCTCCCTCCACCCTTCCTATGAGGGGGAGGCAACTGCTGTTTATCAAGATACTACATGTGGAAGAGATGGGCGCCAGCTCAGCGCAAGCTCTTGGTGGTCGGAGATAGGGACGACTACACGTTAAACCTAAAATACACGATGTCCGCTTCTTTAATGACGTAGTCTTTGCCTTCGAGACGAAATAGCCCCCTCTCCTTGACCTTCGCCTCCGATCCACAGGACAGCAGGTCGTCGTAGTGATAGACCTCGGCGCGGATGAAGCCTCGCTCCATGTCGGAGTGAATCTTTCCGGCCGCTTGTGGCGCCTTCATCCCTTTAGGGATTGGCCACGCCCGAGATTCGATTTCGCCGGCGGTGAAGAAGGTAATCAGGTCCAGTAATGTATAGGCTTCGCGTGTCAGTCGGACCAATCCTGATTCACTCAACCCCATTTCCTTCAGGAAGTCTGCCCGCTCGCTCTCCGGCAGCGAGGAAAGTTCCGCTTCAAGCTGCCCGCAGATCGTCACCACGCGGGCACCACGCTTCTCGGCAAAGTCGCGCACCGTCTGGACCATCGCGTCATCCGCGTTCTTCCCTTCGGATACGTTCGCAAGAAAGAGGACCGGCTTGGCGGATAGCAGCTGACATTCGGTGAGGATGACCCGTTCCTCAGCTGTATATGGCAGGTTGCCCAGCCACTCGCCTTTGTCGAGCTGACCGATGAGTTTGGTGAGAAACTCCACTTCAAAGGCAGCTTTTTTGTCTCCAGCCCTAACTTTTTTCTCGGTTTTCTGCTTCCGCCGGTCGAGCGTCTCCAGATCGGACAACATCAGCTCGGTTTCGATCACGCCGATATCGCGGAGCGGGTCGACCCCGCCGCTGACATGGACGACATCGGTGCCCTGGAAACAGCGGACGACATGCAGCAACGCATCGACTTCACGGATATGGCCGAGGAATTGATTACCCAGTCCTTCGCCTTTGCTGGCTCCTTCCACGAGCCCGGCGATGTCGCGCACTTCCAGTGTGCTGTAGGTGGTTTTCTTCGAAGCGAATATTTCGGTTAGCTTAATGAGGCGAGGGTCAGGGACCAGGGCAATGCCGGTGTTCGGATCGACGGTTGCAAACGGATAATTAGCCGCCAAGGCGCCGCTGCCGGTCAATGCATTGAAAACAGTTGTCTTGCCGACGTTTGGCAAACCGATCATGCCGCAACAAAGACCCATTTATGTCGTCCCCTCCCCTTCGTCCACGACCTTCTCTCTGATATTAAACTGATTCATCGCGACATCCGGTCCACGATGGATCAGACATTCCAATGCATCGACAGCCCGTTCCAGACAAGGCTCAATAATGGCTATCTCATCCTGAGTCACCCGCTCCAATACATAATCGGCAGAGTTCTGACCAGGCGCGGGCCGACCGATTCCAATTTTCAATCGGATGAATTCTGGAGTCCCGAGTGCCTCTATGATGGACTTGATCCCGTTGTGTCCCCCATGGCCACCAGATAGCTTGATCCTCAGCCGCCCTGGCTCCAAATCCAGATCATCGTGTATGACAATGAGTTTATTGGGGGTGAGCTCGAATTCGCGGAAGAGACCTTTCAAGGGAGGGCCGGTCACATTCATCCAGTCGAGCAAGCCAGCCAGCTCGATCAATTCCCCTCCGAGTCGCCCAGATCCCCGCTGCGCGGTACCACGCGGCGAGAGTCGGATCGACCATCGAGCGGCGGCCCGCTCGATGGTCCACATGCCGACATTGTGGCGAGTCTGGGCATAGGCTTTTCCAGGATTGCCCAGTCCAACGAGCAGACGCAACGTTACTTCTTCTTTTCAGCTTCTTTCTTGTCACCCTTCGGAGCCGCGGCAGCTTCTTTCTTCTCGCCACCCTTGGCATCACCGGCAGGCGCGGCCGCTCCAGCCTTGGCCGGTTCAGCACCCGCAGCCCCGTCAGCTCCTGCTTCCTTGCCTTTCGCCACGACTTCCGGTTCGCCCGCCGCTCCCGCACCACTGGTGAGCAAGGATTCGAGTTTGGCATCCGACATCGGTGCCGCAACACTGACAACCATTTGATCAGCATCATCCAGGAAACGGACACCTTCACGCGCCCCAAGTTCCTTGACATGGATGCCGCTACCGATAGTCAAAGGAGAGGCATCGACCTCGATGTGATCAGGCAATACAGCGGGAAGACACTCGATCTGGACATCGCGCATGTTGTGGTGCAAGACACCACCTTCCTTCACACCGGCTGGAATACCACCAATGACCTTGATCGGAACTTTCACTCTGATCGGCTTGCTCATGGAAATCTCAAAGAGGTCCGCGTGGAGGACAGCCCCAGTCACCGGATCGACTTGGTAGTCACGCAAGAGCGCGGTGCGATTCGGTTTAGATTTGGCACCGTTCACCGTGAGCGAGATCAACGCGGTACTGCCGGCATGCGACTTTAAAATCTTGATCAATTCCTCAGGGTTGACACTCAACAACAGACAGTCCCCCTGTCCGTAGAGCACGGCCGGAATTTTCCCTGCCCGCCGCATCGACCGTGCAGCTCCCTTGCCCGCTTGTTCTCTCACGGCCACTGTTAAATCGAATTTCATGATCTTCCTCCGTCTCCTCGACTGCTCGCGCAAGACCCAGTCTCGACTGGGCTACGCAAATAATGAACTCACTGACTCGTCTTCATGGATCCGTCTGATGGCTTCGCCTAAGAGAGGCGCCACCGACAACTGATGCAACTTCGGACAGGCCAACTCTTTTCCTCGCAGCGGAATCGTGTTGGTCACTACCACTTGGGACAGACAGGACATCTGTAACCGTTCCAGCGCCGGCCCGGACAGCACGGCATGCGTGCAGGCCGTGATCACGTCTCGAGCACCATGATCAAGACAAGCCTGAGCCCCCTGGACAATGGTGCCTGCCGTATCGATCATATCATCGAGGAGCAAGACGCTCTTCCCTTGCACATCTCCGATGATGTTCATGATTTGCGCTTGGTTCGGACCTTCACGTCGCTTGTCGATGATCGCCAGGTTCGCCTGAAGGCGTTTGGCAAACGCCCTGGCCCGCTCCACGCCCCCAGCATCGGGCGAGACGACGACCAGATCCACGATTTTTTTCTTCACAATGTAGTCCAGCAACACCGGAAGGGCATACAAATGATCGACCGGCACGTTAAAAAATCCCTGGATCTGACCAGCATGAAGATCCATTGAGAGTACACGATCCGCTCCGGCAGTCGTAATCAAGTCGGCAACGAGCTTCGCCGTGATCGGAACACGTGGTTGGTCCTTGCGGTCCTGACGAGCATATCCAAAATAAGGCACGACGGCAGTGATACGATTGGCCGACGAACGTTTCAACGCGTCGATGATGATCAACAACTCCATCAAGGAATCGTTGACCGGTTGACAACAGGACTGCACAACGAACACATCGGCGCCACGCACATTTTCGTCGATCTTGACCCGAATCTCTCCATCACTGAACGATGAAACAGTCGCTTCACCTAGCTTCTGTCCCAGGTATGCGGCGATCTCTTGGGCAAGCGAAAGATTGGCGTTGCCAGAGAAAATTTTTAGTTCTCTGTTCATTCGAACTGATCCTGAGCGGCCTTCTCGTTTTTCTCTAACGTGCTGGATTCTCTAGCGGTTCTTGTGCGGTGAGCGACGGTGGTTTTTCTGCAAACCACCCCCCATTTACTGCACACACGACCGGCGAAGCCAATCAAAGGGTGAAACTTTATCGGAAATCACGGGCATCTGTCAACAAACGATCATGGAACGTTTGTCCGGCACGCTCAGAAATCGGAGGGGGTTGAAACCGCATAGACCTTGAGATGGGGTTCAGTCTGAAAACTTGACTGGGCCTGCCGAGCTGCCGTCTCGTCACGAAACACACCAAAGACCGTGGCCCCACTCCCCGACAATAAAGCCGCCTCGGCCCCTTCAGTGAACAGTTTCTGCTTGATTCTGTGAAGTGCTGGATGGGTCTTGAACACTGCGGTTTCAAAATCGTTTTCAGCCGCGTGGAGCACACTCTCCCATGAGAGTGCAGAAGCTTTCCTCAGCGCCGCGTGGGCCTCCGAAAGCGGCCGCACCTCTGGTCGGCTTATGGAAAGCTGCTGATACGCCCACTTTGTTTCGACCGGGAACCCTGGATTCACCAGGACCACCCATCGGCTCCCCTTGATTTGCACGGGGCCCACCTTCTCACCCCTCCCTTCCACAATTGCGGAAGGAGCGAAAAAGAAGAATGGGACGTCGCTTCCAAGTGCTTGGCCAACGTGAGCCATCTTTTCCATCGACCACCCTAAATTCAACAGCTGGTTCAGCCCGATAATCGTCGCAGCCGCATCACTACTCCCGCCTCCCAACCCGGCTCCCATCGGAATTCGCTTTGCGAGCACCAGATCCAATCCAATGACTCGTCCACTGTGCTCAAGTACCGCCGCTGCGGCACGATAGACCAGGTTGGAAGGGTCTGTCTTCAACGAAGAGTCATCGCATTGCAAGGTGATGGACGAATGTTTGTCGCTAAGGGAGATCGAGAGCTCGTCCTCCAACTGCACAATCTGCATCAGCGACCAGAGATTATGATAGCCATCTGGCCGACGGTCGAGAATGCGGAGCACGAGATTGATTTTTGCGGGTGCGAAAACGGTAAGGGACGTGGACAAGACGGTCGATCGGGAAGATGGCTTAGTCACGACCTCCTTTTATAGCATACTTCTCCAGGCGATACCGAAATGATCTGGTGTTCAGACGGAGCATGCGTGCGGCTTTCTTTTTGACCCATTTCGATCGCTCAAGTGCCTTCAGCAACAAATCCTTTTCGATGCCGTTGATGAGCCCCTCAAGATCCAGCCCCTCGTCAGTCAGATCCACCGGCATCGCCTGGTGCTGCGACTGCGTCGCAGGTCGATGAAGCCATCCATGCACCTCAGCGTCGGTCACAAGCTCTGCTGTTGCAAATGCGACGACCCGTTCGATCAGATTCTCCAACTCACGAACGTTGCCGCGCCATTCATGACTCAGCAAAACATGCATGGCTTCTTGGCTAATCACAGGTTTAGGCTTGCCGCTTTCTTTTGAAAACCGTTCCAGAAAGTGATTGACCAGTAACGGAATATCACCGGTACGCATGCGCAAGGGTGGAAGCCGTATAGGGATCACGTCCAACCGATAGTAGAGGTCTTCGCGAAACGAACCATCCGCAACCGCTTTCTCAAGATCTTTGTTGGTGGCGGCTACCACACGCACATCAACCTTGACGTCGTGATTGCCACCGACCCGTCTAAATTCTCGCTCTTGAATCACACGCAGAAGCTTGACCTGAATGGTAGGAGTCGTATCACCGATCTCATCGAGAAAGATGGTCCCTCCATCGGCAACCTCGAATAATCCGGCTTTGTTGGCAATAGCCCCTGTAAACGAACCCTTCATGTGGCCGAACAGCTCACTCTCCAACAGCGTCTCAGGTACGGCACTGCAGTTAACCGCCACAAACGGCATGACGCTTCTGGCGCTGTTGTAGTGAATCGCGCGCGCGACCAACTCTTTTCCTGTTCCACTTTCGCCGCAGATCAGGACATTGCTTTTTGAATCAGCGACCTTCCGCACGACGTCGAACACCTTCTGCATCGCCTCGCTCTGGCCAACCAGCTGTGCGAATGACGACTGACTTGCCATCTCCCGCTTGAGGAGCATGTTCTCGGTTGTGAGACGACGTTTTTCCAGCGCATTCCGAATGATCAGCTGAACTTCATCGACCTGGAAGGGTTTCGTCAGATAGTCGTACGCGCCTTGCTTCATGGCCTCGACGGCGGAATCCGCGCTGGCAAAGGCCGTGATGATCAGCACAACTGTTTCCGGTGAGGCAGACTTTACGGCCTTCAGAACCTCCATGCCATCGATCTTCGGCATCCTCAAATCGGTGATGACCAGATCAAAGATTTCTTTATTCAGAAGCTCAATAGCTTCTTCTCCGTCCATGGCGCTGGTGACGGCATACCCAGCCCGTTTGAGCATAATGCTCAATACGTCGCGCAAGCTTTGTTCATCATCAACGACTAGGATCTTTTCCACGGTTCTCTACCTTCGTGCCAGAGTCGCACTCCTGAATCCGCCGTACGGGGCAAGCAGACTCCAAATCGTGTTCCCTGCCCTTCCTGGCTTTCCACTTTGATCCACCCTCCATGAAGATCGACGATGCGATGGACTGCAGCCAACCCCAACCCAGAGCCTCGCTTTTTAGTGGTAAAGAACGGAAGAAATATTTTACCGAGATTGTTCTTCGGGATGCCTTCTCCGGTATCATGAAATGAGATCTCTACCACCTCAGTTTTTCGCCCACCGACATCGACCTTTCTCCCTCCCGTCGCAATCGTCAGTTGCCCACCCTTCGGCATGGCATCGAAGGCATTCACCGCTAGATTCCAGAACACTTGTTTCATTTGATCCTGATCCACTTGCGCGGGCAATGCCCCGGTGCACGGTGCCGCCGCGATGGTGATATTCGTTCTGCTTCGTGCTTCATGTTGTACCAGATCAAGAGTCTCAGCAAGGACTTTGTTTAAATCGTACTCTGCTAAATTTAGCGCTGGCGGCCTGGCATACTGAAGAAACTCTGTGATGATCGTATCCAACCGTGTCGCTTCCCGAACCGCAATTTCCATCAGGCGTTGGCTGGTTTCATCCGCCAGGAGATCCTTTCGTAGCATTTGCATCGCTCCAGCTAGGGCACCCAAGGGATTCCTAATTTCGTGGGCCATCCCCGCCGACATCTCCCCGAGGCTGGCCAACCACTCCTTCCGCTGCATTTCTTCTTCGAGATCACGGATCTGAGTGAGATCTTTGAACACGCCAACCAGTCCCGTTTGCTCTCCACGCTCATGCAAAGGCGCGAGCGTCATGCCGAGAATCAACCGATTGCCATCGGACCGTTTACACTCCACTTCAAACCGCATATTGGAGAACACATCTTGCGCGAGATCGTCATCTTGCTGACTGGGATGCCAGTTAAACACTTCCCGCCAGGGACGCCCCTGTACTTGCTCAAAGGTATAGCCCGTGGCTTCCTGCGCTGCGGGATTGAATGAAGTAATCCGACCCTTTTCTTCAGTCGTAAAGACGCCGCTGCTGATACTGTGAACGATATTCTCATGGAATGCCTGAAGGCGGCTCAGCCCCTGTTCTTTTTCACGAAGCGATTGATCTACCAACCGAAGCTGATCCGCAAGGGCGCCGCTTAAGAAGCCGACGACGAGGAACGCCAGACCGTAGACGCCGAACGCATGAAGTGTTTCAGCGGCACTGAGGTCAGCATGGGGCAACCATCCCCAGACTTCAGCAAGGCCGTAGAGCTGCACATTGGTCAGAATCCCAAACAGGATGATGCAGAGGCTGGCCGTCAAAAGACCCACTCGGCGACGGGGAACCAAACTTGCCACCGTCACACTGATCACATAGAGCACCGCGAACGGGCTTTCGATTCCGCCCGTCCTTGCAATTAAGACCGTCTCGACCAAAAAGTCGACGGCGATCTGAGCCCAGGCAAATTGTACAAGAGCTTGAGGAGTAGTCAGCAGCTGGAATAGGAACGCGTAGAGGATCGTGACCGCATAGGTGAAGATGATCAGAGCATAGAACGTTTCAACCCGTTCGCCCTTGGTGACCTGAAATGCAAGGGAAAGCCCTAACAGCACGGTGACGATAACGACTCGCCACCCCATTAACCGGTAGATTCGTGCTTTAATATCGCCCATGGGTCCACACGCCATCATGACATGATTAGACCCATACCCACGTTCATCGAGGAATATGGCACTGGGATGATATCGAGGTAGGGTCTATTCAGATCCTAACGACCAGAGTCAGCCTTCTCCAATGGATATATTCCTGCGAAACAAGCGCATCCGTGTTCATGAGCTGATTGCATTGGCCATTGTGAAGATAGGCAGATACATGGCCACCACGATGAATCCGATGAGGACTCCGAGGAAAACCATCATCATCGGTTCCAGCAATGCGGTCAGTGAGGCAACCGCCTGATCCACCTCGTCCTCGTAAAAATCTGCAATTTTCCCTAGCATGGCGTCGAGCGCACCCGTTGACTCGCCGACTGCAATCATGTGTGTCACCATCTTCGGGAATACCTGACTTTTCGCGAGAGGCTCGGAAATCGTCTTGCCTCCGCTGATACTCACCCTGGCGTTGACCAGAGCTTCTTCAATGATTTTGTTACCCGAAGTCTTCGCGCAAATCGTCAAGGCATCCAACAAAGGCACGCCGCTGGTTATGAGTGTCCCCAACGTTCTCGTGAACTTCGCTACCGACGCTTTTCGCACCAAATCTCCAAAAACAGGCAGCTTGAGGAGCAGCTTGTCCATCTGGTACTTCCCCTTGGCCGTTGCATAGTATTTCTTGAACGCGACGACTGCGAGAATGCCCCCACCAAGAATGATGTACCAGCTCGACTGAGCGAAATTACTCATATCAATCACGAGCTGAGTGGGGCCAGGAAGCGCCACTTTTCCGCCGGACATATCTTTGAACATCTTCTCAAACACCGGAATCACGAAGATCATTAATACGGCAATCACGATAAAAGCGATTCCCAAAATCGACGCCGGGTACACCATGGCGCTTTTGATTTGCCCCTTCAATTTCATTGCTTTTTCAATATACTTGGAAAGTCGACCAAGAATGGTATCGAGCAACCCCCCCACTTCTCCCGCATGCACCATGTTGACATACAGATCGTCAAAGACTTTGGGGTGCCTGCGGAGGGCATCTGAAAACGTCGAACCTCCCTCGACTTGGACTTTGATCGCACCCACAGATTTCCTCAGCGCTGCATTCTCTGATTGGTTCGATAGGATTTCTAGGCACTGAATCAAGGGCAACCCGGCATTAATCATGGTCCCAAACTGCCTGGTAAAAACGACCAAGTCCTTTTCGCTCACTCCGCCACCGAGCTTAAAGCTGAATCCCTCTTGAGCCGCCTTCTCCTCAAGGCTCGTCACCACTACGCTTTGTTTGCGTAGTTGCTCCACCGCTTCCTCGCGAGATTTCGCGACGAGTTCACCTTTTTTGACCGCTCCGGACTTGCTCCGCCCGACATATGCAAACGTGGCCATAGATTCTCGTCCTGTTATGGCTCCCTGAGCCGGTTATACGGGAAAGCTAAGACTACGAAGCGAGTCTACTGGGGGGTCGGAAACCTGTCAAAAACAATTGAATTATTTACCGGACGGCCGAAGAGGTCGCATTTGCAGCCGAGGTCATTAGGCAAGCGGAGGCGCCATATTCGTGTCGCGATACCCTCGATAAAGGTACTGTAACCCTGAGGCCAGGGTGAAACCAACCATTAGGACGACGAGTGGAGTAAGCATGGAGCGGTCGAGTCCTCGCCATGTCAAAAGGACAATCAACAGGACGTAGCTCAACTGAAACAACGTCGTTCCTTTTCCCAAGAACGTCGGAGTCACATTAATCGGTGTATTGGTGACGTGAGCCACCACCGTCCCCAGTAGGAGAATAATGTCCCGACTCACGACCAGGATGACCAGCCAGGACGGCACCAAATGCAGCATCGCCAGCGAGATGAAGCTCGACGTCAGCAGCAACTTGTCTGCCAGAGGGTCAAGTACGGTCCCTAATCGAGTCCGCTGATTCAGTTTGCGTGCAAGATAACCGTCAATGGCATCCGTCAGTCCTGCGATGAGTAGTGTCAAGAGTGCGAACCCATATGAGCCGTAGGTCATGAACCCTATGTAGACGGGGATCAGGAGGATGCGAAGAATCGTGAGGCTATTGGGGATATTCATGGGATGGAAGCAGCCGCGCCTCTGACTGGATGAGGGGTGGCATCATAGTAATCGACGCGGCGCTTGTCAACGAGTTGCAGGCTGTATGGATGACCTTCTATAATTGATCGATCTAGACTGATCGTCAACTGTTATTTCTGGGGGATAAAGGAAGCATGAGCACGTTGCCACTGATGTTTAAGAAAGAAGGATTGGTCGAGAAACATCAGCTTGAAGGAGTTGATCCGAGCGATCGATATTTCAACCGCACCATTCTGGTCAATCGAACCCCATCGGGATACTCGGCAAAGATTATGTATGAAGCCTTCGTTGTTGAGAGTCGCTCACACTCTACCATTGCCGCAACAGTGAAAGAATTAGTGGATAAACTTCAAGGGTTCGGGTTCACTCGCATGAGAACGCGGGCCAATTTTAAGGGAACTCGCTATCTCGCCGAAAAAGAAACGTGGCTTGACTACCCAGATCAGGCTTAAATCGAACCGATGAATTCCTGATAGACCAGATCATGGATCGCCGGACGGAATTCCCGAATCGCTTCATTCCTGCTCGATGGATGCACGCGATTTGAGAGCAGAACGACCTCCAGTTCTCGTACGGGGTCAATCCAGAGGGAAGTCCCCGTGTAGCCGAGATGGCCAAATGATTGAGCTGCGAAATGGCGTCCTGCAGATGAAGGGACTGACGGTGTATCCCACCCAAGCGCCCAACTGGAAGATCCTTCCAATTTCTGTCTTCGCGTAAATTCATGGACCATGGCCCGATCGAGGATCGTTACTCGGCCATGATACGCTCCCAACCACTCGCCTGAGATCGCCAACACCGCGTCTACAGTCCCAAACAGCCCGGCATGACCAGCCTCACCACCCAACGCAGCTGCATTCTGATCGTGGACTTCTCCACATAAGAGATGTCCTCGCCATTGATCAATCTCCGTCGGCGCTACACCACCCATATCGGCATCTAGGCTGTTAGAAAGTGCACGGTGCTGTCCGGGCGCAGGATAAATCCGATTCGAGGCCCACCCAACGGGCACACAATGTGCTCGAGAAAATATTCGCTCAGCGATTGCCCGCTGACTCGTTCAATAATAAAGCCTAGTAACATGAAGCCGAGATCGCTGTACAGGCTGCGTGTGCCCCGTTCATATACCGGTGTCTCAGACTGAATGAGGCTAAGCATAGCCCGTTTGGCCTGCTCTCGCTCTCCAGCCGACGAAGGGATTACTCCATCCGGTCTGAGCTGTTCATAGAATCCACGCCAGCCAGGCAAACCGGAAGAATGCGTCAGTATGTGGCGAATCGTCGCAGAGCCGATGAACGTATCGGCACATTCTGAAAGATGGTCGGCCACATAGTCATCAAGCTGGCAACGGCCTTTCTGCATCAACAAAACGAGGGCCGTAACGGTGACCAACGGTTTTGTCAACGAAGCCAGGTCATAAATTGTGGAGGGACTGACGGGAGATCCTGGAGGGACGGTTGAAAGATGACCGGCATGAAAGCGAGAAACCGGTCTATTGCCACAGCGCACCGCCAATACGGCCCCCGGGAAGACCCCATCGGTAACGGCTCGATCGAGTGCTGTTTGGATCACACTAAGATTGGGCATCGGGATGAGGATGACGGGGTATGCTCAGGAGTAATGATCACGCATTACACAGCGGAAGCGCTCTCAACCGGAAACAGTCAACGGGTAGGGCTTGATTCCCCTTCCAGCTTTTCTTCCTGCATGACGCCATGATCCTGGTACGCTTCACTGGTTTCCACGTCCAACATCCGCTCGAAGGTATGAAGCGTCGCCCGCATCCGCTCAACCATGAGCAGCCGCTGCTTCTGCAACAGAGACAGGTCTCGCTGTGTGTTTCCTAGCTCGACTCGCGCTTGTCGGAATAGCTCGCTGGCTTTCAGTTCCGCTTCTTTGACGATCAACTCGGCATCGCGTTGCGCGCTTCGCTTGACATCCTCGGCCAAGGACTGCGCCGAGATCAATGTGGTAGACAAAGTCGCCTCGGTCCGTTTCAGATCCGAGACCTGCTGTTCAAGCGTCATAATTCGATCACGCAACGTGGCATTGTCACGGTTCAGGTATTCGACGGTTTGTGCAATCTCTTCTAGAAAGCGGTTGACCTCTTCACGATCATAGCCACGAAGCTTGACTTGAAAGACCATCTGTTGAATATCGAGCGGTGTGATCTTCATGGCATCCCCCATTCGTTGAATCAATTCATCCGTACCGCAAGGTCCTTAATCGACTGTACGACCGCAATCTGCAAAAACCAGATGGTCACGATGACGATCAATGGCGACCAATCCATGCCCATCCCCGAGCCCAATCGCCGTCGGATCGGGACCAAAATCGGTTCAGTGACTCGGGTAAGGAATTGAACGATTGGATTCCACGGATCCGGATTCACCCAAGAAATCAGCGCTCGAGCAATGACGATCCAGCTATAGAACGTCAGCGCATAATCAAGTACCGTGGCCACCCCTAATAGCGTATTTCCCACAACAAACATCAGCCTCCGAGCTCCTGAGAACGTTTCGTTGCGGCCTCAACGGCGTCGATCAACAGACCCCGGAGGCCTCCCTGTTCCAACCGATGCAAACCCGCAATCGTTGTTCCGCCGGGGGAGGCCACCTGATCCTTGAGCTGTGCCGGATGCTGCCTGGTTTCCAGGACCATCCGTGCGGCGCCCAAGACGGTCTGAGCTGCCAGCAATCCGGCCGTATCACGAGGCAAACCCATTTTGACGCCACCATCGGCCATCGCTTCGATCATGAGAAAGACGTACGCCGGTCCGCTTCCGCTCAAGCCGGTCACAGCATCCATGAAGCGCTCATCGACAGACACCACCTGACCAACCGACTCAAAGAGCTGTCGCGCACATGCCACTTCGCTCTCCCCTACCCCGGGACCGATCGCCAAGGCAGTCATCCCTTCACCGACCATCGCCGGCGTATTCGGCATCGCGCGAATGACGCGAGCCTGCGGCCCACAAGCCTCAATAATTCGCATGAGTGGCATTCCCGCAACCACCGAGATTACAAGCCGTTTCGCCAACCCATCTCCGATCTCTTTGAGGACTGCGGTCGTTACCTGAGGCTTTACGGCCAGCACAACAACATATCCTGAGACGACTGCCTCATGATTCGTGGCACTAATCTGAACGCCATACTGCTTCTTGAGATGATCCAGGCGGGCCGTATCTGGATCAGCGACATAGATCTGCTCGGCCTTGTAGCCCCCGGAGGACAGCACCCCACTGATCAATGCCTCCGCCATCCGGCCACCGCCCACAAACGAGATATTAGGCATGACTGTTGGACTAGACATGCCGCGCTCCAAAGATGGCGGTGCCAACTCGGACCAATGTCGCCCCTTCCTCAATGGCGACGTCATAATCGTTTGACATTCCCATCGACAGCTCATCCATCCCTACGGTCGGTAAGTTTAAGGCCGCAATCTGTCGAGCGAGTTCATGGAGTGTGCGGAAATACGGCCTGGCCGAATCCTGACCAGCGCTCGGAGGAGGAATCGTCATGAGGCCTTTGATACAAACATGAGAGAGTTGCGCTATCATGGATACCGATCCTACCACGTCATCGGGATGAAACCCTGCCTTTGTCGGTTCCCCCCCGATATTTACTTCCAGCAAGACATTCTGCCGACAACCGGCTTCCTCCGCACGGCGATTGATTTCTTGCGCGAGGTCTACCGTATCTACCGAATGAATGAGGTCGAATCGACCGATCACAGACCGTACCTTCCTCCGTTGCAGCTGCCCGATAAAATGCCAGCTGAACCGGTGCCTGGGTGAACACGGCTATTTTAGGGAGCGCTTCCTGTACCCGATTTTCACCCAAAATGGACAGGCCGGCACGCACACCTTCTGCAATATGTTCAACCGTCACGGTCTTCGTCGCGGCCACGAGCCGTACCGTACCGGCAGGACGTCCAGCTTTTTCCTCCGCCAACCGAATCTTCGCCAGAATCGATTGAACACGTTTCGCGATCGTTTCAGGGGTGAGCGGTTCCATGGTCCTCTCGCAGGAGTCGCGGCCTCTTATTCAGCGAACTGTTCTTCATTCTAAAGGAAGCGTCTCAGAATTGGCAGAGTCTCTCCTATTCTCGCTTCATCGGCAACCCAATGGCACTGACCATGGTCCCGTTGACCTTCCCCTCCCGCCGGTAGGAAAAAAAGAGGTCTTTGTGGCAAATCGTACAGACGTTGACTGTGGTGATGGACTTCGGAGATACCCCAAAGGCTTGCGCCTGTTCTTTGACGAGTGCTTTCAAATCAAGATGCGCTCTTCCTTCTCTCTTCGTTCGAACCACCTTCTTCCAATCTGGAAATCCCTGACATAGACGGTCAAGAACCGGCTCATCCACTTCATAGCAGCAAACCCCAGCAGATGGACCGATACTGATCCGTACATGCTCTAGACGCGATCCAAAGCGAGACTCCAATAGGGCCAACGTTTTGGGAACAATGCCGGCAACCGCTCCTCGCCAGCCGGCATGGACTGCGGCCACAACCCGACGCTTAGGATCATGCACGAGAATCGGGACACAATCTGCCGTCCGTACCGCCACCATAATACCAGGTTGATCGGTAACCAAGGCATCCCAACCTCCCACAAATCGATCCGTCGGGGCGAGGGCACGATCCACCACCAACGCCTCTGTCCCATGGACTTGCTTCACTGAGAGCGTCCATGAAGACGACGCCGCGCCTGCTATCCTCGGCTGTGGAATACCTGTTTCAAGGCCAAGCCCCATGGCATGCCGACGGGTCCCGAAAAAATGGCGGACCTGAGTCCCGGCATCCGCAAACGCCGGCACGGTAATAACCGATGAGCTTGCCATAATCACATTCCCTGCCTCATCACGTGAAGATCGGCACGCGATCAGTCTGTTTGTTTGCGAAGAAAGGTCGGCACATCCCATTCATCTTCGGCGGTCATCACCGTTCGGTCCATGGACTCTCGCACATCGTTCATTCTTCTCAAAAAGGTGGGGCGATCGAGGTCTTTTATCGGTCGATCTGCCGCTAGTGAGGCACCCATACTGGCTAACGCTGAGGGGACAGGTTTGGCCGGTCGACTTGCTCCCCTATCAGCTCCGATTCCGACGGCCGCTGTGTCCTCTTCTCGTTCAAACCCGGTCGCGATCACCGTAATGATCAGTTCCTCGCCCATGTCCGGGTTGATGACCTGACCGACAATGATGTTGGCTTCGGGATCTGCCGCCTGTTGGATGATCGAGGCGGCTTCTTCGATCTCGTGCAGCGACATGCTGGGGCCTCCCGTAATGTTCAACAGAACACCGCAGGCCCCCTCAACACTTCCTTCCTCAAGGAGAGGACTGCACATAGCCTTTTGCGCCGCTTCGATCGCCCGATTCGGCCCATAGGACACGCCCATGCCCATGACCGCTCGTCCCGTGTGCGACATCACGGTACGAACATCGGCAAAATCGACGTTCACATGTCCTGTGGTCGTAATAACGTCGGCGATGCCTTGGATCGCTTGACGCAGCACATCATCCGCGACTTTGAAGGCTTCAAGAAGCGGGGTGGATTTATCGACAATCCCCAGCAGCCGCTGGTTCGGAATCACGAGCAACGTATCGACATGCCGACGCAAGTCGCGGATTCCTTCTTCCGCGTGCTTGTGTCGCCGTTGGCCTTCATACTGAAACGGTTTCGTAACGACGCCTACCGTAAGGATGCCCATTTCGCGGGCAATGCTGGCCACAATGGGGGCGGCTCCTGTGCCGGTTCCTCCCCCCATCCCGGCCGTGACAAAGACCATATCGGCCCCTTCGAGACATTCTCGGATATGTTCTTTACTCTCAAGCGCGGCATCTCGACCGATCTCCGGCTTTGCCCCCGCACCCAACCCCCGGGTGCGTTCCGGCCCGAGCTGGATCTTATACGGTGCCAACGACCGATCAAGCGCCTGAAGATCGGTGTTCCCGGCGATAAAATCGACGCGTGCGAGTCCGGAGGTGATCATCGTGTTGATCGCGTTGCACCCGGCACCACCAATTCCGATCACCTTGATGCGGACCGGTGACAGCATATCTTCCTGAAATGAGAACATTGGGGCACCTCCTCACAGCGCCTCGCACGACGACCTGCCTGCCGCCCGCAAGGGTTCTAAAGGTTAAAAGACCTCCGACATCCACTTCGTCCACCCACGCATTTTTGCCCAAGGTCCTCCATTGCGCAGCCCGGCCGTTTCTAATTCACCGACATGTCGCCGGGCGTGTAGCAATAGACCGACCCCGGTTGAATGACTGGGATGGCCGACAGTTTCTCGTAACCCTCCGACACCGGAAGGTATGCCCCGGCGTGCCGGCAAGTTCAAGACCTTCTCCGCAGCGTCGGGCATGCCCTCTAATAACGATGTGCCTCCGGTGATCACGACACCGGCCCCCAATATCCCTTCATAGCCGGCACGTGCAATTTCTCTCCGGACGAGCTCAAACATCTCCTCAACGCGCGGCTCCAAAATCTCGGCAATAGCCCGTCTGGAAAATGTTCGAGCTGGCCGATCTCCAACAGACGGTACTTCGATGATCTGATGCCCTGTCAGCAACTCAGTCAGCGCAACACCGTACTGCGTTTTGATCTTCTCAGCCTCAGTCTGTGAAGTGTGGAGGACGAAGGCCAAATCCTTTGTCAAGTTTTGGCCACCGATGGGAAGGACCGCTGAGTGACGAATGCTGCCATCCAGGAAAATAGCCAGGTCCGTTGTCCCGCCTCCTAAGTCCACCATTACCACACCCAAGTCACGCTCTTCTTGGCCCAATACGGCTTCACTGGAGGCGAGCGGCTGCAGAATAATGTCCACGACATCGAGTCCGGCTCGATTCACGCACTTCACAATATTCTGCGCAGAGGTCACGGCACCGGTGATGACATGCACGTTCACTTCCAAGCGATTGCCAGAAAGGCCTAATGGTTCGCGCACACCTTCCTGTCCATCCACCATGAACTCTCGCGGTAGCACGTGAAGAATCCTGCGTTCATGGGGAATGACAGCGAGAGTACGAGCGCTTTCAATGGCCCGCTGGATATCTTCACGAGTCACCTCGGCTCGTTTCAGTGCCACGACGCCCTTGCAGTTTTCAGCAGAAATGTGGCTACCCGCGATGCCGGTGTAGACCGAGTTGATCTGGACGGCCGCCATCAACTCCGCTTCTTCGACTGCTTTCTTGATGGATTCGACGGTGCTTTCGATATTAACGACCACTCCCTTACGTAGGCCAAGGGAAGGACTCGATCCGACGCCGATAATACTGATCCCTCCAGCATCGGTCATCTCCGCCACGATCGCACAGATCTTCGTGGTTCCAATGTCGAGGCCGACCAGAATTTGATCCCGTTTCGGCACCGCGATCACCCTCCTCCCCGTACGACAATCCGATTTTCGTACCGGAGATCCACTTCGTTCGCTCCACGCCCGCGACCGTCAAAGTTCAGGGTCTTGAGTGTCGGCTTGACGCGTTGGAACCGTTCCCACTGCTCTCCAACCGTTGCCTCCCCGAACTGAAATCGCACTCCCTGTACAAGCGCGATGAGGTTTGAGGGGTTTTCGGCGTTTACTTGTAGCCGACCTTCGAAGGTTTGTCCGACCAAATGTGCAAGCTCAATGCCCGACGCAATGACCTGCTTTACCGACTCAGTCTCTTCCAGTAAACCTTTGGAATCGATTCCCGTCACAAGAGGCAACGCATCATCATCGGTCTGACCGAGCCTGGTCAGCACATGCCCCTCCGCATCAGTCAGAAAGTTCTGAGAGTCGGCACGGATGACCGCAGCTGGTTTTCGCTCAACCAGGGATATGCGTAACTCATGAAACAGAACGCGGGTCACTTCGGCTTCTTTGACCCACGGATGAGATTCCACCTGCTCCTTAATAACGCTCGTGACAATATGGTGGAGGCCAGTGCCAGATTTCACCTTCGCAAGATCGAGCACTTTCTGCCTATCGATGTGGTGGCCTCCTTCGATCGTAATGGTCTTGATCTCCAGCAATGCTTGGAGCGCAGGGCCAGCATATTTCACACTTATCATGATGATCCCTGCCACGAATACCGTACCGATGTATCACGCCAGTCCATCGAGTAAGGGCCTTTCGTCTGGCTGTTGTCCCCTGTTGGGCTTCCCTCCCCGCTCTCTCTCCTTGCGGATCCTTCCACTGATTTTTTCGTGGCTCCACGGGAGAAGGTCGCCGCTTTCTTCTCAAGAATGGCATCACACTCACTCCTTCGGCACTACCTGCGCAAAGCGATTCGCACGATCAAGGGCCGACTGCAGAATCCGTTCGACTAAGGCATCGTACGCAATCCCAACTTGAGCTGCGGCCATGGGCAAAAGACTAGTCTCCGTCATGCCGGGAACCGTATTGATCTCCAAGACATAGGGCCGACCTCTCGAAGTGATCCGAAAATCCACGCGAGCAGCCCCCTCGCACTCCAACGCCTCGTAGGTTCGCCTCGCCAATTCACTGATGTGGCGCATCACCTTGGGAGGGAACGGAGCGGGACAGAGATACTGAGTCTTGCCCTTCTGATACTTTGCCGAGAAGTCGTAAAAACCCTCAGGCGCCACGATTTCAATGGCAGGGAGCACGGTGGGACCTTCCGCCGTTGTTCCCAGAATGGAAACGGCAGCTTCATGTCCGGGAATATAACTCTCCACCATCGCCTCTGGATCATAACGATGCGCAAGGGCGAGCGCCTCTTTCCATTGGGTGCGGCGACGCACGATCGTCACCCCGATCGTGGAACCCTGCGAAACCGGCTTGACGACAATCGGCAATTTCAGTTTGGTCTGCCTCAGAACCTTCGCCAATGACGACCTGTCACATTCGCGCACAACGGTTCCGGCAGGTAGCGGGACACCATGTGCGGCCAATAGCATTTTCGTGGCTCCCTTGTGCATGCCTACGGCACTCGCACGTACACCGGACCCGGTATAGGGAATTCCCAACGTCTCGAGAAATCCCTGGATGGTTCCGTCTTCACCGCCCGGTCCGTGCAACGAGAGAAACGCAATGGCGACTTTCTGATCCTCCAAATCTCGATGCAGACGATCGGTGACATCAATGGCCACCGCATCGTATCCTCGACGGATCAGGGCCTGATGAACAGCCTGACCGGTCTTGAGTGAAATATCCCGCTCTGAAGAGCGTCCTCCCATGAGCACGCCGATCCGGGCATTTGTTAGACGACCCATCGTCACAACGACTCCCTTCGCTACACTTCACCCACGATTTTCAACTCCAGCTCCAATTTGATCCCCGTCTTTCGCACAATTCCCGTACGTATCTTCTTGATAAGCGAGAGGACGTCGGAGGCACTGGCCTGCCCTTGATTCACAATAAAATTGGCATGCTTCGTCGAAACCTGCGCATCACCGACGGATGTGCCCTTGAACCCTGTCGCTTCAACGACTCGCCCTGCCGAATCGTTCAGCGGATTCTTGAACACACAGCCGGCGCTCGGTAGCGTGAGCGGCTGCGTATCACGGCGGTAGTGGAGATAGTCTTTCACGACCTTTTCGATATCTGCTCGCACTCCCGACCTCAGTTGCAGCCATACTCCGACCACCACACCCAGCGGCAATGTCGCCCGGCGATACCCAAATTCGATCGCCTCTGCGGAACAGTCCATCAGTGCGCCTTTCGGCGACACAATCCGAACGGCTTTCACCGAGTCTTTCATCTCACCGAGTCGTGTCCCTGCGTTCATCACAACACAGCCTGCGACAGTGCCAGGGATACCGGCCGCCCACTCCAATCCCGCCAAGGACCGGCGGATGGCATGGCCGATCAGCGTCGGCATACCGACACCGCCTTCGGCATACAACACGGATCCTGGTTCTTCTTTGATCGCGCGTAATTTCCCCAAACTAACCACCACACCCCGAATGCCTTTGTCCCGAACCAGGAGGTTGGTGCCACCCAACACAAAGATCGGAAGTTTCTGCTCATGCGTCTGCCTAGTGAGCTGAACAACATCCTCCACGTCAGCCGGCTCCACCAACACATCAGCTGGACCACCGATGTGGAATGACGTGTACTCTTTAAGCGGTGCATTGAAGCGAACCATCCCTCGAATGCCGGCCACGGCAGACTCCAATCTGCGCCGTACCCGCATTGGTCGTCCTTTCGCTCCATCTGTGTGCATCGATGCGTCATGGGCCATCAAGCAGACTCAAGCCGTGCAAGAATCTCGGTTCCAGCTTTCCAGATATCGCCCGCCCCCAACGTAAGAACGAGATCGCCCGGTCTGAGATGAGGCAGTACCTGATCCGGTAACGTTTCTTTGCGCTCGAGGAAGGTCACAGATGGATGCCCTGCCGACTTGATCGTTTCGGCGAGGGCCGCTCCAGAAACTCCCGGTATCGGTGATTCACCGGCTGGATAAATTTCTGTCATGAACAGCACGTCGGCGTGCGCAAAGGCATCGGCAAACTCTCCAATGCAATCCCGCGTCCGGCTATATCGATGCGGCTGGAAAAGGACCACCAATCGACGGTCCCAGCCCTGCTTGGCAGCCGCAAGAGTTGCTTTCACCTCAGTGGGATGGTGGCCATAGTCGTCGACAACCATGATGCCGCCGGCTTCGCCTCGCAAATGAAACCGCCGTTCGACTCCCGTAAAGGCCGCCAACCCTTTGCGAATCAGGTCTACAGGAATCTCTAGCTCGATGCCGATAGCAATGGCCACCAGCGCATTGGAAACGTTGTGGATCCCCGGCACAGCCAAGCGAAAGGGACCAAGATTCTTCCCGCGAAAATGCGCCCGGAACTCGGCACTCCATTGCCTCAAGCTAATATCGGTTGCCTTGAAATCGGGTACCACCCCATCCCGATCCCGAAGCCCGTAGGTGTGATACCGCTTGACCAGGCGAGGGAACAGTGCGGCCAGACGATCATCATCGGCACACAAAACCGCCACGCCGTAAAACGGTATTTTATTGATGAATTCTAGAAAGCTCTCGTTGATGCGTTCCATCGACCCGTAATGATCAAGGTGCTCACGGTCCAGATTGGTCACCGCCACGATGGTCGGAGAGAGACGAAGAAATGATCCATCACTTTCATCCGCCTCCGCCACGAGCAAGTCGCCTCGTCCAAGCCGTGCATGGCTGCCCAAGGCATTGACCTTGCCTCCAATCACCATCGTGGGGTCGAGGCCACCTTGCGCCAACACGTTTGCGACCATTGATGTCGTCGTGGTCTTTCCATGGGCACCGGCGATGGCTACCCCAAACTTCAGACGCATCAGCTCCGCCAACATCTCCGCCCTTGGAATGACTGGAATCTGCTTGCTCTTCGCCACCACAACTTCCGGGTTACTCGCCGCCACGGCGGAGGAAATGACCACGACTTGCGCCTCTCCCACATTGGACTCCTGATGCCCAATGAACACTTTCCCACCGAGTTCTTCCAGTCGCCTCGTCGTCTCCGAAACGTTCAGATCTGAACCGGTCACCTTGTATCCCATCGTGAGCAGCACTTCTGCGATACCACTCATACCGGCCCCGCCGATTCCGACGAGATGAATCTGCTGTATTTTTCGAAAAAGTGTCATGCGAGCCTGCCTTTGTCGTCCCGCTGAAGTCTGTGATCGAATCCCTTGTTCACCAACAACACTAACCTCCGGTCGCTCGAGTAGATTGGTTGATGTCATGTATCACTCCCATGAGCGTGTAACATTCACCGACGATCACTTCGCCGGCATCGATTCGTCTCATCTCCACACTCTTCCGTTGCATCGTCCTCAGCCGTTGCGGATCCGACAAGACAGCGTCGATCATCTCACTCAGTTTTACTCCGGTGAGATCTGCTTGCGGAAACACAATGGCCCCTCCCGCTGCCTCCATCGCCCGTGCATTCTTCATCTGGTGATCATAGATCGCCGTCGGCAACGGAATCAGAATCGCAGCTTTTCCGCAGGCCGTCAGTTCGGCAATCGTCATCGCGCCAGCACGAGCCACCACCAGATCGGCTGCCCGAAGAACAGCCGGCATGTCGTAGAGAAACGGGACAATCTTGGCTTGGATGCCCAATGTTCGGTACGTTTCACTGACTCGCTCGTAATCTCCCTCGCCCGTCTGATGCGTGATGGTCAGGCCTGGAAACCGTTGGCTCAGCAGGGGTAATCCTTCCAATACGGCACTGTTGATGGCCCTGGCCCCCTGGCTCCCACCAAAAATCAGTAGGTGCGGGCCATCCTGCTTGGTTGACACGTTATTGTCTAGCTGCACCAAAAACTCTTGTCGAATCGGTGTCCCGACGACGCGCACCTTCCGCCGGTCAAAGGAAGTCCCGGCCGACTCAAATGCCAAAAAAATCCGCTGCGCAAAGGGAGCGACGACTTTGTTGGCCAATCCGGGATAGGCATTTGGCTCCAGAATCACCCGGGCAATTCCTTTCAAGGCAGCGGCAGCCAACATGGTTGGACTCGTGTAGCCCCCCACTCCAATCACGAGATCAGCCTGCCGCCGCTTTAGAAGTTCCAGTGATTGCCACATCCCAATAGGCACAGAAAGCACTCCCCGTATGACATCCAGCAGCCCCTTTCCCATCACCGGCTTGGCGGTAATCATCGCCAGTTCAAACCCTTCATGCGCGAGGACCTTCGATTCGACCCCTCGTGTCGTCCCAACAAAGAGGATCTTCGTAGAAGGGTCACGACGCTGAAATTCCCGAGCCAATGCAACAGCTGGATACAGATGCCCACCGGTCCCTCCGGCGGCGATCACAATGGTCATCGTCGCCGCACCCAGCCGCGCCCACTCCGTTGTCTCATCTCCTCCTGCCCTGCCTGTCGATCCCGCGAGATATTCAGCAAGATCCCCACTCCTACCAGACTCATGACCAAGGAGGATCCCCCATAACTGACGAACGGCAATGTCAGTCCTTTGGTCGGCAAGAGTCCCGTGACCACAGAGGCGTTGATTAACGCTTGAACGGCAATGAGCAACGTGATCCCCATGCCGAGATACCGACCAAACGGCATTTGTGCGCGCGCCGCGATCTGAAAGCCGCGGATGGCGAACACAGCAAAGAGTAGAATAATGATTCCTGTACCTACCAATCCAAGTTCCTCGCCCATCAGCGCCAAGACAAAATCGGTGTGGGCTTCTGGGAGGAAAAAGAGCTTTTGTTTGCCCTCGCCCAACCCAACTCCGAACAATCCCCCGCTGCCAAACGCAAGCAACGATTGATTGATCTGAAAACCCGATCCAGTCGGATCCTGCTCCGGATTGAGAAACGCAAGAAGCCGCTTCCAGCGATAGGGCGACAGCCAAATCAATACCGCCATCGCGACCAACGCCACCGGTACGAGCCTGAAGAGATGGGATATTCGCGCCCCGCCAAGAAATAACATCCCCGCTGTAACCAGTCCGATCACCACGATGGTCCCGAGATCTGGTTCCAGCAGAACCAAGCCGCTGAGGAGACCGACCACTGCAACCGCCGGCATGAGCCCATCGCGAAAACTCTGGAGCCGATCCTCCTTTTTGGCCAGATACGCGGCGAGATAAATCACGGTGATCAGCTTCACCATTTCGACCGGCTGAATTGAAATCGGTCCAAGGTGCAGCCATCGTCTGGCCCCCTTTACCGCCACCCCGACCGACGGAATCAACACCAGGACCAGCAACACGGTGATGAGACCAAGAAGCGGAAGCGCCAATCGCTTCCACCACACATACTCGATCCGAGACACCACATGGAGAAGTGCCAGCCCGAATGCTAGCCACGCCAGTTGTCGTTTCAGGAAGTACCACGAGTCGTGAAAGCGCTTGTTTTCTCCAGCCACCACGGCGCTTGCGCTGAACACCATCACCAGACCCACGAGCGCCAGAGTCACGGTGACGATCAACAAGAGATGATCGAACGTCACCCGCTTCGTGGCCTTCGGGCTGGGAGTGGACCATGGCAGCGTCAGGGTCCCTGCAGATCTCTGCGACATTGGTGAGTATCAATTCTCCTCTGCCTCGCCGTTAGCTACGCGGGCAACGATTGCACGAGTGCTTTAAACTGACGGCCTCGATCCTGGTAATCCGCAAACATATCGAAACTGGCACAGGCTGGTGACAGCAATACCACCTCGCCGACACCGGCTCCCGCTGCCGCCAACTCAATGGCCTGCTTCAAGGTGTCAGCCCGTTCGACCGCCTGATAGCCTTCCATCGCCTTCGCAATCAGCGGCGCCGCTTCACCGATCAGAATGAGTCGCTTCACTCTCCGTCGAATAGCGGGAGCTAACCGAGAAAAATCTCCGCCCTTGTCTCGTCCCCCGGCGATCAGCCAAATCGGTTGATCGATACTTTCCAACGCTTTGAGGGTCGCGTCCACATTGGTCCCCTTCGAGTCGTTGATAAAGCAGATGCCTCGGCGCTCACGAACCACCTCCAACGCATGTTCCAACCCAGGAAACTCACTAAGAACCTGACGAACAACACTGAGAGGGCACCCGCTCAACAGTGCGTAGGTAGCAGCCACCATGGCGTTTTCGACGTTGTGATTGCCGAGGATCTTGATCTCGCTCCGAGGACAGATCTCCTGAGTCTGGCCTCCAATGGTAGTCATGAGGCGATCCCGATCAAGATAGGTCCCTCCGTCCAAATCGGAAGGTAACGCCTGAGTCCTCGTGAAACCCAGTATCCGAGCCCTCGCACCCCGCCGCAACGGAGCCACCCTTGAATCATCCAGATTGAAGAGGGCATAGTCGGACGGAGTTTGATTTTCAAAAATTCTGTTTTTCGCCGCGATGTATTCGTCGATCGACTCATAGCGATCCTGATGGTCCACCGTCACGTTGAGAATCGCGGCAATCCATGGATGAAACTGCTCGACCGTTTCCAGCTGGAAGCTGGACACTTCCACCACCAACACGTCATACGGGCATGGGCGGCCCGCCTTCATGGCTTGTAGCGAGTGTAGGGCAGCCTCACTGATCGCCGTACCCAAATTCCCGCCGACAAATACCCGCTTTTCACTCTCTTGCAACATCTTCCCAGTCAGCGTGACCGTCGTGCTCTTCCCATTGGTGCCGGTCAGAGCCAGAATTGGAGCGGAAAGAAACCTCGATGCGAGATCGAGTTCACTGATGACCTTCACACCTCGGTGACGAACGCGATCAAGGGCCTCCAACCGATAGGGGACTCCCGGGCTAATGACGACAAGTTCGGCTGTGTTGAGAGCCGATTCATAATCCCTACCTAGAGCGAAATGCGTCGTTGCCTGATCCAGCGATTCAAGCACACCGAGTAACTCTCCTCGATCCTTTCGATCGGCCAGCGTCACCACCGCGCCGACTTCCTGGAGTAGGCGGGCGGCGGCCACGCCACTCCGTGCCAGTCCGACGACTGTGACGCGAGCTCCTGCCAACTGAGTGGTGTCCACTTCCACCATCTCCATTACCTCAACTTGAGCGTGCTCAAACTCAATAGCGCCAACAAAATTGCGATGATCCAGAGACGCACAACGACTTTCGGCTCTTCCCAGCCTTTCATCTCAAAGTGGTGGTGGATCGGAGCCATGAGGAATATTCGCTTTCCTCTGGATTTGAATGAGGCGACCTGGAAAATGACCGAGACGGCCTCGATCACAAAGACGCCGCCGACCATAAGCAACAACAGCTCATGCTTGCTGATGACCGCTACCGTCCCAAGGGCCGCCCCAAGCGGGAGCGAACCGACATCGCCCATAAAGACCGAGGCCGGATAGGTGTTGAACCAAAGGAACCCAAGACTCGAACCCAGGATGGCCGCCGTAAAGACCGCCAACTCTCCGGCTCCGTCGATGTGCGGGATCAGAAGGTATTCCGACATCAATCGGTGACCGGTTACGTAAGCGACCACGGTGTACGCCAATGCAGCAATCATCACAGGACCGATAGCCAGCCCGTCGAGACCATCAGTGAGGTTCACGGCGTTGGAACAACCGACGATCACCAACACGGCAAAGACAATATAAAACCATCCCAAATCAGGCGTGAAACTCTTGAAAAATGGCACACTCAGCTTCGTGCTGTAGCCAGGCACCGAGTACAAAATCAGCGCGACGATGAGCGCGACGACTATTTGAGCCGTGAATTTTTGCGATGCGGAAAGCCCTTTTGATCGGGCCTTGATGAATTTGAGATAGTCGTCCGCAAACCCAATGGCACAAAACCCCAGTGTCGCAGCAAGAACCAGCCAGATGTGGGGACGCGAGATATCGGCCCAGAGCAGCGTGGACAACGTGACTGCGAAAATAATGAGGATGCCGCCCATCGTGGGCGTCCCACTTTTAGCGAGATGTCGCTTTGGTCCGTCATCCCGTATCTGTTGCCCTAACTTGATTTCTTGAAGCTTGCGAATCACCCACGGCGCGAGCACGAAGGCGATCAGAAACGCCGTGACCGCAGCATAAATGATGCGAAAGCTCTGATACCGAAAGACATTCAGAAACGAAAATTCTTTATGGAATGGATAGAGCCAGATATACAGCATAGCCTGAACGACCGTTAGGACGCCTTTCTTGTCGTATGTGTTGCTCCTTGAAGCGCATCAGCGACAAGCTCTAATTTCATCCCGCGCGATGCTTTGATCAGCACGGTATCACCCGGCTTCACAAAGGTTTTTATGGCGGCGGACGCCGCGCGCGCATCCGGGACTTCGAGAATATGGGCTTGATCCAGTCCTGCCTGCTTCGCCCCTTTGGCGAGGCTCCGCCCCAATAGTCCACAGGCCACGAGCTGATCAATGCCGTGGCGTGCCACGAATCCGCCGACTTCCTCATGCATCTGAGCGGCATTCGGGCCAAGTTCCAGCATATCGCCAAGCACGGCAATTCTCTTTCGTTTTGCCCCTGTTTGCGCGAGCAACTGCACCGCTGCTTTCATGGAGGCCGGGTTGGCATTGTAACAGTCGATGATCAACTTCACGCCCTGACTCACTCGCACCTGCGACCGCATGGCAGCAGGCCGGAAACGGGACAGTCCCTGAGCGATCACCCCTCCGGACAAGCCCAAAATCGAACCGACCGCTCCTGCAGCCAAGGCATTGGTGACGTTGTGGTCTCCTTGCACTCGAATATGAACCGCGGTATGACGCACCGTTCCTGGAAGCAGAAGACGAAAGATCGTCCCATTGCGTCCGTCAGATTTCAGATCCATGGCACGAACGTCAGCCTTTGATGAAAAACCAAACGACACCACACGACAGCGAGCTCGCGCAGCAAGGTAGTCGTAATACGAATCATCTGCGTTCAGGATTGCAACTCCATCAGAAGGAAGCAGATCGAGCATCTCCGCCTTTGCCTGAGCTGACACCTCCATCGTGCCGAAAAACTCTAAATGGTCGGGGCCGATATTCGTAATGATCCCGATCGTGGGGCGAACTATTTCACACAGCCTGGTGGTCTGACCGAGATTGTCGACTCCCATCTCGATGACCGCTCCCTTGTGTCGCTTGTTAAGGCGAAGCAGTGTCTGCGGGACGCCCACACGGTTATTCAAGTTCCCTTCCGTCTTGAGAATCTTCCAGCGATGGGCCATGACACTGGCGACCATTTCTTTCGTCGTCGTCTTACCGTTGCTTCCCGTGACGGCAACGACAGGAATGTGAAATCTGCTTCGGTGGTGCGCAGCCAGCTGTTGATAGACATGGAGTGGATCGCGGACACCGAGGATAAATGGCTGGGCCCGCTTCGAACCACGCTTCAAGGAAATCCCCGACACATCGTAGGAATCGAGTACGATCGCTCCAACCGCCCCGCGCGAGAGCGCCATCGCCACAAAGTCATGGCCGTCGAATCGATCTCCCTGGAGCGCAAGAAAGAGATCACCAGGCTGAAGAGAGCGAGTATCGAGACTGATTCCACGGATACGTTGTTTTGCCCAACTCACCCCATCGCTGGCCAAGACTTTAGCGCTGATCACTTCCCGCAATTCTTCGACGGTAAACAACGTCATCTAGATACTTCCGTGCAGCGACCGTCCCTTACATCCGTTGGCTAGATGCGGGCTCCGAGTCGTTCGATAGCGTCGCGCGCCACCTCGCGATCGTCGAAATGAACCTTCTGCGTGCCGATGATCTGGTAGTCTTCGTGTCCTTTACCGGCAATCAACACCATATCCCCACTCTGGGCCTCCCGCACCGCCTCTTCGATGGCGTCTCGCCGATCAGACACTTTTCGGTACTGGACGTGTGGCCGTAGCCGCAGCGCCTCGTTCACCCCGACTTCTACTTGTTCCAGGATTGAGAGGGGGTCCTCGGTTCTGGGATTGTCCGACGTCAGTATCACGACGTCGCTGTAGCGCACGGCCACTTCTCCCATCTTCGGCCTCTTTCCTCGGTCACGGTCTCCACCGCATCCAAAGACCGTGATGATGCGTCCGGTTTTCAGTACTTGTGCCGCCGTCAGCAATCGGACTAGCGCGTCTTCAGTGTGGGCGTAATCTACGGCTACCGTAAACAGCTGGCCCGCGATCACACGTTCGAACCGTCCCGGCACGTTAGTGACCCTCGCCACGGCCTCATGAATTTGCGCGGGTGTGGCCCCTTCATGAAGCGCGACCCCTATGGCAGCAAGTAGGTTGTAGACATTGTGCTCACCTACGAGGTGACTCTCGATGGGGAAGCTCCCGACTGGAGTCACCGCAGTAAAGGTTGTCCCCTGAAGGGACAACCGCACCGCTTCCGCGCGCAGATCCGCCTTGGCCTTTAATGCATAGGTCCAAACCGGGGCGGGACAACGCTCGATAATGCGACTTCCATAGGGGTCATCGATGTTGACGATCGCCCGTTTATTCGCCTTGAGTCCTCCCTTCAATCCTGTAAAAAGCCTCAGTTTCGCCTGAAAGTACTCCTCCATAGTCTTGTGAAAATCGAGATGATCCTGAGTCAGATTCGAAAAGACCGCCACATCATATTCACATCCGCTCGTGCGATCTTGCGCCAGGGCATGAGAAGACACTTCCATCACTGCAGTGGTGCACCCGCCGGTGACCATCTTGGCAAGCAGCTGTTGCAGCTCAAGAGAACCAGGTGTCGTGTGCGTGGCTGGCATCGTGCGCTCACCGATCTGATAGGCAACGGTTCCGATCAACCCTACTGGGTGGCCCAGGGCTTCCAGCAGCGCTTTGCAGATATACGTCGTGGTGGTTTTCCCATTCGTTCCAGTCACACCGATCATCCGAATCTTCAACGAGGGGTCTCCATAAAAGCGGCCCCCCAGCAGACCGAGCGCCTTTCTGGAGTCGTCAACGCGGACGAATGGAAGAGACACCTCACTCACCGGCTGCTGCGACAACAATGCGACCATTCCCCCTCTCATTGCCGCGGGAATAAACTCATGTCCATCAACCTGCTCGCCTTTCACGGCGACAAAGAGACTGTGGGCTAAGACAGCCCGAGAATCATCAGTGATCGCGTTGACGGACACGTCAAAATTTCCACGGCGATCAAGAATCTTCACCCGTCCTTCTAGCGACTGAAGCAGGGTTGCCAAGGTCATCGACACTCCCCAGTACGATTACGATTATCGCGAAGCCATCGCCAACGTGATTGGCGCATTCGCTGGCACGCCTAAGTAGCTTAACACCTGCTCCCCGACGCGACTAAACACCGGGGCGGCGACAGCCCCGCCCTGCGTATCACCTTGAGGTTCATCGATCACCACGATCATGGCGAGCTGCGGGTTGTCTGCCGGCGCATAGCCCGTAAAAGACGCAACAAATCGAGAGGCTGAATAGGCACCGGTTCGGGGATCGATTTTTTGGGCTGTACCGGTTTTTCCAGCCACCCGAAATCCCGGGATAGCCGCATTCGTCCCGGTGCCGTCCGTCACAACACCTTCAAGAATCTTCGTCACGCTGCGAGCCGTTTCTGGAGAAATGACTCGTCGCTTGGTTTGAGGAGGGACCTGCCTGAGGATGTGGTTATCAGCATCTCGTATTTCTGACACCACGTAGGGCTTCATTAACATACCGTCGTTGGCGATGGCCGCAACCGCAGATACCATTTGAAGTGGCGTCACACCAATCTCTTGCCCTATGGAAATAGACGCGACCGAACGGCGCCCCCAGTCTTTGGGGTCTCTAACCAGTCCAACTCCCTCTCCGGGAAGATCGATCTCCGTTCGCTGCCCGAAACCGAATGCCTGGAGGTATCGATAGAGCCGGTGCTCCCCCAACGCCATACCGGTCTTTGCCGCCCCAATGTTGCTGGACTTCTGAATCACCTGCGCAAAGGAGATCCATCCCAATCGCTCATGATCATGAATCACGGTGTTCGCGACTGTCATACGACCATGCTCCCCGAATACCATCGTATTCGGCCTTACCACTCGCTCCTCAATGGCTGCCGCAGCCATCATCGCCTTCATAGTTGACCCTGGTTCATAGGCATCCGTCAGCGCCCTGTTCCGCCAGCGATCAGGGTTCAGAGCCGATACGGCATTGGGATCAAATCGTGGACTCACCGCCATAGCCAACACCGCTCCAGTCTTTGGATCAAGCACAATCATTGTTCCTGACTTGGCCCGCGCACGGCCAACCGCGTCCTCAAGCTCTCTCTCAACGATATACTGAATCACCTCATCGATCGTAAGCGTGAGGCTATGGCCGGGCGTCGGACTCCGTTCCATCATTCCCTTAGGAAATACCGTATGCCCTAAGGCATCGCGTTGCAGCACCATCATCCGCTTCTCACCATGCAAGTACGGTTCGTAGCGATGCTCGACGCCTTCCAAGCCCTCACCGTCCATTCCAGAAAAACCCAACACATGGGCCAGAAGCGGCCCTTTGGGATAGAACCGCCGCCCTTCCATCACAACCCCGATCCCATCAAGCGACAAACGATCCAGGCGACGCCCCTGCTCAGGATCCAATTTTCGAGCTAACCATACGAATCTCCGGTCCTGTCGGAGTTTTCGTTCCAACTCATCGGTCCTCACATGCAGAATCGGCGATAACTGCCGAGCGGTCTTAAGAGGGCTATCTACTGTGTTTGGAACTCCGAATACGGACGGCACCTCCACATTCATGGCTAAAATCTTGCCATGTCGGTCGACGATCGTGCCGCGAGCCCCTTCAAGCGATACCGTCTTTTGGTGCTGTCGATCCGCTTGGACTGAGAGTTCAGCCGCTTGCAACACTTGCAGCGTGACCAGCCGGAACAGAACCACTCCAAACCCACACAGCAACAGCAGCAATAGGACATACCGACGACCGCGAGAAAGGGAACCGGCCACTAGAACCTCCCGCTGGGAAGATCATTCCTGGCGACTTTCAGCTCAACCAACGCAATACCTGAGGGATGGACACCACTTGGTCTTGGTCTGGACTGAACCACGATGATTTGCCCTTGCTGAGGCAGACTCATGCCGAGTTTTTCCGTCGCCAATTTTGCGATCCGGTCGGAGGCGCTCAATGTGGAAAATTTGACGCGAAGCTCATCTCGTTGACGTTCCAGCACCGTCTTGTCACGCTTCAACCGTTCAATCTGATAGCCGATCCGAACCACGTCTACGCGCTCCCACACAAACACAAATACGAGACAGAGTCCTAGAAAAACGGTGACGGTCTTCATAAAAGTCCCATCCTCGGTTGACGTTCAGCGACTCGTAATTTAGCGCTTCGTGATCGGGGATTTGCTTCGCACTCGGCCCCCGAAGGAAGGACCGGTTTCTTCGTGAGGATCGACAAGGTGGCGTCTGGCCCTTGCGCAAGAGACCGGAACGTATGCTTCGCGATACGATCTTCGAGAGAATGAAAAGAAATCGCGCAAACCCTCCCCCCCACAGCCAACACCTCGGTTGCATCTCGAAGCGAGGGCTCCAAGAAATCCAGTTCATGATTCACCGCAATGCGAAGCGCCTGAAAGGTCCGCGTGGCACAATGAATCCGTCCGTGGCGATAAGACGCCGGCACGGACCGAGCGATGATAGAGGCAAGTACTCCGGTGGTCATGACTGGCTGTCGTTGCCTTTCCTGCACGATGGCCCGAGCAATCCGCCTGGCATACCGCTCTTCCCCATTCTGAAATATGATGTCCGCAAGCTCATGTTCGGGACTACTGTTCACCAAATCGGCGGCAGTTGTCCCGATCGTTTGGTCCATTCGCATATCCAGGGGACCTTCTCGCTGAAAACTGAACCCTCGCAAGGGATCGTCCAACTGCGGGGATGAAACCCCAAAATCGAACAGCACACCATCGACCTTCGCGATACCCGCTTCAGCAAGGTGCGACTTTAAGTCTCGATAATTTCCTTGCCGCAACACAATACGGTCTCCAAATCGATTCAAACGCCGCTGACTGAACTCAATGGCCTGAGAGTCTTGGTCCAGCCCTATAACCCTCGTTCCAACAGAGCTAACATTAAGAGCATTTCAGCATGCCCACCATATCCCACCGTACAATCCAGGATAGTGGTGGATCGCTCAGAAATAAGCCAAGAACGCACTTCTTGGCCGAGTACTGGGATGTGCAAATTTTCACCGACAATATTTCCACCCACACGTCTCCACTTCCACCCACCTTGACGAAGTATACTCTGGCATTTTTGCTTGTCAACAGCCTTTCAGTAACTTAGCGAGGGCTAAATTCCGGTAAAGAAGTAGGTACATAGCGTCATATGGAAGCTGATATCCGATCGATTTACTCTTCAATTGCAACAGGCTACGAACCCTAGTCCTCTGGGTGAGTGCCAACACTTTCCTAGCCCATCAAACTGGTGAGGTTTGGTTGACTTCAAGAGATTTCAATTAGAGAATGCAGTCATGCCTCTAAACTATTCGTCTTCCTCACACATAAGACCGTTTCTGTTCCTCATCCTTTCGTGCCTCTGCCTGGAGCAGGCTGATGCAAAGGACTTCAATCCGGATAATCCACTCAACCAACCGGCACCGGTCTATTGGTGCTCGAGCAAGACGCCCGATCAGCAGATTGCGACGAAAAAGCGCGCTGGTTGTGAGGCTCTCTACGACCACCAGGCCACAGAAACCTTTAAAGAAACCGCACGCCAAGAGGGGTTTGATCTCCCCGACCGCGATCCAATAAAGATCGTGGAATTGCAGAATGTAGCCTCGCAATTTTCAGATCGCTATCGAACATTCGTCTCATGCTGCTTGACCGACCACAGTGCACCCGGAGAAATCGTCGATTTGATCGATGAAGCCAACCACATACTCAAAGCCGTACAACAAAAGGGTATTTTTAACTCCGCTGGATTCGGTGTCGGGGATGGAAGCGGTGGCTTAGGCGGAGGGGCTGGTCGAGGCCCGAAGCTCGGCACATTTGCTCGTCAATTCACGCTCAGTGAAATTGTCGGAACCGTAGCACGTGCACGTGCAGACCTGTTTCGACTCAAAGACCGCCTGAATAAATTGAACGAGACACAGCAGGGCCTGAAAGAAGTTGACTACGAAACCAGTGGTAGGGCCAAAGCGCAGATCCAAGAGGATGAAGAAGCAATCAAGAAAGAGTTTAAAGCCAAAAGGCCGCCATCATCAGCGCCGACCGGGATGGAGATTCAAGACACGACGCTGCGTTCACGAATTGGAGGAGATATCGAAGACACGAAGTTGAATTCCAACTTCGGTGCGGACATCGGCGCCTCGGTGTCTCCCTATAGCAATGTGGGAGAATCACTTCGCCCGCGCAGAGGAGAGGATGCTCACGACAGTCAGCTTCCGCATCGGCCAGGAACGGACCTACAAGATACCTCCATGTCCAGCAGCACTGGGTTCGAAGTCGACAATGCACAAAATCGTGAAGGTACCTCAACCGTTCCACGACGAGGGGTTGGTGCCTCTATTGGAGATTCTGACTTGAATAGCAAGAGGCGATAGCCCCCCCCTCACGGTTTTCCTCCCACCACCGGCATCGGCTCCCAGGTCTCCCCCGCATCCTTACTGCGATAGAGGCCACTCCCATTTGTGCCGGCATAGAACACCCCTGGATCCGCTTCGCTTTGTGCGATGGTTCTGATATTGGTGGTCGCCAACCCCTTGTTGAGCACCACCCACGTGCCCCCACCATCTTCACTCCGATGCACGCCATCCCGTCCCGTGATGTAGATCACGCCTCGACGCGTTCGGTCGAGCACCATGGCAATGATCATCTGATCGGCAAGCGATTCTCCGATTCGTTTCCAACCCTTGGCCGCATCGGTTGTTTTATAGAGCCCCGCGAGCGTGGCGGCGTAGACGGTATCGGGCTCGTATGGATCAACCAGTATGGAGGTGACATTCAGCGCCCGGGACGTTTTCACCATGTCCGGCGGCACCAGCCCGTTGTTCACTTTTACCCAATGACCGGCCTGATCCATCGACTTGTAGACGCCGCCGCTGGTTCCAGCGTACAGAATGGAAGGCCTGGTCGGATCCATGCCCAACGTCACGACCATCAATACTTCTTTCATACCCTCCATTTTCTTCGTCCATTGTTCGCCGCCGTTCTTGGTTTCAAACACACCCATCGTGGTAGCGAGAAAAATGTGCTGGGCGTCGGCAGGATCGAAGAGGAACTGATTCACCACGGACGTAATGGTCGTATCATCAAGCCCCGATCGCATTGAGATCCAGCGCTGTCCGCCATCATGGCTCTTGTAGACGGCGTCACCCTTCGTCCCCGCATACACGGTCGCGGGATAAACGGGATCGATTGCCATGGCGATCACACGGGAATAGCTCATTCCTTGAGAAAGGTTTGTCCATGTCTGGCCGGCATCACGGGTCTTATAGATGTAGTCGTTCGTCGCAACGTAGATGATATCGGGATTCTTCGGATGGAGCTGGATGAGAACGATCGGATCGCTGCGATTGCAGCCAGCAAGAGAGATCGCGAGAAAGAGGAGAAGGCGCAGAATCTTCATGAAGTCGATGCAAATACCACACGATTTATCTATAGTTCGTGAACTGCAGATCGATCCCAAAATCCTTGCCCTTCAAGAATGCAATCGCAGCCTGCAAATCATCCTTACTCTTACCCAACACCCGCACTTGCTCGCCCTGAATTTGCGCTTGGACTTTCAATTTAGAATCCTTGACCGCCTTCGTGATCTCTTTCGCTTTCTCCGAGGCGAGGCCGCTCTGAATCTTCACCGTCTGCCGCACCGTTCCACTCAACGCCGGCTCCACCGCGCCAAAGTCGAACGCCTTCAGCGACACCCCACGCTTCACGCACTTCCCTTTGATGATCTCCTGCACCGCGTTCAGCTTGTATTCGTCGTCGGAGATGACGACCAACTCTTTTTCTTTCTCCTTCAGCGTGATCTCCGTCTTCGTGTCCTTGAAGTCGAACCGCTGCTTGATCTCCTTCGTTGCCTGATCCAGCGCGTTCTTCAACTCCTGCATATTCACTTCTGACACCACATCGAATGAAAACTGATCAGCCACAATCTCCTCCTTCTTTTCCTTAATCTAGGAAGGGCGGCATCGTTGATCTTCCACTGCGCGCATGCACCGAGCACCGCCCATAATTTTGTAATTCGATAGATCGAGTGTGCGCGGGGCGCGAGCAAGAAAGATTAACCATGCCGCCCTCAACAACACCCCGTTCCATGCGGCAGCTTAAAACTCTTCTCGTCATCAGCACAATGGATCGCCGTCTGCATTCGCCCTGCCGATCCTCCACCCGCCATCACGACGACTTCACTCGACGTAAACGGCTTCTTCAAGACCACGTAGCCATACCACTGTCTGATACTGTCGCTCAAAACGATCAAACCCAGCATCGCCACAATCGCCACCAACACTGCATCCAGATAGAGCGAAAAGGCTTGTCCTGCCGCCAATGTTCCAGCCTTCTTCAAGAACATCCAAAACATCTCATACGATCCAGTCAATGTAATCATCCCCACGAAGAGCATCGGCAGCACTGTGACCCACAGATAGGAGGACTTCCACATCTTGATCAACACGGTAGTTCCGATGCAAAGAGCCAGCGTGCCCAACAACTGATTCGCAGCACCGAACATCGGCCAAATCGTCGAAATGCTTCCTGTTCCGATCAGATAGGCCCAGGCACCCACGACCACACCGCTGCTCAACATCACACCCGGCATCCAGTTCATTCGGCGAAAGGGCGCATAGACCCGTCCTGCCATTTCTTGGATAAGATATCGCGCCACACGCGTGCCCGTATCAATCGTCGTCAGGATGAAGAGCGCTTCAAATACGAGCGCGAATTGATACCAGTAGGCCATCAGACCCGCCATGCCGGGCAAGGCTGAAAAGATCGACGCCATGCCGACGGCCAAAGACACAGCCCCGCCAGGACGCCCAGCCACATCAACTTCAACCATTTGTGATAGTTCAGCAATTCGCGACGGGGGAAAACCCATCGCCGCCAATGCATCCGCACCTCAATGTCGTATTGATCGCCAGATAGTCGCCAGGAATCAGCACCGAGGCCGCAATCAACGCCATGACGCCAACAAAACTTTCCAGCAACATCGCCGCGTACCCCACTACCGCTTGCGATTCCTGCTCGATCATCTTCGGCGTCGTCCCGGACGAGACCAGCGAGTGGAAACCCGAGATCGCCCCGCAGGCAATCGTGATAAAGAGAAACGGGAAGAGCGTGCCTGGAATAATTGGCCCGCCGCCATTCGCAAACTGTGTCACACGCGGCATCTCGATCGTCGGTGCCATGAGGATCACACCAAAGCCGAGCAGGAAGACCACGCCGAGCTTCATGAAGGTGGAGAGATAGCCACGCGGCACCAGCAACATCCAACCGGGCAGTACTGACGCAAGAAAGCCATAGCCAGCTAGCAGCCAGATCAGCGCTGGCTTGTCAAACTCGAAGAGCCACGCGTAGGACGACTGCGCGACGACACGGCCGTACAGCACGGCGGCGATCAGGAGAACCACGCCAAGTATTGACACTTCCGCAACCGCACCGGGACGAAACTTTTGAAGATAGAAGCCCATAAGAAGACCAATCGGAATCGTCATCGCGATCGTAAACGTGCCCCAGGCATTGTGGTAGAGCGCATTCACCACGGCGAATCCAAGACCAGCCAGAGCCACCACGACAATAAAGAGCACCGCGACCGCCGTCGCCGTGCCGGTGACAGAGCCGAGTTCATCGTGGGCAATCTCAGGAAGCGAACGCCCGTTGCGCCGCATCGAGGCGACGAGAATAATGAAATCTTGCACCGCCCCAGCCAGCACCGCGCCCGATCACCAGCCAGAGAAACCCCGGCACAAATCCGAATTGCGCCGCCAATACCGGGCCAAGCAAGGGCCCCGCCCCTGCAATCGCCGCAAAGTGATGGCCAAAGAGCACGACCTTATTGGTGGGGTGGAAATTGACCCCATCGTTCAGCCGCACCGCCGGTGTCACATGCTGATTGTTCAGTCCGACCACCTGCCTAGCCAGCCATCGGCCATAGAACCGATAGGCCAGCACATAGATACAGGCCGCCGCGACGACCAGCCAGAGGCCATTTACTTTTTCGTTTGGGTTGACGACGCCAACCACGTGGGCCAGCGCAAGCGCACCGAGAAGGGAGAGCAGCACCCAGAGCAAATTCACCGCCGCTTTCATGCGCGGCATCCTAACAACCTGCTGACTGCTTGTAAATCAACTCCGCTCCGACTACCCTTACATGCGATGGACAGCCTAGAATCATTTGTTATCAGTTCTTCACCAGGTGTAATGGGAGGTACGCCCGTTTTCACCGGCACCCGTGTACCAGTTCAAACGCTGATTGATTATCTGGAGGGCGGTGAAACGATTGACGACTGCCTGGAAGGGTTTCCGACCGTCGCGCGGGGACAAGTCTCTGCCTTTCTGCGTCGATGATTACCTCAGATTACTAGCAGGCATGATTCCTTCGCGAGCCACCGGTCATAGAACCGATACCACGGCACATAAATGCCACAGCCATACACAGCCCATTCACTTTTCCATGGGGATTGCTGACACCTTCCGATTATGCAATATTTTCTGGCCACTTAGGGCTTCCGGTGATGCATGACTAATCTCAACTCCTTTAACGACGTCCCCATCACAATGTCTGAAGAAGATCTCTTCGGCATTGATCCCTTTGCTCAAGCATTGGCCAAGAGCCTGAGAGATATGGCTTCACCTGTGGGTACAACTATTGCCCTTAACGGTCCTTGGGGATCCGGAAAGAGCAGTGCCGTTAATCTGATTCGACATCATCTAAAAAAAGACATCGAAGACAACAAACTCAATGTCATTGATTTCAAATGCTGGTGGTTTCGTGGTGAGGAAGCGCTGATCTTGGCATTCCTCCAGGAATTGGACTCGTCTCTGCAAAAAACTCTGAGCGAGACAGCAAAACAACTTATACCAAAACTCGGGAAAAAGTTGCTCCAAGCAGGCCAAGTAATTGGACCAGCCATAAACATTAAGACCGGAGGTCTATGGGGTTCATTAGCATCTGGGACAATGGACTTCGCCAAGAGGTTCTTTTCAGACAGTGATCCCATAGAGAAAGTATTCAAGGAACTCTCTGACGCACTAGAAAATCAGAGCAAGCGGTTTCTGGTAATTATCGATGACATTGATCGGCTAACTCCCCAAGAAGCGCTAGCCATTTTCAGGCTTGTCAAGACCGTCGGGCGATTACCTCGAGTGATGTACCTACTCGTATTTGATCGAGAACTGGCAGAAAAGGCTGTTACGGAAACTTACCCCTCAGAAGGGCCACATTTCTTAGAAAAGATCGTTCAGGCGAGCTTCGATCTTCCGCTTCCCACGAGGGATGATCTGAATAGTGGCATGCTTTCTCGGATTGGAGTGCTTTGTGGTGAGCCGAAAAACACCGATCAACTGCATCGTTTCATGAACATTTTCCACGATGCAGTTTCACCATATCTGAATACTCCTAGAGACCTGACCAGATTATCGAACGCGATCACCGTGAGCTGGCCAGCGGTAGCAGAAGAAGTCGATGTCGGCGATTACCTCGCTATTGAAACAATGCGACTCTTCGAACCTTCTCTCTACAATGTTATTCGAAAGAATAAAGAGCGTCTCTGCGGCACCCGATCTGATAGCAGCAGTCGAGATGACCAACAGAAGGATCTGGAAAAGCACCTATCGCACGTACTAGAGGATCATCGAGAGCACGCAAAGCTTGCATTGATGCGGCTATTCCCTCGCCTTGAGAAGGTGCGTTATTCAGACAGCTCAATTCAAGAGTGGGAAGCTAACCGCCTGGTATGTGCCACACCACACTTCGATACCTACTTCAGAATGGTTCTAGGAGACGACACGTTATCCATGGACGAGATCAACGATATCATCGGACATGCAGGAGATGAAGAATGTGTGAGACGTATCTTTCGTACGGCCCTTGGTTCGATTAGAAAGAATGGAAAGTCAAAAGTCCCCCTGCTACTCGATGAGTTGAATACCCACGCTGCCAAAATACAAAAGGAGAATTTTCAACCGCTGATAACAGCCCTGTTCAGCATCGCAGACGAAATGGATAGGAAGGTAGATCGCGAGAGAGGCGGGTTTACTTTCGGGAACAATCAATTGCGTATCCACTGGCTATGTCACAAACTAACCTGTGAGCGATGCAGCTTGGATGAGCGGGATGCAATCTTCATGGCAGCATGCAAGACTGCTCAACTTGGCTGGCTTGTCGATTTTACGAGTTCTCAAGAGGTAAACTACCACCCACGAGATGGCAAAGAGCCAACTCCCCTAGAAAAATGTTTAGTTAAGAAAGAGTCTCTTCCAGAATTGAGGTCGCACACGATAAACCGCATCAGAGCCGCTGCACAGAGCGGAGAGCTAGCTTCCCATGCTGAATTGCTCTCCATCTTATTTCGATGGGGCGAACTTGCTGATGACGATAATGTCCAGGTCAAGGGATGGACCAACAATCAGCTAATCAATGATGAATCAGTCTCTCAACTAGCGGAGGCATTTACGGGTGAAAGTTGGTCCCACAGCATGGGCATGTTCGGCTTGGGAGATCGCGTGGCTATGCGCAAACCCAGAGCTCAAATTGATGGCCTTGATAGGATCCTAGACGTCAAAGAGTTCCGACGACGCCTTAACGAAATAGAGAACGGAGATACCTTGCAAGAGAACCGCAAGCAGTGCGTCAAAATCTTCCTTGATGCCTGGCGTGCCAGAGAGGCGGCCGGAGACTAAGTTCCATGCTCACCCTCATCCAGTTTCCTTGGTCTCCCTTCTGCATCACCATCAAGCACATCCTGACCAGCCATCGCATTCCGTTTCGACTCTAGAACATCGACTACCATAATCGAGATCCAATCATCAAAGCGACGAAGGGCCAGGGGCATACGGTGCCCTGCCTGATCGATGGGAAACGAGGGATCTGCGACGTCACAGATTTTGGACAGGAGGTCGCGCGTTACGTGGATCGGCGCTATCGGCTTCAACCTCTTTCCCAAAAACTTTGATGGAATGCAGCTGATTCTCTCGCGCTATATCGAGAACGATCTAGAGTCGGTGGGGTTCAAGGTGAACGATGCCTACGTGATTCCGACTCGCCCCCTCATCGAACGGACGATGCTCATTCGCCATAAGGAACGGAAGTTCGGAAGAGGATGTGTCAGGGAATGGACGACCCACCGACAGTATCTATGCGCCCAGTTTGCGGAACTTTTGAAGCCGATCGACAACATGCTGGCGGCTTCGCCATTTCTGCTGACCGATCGCCCATTGTTCGTGGATTACAGTCTGTACGGCGTACTCGGCAACTACTTGTTTAACGGCAAGACGACGATTGCCAAATCTGAAGCACCTACGACGCTGGCATCCTGACGATGAGTGCGGAGAACTAACCTTCGTTGCCCCTCCCACATCAATGCCCCTACTGATCCGTATCGCCGTCATCTTTACTTAAAGAGCGAATAGCATATGGCTAGTGGCAGATGGCAGAACCGGGGGTCTGAATTACTGGCGGGAATGCTTGCGGAAGAAGTCTGCGATGGCCGGTTTATCCATCTTCCCTTTGGCTACTGCAAGCACCATATCGACCAGCACCTGATTTGCCATCGTTGTTTCAACGCCATTCATAGTCAGAAACACAAGAGCCGTGGCTGCCCCCACACGCTTATTTCCATCTAAGAAATGGATGATTCTGTACAAGGTGAAAGAGATAGGCTGCGGCCATTTCGTGCAGATCACCGTGCAGATAGTGCCCACCAAATCCGGACTGAGGAGTAGCGACCGCAGATTCGAGCAGCCCATTATCACGGACTCCTAGCGTCCCACCATGCCGTTTAATTTCATCACGGTGAATCTCCAGCACTTCCTCCAATGTGAGAAACTGCGGCTCCATTCCCTATTCTGCAAGTTTCTTCAACGCCGGACCGTATTGCCGATTCACCTTGGCTAAGGCAGCGCGGAATTTCTTTTGGCGAGCGGCGTCCTGTGCGGGCATTACAATGAGACACTTGCCGTCTGTCTTGATATTGAGCGGCGTCTCGGCGTCGATGTTCAATAGTTCGAGCACGCCCCGATCAATCACGAGGGCAAGGCTATTACCATGCTTGGTTAGTTTTTTGATCATATGCGCATCCCTCTAATGGTACTACAATGTATATCCATAGTATCACCTGACTCCGATGAGGTAAAGCAGACTCAAACTACAGAAGCTAGGCTCATTCCATGCAGGAGCTGATTTGGATCAACGGCGGTTTTCCTTCGAGAGTTTCCTGAACATTGTCGCCTTCCTTTTCTTCGGCGGCTTGGGTTTGGCGCACTCGACCGCCTCGTCGAGCCATGAAGCCAGATCCGACGCCGTGCGATAGCCGGCATCGCTGATGAACAGGAAGCCTTTGAACGGTTTGCCGGTAAAATCCATCTCACGGGCATGGGGATCGTTGAGAAGTGATCCGCAGCAATCAGACATCACACGATGAGGCGGTCCTTCTCGATCCCGCAGCACATGTGGCCGTTGAGCATGAAGCAGAGCCCGCCGAACATACGTTTCATCTTCCACACCTATTTCGGCGTTTGAAGTAGCCCTGATTCATTCTGCCAATCGCTCGTTGCAAGCCATCTCACGCTCTCTCGCTTCAACGCTTTGCATTCACCAACAGCGATCGTGGATTGGTACTCCCATTTTGGTATACTCTTTCGCACCATGCCACCCGATGCCCCGGCTTCACCGCCTTCACCGAGCGATCGTCGTGAATATTATCGCATCACTGTCTCGCTCCCCATCTGTCTTCAGTCTGAGACGGATACTACCGAGAACGAGCTCGTCGAGAAAGCAGTGAATCTGAGTGCCGGCGGGATCGGCGTCACGCTGAACCAGACCTTCGAGGTGAACGCCATTCTCTCCTGCACCCTGCTCCTTCCCGGCGAGGTACTCTTTAAGTCTCATCTTCAAGTATTGCGCGTGGATCCCATTCCCTACCCGCTCAACACGTATCGACTCCATGGCCACTTCGTCAGGATGGCCAATCCGGATCGAGAACTGCTGACCCGACATATCATCCAGTTTCAGCGCGAACACCTCAATAAGCACTACTCCGCCTGAATAGGCACAGCCCTCACGGTGAACAGGCCCTGGACCACTCTGGTGGCCCCGTTTTGTCCCCGCGAAAGGGGGATTCATTCTGCCTCCCGAGGCCGACTACACTGGGTCACCGTGGAATCCATACGCCCCCATCAGCGCCATCACTATCGCGTCCCGCTTGCCATGCAATACCCCGTGATGTTTTCCGATGCAGAAACGATCGCGGAAGGAATAGTCATGAACCTGACGGTGTTCGGCTGCGCGATCGAATGTGCCGATACCATCCCAGAAGGGACGACACTGCGGATGCGGCTCATCCTCCCGGATCAGGCGCAGTCACTCCCGGTCGAAGAAGCGGAGGTCCGATGGGCCCAAGGGAATCGAATGGGGCTTCAGTTTCACAGGGTGGAGCGGGCGGCCGATTTTCGGCTTCATAACTTTGTGTGGGATCGGATGGTCGAACGGCTCCACACGATCACTCAGGAAGGACTTTCACCTTCTTGACCCCGAGGTCTCCTGCCTTTTCCCACTAGGGCCAGACACAAGAGTCCGATGCCAATCCAGACCACTTCGCGAAATCGTCGGAGCAACGCAAAGGTGATGCCCGTCACATCGCTGTAGCCGAAGGCTTGCAGCAAGAGGAGATTGCCGGCATCCTGCGCCCCGAGACTGCCAGGGATGAAAAAGGTCCCGCCTTTAATGAGGGCTGCCAAGGCGCCCATCGAGATGACCGACCACAGACTGGCGGAATCGCCTAGGAAATAGATGATGACAAAGACTTCTAACGATTCGGCCAGCCAGCCCAAAAAGCACACCCCCGTTGAGAGGGCAAAAGTCCCACGATGCTGGCTGTAGAAGTTCAGAATGGTCTGGTCGATCGAGCGTAGGTGTTCCTCTTGCGCTTCTAGAACCTGGATCCGCATTCCCAGCTTCTTCATGATTGCCAGCATCGAAGCAAAGAGCCCCCGCTGTTGGACAAAGATAAACCCGGCAATCGAACAGACCAATACCGCCACACTCACGACCGCAGCTGTGATGGTCTGTCCCGCCGAACTCCCGACGCCCAAGATCAACAATCCAATGGCGATTCCGACGAGAATATAGAGCACCTCGGCAATCGTGAGAGTCGTCTTGGCAATCACCACGGACGCGGCCCCTTCCGCCATCGGAACATTGTATTGTTTCAGCAGGTAGGCCTTCAGCGGTTCGCCGCCCATGTAGGCTGTGGGTGTCGTCATATTCACAACCTCCCCGGCGGTCCTGATGGTGAGGAGCCGCCAAAACGGGATCACTTGCGCGAATGCCCCCAATACCAGCTTCCAGCCATATGCCTCGATCACATACATAAGGAGAGAAGGAATCAGGATGATCACCAGGGGGAGGGGGCCTAGCCGCAACGCCGCATCGTAGATGTTACCGGGTCCAACCTGCCAGACAAGAAAGCCAAGAACGATGAGGCCAAAGGCTAGTAGGATATAGCGCAACACGTTAGTCGGATGGCGAACGGGCCATTTATGGCCGAGGAGACGAGACTGCCGATGGGCGGATGATCCAGCCCATGGCACCGGCAAACAGCAATGCGCCGGCTGCCGCGAAGATGAGAAACCAATACAGCTGGTCGAACAGGGCAAAGCCCAACAACGCTGCTGAAAAATCTCGGCTGGCCACATTCTTCAACATCACGTCCGCCCAAGCTGCATGGGCAGGGGTGCTCCAGCCACTCACCGTTTTAATCTTTTGTGCTTTTTCGACGAGTACGAGTGAGAGGCCGTTGCCAAACACCGCAGCGGCGCCGAGTGCGAGCGCAATCCAGTCGTCCGCTTGTCCGATGTGAGTCGTATAGAGTCCCACGGCGATACCCGCAAAAATCGCCATGTGCACGATGTTGTCCAAAACGATATCCAGCCAGGCACCAAGCGGCGACTCGGTAAAGGTCAACCGCGCGACTTCGCCGTCGCAGCAATCGATGACGGCCGCCAATTGAAACAAGAGGGCTGCCACGATACCAGCGCTGTAGGTGCCCATCCCAAATCCTGCGGCCGCCAGCAGACCAACTAACCCGGCAAGGACCGTGATGGAATTAGGCGACAGCCCCATGGCGAGAAATAGGCGGGTGAACCAGCGAGAGACTTTGCGATTGAAATAGCGATCGACGAACCCTTCGAATTCACCCTTGAGCGAATTGAACAACTTCCTTTCGGCTGCTTGGACGTCAGACAGCGTTCGAACGGGTTGATACCAATTCCCCTGCTTCGCCTCAGCCGAGACAACACGCACTCGACCATCCGTCGCGGCCCGCTCAAGCCACTGGCGGATCGGAGGGCTTCCCTTCTCACTCACGGCTTGATTCGTGGTGCTCATCAGGCTTGCCGGCATGACCACCAGCTCAGCCACACGTAAGGCGGGACTGTCGAAACGAGGAGGGGCGAAAATCATCGGGCGATCAGACTGGACTTTCGATCGCAGGCTCTGCACCATAAACTGATCGACCTGCCCCTGTGAGGCTTGCGAGACCACGATGGCCTGACCGTCCTGCACCTCACGCCGCAACCGCTCAATCAACCCTCGAGAGAACACGCTATTGACGCTCGCGACCAACGCAAAGCCATGCACTTCGGCCGCCAAGGCTTCCCATGTCCGAGGATCGTCGAGAGGAAATTCACGGATCGGCATCCATCGGACGGGAATCGTGACGCGCGGCCCTTTGCCGAGCGCCTGTTTCAGCTGTTCTTCCTCAGAACCGGACAAGACGATTAATTGACGAATCCCCGCCCGTTGCAAGGTGAGTACGGTTCGTTGAAAGAGCCCGATCCCCACGACACTGGTCAGAGGCCCTACGTCGTCGACCTGCGTCCCGATCGGACCACCGAATACCCCGACGGACGGCAGCAGAATCGCCGTGGCCAACCCTTGAATCTCAACTCTCCTTTGGAGGATGCTCTTACTCATGGTTCTCCAGGCACCGGTGTCTGCTCACCAGTGTTCCCTTGCGTAGGGTCCCTCTTCATCGGACAGCGGACTATACTGAAGACTTTCTCATAATTTTGGCAAAACTTCCAATTCAGCTTTTCTTACGTCTTCGATGAAATCGATCTCGGTCCAGGGCAGCCCCCCAATCCGTTCATAGCCAACCCGCACGTCCTGAAAATACGCTCGCAACGCGTCCTCATACTCCATGTCCCACGAGCCTCGCTCGATGTAGCCGCGGAGCGACGAGACAACATGAGGCGTGTCGGCATGCCGAACCCGAAGAAATCCAACCCCTTCACCGGCGTAATCGTAACGTTCCGGCATATTCTTCGTCAGCGCAATCACTCGGCCCCCGGCCACGACCACCATGCATTCCTCTCCAGTTTGCTGTACCGTCTCATCCATCAACAGCGCATTCTCACAGGATGACGCCACGAGACGTCGTAGGATTTCTGGATGGAACAGCACATCAGCATCCATCACGATGGTGTCGTCGTCGAGCGCGGTTCGTGCGATCCACAGTGAGGAAATACTGCCCCTATGAAACTGTTCATTGACCAAAAACGTGACGTTGACGCCGCAACAATCCTGCTCGACCGCCGCACGGATCATCTCCTGTTTGTACCCGACAACAATCTCCGCCCGGCGAATCCCCACGGAAACCAGCGACTCCAGATAGCGATGCAGGAGCGACCGGCCGCCAATCTCGATGAGGCATTTCGGACGATGTTGGGTTACTTCCCACAAACGTTTTCCGACTCCCGCTGCCAGAATGACCGCCTTCATATCGATTTGCAGACCTGTTCGAAGGCGTCGAGAAATCCCCCAAACTGCGCCTCGGACAGTGCCCCCATATTGGCCACGCGAAAGATCTTGTTTTCCAAGTTGCCTTGCCCGGCATAAATGACATAGCCCTGTTGCTTCAGACGGTCATGCAACGCCTGGTAAGAAACCCCATCCGGCAGGTGATAGGCCGTAATGGTATTCGATTGCCGGTCCACCGGGAGAAGCGCCTTCACACCGAACTTGGCCATTCGTTCACGAATCAGGGTCGCCATCTTCTTATACCGCTGGACGCGATTGGCCACGCCTTCCTCGAGCAGCTCGTTGAGTGCTTCGTCAAAGGCATAGTAGACCTGCACTGCGGGTGTGAAGGGAATCGTGCCCCGCCCCTCGTTGTCGATGTAATGGGTCAGATGGAGATACCACGAGCGCTTCGGATACGCGCGCATTCTCTCGACGAACCCCTTTCGCACGAGCACGAACGAGACGCCTGGGAACCCCTGAATGCACTTTCCCGCCGTCCCCGCCACCATATAGATGTGTGACTTGGCAATATTCAGCGTTTCACCTGCCAGCGCACTGACGGCATCGAGCACAAACACGCGATTCTGATTGTCGACGATCTCAGCGATCTCATGGACAGGGTTGAGGAGTCCGGTGGTGGTCTCATGGTGCACCATGCCGACGGCATGCACTTCCTGATGCTGTCGCAAGGCCAGCAGCAGCTTCTCAGGGTCTGGCCGAACCGTCCAGTCATACTTCAACTCGCTCACCCCCAGGCGATGGAGGCCCACGATGTGGGACATCCGTTCGCCATAGACCCCGTTGTTGAGAATGAGCATACGGCGACCGTGAGGGAGCGACGACATCAGGGCGGCCTCGACGGCGGCCGTCCCCGATCCGGTCATCACGACGGCAACGTAGTCCGCTTCGGCTCCGGGGACAAAGGCTTTGAGCAGCTTGGCTTGGATGCGGTGAAGCAGTTCTGAAAATTCGTCTTCTCGATGACAGATATCGGGTGTCAGCAGCGTCTGCCGCACCCGCTCGGACACGTTCACTGGACCAGGATTTAGGAGAACCACTCTTCTCTCCTTTTCTCAGGGCGCGTGATGAACTCCCTATTCTTCAATCGCCTTCATGAATCGACGGGTGATGTCCGGCGGGTCGTGCAGGACGCGACCGGCATCTTCCACAAATTCGTTCACCTTGATGAGCAACATGCTAGGCCCATCCTTCTTCAGCATGTCCTTGAACTCGTAGACGAGATCGTCGCGATCAAGGACCCGTTCCACATTCACGTAGCCCGCCGACTTCGCCACTTTCTCCAGCGGCACCACGTTGGAGATCGTCGGCTGGTTCCCGGTCGTTCCGTACACTTCATTATCGAAGACGACATGGATAAAGTTTTTTGGTTTCAACGCACCGACCGTCGCGAGTGTACCCATTCCCATAAGCACATTCCCGTCGCCATCGAAGGTAATCACCTGTTTATTCGGCTTGGCGAGCGCGACACCGAGTGCAATAGCCGGAGCATTTCCCATGGAGCCGATCATGTAAAAATGAGTGGGGCGATCCGCGATCTTGTGCGCCTCGCGCGAGGGAAACCCGTTGCAGATAATGACCGGCTGATCGGTCAGCAACTCCAGCAAGGCCTCCATGGCCTGCGCCCGACTGATCAATGTGCCTTGTTCGGGTCTCATGGATGCAATCCCTTGACCACGCCTTTGGTGATAAACAAGGCGACGGGAATCCGCTGCTTCATGAATGTCTCAGCGACCCACCTGAAATCTTCAATCACTGTTTTTTCAGTCAGGGTCCGGTGCGGAATCTTGACGGTATCAAGTAATTGCGGCATCACCTCTCCCATCACCAAATGTTCAGGAGCATCCTTCCCCCCCTGCCCACGCCAGGAAACAATCAGCACGCAGGGTTGTTGATAAATCATATTCAGAGAAATGAGCGTATTGAGAGAAGTACCGAGTCCTGAATTCTGCATGAGCACGGCGGGGGTTTTCCCCGCCATATAGGCGCCCGCAGCCATACCGACCGCTTCATCCTCACGAACTGCGGGGGTGTAGAGCCGACGGTTCATGAGTTCCGCAATGATCCCACCCAGAATCGAATCTGGTACACCGGTAAAGAAATTCACTCCCATGTCCTGCATCGTTTGTACGAACACGTCGCTTTCAATCACTGAACGTTTCCCCCTGGCATATTGAGACACACCCACAGAAAGCCGGCGCATTATAAGATACGCCCTGCGAGGTTCTCAAGAAAGATCCGCGATTGAGTTGAACTCTCTCGCATGTTAGCGTGAGTAGCAATAGAATTATATCCGACTTCGTTGACAGAAGATGCGCGCGCTCACCCAACCAACACCCAATACTGTGCCGTTGGCCCTGATGATCGCCGTCGCGATCGGCGCTAATTCCGCATGGGCTGTCCCCATGATGAATGACCCGAAGGGATTTCACGATATTCCTTGGGGCACTTCCTTGTCTTCACGCCAAGACTTGGAAACGATACGAGCAGGTCCACATATCATCGAATATCTTCTCAAGAGAGAGCCGGCGTCATTCGCGGGAACAGAAATGACCAGCATTCTCTACGTGTCCCTGGATGATCAATTCGCGCGTGTCATGATCCGATATCAAGGGGAACCAGTTCACAAATACGTGCTGCGGTTCTTGGAAAATCAATTCGGTGGGCTGGAACGTATTCCCGGGCAGATGGCACGAGGTCTCAATCAGCAATACACGTGGCGCGGTTCAGATACCGAGATCACACTGACCTACCAAGCCGGTACCGAGCGCGGCTACATTTTCATTGATAGCCGTACGCTCGCACCACGGTTTAACGACTACATCACCGACTCCGCAGAGTAGATCGATGAACGCGGGATTTTGTAAACGGACGACGCTCCCCGTAGCACTAATCTTCTGCGTGCTGCATGCAGCGACATCGGCGTTGGCCGTTCCACTCGTCAACGATCCCAATGGCTTCGAAGATATTCATTGGGGGACGTCCCTTGCAGAAATGGAACAGTTTGCGCGCATCGAAGATGCTGGTCGCCTAGCGATCTATGAACAAATCAAACAGGCTCCTGCGCTCGGCACGATACCCGTCGATTCCATACGATTTACAACGTTTGAGAAGAAGTTCGGCCGTGTGACCGTTCGCTACAGTGGAAGTGAGACTCATGAAAGAATCCTGACCTACCTTCAATCCAAGTATGGTCCACTCGACCGAACACCGGGCCAAATCACGGTCGGCCCGGTGAAAGTCTATGTGTGGCATGGCTTTCATACGGAAGTGGCGTTGCGGTTCGAGACTGGGACTGATCGTGGCATCATATTTTTTGAAAGCCTGACGCTCCCTGAGAAACTATCGGACGGTACGTCCGCGACGGTCTTCTAACCCTGGATAGATAATATCCCAACCTTTCCGCTGGCAAGAGGCTGCGCTGTTTCCCAATCATGTAAGGCCAATGATGATACACACTGCAAGACTTCGTGCCGCATTTCTCCGGAGTTTATGGTCATCGCATCCAGGCAGTACCGATTTTCAAAGGGTGGATCGAAGTCGATCCCTTTGATAAAGTCTCAAAAGACCTGGGCCAAGATCCGGCAGGAATTCCCTTCATCAATATAGTATCCAGTCACCAGTTACTGCTCTACAAGTTGGCGCATCTTTCGCTTCGCATGACCAAGTTACATTAGTGAATTGATTAGGAAAATATTCTGGACGAAGCTAGGATGACACTGACAATGAGTAGCCGAAAATCCTATGTTCCGTTGGATGGTCGTTATGCCGAACGTGTAACGATCACGTGTCGAGTGCGCTATGTCGGTGAAGTTCCGACGCAGCCTCACCAGGGGGAGGGGCTCACCAAAAACATATCCGTTTCTGGTTGCCACATCATCAGCGACCGTCCGGTGACACGAGGAACATTATTGACACTTACCATTGCGCTTCCCGATGGATTGCCTCAGCTTTCATTGAAATCAGCGCATGTTGTGTGGGTGTCGGGTTGTCAATTTTCTGTCCGATTTATGGATCTGAGCCAAGACCATCGGAAGCGGTTGCAATCGTTCATTTGGAAAAGCATCTCCCATCAAACCGTAAGCGATCAACGAACTCGATTCCGGCTGATGTAGTCTGGCCCTTATCCCCTCCTGCCTATAGTGCTACGATCCTTTTCATGACTGAGCTGAGAACGCTCATCAACTCATAAGACCTCACGTACGGCGTTCAGAACTAGGCCTCCCTTCAAGTACCTACATAACAGATTGATTTATTGTCAATTGCCGTCCCCCCCCTTCCGACTTGGGTACTCCCCCTCCTCTAGTGGGAAGGCAAGATTGACACTCAGCGCTAGCCTTCATCCATACGAAATCTCCAATACAGGCTGCACCGCGGCAAGGCAGAAAGAGCCTTTGGGACTCAAGTGTTTGGCAGGTCAGGACTGAGTCGATTAATCCCTTTGAAACGGGCACCTAACCAGGAGGTATAACGATGAGACAGATGAAAGACTTGAGACAGTCGGAAGTGCCTTACTCATCGCATTCGATTGAGCGTCGCAGAATGAGAAGAAGTTGCGTTTCCTTGGGGCTTATGTACTCAGGAGTCAACGGGGACGACGTTCTTATTGGAGACGGTAGCGCTGTAGACCTATCCGAAGGTGGGGTGGGCATTCGTGGAAACTGTCCCGTCAAGATTGGCATGGAGTTGACCTTGTTCTTATATCTTCCGGACGAGGAGGAGCCTCTGTTCGTTTCGGAAGTGGTGGTTTCCTGGACGACGGGATCTCTGTTTGGCGTAGAACTGAATGAAGTGAGCCTCCGCGATGGCGATCGGTTGCGAACACTTCTCCTAGTCCAATCAGCTGCCCAAGCGGAGTCGGTTCAGTGATCCTACTATTGCAACCTAGTCGGGAATGTTCAACCCTAGTAATCCATCTCACCTTGTCTTCCGGACGCGCGCCATGCTAATTCATGGTGAGTGACTACTTACTCACCATGAATAGGACACGAACATCGTCTCGTCAACGACATCAACCGTCCCGAACCTCGAGCCATGAGCGGCAGGCCAGCTTGATCAGCACGGCGACATCGTTGTTTGCTGCAAACGGCTTTACCGGAACGACCACAAAGCAAATCGCCAAGGCTGCCGGCGTCAGTGAAGCACTGCTCTTCAAACACTTTCCGACTAAGCATGCACTGTACAACGCAATTCTAGCAGAAAAGGCGCAATACTCCAGTTTGCGAGAAGCCGTCGAAGAAGCAACCAAGAAAGGTGATGATGAACGGCTCTTCACATTGCTCGCCAGCTATCGGATCAGAAAGGGTGCAGATCCGACGTTGCTTCGCCTACTCCTGTTCAGTGCCTTGGAAGGGCATGAGCTATCCAACATGTTTTTTCAGCAGCAGTATCGAGTCTTTCATGATCTGCTTGCCGGCTACATTCGTCAACGCATTGAGGATGGCGCGTTTCGCCCAGTCGATCCCGTGCTTGCCGCCAGAGCGTTCTTCGGTATCATCCTCCACCATCGGCTCCTGCATGATATCTTCAAGTTACCCATGCATCTGTCCCATGAAGCAACGGTGGTCGAATATGTCTCGTTGTTCCTCGGCGGGCTCGTCCGGCAATCGCCGGACTCGTAGACGACAGGCACTACCATGAGTCGACTCCTCCGACATCCATTTATCACTCTCGGAATCATTATCTTCATTGCGATCACCGCTCTTGTAGCCTTTCGCCTAAGCACGGGTGCCAAAACCGACAAGAAGATGGCACGGCTCATTACAGTCGGTACTGTGTCTCCGCTCCGACAGGATCTCGATATTCGTCTGGCCTACACAGCGGACATCTCGCCTAATCAAGTCGTCAATATCTTCTCACGGGTTGACGGATACATCACTAAGCTACATGTCGATAAGGGCGATTATGTCAGAGCGAGCCAGTTGCTCGTTGAAATCGATCATACGGACTATCAACATGCCGTCAATCAGGCAAAAGCCAATCTGTCAGCCGCCAAGGCGAAGGTCTCACAACAGGATGCGGTCGTCCGCAACGCTAAGCTGACGCGCGATCGCGTGCAGACCCTCATCAAAGACCAATTTGTCTCACAGCAAGACCTCGATACTGCGCTGGTCAACTTCGACGCCGCCAGTGCCGCACAGGAATCCCTCCAAGCGCAGGTCACCCAAATGGAGGTGGCCCTGGCTCAGGCGGAAACACGCTTAGCCTACTCGTACATCCGAGCCCCATTTCCCGGCTATATCGCAGAACGAAATTTAGATACCGGGGCCTATGTCAGCAGCGCGACTGCCAGCACGTCGACTATGTCACGAGGCATCATGAGCCTGCATGACATCAATACGGTTCGTGTGCTGATCGAAGTCGTCGAGCGAGACATTCCACTGGTGAAGGTGGGCCAAAAGGCCGCGCTCCGTGCCGAAGCGTACCCAGATTACGTCTTCGAGGGAACCGTCACGCGAGTCGTCCAGGCCTTGAATCGCGCGACACGTACCATGACGGTGGAAATTGACTTATCGAATAAGGATCGTCGATTAAAAGGCGGGATGTTTGCCCGAGTCGAAGTCATGGTGGGAACCCATTACCAAGCATTGCAGATTCCCATTGATGCCGTCAGTCGACTCGAAAACATGCAATACATCTATATCGTCCAAGAGGGGAAAGCCCAGCGAGTGGATATCGAAATTGGTGCCCGTAACGGCAACTATGTAGAAGTCACCAAAGGTTTGACGGGTCGTGAACAAATCATCGTCGCAGGCAAAGACTTGGTGCACGACGGTACACCCGTCCAGCCCCAACCGCTCAACCAAGTGAGGAGTGAAGGGTAACGGGTGATACGGCTGAAGAATTCGGCTTCCGTGGTCTCACGATTCACCTCAGTTTCCCCACCAACCTAGAATGTGGCTAACTCTACTCGCACTACGCAATCGCATCGGCATTCTGATGTTATCGCTCGCGATGGTGGTACTGGGGCTGACGTCCCTCCAACGCCTACCGGTTGATCTCTTCCCGCAAATCCAGGTCCCAGTCGCTTTTGTAGGTGTCGTTTACAAGGGGGCTCCCCCGCTCGACATCGAGCAGAGCGTCGTCTATCCAATCGAAAAAGCTGTCAGCTCCGCCTCCAATGTCGAACATGTCGAATCGTTCAGTAAGCAGGGTCTCGGGGCCGTCCAGATCTGGTTCAACTGGGGGGCAGACATCAATGTCGGACAGATGGAAGTGATGCAACGCATCACGCAGATTCTGAACAGCCTCCCACCGGGGATTCTACAGCCCTTTATCGTGAAGTTCGACGTCTCCAACATCCCCGTTTCCATTGTGTCGGTGTCGAGCGATAAGCTGGACGAGCGAGCACTCTATGATCTTGCGTATAACACGATCGCCCCACAGATCGAACAGATCGCCAATGTTGCGGCGGCAACCGTCGAGGGCGGCAAGATCCGCCAGATCAATATCAACCTTGACCCGGCACTCCTCAGCGCCCGCGGACTCTCAATTCTCGATATCGTAAAGTCCGTCAAAGCCTCCAACTTGATTTTGCCATCTGGCGACATCAAAGCCGGCAACCTCGACTATAACGTCTTTACGAATACTCAGTTCCGAACAGTCGAGCCAATCCAGGACGTGATCGTGAAGGTCAATCCGCAAGGCAATCCAGTCCGCGTGCGTGACGTAGGGACGGTAACGGACTCATCCGACATCCAAACAAACATCGTTCATGCCGATGGCGCCAGATCTGTCTTTCTTCGAGTGAACAAACAACCGATCGCCAATACCGTCGAAGTTGTGGACGCCCTGCGCACAGCCCTTCCCAAGCTGGTCGGTCTCCCCGAGGGCGTGAAACTCGGCATTTCGTTCGATCAATCCCTCTATATCAGGCAATCCATTCACAATCTTGCCGAACAAGCAGTCCATGGGTCGCTGCTGGCCGCAGCCGTGATTTTGATCTTCTTGCGTAACCTCACGAGTACCGTGATTATTTCTGTGGCCATTCCGCTCTCCATGCTCGTGACGTTTGTCGTCCTCTATTTTACCGGCCAAACCCTGAACGTCTTCACGCTTGGCGGGCTCGCGCTGGGTATCGGCCGGCTGGTTGATGATTCCATCGTGGAACTGGAAAATATTCAGCGCCACCTCAATGCCAATCCCAACCGATGGAACAGCATTCTCAATGCCGCTCGAGAAGTCGCCATGCCGATCCTCGCGTCGACCGTCACCACGGTGGTGGTCTTCCTCCCCATGTTTTTCGTGGTTGGTGTTGCGCGTCTGTTGCTGGTGCCGCTGACCGTGACCATTGCGATTGCGCTCTTCACTTCCTTCTTAGTCTCCCGCACCGTCACGCCGGCGCTCTGCTACAAGTTCCTCAAACCTGAGCAAGACACTCGGCGGACCATGCCACACTGGTTTACCGCACTGATGGATTGGAGCCGTCTCCGATATGAGTCTCTCGATAGAAGTTACGAAGACTCGTTGCAGTGGGTCCTGGGACATCGCCGGATCTTTATCGCCTTAGTGCTGCTAATCTTTGTCGGATCGCTCACCTTGGTTCCGATGATCGGGACTGAGTTTTTGCCGGTTTCCGATGAGAGTCAGTTTCGCATCGTCCTGCGGGCACCGGTCGGCCAACGGGTTGAAAAGACTGAACAGCAAGTCTCAGAAGTCGAACGGGTGCTCCGAGCCAATATTCCCGCGACCGAATTGGAGACGATCGTCTCCAGTACGGGTATCCTGTCGCAAGGTCGCGCGTCGCTCTTCAATCCCAACACAGGCCCCCATACATCTTCGATGCAAGTGTACTTGGTCTCACCGGACAAGCGAGCCAGAACTCAAGTCGAGATCATGAACGATGTGCGCCCGAAGATCGTCAAACTGTTTCCCGGGGTCTCGATGTATTTCGACCCCGGGGGTCTCGTCAAACGCGTCACAAGCTTCGGCTCCCAAAAGGCCGTTGATGTGGAAATCTATGGCTATGACTTCGAAAAAGCGAGAGACGTCATCGCGCGCGTCAAGGAGATCATGGAGCAGACTCCCGGCCTGGCGGACATTGAACCGAGCCGGGAGGAAAACTATCCGGAAATTAACGTGACAGTGGATCGAGAGAAAGCAGCTCTGCTCGGCATCAGCGAGACCGATGTAGCCAATACTGTCCTGTTTTCCCTGAATGGAAACGGCCAGACCGATCCGATCATTTATACGGATCCGCAAAGCGGCAATGAGTACTTCATCAGCGCCTGGTTGGCCGAGGAACACCGAAAGGATCTCAACGATTTGGAGAATATTCTGCTCATCGCCAAAGCCGGCGAGCCTGTTCTCCTGAAGAATATCGCGTCCCTCAAGTTGAACGCAGGACCAGTGAAGGTCGATCGGAAGCATTTCCAGCGCGTGGTCCACATCACGGCCAATCCCACCACCCGACCCCTCGGTGAGATCGCTGAAGACCTTGAGTCCGCCTTCGCCACGCTCCAGTTACCAGCAGGGTTCAGCATCAAGCTGGCAGGGCAGATTCAGCAGCAGCGCGAAACATTCCAAGGATTGCAGTTTGCAACCATCCTGGCACTCTTGTTGGTCTACATGGTCATGGCCACCCAATTCAAATCACTCATCGACCCCTTCATCATCATGTTTTCGGTACCGATGGGCTTCCCCGGTGTCATCTTGATCCTGTTCCTGACGAACACAACACTGTCCACCACGTCGTTGATGGGCATTATCATGATGTTTGGAATTGTCGTCTCAAACGGTGTCTTACTGGTCGATTACACCAACGTCCTCCGCCGCAGAGGCGAAGCACTGCACCGAGCCGTTGTGACCGCTGCACGAACCAGGCTACGCCCGATACTCATGACCTCGCTCGCAACAGTCTTTGGGCTGCTTCCCATGGCGATCGGACTTGGGACAGGTGGTGAAACAAACGCGCCTCTCGCAAGGGCGGTCGTCGGAGGATTGAGTGTTTCTACCCTCCTCACGTTGTTTCTCGTTCCAACGATGTATCTGATTGTAGAGGAATATTTCCCGAGGAGGCTCGAGGAAGCGGCGAACGATCAGAAAGTGGCCTCCCTTGGCGCCACCTCGGTTCAGGAGTAGCCTCCGTCAACGCTCGACAATGTTTGGAAACAAGGACTTCAGCTGCATGGCCAGTCCGATATCCCCGGTAATCTGCAAACGCCCCGACATCGCCATCGTCATCCCGCTGAGATGTCCATTCAGGACCCCGATACAATCCTCTCCAGTCATCGAGAGGGTCACGTGCGGATCGGCATGCGTTCCACCCTTCACGACGCAGGTCCCATTCTGCACCAGCAGATGGTACTGACCGCCTTGGTTCCCACGGAGATCGAACTGGTAGACGGCCTCAAGATCCTCAGCTGCATCTTTATCGAGTTTTGATGGGAGCGAGTCGAATACCTCTTTGACAGTCGTGGCTTTCATATCTAGATCATGCCCATGGCAATGGATGGTTAAAGTCTTCAGGGGCGCTATGCTCACGCCCCCGAAGCACAGTCAACATAAAAGAAGGGTTTAGTACCGGAGTGTGGCGGTCGCAACACTTCGACTGGCGCCGAAAAACTCCTTCGAAAACGACTCGACCACCGTGGGGTCATATCCCTTGCAGCTGAAAATGTCGAGGTAGGCGTGATTGGTTTCATTGGCGAAATGGCCGCTGATCAGCGAGGTGGAGATCAACTGCACCATGGAGTAGCCAGCCACAGGCCCTTCGCCAAAATCGACAACCTGGCACTCACCGAAGCGCTTCATGTCGATGAGCTCACACAGCTCTACGACATAGCGTTTTATATATTCCGCATCGCGGATAAGTTCGGGTTTGCAATCGTGGAGGTCAACAGCAGTGCAGAGTCCCCATGCCTTACCGTTTCCGACCATGTCTTGGATCGGTCGGGCAGCAGCCGCAGGGGCGTTGGATGGTAAGATTGTGGACTCGGAACTAGCCGAGGTACTCATAGAGGGGGGTTCCCTTTCTGTAAGAAGGTTGAACACGCGGAGATTATCATGCGTGAACTATACCATGATTTGTTTCTCACGCACATGAAGTGGTGGAAAATTTTTGGCTCTAGTAAAAAAGCACTGTCAATCGGTTGACAAGATTTCAACTCTCAGGGACAATATCTCTTATGCCATCCTCTCCAGATCTCGTCCGAGACACACCTCGAATCGAGCTACCCGATCGCCTCTGCACGTGGTGCAAGGTGCTCATGCGGAAGCGGCTCGTGGGCGGCAACCAATTCATTCATTACACATGTCCTAAGTGCATTTTTCAACATACGCGCCGGCTGGGACCAAAGCCATAAGCCTCTGATTAAGTCAGTGGCTAAGACCAGCTTGCTCCCTGATCGACTCACCCCTCCACCTAACCGCGGGACAAACTGCTCTGGACATGATCGTCGAGAAGATGCGTCAATCGCTCCCGATCCTCAGGACTGATCGAAATAATTTTTGCGCCTAATTTGGGTGTACGCACGTGAATGACTTCCAACTCGCAGGTTAAGGACCGCCCACCCTCAAGCTCTATCAAAAGCTGGAGTCCATCACCGCGCTTCACGAACAGACGGCTTTCTAGACGAACGCCGGACTCGCTGACGTCGAGCACCTTGCAAGGCGCCGAGAGCGAGCCACGCTGCAAGCGGCCGACACGGCCGACATCGACACGCGAGTGCTTACGCTTGAAAGCCATAACCCATCCCCTCTATGTCCGGCATCATAACAGGAGGAAGGATCATGCCGAAGCAATTACAGAAATGCTTAGAGTCTTCCCTCCCACCAAAGCTCGCACCTGTTCCATGCGTTTGCGGTTGACCCCAAGATCGCTGTGGCCCGTGCGGGAAGCAGAACGAAAGTGAACCGTCTTCGTGGTTTCATCGAAGAGAAACTCTACGTCATCGACGAATCGGAGCAGCAGGCTGGTGAACTCGTAGTGGAGATAGGACTCGTCCTCTTCGACGAGCTTGGTCCGAGGCAATGTAGTACACGCCGCTTTTAACGCCTCTTTGGCTTCCGCGCGAGGCTTCTTGTATTGAAACGGCGCAATGGCGTGGCTCTCATCCGTCGCCTGAGTCGACACGCAATTAGGGCTGGAGGGGCAAGGGGAAAGCGTCCGCTGGCTCATTGAGCCCGCACTGTACTCGCTTCGATCACCGCCCGCAACCAAATCTCTGATACCAGTACAGCATGAGGCGGAATAAGCGCCGGAAGGCCCCTGTCTCGATAGGCCAAGTGGGAACTGATACGCACCTTCCGATAGCCGCCGACTGTCATGCCAATCAACGCATGCTCGACGCCGGCAATGACTTCACGACGACCAAGCGTGAGGGTGCGATCGATTAGCGTGACTCCGTCCTGGATCCGGATCTTCTCTTTTGACATATGCTCCGCCTGCTTTTCATTGAGTAGCACCTCGTCTCCCTTGTTCAGATAGAGCCGCATGTTATAGACAACATGGTCGCCTTTCTGGGCTACTCGCCCAGTCCCTTCCTGCTCGTCAAGTAACGTGAGTCCACTCAACCGTTTCATGATCAGTGTTCAATACGACACAGTCGCCAGCGTCGGATCCGCCTCACTTTGGGCCTCAACTGTCACTGATACCCGTCCGACAATGCGCCCGTCGGCGGCTTCGATATCGACACGCCAGTCACCTGGGTCCAGTCCCTGCTTGAAACTGTACGCTCGATAGCCCCCCTCGCGCCCACCCGAGATCTTCAGAGGAATTCTATCCGCGTGCGTGAACGGCCTGCTGTCGTTTAGACGAAAATACCAATGATGATAGATCGTGGTGTTGAGGTCGACCGGTGCGAACACCGCAGTGAAACAGTAGATCGGTACGTTGGAGGGGTAGGTCGTATCCGATCGTTTCCAGACCTGATACCAATGTTTTTTGAAGGAGAGTTCAAACTGCTCACCGGTTCGCTTGATCTCATGATACATTCCCGCCGAATTTGAGCGACAGCGGAACCGGCGGAATCCAATTCAGGAAATAGAACCCGACCAGCATGCCGATCAATGCCAAAGCGGGGATGGTCATCCCAATCGCTTCGCGGCGTGATCGATCGGGATTATTACGATAGATCAGCTGCGCCACTCGCAAGACCACCGCAACGCTCAGCAGCGCTCCGATCACAAAGATGATCGAGTTCATGTAGCCCGTTATCACAGGGAGAAAAAACGTGAAGAACGCGAAACACACCACGGCGTAAAGGCCGATCAACAGTCGAAGATTTGAGAGTCGGTCACGCAAAAACTCGTTGGCCACCAAGAGCATGATCAGCAGCGCAAAAAAGACCGCTGTGCCGGTGAACGTGGCGCTTCGCGAGTAGAAAATTGCATAGGCACTGAAGAGGCCGCCCAACAGGAACTGACTGGCCATGGGATAGTAGGGACGACTCGCGAGTACCCAGCGAGTGAATGGGGAAACCGATGCCAGCTGTTCACGATCAGGTGAAGGTTCGATTCCTAATCGTCCCGTCAAGACGATCAGAGCTCCGAGCAAGACCAGATAAAGGAGCAGAATCAAGTTATCCAGCAGCCGGTCGATTCGTGTGAGCGTGAGCGTATCGTAGGTCACGCCGGAGAGGAAGCACACCGCTGGCATGAAGGGTTTGGCCAGAATAGACTGAACCTTTGCCAGGGGACTCATGCCGTTACTGTGCGAATCCCGTTTGATTGTTCAATGCAAATACCGAATCGTGCGGCAACCCACACCATGTCGGAGACGGACTCTCGGGATGCTCAAAAAGGTCGTCGTTAACACCCACCCAACCCCGGCGCGCCAAGACGCGCCTTATCCCAAGCTAGGCCGTAGACGAGAAAAATATCGGAGGCGTACCCTCTGGGGTACGTTGAGGAGTTTTTCGAGGCGAGAACAAAGTTGGAGGCCTTCTTCAGCATCCAGTCACACAAACGCGGGCAGCGGAGCGTACGCAACGGGATGACCGATCACCCGTTCCAACCACGGCGCCATGGCCTCTTCTGGGAGGGGTGCTTGATTCAGGCGCGCTTCGATCTTGAACTGTCCGTTGACTCCGACGATGCCGATAATCGCCGACGCATCCTCAGCGTCCGGCAACATCACCCGCGTCTGAAATTCACAGAGCGTGGCGTACAGGAGGCCGTGTGGTCGGATCGCATTCTGCACCTCAGGGAGATCATCCAGCGGACAGTGGACGGAGCAGCGATAGGCCAGTCGCGCTCCCGGTTCGATCCCTTGAAATTCTGCCAAGGCTGCTTCTGAAAATCCTGTGAGATAGGCACGAACTCCGGCCGGTTCTGGATTGAACGTCTCCGCAAGCTTGCTGGCCGGCACGAGGAATTCAAACGCATCGGACGTGTTGTACTCGAACTGGCAGGGACCGAACGCGTCGGGCCATGAGCAGAAGAATGGAATGGACGCATCGGCAGAACGAAGGACCACCGCGTGTTTCTCCACATGCGTCTCGATCGGCAGGTCCAGCACGGTGATCGCGTCAAGGAACGCTGCCCGCCGCTCATCCAACCAACGTGTACGATCAACATCGCCACGCGTTTCACCGGGGGTGATGACTACCTGGGTCTGAAGACGAACCCGAATGAAGGAATGGGCATGCCGAAACCCGATCCACAACATGGCGCGTTGGTCATGCAGCTGCAGCATGTCTCGAATGCGCCAGGGATGGCTGATGGAGCAATAGGTACCGATATCTTGATGGCGCTGATAGACCGTGTGATAGGCCCCAGAGAGAAGAAAGAAATCGCCGCGCCATCGTTCCCGTACATGGACGAGCGTGACGTCTTCCGTAGACCAGGGATCAAGCTGGTCGAAGTCGTCGAACGACCCGACAGTCCATTCCTCCACGTAGCAGATCACGTCGTTGGCAGGCGAGACCGGCTTCAGCCCAAGCGTGGCGAGGCGCTCCCCCACGGCAAGCGCCTGACCGAAGCTCAAGGCCGTCGTCGTTTCCCAGCGTCGCTCACGCACTCTGGGGGATCCTTGACGATAGATTGAGGGTGCCGTCACCTCTCAGGCGCACAACGCCTCTCACTACTGAGTCACAATGGCTCACTCTTGCAGGAGGCGACGAGCCGGACGTAACGCCTTACTCTCGATCGTCGTGTCGCCGATCAGCCGATCAAGTCCGTCTCTCAAGGTCGCCGCCAGTTGTTCGCGCACGTCATCTTCATTGAACCAAAACACCGTTCGACTCCGCCCCCCTTCAATCGTACGGATGGTGGTGCTTCGGTCGGCGAGGTTCCTGGCCTGAATCGTAAACCGGCTGGTGGTATCGATAACGGTGGAAAACACCCGGCTCTTCACCGTAGTGGAAAAATCCTGCACCTGCCCACTGATGACAATATCGGCATCCGCGGCAGATCCAGCCGGGGCCACACGTACATTCCAGACCCGATCTCGCCACCCGCGGGTTCGTAAGCGATCGGCCAGGCGCTGCGTGATCGCGCCTGCAGGCCGATCACCCAACACATCGAATTGCGTGGTGCCGCCCCAGAGATGCGTGCGCGTGCCCACACGGCTCTTGTCTGCCCGTCGATCGTCAAATGGTTCGATGGCGATCTTGACCGGCTCGATGTCGGTCACCTGCACCATCGGGGGCTTCTCCCGCAAATCCATATACCGCATCTCTCCTGTTCCCCTACAGCCGGCCAGCAGGGTCGCCATCATGATGGCACAGCCCAAAACTCGCAATGACGATTGCTTCACAGGCTCCTCCCGGTCAAAGGTCAAAAAGAGTGGCGGCCCAGTCTACCCAAGTTTGGTGCCAGAGACAATTAGGATAAATAAGTTACGGGGTGACAAGGGGGGACAGTGACCGAAAGGTTTCACACGCCAGCTGAGCCAACTGCCCCTCCCGTACTCGATGATCTGCCAAAGGGACACAGCGAACGACCTTCAGAAACGACCGTTCAGCCAACACAGCAGCAATCTGGGCCTTTCGGTCATGGGTGATCGGCAGCGTATAGCCCTCCCCGTGTTTCCACTCCCATAACGACGGTGCCAGAGAAAGTTCAAGGTCTTTTCCGGCGAGCTGATGAAAGCGGCCGAGCAGCTGGCGCTTGTACCGTCCGATCTCCGAACCTTCCAGCAAGAGCGCACAGGCCACATGATGGCCCCACCAGACCAGCGTACGGAACGTGAACGTGTTCGCGCCGGAGAAGTGTTTAGGACAATCAAGGTATTGATACGGGAAATCTTCCAGATGCTCACCTTTTACCAGCTGATGGAGGTGTGGATTGAAATCAGGAGGGGCGACAAGCGACAGACCTGCCAGCTCATTCTGTAAGGCACCATGCGTGGCCTCAAGCATGGCTCGTATTTTTGTCGTGATCGCAGCCTTTTTTCGAAAGAACTGCGCATCGGCCAGCAGCACAGTCTCCTCATCGGTGAACACAGTAGAGTAGGCCATCATGGCAGGGGCTGAAAGGCTGATGCTCCCTTCCTCATCAACTCCCGATTACTTGTAGCGTGTCTCGAACACCGAGATAGTCAGTTCGTATAGCCGTCGACAGTCCGCACAGCGCAGCCGCACCAGATCTTGAAATACATCCATCTCGCGAAGTGTCAAAGAGGCATGATGGGTTGAAACGCAAGCCTTGAGGAACTCTTCACCCGGCGGCTCGTCTCGTGAAGTGCCTTCTCCCGCCATATGTTGGGCCGAGGCTGCTTGCGACGTGACCGCAGTGACCGTCAGGTAATGGGCCGACTTGCATGAACTGCAAGAAAGCACCACTGCATTTTCATCTGTCATGCGCTTGACAGTCACACACAGCGGGTGGACGGACCAACATTGCTGAAGAAATGCCCCGCTTCGGATGATCTGTACCATAATAGTCTCACTACACCATCACGCGGCGTGAAGCTCGCTCACCAAGGTTCAACTGACCGAACAGAGTAATCACACGAAAGGAGGGCAGAACCACTTTTGCCCGATGCCGGTCAGCAAGGGCAACGGACCTTCACGCACTGAATGGCTTTGGAGCAGATACCACACTGTCTCTAGCGCAAGCGCACAGGACGAGACGGCGAACCGGAATTCATGACGGGACTACCACAGTGGGCCCATCTTTCTTCAAAGAAGGAGCCACAGTCCCCTCCTGAAGCGAACGACAGGTTTTGCACACCCGTGGCCGTGCTTTCAGAAAAGAAACCTTCCCACTGGCAAGACAACTGTAATGGACGAATTCGTCACAAAGCGTGCAGCGAGACCAACCTCCTCGGAGCATCGTTTTATCCCGATAGAGGTCTTCCCGGCACACTCGGCAAAGACGGGCCTCGACCCCGAGCAGCATCGCCTCCCATTCCCCGCCACCTTTTCGAATACTCATAAGAGGAGAAGTATAGCGGGCCGATCGCGTGAAAAACAAGCGAGAGCGAGGCGCAAAGGGCGAACGGGTGTCGATGGTTATGTTTGATTGCAAGACGCCACCTTACTTCCCTCTATGAATACACATATTACGCACATCTTCCGATCGCAGACGCGTGTATCGGAAGAGATTCATGAGGTGAATCAAATCCGATTCAACCAATGGCTCAACAAATTTTCGGTTTAGTGATAGAAAGATGAACGGAGATGACGTCCGCACATTCACGCAAGCACGTGGCATCGTTTGCGGAACTAGGGAACTCCCTAGTTCCGACCAAATACAATGCTGATGTCTACACATTCGGCGAGACGTTACGGCGGGCTAGAGAAGATGATGCATGGATGTCGGTATCCATGAAAACACAACACTCATTTCAACTGTTTTTTCTCTCTCTTCGTGCAGATCGACACAGGAAGGCGATTGTAGCGGGAACGCTCATGAGTAAGGCAAATTGAACACTCCCCGCCATGCGTTGGGCAATAGGGTTGGACATCATAGACGGCCACTCTTCGTGGCACAGACGAGGTTCAGCTGACGCTCACGTTCTGCGACGGCAAGACGCTTAGCCTGGCGTTCTCCATAGTGAGACACCATGAACTTGCGCTTACGACTGTCGCCTTGTTCGTCGACCCAGGAGGCCAACCAAAAGACACGAACGGACCCGGTCGTTGGATTGTCCACTTGTTCGTATCTGCCGACGCCTGGAATGCCCGATGTATTGTTCCGACGAAGGCGAGTGCGGACCCAAATGGCATGGACGTAGGCGGAGTATCGCCGAAGCAGTTCATCTCGATAGGCCTCAGCCGCCTTCAAGGCCTTGCCTTTCCCTCCATGGATTGCATCGGAGAACGTCTTCACGGCGATATCGTTGTGTCGTTGCACCGTGACCCGCCACGCATGGGTTCGGCTTGCCTCATGATCGACGCGGATAATGTTGCGGAAAGCAGACATATTGTAAAGCATTACACGGAGGCGCGGAGCAACCGGAGGTTGTGCAGCCGCTGGTTCGGGACGCGCTTCGCGGTTCGAACTACGAGCGCTTACCGCGAAACGTTTGAGTACGCAAAGCGTCGCCCAAACAATGTTTAGGCCATCCGTACAAGAGCCGGATCTTCGACTAATCCGTAACGCGCCAATGATTCGTCAGAATCATGCGCCACAATCATCCCTTCTCCGAATCAGTGATAACGGCACCCGTTCCTGTTGAACCGACACATGGTGAAGCACGACGTATTTTCCTCTGATCCAGTGATACCGTCAAGACTCAACCTCGACAAATGATGATCAACCACACCTGATTCCTTTTACATAACCCGCATTGTCTCATAATTCGTGCGCATGCACCGAGCACCGACCATAGCGTAAACTCCGAAATCTATCCCGCATGCGCGGTGCGCGAGCACGGGAGACCACGAGCTCCTTCTCCACCCCACCTGTTTGACTCATCTCTTATCGTTTGTTACTCTCCGCGCGGATCGGAGCCGGTCCCCCTAACACGAGTGAGATTTCATGAACATTGCGGACTATTTGGAGCAGAAACGCATCGAGGTTGACCGGTTTCTCGACTTCGTATCTCCGCCTGCCGCTGTGCCACCGACGACACTGCATGAGAGCCTGCGCTACAGCCTGATGGCAGGCGGGAAACGGGTGCGGCCGATTCTCACGATCGCCGCAGCTGAAGCGTTGGGCCAGACACCGCCTGGTCTCATGGCGGTCGCCTGCTCGCTGGAACTGATCCATACCTATTCGCTGATCCACGACGATCTGCCTTCGATGGACAACGATGACTTTCGCCGTGGGAAACCGACGAATCACAAAGTCTACGGCGAAGCCATGGCCATTCTTGCCGGCGACGCGCTGCTCACGATGGCTTTCGACCTGGTCAGCCGACCAGATCTCATGAAGGGCTGCGATCCGGTGCGGCAAGTCCGCATCATTCAAGAATTGGCTTTTGGTTCCGGCAACATTGGCATGGTGGGCGGCCAGGTGTTCGACATCCAGGCTGAGAACAAGGACATCGACCTCCCAACCCTTCAGAACATTCATAAGCACAAGACCGGCATGCTCATTCGCGCCGCAGTCCGCATGGGCGCCCTTGCTGCTGGGGCAAACGATCGGCAACTCGACGACATGACCGGCTATGCTGAGGATATTGGCCTGGCCTTTCAAATCGCCGATGACGTGTTGAACGTGACCGGCACCAGAGAAGAGCTTGGCAAGAACCCGAATACGGATGCCGAGCGTGGGAAGAAAACCTACCCGACGTTCTATGGGGTAGACGGAGCTAAGAAATTGGCTGACGACTGTGTGACCCGCGCCATCAATCGCCTGTCATCGTTCGGGCCTTCTGCCGATCCGTTGCGCGAGATCGCACGGTATATCACAAGCCGTAAGAACTGATGTCGTTCGTGAAGCGTATCTCGTGAAACGCAATCCTTCGTACTCGAACAAACCATCTTATTTGACGCGCTTCACGTCTTCTACAATGAAAGCCCTCGTCACAGGTGCCACTGGGTGTGTCGGAGCGGCAGTGGTACGAGCCCTTGTGCGAACCGGCAGCGAGGCTCGTGTGTTAGCGCGACTGGATTCCGACCTCCGGAATCTTGATGGCGTCTCTGTTGGATGCGTCGCAGGGGATCTGCGCGACCCTGCCTCACTCCGTACAGCCCTCGCCGGCTGCCGCCACCTCTACCATGTCGCCGCTCACTATGCGCTGTGGATACGCATAACAGCGACCGCGTAAGCCACATTGATGGAAGCAGTAACCCTCTTTCTCAAGACGATTCTCCTCCGCCCCTATGTCTTTCTGTTTCTTGCTGCGTTTCTCTTTTCCGCTATTCAACTGATCGGCTGGCCACGCACCTGGCGCTTCTGGCTCATCAGCTGGGCAACGGCGTTCGTCTGTGAATTCTCGTCCACGCGAACCGGCATCCCATTCGGCTGGTATTTCTACAATGGCTCGACGGTCGGTCAGGAACTCTACTTTTTCGACGTGCCGTTCATGGATTCCATCTCGTTCAGCTTCCTGCTGTTTGCTTCCTACTGCGTCGCGCTCGGGCTGCTGCTGCCACTTACATCATCGCCAACAGATGCCCGCGTTCCTCTACGGCAGCTGAACTTCGATCTAAGTGTGCGAACGAGTTGGGGTGTCTATGCCCTCACCGCGTTCCTCTTCGCCTTTATCGATATGGTGATTGATCCGGTCGCCCTGCGCGGCGACCGTTGGTTCTTGGGCAAAATCTACTATTACCCCGACCCGGGCTGGCATTTCGGTGTTCCCGTGGCCAACTACATCGGCTGGGCTGTGGTGGGACTCATTTCACTGGCTATCTATTTCCCGCTGGACCGACGCCTCACCCCTTTCTCACCACCCCAGTTACTCACTCAGCGGCTGTTGCTAGGAGTCGGGCTGTATTATGGAGTCTTGGCCTTCAACCTCGGCATGACATTTTGGATCGGCGAAACGTTCATGGGCCTGAGCGGCCTGCTCATGCATCTCCCCATCCTCGTCCTTCTAGTTGCCCGCCTTTCTCACGTTCGGCGATACCACCCTACCTAATACTGCGGTGGCATTCACGCTGAAGAATTTGTATAGTGAGACAAAGTCTGCGGTGGTCATGTAGAGAAGAGACGGTGGTGCAATCCTGAACTGCCGCGAGAGCCCCCTACTCGACCCATACGCTCGATAGACTTCGTTATGGCGAAGCATTACAACTTCATCACCGTCAGCGTGGTCCTGCTCACGTCCTTGTGGCTCTCCCCTGTGGTTTCGGCCAAGGGCCCGGAACTCCTGCACGTGCTCGGCATTGTGACCGCTATCGATGCCAAACACATCGACATCAAGACCGCCAAAGGACCGGTTGTTCCGGTCCTGCTCAGTAAGCAGGTGAAGTTCAAGAACAAAAGTAACCCCAAGTCGAACGATCCGCCCACGGTAGGCGACCGGGTCATCATCGAGGCGACCAAAGACGACAAGACCAAAAAGTTATCAGCAACAGTGGTACATTATTCGCCCAACAAAACTGTTTCACCACCGCGGTAATCGATGCCGATGATTCGTTTTGCGAGAACTGTCCACGAATCACCATTCCATGGAGGAGTACGCCATGCGCTCATGCGTATTCTCATCACAGGAATCGCGGTCTTCCTGGCGATCTCAATCGTCCCCGGCCTGGAAGCAGACAGCCTGACGGCCGGCATTGCCGCCGTGCTGATTCTGACGTTCTTGAATGTGATCCTGCGCCCTATTCTCTTTCTCCTCGCTTTGCCATTGATCGTGTTTACACTCGGCCTCTTTCTCGTAGTCTTGAACGCCTTGTTGCTGGGCTTGACCGCGTTCCTGGTCAAGGGGTTTACCGTCTCAGGGTTCTGGCCTGCTGTCGGTGGGGCACTCATCATCAGCTTGGTCACCACCATCCTCAACAGTTGGACCGTCGACCGTCGTCCTCTTCCAGAGGTCCCCGACGAACCGCGACGCCCTCCAAAAGTTATCAATCCGGATTGAGTCCATCCGCGATTCTCCAGGAACGCGCGAATGACAGGATTCCCGTCGATCACTCTGGTGAAATCATTCGTGGAACATCGGTGCGATGGATCATAGAAATTCAACGGCTCCCCTTCTTCTCCTCACCTGGATCTTTCAGGCTGCGTCACGTTGAATACCTCATTTCATCTTTGAGCGGGCAACGAATGGCGATGTGATTGTCTGCGTAGGTCACAACCTTCATGTTTACACCTTGCCACACAATTTTCATTCCTACTCATCTGTGAACCCTGCGCGTCTTCGTTGAAAGCGCTTGATACTGTGGATGATCTGAGCTCTTGACCATGAGGAGCTGTTATCCCGATTGAGAGGTATGCCTCTTGCTGTCCGTAAACTATCACTCATTTATACAGAGGAGGATTACATGGAGCCACCTTTGGCCATTCGACAGTCACCAAGAGGTCGTACGTCATATCGCCTCTCGTTCGCTCGTTCACGCACGATGGCCATATGCCTATGCATCGTAGCACTCGGCGTACCCACTGCCGGAATCTGCGCATCGACACCTTCGCCGGTCCCGCTCTTTGTTGAAACCCCGAACGATATCCCCCCGGCGATTGCCCAGGCATTTTCCTCACCTGAGATGTCCAAACAATGGGTACGTCGTCACCGCTCTATGGGGCTCAATCCCGCTGCATTGGAAGCCATGAAACTCGCCCGAAAAGATTCGAAACAGGATCTCTCACTGGACCTCTTCGATGCCGGCACACGGACGCTAGAGCTCGATGAACCAGAAATACATCGCAATAAGGCAAAGGTGTGGCGCGGGCGGGTGCGAGGAGAACAGGACAGCGACGTCACCTTGGCAGTACGCGGCACCAAGATGGTCGGAACGATTACCTCGGGTCAGCGTCTCTACAAAATTGAGCCGGACGAGAACAACCGCCATCGTCTTGTCGAAATTGACGAAGACGCCATGCGGCCGGATCACCATCCACTCCTGGTGCCCGACGATGGAACTCCCACAGAACCTCCGGCCCCAGAGCCGAATCTCCAGCAGCCCAATGCCTCTTCGGCTGCCCCGACTGACAGCGTGAAGACTGCAGCAGCGACGACGAACACTGTCGTCGACCTGTTAGTCGTCTACACCTCCACGGCACGCGCGAAGCAGGGTGGCCAGGCTGCTATGAATGCGCTCATTGCGATGGGCGTCGACTTGGCCAATCAAGCCTACACGAACAGCCAGATTGCGATGCAGCTCCGGCTGGTCCGCGCCGCTGAGGTCGCCTATGCCGAAACGGGCAATATGAACACCGACCTTACCCGTTTGCGGAGCACAAGCGATGGCTTCATGGATACGGTTCATCAACTGCGGAATCAATACAAGGCTGATCTGGTCGCGTTGATCGTGGACAACGGCGGCCCTTATTGCGGCATCGCCTATGTCATGGCGAACGGGCCACGAGCCAGCTTTGCCAGTTACGCATTCAGCGTGACAGATCGCGATTGTGTGTCGAATAACACCCTCACCCACGAACTGGGGCACAATATGGGCGATGCACATGATCGCGCGAGCGGCGGCAGCGGCGTCTTTCCCTATTCCTATGGGTATCGCGACCCCATCGGAAAATTCCGGACCATCATGGCCTACGCCTGCCCCACTGTGTCCTGTCCGCGCGTGAAGTATTTCTCAAACCCGAAGATCAAGATCAACGGCCGTCCAGCCGGGATCGATCACAGGATCAACCCGGCAAACTCTGCGGATAATGCCCGCTCCATGAACGAGGTCCGGAACGTCATTGCGGCGTGGCGCACAGGAACCGCAACTTCCGCCGCCGCAGCTCCCGACGGCTTGAAAGATTCTCGTGCAAAGTTGCGCGATGATTCGGATGATGATTCGGATAGCGACTCGGATGATGACTCAGACGATAAATCAGGTAACAATTCTCGGGGAAAGTCTCGTAGAACTCTCCCCTAACCGTTACGACACAGGAAGGACCGGCTTCCGGTCCTTCCTGTCATGATCGCGCCGAGCTGTCACGTTTGCTACAAATGAGAAGCTTGTGAGGCTAGTCCGGAATGACGATCCTGTGATTCACCGATTCAGTTATGTTCTCCTCGCTGTAGTCGTGGGGGTCATTATTGGCCAGCTTGCGTGGGCTGATGAGCCACCAACACCAAAGGGCTTGTGGCACTCCGTCCTGACTCCTCCCTCCGCTGGCCAACCACCAATGCCACGAAAGCCGTGGATGCTTCGCGAACGAGAGATCGCGCTCGACGTCCCGCTCCTCCAGATTCTAAAGGATGCAGGAGCCAGACCGCTTCCTAGAATTACCATCGAGCTCTTCGACAATGCCAACCCTGAACTGGACGTCACCTCCACGGTCTCCCGTATCAACAACACCGCCGTCATTCGCGGGACCTTCAAGCCTCCTCTAGAAGGCGACTTCACCTTCGTGATCACCGGCAATCTCCTGATCGGAACGATCCAGATTGGCGACCGGATCTATAAAACTGACCACATCGCCAATGGGCGCCTGCGACTGGTTGAGCTCGACCCCGATCGGATGCCGCGAGATTAATTCCTATGGCCTGTTGAAGTTGATCCATCCGTGGAGCAGCACCGGAAGAACTTTGAGGTCAAAGCCTGCCCACGAATATCTGTACCCTCTTTAACTAAGCGGCCTTGGCCATCATTCGACGGCCCACACTAATCCCCATCAACCCAAGTAGACCAGAGCCAAACAGCAGCAGCGCACCAGGCAATGGCACCGCTGTCAAGGATGTGATCTCTCCGTTGGCCCTGCAGAGCGATGACCCGCACACGCCATTGTTTATGCCACCGACGAAAGCGAAGGAAAAAGGGCGACTGAGTCCGAAAGGGCTAGCTAGAGAAGGGGGTTCGAGGGGCAGCGCATCACTATCAAACAGATTATTACTACCGGTCCCCGATATATTGAACTGAAAGGCGAATGGTGCTAGGCCGTTTACAGGAGGACCGGAGAGGGATGGAGTCGATCCTACTGCAATGTGATCGACGGAATAACTGTCGATGGTGACTGAGTTCGTGACATTGATGAACTTTGTCGCCACTGCTCCTGTTGTATAGGTATTCCCTAAGAACTGGATCGTTAGGGCATTGAAAACATACCGTCCAACGCTCGCGTTCGGCCCGGTGCCTGGGACAAGATCAGGAGTGGTGGACTCGAATGTATAGAATCCTCTGATGGGCGTGCCGCTAGCAATCCCCAGGCTCGCCGACGGGGGCGTAAAACCTACCACCCCCTCGAAATTAAACGTAATCAGACTGGCCTGTGCCAGGCCGCTGACCGCCAGACACAACGCCACGCACAACGCTCCCACTGCCATCCAACGGGAACCTCGTCTGCTTGTCGTGCGCATGATTCCTCCTCTAATTTTGTCTCTGCTTACTCTCCCATCCGCTACACGCCGTCCCGTCAAGCAGTTGGACCGCTCGGCCATAGGGCCATCCTGAACCAGTCGCCTACGGGGCCGTGACGGCATTTCAATGCAGGTTCTAGTTTCTCTCGGACCGACAAAATGCCGAGGGATTGATCGTCAGATTGCCCACGTTCATGGAGAGAGTAGCTATTCATGAACGTTCCCGCTACAATGCCTCCGCTCGAACTTGAACATATGACTACCGCACCTGCACAAACCAAACAGGATCCGGAAACGCTTCTTCAACGGACGTTGAATGCCGCGTTGAACGATATTGGCACGGATGCCGCAATGGCGGCCATCTTCCACCAGGAAAATGGCCCGCTTGTTGAGCATGCGTCGCGCGGATTCACACCGAGAGATGTCCAAGCCATTCTGCGCACGCTCTCGACGCAACGTGCCGCAGCCTTGACTCCGACGGCCCAAGATCCTGACGATGGGCGCGCCATCCGCCTGCGGGTGATCACCCCCGGGGCGAAATCCCTGCTGATCATTCCGCTTCGCCATGTCAATACCGTGTACGGATGCCTGGTCATCGGACGGAAGGAGAACGCCGCGTTCTCCAAAAAGGACAAATCTCAGCTGGAGCAGATGTGCGACGGCATGACCAAGACACTGGACCGCGAAGGACTCTTCAACACCAGCGTGGTGTTGAGTCGTTCCTACGTCACCCAGGAGCCGAGTCCTCCTCAACAAATCGGAGCGGACTTGTTTCCGCCGATAGCCAAGCACTTTTCACCCGAACTCCAAGAGAAGATCGAGTCGGTATTGGCCGACGCTCATGAATATGTGGCCTATGATCGGGCCTGGGCGTGCTGCTACGATCCGCTGGCGGGAAATGTCGAGGTCTTGGGAGCTGCCGGCGATGTGAAACTCGACCCCAAAGACGCCAAGAAAGATTTAAAACCCGGTCAACGCCTGACACTCGACAGTTCGGCGGCGGGATGGGCCGTCCGCCATCGTAAGCCCCGCGTGGATCACGATCTGGCGTCTACCCAAGGTCGCTTTCTCGATCACAAACATCTCTTCAAGGACCGGTTTCAGTCGTCACTTGTCATCCCCTTCTTCGTCAAAGGCCAGGTCGGCGGGACGTTTACGCTGGGGTCGAAAGATCCACAACGGTATCAGACAACCGATGCCCGCACGCTGGAGCCCATTATTCTTAAACTCGCGGAGCTCTTACAGGCACCGGCACCGCAGGCTGCCGCTCCTTCTCCGACGACGGACCTCGACGGAACCGCGGGCCCATGGCCACCCATAACCGTCCCGTCTGAGCCGATCATTCGAAAACAAGAACGTCAGGCCGCGATCGGCGAATTCAGCGCATTCTTGGCGACGGAAATTCGCGAGCCGCTCGCGTCCATTCGCTCGCAACTCGAAGAAGTGACCGGTGAAGGGATCCTCGACTTCGACCCTCAGACACGGGTTGAGAATGCCATGCGCGATTTGATCCGGATTGAGGCGATCCTCAATGAGATTCTCGACTTCGCCAAGCCGCTCGAACTGAATCGCCATCTCTGCCGCATTCCGGAGGTACTCGAAAGCGCCCTCGTGGTGGTCGGAACCGACCTGGAAGCGACCCGTATCCAAGTCACCAAAGACTACGCCAATATCATTGCGCCGGTGCGCGGCGATGAAGCCAAGCTCCAACAGACGTTCTTGAGCATTTTTCGGAACGCGTGTGAGGCCATGTCTCCCGGCGGCCACCTCCATATCCAGGTCTCACAACATCGTGCCGGACGGGGGTTTGAAGTTCAGATTCTCATCAAGAACGACGGGGTTCCGATTCCCGCTGAAATCGTCGACAAAGTCTTCGAACCCTTTTTCACCACGAAGAGCTCAGGCATTGGCCTCGGTCTGCCCAGCGTTAAGAAAATCGTCGAAGAACACGGTGGGTCCATTGCGATCGGGAGCGCCACCGGCGAGGGCACGACCGTCACCATCCGTCTGCCTGGTGTCAGCCGAGGACCAGCATTTCGGCACCGTGGGCGTGGACGCCGTCCCCCTCGTCGACCGAGCTGATACGTCCGTCCTTTTCTCACTCTCACCACCCACGGCTCATCACAACACGATGGGATTCGAGAGACACTGTCCGTCAAGTCTCGCCCGTTTGACAGAATGACCCTCCATCGCTATGATTCACGCCTCAGTATAGAGTCATCCAAATTGAATACGCTGAATGATGTTTATCCATTGTCATAGCTCAAAGGGAGAATGGGTATGAAACTTGTGACCGCTGCAGTTGCAACAGCCTCCGCAGTCCTATTTGGGATTTCCATGGCATCGGCCAATCCGGCGCTGCTCCCCAAACATGACGGTTATCCGATGAAGAACTCCGGCAGCCCCGTGACCGGCCAACCAACAGCAAACGATCCAGGCCAGTCGGATGCGTACGGAACTTCCTCACTGCTGAAATCCGCAGATTCGGTCAAGAACGCGGAACAGAAACTGATGAAAACCGATAATGAGCGTATCACGGAAGGGCAGGGTGCCGGCAGGCTTCCAAATGTCCAGGGACCTCAGATCACAATTGCTCCACCGGTGACCTCTGCAACCAAGATCACCGGTGATCGTAAAATCGACTAGCGACAGATTCGGCACATATGAAAAGGGGAAGTCCTGGACAACCGGACTTCCCCTTTTTGTTGGCTCACTGGATCATGAGTCCTATCTGGTCAACCTTACCCCCTATGCCCCGCTATCAAGCAATCTAAACCGCCACGGCTTTTTTGCCCAGGCCCCCGCAAAATCGACACCGATTCTTGGGAACGTTCCAACCTGTGTACGCGAAACCCGTTCACCTCGATCCTCGAACCAAAGTTGTCTTCCCTGTGTCATGTCGAGTCGATTCAATGACCGATCGATGCCGAACTCGCGGCAGAGCTTTCCAGGACCATCGATCAATTCCCCATCGATTTCAATCGCCCGAATCAATACAGCAGCTGGAAATTCAGCCCGTTCCGTGACAACGTTCAACATGTGATACATGCCGTAGATCAGGTAGACATAGGATATCCCTGGAGGGCCGAACAGCACCTCCGTCCTTGCCGTCCTCCCTTTCGACGCATGACAGGCCTTGTCCTGCGAGCCGACATAGGCCTCCACTTCGATGATTCTCCCAGCAATAGTCCTACTCTCGTTCTCACGCACCACGTACTTGCCGACCAGCGACCGAGCCACGGTCAGCGTAGGATGGTTGAAAAACGTTCGCGGGAGAGTCTTCGGTAGCGTCATGATCAGTGATGCATGTGCGTCGCTGGCGCATGTTCAGATTGATGCGTTCACCTCAGCGATTCGCCATTCAACATAAACCATTCGGCAGTTCAAAAGTACCACGCTACTCCTGCCATCACCGTCCGCGGATTGCCCGGCACAAAGTGAATATCGTTGACTCCGGTCGCCTCATTGCGGAGCCGCGATTCGAACGCAAAGATCGCCTGTTCCCACTTGGTATTGAACAGATTTTGGACGAACAGAAATGCTTCCAGCCGTCCATGCGGCAACTTGACCGGCACACGGTACCGCTCCGAGAGATCGAATGTGATCCACGAGGGCGACGTGATGCTCCGATCCTCGATGAGCGGCCGAACACCAAGATACGTCGCTTGCAGTTGAGACGTGAGCCCTTCCGGCCATTGTAGGATGGCTGCTCCGTAGGCGGTATACTCAGGCGCCAATGGAATCGCGTCCCCATTGCGGAATTCCGCATGGGTCCAGGTAAAACTGCCGTTGACATAGAGCGGGCCCCAGACTTGCCCCCGAGCAGCAACTTCCACCCCCTGGCGCCTGGTGGCACCGCGAATGTCTGTTGTCCCCTCGTCGCCGACCAGAACGAGTTCCGACTTGAGATCCAATCGCCAGGCTGTGGCGATCAGCTCGAGGCCCTGCGGACCCCACGGCCTGGAGCGAATCCCCACCTCATAGCTTCTTGCCCTGGCTAATGGGGAAGCCCCGATTGTCACGGCTGATCGGGCATCATTGCTGTGAAACCCTTCTCCGTAGTTGACGAAAAATTCTGTCCCCGCCCAGGGTCCGACGATCATGCTCATCTTCGGGAGGACAATGCCGGACCCTTTTCGCCCATCTGGTTGTTCGGCACAGGTGGCACACCGGTTGGTCACATCAAATGTGAAAAACTCTCCGCGAACCCCTCCCGACAACCTCAGCCATGAGAGCGGCTGGACTTCCGCCTTGACGAAGGGGGAATAGGACACGGTAAGGGCATCGCTGTCAATCGTGGTCCCGGTTGGAGTGCGAAGGGTCTGAGTCCCCAATTTCGTATGGACGTCATCGACTCTCGTCTGAAACCCCACCGTCCCAATGGTCGGCATACCGAAAAGCTGCACTCGTTGCTTGTACCCGATGTCACCGCCATAGATGGCCCGACGATCGAATTGGGCAAAGCCATCGCCGTTCACGGGGTCATTGAGAAAAAACGTAAAATCCGTGAACAGGTCCAGCCGATAATATTGGCCGTACGCGTTCGCAAAAAACTCCCCACCTGAGGTCGTATCGTAGTGATAGTTGAGATGGCCGGTGGTCCGTAGTGTGTTGCCCCCTTCGTACGGATTGACGGACCCGAATCGATCGAGGAGACCCGTACTCGCGGCACGGAACGGAATCTCACCGGAGCCGTCCCACCTGGACTGAAGAAAGGTGGCCTGCAGGCTGAGTTCGTCCCGCCCGGTCACGTTCGTGGTCACTTTACCGAACAAGTTGGCCCGGTGATATTGGTTGTCGCTGAGATACGGGCCGTTCGTGTAGAACCCTTCAGCAGCGAATAACGTACGCACGCGGTCTTTGGTCGGAGAGAGCATGAGCAGGTACCGTTGTGTGCTATATTCGCCCCCCGCTCCCTGGATAAGACCTTCTTTGACCGTGTCGCGCGTCCGAAAGTTCGCCACTCCCGCCGTGGCGAAGTCTCCATACTCCGGCAGGTACGAGCCCTTGTGCACATCGACTCCCTCAATTGTCTCCGGAATAATGAAGTTGAGATCCGTGTAGCCTTGTCCGTGCGCATGGGTTCGCAGATTGATCGGCATCCCATCGAGGAAGAAGCCGACATCCGTCCCATGGTCTGCGTCGAAACCCCGGAGGAAGTATTGGTCGGCCTTCCCGGCGCCGCCGGAATGCTCAACGGCCACGAAGCCTGGGATCAGCCGAAGAATCTGCGCAGGACGCCCCTGAGGCTGCAGGACAATTTCTTTGTCGGGAATGAATAGTTGAGAAGACGCCGCCACCGGTTTTTCACCAAGCACGGCCACTTCCGGCACTTCCAGCTCAGGCTCATCGGGATCATGGCCAAACGCGCCATCTGCCATGCAGAGCGACCACAGGGTCACCAACAAGGAGAGAATGTATGCCGCCTTGAGCTGCATGCCGGGTCTTCCAGAATAGAGGTCTACCGAAGAGTTTTCGCAGTCGTCGTCATCGTCAGCTTGCCGTGCTTCACACCCTTGACCGACACCAACGCGTCCGCCACTTTCTTGATATCCGTTCCCTTCCCCTTCACCACCAGCACTTCAAGACAATGGTTATGATCAAGATGTACATGCATGCCGGACAGAATCTGGCCGTGATAGTCATGCTGAATATCGGTCAACGTTCCGGTGAGGTCCCGTACATGGTGGTCATAGACAAATGTGATTGTGCCGACCGTTTCTTTATTCTCATCCCATTCATCGCCGACCAGATTTGCCCGAATCAGATCACGGATCGCTTCCGACCGATTCGTATAACGCCGCCGCCTGATATGCCGGTCGAACTCTTCCAGCAGGTGCCGATCCAAGGACACCCCAAACCGAACCAGTTCATCCATAATGCCTCCATTCCATAAGTAGCACGAATTCTTAATTTCATAGCACTGTGGAGACAGAGAACTCAACGAAGATCTCTCGTTCTTCTCTTATTACGGAAGTTCGGCTATGATCGGATTCACGCAAACAGAAATCGACGTCATGGGTGGTGCGAGGAGAGCATCTCGTTATGCGGTGAGGACATCACGAGGAGCAGACATCCCTCATCTGTCGAGGTATCATAGTGTTCCGTCCCAGCTTCGGCACGATGATAGTCACCGACCGTCATCTCATGACCAGCGATGCTACAGCCACCTTCAAGCACCAACAGCTCTTCCACTTCGGTGTGACGATGCGGGGCATAGCTGGTGCCCGGAGCAAAACGGAGCAGCGTAGTGGTCCGTCGTGAAACTGAATCGAAGGAGAGCAGCTTGGCCATCACGCCAGGAGCAATCTCCCGCCAGGTTCCCTCCGACGCCCCGATGAAGGTGAGCCCCTTAGTCGGCTGTTGAAATGCCATCTTGGCCTTCAAATATCTAACCCGTTCAGAGGTCATGGAACGAATTGCCAGAGTCCGCAGGAAGTTCAAAATGGCTGTCCGGCAAGACCTCAGCCAATAGAAAAAAGAGCCACCTTCATGGGAAAGGTGTCTCTCCGTTTCCATCTCATTTCCACCGCCCACGGGGACAGATGCTGCACTACTCATATGCATCGAGTCTGTAACTTCCGGTCGGACAGCCGAGTGCCCTTCGATTCGGGAGAGAAGCCTCTCCCGGACCAAATCTCGAGGCTTGACAGGAACAGCGCCTAAGGCCAGTGTATTCGCGGCTCTCTCAAATTGTTCAGATTCATGGGCAGCTTCCAACGCGATCTGGTTGACAAGCCGCTCGCGGAGGGCCACGGGAGGTGAAACAGGAGTCACGGTAGTCGACAACGTATCCATGACCACTTGATACCCCATCGCCACCTGGCGCAAGAGATCAGATTCTCCTTGGAGTCGCACGAGAAAAGCACGGTTATCGTCTGGGCCTAATATTCCCAGAGCGAAACCCATTGCCTGTTCGTCCAGTTCTTCCGGCAACCTGTTCTCAGTCACGGGACTAACCCTGCTTCATAAGGCGCGAGTGTGTCGCGCAATTTCATCATGCCCAGTCTCATTCTGGTCTTCACAGTCCCCAAGGGCAGCTGCAGTTTCTGGGCGATTTCGCTTTGACTCAACCCGTAGAAATAGGCCAGCGCAATGGCTTGTCTCTGTTCCGCCGTCAGCAGCGCCAAAGCCTGCTGGACAAACCTCCGACGCTCTCGTCCTTCGACTTCCTGCTCCGGCGTATCATCATCGCTGGCAAACAGTGCGGCTGCATCCAGTGACTCGATGCGACTGCGCTCACCCGCCCCGGCCCGAAACCGATCGATCGCCCTGGTTCTCGCCAACATCATCAACCAAGCACCCGGCGCCCCTCTGGCCCGGTCATAGGTATTGGCCTGACGCCACACTTGTGTGTAGACATCCAAGGTGACTTCCTCAGCCGCTTCGCGATTGTTGAGAATTTTGAGGACGAACCCGAACACTTGAGGACTGGTGCGGTCGTACAACGTCGCAAGCGCAGCCTGATCGCCCTGGGCCGTTTGGGCAATCAGTTGGCCCCACTCCTGCTCCTGAATCAGCCTGCTCGCTTCTAGAGACATCCCCAACATCGAGTCTCCCCCAACAATCTCTACGAGAGGATGGAGGAGATTGGATTTCCGGTTGTGAAACCTTTTCTTCGGTCCCTTTTGAAGAAGCAACTATATCACCTGACAAATCAGGGCAACAAGAATTCACCTCCGAAGAATAGATCCAAATGAACATCGGTCTCGTAATTAAGAACAGACCGCCGGCAGGTGCTGATGACATAGACAGATTCGCAACAGCAGCATTTCACCATGAGGAGGAGAATAGAACCATGAAATCAACCATCGTTTGGCCTCTGGGAGTCATCTGCGCCGTCGGACTCATGTCCGGCTGCGGGGGAAGCGACAGCGTACCCATCATCACTCCGAACGGCCCAACAGCTTCCGCGGATGATCTGCGCACGCCGGAATCGGATGCGCTGACGTCGGAAGAAGCCACACTGGTGAGCCAAGCTGACTCGGAGCCCAATCCGGCTCCTAAGGTGGATCTGTAAGGCAACCCACTCACAAAGCAGATTAATTCAGAAGGAGGAGACCATGTTCGCTCGAATTCGACCACTCATGTTGACGCTACTGGCGGTGTTCACCGCGTCGCCGGTTTTGGCCGCCAGCCATCGCGAGGCTCCGTTGATCGCCAATGACCCAGCGGCCGATATCACCGACTTTTATTTCTTCCGTAGCTGGCAGGATCCCGACAAAGCGATTCTGATCATGAACGTGATTCCAAGTCAGGAGCCGGGATCCGGCCCCAACTACTTCAACTTTGCTGATGACGTGCTATACGAAATTCATATCGATAACAATAAGAACAACGTCGCCGGAAACATCGTCTATCAGATCCGGTTCAAGACGGAGATCCGTCAGCCAGGCAATGTGTTTCCCTTAGCCTATGTCGCATTGCCGCCCATCACAGCCCTCACCGGTGGAGGATCGGAGGGACTGCTTGTACGGCAAAGCTATACCGTCACCGAACAGCGCTTTGGCCAACCATCGCGTGATCTCGGCACCGGCCCGATGTTCGCGGTGCCGTCGAATGCCGGCCCACGTACCATGCCGAAATATGAAGACCTGGCGGCGAAGGGACTTTTCCCTTTGAAAAACGGCGGAAGAGTCTTTGCGGGCCAGCGGGATGAGACCTTCTACATTGACTTGGGAGGAACATTCGACACCTTGAATCTGCACATCTCGCCAATCCTGTCTAATGCCGATGATGCCAACGACGCAATTATTGTCGGAGCGCCGGGTGCCGGTACTGCTGATACGTTCAGTGGCTTCAACGTCAACACCATCGCGCTGGAAATTCCTATCAGCGAGCTCCTCGGCCCGAACGGCAATAAAGTGCTCGGCGCCTATGCCAGCACGAGCCGGCCCAAGGTCACCGTCATCAAGAAGAATGGCGACCGTGACAATAGCACTCGCTTTGTCCAAGTGGCGCGTATGGGCAATCCGCTCGTGAACGAGTTGATCATTGCGACGAACATGAAGGACAAGTGGAATGCCACGGATGCGGAAGACGAGAACCAGTTCGTCTCGTTCTACTGCAACTCCGCCTTGGCAACGGCACTCAATGCGGTCTTCGGGACAGGCTTCCCGACAGCGAATCGTGAAGATCTCGTGAACGCCTTGATTCGCTATGCACCGGGGCCAGCGGTGTGCGGGTCCGGCAAGACCAACGAAGCGCTCGCCGATCTCCTGCGTGTCGATCTGGATGCCCCCGCAACTCCGGCTGCGGGCCAGAAACGACTGGGCCCACTCGCTCATGACGCGAGCGGCAATGCCACGCCGGACAAAGCCGGTTGGCCGAATGGTCGAAGACCGAACGACGATGTGACCGATGTGGCTTTACGCGTCGTGGCTGGAATTCTGACGAACCCCGCCGTGCCGAACCTCGGGGACGGCGTGAATTTCAATGTCGGTTCAGTCGGCAACAACAAGACCGCCAACGGCATTGCAACGGTGTTTCCTTTCCTTCCGACACCGTTTGATGGGCGCGACCGTCGACACATCGATCCAGGAGAGCCACAGTAGCCAGTACCTAGCGGGTGCCGCACGATGATGCGGCACCCGCATCATGACAGGACCAGGGCGTGAACCAAGAAACGACGATACAAGAGTCAAGAATGCCATTCCGGCAGGGATGGATCGGGTCGATCGCGCTCCACGGACTCGTGTTTCTCAGCCTTTTTCCGCTCTTCCGTCAGTCACTGACTACTATTCCCAACAAACCATTTCACTGGGATGTCATGCTCGTGCAATCGACACCGACAGCTCACGAGTCAGTTCAAACCACCGATGCCACCAAACCACCCGTACCGAAGCCACCAGATCGAACATCTACCGCTTCTTTCGCCAACCGCACGACCCATCAACCAGCCCCATCTGCTGAACACATCACCTCATCTGGACCAAAGACTGAAGCCCCAGTCACGTCGACACCCATCCCTGACAGTCCTTCATCGGTCACATCACCGAATGAAATAGCCACAGGCTCTATACCGAATGAATTGCTCCCTCCTCTGGTCCAGGCCAATGAACCTCCACGACAACCGACTGAAACGCCGATCAGCTCAACGGCACAAGCACCACCACAACTGGAAAAAGCCGCTGCCGCCGCTCCCATCGAAGAAAGTGCTCGACATACTGACGCTATCCAGCCATCGTCGCTGTCAGCCACCGCATTAGACACTACTGCCGCTTCTGAGATACGGCCTGACTACGGCTGGCTTCAACAGGCGATCTTCCGGCGGCTGGAGGAGCTCAAGCGATCTTCTCGCCCATCACTCGATGACTCACGCCCCCTCAAGGTCACAGTCAAGGCCGTAGTCTCACGGGAGGGAGCCTTACTGAACTTCGTGGTCGTGAAGAGTTCCGGCCTGGATCACATCGATCAGGAAGCGATGGCACTCGTGCAACGAGCCTTCCCGATGCAACTTGACCGCCCGTTGGACCGACAGCAGGTCGCCATGCGCATTCCCATCACCTATTCACGCGAGTAGCCCATGAATCGATTGTTCACCGTTGTCTGTATGGTCGGATGGTTCATGCTGAGCCACGTCGGCGCCACGTACGCTGAACCCTACCGGCCGACCGATGATACCCAGGTTCTCCAGCAGCTCAGTTTCAAGGCGTCCGATCCTGTCGCGCGTGAGCTCGACAGCCTGCGTACCAATCTACGCGGAAATCCGGGCAATCTTGAATCAGCCGTGAAGCTGGCCACTCGCTACATTGAACAAGGCCGATCGGAAGGAGATCCGCGTTTCCTTGGGCAAGCACAAGCGATCCTCAGTCCTTGGTGGAACGAACCGACCCCTCCGCCTGCCGCACTCCTCTTACGGGCAACGATCAGGCAGAACGCCCATGAATTCGATCAGGCCCTAGCCGACCTCGACCAGGTGTTGGCGGTTGAACCAAACAATGCTCAGGCGTGGCTCACCAAGGCTTCCATTCTCCAGGTACAAGCACGTTACGACGAGGCACGCCGCGCCTGTCAGCCGACTCACACGCTTGGCTGCCGCTCATGTGCTGCTCGGATGCCTGGGCGATATCGCGGGAGTGACTGGTCAATCGGTGAAAAGTCGTGAGCTGCTCCGGACAGGTACTGTCGGATACAGACCCTTGTCGGGCGCGAGCGCATCTGGATTACGACGATCCTGGCTGAAACAGCCGCCCGCACCGGGGCAATCCGAGAGGCGGAGGAGTCTTTCGCTGAGGCCTTCAAGGTTGGCATCAAGGATCAATACTTGCTCGGCGCCTATGCGGATTTTCTTCTCGACCATGGCCGCCATCACGACGTCGTCTCCCTCCTCCAATCTGAGACGAGGGCCGATGGATTACTCCTGCGTCTCGCTCTTGCGGAACAGACGTTGAAGCTGCCCACGTTCCAGAACCATACAGACGACCTGGCAGCCCGCTTTGCCGCCGGCCGTGATCGCGGAACGACCGTCCATGGAAGAGAAGAGGCCCGGTTCACACTCACCTTGCAACATGATGCTCACCGAGCACTGCCTCTAGCCCAGGCCAATTGGAACGTGCAGCGAGAACCGGCGGACGCCAGGATTCTCCTAGAAAGTGCGCTCGCCGCGAAGAACCCACCGGCGGCCCAACCAGTGCTTGATTGGATGACGAGTAACCACGTGGAAGACTTTCATCTGCAACAACTCGCGAAACAGATTCAAGGAATATCATTCTGATGCGCGTCATTATCGTCATAGCGTGGCTGCTTCTGAGTCTTCCAGCTTGTCCTGCTTGGGCTCATAAACCCAGCGACAGCTACCTCTCACTGTCTGTTCAGAATAATCACATTGAAGGGCAATGGGACATCGCCTTACGCGACCTCGCCGATCCAATCGGATTGGACAGTGATGGAAACGGTCAACTCACCTGGGGAGAGGTCCGGAACAAGCATGACGAGATCAGAGCCTATGCACTGTCACGTCTTGCCCTATCAGCGGATAGGCACGTCTGTCAGACTCATGTGATTGAACAACTCATCGATCATCACACAGACGGGGCCTACTCAGTCCTGCGTTTTCGGTCGGATTGCGATGCGCCCATTGAACGGCTCGCGGTGGACTATAAACTCCTATTCGATATCGATGCACAACATAAGGGTCTCTTGCGTCTGACGCAAGGCGGGCAGACCAGCACCGCCATTTTCAGTCGCGAATTGCCGACTCAGGAATTCTCGATCACCGAGCGGTCACGCTGGACTGAGAGCATGCAATTTATTCACGAGGGGACTTGGCACATCTGGATGGGATTCGACCATGTCCTGTTCTTGCTTGCCCTCCTGCTTCCCTCAGTCTTGATTCGAGTGGAAGGTCGCTGGCAGGCGGCAGGTGATTTTACATCGGTGTGCTGGAACGTCGTCAGCATCGTCACGGCCTTTACCATGGCCCATTCTTTGACATTGAGCCTGGCCACCCTGGATATCATCCAGCTCCCATCTCGATTAGTGGAATCGACCATTGCTGCATCAGTCGTACTCGCGGGGCTTGGTAATTTATATCCCACGATGATGAGTCGTCGTTGGATGATTGCCTTTGGGTTTGGCCTGATCCATGGGTTCGGATTTGCCGCAGTGCTCACGGATCTCGGACTGCCTCACGATTCATTGTTACTGAGTCTGGTCAGCTTCAACGTCGGGGTGGAAATCGGCCAACTCGCCATCGTCGCCGCATTCTTACCGCTCGCCTATCTGATCCGCCGCTCCTGGTCCTATACAAGATTGGTCCTCACCGGTGGCTCATTGGCGGTAATCGCCATCGCCCTCATCTGGTTCACCGAACGCGCCTTTGATCTTCAGTTGTTTCCGCTGTAGCAAAATGGCACTCACAGCTGCACGACGACCTTCCCTACGTTGGTATGCTGTTCCAGCATCGTATGGCCAGCGCGGAGATTCTCGACCGTCAGTCCATTCAACACACGGTTGGCCGTCGTACGCATCTTGCCGGATTCAATCAAGCTCTTCACCTCCTCGAGGATCTCCCCCTGAGAAGCCGCACGATAGTCGAAACTCGACTTCGTGAACATGAGTTCCCAATGCAGGCTCACCGATTTCGACTTGAACAGGGAGAGGTCCAACCCATCTGCATCATCGATCATCCCGACTTCCCCGAATGGAGCAATAATGTCCGCCATCTTCCACCAGTGCTGCCCAGAGTGCGTCGTGCTAAAGATGAAATCGACAAACTTGAACCCCAGCGCCCGTATATCAGCCACAAACGTCTGATGAGAGACCACGTGATCAGCGCCAAGACGGCTGACCCACTGTTTGCTCTCCGGTCGTGACGCGGTGGCAATCACTGTCATGGGGGTTTTCAACTTGAGCAGCTGGATCGCTTGTGACCCAACGCCGCCAGCGCCACCGATAATCAGGATCGTCCGCCGATCCGACCCGATGAGGCGCATTTTCTCAAAGAGCATCTCGTAGGCCGTCAAGCTAGTCAGCGGAAGCGCCGCCGCTTCCGTAAACGAGAGGGTGTTCGGCTTCAAGGCCACCAACCGCTCATCCACCAATTGCCGCGTTGCATAAGACCCTGCCCGGTTGAGATCTCCGCTGTAGAAGACTTCATCGCCGACATTGAACCGTGTCGCTTCTAGACCGCGAGCCCGCACAATGCCTGCGGCATCCCACCCTAAAATGACCGGCTGCCCGGCGGAACCGGATCGCCAGCTTCGAATCTTGTAGTCGATAGGATTCAACCCGATGGCCTTCACCTCAACTAATAGATCTCGACCGCTGGGCGTTGGATCAGACAACTCCATGGGTTGCAGATTGAATTGATCCAGCGTATGGGCTTGCGTATAACCAATGACTTTCATCACCACCTCCATGTTTGTTATCATATGCTTATCCGCTTGTTTCAGCAGACCTTAATGGGTAGTATCGTGGGATGCCTCGACCGAGTTTCCCCAAGAGCCTGCGGCAGTTCCAACAACAGTTTGCCAGCGAGGACGCTTGCGCGGAGTATCTGACGGCATGCCGCTGGCCAGATGGGTTCCGGTGTCCGAGGTGCGGTCAGACGTCCGCGTACGGCTTGGCAGGCCGCCGGCGCTGGCAGTGTGCCTCCTGCCGCTATCAGGTCTCTGTGACGGCCGGGACAATCCTCCACAATTCGAAGACCCCGCTCATGACGTGGTTTTGGGCTGCGTATCTGATGACGACGGATAAGCGTGGGCTGTCGGCCCTCCTCCTGCAGCAGCAACTGGGACTCAGCCGCTACGAGACCGCGTGGATGATGCTGCACAAGCTCCGTCGCGCGATGGTGAACGCGGCGCGGGACCCGCTTTGCGGCGAGGTTGAGATGGACGAGACCTGGGTGGGGGGAACTCAGACAGGACTGCGGGGCAGTCGCCAGCTCAGAGGGCGCAACGCCGCGCTGGTTCTGGTTGCAGTCGAACGGCGGGGACGGGCGTCCGGTCGAGCCCGGATGGAGGTCATACCCGATTTCGCAGGAACCACCATCAAGGAGTTCGCTGCCAGAAACATCGCCACAGGTACCACCATCTCCACCGATGGCCTCTCGAGCTTCGGGGTGCTCACGGCGAGCGGCTATACCCATGTGCCACGAACGCAGCCGCCCCCGCTTCAGTTGCGCCAAGGAGCCAAGTCCGTCGTTCCGCTTGCCGACCGGATGATCGGGAACCTTCAGAGCTGGCTGGTCGGCACCCACCACGGCGTCAGCCGCAGCCAGCTCCAGGTCTATCTCGATGAATTCGTCTTCCGCACGAACCGTCGTCGTGAACCGAGGGCCGCTTTTCAAACCCTGCTCGGCCTTGGCAGTAACCGAGGTCCTACGGCCTACGCGCAGATTCAGCACGCCCGTGATCGCAAGCTCTTGCGGTCTGCTGAAACAAGCGGATAAGCATAAGGTCGGTAGGGAGAATAGCCTGGTCAAAGAGGGATGGGCCCCGCCAGTTGTTTCGCCGCTCCTAATTCATATCGAAGATTGGTCCTTACCGGCAGATCACTGGAGGTGACTGCCATCGCGCTCGTCTGGCTCACGGAGCGCGCCTTCGATCTTCAACTCTTTCCCCTGTAGCAGAACCCTTGGAATCTCGTCAGCGGAAGTCACACCGATGCATCTCGTGACTACATCAGGTTCTATCCACTGTACTATCTTGTGTTTTCAGGAGATTGAGGTTACTTTTTAGCCACAGGCAAGACGCCAACTGGAGGAAACATGAGAGGAATCGATTTCGTCACAAATAAACGAGGGCAGAAGACTGCAGTACTCATTGATCTGAAGCGCCATGGTCAACTCTGGGAAGACTTTTACGATAGTGTCGTTGCCCGGAATCGAGTCCGTGAACCACGAGAATCTCTGGATGCCGTGAAAGATCGTCTTCGCCGCCTAGCCAAGTGAATATTCCATTACTTTTGCCCGTTCGGCTCGCCGCGAATTGGAAGTTCTCGACTCCTCCGTCATTCCCCGCATCCTGTCCAAGATCGAAGCCCTTGCACTCCACCCCCGGCCACACGGCTCGCGAAAATTGACCGGTGAGAAATATCTATGGAGCATTCGTATCGGCGATTATTGAGTCATTTACTCCATACTCGATAAAGAACGGCGCATTGACATCACACTGTACGCCATCGCCGGGAAGCCTACGACTAAGAATCATGAGCAGGAGGGGTCGGCATGGCCATTTGAATCTACAGGGATTTGGCGTTGACACTGTCCTACCTGATCCGCCACTCCTGGTCGTACCCCAAATTGGTCCTCACCGGCGGATCACTCGCGGTGATCGCCATCGCACTCGTCTGGTTCACAGAACGGGCGTTCGACCTACAGTTGTTTCCGCTCTAGCAAAATGCCATTCACATCCAACAGGAGGGATAGTCTGATTTCCGCTCATATGTTGGAGCCCAGTTCCGACTCTGAATCTCGGATCAAGACAGATAGCCTATCTTCACTTGTTTTCCGTCATCCAGGTTGGCTCAACGCGTTGTATACCCACCATTGGCAAATATGGTTTGCCCTGTGATCCACCAGCCGTCGGTCGCTAGAAATTTGACGATAGGCACAATGTCTTCAATCTTGGTGAGGTTACCATTCATGGCCTGAGATTTGTGATAGGCCGTACGCTCCGGCGTTTCCTGACCATAGAAAAATGGAGTGTCCATTGGGCCAGGGCCGACCGCGGTTACTGAAATTCCTCGCGCCCCGAACTCTTTGGCAGCCGCACGAGTAAAATGTTCTACCGGCGCTTTCCCTCCTGCATACGTGGAGTATCCGTCAGTGAAAGCGGCTAACAGCGAGGTCACTACAGTGATAATTTTCCCATTATCATTGAGATGTTTTCCGGCTTCCTTGATAAAGAAATATGCGGCTTTGCCATTGATAGCAAACATGGAATCATATTCTTCTTCGGTTGTATCAACGATAGGCTTACGCAACACCTTACCCACGGTATTAATAGCAATGTCGATTCTGCCAAAACGCTTCTTGGCTTGCTCAAACAAAGCCGCCACATTGGATGGCTTGGTCAAATCACCTTGGGTGGCATAGGCTTCACCCCCAAAGGATTGAACGGCTTTCACGGTAGATTCCGCATCTTGCTTCGTAGCAGCGCTGTTGTAGTTCACTGCGATTTTGGCTCCTTCTTTTGCGAACTCCCGACTGATGAGGCCGCCAAGATTCTTGGCCCCTGCCCCCACCACAACCACTTTCCCTTGCAATGATTGCGTTGTCATAACGTCCTCCTGCATAAACCAACACTCCATCCCCATGACGGAGCATTGGTTTCGATTTTATAGATGGTCGAGGCTCAGATCTTGAATGAAATACTCACGGCTGGAATGTTCTTCGGATTGGTTTAGCTCACATACTTCGTATGCGGCGTGGTGTCAGCCCGGTATATCGTCTCATCATTCGAGTAAGATGACTTTGGTCAGCAAATCCTGCCTGAGTGGCAATATCTGCAATGGGCAGTCGAGTCTCGGTTAATAACGCCCTCGCCCGCTCGATGCGCTTGCCGATCAGGTATTGGTGGGGTGCGAGGCCGACCGAGCGCTTAAACATGGTTAAGAAATACGATGGGCTCATGCTAGCTACATCTGCAATCTCCCTCAGGGTCAGGTCGTCATTCAGATGAGCGTCGATAAACTCAACCACACGTGCCAGGCTTTTGTGGGGCAGGCCGTGTCGAGAGAGCTGCGGGCGCATGCACGTCTTAGAATATTTCTTAATAAGATGGACAATCAGTGTGTGGACGAGTGAGTCGGCATAAACACGATCAGGCGGCTCCAGCTGTTCAAACTCCATCACTAACGCTCGTACGAGCTGCTCCAGCAACGCATCCCGAAAATGAAACCGTGGTGCCAGTTCCACTGACCGACTCGCGCCCATCTCTCTCGCAATACGGTTCATGAAGCGAGGTTGAATCGCTATCAACAGCAATTCGACAGTACCACTCCAACGGGGCGCAACGAACAAACCGGCTGGATTGATGATAGCTTCACCGCCCCAGAAGAATGCCTCATGAGATCGACCGTTAAACCGCCACCTGAGTGTTGCAGGAATGCCTGAATGAAGAACGACAATATGTCTGGGAGGCTGATTGCCCGGACGATAGATACCGGAATTGGGCTGCTCTATATCCCGCTCGACAACGATGCCGTCAAGTAACGTGCCGCTTCCAGATATATTCTTCAGGTGCGGTTTGATGAGTGAACTGGCCGGTTGTGTGGATCTCAACGACCTCACCCCACATACTAGAAAGATGATCTATTTTACAGGCTACGTGCGACAGAGAAACGGAAGTATTCTACAGCTCTAGATAGAGTAGTCACGAGATGTAAGATATGAGAGAGTCGGCAGACCCGAGAAGGAGGTCTGCATGAACAACCCAACGCCCGTCCACCGCCGCCACGATATTTCCGACGCCACATGGGCATTGCTGGAACCGCATCTACCGGGACGCAAAGGCGTGTGGGGCGGCATTGCGGAAGACAACCGCCTGTTCATCAATGCGGTCTTCTGGATTTTGCGAACCGGCGCGCCCTGGCGTGATTTGCCACCGGACTACGGAGGGTGGAGCAATACACATCGTCGTTTTATCCGCTGGCGGGACAAGGGGATTTGGAAACAGTTGCTTGGAATCCTGATTGACGAGCCGGATTACGAATGGCTGATGATCGACGCCAGTCATTGCAAGGTTCATCCTCATGCGGCAGGAGCCAGAGGCGGCAATCAGGACATGAGCCGCACAAAAGGGGGCTCAACACCAAGATACATCTGGCCGTGGATGCGTGTGGTATGCCGGTCAGAGTTGTTACTACAGAAGGTACCCGAGCGGATTGCACACAGGCCAGCACTCTGATCGAGGGGATCGACGCGGATCATCTGATTGCGGACAAGGGCTATGATACCGATGCCATTCTTGAGCAGGCACGACGTGTAGGCATGCACACCGTCATCCCGCCAAAGAAAAACCGAAAAGACCAAAGAGCGTACGACGAAGACCTCTACAAACTGCGCCACTTGATCGAAAATACCTTCCTGATGCTCAAACGGTGGCGCGGCATCGCCACACGATACGCCAAGAACAGCACATCGTTCCTCGCCGCCGTCCAGATCCGGTGTCTCGCCCTCTGGCTTAAGATCTCGTGACTACGCTATCTAGAGCTGGCGGGTCTATGCCCAGAGGACTGCTGTCATTAAACCTGGACAGGAACGAAGTAGAAGTGAGACCTATATATCTGAGAGTTGTTTGTGAGACCGCAACCGGCACATCAATCGACGATCTTTCGATAACACGCGTTGCGCGAGACCGGCTCTTTCCCCTACTCCCCTTGAATCGGGATATACATGATGTTGCCCTGACGGTTCACGAGGAGGAGGGCGAGGTCGGTGGGTTTGAGGGGATCGGCGAGGCGTTGCAGTATCCCGAAACTGTTCACATGTTGCCGGTTCAGTTCCAGCACGACGTCGCCTGGTTGCAAGCCGGAGGCTTCAGCGAGGCTCCCTTCTTCAATATCCGTCACGACGACGCCATTATTCACCGGTAAATCCATCTGCCTGGCCAAGGGAGCTGTCACGTCATCGAAGACCACGCCCGATAATGGATGGGCGGTCGATGCGGCCGACGAGGCCGCCTGGCTTTTCTTTACCCGTTCACGCGGCGCTTCCTGAATGACCAGATCGGCCTGATACTGCTTCCCCTCCCGGATGAGGTCCAGGCGATGTTTGCTGCCGATCGAGGATTGCGCCACCAGGTTCCGCAGCTGGCCGCTGTCCATAATATCCCGCCCGTCGAATCGCACCACGACATCGCCCCGTTTAAGACCGGCTCGTTCGGCAGACCCCTTGGCTTGCACGTCCGTCACGATCGCGCCTTTGACATCCGGTAGACGCAAAATTTTTCCCAGCGGAGGGCTGACATCTTGCGTCGAAGCCCCCAAAAATCCTCGAACCACGCGGCCCGTCTTAATGAGGCTCTGCATGGCTGCACGGGCCATGTTGCTGGGAATCGCAAACCCGACCCCCACGCTTCCGCCGGTGGGACTCGCAATCGCCGTGTTGATCCCGATCAGCTCGCCCTGGATGTTCACGAGCGCGCCGCCTGAATTTCCAGGGTTGATCGGCGCGTCTGTCTGGATGAAGTCTTCGAAGTCCGCCACGCCGACATCCGCGCGACCGACCGCGCTCACGATGCCGAATGTGACGGTACGGCTTAAGCCCAGCGGGTTTCCGATGGCGAGCACGAAGTCGCCGACGGCCAGATGGCTCGAATCCCCCCAGACCGCGGTCGGTAGATTCGATGCCTGGATCTTCACCACCGCGACGTCGGTCTTTGGATCCGTCGCGACGACCTTGCCTTTGTATTGGCGGCGATCGGCCAAGATGACTTCCACATCGACGGCATCGGCGACCACATGGTTATTCGTGATGATGTAGCCATCCGGCGAGACAATCACCCCAGATCCCTGTCCATATTGCCGACGCGACGGAGGCTCTTTGAACAGCCCGAACGGCAAGGCTTCGTCGCTGAACGCCTGGTCGCGCACCATGACAGTCGACGCGATGCTCACCACGGCTGGGATGACTTTAGTGGCCGTCCCCTTAACTTGGCTCTGCAAATCCTGACCGTTCACGGCAGGAACCTGTTGGCTGCCAGCCAAGCCCAAACCGGGAACTAACAGGCTGCTCAGGACTCCCCACACGACCATCTGCAGCGTGAGCCTGCTACTGTTCACAAATACGCCTCTTGTGCATGAGCGGGTTCTCAACTTTTCAAATTGCCGTCGGCCAGCCTATCATGCACAACTCGCTCACGCATTCATAATTCGATATGACATCGGCAACAGTCTACGGGCATGATAGTACCCACCCTCAGGCAGGGTGTAAATACTGTCCCGGCCTTGGCACCAACTCCAGCCGAGTCGAGTCCGCCAGTGATGAGTTAGTCGTCCAGCGAACCAGTGTGTTACGATCATCATCGACTCTTATTCACTGTACGATTTGGCTGTTATCCAAGAGGTAGACCATGCCACACCGCGCGAGCTTCGCTGCCTTTCTTCTGTTGACGACGGCGTCAGGAATTCTTGTCTCCCCTGGGCATGCCGAAGAAGGCAAGTTTGGAACCCCCAAGGGGGATGAAGGCACCAGGATTTTCAAAGCCACTGAGCACCCCTTTTACAGCGGAGAATTTCGCCTCAAGGGTGATCGGGCGACGCTCGTTGGAAGCATGGGTGATACGACGCCCTGGGATCATCTCGACTATGCGGGCAAACACCTGAATGCGGTGAAGGGAACGATTGAGATCGAGGTGAACGAACACACTAACCAGGGACGAGTGGTGGCTGAATTCGTCGAGGGAGCCGACCAGTATCGCGTGATGTTCGATCGATTTGCCGCAAAAACTCCCCTTCAGAGCGGCGGTGTCGCCACCAGAATCTACGAACATGGAGATTCAAATAATGGCGATCCGCTCTATCCGAAAACCTGGTTGTACCTGGGTGGCTGGGGTACTGCGACGGTGTATAAGAATGACCAGGTGCTTTACAAAGACTATGACGCACACTTCATGGTCATGGAACGCTCGCGCGATCCGAAGACGCATGAGGTCCGCTACCCGGTCAAGCGCACTATGCCCGGTGGCGAAACCGATCCTGCAGGGATGGAAATTGATCTCTGGGTGCGCTCGAAGGAACAAAACGCCAACAACTTTCCTCCGTTTGAAACGTTTGTTCATCTCTGTTGGGAAGAAGTCACCTGGCGCTAAGGATGAGCACATCTCTTCAACAGTTTCTTCTGATTACCATCCTGTTACTAGCTGCGCCGGTAGTTGGGTACGGACTTGAGAGCACGACCCACGTGTGGACCTTTGACAATGATCCACCGGAGACTCTTCCCCCTGAATTCCAGATAGGGACCTTGTTTGATGGGAGGCCCGCCGGGAAGTGGACGGTGATTGAAACCGATCGAGCCAAGAGTTCACCTCGCGTGCTCGGGCAGCTCATGGGAAAGGGCGCGGAGCACGCGTATAAGACGGTGTTCATTAACGGGATCAAGGCATCCGACCTCGATCTCCACATCTCATTCTTGCCAATCGACGGCAAAGCCGATATGGGAGGCGGCCTGATTTGGCGGGCCACAGACGACCGCAACTACTACCTGACAAGGGCCAATCCGCTGGAGCAGAATATTCGAATCTATCGGGTCGTGAATGGGGTTCGGCAGATGCTCAAGAACTTCGACCACATCATTGATGTCCGACAGTGGCATACCCTCCGCGTCGTCACGAAAGGGTGCCAGGTCCAAGTCTCCTTTGACCACAAGCAGGTGTTTGACTTGTGTGATCAGACCTTCTCAACCGGCCAGGTTGGACTCTGGACTAAATCCGATGCCGTCACCTATTTTGACGATCTCTCCCTCACGATTGTGCACTGAGCGGGATTCAATGCCGGCAAAGACTTATGTCCGACGGTCACTCAGGGAGCTCGTCACAGCAATCCTGGCGTTACTGTGGGTCACAGGTTGCGCGATGCTCACTGGAACTCCAGATCTCGATACTCCTGATGGACAAGTGTATGCCCGGCGCTGCGGAGAATGTCACGGGACATCCCATGTTGGAGGCCATGGAGTGCCGGATCCACGTTTCCGAACCATGGCCGAGTGGGAGGAAATCTTTCCAAAAATGGACCATCTAATTCGAGAAAGAGGGCTCACGCCGTTGACGGAGTCAGAACGTGAAGCCATCATCCGCTATTTGAAACAACACGCTACATTGTAAGACGTTGTTTAGTGGACACTCGTGCGAGTCAGCTAGTGGTGGCGCTGGGTTGCGCTGAGCATTCGTCGAAGCCTTCCGTCATCGTCCTCGTCGTAAATTTCCCCCACAATCTCTGCTGAACCCCATCAATTGCGACAATCCGGACATAACGGTTAGACTTCCCTCGCTTGACTCGAAGCACAGCTGAGCACCCATACGGACTCGGATGCTGACTGCTGTGAGAGTCCTCTGGACTTAGGTGCTCAAAATAAGCACACTCAGCACCGTTCCCTCGATCACGCACAATACCAATAGATGAGGACACTGTTATGGAAGCACTCGTACTCATCGCACTGATTGTACTCAATGGTGCATTTGCGATGTCTGAGATCGCCCTCGTGACGGCACGCCGCAATCGTTTGGCGGGTCTTGCGGCCGAGGGTGATCGATCATCGGAGATTGCCATGCGCCTTGGTGCGGAGCCCACCCAGTTTTTGTCCACGATCCAGATTGGCATCACCGCGATCGGCATCTTGAACGGGATCGTCGGAGAAGCGGTTCTGGCGGCCCCCTTCGCCATCTGGCTGGAAAGCTTCGGCATCGAGCAAGAGCTGAGCGAACTCGGCGCAACGGTTCTGGTAGTCGTGTGCATTACTTACGTTTCAATTGTGGTGGGCGAATTGGTGCCGAAGCGTATCGGTCAGTTTAATGCCGAGGGCATTGCGAGACGGGTGGCCCGTCCGATCGCAGCGTTGGCTACCGTCACACGCCCGTTCGTGCGCCTCCTATCGCACTCAACCAATGGAATCTTGCGAGTGATGGGCATACGCGATCTTGGCCGTTCGAATGTGACGGAGGAAGACATCCATGCTTTGCTAGAGGAGGGCTCAGAATCCGGCGTGATCGAGAAGCAAGCGCACGACATGGTACGTAACGTGTTCCGTCTGGATGACCGCCAGATCGGTTCACTTATGATTCCACGTGGCGACATTGAATATCTGGATATCACTCAGCCCCTAGAAGCCAATCTCGCGCAGCTTGCCGAATCCGATCACTCTCGTTTCCCGGTATGCCGGGGTGGGCTCCATGACATTCTTGGGGTCATTGAAACCAAGCGCCTGTTAAACCAACTGCTGAAGGGCGGAGTGATCGATCTGACGACGCAACTCCAGCCGTGTGTCTATGTACCTGAATCGCTGACTGGGATGGAGTTGCTGCAACAGTTCCGTGCCTCCGGCACCAACATCGTGTGTGTCATCGACGAATACGCCGACATCCTGGGCTTGGTCACCTTGCAGGATGTCCTGGAAGCGGTCACTGGGGAACTCACGCCTCGCAACGCGTCAGAGGCTAGCGCCGTGCAACGGGAAGATGGTTCATGGCTCTTGGATGGCCTGATTCCCATCACCGAGCTGAAAGACGTTCTTGACCTCGACGCCGTACCGGACGAAGCGAAGGGGAGATATCATACGCTTAGCGGCATGATGATGTGCCTACTCAATCGTCTCCCCAGTACTGGGGATGTTAGTGAATGGGAACGGTGGCGGCTCGAAGTGGTCGATTTGGATGGGAGACGAGTCGACAAAGTCTTAGCGAGCCACCTGCCCGAGCGGGCTGAAGCTCATAATAACGTGGATTCGTCACCCGCCTCGCCCTCAGACGGTGCTCATCCTGACAGGAACCAGGACGCGTGATGTGGAGCCGGAGTCTGGAATGCTGGGCTCATAACCCAGAAGCGCCAATGGCTGAGACCTTCTCTGCTAGATCGCCCTCGTCCAGACTGCCTACACGGCACCTGACCTGGGTTACCCAGGACCTAAGTCAGTACGGCCGACCTGTTGCGTATCATTCGGCTTATTGGACACATCCACTGCCACAAGACAAACTTGCGCAATGGTATTGATCGCTGCCTTGCCAATTGTACCTTTGGATGAAACTCCGCTTCGCATCCGAGGCCGACATGGACCTGCCCTCAGGATTTGTGAAATGGTGATGCTGCGGCATGGCGCGATCAAGCAATGTTCTGTCATTCCGTTTTCCCTAACCCATCTTCCACCAGAAACTCGATCCCTCCAGTGACGACGTCGTACATGGCGCCGACAATCGCGATGCGCCGATCTTGGACGAGGCTATCGAGCGTCCGGCTTTGCTGCCGTATCTCTTTGACGACTCGCAAGACATTTTCTCTGGCCACGGCATCCACGATCGTGAGCGCTGCGGTTGAAGATGGTTCACTGGCGGCTTGAGCGGTCATCCCAGCAGCAGATTGCTGGATTTCGTTCACGATAGAATCGAGGTGCTGACATCCCGTTGCTTCAGCAGCCGTCAGGCGTGCGCCCAGGAATTTGACCGCAGCAGAAACCGCACCACATCGGGTGTGTCCGATTACCAACATGAGTTTTGCCCCAGCCACGGCACAACCGTATTCCGCACTGGCCAGTACCTCTCGACTGGTGATGTTCCCGGCAACACGGATACTGAAGATGTCTCCCATACCGAGGTCAAAGATTAGTTCAACGGGCGTGCGGGAATCGATGCAGCTGAGCGTGACCGCCAACGGATGTTGCCCCCCCGCCGTGGCGCGGACCTGGCGGCTGAAGTCTCGGGTCAGGCGCCGCCCGGTGCGGGCTCGTTCGTGGCCGTCCTTCAGGATTTGCAAGACCTGCTGCGGGGTGAGTGCGGCTTGGAGTTCACGGGTCGAATAATCCACATATTGAATCTGATCGTCGAATTTGTACTCGTTCCGAAATCCGATCAGGCTTACATCAATACTGCGAGCCGGTCCTGTCTGTTCTTTGAAATCACGAATCAGGTCGAGCACGTCCGGGTCGATGTAGTCCGTATTCTGGGCATCAAGCAACACGCGGCCATTACGTGGCACTTCAGCCAGCACGTGAGACAACGCTGCACGATTGAGAAAGCTCTCCTGGTTGGCCAGTTCGATATGAACGACGTCGCCGCCAAGATGCTTTTCCACAAAACGGCGCACCGGCCGGCGCATATTGCTATTGAGAATAAACCCGATGGCTACGACGAGCCCAATTACGATACCGATCAAAAGGTCGGTGAAGACGATGGCCGTGAGGGTTGCCGCGAACGGGATGAATTGATAGCGCCCCTCCTTCCATATCTGCTTCATCAGGACAGGACTGGCCAGTTTAATGCCGGTCATCAGCAAGATCGCGGCAAGACAGGATAATGGAATGGTATTGAGCCATGCCGGGATGAGCGGCACACTCACCAGCAGCAAGGCACCATGCACAACCGTGGCAAGTTTCGTTTTTCCGCCGGCGATGACGTTCACGGAGGAGCGAATGATCACGGAGGTGACCGGGAGTCCGCCGACGAGCCCACAAGCTACATTCCCGATGCCTTGCGCCAACAATTCTTGACTCGGAGGAGAGATGCGTTGCTGCGGATCAAGTCGATCAGCCGCGTTGAGATTCAGCAAGGTTTCCAGGGACGCCACGATCGCCAGAGTTAAGGCAGCGGTATAGACAGCCGGATTAACCCACTGCGAAAAGTCCGGTCGTGGAAGAAGCTCCACAAGCTCAGTTAAGTCGCTGGCTACAGGCACTTGAACAAGATGACTCGGCTTGATGAGCCAGGGATCGCCGAGTTGCTCGAACCACAAACCCGCTCCGATACCGAACAGGACCACCGCGACGGGAGCGGGGAAGAGAGAGGTCTTCAGCGGCTTCCAATTATCCCAGAGCATAAGCAGAGCAACAGAGGCCACACCGACAATGGCGGCCCCCAGGTGAAAGTCTCCGAACATAGTGATGAGCTCAGAAAACGTTGTTTGGAGGTCAGGCTGAAAGAAGGACATGTCTCCTTCTGGGTCCGGATCATGTCCGACGAGATGGGGGATTTGCTTTAAGACAATGATTACGCCGATCGCAGCTAATAATCCTTTGATGACGCTTGATGGAAAGAACGCCGCAATGAACCCTCCCTTGGCAAGGCCTAATGCGATTTGAATTAACCCAGCCAGAATCACAGCTGTCAGAAAGGCTGAAAATGATCCAAGTGAAAGAATTTGAGCAGCGACGATCGCGGACAACCCGGCGGCTGGGCCGCTCACGCTAGTGTGCGACCCACTGAAGAGCCCCACCACAAGGCCGCCGATGATCCCGGCCAACAACCCGGATACCAACGGCGCGCCTGATGCGAGTGCGATCCCGAGACATAAAGGCAGCGCCACAAAGAACACAACAAGGCCCGACTTCACATCGGCAAAGAGAGTGCTAGGAGATATCCTGTTCGTCATACGCATCAGGTAGCCTTTTCATGGCACAGTCCATATCGATCAGAGTTTCGTGAACGGTTCAGAACACGTTCTTTCCAACGCATAGCTCTCTATGGCACTTAAAAGGACTTGATGGCAAGCCGGACGATCTCTGCGTCTTCCTCCGTACCTCTCCCATAAACATCAAGGGTTCGTCGGCATGGTGCATTCAGATTGCGTGTATTCCTTTCGGATTCAGCGGAGCGGTTGTTTCTCCTGTTGAAGACTGGCAATTGCGGATTGAGCTTTCTTTCATCGCCCACCACTTTTGGATAGTCACCACGGTCTGATAGTGATTGGGAGCTCGACCACCTCTTCAATTAAAACGAGAGGAATTCATCCGCCTCAGCTTGGTTGACGGCTTACTCATTCATGATGGACTCCTGTGAGGCAAATACGTCAGGTGTACAAAAGAAGAACGTCGTCATCGCCACGAATTGAAAAATTCTGACAGGCACTTTTTCCTTCTTTATCTCTCTCACCTTTCTCTATGTAAGGGAGTGGAGTAGCAGCACACGCTCCGTTGAACACGCACGCCGTCAGAAGTCGTGTCTCCTCCCAGTCTATTCTGAGAGCCTACGTGGCCTCTCACCGGCGATCCGACGAAATACTCGATGAATGGTGTCCGCTCCTTATTCCTCATGTCCTGGGCGCATACAGGATGACCATCATGCCGGCCAAACAGAGGATGGCGCCCATCGCATCATAGCGATCCGGCCGAACTCCATCGATACCCCAGCCCCATAGCAAGGACAATACGATAAACATGCCGCCGTACGCGGCATAGACACGCCCAAAGTGAGCCGGCTGTAGGGTTGGAATGATCCCATAGAGGATGAGAATGACGGCGCCTATTGCGGCGTACATCCATGGTCGACCCTCCCGAATCGTCAGCCATATCAAGTACCCGCCGCCGATTTCACACAAGCCGGCAAGCACAAAAAGTCCTAATGAGCTAACGACAGACATTCTTGCGTCCTTTCCGAGGATACTGGGCTACCGCTGTGGAACCTCATTGGGAGTAGATTCAAACACCAGACGGCTGACTCTCTTTATAGACAACCAGCGTGATCGCACAAGCGCCACACATTGCCCCCACATAGAAGGTGAACGGCGCGCCGAATTGTTCCCAGACGATACCCGCAAGCATACTTGCGATAAGCAGAGCCACCCCGCAGGCCAAGTTGAAGAAGCCGTATGCAGTCCCGCGCAGGTCTGCAGGTGAGACATCGGCGATCATGGCCGCCAGCAGGCCTTGCGTCATCCCCATATGTAGGCCCCACAAGATCACTCCCGCTATGACAATAGCCCAGTGATTGCTAATAGCCAAAACTACATCGGCGGCAATCAGGACGATCAGGCCTAATACCAGCAGCTTCGTATGACTCATCGTATCGGAGAGTTTGCCGAACGGATACGCCGATACTGCATAGACCAGATTCATTGCAACCATGATCAAAGGGACAAGCGCGATGAACATTCCCCCTTGCTGGGCGCGGAGGACAAGAAAAGCCTCGCTGAACCGTGCCAGCGTGAACACCGACCCGATTCCCACCACCCACCAATAGGCGGAATCCAAGCGTTGGAGATTATCCCTTCGAATCGGGTTCACCCTCGTCTCGCTTTGGCGGCGCACAGGCTCTCGAACGCCGAACACCAGCAGCGCCACGGCCATCACCCCAGGAATGACGGCTACCCAGAAGACTGCCCGAAAGTCATTGGTCCAAAGAAGCATTAACCCAACGGCAACCAGTGGACCAATGAACGCGCCGACAGTATCCAGCGACTGCCGCAAGCCGAACGCTGCACCTCGGAGGTGCGGCGGCGCGATGTCCGCCACCAACGCATCGCGCGGTGCGCCACGCACACCCTTTCCGACCCGATCCAATAATCGTGCGGTTAATACCATGCCAACCCCTGAGGCAAGCGCAAAGAGGGGTTTGGTCAGTACGCCCAAGGCATAGCCAAACACGGCTAGCCCCTTACGCCGTCCAAGATAGTCGCTCAGCGTGCCTGAAAATACCTTCACAACCAGAGCAAGAGATTCAGCCAATCCTTCGACAAGGCCGACGGCGATGGCGCTTGCACCAAGGGTTGTGACCATGAACAACGGCAGCAAGCTATGGATCATTTCCGATGAGATATCCATCAGCATGCTGACGAAACCCAGCACCCAGACGCCGGACGGAATATGGTTTTGTGGAGGCTTCTTCTGTGACGGCATCACAGTCTCAAACCAGGATGGAGGAGTCGATTCATCATCATGCCAGTAACGATTCCAGGATTCGGAACGCCTACATACGCTTATTGCTGTAGGCGATCCAACTCCAGGCTTGTGCCCTGGAGCAAGAACATCACATTCCTAAATCCCGGTAACGCCGACGCCTCATTGTGATTGAGTCTTTCCCGCCTCGAATCTTGGGCATTTCTCTTACTTTCATGTTGTCACTTCTGTCGTAGACCTTTGAGCAAGTGTTAAAACAATCTGCTTGGTGACGCTGCACGATCCTTTGTTCCATTTACCGAGAGAGCACCGGCAATATCACAAGGAGCAACGCCGCGAACGACATCACTCCGCCGATAACGACAGTGGCCAGTGGTCGTCGGATTTCAAAACCAGGGGCGCTCGCCAAAAGCAATAGCGTGCGTCCAGAGTCGCCGCCAGAGCCACATCAATAGCAGGCGAAGCCGGAAAACCATGCCGGTTAGAACCGTCTCGTCCAATAACACTCCCTGATCTCGCAGCACCCATTTTTTCAAAACCAGGCCCTCAGTCCCACCACGAATCGTATTTGGCTCGGGTCACCGCCTTGCTGCCGCACCAGCGTCGCCGTTTGACCGAAGCTTCGATCGAGTGACAGGCCGATATACGGGGCAAACTTCCGATGGATTTCGTAACGCAGGCGAACCCCGAATTCCAGGTTATTCAACCCCGAACCAGTCGTAAACTCTTCGACCCGCTGGATCGCCATGTTTGTTTGGAAGCGACCTTGCAGGATCAGTCGTTGCGTAAGCAAAAAATCCTTCGTGTACGAGAGACGGGCTGAAACGGCCCCTCGCTGATCAATAAACAGAGAGGACTCGAACTCATAGTTGTAGGGGACGATGCCCTGAATCCCAATTACGCCCAAGCCACGCGTGACGTTATGATTTCGAAACGACTGGGTTTCCATTCGGCCACCGACTTGAATGTCGTAATATTTCCACAGGAACCGGCCATAGAGCAGTTGGAAATCAACGTCGTAGTCCGCTTTGAAGGCCGTATCCTGCTGACCTTCGCTCTTAAACCACAGCCGGTTGTAATCCCCGCCGTACCAACCTTCGATATCCCAGCGATAATCACTGTGCGTTTCGCCTTCGCTCGTGCGAGGCCGATATTCCAGGACATCCACTAACGTGAACAATCGGCGTTCCCGGTCGCCCACGGGACTGGGCCAGTCCTGTTCTGGCAGGAAGCGCATCTGCGATTGGTTTCGCTCTTGGAGAGGTCCGCCGATGGGGATCCTCCCCGAACCCACAGCGACATGCTCATGCGCGGATTCAGCCAAGACGCTGGTCGTGCCGAGACATGCGTTCAGCACCCACACTGCGAGCGTGACACGACCGGCCTGGAACCTGAGACGCACCAGGGCTTCTCCCACTCGTTAGGTAGAGACCTCGACGACCCGGAACATTCCCGCTTCCATGTGCATGAGAAGGTGGCAGTGGAAGGCCCACGACCCAGGTGCATCGGCGCTGACCACAACCGACAATCGTTCCGCCGGTTTGACGACCACGGTGTGTTTTCGAGGAAGGTACGCCCCTGATCCGTTTTCGAGCTGCATCCACATCCCATGCAGGTGAAGCGGATGCTCCATCATCGTGTCGTTGACGAACGTGAGTCGTACACGCTCACCATAGCGAACACGAATGGGCTCCGGTGCATCCGAATACTTCTTGCCATCGAATGACCACAGATACCGTTGCATGTGACCGGTGAGATGAATTTCAATCTCCCGTTCCGGCGCTCGTTGGTCTTGATACGGCGTGAGGCTTTTCAAGTCGGTATAGACAAGGATACGCCTAGAGCTCTGTTCAAATCCTCTTCCCGGTTCATGCATCCGGTTTTGTGAGTATTCAGCCACCGTTTGGTTGCCGGTGCCGTGGTTATCCGGGCCATGTTTAACCGGTGTTGCGCCGGGAATCGACGAACGGTCTCGACCATCACCATCCTGGCCATGTTGCATGCCTTTACCGTGCATCGTGTCATGATGATTCGTGCCGGACCTAATCACGGTATGGTCAGTATGGGCGTTGCTATGTCCCATCATTCCCATGTCTTCCATGGTTCGAAGTGGGCGGGCACGACGCTCAGGAATCTGTCCTTCCATGCCTGACCGAGGGGCGAGCGTTCCGCGCGCATACCCGCTGCGATCCATAGTCTCGGCAAAGATCGTGTAGGCATGATCCTCCGCCAGCCTGAATAATGACGTCGTAGGTTTCTGCCGGACCGAACCGAAACTCTTCGACAGTGACGGGCTGCACGTTCTGGCCATCAGCCTGGACCACCGTCATGGTCAAACCAGGAATGCGGACATCATAAAACGTCATCGCGGCGGCATTGATGAAACGCAGCCGCACCCGTTCGCCCGGACGAAAGAGACCGGTCCAGTTGCCGGCGGGTGACAAACCATTCATGAGGAACGTGAACGTCGATCCGGTCACATCGGCAAAGTCCGTCGGATCCATCCGCATCTCGTCCCACATGACATAATTCCGCAGCGCCGGCCAAAGGCCAAATTTTGCTGCGTCTGAAAGAAACTCACGAGCGTCGCGTTTCTGGAAGTTGTAGTACCCGGACGATTTCTTCAAGTTGTCCAGCATGCCTTCAGGCGACTCAACGCTCCACTCGGAGAGCATCACGACATACTCTCGGTCATACTGAAAGGGTTCTGGCTCGATGGGGTTGAGAATCATCGCCCCGTACATGCCTTGCAATTCTTGACCATCCGAATGGCTGTGATACCAATAGGTCCCGCTCTGTTTAATAGGGAACCGATAGGTGAATGTGGTTCCAGGGGGAATACCGCCGAAACTGACACCCGGCACCCCATCCATATGAGCGGGCAAGAGTATTCCGTGCCAGTGAATCGACGACGCTTCTTCTAATTGATTCGTGACGCGCACGGTCACCTCTTGGCCCTCTTTCAAACGAATGAGCGGGCCTGGGATCGTCCCGTTGATTGTCATGGCGGTTCCCACCTGCTCGTCCATGGACAAGGAGCGTTCACTGAGCACCAAGTCGATCAGCTCCCCGCTCAGCACCACCGATTCCGTACCAACCGACGTGACAGGACGTACCCCATGCCCAGCGCATGCAGAGACGAGCGGTTGGATCGCAGCAAGCAATCCCAGCGCACTCGCTCGCTTCAGCACAAAACGTCTCGACATCATCTCGTCATGCATCGCTTCCATCCACGATCAGTACAGTGCGCGACTCCCACAGTATCGATTCTCTTAGGGCGTCAATCCAGACTGTTTTCGTGGTCATCATGACAGCGCGACTTTTTCGCCGAGACTAGAGTTCGCTACCTATCCTTTAGCATCGCCGGCTCGTTGTTCGACACGCTGCTCAATCCACCGATACAAAACCGGCAGCACAAGCAACGTCAACACTGTGGACGACATCAATCCACCGATCACGACCGTGGCCAGTGGTCGTTGGATTTCTGAACCCGGGCCGTTTGCAAAGAGTAACGGCGTCAATCCCAGCGCCGCCACGAATGCGGTCATCAGCACTGGGCGCAACCGCAAGACCATCCCGGTCAATACCGCTTCATCCAATGGCATGCCTTGCTCCCGCAGCTGGTTAATATAGGGGATCTTCACCACTCCATTAAGAACCGCCACACCAAACAAGGCAATGAAACCGACCGAGGCCGGAACCGAAAGATACAGGCCGCCAATCAGTAACGCCAGCAGCCCTCCCACCATTGCAAACGGAATCGCGAGTACGATCAGCGCTGCTTGCCGGAGATTTCCGAACGTCACATACAAGAGAAAAACAATGATCCCGACTACCACCGGCACCACGACGGCCAGACGAGCCATCGCCCGCTGCTGATTTTCGAACTGTCCTCCCCACGTGACGTAATAGCCGGACGGAAGCGGCACCGCATTGGACACGATGGCCTGGGCCTCCTTGACAGCGCCGACCAGATCACGCCCGACGACATTGGCCTCGATGACGATACGCCGGCTGGCCTGCTCCCGTCCGACCTGGGCGGGTCCCTCCACGATTTGAATGTCGGCGAGCTCCCTCAGCGGAATGCGAGACCCGTCGGGGGCCGTCACCCACAGAGAAGCGATCGACTCCACATCGGCTCGGCGCTCCTCAGGAAATCGTATTCGGATCGGAAACCGCCGTTGCCCTTCAAAGACTTCTCCCGCACTGATGCCGGCACCGACCGCTTCGATCACGTGTGTGATATTGGCGACGCTGATCCCGTGACGAGCCACCATGGATCGGTCGATATCCAGCTTGAGATAGTACAGCCCTGAAACCTGCTCGACGCGAAGATCTGAGATGCCTGCCACCTGCCGCATCGCACGAGCAATGTCATCCGCCTTTGCTTGCAGGACGCCCAGGTCGTCGCCGAAGAGTTTGACCGCCACTTGCGACCGAACTCCCGAGACTAATTCGTCGACCCGCATCGCGATCGGCTGAGACAACCCAAAGGCTATGCCGGGGACTTGCCTGAGCCGTTGACGAACCTGTTCCTCAATCTCCTTCTTACTGAGCACGGTCCATTCATGTTCAGGCTTGAGCAAGACATACATGTCGCTGAGCTCCATGCCCATAGGGTCCGTTCCCAATTCATTCGCACCAGTGCGGGAAATGACAGACCGCACTTCGGGAATGGTCATCAAAATCCGTTCAACTTCACCCGTGATGGAGAGCGATTCGGTAAGGCTGATACTCGGCAGCCGCACCAGGTTCACCACGATCGACCCTTCGTCCATGATGGGCACGAACTCTCGCCCAATGAAGGGAATCAGTGCCATCCCGCAGAGCAATACGCCACCCGCTCCGATCACAATGACATAGGTTCTCCGAAAGGCCCATGCCAAGAGTTGCCGATACAGTCCGCGCCCCCGCTCTAACGCGTACCCGCTTTCCGTTGAGGCACGGGGCTGCATTAGCAGAAGAGCCAGTACCGGCACGACGGTCAGGGAAAGCGCGAGAGAGCTCAGCAACACAATCACCACCGTCAGAGCCAGTGGCACGAACATCTTGCCTTCAATACCTTGGAGCATCAGTAACGGCACGAACGTCAGGGCGATGATCAATTCTCCGAACAAGCTCGGCCGCCGCACCTCCAGCACCGCCCGAAGGATCACCGGCAGCCGTTCTGCAACCGTCTTCGACGGAGCCTGCCGTGCGGCTTCTTGACCCAAATGCCGCTCCACGTTCTCCACCTGCACGATCGCCGCATCGACGATCATCCCTAGTGAAATCGCTAGTCCGCCCAGCGACATCAAATTGGCGGAGAGGCCGACGTGTTTCATGATGAGGAATGTGATCAGCGTCGCCATCGGCAGCATGAGCGCAACAACGAATGCACCGCGCAAGTTTCTCAAAAAGAGATAGAGGATGCCCACAACGACGGCAGCCCCCTCCAGCAAGGCTCGCTCCACGGTTTCCAGCGCTCTGGTGACCAGCTCGATGCGATCGTAGAACGACGTGATGGTCACACCATCCGGCAACACCCGATTGATCAGCGTCACCTTCTCTCTGACAGCGGACATGACCTCGCGACTGTTTCCCCCGCGCAACATGACGGCAATCCCCTCAAGGACCTCGCCCGTTCCATCTTGCGTGACGCCTCCCAGTCGAACTGCGTGTCCCAGGCGAACCTGCGCCACGTCTTGGAGATAGATCGGTGTTCCTTTGCGGGCGGCGATCACGATACCTTCCAAGTCCGCCGTGGAACGCGCCAGGCCTTGGCCATACACGACCAGCTTGTCGCCTCCTTTCTCGATATAGCTGCCTCCGGCATTTTGGTTGTTCTCGGTCACGGCTGTTTGAACTTCGCGCAAGGTGAGCCCAAGACTCGTCAGCCGGTCAGGATCCACGAGCACATCGTACTGTTTGGCCAAACCGCCCAACGTATCCACATCCGCAAGCCCCGGCACTGCGCGTAACATCGGCCGAATCACCCAGTCCTGCAGCGTGCGGAGTTCTTGAAGATTCTGGGTTGGGCCCTCCACGAGGTACATGAAGGCTTCACTGAGTCCGGTGCTGACGGGACCGAGCATGGGCTCCGTCCCGTGCGGAAGTTGCGGCCGCGATTGCACCAGCTTCTCCAAAATCAGCTGTCGGGCGAAATAAATGTCCACGGCGTCCTCAAAGACGACGGTAATCACGGAGATTCCGAATCGCGACACGGACCGCAACTCGGTCTTCCCCGGCAAGTTGGTCAATTCGATCTCCAGCGGAAAAGTCACCAAACGTTCGATTTCCAATGGCGCCAACGAAGGCGCCCTGGTGATGACTTGAACCTGGACAGGCGTGACATCGGGGAAGGCATCGATCGGCAACTGTCGGAACGCCGCGCCCCCCGCCAGGATCAGCACCAGCGACGCAAGAAGCACGATAAGTCGTTGCTCCAACACCAAACGGAGCATTCGTTCCATCATAACGGCCCACCCATCGGCATCTGTTCGCGAAGAGCCTCGGACTTGAGCGCATAACTGCCTTGTGTGACAACTTCGTCGCCCTCTTTCAATCCGGCCTTAACCTCGATGTAGTCAGTCAACGACTCTCCGATCTTCACTTCGCGCGATTCAAACCGGCGGAGTCCACGCGCTAGGAATACAATCGTGCGACTTCCGACTTGTTGAACGGCCGTGCGCGGGACGGCTAAGACCGATTCTTCCTGCGCGAGCAACGTCACCTCCGCAAACATTTCCGGACGTAACCGTCGGTCAAGGTTGGAGATCTCCGAACGTGCCATGACCGTTCTAGTGGCCGGGTCGATCACGGCCCCGACATACGTAATGGCGCCATGGAACACCGTCTCCGGATACGCTGAGACACGAACCTCGACCGCAAGGCCTGTTTTCAGTTTCCCGACCTGCTGTTCCGGAAAGTCTGCGCGGACCCAGACCGTCGAGAGGTCCGCCACGGTGAACAGCGTTTTGCTCGGATCGACCACCTCCCCGACGGTCGCATTTCGCTCGATGATTTCGCCGGAGAAAGGAGCGCGCAGAAATACCTGGGCCACCTCTGCATGGGGCAATGTCTCGGCAGCCAGTCGCTCGATTTCTCGCTCCGCCATCCCGAGCAAATGGAGTTTTTCTTCAGCTTCGTAGAGTTCTGCCTTGGCATTCTCATGGTCGGCTTCACGTCGCTGATATTCACTGACCCCGACCGCCCCCTCGGCCAAGAGCGCCTTGGCCCGTTCGAGGGCCTTCTCCGCCACTCTCATTGCCGTCCGTCTTTTGCGATAGGCCAACTGGGCCTCGCCGAACGCGGGGCTATCGAGCAGAAGAAGCCGATCTCCGGATCGAACGCGATCCCCAAGGTTGACATTCACGGCAACGATGCGTCCAGGAACTCGCGGGCTGAGGTGAGCGAGCCGATTCTCGTTCGGCAAGATCTTTCCCCCTTGAGCTTTGAGCGATACCTGAATGGCCTGGAATTGCGCACGGTCCGTGTGAATGTGTGTGAGTGCGGCACTGCCCTCTGGCAATTCAATCATGGCAGGCTGGGCAGAGGACTTCGCGGTTTGCGGACTCGGTTTCGGCGCGTCGCCTTGCGTCTGCTGACACGATGCGTACGCCACAGCAACCGTGATGGCAATGACGATCCGGCAAGCGAATCCTGGTGAAGGAACCTTCCAGGAAGAGATCATGTCAGTCCTCCCGTCGCCCCTGTAGGCGCCTTATGCTTATCCGCTTGTTTCAGCAGACCTTAATGGGTAGTATCGTGGGATGCCTCGACCGAGTTTCCCCAAGAGCCTGCGGCAGTTCCAACAACAGTTTGCCAGCGAGGACGCTTGCGCGGAGTATCTGACGGCATGCCGCTGGCCAGATGGGTTCCGGTGTCCGAGGTGCGGTCAGACGTCCGCGTACGGCTTGGCAGGCCGCCGGCGCTGGCAGTGTGCCTCCTGCCGCTATCAGGTCTCTGTGACGGCCGGGACAATCCTCCACAATTCGAAGACCCCGCTCATGACGTGGTTTTGGGCTGCGTATCTGATGACGACGGATAAGCGTGGGCTGTCGGCCCTCCTCCTGCAGCAGCAACTGGGACTCAGCCGCTACGAGACCGCGTGGATGATGCTGCACAAGCTCCGTCGCGCGATGGTGAACGCGGCGCGGGACCCGCTTTGCGGCGAGGTTGAGATGGACGAGACCTGGGTGGGGGGAACTCAGACAGGACTGCGGGGCAGTCGCCAGCTCAGAGGGCGCAACGCCGCGCTGGTTCTGGTTGCAGTCGAACGGCGGGGACGGGCGTCCGGTCGAGCCCGGATGGAGGTCATACCCGATTTCGCAGGAACCACCATCAAGGAGTTCGCTGCCAGAAACATCGCCACAGGTACCACCATCTCCACCGATGGCCTCTCGAGCTTCGGGGTGCTCACGGCGAGCGGCTATACCCATGTGCCACGAACGCAGCCGCCCCCGCTTCAGTTGCGCCAAGGAGCCAAGTCCGTCGTTCCGCTTGCCGACCGGATGATCGGGAACCTTCAGAGCTGGCTGGTCGGCACCCACCACGGCGTCAGCCGCAGCCAGCTCCAGGTCTATCTCGATGAATTCGTCTTCCGCACGAACCGTCGTCGTGAACCGAGGGCCGCTTTTCAAACCCTGCTCGGCCTTGGCAGTAACCGAGGTCCTACGGCCTACGCGCAGATTCAGCACGCCCGTGATCGCAAGCTCTTGCGGTCTGCTGAAACAAGCGGATAAGCATAAGGCGTCTACCGTTCTGCTAGGCACGACGAATGTCTACGAGGTCTAGACAAGAAGACGGGGCGGACCGCGGGAAAAGATGGGGTCTGGAGACGGCACGGATGGCTGAACGGAGACGATCTTCGGTGGTGCCCAAGAACAGGCTTCGGCAGCTGAACCGACGGCACACACAAACCCAAGCGACTTGGCAAAGAGCTGTGTGAGAGATTTTTGATCCGACGAATCGTGAAGCAGTGACAAGCTGAACTCGGTGTGCCCATCGCCTACGTGCGCAGACGGTGCGAGCTCGCCGGCACTCTCCTGCACTGAATGGCCCGCTCGAACGACTCGCCGATGGTTATCGAATTCGCAATCGAGATCCGGAGACCACACCGTGTGCACGATGCCTCCGTGGATGTGTCCCGATTGTCCGTGGAGGTGATCCGCTTCGGGGTGGACGTGGAAGAAGGGGACAACCAGCATCCACACCCCCACCCATCCGAAGACCGCCGTGCGAGCTGATGAGCGAATTCGACAAGGTATTCGCATCACAGCTCCAGCCTAGCACGATTCTGATGGGCGCCGGAATAGCCATGCACGTGATTTCCGCAGGCAGGCTGTCTTTGACCACCCCGAGCGTGACCAAGGTGAGGGGAACAATTGCACGAGGAGGTGTACTGTTATTGGATAGTCGAGGCGCGTTACAGAGGTAACCTCCGCAACCGAAGCGCGTTCGCGATGACGGAGACGGAACTAAACGTCATGGCGGCGCTTGCAAGCATGGGGCTCAAGAGGACCCCAACGAACGGATAGAGAACGCCGGCGGCAATGGGGACCCCGAGTGTATTGTAGACGAAGGCGAAGAACAGATTCTGCCGGATGTTCCGCATGGTCCCGCGGCTCAGACGACGCGCCCGCGCGATGGCGCGGAGATCACCCTTGACCAACGTCACCCCCGCACTTTCCATTGCCACGTCTGTCCCCGTCCCCATGGCAATCCCCACGTGCGCCTGCGCCAGGGCTGGCGCGTCGTTGATGCCATCGCCGGCCATCGCAACCACATGCCCCTCGGCTTGAAGCTGTTTGATGACCGCGGTCTTTTGCTCAGGAAGTACTTCAGCGTGCACATCGTCAATGTGAAGTCGTCGTGCCACCGCTTGCGCGGTGGTCTTGCTGTCGCCGGTGAGCATCACAATCCGCAGTCCTTCACGGTGTAACAGCTCGATGGCCTCCGGCGTGGAGGCCTTGACTGGATCGGCCACGCCCAGCAATCCCGCTGGTTTGCCGTCGATGGCGACGAACATCACGGTCTGGCCCTCAAGTCTCAAAGGTTCAGCCTGCGCAGATAAGGCCGTCGTCTCGATGTTCGACTCGTTGAGAAACAGCGCAGTCCCCACGATCACCACACGGCCCTCAACCGTCCCCGTGACTCCTTTCCCCGTGAGCGAACGAAAATCCTGTGCCTTCGCGGGAACGATTCCCTTGTCTCGTACACCAGACACGATCGCCGCCGCCAAGGGATGCTCGCTGCCTTGCTCCAACCCGGCTACTAGCCGCAAGAGATCCGTCTCGCTGAAGTCCGGTAACGGAGCGACCGTCATGAGACGAGGCTTGCCCTCCGTCAACGTGCCGGTTTTGTCCACGACGAGAATATCTACCTTTGCCAAGATCTCCAATGCTTCGGCATTACGGATCAGCACGCCTGCAGTCGCGCCGCGGCCGGTGCCCACCATAATCGACATCGGCGTCGCCAGTCCCAAGGCACAGGGGCATGCGATGATCAGCACCGCAACCGCGTTGAGCAAGGCATAGGCCATCCGAGGTTCCGGGCCGTAGATCGCCCAAATCACGAAGGTGATGAGGGCAACGAGGATCACGATCGGCACGAAATACCCAGCCACGACATCGGCCAGCCGTTGAATCGGCGCCCGGGTTCGCTGGGCCTCGCTGACCATGCGCACAATTTGCGAGAGCAACGTCTCGCGACCGACTCGCTCGGCCCGCATGACGAAACTTCCCGTCCCGTTGACCGTCGCGCCCACCACTTTCTGCCCTGCTCGCTTTTCCACGGGAATCGATTCACCGGTGATCATCGATTCGTCAACGGCACTCGTCCCATTCACTACCACGCCATCGACGGGTATCTTTTCACCTGGTCGGACGCGTAATTGGTCCCCCACCTGGACCTGGTCCAATGGAATATCGTCTTCGCGGCCATCAGCCCGGACAATCCGCGCTGTTTTCGGTGCCAGCCCCAAGAGCGCCTTGAGAGCACTACTGGTTCGACTCCGCGCCCGTAATTCCAGCACCTGCCCCAACAAAACCAGCGCGATGATGGCAACCGCTGGTTCAAAGTAGACGGCGAGCTCTCCGCCGTGACCACGGAACGAATCAGGGAACAGGCCTGGCGCGAGAGTTGCCACGACGCTGTAGAGATAGGCCGCACCGGTACCAAGACCGATGAGGCTAAACATATTAAGGTGATGATTGACGAGCGAGGCCCACGCTCGTTCAAACAACGGCCACCCGACCCAGAACACCACCGGCGTCGCCAGCACGAACTGAAACCAGACCAATGCTCTTCCTGAAAAGAAGTGCTGCAACGGCTGACTCGGCATCATCTCGGAAATCATCAACGCCAGGATGGGCAAGCCAAGCACAACGCTCTGCCGAAATCGGCGAGTCATATCGACCAGCTCAGGATTGGCCTCTTCCATCGTCACCGTACGCGGCTCCAAGGCCATCCCACAGATCGAGCAACTCCCAGGATCAGCCTGCACAATTTCCGGATGCATGGGACAGGTATATTCGGTGCGCGTGCTCGCAACAGTCACGTCCGCTGGCTCCAGCGCCATCCCACAGACAGGGCAGGCGCCCGGTTTGGTTTCCGACACCTCTGGATCCATCGGGCAGACATACTGGACGCTGCCGCCGGCTGGGGCAGGCGTCGGCTTCGGAATGCGCTGGCCAGGTGGGGTCAGATAATAGTCGGAATCGGCTCTGAACTTTTCTAGACATCGAGTGGCACAGAAGTAATACGTCTTTCCTCGATATTCGTAGGAACCGGCTGCAGTGGCCGGTTGCACTGTCATACCGCACACGGGATCGATTTCGCCGGTCGCCGCTTGCACCATCATCGGCAACGGTTTCCGTGGAGCAGGCATCGTGATCAGATTCAGTGGCCTCTTGCTCAGCGCACGGTCGGGGTCGGCGCGAAATCGTTCCAGGCAGGACGTCCCACAGAAATAGTAGGTCGTCCCTTTGTGGTCGTACTGACCCGCCGCCTTGGCAGGATCGACCGTCATGCCGCAGATAGGATCAATAGCCATTCTTCACTCAGCAAGGGGTAAGGAAGAGTGCTCCGCCGTCCTCAGTACCTTGATGATCTTTCAATCACCCTCCCCTTCACCTCTCACTCCTTATCATTCACGAGTTACTTTTTCGCATCCGCTTCAAGAATGCTCCGGATAATGATGATGACGTTCTCAGGTGTCATGTTCGCACCATCGACCTTGATATTCCCGTCCAGCAAGAGCGACGGCGTGGATGACACCTTGATCCGTTCGCCCAATCGACGCCCCTCTTCGAACAGCTTGGCCGGCTTTCCACTTTCCATTCCCATTTCGAACATGTTGACGTCCAACCCGACCTCCCTAATCAACATGGCGCGAATGGAACGATCCAGTACCCCATCAAGCTTTTCCTTGTGAATGATGCGAAACAGGACGGCCTTCATGTGATCGCCCTTGCCCATCAGTTTTGCCTGCTCATACATGTCAAACGGGGTCGGCAGCTTCCCGTGAATCACGGGGAAACCGACCATGGTGACCTCGACCTTATTCCCAAATTCCTTCAGGAGCAGAGGGACCCCTGTCTCCTCGAAGTGATGACAATGTGGGCAATAGAAATCCGCAAATTCGATCACCTTCACCTTGCCTGGTTGATGAGTCGACGGCTCATCCTTGAGGATCTCGAACTTGCCCTTCAGTTCCGGCTTGTCCACAGCGGCACTCACCGGTGCATGCACAAACCCGATCGCACCCACAACTACAAGCACACACGTCCAGATCGACATCGTCCGACCGTTCATCTGAAACTCCTTTCACGGGTAAATAGTCGTGCCCCATTATAGCGGATGGAGCGCCTCCTTGTGCTCTGTTATACTCTTGCCATGCGAATATCTTGGCCTGTTTGGATCGCGTCGGTGCTGTTGATTGTATCCGGCTGTGCCTCAAACGGAAACCTGACCGGCGCCGTGCCTGCGGCTCCTTCTCAGATCAGTTATGCGCAGGTACAGGAGACACCAGGATCATACAACGGACAGCCGGTGACGTTCGGAGGGAAGGTGCTGGGCGCAAGGCGCTTGAAGGAGGGGACAAGGATCGAAATTCTTCAATTGGCGCTGGACTCCTCTCTCCAGCCAACCATGGACCTCAGCAAATCCCAGGGCCGATTCATCGCGATGCAGAAGCAATTCCTTGATCCCGCAACGATCCCTCCCGGTACATTTGTAACCGTTACCGGAGAAATGGCTGGGTCTGTCACCCTCCCACTCGATGAGACGGAGTACACCTACCCGCTTCTCAACATCACCAATCTGCGCGTGTGGACCGAGAACGACGAGGAGCCTCCTCGCATTCGCCGTCCCATCGGCCCTGGCCCTTATTGGGGACCTTACTGGTCTCCATACTGGCACGCCTGGCCCTACTATTGGTGAGCCTCGTCGGTCAGGCGACCATCATGTGCCCACCCCTCAGACATTTCCAATTGGCACCCAGCTCTCAGGAGCAAGATGCCTGCCCGATGGAGGAGCACAGATGACAAAGATGGCCCGTCGGGAGGATCGAAGGAAGAAACACGGCTCCTCAAACCTAAGCTCGTCCATCGTGACCACACTGAAAGAACAAATCGTTCACTGGCACTACCCGCCGGAACATCGGTTGGCCGAAGACGAATTGTGCAAGACCTTCGGCGTGAGCCGCAGTCCAGTTCGGGAGGCGCTCCGGGTGCTGGCAACCGACGGCTTCGTTAAAAAACTTCCGAATCGGAGTTACGCGGTCAAGCAGTATACCATCGAAGAAATCGAGGAGCTGTACGAGGTGCGCTTGGCCTTGGAACTCTATACCGTCGAACGCCTCACGACCAAGAAGCAGACGACACAGCTTGCGGCCGAGCTCGCTGACCTCAAACAAACCTGGACCGAACTCTTGAAGGAACCGTCCAAGAAACCAGAGGAATTCGCCATACTGGACACGCTCTTTCACGATACACTGGCCCGAGCCTTGGGAAATAAATCCCTCCTGCGGCACCTTCGAACTATCAATGAACGACTGAGGCTGTTTCGAATGCTCGATTTTGAGAGACGAGACCGCGCTGAACACACCTGCCACCAACATCTGGAGATTTTGGAGCGGATTATGATGCAAGATGCCCCAGGGGCGCGTGCAGCCATGCAGAAGAATATTGAGGAGGGACGCCGCCTCATCCCTACAACGATCAAAGATGCGCTGGCCAGAGCTTACTTAAAGAATACCTAACCAGTGCTGCGTAATCGCTGGCAAGATAGCCGGCATCTTGGGTTCGCCTCGTCCCACCCCGTTCCCAACGCTCGACATTTTTCATACCCGTGAAAGCGACCACGAGCAGGACGCCCAGGAAGATTGAACTTAGCAGACCTAATTGTATACAATCTCGGAGAGCTAGCCCAGCTGGAAATAAAACTGGTTTGTCTGCCCGCACATCATGTGCCCTCTACCTTGGATTATTTCTGAGGCTCGGACTCGCGAAAGAATATAATGATTCGAAATGACCGAATCGTGGAAGGAGAACCATCCAACCTTAGTTCATCGATTGTCGCCACACTGAAAGAACAGATCATTCACTGGCACTACCCACCCGAGCATCGCCTGACCGAAGTCGAACTCTGCAAGACATTCAACGTGAGTCGGAGCCCTGTCCGGGAAGCGCTCCGTGTACTGGCAACCGATGGATTCGTAAAAAAATTGCCGAATCGTGGTTACGTGGTCAGGCAGCATAACATCGTTGAGATCGAGGAGCTGTATGAAGTGCGACTAGCCCTGGAACTCTATGTCGTCGAATGCTTGGCAAAGAGGGGTCCTCTCAACAAAAATGATACGGAGGACTTGGTTAAGCTGAAGCGGACCTGGACTGGCCTGCTGAACGGATCTTCCAAGAAAGCCGAGGAACTCGCCAGACTAGACACTCAGTTTCACGAGACGCTCGCCCATGCTGCAGGAAACAAGACGCTCTTGCGGCACCTTCGTACCATCAATGAACGTTTGATGCTTTTTCGTATGATCGATTTTGACAAGACCGATCGAGCCGAAAGCACATGCCGTCAACATCTGGATATCCTGAAGCACATCGCCGCCAAGGATGGACGGAAGGCGCGCGCCGCCATGCAACAAAACATCGAAGAGGGACGCAACAATGTCCATACGGCGATCAAGGATGCATTAGCCAGAGCTTACTCGATGAAAAGCTAATGAACGCCCCGTAATTTCGGGACGATGGGGTACCCATCGTGCGCTTCCAGGCCCTTTCGATCGGTGTTGAGGTAACGCCCAATCCTTTCAGCGGAACCGTGCATAGTGTGTTCCGCCAGGCCTGCAATGTATCGCTAGAGCCTGGCACGCTGCTGACCCTGCTCCCATGCCAGAAAGGCAATGTCCCTCACGGCATTCGCTTAGACACCTCATCTCATTCTGTCTTCCTGCATGCCCTTCGAGTCGGACAACCGGTCGCCTGCCGGGGCGGAATACTCCGCATCGACGGAACTGATTTTTCCGCCGACCTGAGACCTGCACACCCCTGGCACATCGATCTCAAAGGCTTCCACATCGATCTTTGCCGACCCACGCATGCTCAATCCTGGGCAGTTGCTTGGTCCGAATTGAAATTGCATCATTATAAAAGTGGCATGTCGGAGAATCTGGGTGCCTTTTTTCTATCAGAAGGACGGCCTGCCACGCCGGCGGTCTCGGAGATTCTTCTCCAACAGGGTGCTTGCACTATCCCGTCGCTCCTACAGACGACATGTCGCCTCCAATTAAGAGAGGCCATGATCTCCGTTAAATCACTGATCGGACTTGGGTACGGCTTGACTCCCTCAGGCGATGATTTTCTCGTGGGTTATTTGGCCGGATTATGGTGCACGGCAGGGGCCAACCTATCTCGGATGCAATTTCTGATGGCCTTAGGCTCTGAACTGTCACAAGTGTCACAGAATACCAATGAGATTAGCTGCGCCTATCTCCGATCCGCAGCCAAGGGCCATGTCTCTGAACCGATCGCGAAATTAGCGCAGCGACTGAACCAGGCAAACAATATGAGCAGCATCAAGGCAGCCACGCAAGCCGCGTTGCAAGTCGGCCATACTTCTGGCTCCGACGGGGTGCTAGGCCTGCTGTTAGGCTGTCTTGCGTGGCAGGGCCTGCCTCCTCATCTGATTTTCAGTGACCTTCTTCGTTTGTCTGTTCTTTGCGATTCAAGGGCCCAACCATGAAACCAGAATCGAAAGACGCAAGAGGTGATGAAACGATGTCCGTTTATCGAGCTGACTCGGCCTATGAGCCGAACCCTGGCTTTGCCCTTGACTTGGTATACAATCTTGTGTTCAAGTTAGCTGCCTCAATATCAGATATTAAGTCGGTCGTACTCTTCGGTCGTTCGTTCCTTGTTCTTAGACGAGGCATCACGCTGCTGGATTTGACGTTCGCCACATAAGCCATCGGCGGGAGCTCAACCCACCCGCCTGACGTTGACGCTGTGAGCCTGCCAAGGCAAGGCGTCGATGGGGGACTATCTACATGGCCAGGGCGACAAAAATAATCCGGAACTTCTACCGCGACTCCGTCTCGTTGATGCAGCTGTCTTCCACGATTACCAAGCTGCCCGGTGTGGAACAAGCGTCGGCCATCATGGCCTCTCCCAACAATGTGACACTTCTCGTGGAAGCGGGCCTGTTGGCGGAACCCGTTGAAGCTGGCGCCAACGACTTGTTGATCGCTCTTCAAGGAAATGCCGAGGCACTTGAGTCGGCGCTTACTGCGGCAGAATCTGCGCTGAAGCAACCTTCCCCTCCGTCGACCGGCAATGAACAATCACGCGGCATGTCTCCCCGCAGCATCGAGATGGGGCTCGGGAACCTCGTCGGCGCAAACCTCGTTTTAATCTCCACGCCGGGCGAGTACGCCGCGGCGGAGGCCTTCAAGGCGCTGGGTCTCGGCCTCAATGTCATGCTCTTTAGCGACAACGTTGAGCTCAAGGACGAGATCGCGCTCAAACGGTTCGCCCAGGAGCGTGATCTCATTGTCATGGGCCCGGACTGCGGAACCGCCATTATCAATGGCATCCCGCTTGCGTTCGCGAATGTGGTGCGTCGCGGAGCCATCGGTGTCGTCGCCGCATCTGGCACTGGCCTCCAACAGGTAACCTGCCTGGTCGACCGATGGGGCAGTGGCATCTCGCAGGCGATCGGAACGGGCGGACACGATCTGCACCGCGATGTCGGCGGTATGTCCATGCTTCAGGGCCTCAAGGCGCTGGCAGCCGATCCCTCCACCTCCGTGATTGTGCTCATTTCTAAACCTCCGTCACCAGAGGTAGCCAGCAAGGTACTGGGGGTAGCCAGTGGCGCAGGCAAGCCGGTGGTCGTCAATTTTCTTGGTGCCGATCCCGATCGGGTGAGACGCGGGAATATTTACCCCGCCGCGACACTCGAGGATGCAGCAGCGGCGGCGGTGGCGCTCGCCAACGGCCAACCTCCCGAAGCCAGGCGAGCGAGTGTGCCCCCTTTTTCCATCACACCTCTTGCTCCGCAGCAGCGATACGTTCGGGGCCTCTATAGCGGCGGCACCTTTTGCTACGAGGCGTCGCTCCTCCTGAAGAAAGAACTGGGGCAGATCAATTCCAACACTCCAGTGGAGCCAGAGGATCGTTTGAGCGATGTCTGGACCAGTCAAAAGCACACGGTCATTGATCTGGGCGACGATCTCTTCACTCGTGGACGCCCCCATCCTATGATTGACCATCGGCTCCGAAATGAGCGGCTGATCAAGGAAGCCAGCGATCCCGAGGTGGCAGTAATTCTATTGGACGTTGTCCTTGGCTACGGATCTCACCCAGATCCTGCCGCTGAGATGGTCCCAGTGATTCAGAAAGCGCGCGATCTTGCCAGTAAAGCAGGCAGACATCTGGCCATCATGGGATTCGTCTGCGGCACAGCCGCGGACCCTCAGAATCTGTCCAAGCAGGAAACGGCTTTTCGAGAGGTCGGTGTAACTCTTGCGGAGAGCAACGCTCAGGCTGTGCGCATGGCTGCCTCTGTCGTCCAGAAGCCTGACGTCGTCGGAGGACGATTGTGATACAGGCCCTGTTTCAGGAGCAGCTCCATGTCCTAAATGTCGGCCTGTCTTCCTTCGCCGATTCAATCACGAGGGCGGGCGGTTCTGTGCTCCAGATTGAATGGGCCCCGCCTGCTCAGGGGCAGCAGGAGGTCGGTCGTGCGCTGGCCCGGTTGGTCAACCTGCTCTCCGTTGAAACCGCCAACCAGACAGCGTTCGATGCCTACCAATCGGCCCAGCCGGTGTTGAACGGCGTGGGCACCGCCAGCCAGGTGCTGCCCAACATCGCAGAGCGGATGATCCTGCACAGTGGTCCTCCCATTGCGTGGAAGGATATGTGCGGGCCCATGAAGGGGGCCATCATCGGAGCTATTCTCTATGAGGGCTGGGCAGAAAATCTCACCATGGCAGAGGCCATGGCTTCCAGCGGCGAAATCGCGTTCGAGCCTTGCCACCACCACAATGCCGTCGGGCCGATGGCCGGGATCATCAGCCCATCCATGCCGGTCTGGATAGTGACCAATACGACCAACGGATATCAGGCGTTCAGCAACTTTAACGAGGGCCTCGGCAAGGCGCTCAGGTTCGGCGCCAACGGTCCCGACGTGATCACCCGTCTCAAATGGATGGGGCAGGTACTCGCACCAGCCCTGCGAGCGAGCGTTGAACTCCTAGGCGGGGTCGACCTCAAGCCTATGATGGCGCAGGCCCTCCACATGGGTGATGAGGTGCATAATCGTAACGCCGCTGCCTCCTCGCTGTTCCTCAAACGCCTCATTTCAGCATTATTGAAGACTCGCATCCCCGCTGCCGACATCGCGGCGGTCGTCGAGTTCATCGCCGGCAACGACCACTTCTTCTTAAATCTGTCCATGGCGGCTTGTAAAGCGATGGCTGACGCAGCCCATGGCGTTCCGGGCAGCAGTATGGTCACAGCCATGGCCCGTAACGGAGTCGAGTTCGGCATCAGAGTCAGCGGCACCGGAAGCCGATGGTTTACGGCACCAGCGCCGGTCGTTGATGGACTCTTTTTCCCCGGATACAGCGCGGCCGACGCAGCGCCTGATTTGGGAGATAGCGCCATCACCGAAACCGCCGGTGTCGGCGGATTCGCCATGGCCGCGTCTCCGGCCATCGTCAAGTTCGTCGGCGGCACGCCGCAGGACGCGATCGACAACACCATGGCCATGACGCATATCACCGTTGGCCGCAACAATGCCTTCACGCTGCCGGCACTGAACTTTGCCGGTTCACCGGCGGGCATCGATGTCCGGAAGGTCGTCGATACCGGCATTCAACCGATCATCAATACAGGGATTGCCCATCGCGAAGCAGGGGTTGGGCAAATCGGAGCAGGGATCACTCGTGCTCCCCTCGCCTGCTTCACACAAGCCGTGTCTGCGTTGGCCAAGATGGTGAGTGCGACGTGACGCACTCGAAGGAACCCTATGGGAACGTCTAACAAACTTGCCGTCGTCGCTGTCGGAGGAAACGCCTTGATCCGCGACAAGGATCACGAATCGATTCCGGATCAAAGTCGCGAGGCAGTTATCACGACACATCACATCGCGGGAATGATCGCAGCCGGGTGGAATGTCGTCATCACCCATGGGACCGGTCCTCAGGTCGGCTTCATTCTGCGCCGCTCAGAATTAGCCTTGGAGGAAGTTCCTCCCGTGCCGATGGACTATGCCGATGCCGACCTGCAGGGTGGCATCGGATACATGTTCCTCAAAGCCCTCTACAACGAATTTCGCAAGCAAAAAATCGATCGGAAGGCGGTGGCTCTCATCACGCAGACCTTGGTGGACCGACACGACCCGGCATTTGCCGATCCCTCCAAACCGATCGGATCGCACATGAACGAAGAGACGGCACAGCGGCTTGCCCGTCGCCAGGGATGGATCGTCAAGGACGATGCAGGCCGCGGATGGCGGCGGGTCGTGCCATCACCGCAGCCGAAGACCATCGTCGAGTTGGAGGCCATCAACCTCTTGGCTCGGGCTGGATTTGTTGTCATTGCTTGCGGTGGTGGTGGGATTCCCGTGGTTCAAGACGAGGAAGGGAACCTGATCGGCGTCGAAGCTGTTATTGACAAGGACTTGGCCTCAAGCCTGCTGGCCCGTGGTATCGGGGCGGATTTGTTGCTGGTTTCCACAGGGGTCGAGAAGGTGGCCATCAACTTCAATAAGCCTGACCGGCAATGGCTGGACCGCATGACCGTGGCTGAGGCAAAGAAACATTATGCGGACGATCAATTCGACAGAGGCAGCATGGGACCGAAGATTCAGGCAGTGATCGAATTCATAGAAGGGGGGGGGCAGACCGGGCTGATCACCAATCCTGAGAATATCAGTCGCGCCCTGGCCGGCGAAACGGGAACATTTATTGTGAAGTAAGGTGTACTGCCACACACATCTCACCCTGAGGGAGGACCTATGTCCGAATCACGCAAACTGACGAGACGCCAAGTGCTACAGGGGACTGCAGCTGCCGGGGCGCTGGGCATGTTGGGCAACGTGGAGTGGATCGGCCACGCCTGGGGCGCATCGGACAAGGTGAAGATGGGCTTCATCTTTGTAGGCCCACGAGACGACTATGGGTACAATCAGGCACATTTTGAAGGGAAAGCGGCGGTCGCCAAGCTTGATTGGGTGAAAGCCTTTGATGAAGAAAAGGTCCCGGAGACCATCGAAGTTCAGAAAACCATGGAAAGCATGGTCAAGCTGGACGGAGCACAAGTGTTGTTTCCCACCTCCTTCGGTTATTTCGATCCCCATATAATCAAGGTCGCGCCACAATTTCCCAACATCCAGTTTCTGCATTGCGGCGGGCTGTACCAAGAGGGCAAACACCCCAAGAACGTCGGGAGTTACTTTGGCTTCATTGATGAGTCGCAATATATCGCCGGCATCGTCGCAGGCGGAATGAGCAAGAGCGGGAAGCTGGGGTTTGTGGCGGCGAAACCTATTCCGCAAGTCTTGCGCAACATCAACAACTATACCCTCGGTGCCCGCAGCATTAGGCCGACCTGTACGACCAATGTGATTTTTACGGGCGACTGGTCGCTGCCTGTCCGTGAAGCGGAAGCCACGAACAGTTTGGTCGACCAAGGCATCGATGTCATCACCTGTCACGTCGACAGTCCCAAGGTCGTCATCACAACCGCCGAAAAGCGGGGCGTCTATTGCACCGGGTACCACTGCAACCAATCCAAGCTCGCGCCCAAGGGTTATCTCACAGGAGCAGAATGGAATTGGGCCAAGGTCTATATGGAGTATGCTGAGATGATTCGAAAAGGGCAGACTGTACCCCATCTCGTGCGTGGTGGTTTAAAGGAAGGAATCGTCAAGGTCTCGGAGTATCACCAGGTGGTGACAGAAACCGTTCGCAAGCAAGCCGACGCAGCCAAAGACAAATTCATGGGTGGAGGGATGGTCGTGTACAAGGGCCCGATCAAAGACAATACCGGTCGCGTCGTCATTGCTGCAGGAAAGGAACATGTTCAGACCGACATCTGGCTGGAGAGCATGGATTGGCTGGTCGAGGGAGTCATCGGTTCAACCAAGTCATGAGCGTAGCCGTGCCACAGATCATGAACAAAGCGCTGGAACCGTTCCTCATCATCGTTGGATCCCTGACGGTCTCGATGCTGTTATTCGGGATCTTTGTCGCTTCGGCTGGAGCCGATCCCTTCGAGGTGTACCAAACCATGTATCGCGCCGCTTTCGGCACCTCGTTTTCATGGCAGAACACGTTGGTGCGAGCCGCGCCGTTGATGCTGACAGCCCTCTGCACCGCACTGCCGGGGTATCTCGGCTTGATTATCATCGGAGGCGAAGGCGCCGTCGTCATGGGTGGCCTCTTCGCGGCCATTGCGGCACTTGCCATGCCTACGGCCCCTCCGATGGTCGTTCTGACCACCATGGCACTCGCCGGCATGGTAGCCGGCGGCGTGTGGCTTATGATCGGAGGGGCATTGCGGCACTATCGCGCCGTCAATGAAACCATCAGTAGTCTATTGCTGAACTACATTGCCATCGCGCTCCTGAGCCACCTTGTCACCAGCACTTTTCGCGATCCGGAAAGCCTCAACCATCCCTCGACGCATCATATCGGAGAGGCCAATATGATCGGCGTCATTCCTGGAACAGACCTCCATTGGGGATTGGTGTTCGGCATCGTGGCGTGCGCCATCGCATGGTTTCTCATGCATCACACCGTCTTCGGCTTCGCGTCTCAAATCGCCGGGGGCAATGTGCGCGCGGCCCAGGTCGCAGGCCTGCCGGTTGGGCGGCTGATTTTGATCATCTGTTTCGTGGCGGGAGCGGCAGGTGGACTGGCAGGGATGCTGGAAGTGGCGGCCATCCACGGCAGGGCCAATGACACCCTCAATGCCAATTATGGGTATGCCGGGATTCTCGTGGCCTTTGTGGCACGCAATAATCCATTGGCCATCATTCCCGTTGCCGTCTTGTTGGGAGGTATCCGCGCAAGCAGCGGGTTGTTGCAACGCACACATGAATTACCCGATGCGACCGTGCTTGTGATGCAGGGGATCATTTTTCTCGTTATCCTCTTTAGCGAAACCCTATACGGTCGTTTTGCAAAGTTACAGAAACAAGGAGCATCCTGATGGAAGTCGGGTGGTGGGGAGTGCTCATTGCCGTACTCGGTGGAGCGATTCGAATCGGTACGCCATTTCTGTTTGTGTCACTGGGCGAATGCTTGACCGAGAAAAGCGGCCGCATCAATTTGGGCCTGGAAGGCACACTGGTCATGGGCGCCATGACCGGCTATGCCGTCTCACTGCATAGCGGGTCTCCGTGGCTGGGAGTCTTGTGTGCCGGCCTGGCCGGCATGGTGCTCGGGGCCTTACACAGCTGGATCTGTAGTTTCCAACGAGTCAACGACATCGCAGTCGGGATCGCGATGATGCTGTTCGGCACGGGGTTAGCCTTTTTTCTGGGGAAGCCCTATATCCAGCCATCTGCGCCTCGATTACCCTCGATCGATCTCGGCGGGTGGAGTGATATTCCGCAACTCCAGGCGGCTCTGCAGATCAATGCCTTGTTTCTGGTCGGGATCGTTGTCGCAGTCGTACTCGGATGGATGTTGAAGAACACGGCATGGGGATTAAAGGTCCGGGTCGTCGGCGAAAGCGCCGATGCGGCACGTGCCCTAGGATTGCCGGTTGATCGTATACGGATCCTCAGCACGGCTCAAGGAGGATTCTTGGCCGGAATCGGTGGGTCCTATCTCTCCCTCTACTACCCATTCAACTGGAGCGAAGGCCTTTCGAGCGGGCAGGGGCTGATGGCGGTGGCGCTGGTGATCTTTGCCCGCTGGCAGCCGATCGGCTGCCTCTGGGTATCGCTCTTGTGGGGAGGGGCGGCTGCGTTAGGGCCATCCTTGCAATCCGTGGGAGTTACAGGAGGATATTATATCTTCAACGCGATCCCCTACATCATGACGCTGGCTATGATGATCATCACATGCTCCCCCAGACGGACGCTCGTGGGAGTCCCGCATGAACTGACAGTGACTCGTTAGGTCGAAGATGCTGCAAAATCTCTCCAGCGTCGTTCTCGCATCGCTCAAGGCCTCAACGTACCAACCGCGTACGCCTCGGCCTTTCGCTCGCTGCGGCCTTGCTGGACGAGCTTTTCCAGCATCTTCGGAGACCAATCGAAAGACATATTCTGATGACATTATAAAGAGGTGAGCCATGAGCAGGTACGTGGCATCCGATCCCTATCCCTATCCCTATAACGGTGACCTTCGACCCGACAATACAGTCTTTCTCATCATCGACATGCAGACGGATTTTTGTGGCAAGGGTGGCTATGTCGACAAGATGGGCTATGACATTTCTCTGACCCGCGCCCCGATCGCGCATATCCTCAAGGTACTGTCGAAAGCCAGAACCATTGGAATGCATGTCTTCCACACCAGAGAAGGCCACCGGCCAGACTTGGCGGATCTACCGGATAATAAACGGTGGCGCAGCCGAAGAATCGGAGCCGGCATCGGAGATCCCGGTCCCTGCGGGAAAATCCTGGTTCGAGGCGAACCGGGATGGGAGATCATCCCTGAACTCGCTCCCAAGCCAGGCGAACCCATCATCGATAAGCCTGGCAAAGGCTCGTTCTGGGCGACTGATTTGGAGATGTTATTGCGGCTTCGCGGCATTCACAATGTGATTTTGTCCGGGATCACCACCGATGTCTGCGTCCATACCACCATGCGCGAAGCGAATGATCGGGGTTTCGAATGTCTCTTGCTGGAAGACTGCTGCGGCGCAACTGATCTGGGAAATCACCAGGCTGCGATCAAGATGGTCACAATGCAGGGCGGAGTGTTCGGTGCCGTGGGAAAATCGGACGCCCTCTTAGAGGCGTTTTCATGACGGATGGAGTTCCTCCGGACTTACAAGCGTTGGGGATTACCAAACGCTTCGGGCCGCTCGTGGCCTTGAAGGACGTGAACTTCCACCTCCGAGCAGGCCAATTCCATGCCCTGCTCGGTGAAAACGGCGCGGGCAAGAGCACCCTGGTCAAATGCATCATGGGCTATTACCACCCTGATGAGGGGAAGATTTTGTTGGATCAGCAACCGGTCACGATTCACAGCCCGCGCGACGCACAGACCTTCGGCATCGGTATGGTGTATCAGCAGTTCACCCTCATTCCAAACATGACGGTCCTCGAGAACCTGGTGATCTCCAAGGCCACGTTGGACCCCGTCATCAATTGGCAGAAAGAAGAGCATCAGCTGACACAGTTCATGGAAAAGATGCCGTTCAAGGTGTCGCTCTCCGCTCGCGTCAGTTCGCTCGCCGCAGGCGAAAAACAAAAAGTGGAAATCCTCAAACAACTCGCGCTGCGGAACCGCATCCTTATTCTGGACGAACCGACCTCCGTCCTGACGCCACACGAAGCGGATGAAGTCCTGGGCCATCTCCGGGCCATGACTCTGGCCCAGCAAGTGAGCGTCCTGATCATTACCCACAAGCTTCGCGAAGTGGCGGCATTTGCGGACGAAGTGACGGTCCTTCGCAAGGGACAATTCGTAGGTTCCGGAAAAGTCTCGGAACTAACAGTAACTCAGATGGCGGAGATGATGGTGGGCTCAGAAGTGACGGTGAAGCCGAAGCAGCGGACCACAAGGACGACGCGGGTACCCAAGTTGATCCTGCAAGATATCCGAGTCAAGGATGATATCGGCGTAGAGATCGTGCGGGGGCTGCATCTCACCATCCATGAAGGCGAGATCGTCGGAGTGGCCGGGGTCTCGGGCAATGGCCAGCGAGAACTGGTCGAAGTCCTGGCAGGGCAACGCCAGGCCACTGCGGGCACGATACACGTGCAGAGTCAGTCTTTTCAGCCGACCCGCAAGAAGATCATGCAACACAAGATCTTCTGCCTGCCGGAAGAACCGCTTCAGAACACGTGCGTCGGACGCATGACGGTGGCGGAGAACCTAGCCTTTCGTAATTTCGATCGTGAACCTCACGCGGTGGGCGGGTGGCTCATCAGCCGCCCCGCGCTGCGCCGCAGCGCATTCGGGCTGATCGAGCGCTACAACATCAAACCTCCCTATCCCGACACGCCCATTCAGTCGCTTTCGGGAGGCAACGTGCAGCGCGCAGTCTTAGCGCGTGAGCTGTCGGCGGAGGTGGAGATTTTGATCATCGCCAACCCCTGTTTCGGGCTGGACTTCCTGGCTATGGAGGAAATTCGCCTGCAGATTGTCGCCGCGCGCAATCGCGGGACGGCCGTTCTTCTGGTCAGCGAAGATCTCGACGAGATCCTGGAACTATCCGACCGCACGGTGGTGATGTTCAATGGGCAACTCGTCTATGAAACCACGTCGTCCGGCGCCGACCTGGCGATCATTGGGCGACACATGACAGGACATACGACATGACTACCGTCATCGCCTCGCCTTATCCCTATCCCTTACCGGCGAAGAATTCAGGCCATCACGTGGCATTGGTGATCATCGACATGCAGCGCGATTTCGTCGAGCAGGGCGGATTTGGCGCAGCGCTTGGGAATAAGGTCGAGCTTTTGCAGAAAATCGTGCCGACCGTCGCGAAACTCCTCAAGACTTTTCGTGAGTTGGGATTGCCGGTGATTCACACGAGGGAGGGCCATCGCCCCGATCTCTCGGATTGCCCGCCGGCCAAGAAACGGCGCGGAGAGTCTACGCTCCGTATCGGCGATCCCGGTCCGATGGGGCGCATTCTGGTCTTGGGAGAACCGGGAAACGATATCGTCCCGGAGCTGCATCCCGCGATCGGCGAACTCGTCATCGACAAGCCGGGCAAGGGGGCATTCTACGCCACCAATCTACAAGAGCGCCTGAAGGCGCTTGGCATCACTCACCTGGTGTTTACCGGCGTGACGACGGAAGTCTGTGTGCAAACCAGCATGAGAGAAGCCAACGATCGCGGCTACGAATGTTTGCTGGTTGAGGATGGCACCGAAAGTTATTTCCCTGATTTTAAGCAGGCGACGGTCCGCATGATCCAATCGCAAGGCGGCATTGTCGGCTGGGTAACGACGGCCAACCATCTCATCGCATCGCTTCGGCAGGCCTACGCAGGGAGCACCGCGTGAACCAGCGTGACGTGCTGCTCGCGGTCAACGGCACACTGATGCGAGGACTCGAGCTTAACCCAAACATGATGGCTGCCAAGGCAACGTTCGTTCGGGAGACAATGACCGAGTCAACATATCGGCTCTGGACGATCAACGACGTGCATCCTGCCATGCTGCGCGTCACCGATGGGACTGGTGTCAAAGTGGCAGTCGAAGTCTGGTCAGTGCCCACCGTAGGGCTGGCTGGAATCTTGCTGAATGAGCCCCCTGGTCTGTGCATCGGAAAGGTGCGGTTGGAAGACGGAAGCATTGTCTTGGGCGTGTTGGGTGAGCCGGCGCTCATCGAAGGACATCAAGAGATCACCGCCTACGGCGGCTGGCGGTCGTACCTAGCAAGACATTCGAGGCACTAGTTGGCCAGGCTATAGACAATCGGAAGGCTCACGACGATCTGCGGCTTGCCGATGGCATGTTTCATATGGAGGGGACAGGCCAACTTCACCGCTTCCATCGCCGCCATATCGAGCGCCGCGTACCCTGAGCTTTTCAGGACAAACACATCAGCCAACTGTCCATCTGATCGGATGACGGCTTTCAAGATCACTTTCCCTTCCTGGCCGTTCATGCGGGCCGAATTCGGATAGCGTTTCAGTTCCGCCACTCGCCGCCAGAGCGACTCGGCCAGCCACTGATGATCGATTTTAGCTTCAGCACTCGGTCCAGCAGCCCTGGTCACCTGCACCGGAGCGGCATCCACACGACCATCCTGCACCGACACTGGTGCAGAAACCTCTTGAGCAACAGGAGCTTCGGGCGAAGATGGAGAAGCTGCTGCAACCGACTCCTGCTGAACAGGGTGGGACTCGATCGGTTCGAGTGAGGCAGCCACGGCAACCGGCTCAGACGTCGGCTGAGCGATTTCGGCGATCGACCGCTCAACCGGCTCTTCACGTACCTGAGGACTCTCTACCTTTGGTTCGATCGATTGCACGGTTTCGATCGTCGGTCGTGGCGGCTCGATCTTCCGCTCAATCGGCATGACAGCCTGGAACGTCTCCGGCACCGATTTAGGTTGAGGTGGAGGCAGGACCTGAGCCGACGGTTGGTGATGGGCCACAACTGATGGGACCTGCTCCGATCTCGATTCCGGCTTCGTCGCCTCTACCAAGGCTACGTCCCACTGGAAGACCTCCTCAGACAAGAGAGGTTTGACCTGCGTTGCCAACACCACCGCCACGCCAACCGCGAGGCCATGTAGAGCCAGCGATATGCCCCACGCTGGGAGAAAGAATCGATTGTCATTCGTTGACGTCATGCTTCCTTATCGCCGTTCACGTGCAGTTATGCAACCCTCAACACCCCTACCATTGCAAAACAGTGCGGGGCGGAGGCAAGGGAGGGAGCCTCTCGCCCCGCGCTGATCCGAGCCGGAGGCAGCCTGCTCGGACAAGATATGCTCTTCAGATCAGTGCCCATCAGTTTGGCTGATAGACAGCCCACCCGCTTTTCCTGAACATCGGGGGACCGCCCATCTAACCGCTAAACTAATTGCTCGCCTGATTGCCGGCCGCGGCAGCGCCAGACTGGTACACCATCACTGCTCCAGGATCCGTGCCGACAGTCACGTTTTCTTTGATCGCATTATCGGTTGCATTGATGATGGACACCGAACCAGGGACACCACGGTTAGACACAACGACGTACTTGGCTTCCCCCGCTCCCTGTGCCAGGACATCCATGCTATGCCGCCCTGTTTGCAACAGCGGTATTTCTCCGTTCGGACGAAGCGTCAACGCAGGCGGCGTTGCGCTGAGAGTCGACGCATCAAACGCAAACAGTCGATCTTTCTTCGTTACAGTCGCCTCAGCCGAATTACCGACTAACAAGTAGAATCGCGTTCCATCCGGAGAGAACTTGAATGATGACCCTCCTGTGAGAAACGATCCGTTCGATGTCCCATCCAGTTCTGGAAGGTTCAAGTTTGCTATGGTTGGTGTCGTGGCACTGAGATCGATGACTCCAAGCTTAATCGCCTGGGGCTGCGGAGTCTTAGTCTCACCACGCAGCAAGAGATACTTGCCATCCGGAGAGATCCCGTACCCTGTATATGGAGTCCCGGCGAAATCGAATGTCTTTGTAATCGCGAAGGTGGTGGGATCGATCTCTGCGATTTGTCCGTATCCCTCTTGAATACTGTAGACTTTCTTCGTCAGCTTCGACCAACGAATGCCGTGCGGCCCGGAATTGTTCAGCGTAAAGGGCGTCGTCCCCGTGGCATTTTCAGGATTACATGTGGCCGGTGAGGTCAATCCAGTTTCCTTAGTCGTGTTACACAGATCGATGCGGTGGATCATCTGGAGATAGGTCCCCGAGGACTCCTCGTCGTCGATCACGGCGATTTCACCGCTTGTTTCGCTCGACACGAACGCCCGCTTCGGCATGCCAGTTCCGGAAGAAAACGCCGTGACATGATGGCCATCAGCCAAGATACAGATCGTTTTCAGCACTGTCGGTGCAGTTGCCCCAGGCCCGAGATGGGAATTGTGCATAACGGTGACTGATCCGCCGGTCGGCGTGCCACAGTTCACCAAATCATCTCCTGGCGTCGTGGTCCCCGGGGCATCGTCGCCATCGTTCATGCTCCATATGACTTCTCCATCATTCGCATCACGATAGATATGGACTGGTCGCGTACCGGCAGGCAGATTCACTTCATGCACAGGAGTTGCTGCCGTCAAGGGATCGATCGTCGCCACCTTGTTGGCTGCTGTCAAATTCAAAAAGACCCAATCTCCCTCCGAAAACTGCATGTCGCCCAAAGCCACGTTCTCGAATTTCCCCGCGTCGATCGTGTTGACCACCACGTTACCGGCATCTCCCTTCAGCCCAACACTGGTCAGCGTCTTATCGCCCGTATTATTCACGAATGCCAGCGGGCCGCTGAAACCAGCGCTGCCTCCAGTTGTCGGCGTTCCGGCGATGGGCGTGGACTCGCCGGAGTTACAGGCGGCGAGACTGATCAGCGCGAGCCCTAACACGCCCGTTGTGACATAAGATACATAGCTTCGTTTCTTCATAGCTTCCATGGACCGTTCCTTCCTCGTTGGTTATCGATTACTTGATTGAGGGAGCGCAGCCGGCTCCCAAGTACATATGTTCTATGCGATTTCAAATGCTACATGCGGTGGGCCGCGGGGCGGGAATTGACCATCTACAACGGCGTCCTGTACGGGAATGACTCCAAGACGCCAGACAAAGCTCACCTGAACGTCAGCAGTAGTTTCGCTTCGTCCGCCACCACTCTGGATATCGAGACCGCCACAGTGCCACGCACAATGATTGTGGCTCTGTTGACCGTTCTGCGTCTGTCCGCTCGGACAGTGGGGCGCTGTCCATTGCGACGTCAGATTCCCTTGTGCAACCGACAGCGATCCAGTCAACCACAGTACTGCGCAGCAGCCGGTCAGTGTCCGAGAAACCTCTTGTCGCATCTTTCTTAACATTGCCAATTCGATCCCGCCGTTCCTATCGATTCTCTAAGACGCTCCACCGAACACTTGAAACGACTTGGTCATCCCAAAGATGTAACTGATCTGTTGCTCTAGGTTACCGTTGAAGTCCCGATGAATCGGAATCTGTGCAATGAAATAGAACGAGGCGAAGTTCATTACATTGAACATGACGCCCGGCGAATAGGCGACATAGGTCGAGCCGGTTGTCGGAATCGCCCGAAACTTGACCACCGGATCGAGCAATATGGGCGCGCCTCCCGGGTTGAACTGAAACAGTGACGCGTCCATCGCGTCGTTCTGGGTCCATCGGAAGTTGAACTGCTGCGTCAGGACCAACCAGGGAGTCTGTTCGAGCGGGACCACATTAAGCCCCAGGCTTGCATTGACGTCGTCGCCGAATTTGTAGCCGTCACTGTTCTTAAACGTGTGCCGATAACTCACCGACGCGAATTGATTCACCCGATGGGGAATCAATTCATAGGTCTGATAGATCATGGGAACAATCCCGAAGTTTCCTCGACCGATCTGAAGCGTTGATTCTGCCAAGCTCGTCCCCTGCGCAAATGTTCCGTAACTGCCGGTTGGGAAATCGACCCCGACTCCTAATACGATCATGCTGCGGAGTGTCGGCAAGACGTTGTATTTCAGGGCGGCACGAATATCACCGAGTCCGCCCTCACCGTATGGAACGGGAACGAGCCCGCCGATTTGGGCGTTGGACTCAACATGTTTGTAGGGGATCGCCACTTGAATGCCGAGGCGGTCGGTCAGGCCATAATTCAGGTCCAATGTCGCCGTGCGCGTCGTGGTTTCGATACTATTTACATTCAAGTTCGCCAACGTGAGCGTTCTGGCTCCCTGATTGGCAAAGGGAATCCTCCCCCCCTCGCCAGAAGGTGCCTCCATCGGAGTCCAGTTATAAATCGCGTTGACCGTCAACAACCCCTTCATCGGCACCTGCTGCTGAGACCCGATCACGACAAAGCAACTAACCGAGCCACATGACGCGTAGCCAGCGGACGGCCAGAGCATCGAACTTCCCATTCCAACGACACCACTGAGAGCGAGGACAGAGCACAAGAGCTTGCGCATCATGATTCCATGATCTTTCTGTTGGTCACGCAGATAGGACTCGCAGGTCGAACCCTATTGCGAGACACGAACTGTTAAAGAAGTAACTATGAGTTAGAAGGAAGAGACCGGAGGTCCGCGGAGAAAATACAAAAGTGGTCCGGCACGGAGGACTACTTGAGAGGGCACAATGATCGTACGGTCAACAAGCTGAAGACTTGAAGCAAACGGAACGGTAAACGACTCGATGCCGTCGCCGGCCGCGCACAGCCATGCACAGATACCGGTTGAGTGAGTCCCGGCCTGATGGTTGGCATGGTGCTCAGCATGCCCAACACTAGGGGCGGCCATCAACCCGTTCACCAGCACGATACAGAGCAATATGCTCCACACCAGCGCTGTTCTTCTTAACGTAACCCTCATATCGATCTTCTAACGCAGAGATACAGCCTTCATCGGTTCCGGTTTCTGGATTCGGGCCACGGTGTCGAGGATCAGCTGCTCGGTCAACAGGCCGCCCTTGATGTACTCGCGGACGACGCCCTTTTCATCGATAAATACACTCACCGGCAGGCCGAAAACCCCAAACTGGTTCGCGACTTTGTTGTCACGATCCATGAGCACCGGAAATGTATGGCCGTATTGTTTGATGTGCTCACGCACTCTTGGCTCATCTTCCAATTCGTTAATGGCCAACACCACGAACCCCTTCTCATGGAGCTTGTCGTAGGTAGTCTGCATTGCGGGCATTTCCGTCGTGCAGGGCTTGCACCAGGTGGCCCAAAAGTTTACCAGGACGACTTTCCCACGAAATTGGCTGAGACTCTGCGGCTTCCCTTCTAGGTCAACCAAACGAAAATCTTCGGCGGCCGTCCCTACCGCCGGAACACGGGAACCCATGCTCAAGCCGTTGATCGGGAGAAGGCCAATCGCGCCGACAAGAAGGCCTATTGGTAGAAAAGACGAATATTTCACGGCACCCTCCTTATCTCAATCCCACTATCTCAATCCCACTCTTAATGTCTACGACGGATTCAACACTTGGAGCACCTTTGTAATCCCGAACACATAACTCGTGCCCTGCGCCAGATTTCCATTGAAATCCCGATAGACCGGGACTTGTGCATAGAAATAGAGCGACGTGTTATCGATGAGTGGCGTTTTCACATTGAACGTTGTCTGGATGAAATCCCCCAGATTGACCTGGAAACCCGGTGTATAGGCAAAATAGGTAGACCCGGTCGTTGGAACCGCGCGGTACCGAATGTTCGGATCGAGCTCAATCACCTCGTCCGGGAACGTAGGATCAGTGGGGGTCTGCGATCGAGCCAGTGACCCCTTGAAATGATCGCGCGTCATATAACGAAAGTTGAACTGATTCGTCAGCACGAGCCAGGGCACCGTCACAAGATTGGCGCCGACTGAAAAATCAAATTGATCCCCGAATTGGTAGCCAAAGTTGTTACGAAATGTATGCCGGTAACTGCCTGATGTGAACTGATTCAGTCGATGGGGCAGGATCTCATAGGTTTGATAGAACGAAGCCTGAACACCGACTTGACCGCGCCCAAGCTGAGCGGTCGGCTCCATCGTCTCACCGGGCTCCCCGGAGAGACCTGCAGTCGTTTGGTTGTGATCACCCGTTGGAACATAGACGCCGAATCCCGTCACCACGAGACTCCTCAAGGACGGCAACACGTTGTATTTTGCATTAATAAAGATGTCACCGAAACCGTTGTCAGAGAACCGCGTTTCTTCGCCGGCCCCTCCATTTACCTCTCCCAACCCATCGAAATGTCGATGTTTGATCTTTTTATAGGGGATGGCGAGCTGTATGCCAAATCGATCAGTCACCCCATAGTTGAGATCAAGCGTATACATTTGAGTAATGGTACGAATCTCTTTGTGATGACCCAGAATGAGTTGCCGGTTATCCAGATCAACCGCAGGGATCACCCCGTCGGTTCCACTGAGCAACGTCCCTTGCGGCGTGTAGTTATAAAAGCCGTTTACGGTGAGCAGACCCTTTGGTGAGACCTGTTGTTGTGATCCGATGACGACAAAACACGTCACAGACCCGCAAGATCCATGCGCGGTCTGAACGCCAGGCCAGACCAATGAAAACAGACTCAGCCCAAGCAACAACGGAAATATGGACCACCTGACTGCCATCATGACCAAACTCCTTCTCCCAGGAACAACTTCGAACCGCCATAGTTAGGAACCGTCGCGTAGTCACGTACGACGAAACAGCTCTGACTAAATCGGCAAAAGATTATAAGGAGATGGATGGAGGAGCGCGGCTGGAGCAGATACGCAGGGGTTCAGAAAAAGAGTCGCTGGAATGAACTATCGAAACAAGAGCGATGGGGTTACGCTCGGCATGAATCAAAACAACTTCAGTGTCGAGGACCGTACCAGCGGCACACATCCAGGAACAGAGCAACGTCCCATGTGTCGCCGCTTGATGCTGCGCATGGTGTCCGGCATGTTCCGCAGATTGCGCTTGAGCCAATCCACCTATAGCGAGGACACATAGCACAAGAGACATCGAAAGGAATTTGCGGAATGTGTGACCCATGCTATTAAGGCACTTCCTGAGTAGGACTATATTGACCTAGACATACCTACTGGTGCATAGATGCAATAGTCTATAAATAGTAGGCGACCGGAACAACGCCTGTCAAGCCACCGAAGAGAGATGCTGCCAGAGGATCAGGTAGGATTCACTGAAAAGATGCTGTATACTGCCTCGGCTATTTAAGGCACCGACACTCATACATCAGAACGACTTTAACCTCACTACATCATTCTCTATCCCTATGGTTACGCAAGTACTCAATCTGATCTTCGGCAGTAAAAACGAGCGAGAAATCAAGGCGCTGCGACCGATCGTGGAGCAGATTAACAGCCTGGAGGCGGGCCTTACTCCGCTCCCCGATCAAGCCCTTGCCGACAAGACGCAGGACTTCAAGCAGCGGCTCGAAGCCGGTCAAACGCTAGACGACATCTTGCCCGAGGCATTTGCCGTCTGTCGGGAAATGTCCCGCCGCAAGCTCAACATGCGGCATTTCGACGTGCAGCTGATCGGCGGCATGATTCTCAACCGCGGCCGGATCGCCGAAATGAAAACGGGCGAAGGGAAAACGCTCGTTGCAACATTACCGGTCTATCTGAATGCACTAGAGGGCAAAGGCGCCCATCTGGTCACGGTGAACGATTATCTCGCCAAACGTGACGCACAATGGATGGCCCAGCTCTATCATGCACTGGGGCTGTCCACGGGGATCATTCAACACGACGCATCGTTCATCTATGACCCAACCTTCGATGCGTCCGATAAGCGACTGCAACATCTTCGACCCTGCACCAGGCCCGAGGCCTATCGCGCCGACATCACGTATGGCACGAATAACGAATACGGGTTCGATTATCTGCGCGACAACCTGGTGGTCAACGATTTGCGTCAATGTGTCCAGCGCGAGCTGAACTTCGCCATCGTCGACGAAGTCGACAGCATTTTGATCGACGAAGCACGGACGCCGTTGATCATCTCGGGGCCGACCGACCAGACCACCGACCTCTATTACCGAATCAACGCGATCATTCCACAACTCAAAGCCGAAACAGACTACACCATCGAAGAAAAGACCAAGACCGCTTCATTGACTGAAGACGGCAATGTGCGTGTCGAAAAACTACTCGGCGTGGATAATCTGTACGACCCGGCCCACATGGACATGGTTCACCATGTGGTGAAAGCTTTGCAAGCGTACACGCTCTACAGGCGAGACGTGGACTACGTCGTAAAGGACGGCGAAGTCATTATCGTGGATGAGTTTACCGGGCGCTTGATGCCGGGCCGCCGGTGGAGCGATGGGCTGCATCAGGCCGTCGAGGCCAAGGAGGGCGTGAAGATCGCCAATGAAAATCAGACCCTTGCATCCGTGACCTTCCAGAATTATTTCCGCATGTACAAGAAGCTCAGCGGCATGACCGGCACTGCGGATACGGAAGCGGCCGAGTTCGCCAAGATCTACAATCTCGACGTCAACGTCGTCCCCACCAACCGGCAAATGATTCGGCAAGATTATGCGGATGTGGTGTATCGGACGGAGAAAGAAAAATTCGCCGCGATTGTAGAAGAGATCAAAGACTGTCACGAGCGTGGCCAGCCGGTGCTCGTTGGGACCATTTCCATTGAGAAATCTGAAAAAATTGCGGGCCTGCTGAGCCGCAATGGCGTGAAACATAACGTCCTCAATGCGAAGCAGCATGAGCGAGAAGCCGAAATCGTCGCGCAAGCCGGGCGCAAAGGCGCGGTGACGATTGCCACGAACATGGCCGGACGCGGGACCGATATTCTGTTGGGCGGCAATCCTGATTTCATGTACAAGCAAGTGCTCTATCGGGAAGAAAACATCGCCGAGAGCCGCAAGCTCGAAATCTATGAAGGCATCCGGTCCGACTGTGAGAAGGATAAGCAGGATGTCATCGCGGCAGGAGGGCTTCACATCCTCGGCACCGAACGGCACGAGAGCCGCCGGATCGACAATCAGCTTCGTGGACGGGCCGGTCGCCAGGGTGATCCAGGTACCTCTCGGTTTTACCTGTCGTTGGAAGACGACCTGATGCGCATCTTCGCCTCCGAACGAGTGTCTCAGTTGATGCTCAAGCTCGGGATGGAAGAAGGAGTGCCCATCGAACACGGTATGGTGACCCGCGCCATTGCGAACGCGCAAAAGAAGGTCGAAGCCCATAACTTTGAAATCCGCAAACAGCTCCTTGAATACGACGACGTCATGAACAAGCAACGCGAGGTGATCTATCGTCACCGCCGTGCCGTGCTGAACGGAGAGAACTTGACCAACGATCTCCATGACATGATGGGAAGCTCGGTGGAATCGTCTCTTACCGTGTATTGCCCCCCCGAACAATACCCGGAAGAGTGGGACGTCAAAGGTTTGAGCGAACTCATGCAGAGTCAGTTCGGCCTGGATATCACACAGGGCAAGCATGACGGTGGAGACTCCCTCCGGGATGTCGGACGTGATGCCTTACTGGAGGACCTTCGCACCCAGGTTCGGGACGCCTATACCAAGAAGGAGCAAGAGCTGGGGCCTGACCTGATGCGCTTTCTTGAGAAAACGTTCATGCTCCAGGTCATCGATCATCATTGGAAGGATCATCTGCTGGGGATGGACCACCTGCGCGACGGCATCGGCCTTCGTGGCTACGGACAAAAAGATCCATTGATTGAGTATAAGCGTGAGGGGTTCGATCTCTTCGCCGGCATGATGGACCGGGTCAAATCCGACACGCTTGACCGGCTCTTCCATGTGCAGGCCGTCCGCCATGAAGGAGAAGAGCCGGCTCCTCCGCCGCAACCGATTATTTCGCATCCACCCCCCAAACTCACGTTGAACCGCGGGGACGAACCGATCACGGCACAGGCCCCCGCCCAGAGGACAGAAAACAAGGTTGGCCGCAATGATCCCTGCCCCTGCGGCAGCGGCAAGAAATATAAAAAGTGCCATGGGACATGAAGAGTGCCGCTCTGGCCATGAGGCCAGACCTCGACCATGTCATGATGCAATAGATCCCTGCCGCTACTGACCCATCTCCACCTTCCCGCACACGCCCATAAGACCGTCGGCCATCCCTTGTGGAGCTTTGGCAGGCACGGTTGCCGGTCCCCTGGCAAGTCATCACAGGGTCCCCGATCTCCTGTACTCTCGTAGCTATGACACGCAAACAGCATCGCCCCATTCTCCCTGACTCTGCCTTGACTTAACGCACTTCCGAAGGCTACTCTACGGCCCCTTCGCCACCAAGCGATGGGCAGACGTTGCCCATAAGCTAGGGGTGTTGCTTTTTCCATCTTGGATGGTGAATTTGGAGCTTTCCGTGAGTACAGGGCACCCGGAACTCATTGCTGCCATTGCCTCTGAGATCGCCGCTTCCGGCCCAATTCCGTTCGCTCGTTTCATGGAGTTGGCGCTGTACCACCCACAATTCGGCTATTACATGCGTAGTACTCCACCAACCCACGAACGGATCGGCTGGCGGGGTGATTTTTACACGAGTTCGGATGTCCATCCCATCCTTGGGCACGCTCTGGCCACACAAGCCGAACAAATGTACCGGTTACTCGGCCAACCTCATCCTTTTACCATCGTTGAAATGGGGCCTGGCAAAGGCTTGTTGGCGAAGCACATTCTGACAACATGCGAGCATCGCTACCGTTCGTTTTTTCAGCATCTTCGGTATGTCCTGATAGACCGAAGCCCGGCCATGCGCGAGGTGCAGCGCAGGAACCTGGCTCCTTGGCTGGATCGAGCAGCCCTACTGACATGGGCGGACGATCTTCCCAATGTGGCCCCTCACAGTCTGGCTGGTTTGTTCTTCAGCAATGAACTCGTCGACTCGTTTCCCGTCCACCGCGTTCAGGTCACAGCAGAGGGAACGAAGGAACTCTGGGTGGACTATCGGGACGGGCGGTTCAGTGAGTGTCTCAAGCCGCTGTCCTCCGATACCCTCGCCGATCACCTGGACCGGTTGAGCCCTGAGTGGCCGGAAGGCTATCGAACCGAAATCAATCTCCGAGCACCGGATTGGATGAAGGAAGTCGCTCAGCATCTGGATCGTGGCTTCATGCTCACCATCGATTACGGCCACACGGCACAGGACCTCTATCGGTCCGACCGAACGCATGGCACGTTCCTTTGTTACTTCCAGCAATCCATAAACGAAGACCCGTTTCTGCGTGTAGGCGACCAGGATATGACCGCCCATGTGGATTTTTCGTGCTTGGCGACGACCGGCGAAGAACAGGGACTCCAGACCACCGGCTTCACGAACCAGATGAGTTTTCTCATGGGACTCGGTGTCGAACAGATGATCGCGAAGTTGGAACAGGACAGCCCGGAGTTCAACGCGGCGATTCATTTGCTCAGACCGAACGGGATGGGCACGACGTTCAAGGTACTCATCCAACACAAGGGCCTCGCGCGCCCTGAACTCGACGGCTTGCAGTACAAACCGTTCTTTGGTTCAGCACTGACAACGCAATCTGCCGCTTGAGGAACTACGCATGACGGCATCACCAACGCTCCGCAACGTGTTCTGAGGTCTGGATGGGCGACACAGCCGTTCCGGGAAACTATATCCCGATCCTCCTTTTCATCGGCGTGGGCATCGCCCTGGGAACGCTGACGCTCTTGCTCGGCTGGTTCGTCCGTCCGAATCAACCCTATCGGGCAAAGTTGGCCCCCTACGAGAGCGGAAGCCCGCTGTTTCAGGACGCCCGCGTACAGTTTCCGATGCGCTATTACATCATCGCGATGCTGTTTGTGATCTTCGATATTGAGATCGTCTTTATGTTTCCCTGGGCTGTTGCATTCACGAGTCTCGGACTGGTTGGATTAGTGGAGATGATTCTGTTCATCGCCATTCTGGTGGTGGGGTTCTGGTATGCATGGAAAAAAGGGGCGTTGGAGTGGGATTGAAGGGCGGTGAGCCAACCCTTCTTACTCGCCCACCGCGCACACAAGGTCAATGGTTATGCAAGCAGCAAGCGGTGCTCGCATGGGCAAAGGACGCGTCTCGGCGCGACCAGGGTTTGGGCGGGTGAGAAACGCACGCAGTGAAGAGCCTCTCCACCGCCTCTCAGCTGAGAAAGGGCTTAAGAACACGTGAGTCTGTTGGAGCGCCAGTTTGACGCGAACATCATAACAACGAATCTGGACGCGGTCGTCAACTGGGCCCGGAAGTCGGCGCTGTGGCCCATGACGTTCGGACTAGCTTGCTGCGCCATTGAGATGATCGCGAGCGTCTCCTCCCGATACGACCTTGACCGCTTCGGCGCCGGCGTCTTTCGCGCGTCGCCCAGGCAATCGGATCTCATGATCGTCGCAGGAACGGTCTCGCGCAAAATGGCCCCGGTTATTCGCCGGATTTACGACCAAATGCCCGAACCCCGATACGTCATCTGCATGGGTTCGTGCGCGACCTCGGGCAATCATTACAACAGCTACGCCGTCGTGCAGGGTGTGGATCAAATCATACCGGTTGACGTCTATGTGCCGGGGTGCCCACCGAGACCGGAAGCCTTGCTGGACGGACTGTTAAAGTTACAGGAGAAGATTCAGCGCGAGAAAGTATTCGTGAAATGAGTGCGTAATGGATACACGGTGTACAGTGGAAACGGTCTAACGCGAGAAAGTTTGGTCCACTTTGGGGAGACCGCCAACGTGTAGACTTTCCGGCTTTCACACGTTACGACCGAAGAAACCATGCAATCCCTCACTGAAACCTTACTCAAAAAGTTCCCGGAGGCGGTGCTCTCCGTCGATGTCGACACGGCTCGATCGGAAGTGACCGTGCATGTCGCGGCGCCGAGGATCTTGGAGGTCGCTCGTTTTTTGCACGACGATCCCGAGGCTTATTTTGACCATATCACTGATATCTGCTCCGCCGACTACCCAGCTGATCAGCAGCGGTTTGAAGTCATCTATCTCTTATTATCGCTCCCACACGGCAAACGAATCCGTCTGAAAGCACGGGTCACCGAAGACAACCCATCACTGGATTCTGTGACGAGCGTCTGGCGCGGCGCGACGTTCTTGGAACGGGAAGTGTACGACATGATGGGGATCCGGTTTGCAGGCCACCCGGACCTGCGCCGCATTCTCCTGCCGGAGGACTATACGGAAGGCTATCCGTTACGGAAGGATTTTCCCACGGAGGGCCGCGGCTGGCGCAGTCAGTTCGACTTTATCCCTCGCCTCGATGAACCGCCGGTCGCGCAGATCGAAAGCGAAGTCTCCGAAGCTGAGCGGAAGTTGTTCCTGTTAGAACCGAATGCGTCGTCGCCCAATCGGCGGGAAGAACTGTTGTTGAATATGGGCCCGCAACATCCCAGCACACATGGAGTCGTGCGGGTCGTCCTGGAATTGGATGGAGAACGGATCGTCAAAGCGACACCGGATCTGGGGTACCTTCATCGGGGAGTGGAGAAACTGGCCGAAGGTCTGGCCTACATGCAGATCATCCCTCATACCGACCGCCTCGACTATGTCTGCGCGATGGCGAATAACTACGCCTATGTCCGGGCCGTTGAGAAACTCCTCGATATCACCGCGCCTGAACGAGCGGAGTATATCCGCACCATTGTCGCGGAGATGCAGCGCATTTTGGGACATCTGTTCTGGCTGGGCGCCCAGGCCCTGGATATCGGAGCCATGACGGTCTTCTTCTGGACGTTTCGCGAGCGGGAAACCTTGCTCGACATGTTCGAACGGCTGTGTGGTGCCAGGCTGACTTTGAATTATTATCGGATCGGCGGCGTGGATAGCGACTTCACTCCGGAATTAGTGACCCGCCTGAAGGAGTTCTTGGAGACCTTCCCCCAGAAGGTGGATGAGTACGATTCGCTGCTCGCGAGCAATCGGATTTGGCTGGGACGAACGAAACATGTCGCGGTGATCTCAGGGGAAGATGCGATCAATTTCGGAATGACCGGTCCTAGCTTGCGGGGATCCGGCGTGTCCTACGATGTGCGTAAACTCGAACCCTACGGGGTCTACCATAAAGTGGACTGGGACGTGCCGGTCGGGAAAAACGGCGACACCTACGATCGCTATTGGATTCGTGTCGAAGAGATGCGCCAGAGCGCACGGATCATCTCGCAATGTCTCGACCAAATGCCGCCTGGACCGATCATCGCCGATATTCCGCAATACATTCCGCCGCCGAAGCTGCAAGTGATGCGCGATATGGAAAGCTTGATTCACCATTTCATCATCTTTACACAAGGGTTCAAGCCGCCGAAGGGGGAAACCTATTGCGCGACTGAAGCGCCAAAAGGCGAACTGGGATTTTTTATCATCAGCGACGGGAGCCCCCGTCCTTATCGGATGAAAATCCGCTCACCGTCTTTCATCCACATGGGGGCATTTGACCATATGGCGCGTGGCTATTTGATTTCCGACATTATCACAATTTTCGGGACCTACGATGTGGTCATGGGAGAGTGTGATCGGTGAGACACGAGCGGCTGACAAGAAGGGACGCCGACCGGCTGACATCCGGAGCTTGTCAGCTTGCCCCTTGCGCGCGTATCAGCACCAGGGCTGTGGAAACATGACGTTCTTAGAAAAGTATAAAGACGAAATCGCGGACATCCTGTCACGCTATCCGGTTATGCGCTCCGCGTTGATCCCACTCCTCTACGTCGCGCAGCGTGACCAGGGCTATGTGACCGAATCGGCCATGCAAGAGATCGCGCATCTGCTCAGGCTGACCCCTCCACAGGTCTATGAAACGATCACCTTTTACACGATGTTTAACCTGAAGCCGGTGGGCAAGTTCCACATTCAGGTGTGCAAATCTCTCATGTGCGCCCTGGTCGGCTCGGATACGGTGATCGAATGGATCAAAGTGAAGCTGGGGATCGCCTCGGGTGAATCGACGGCGGACGGACTGTTCAGCCTCAGCGTGGTGGAATGTTTGGCCGCCTGCGGGACCGGGCCCATGATGCAGATCAACGAGGACTACTACGAGCAGCTGACCGAAGGTAAACTGGACCGAATTTTGGCCGATCTGCGATCGACCGGAACCAGTCCACTGAAGAGCGGGCCGTTCATGTGGCCGGAACCGACGCCCGCAGAGCGGGCGCATGAAGCGTGATGCGTATTTCGTCGTTCGCAAGGAAGAACCTCGAGTTGTCTGACGCTTCACGAGTTTAAGATGCCGAAACACGAACTCATTCTCCTGAAGAACATGATGCAGCCCGGCTATACCGGGTCGCTGACCGACTATGAGAAGACCGGAGGCTACCAAGCCTTGCGCAATACACTGGGGAAGATCGCCCCGGCAGACGTGACGACAATAGTCCGAAAATCAGGCCTGCGCGGCCGAGGTGGTGCAGGCTTCCCAACCGGTGTGAAATGGGGATTTCTGCCGAAAGACTATCAGGGTCCCCGGTATCTGTGCTGCAACGCCGACGAGAGCGAGCCCGGTACGTTTAAAGATCGTCAACTCATGGAGCGGGATCCTCATCAAGTCTTGGAAGGCATTGTGTTGGCCTGCTATGCCATCGGTTCGGAAACCGCCTACATCTATATCCGCGGAGAAATGGTCCTGGGCTCGAAGATCTTGGAACAGGCCATCGGCGAAGCGAGAGTCGCCGGATATATCGGGAAGAACATCCTCGGCACAGGCATCAACGTAGACGTGTGGGTGCATCGGGGAGCGGGAGCCTATATCTGCGGCGAGGAAACGGCCCTCTTGGAATCACTCGAAGGGAAGCGTGGACTCCCTCGCATTAAACCGCCGTTTCCAGCCACGCATGGGCTCTACAATAAGCCAACCGTCGTCAATAACGTCGAGACGCTGGCAAACCTCCCCCACATCATCACCCGAGGCCCCGAGTGGTTTGCGGCGATTGGTTCACCGCCGAAGAGCACCGGCACCAGGGTCTTCTGTGTCAGCGGGCATGTGAAACGACCGGGCAATTATGAAGTTCCGATGGGCATGACGGTCCGCGAATTGGTGTACGAGTATGCCGGCGGCATGCGGTCCGACAAACCGATGAAAGCTTTTATCCCCGGTGGAGCGTCGGCGCCTTTTCTGACGCCGGCCCATCTCGACGTGAAACTTGATTTTGAGCACGTCGCGGCGGCGGGATCGATGTTGGGATCAGGCGGCGTGACGGTGATGGAGGAAGGCACCAGCATGGTCTGGGCTGCGCTTCGGTTGATGGAATTTTTCTACCATGAGTCCTGTGGGAAATGCAGTCCCTGCCGGGAAGGCAGTGCCTGGCTCGTCCAGACCATGCGCAGAATTTTCGCCAAGCGTGGCCAGATGGAGGATCTTGAAACCTTGTTGGATCTATGCAAAAACATCGCAGGCCGCACGGTCTGTGCCTTCGGCGACGCGGAAGTCGCTCCGATCCAAAGCACGCTGAAGCATTGGAGACAGGAATACGTCGAGCTCATCAATGAAGCAGAAGCCGCGAACCTGATCAGACCTGAACCGGCAGGAAGGCCTTGATGGGAATCTGTCAATCTGATGATCTGTTGAGTGGAAGACATCCCTCAAATCCTCAGATCAACAGATCGACCGGTCATGAGATAACAAAGTTTGACTATGCCTGAAACCACATCACAGATGGTTCGTATCACGATCGACGGCATGACGGTCCATGTCCCCAAAGGGACATTGGTGATCGAAGCGGCGCGTCGCGTCGGCGTCATGATTCCGCATTTTTGCTATCACCCGAAACTCAAACCAGACGCCAATTGTCGTATGTGCCTGGTTGAAATCGAAAAAATGCCCAAGCTTCAAACAGCTTGCAGCACACCGGCCGACGAAGGGATGAACATACGCACCGCCACCACGGTGGTCAACGACGCCCATAAATCAGTGCTCGAGTTTATCCTTGCCAATCATCCGCTGGACTGTCCGGTCTGCGATCAAGGGGGGAAGTGCGACCTTCAAGACTTTTCGCACCAGTACACCGCCACCAGCCGGTTCGTTGAAACCAAGCGCATCTTCCAGAAGGAGTATTTCAGCCCACTCATCGAAACACAGATGAATCGCTGCGTGCAGTGCCTCCGCTGCGTCCGATACTGCGATGAAGTCATGGACGTCAAGGCATTGGCACCGGTCGGTCGCGGGACCATGACGGAAATCAAGCACTTCGGCTCTCACCCACTCGATTGTGAGTTCTGCGGCGGCTGCGTTCAGATCTGTCCGGTCGGCGCGATTACCAGCCGACTGTCCATGTACGAGTACCGTCCGTGGATGTTGAAACGAGCCGAAACTATCTGCGGTTACTGCGGAGATGGGTGCCAGATGACCGTCCAGACGAAGGGACAGGAACTCATTGAGGTGAACTCGGCACATGGAGCGGGACGCAACAACGGCGACCTGTGCGCCCGGGGGTTTTTTGGATTCCACGCGGCCAGCAATGCCCAGCGCCTCACTCACCCGCTCATTCGGCGCGATGGCAGGCTGATGCAAACGACCTGGGAAGAAGCTCTGGAATACGTCGCCAGCCGTGTCGGCGAGATTAAAGCTGCGTATGGGGGTCAGAGCGTCGGAGGTTTGATCTCGGGCCGTTGCACGAATGAAGAATTGTATCTGTTTCAGAAATTTCTCCGCGTAGCTGTTGGCACCAACCATATCGACAGCAGCGCGCGGTATGGCCATGTCAACGGCCTGCAGGCCATGCGACTGGTGCAGGGAACACATCGGTGGACCGTCACCTTCGACGACATCCTGGACGCGGATGTTCTGATCCTCGTCGGGACAAATATTACCGAGACGAATCCCATCACAGGCCTCAAAGTGAAAGAAGCGGTGAAGAAACGCCAGGCGACACTGATTACGATCGAATCATTGGAGCCCGTCGTCGACACCATGAGCAACATCGCCAATCTCTCACACCATCATTTCCGTATTCCGACGAGCGACACGCACCATGCGATCGTCGGTCTGGTAAAGGCCGTCCTCGAACAGAATTTCACACAACCGGACCTCGCGCAACGACATCCGACGTATTTCAACGCCATGACGAGCGCACTACAACAGATCTCGTGGCAGGAGCTCCAGGCAGCGACCGGGATCGAGCCGGAGGCGTTTGTGAGGGCAGCCAAAGCGGCGGCAGGAGCACGCCGAGTCGTGATCGTGGCCGGGCAGCTCTTGTTGCGAAGCGAACAGGGCTACAGTGGGTGTTTGACCCTCCTCGATCTCCTTCTTCTGACAGGGAAGTTGGATGAGCCTGGCTGTGGCTTTGCCCCGCTCGCCGAAGAAAATAACGACCAGGGCGCGGTCGAAATGGGAACCGTCACCGAATTGCTTCCCGGAGCACAGCCCATCACCAGCGGCACAGAGCGCGAGAGGATTGCGAAACAATGGAAAAGCGAACTTCCAACTGACAAAGGAGCGTCCCTCATCGAGATGTTGGAGCGAGCCCGCGCGGGATCTCTCAAAGCCATGTTCATCGTCGGAGAGAATCCAGTCGGAAGCCTCCCTGCGGCGATACATGCCGAGACCTCGCTGCTCAATCTTGATCTCTTGGTATGCCAGGAGCTATTTTTAACGGAGACGGCCGCCTTAGCCCATGTCGTATTGCCGGCCGCGAGTTCCCTGGAAAAACATGGAACGTTTACCAATACCGAGGGACATGTGCAGGCTGTTCGTCCGTCGATCGAGCCCGTCGGAGAAAGTCGCCCAGACTGGGAGATCTTTTCTGCACTTTCTATCTTATTGAACTCACCCATGGAGTATGCCGAGAGCAAGGAAATCCTGAAGGAAATTCGGAGCCTCATTCCTGGCTATAGCTCGCTGGGGCCCACACCGTTGCCGCCCAAAGTGGATCGCTCGGCTGTGGACCGCTATCTCACTGATGGATATCAGCGTGACCTGGCAACGAGGTACCACCCGATCTCACCCGCGTCCAGACCGGATGGAACCGTACGACTAGAATTGACACAGAGTCTGTTCCATTCTGGAAAATTATCCACACGATCAAAGGGATTGTTACAAGTCGAAGGAAGTGGTCGCCTCCGTATCAGTCCATCTGACGCCGCACGCTTTGCCTTGTCGGATGGCGATCGTGTCCGCCTCTCCAGCACATCCGGGGAAATGACAACCGAGGTCAAAATTATGGAACGGGTCCCACAAGGAACGGCATGGTTCCCGTATCACTTTGGTCAAGCGGCCGTCCAGCTATTTGAATGCGCTATCGATCCGATCACCCATGTGCCGTCGTTCCGGACGGCGACGGTGTCCATGATGAAGGTGGCGTGATGACGCTCGTTCAACACGGATCACTGTGCTAATCGAGGAGTCCTATCGTGACTGAATTCGGATTGCGTCTCGCTATCTCCCTGACCCAGATCGCCGCAGTCATGGGCGTCGTGGTCATCACCGTGCTCATCCTCACCCTTGCGGAGCGAAAAGTCCTCGGCTGGATGCAGGACCGCATGGGTCCGATGGAAGTGGGGCCCTACGGCATTCTCCAGCCGTTTGCGGATGCCATCAAACTCTTCTTTAAGGAAGATATTATCCCCGCCGGGGCCAACAAGTTCCTGTTCACCATGGCCCCGATACTATGTCTAATTCCCGCATTCATCGGATTTGCCGTCATTCCGTGGGGCCCCAATCAGACGTTTGAGGTCGGCGGCATCACCGTAAGACCGTTTGTCATCAGCGACATCAATATCGGCATTCTGTACATCTTAGCCTTCGCGTCGATCGGGGCCTATGGCATCATCCTGGGAGGATGGGCGTCCAACAGCAAATACTCCTTGCTCGGTGGGCTGCGGTCGGCGGCGCAGATCATCAGTTACGAGCTTAATGTGGGACTGTCCATTGTCGGCGTGTTGATTCTGGGCGGTTCACTCAGCCTGGTGAAAATCACCGATGCCCAGGCCGGAGGATTTTGGAATTGGTATCTCTTCGCGTTACCGGCCCCACAAATTTTTGCGTTTGTCGTCTACGTGATCTCATCGGTGGCGGAAACCAACCGGGTTCCGTTCGATCTGCCGGAAGCGGAGAGCGAGCTCGTCGCCGGCTTCTTCACCGAATACAGCGGCTTCAGATTCGCCTTCTTTTTCCTCGCCGAGTACGCCAATATGGTGTTAGTGTCCTGCGTCGCGGCCGCGATGTTTCTCGGTGGATGGAACGCGCCCTATCCTGGAACGATTATGGCGTTCATCGGCCTGCCGTCCCTGGCCTGGGTCGAGAACACCATGTGGTTTGCGGTCAAGACATACTCGTTCTTATTCCTCTTTTTCTGGCTGCGAGCCACGTTGCCGAGACTGCGCTACGATCAGCTGATGCGATTCGGCTGGAAGG
>CAWKLH010000019.1:0-12182 GCA_963850405.1 Nitrospirota bacterium
TCGATGAGCCGAGAACACCGCTGGAGGACTTTTTCAGCATCCTGCTAAATCGAATATTGGAAGATCGGTTTCGCCCCGATAGCCTGAGCCAGGACGCCTCGGCGTTTTAATTCGTCAAGGATGCGAGCGGTGGCGGCATCGAAATCAGTAGGACCGCTGAGGACGACATCCGTATTCGGCGGCGGCTCCTCCTCAGTCTTGCTCATGTGGACGGCAATGACCGGAACGGGATGCACCAGTGTTCTGATTGACTCTGCGGCTTCTCGATAGGCCAGGCCGAAGGGATTGGTGGTAGACACCACGATGAGGCCCGTGTCGGTGAGGAGACGCGCGACTTCACCGTAGCGTCGCGCCATTTCCGTCGTCTGTCCACGCTCTTCTTCGCTCAGATCAGCATCGAGTCCGCGGCGGAGATTTTCCCCATCCAACAAGTACGCATGGCGCCGATCCGCCACGAGACGGCCTTCGAGCTTTCTGGCCAGGAAGGATTTCCAGTGTGCCGTCCCCCGGTAATCAGGACCACCGCTGCACGGTGGCCATACTGTTGCGCACGGTCTTCGACTGTGACTTCACCCTTGACCCACGCAAAGTCGCGCCGTCTGGCTTCTTCGCGGAGAAATTCCTGATCGTCATGGACCAGTTCGGTAATAATGCCCCCGCCCGCAATATCGTATTCGTCCACCAAAACAAACCGGCCCGTAGCCTCGAACGACGCCGAGAGGTCGAACGCCACCGGCGTTTTGGTGCGCAAGGTCAATTCAGCTACCTGATTCTTATTCACCGTATTGCTGCCCTGTTGCTGAGCCAAGTCCATCGTATCGATAATCCGATGGATCGACGCCACCTCGCAGTCCACTTCTTTCGTCGCCACGCGCAAGAGATATTTGCGCTCTTTTTCCAGCGGCCTCTTGCCGAGCCAAAACAGGTTAGCCCGAAAGGCCGTGGAGACGGACGGAAGGTGCTCCTGATGCGAGGCGATCTCCCCACGCTCCACAAAGATCTGGTCATCGAGCGTCACACCGATCGATTGCCCTGCCTGGCCCTCTGTCGGTTGCGGCTCAATATTGAAAGCCTCCACCGTCCGGATATTGGCGCGTTTGTTCGAGGGCGAGAACACGAGATGATCGCCGACTTTTAACTGCCCGGCTGCAATGCGACCCGTGATGATCCGGCGGGCATCAAACTTATAGACGTCCTGTACCGGCATTCGGAGAGGTTGTTCCGAACGAGCCGCTTCTTTCTGGAACCCACCGAGCGTTTCCAGGACGGTCGCGCCGGTATACCAGGGCATCTGCTCGCTGCGATTGGCGATGTTGTCGCCGAGCTTGGCGCTCACCGGAATGAACTGCGACGGCACAGCTTTGAACTGGCCCAGAAACTCACGATACTCTTTCTCGATCCCGTCGAACACATCTTGCCGGTAGCCCACCAAATCCATCTTGTTGACCACCACCGCAAACTGTCGGACGCCCAGCAACGATAAGAGATAGCCGTGCTTCTTGGACTGCTCCTTCACGCCTTCCAACGCATCGATGAGCAACAGTGCCGCCTCGGCCCGCGCTGCGCCGGAAATCATGTTCTTGAGAAATTCTTTGTGCCCGGGCGCATCGATGATGATGTATTGGCGGCCCTTCCACATGAAAAACGTGCGAGCCGTATCGATCGTAATCCCCTGCTCCTGCTCTTCGAGAAAGGCGTCGAAGAGGAAGGCATATTCGAAGTCCTTCCCCTGTTGCTTGCAGATGGCCTGCACTTTTTCCAACTTCCCGTCGGGAAGGGAGCCGGTATCGGCATACAGTCGGCCGAGCAACGTGGACTTGCCATGATCCACATGGCCGACGATCACGATATTCAAATTTTCAGACGGCTTTGTTTCGATCGGTGTCATATTTCATTACTCTCCAGAATGCTCAAACGGACAGACCCGTCAGCATTCTGCCTACATGTATCCATCCTTGCGGAGAAGCTCCATCCCCCGACCTTCATCCTGCGCTCGGCCTGACCGCTCGGCCACAGTGGTGTGGCGAAGTTCTTCGATGATCTCGTCCACCGTCTTGGCCGTGGACTTGATCGGTGTGGTGCAGGGGGCACACCCAAGGCTGCGGTAACGTATCCCCTCGCCTTTATCGAGGTACAAGTCGATGAAGGGAATATTCTCGAGCTTGATGTATTCCCAAATATTGATTTCAGTCCAATCCAAAAGAGGATGAATCCGAATGTGCGTACCGGGCGGGAATGTGGTCTTGTACTGGTCCCAGAGCTCAGGCGGCTGATCCCGAAAATCCCAATCTCCGTGTTTATCGCGCGGGGAAAAGTATCGCTCCTTGGCCCTCGTGCCCTCTTCGTCTGCGCGGACGCCGAGGATGACGCCGGTGTATCCCTTGTGCTCCAAGAGTTGCTTGAGACCGTTCGTTTTTAAGGCGGTGCAACAGACGACGCGGCCCATCGTGTGGTTCATACCCGCCGCCAGGGCCTCTTTGTTCTGGCCAACGACCAAATTCAATCGCCATTCCCGAGCGAGACGGTCGCGATACTCGATCATTGCCGGAATTTTGTAACTGGTATCGACATGCAGGAGCGGGAACGGGACATGCCCGAAAAAGGCCTTGCGGGCCAGCCAGAGTAGCACCGTGGAGTCCTTCCCCATGGACCAGAGCATGGCGAGATTGTCGAAATGTTTGTAGGCTTCTCGGAGAATATAGACGCTTTGATCTTCCAGTTGCCGCAGGTGTTTCATACCCCAAATCCTTCCGCCTTTCGTCCTACACTGCGACCTGCTGTCGCACCAAGTCATCAAGCTTACGCACCGCCGCGCCACCCTCAATGGCTTCGCGCGCCGCCGGGAAGCAGGCCGATAACGACGTCCCTTTCCCCGCTGCGTACAGTAACATCGCGGCGTTCATGAGGACCCACTCTTTTGGCCCGCCCTGCACCCGATTCTGAAGAATACGGCGGAGCAGATCCGCCTCCTTTTCTCGCTGATCGGGGGGAAACCCGGCCATCTCCCGCGATGGGATAAAGGTCAGTCCAAAATCTTTCGGAGTGATCTCCAGCGGTCTGATGCGTTCATCGCGAAGCTCCAGAACTCTCGTCGCCATCGAGGCAGACAACTCCGGATCGCCCTCGACGCCACGAATCACCATCCCCCGCGGACACCCGAGCATTCGCAGCGCTTCAGCCGTTTTCTCGAAGTGCGGTGGATGCGACAATCCCACCACCTGCACTTTAGCCCGAGCTGGGTTCAACAACCTGGCAATCGGATGAAACACGTTCCTGACACCGAGCTCTTGGCGCATCTCCAAGAATCGGTACACCGGTGGATGATAGAGTCCGATATCGAGATAGGCGAAACCGTTCCTGTGTACTTGTTCCGTCACCCGCTTGGGGTCTGCATCCACCGAAATACCTAAGGCTTTCAGTACCCCAGCAGTACCTGGGCGCCCAGGAATGCCGTCGTACCCGTGCATCAACACTGCGGCTCCAGCTGAAACCGCAACGATCGAGGCGGCAACGATTGCATGAAATGTATCCTGCTTCCCGGCATAACTCGGCACATCGACGAGGGCTAAATCTTTCGAAACTGCGAGGGGCGGCACATACTGCCGTGCCGCAGCCGTCAATGCCGCGAGTTCAGTGACTGACTCTGACTTAAACCGCATGGCGATGAGAAAAGCCCCGACCTGTGCCGGTGTGGCCTCCCCTTCAATCAACGCCTTCATCGCCTGCTTGCACTCATCCCAGGTCAGGTCTTTGGAAGCCTTTGGCCCTTTGGCGATCTTGGCAAGGATCTCTTGAATCGGCATGTTACGCCTTGTGTAATCCACACTCGGTTTTGGTAAAGTTCTTCCAGCGCCCGGCGCGCGGATCATCGCCCGACGCCACGGGTGCTGTGCAGTACATGCACCCAATGCTGGGATAGTTGTGATCGTGGAGCGGATTATAGGGAACTTCGTAGACCTTGATGTAGCTCCACACATCGGCCCACGTCCATCGGGCCAGTGGGTTCACCTTGATCAATGTAAATTTCTCGTCCCACTCGATCAAACCGGCGTTCGCACGGGACGGTGCTTGATCCCGCCTGATGCCTGTGATCCAGGCGTCATAGCCTTTGAGGACACGAGTCAGTGGCTCGACCTTCCGCAATTGACAGCACTGATCTGGATGGCTGGCCCACAGGGCATCACCATGGGATTCTGCTTGTTGCTGTGGTGTCAGCAATGACTTCACTTGGATCACGTGCGCTGGTTTCAACTGGTACCTTTCGATGATCTGATCCCGCGTGGCATAGGTCTCGGGAAACAAAAAATCGGTGTCGAGATAGAACAACGGTACTGCGGGATTGATGCGATGCACCATGTCGACGAGAACCACGTCTTCCGCCCCAAAACTACAGGCGAGAACCATCTTCTGCCCGTATCGCTCGATAGCAGCCGCCAGCACATCTTGAGGCAGCTTCGTCTCAAACGATGCGCTCCAGGCTTTGAGCTCTTCGACCAGTTCAGAACGGCCAGTTACGGTCATGGCAATCCGATCCCTTTACCCTTCGACCTTTTCCACCAGAATCCGATAATGCGATGCTTCCGGTTCCAAAGCCTCTTGGATCAGCACCTTATGCCCGTCGTTCTTGAGGCTCATCGGCACATTCTTGATCGGCTCGCCTGCGTCGAGCCACACTTCTAGCTTCTCACCTGCATCCATCATCTCCAGCTTCAACTTCGTCTTCACGTAGTTCATCGGGCAGGCGACGCCACGGAGATCGTACACCGGGGCACCAGTCGGGCGGGCCGTTGGTTTCACTTCGGTGGCGATTGAAGCCACAGGCGCCGGAACCTCCTTCTTGGGAGCCGTCGTCGCTTGGACCGGGGCAAGCTTTAAATCTTTCCCCATTTGTTCTGTTGCGGCACGGCAGGCCTCAACGAAACCCTTCGCAAACGCCATTTTTTCATGCGCCGACTCCGCGGTCGTCTCCTTCGGACCAAGATCGCCGACCTTCTTATTGAGCTCGCGATACTGCGCAGGGATGACCCCTTTCTGCGCAATCCGGCTGTCAAATTCAATGAAAGTCTCTGAGTCAGTCGACGGCTCAAGCCCTTCGGTCACCAACATCGCCTTAGCCGCGGCCAACACCGCGCGATAGGATTTGTTCACCGACACGGAATACTGATGTTTCTCGACCAGCAGCTTCGCTTGATAGAGCTCCTGGTCGGCCTCCAGAATACCGTTCTCGATCATTTCCAGCGCGCCGCCGGCACATTCGCCGGGTCCAAGATCTTCAAGGATAAACTCATTTTCCCCTTCCCAGTCGTAATAGAACGTGGGATCTGCTTCATAAGGCGGCACGATGGTGTAGGGAATCAACTCATCCTTCAGCTTGCTCTTCCCAATACGGGCAATAAAGTTTGGAAAATTCTCGTTGTCTTGGCGGTCACGCCGGTAGACGTCGATCAAATGGGAGATCGCCGCAGGGACGGCTTTCGCCGGCAACTTGACGGTCATCTGTCCGATCTTGGCTGTGCCGTTCACCGAACCACCGAGGTGCAATTCATAGTGCGGCGCGACGTGCTCGCCGAGGCGTTTTCCAACCCCATGCAACCCGATCGTGGAAATGTGGTGCTGCGCACACGAGTTGTGACAACCGCTGATTTTGACATCGACTCCGGCCAGATCGTCCGGCACACGACCGGCTGGAAACACCTCAGCCAGCGCTCGCGCAAGACCTTTGGATGATGTAATCCCAAGACCACATGTATCGGTGCCAGGGCACGCAATAATGTCTTCGACCAGCTCAGCACCAGGATCCGCCAAACCACGGGACGCCAAATCCTCATAGAGATTGGAAATCATGTCAGCGGGAATCCAGCGGATCACCACGTTCTGGTTGATCGTCGTACGAAGGTTCCCGTTGGAATAGCGTTCGGCAAGGTCCGCGACAAACAACATTTGCTCTGAGGTGATGTCACCCATGAACAGCTTGATAGCCGCCGTGACATAGCCATCCTGCCTTTGCTTGACGACATTGGTTCGTTTCCACATCTCAAACGGCGTCTCATGACCGATTGTGATGGCCCCATTGCCATTACCATTACCGTTCCCGTTTCCAGATACCAGACCATTTTTTGCGGGCATGAGGAGCGGAGAGGGCTCATCCTGATGCTGAAGCAGGGTCAACGTTTCGTTCTTGGGAAGCGTGTGTCCCATGCCGACATAGGCTGCTTCCCAGCGTCGTTTGAATTCCTCAAAACCCAGTTTGTCGATGACGAACTTCATCCGGGCCTTGTTTCGATTTTTTCGATTGCCGAGTGTATCGAAGACTTTAATCACGGCTTCGATACTGGGAATCAGTTCCTCCATCGGTGTGAACTCACGGAGCAGTTGGGCAATCCGTGGAGCAGAACCGAGCCCACCACCTGCCACCATTCGAAAACCGACGACTCCGTCAGCTCGTTTGACGGCCAGTAGGCCGATATCGTGAATCGGGGTCAGCGCACAATCATGTTTGCAGCCGGAAAACGCAATTTTGAACTTTCGCGGCAGACTTTGGTTCAAGGGGTTCCGTAATAAGTGATACGCGATGGTCTTCGCATAAGGCGTCACATCGAAGACTTCGCCTTGACACACGCCTGCGAGGTGACACGCCGTCACATTCCGCACGGTATTGGCGCAGGCCTCTCTGGTAGTGAGCCCAACTTCGGCCAATCCCCGCATGAGGGTTGGCACATCCTTCAATTCCACGAAGTGCAGCTGGATGTCTTGTCTCGTCGTGACATGACCAACTCCGGTCGCATAGCGGTCGGTGAGCTCCGCGACACGTCGCAGCTGATTCGCATTGAACCCGCCGAACGGGATCTTGATCCGCACCATCTGCACACCAGGTTGGCGCTGACCGTAAATGCCATACTGCAGGCGGAAAGGCTTGAAGAGATCAGTAGAAATCTCCCCAGCCAATGTTCGCAGCGCTTCGGCCTCAAAGGTTTCTATTTCCTCCAGAATGGCGGGAGGGATCGGACTCGTGACAACTTGAGGGCTCGTGAGGGCTTCAACGTGGTTCATCATACCGCTCTCCTAATCTCCTCTGGAGAGGAGCCTCATAAAGTCAGATGTGGTACATCGGACTGCGCTGGGCATCGATCGTTCGTAACCGCATGGCCAAATGTTCGACCGTCACGTTTTCGAGAACTTTGCGCTCTGCCTGCTGAACCTGCTCCCAGACGTCACCGAGCAGCAGTTCCGGCTTGGTCGCTTGACGATCGCGTGTTTGCTGACCGACAAATGACCGATGAAAGACCGGCCCTTCCAATGCCTCGAAAATGTCGGCGATCGACATCGCTGCTGGTTCATGCGTGAGGAGATAGCCTCCTTGGGCACCCCGTTGGCTTTCGACTAAACCGGCCTTCTTCATCGCATGGAGAATCTGTTCGAGAAAACGGGCTGGAATCCCATGACGCCTCGCGATAGCCCGCGCTTGAATCGGGGCTTCTTTTGCATATGTGGCAAGATCAACGGCTACCATAATTCCGTATGTGGCGCGCATAGACACTTTCATTCTTTATTATTCCTGTCGGAATTGAGTTACATATATCTTCTCCCCTCTTGGTCTGTCAAGGCACCAGAAACTTCTTTAATGAAGGTCGACACATATTCCTGACATTTAGTATGCCAAGCTATATTGTTAGTGAAATTGTGAAAATCGAGAGAGCGCCATAACTCCATATCTTTACTATTCATTTCATACCTGCAAAGCCGCACAGGAAGCAGGCCAGAAGGCCATCGCATCTATAAAATCCGATTGACATCGTGTACGCCCTAAGCAATAATCCGACCTCTTCTTCGGGTGGTACCTTCATGTCTGTGGCATCATCTTCATTTACTATTCTGTTATTCACAAACGATACGACCATACAAGCCCTGGTGGGACAGGTATTCAAGGGCGCGTCCGTGATGATCGCTCGGGACGTTTTGACCTTTCAAAAGGAGTTGCCGCGACATCGGTTTGATGCCGTCGTGGTGGAATTGCAAGGCGGACAGGAACAGATTGGCACGCTTCATGAGCACCTTGACCCTGCTCGCACTCTTTGTATCAGCGGGTCTAAGGCTGTTTTGAAAAAAACGCTGAAAGTAATCCAACTGATGAATCAGCCAGACAGCCCCCAGCAGAACAAATCCCACGACACCTCCCTGGAGAGTTATCTTGAGGTGAAAATGGGGGAATTCGTCAAGGGAATGCGAAACGGATCAGCTAAAAACCTACACCCGATTCTGATTTCCGCCGTGGAACGCCCTCTCATTACTTCAGCGCTGCGGGAGACCAAGGGTAATCAAATACAGGCTGCGGCACTTCTCGGTCTCAACCGTAATACCTTGCGAAAAAAAATCGTGAATCTTCACATCCCCGTCAAACAGACGAAAGCGAGAGCTACTCAATAGTGGTTGACCAGGACTGTCACAGGCGTGCTACAGGGCTCACTTCCCATAACCATCTCTCACCACTCATGAAGGAGGGACATCATGACAAAGGAAGAGCTGATCGCAAAGATGGCTGCTTCAGCTGGAATTACTAAGGTCGCGGCCGGAACCGCCCTCGAGGCACTCACCGGGGCGGTGACTTCCTCATTGAAAAAAGGGAAGCGCGTCTCTCTCGTCAATTTCGGCACCTTTACGATTTCAAAACGAAAAGCACGAATGGGAAGAAATCCACGGACAGGCGAATCACTCCGAATCCCGGCAGCGAAGGTCCCGAAGTTTTCAGCTGGGAAAGAGCTTCGCTCGGCCGTGAAGTAACCGTCCGTAAGCTGTAGGGTGTCTGCCTCAAGAGATGATTGAAAGAGAAGGTCCAATGTCTTTCAGCTAGCTGAGGGAATGCGACCTGCTCTTTCGTTTTCTTGACAGTGTCAGTGAGGCTATATTAGCATGCCCCCTCTCTTGATAGGCGCGTAGCTCAGGGGGAGAGCGCTACCTTGACACGGTAGAGGTCGACGGTTCAAGACCGTCCGCGCCTACCATTCAGGCCGAGGCACTGGTTTGCCTCTTAGAGGCTCGGTGCCTTTTTTGTTTTTGCACTAGTGGGTCAAGTCCGTACGTCATGAAGATATCGGTCAAAGACGGTCCAAGCGGTGACATTCAGACCGGGGTGACAGTGGGTGGCGCTCTGTGTGACCTAGGTGTCGTCGACCGGAATATTCTCGCAGCCAAAGTAGACGGAGCCGTTGTCGATTTGTCGTGCTCTCTGTCTGAAAGTTCGATCCTCGAACCACTGCGGTTCGACAGTGCAGAAGGCCGTGAGGTGTACCGTCACAGCAGTACCCACCTCATGGCCCAGGCAGTCAAGGAACTCTTTCCGTCGGCACAACTGACCATCGGCCCAGCCCTGGAAGATAGTTTCTATTACGACTTCGCCTTCGAACGCCCCTTTACCCCCGAAGACTTGCAGAGAATCGAAGAGCGCGCTGCTGAAATCATCAAGCGTAACCTCACTATCACAAGGCGGGAGTTTTCAAAACAGGATGCGATAGATTTTTTCACGTCCCGTGGAGAGCACTATAAGGTCGAGCTGATTCAAGGCTTCCCCGATGGAGAGCCAATCACCGCCTACACACAGGGTGACTTCGTGGATCTCTGTCGTGGCCCCCATCTTCCTACTACCGGTGTCATCGGGGCCATCAAATTGCTCACCACAGGAGGGGCCTATTGGCGTGGTGATGAACGTAATCCAATGTTACAGCGGATCTACGGAACATCCTTTCCGACACAAGCGGAAGTGGATGCCTACCTGGCCAGGCTTGAGGAAATTAAGCGACGCGACCACAGAAAAGTTGGAAAAGATTTGGATCTGATCAGCATTCAGGATGAAATTGGACCCGGGCTGGTCCTGTGGCATCCGAAAGGTGCGACAGTCCGCCTGTTGATTGAAAATTTCTGGCGAGAACAACATATTCGAGACGGATACCAGCTGGTCTATTCACCGCATACCGCACGCCTCGATCTCTGGAAAACCAGCGGGCACCTCGATTACTACCGGGAAAACATGTTCCCATCGATGAAGCTGGAAGGCAGTGAGTACCAGCTGAAACCGATGAACTGTCCGTACCACATCATGATCTACCAATCTCACCTGCGTAGCTATCGAGACCTCCCCATTCGCTATGGGGAACTCGGAACGGTCTACCGCTATGAACGGACCGGCGTTCTGCACGGGCTCATGCGGGTACGCGGATTCACGCAGGATGATGCCCATCTCTTCTGCCGCCCGGATCAAATGGAACACGAGGTCAGCCGGGTCCTGGACTTTACATTTTTCGTCTTGCAGACATTCGGGTTTCACCAATTTGACGTCTTTTTGTCCACGCGGCCCAAAGAGTCCGTGGGTGGTGATGAACATTGGACCTTGGCCACCAGCGCATTGGAAGCGGCCCTGAAGAGTCGAAACATCTCCTTCCACCTCGATCCTGGCGGGGGGGCATTTTACGGCCCGAAGATCGATATTAAGATCAAAGATGCGTTGGGCCGCTCGTGGCAATGTTCCACGGTCCAGGTGGATTTCAACAATCCAGAGCGGTTTGAGTTAAGTTATATTGGAGAAGACGGCAAAGCGCATCGCCCAATCATGATTCATCGCGCCTTGATGGGATCCATCGAGCGTTTTTTCGGCATTCTGATTGAACATTACGGAGGTGCGTTCCCGACCTGGCTGGCTCCGGTGCAGGCCGTCGTCATGAACATCACCGATCATCAGCAAGACTATGTGGCGGCCGTCGTGGCGCAATTGAAGGCGGCTGGCTTTCGTGCCGAACCTGATCTCCGGAACGAAAAGATCGGGTTCAAGATTCGCGAAGCGGAAAAGGCGAAAGTCCCGTTCATGCTGGTCGCGGGGAATCGCGAAATGCAGGATGGGACGCTCTCGGTACGAGGCCGAAGTGGGGCAAATTTAGGAAGCAAGACAGTGGCTGAAGTGTTGGATCTCCTGCAAGCCGAGGTCACGCACACACAGCGAGAACTTCAACCCACACATTAAAAAAGAGGTGGCCTATCGTTCCCAAATTGCGTGTGAATCGTGAGATCCGAGTCCGAGAAATTCGTGTCATTGGCCCGGAAGGAGAACAACTCGGCATCCTTCAGACGCCGGACGCCTTTCGACAGGCTCAGGAAGGCGGCTATGACTTGGTGGAAGTGGCTCCTAACTCCACCCCCCCAGTCTGTAGAATTATGGACTTTGGGAAGTACAAGTATGAGTTGAGCAAAAAGGACCATCAAAGTCGGCGCCATCAAAAGTCCACGCAAGTGAAGGAAATCAAGTTGCGGCCACGGACCGATAAGCATGATCTTGAAATTAAAGTTCGGCAGATGAAAACATTCCTCGAAGAGGGTAATAAAACCAAAGTCACCCTCACGTATCGCGGGCGGGAGATGGCCAATCAGGAAATGGGGCGAGCCGTGATGAATTCCGTCATTGAACAATTGGCGCAAGCCGGCACCATCGAGTATGCCCCCCGCATGGAGGGACGAAGTTTGATTATGATTGTGGCGCCCAAATAATTGACGTGCGATGCGGTGATCGATCAACCAAAGGAATCCCCGATGAAAATGAAAACGCATTCCGGAACGAGCAAACGATTTACCAAAACGGGAAGCGGCAAGATTGTCCGCCGCAAGGCGGGCAAGCGGCACATACTGACCAGCAAGCGGCACGACCGGAAGCGCCGCCTAAGCGGAACAGCCGTGGTGGATTCCACGGTTGTTGCTACATTGAAGCGCCTCCTGCCGTATGCATAGACGACGATCGTGTAGTGTTGTGAATTTCAGGACCCAAAAGGAGTAATGAATCATGCCTCGCGCAAAGGGTGGACCAAAAACTCGGCAACGGAGAAAGAAACGGATCAAGCTGGCATCAGGCCAGTACGGCGGAAAGAGTCGGCTCTTCCGTTCAGCGACAGAAAGCGTCGACAAGGGGCTGACGTATGCCTATACGGGCCGCAAGAATCGGAAGCGAGATTTCCGGCAATTGTGGATCGCCCGCATCAGCGCCGGCGTTCGGGCCCAAGGGCTGACCTACGGCCGGTTCATCAACGCGTTGAAGAAAGCGAATGTGTTGCTGGATCGAAAGGTTTTGTCGGATATGGCGATCAAAGATTCGGCGGGATTTGAAAAGTTGTGCGGCCTCGCCAAGCAACACCTGACGCCTGCCGCGG
>CAWKLH010000020.1:0-109590 GCA_963850405.1 Nitrospirota bacterium
AATCCTTCCTGAGTAACAAGCAAGCTTTTCCGAATCAGCATGTAACGTCCAGACTATCGTTCTGCCGGCCAACGGCTGCTATTTTTCCGATATGGATCTCTTCCCCCAAGCCCGTAGGCATCTCCCGCCAGAACAAAGAAAATGACCGCCTCATCCCATAGGCGATCCAGTAGATGTAGCACTGTCTGACCAACCCTCGTTTTCTCTAAAGCATCGATGGCTCATTAACTGTTCGACTGAGCCTATTCAACAGCCACGTCAGGTTCGGGTGCTGGAGTATTTTGGTAGCGCCTACAGCGATAGCGATCCCTCATGTCAGTGGTGCGAAGAGGGCAAACATCAGTCGGCAAGAATGTGAGTGAAATATGGGGAGGCTCTATGGATGAGGGTCACGCAGATTTCTGGGGATCTTCTTGCGGCGGCGGTAATTCTTTAGCAGCATCCATAGATTGCTGGATTTCTTTTTTGGCTGCATCCAGTTCGGCCTGAATCGTACTCATTTGAGGATCGACACTATTGCGGACATCGGTCACAGCTTGCCGGAACGTTCGTACGACCTCTCCGAGGCCTTCACCGAAATGCTGCAGATCATCAGGCGATACCGCTGCTGATTGCGTCGCTTTGAGCGCGGCCTGTTGCGCCTGTATGCGGGCCACTGCATCTTTGTTCACAATGGCGGAAGGACGTTTGGCGGTCGGTTTTGCCTGAGAACCAGCCGGTAAAGATGGATATGACGCGTGAGCTCTCGGAGGGGGAGCCGCAGTCCGTTCCTCCATCGATAGCACCGGTGTGGAGGCAGATGGAGATGCTTGATTTGGGGAAAGCGCGGTTGTTTGCGGAGTCTGAAGACTTGTGTTGTACAGCAAAGAAGCAGTGGTGCCGGGTGTCAGCTCTGGACCAGGGACATAGGGAGCGAGTGGCCTCGTTGTTGCTGGTGATGTTCCTGTGGCCGGTGGTGGAACGGTCGCCGGGATGTTTGTCGGAGTCTGACTTGCCTGTGGTTGCCCGGTTTCTTGTTCGACCTGACCTGAAGCGGGTTGAGGCACGTCGGTGACTTCTTTTCGAAAACCTTTCAATGCCTTGCCGACACCCTCGCCGATCTGCGGCAGACGGCCCGCGCCGAAAATGATCAGCACGATGACGAGAATGAGAATGAGTTCTGAGAAACCCATTGTGCCGAACATGCACGGCCTCGTATGTGATCCGGAGAGTGCCCTTGCGGGATGGCTGAATCTAGCTGTCCCTCGGACATGGTGTCAAGAAAGGGTCGGAGCAGAACACTCAGACAGAAATGTCAGAGCAGAGACACGATTTCGGTTTGAAGTGGTAGGCCATGCACCACGGCTTCTCGATCCGATATATAGACGTCAAGCTCACTCCTGATCCCAAACTCTCCCGGCAGGTAGATGCCCGGCTCGATAGAAAAGCAGGTTCTCGGCAGGAGCCGACGACCATCTTGAGTTTCCAGGTTGTCGATATTGGCTCCATTGCCATGGACTTCTTCCCCGATCGAGTGGCCGGTTCGATGAATGAAGAAGTCGCCGTAGCCTGCCGCTCGAATCGGATTACGGCAGACGTCATCAACCTCCCATCCGCAAGGAAATCGGCCGATAGCCACCTGATTCTGGACAAACGACAGTGCCGCATCACGTCCACGTCGAACATGTTCAAAGATCATGCGCTGCTTTGCCGGTACGTCCGTGCCGGTATAGCCTGTCCAGGTGATATCTCCATAGACCGATCCCGGGGCCGTTTGTTTCGCCCAGAGGTCGATCAAAACTAAATTGTCTCGAGTGATGAGTGAGGTGCTTGACTCAGTCGGTCCATAATGAGGATCGGCGCTGTGGGCATCAACAGCTGCAATTGGAGCGCTGGACGTGGTCATGCCCGCATCGCGAATACGTGAGAGAATGAACTGCTGCAGATCATATTCGGATAACCGACGTTCGTTGGTGACACAAGACGCCACATGGGCGAATGCCTCATCGACGATGTTTCTGAGCGCCGTCACGGCGTACCGATGGGATTCCAGTTGCGCATCCGTCCAGACTGCCTCGAATTGTTGGACGAGATCAGCCGATGTGACCACCTCAAGCCCAAAACTTCTGATCAACTCGACGGTGCCGGCATCCACTCTGGACAGATACGGAACGGCGTTGAACGGTGAATACTGCATGGCGATTCGCCGTCGACCCCGCAACAGCGAGGCCAAGAGCAAACGTTGCTGTTCCCATGACACATACTGCTGGACCTGACCGGGTAACTCATCCAGCACATGTGGTTCGATCCTGTGAAGGAGTTTAACCGGTTCCCCAGACGAGGGGATCCAATAGTACCAGCGCCGAGTGACATGCTGGGTTGGATCAAGGAGCAAGACCCGATAGGCTAATGGGTCGCTGCCGCGAAAATCGTAGAAAAGCCATCCATCAACGGAGCCCATGTCTCCGAGTGCGTCTTGGATTGCACCGATCCGCGTTTGGTGGACAACATCGCTCATGGGTTTCCATCTTATCCTCGGGGTACAGGTGCGTCAATCAAGCCTCGGGTCTTTATGTGAATCATGATACAATGGGTCCTCATGGTTCCAGAATCACATCGAGACGTTGCGTCTTATCGAGTCACGCTCTTCTTCGGGCCTGAGCCAGTCGAGGGGCGCCCCGATGTGCTGGCCTGTGTGTTCAACGTGAAAAAACGGAGTTGGAAAGCGGGTATCCAGGTCTCTGTTGAAATTGGCACCGACCAGCTCTCGGTTCTTCGACAGAAGATGCGCCTTGCTGATCGATTGGCGAAGAGTGTGATGGCACTCGATCCCCACGAACGTCCTCACTATCAAGAACGCATGGCGGATTGCTTTGCACAAGCTATTTGTTGGTGTAAGCTGGATCTCAGACTGCATGCGGGTGTGGCCCAAGACAATCAGCGAATCCATGCTGAGGAGTTGACGATCGAGCTGGATCGCGAAGCCTGCAATCGCATGGACTATGTTCTCGCCTATATCGTGGGAGAGTTGGATCTGGACTCTGATCGTTCGGTGTCATCATCCTGTTAAGGTCGAGATCCCCTCGGGAGTTGCATTCAGCGGCGAATTTGTTATAACGCATGCCAGGACTCGTGTATGATTGTTCATGCATCCCATTGTTGTGGATGTGAAAAGGAAGGAGGCGCTTCACGTGAGACTCCCAATCGTGGTTCTCATTCTTGTCATCACCTACTGTTCGATGCTTGTCGCTCCGGCTTGGAGTCAGTCGTCGTCCGCTGACTCACAGCAAGGGACGGCTTCCGGGGCCGGCATGGGAGCTGCTTCAGCTGCCGCCACGATCTTGTATTTCCCGTTTAAAGCAGCATTTGCTGTTGGGGGTGGAATCGTCGGTGGTCTCGCCTATGTGTTTTCGGGATTCAGTGAGCCAACGGCGAAAAGTATCTGGATCCCCAGCGTGTACGGGACCTACCTCATTACTCCAGAGCATCTCAGTGGCGATCGTCCGGTACGTTTTCTCGGTGTTGGTGCCGAAAACGAAGGAACCTCCGTCGTGCCTGCTCCGACGAACTAGCCTGCGCATTGAGTATGAAGCCTGTAATTGGCGTGACCCCAGACTTTAATGCCGGTGACAGGAAGGATATGGGCGGGCACGAGCCAACCTACTTTTTGCGGGCTCGTTACATTCGGGCTGTTGAAGAACTCGGTGGTATTCCTCTGATCCTTCCTCTCGTAGCGGAACCGTCTGCCCGGCGACGGCTTCTTGACCGTGTCGATGGGTTGCTCCTCACCGGCAGTGGGCCGGACCTTCCGCCGAGTCTCTATGGAGAGCGGCAACGCTACAAGTTTCCGCTGGTGAGCGAGCGCCGCGCCCACTTTGAGCTGGAGTTAGTTCTTCAGGCCAAGAAGCGGGATCTTCCCCTCCTAGGAATCTGCGGAGGGATGCAGACGGTGAATGTCGCTTGTGGAGGGAGCCTGTATCAGGACATTCCTGCACAAGTCCCTAGTGCGTTGGATCATCGTCAAAAAGCGAAGGCGATCCATGTCGCTCACCCGGTGACCGTGACACCTAAGAGCCTCTTGAACAAGGTGGTCGGAAGAAGAGTCTTCATGGTGAATAGTTCCCATCACCAATCGGTCAAGATAGTTGCTCCATCGCTCTGCGCAAGTGCCATGGCACCCGATGGGATCATCGAAGCGATCGAATCTCCCGCACATCGATTTCTCCTCGCTATCCAATGGCACCCCGAATTCTTGTTCGAGCGGTATGCGGTCCATCGGCGGCTGTTTGAAGCCTTGCTCCGTGCGGCCCGCCGGACGCGTGCATGATCTTCCGGACCGTCCCAGCAAGCACCGCCAACTTCTCCAATGGTCCCTGGCCATACTTCGATCTCAGATGGAACCGTAGCGTCGTGACCCCATCACAGCGAATTCTGGCACGTTGAGCTTGGGAGGGACCGTGGGCAGCCAACTTCTCCGAACGAAACCCATCGATCAAATTCTGGCCGATGCCGAGCATCCAGAGCATCGTCTCAAGAAAACTTTGACGGCGTGGGATCTCACGGCGCTTGGGATCGGCGCGATTATTGGGACCGGCATTTTCGTCTTGGTTGGAACCGCCATCGTCGGTGATGCCCACCGGCCAGGAGCGGGACCAGGGATTGTTCTCTCTTTCATTCTTTCCGGCATCACCTGCGCGTTAGCCGCGTTATGTTATGCCGAATTTTCATCAATGATCCCGGTCGCAGGGTCTGCGTATACTTTTTCGTACGCCACGCTGGGTGAGTTTCTTGCCTGGCTTACGGGGTGGAATCTGATTTTGGAATATGGTGTGGCCTGCGTCGCGGTGGCGATCGGCTGGTCCGGCTATTTCAACAAATTATTGACGCTCGCTGGCCTGGAATTGCCCTATTGGGCGACGAATCCACCGCATTGGGCAGGTGGTCCGGAGGGAAGTATCGCCAATTTTCCAGCTGCCATTATCGTCTTGTTGGTCACGGCCATACTCGTGATAGGAATCAAGGAAAGTGCCCGTGCCGCCGGCATGATCGTGCTGCTGAAACTTGCGGTGGTTCTCTTCTTCATCGCCGTAGGGGCTCCCTCTGTCAGCGCTGACAACTGGACACCTTTCATGCCGAACGGATTTGAAGGGGTCCGTGCCGCGGCTGCTATCATCTTTTTTGCCTATATAGGGTTCGACGCGGTCTCAACTGCTGCAGAGGAGGCTCGGAACCCTCAACGAGACGTTCCGTTGGGTATCCTTGCTTCGCTGGCTGTGTGTACCGTGCTCTATATTTCCGTGGCGGCTGTCCTCACCGGCCTGGTTCCCATGAGCCAAATTGACATACACGCTCCAGTGGCTGAAGCGCTCAGCGTCGTCGGGTTTAAATGGGGCGCTGCGATCGTGGCCATTGGAGCCGTGGCGGGAATCACGAGTGTATTGATCGTCATGATGCTGGGACAAATCCGCGTGTTCTTTGCTATGTCGCGCGATAGGCTGTTAAGCCCGGGGCTCTCACAGGTTCATCCAACGTTTGGAACGCCCCATCGGGCAACGATTCTGACCGGAGTGGTTGTCGCGATCCTGGCGGCGTTGTTCCAAATCGGGGAAGCGGCCGATATGACCAACATCGGAACCTTCTTTGCCTTTATCCTCGTCAGTTTTGGGGTCATGCTGCTCCGGTACGCAAAGCCGGATCTGCCCAGGCCCTTTCGTCTTCCCTTCATGCCTTTCGTGCCCATCATGAGCATCGCGGCATGTCTATACCTAATGGCTGGTTTGCCTTGGGCAACATGGATCCGTTTTGTGGTATGGACCGTTATTGGCATTCTCGTGTATGCAGCGTATGGGATGAAACACAGCAAACTAGCCGCTCAGGCTGTCAACAGTAGTCCGCCGTCACGATGAATCAGGAACAATTCTAGTAAGGAGTCTAGTCCGACTTTCCAGAGGGCTGGGTTGCAGAAACGGGTGCCGCGGTAGAAGTCTCTTCAACGGGAACTGCGGCAGCAGCCGGGACAGACGATCCAGGGGCTGTGTCTACTGGAGCGGTCGCGGCCTTGGGCGGAGTGGCCGGTTTAGGTGGGGGGGCAGCTGGCTTGGGCGGCGCTGGTCTTTCTGGCTTAATGCCTCCTTCCCAGGCTGGACCCGAGTACATGTTTGGCGTTAAGCCCTTTGTCTTCCATTTTTCCTCGAAATCAGCAGCGGCCTTATTCGGCGTTTCACCAAGGCCCATGACATTGTTCCACGGATAGACTTTCGGACCGATCTGGCAGCCAGATTCTGTCCGCCGCAAATAGATCGCGATCGGATTGCCCCGGTAGGGCCCAAGAAAAATATGGACAGATCCAACGTACTCGAGCAATGAGGCCATAAGGCCCTCCAAAGGAACGTTCATGATGCCACAAGAGATGAGAGGAGGGCAAGGTATTCGGTAGAGCCCTATTCTCCGGCTAAGCACGCGACCGGAAGAGTCCACGATCGTGTTGGGCCACCTGAGGAGCGGAACTCCGTATGGCATCAGCATTGCTTGAGCAATCACCCAGTGGGTGAACGGAACACCAAGGAGAAAGTTGATGCCTGCGACGCCGTCTACGAACGCCCGACTGCCGTTCGACATTGATGACCAGATTGATCCAACGCTGATCACCGCGCATGCCGGAGTACCGTTAGTGATTGAACTGTTTCGCCGCGTGGGGGTGGCACAGGTCGTCAATGAGCAGGTTCGGATCAAACAGCGGCAGCGCGGGTTGACGCCGGCCCAGTTGGTGGAGACGCTGATCGCGCTGTGGGCGGCCGGTGGGGATCGCTGCCAGGACCTGCAGACCTTGCGAGCTGATGCGGCGCTGGCCGCCTTGTTGGGCTATGAGCTGCCCGCGGCCACCACGATGCGGGACTTTCTGGAGGGGTTTCATGTCGAGGATCCCCCGTTGCTGCGCCTGGGCACGAAGGCCGTCATCCCCGAAGAGTCGGCCCCCCTGGTGGGGCTAAGCCGAGCGAACCAGCGCATGCTCGGCGCGGTGCAGCAGCCCGTGCCGCAACGGACTGCCACGCTGGATGTGGATGCCACGATTCTGGAAACCCACAAGCACACAGCGGCCATGACCTACGAGGGCGCGCGAGGCTATCAACCCGTTGTGGTCGTCTGGGCCGAACAGGACCTGATTGTCCACGATGAATTTCGCGACGGCAATGTCCCGGCCGGCTGTGGCAATGCGCGGATTCTGGCGCGCGCCGTGGCCGCCTTGCCCGCAGGGGTGGAGCAGATCTTCGTCCGGGGGGATAGTGCGCTGTATGAGCAGGACGTGTTGGCTTGGTGTGAGCAGCCATCCTGTGGCATTGGCTATGCGATCAGTGCGGATATGAGTCCGTCACTGCGGACCGAGATCACGCGACTACCGGAGACCGCATGGCAACTCGATCGCGCCGAGCCCGACGCGATCCGCGAGTGGGCCGAGGTGCCCTACGTGCCCGACGACAAGGACTATCGGAAGGATCGGCCCTGTGTGCGGCGGTATCTGGCTCTTCGAATCCGTCGACGCCAAGGCGAGCTGTTCGCCGATGGCAGCACCGTGAAACACTTTGCCATCGTGACCAACCGCGAGGGGGACGGCCTGACACTGATTCGCTGGCACCGCGAGAAGGCCGGCACGGTCGAACACGTGCATCACGTGCTCAAGAATGAGTTGGCCGCGACGGTGCTGCCGAGTGGAAAGTTTGGGGCCAACGCGGCGTGGTTCCGGCTCAACGTTCTGACCTATAACCTGCTCAGCGCATTCAAGCACTTGGCCTTACCCGGAGATTTGTCGGAGGCTCGACCGAAGCGGCTCCGCTTTCTGATATTCAACACGGTCGGGAAGGTCGTGCAGCATGCCCGACGCACGCTGTTACGGCTCACCACGGCCGCGCAGCAAGCCCTCGTGGCCCTGGCACGCCGCCACATCCTGGCCCTCAGCCCGACTTAGCCGGAGAATAGGGTAGAGGGACAGAGGTTTCGCTTCCTCACTTCAGTGAGGGGAGGTTTTCCATCTCTGCGTAACTCGCGGAATTCTCCTGAGACACTGCACAAAGTTGTCCACTCTGTTATGTTGAAAAGAAAAAAGCAAAGGTCATAGGTCGGCTTTCGCGACTCGTTCTCGTGTCCGGTCGATGGAGCGCAAGAGCGCTTTGTGGCTTCGGCACCCCACCACAAGTTTGGCATCTGAAATCATCACGGGGCGATAGGGAAGCAGGAAACGCTCTTTCACACGACGGATACGCGCGAGGGACTGAGCCAACCGTCCGGCCGAGATGTCCCCATCGGCCACAGCTTTGTCAACGGCATTCATCGCGGCTATGACGCGGTTGCGGTCTTTACAGATCAACGGCATGTCGCAACCGGCTTGGATGGCCTGGATTGTCGCGTCGCCGATGCCATAATGATCAATGATGGCATGCATCTCGAGATCATCCGTCAACACAACACCGTCGTAGTGCAACTCCTCACGAAGAAATCTCCCGATGATCGTCGGGGACAGGGTTGCCGGCCGTTTCTCATCCAACGCCTGATACAGCACGTGGGCCGTCATCATCGTTGCCACGCCGTTCGCCACCGCTCGCCGGAATGGAGGAAACTCAATATGCTCCAATCGTTCGCGCGGCGCCGTTACGATGGGCAACTCCTTGTGCGAGTCCGAGTTGGTGTCGCCATGACCAGGAAAATGCTTCCCACAAGCCACGACACGATTGTCCTGGAGGCCTCCCACTGTGGCCAACCCCAATTCAGCCACGAGGTCAGGCGTTGTGCCGAAGGCTCGATCACCGATCACCGGATTGGCGGGGTTGCTGTTCACATCGAGCACCGGAGACATATTCATATTGATGCCGACGGCCTTGAGTTCTGTTGCGGTCGTGGCTGCCGCAGCGTAGGCCAGTTCAGAGGAACGGCATTGCCCAAGGACTTCGCATGGTGGAAAAATTGTAAAGTCTTTCGGCAACCGTGAGACCCGTCCACCTTCTTGATCAATAGAGATCAGGAGGGGGGAGTGTGGACTGCAGCGTTGAAGATCGCTTGTCAATTCCACGATCTGCGCGATCGATTCGAGATTTCTCGAAAACAGGATGATTCCACCGGGCTTATATTCCCTGATGAAGGAGGCGAGGTCAGCCGAAACGGTGGTGCCATCGAACCCTATCATGAAGAGTTGGCCAATCTGGTCGTACGACATCGTCGAACCGTCTTTCTCTTACCCTATCAGTGAGCGATTGATGAGGAACTGGATCAACAGTCTGGTCCCGATGCCGGTTGGGCCTTTGGGGATATACGCCCGTTCCCGCTCGCTCCAATCGGTACTGGCGATGTCGAGATGCACCCAGGGGGCGTCGCCGACGAACTTGCTTAGGAACAGAGCCGCCGTAATCATGCCACCCCCACGTCCGCCGATGTTCCGCATGTCGGCCACATCGCTGCGCAATTGCTCGAAATATTCGTCCCACAATGGCATTTCCCATACCCGCTCGCCTGCTCGAAGGCCGGCCTTGTGAACTGCATCTTTCAACATGGCATCGGTGCCGAACATGCCGATCGCGAACTGACCCAGCGCGACGACACACGCTCCCGTCAGCGTGGCAATGTCGATGAGCGCGGCCGGCTTGAATCGCGTCGCATAGGTAAGGCCGTCGGAGAGGATCAGGCGGCCCTCGGCGTCCGTGTTCTGCACCTCCACGGTTTTGCCAGAAAGGGTCTTGACCACATCACCAGGTCGCATCGCCCGGCCCCCGGGCATATTCTCCGCTGCTGGGAGGATGCTGATGAGATTGAGGGGTAGCTTCAGACGAGCCGCCGCCCGCATCGTGGCTAATACCTCAGCTCCACCGGTCATGTCGGCCTTCATCTGTTCCATATTCTCAGCCGGTTTGAGCGAGATCCCACCCGTGTCGAAGGTGATCGTTTTACCAACGAGCACGACCGGTCGGTCGTTTTTGTTCTTGGCTCCATGGTACTGGAGAATAATGAACTTCGGCGGTTCGTGGCTGCCTTTCGCGACCCCCAGTAGCGCACCCATGCCGAGTTTTTCCATCTCTTTTTGTTCGAGGACCTTGAGATTCACGCCGACTTCCTTCGCCACGGTTTTTGCTTCACTGGCGATTCTGGTCGGTGTCATCACATTAGATGGATGGTTGCAGAGATCCCGAACGTAGACCGTCGCTTCAGCGGTCGCGACGCCGCGACGAATCCCTTCCGACAACTGGCGCAGGTGATCTTTCTGCGGAGCCAGAACCGTCATCGCGGTCACGCCCTTACCCGTCGGGGCGTCGCTGCGATAGGTCGTGAATTGATAGCTTCCTAGGATTGCCCCTTCGGTCATGGTCTGGCCAACGTCGATCGGCGACGCCCCATGGGGCACGCTGCTCGGCAGCGCCACCGCAAAGGCACCGGATTTGGCTTGGCGAACCCGTTTGACGGCATGCCCCATCGCCTGTCGGATCTGATCCAACCCCAGGTCATGTTTTTTCCCAAGCCCGATAAGAATCACCCGCTTCGCCGGAATTTTCCCGTGTGTATGAAACAAAACCACCTCACCGGCCTTTCCATCGAACTCCTTTGACTGTAGAAGATCACGGAGGGCTCCACCGAGCGCTCTATCCAGAATCGCCCCATCTTCCTTCGGCAGTCCCTCCCCTTCACACAGCAGGAGGACCAGCGCGTCTGTGGCCTCGGTGTCGACGTGTCCTTGTTTCGCGTGAACTCGCAGAATAGGCATTCGATTCTCCTTTGATGCATCAATGGGCAAGCAGCATCAGCCGATTGTTGGTTGTCGTCAGGACTTCTCCATCTCGCTCGACGGCGGTGTTCTTCACACTCCGCGCATATTGGGTGCCCAGATGTGCTTGTGGAGTTGCAACTGAAGGCGAATCGGTAATCGATCTGCCAAGAGCCATTCGGCCAACTGTCGTGGATCCAGGGCACCAAATACCGGACTAAAGAGAACCGCACAGCGATTGGTCAACTGGAAGCGATCCAGAATACTTGTCGCCCATTCGTAATCACTCCGGTCTCGAATGACGAATTTTGCTTCATCCTGTGGTCGCAACCGCTCGACATTGGGCCAGTGCATACGTTCCGTCATGCCGCTTCCCGGACATTTCACGTCCAAGATAATACGGACCGATGGGTCGACGATGGTGGTATCCACCGCTCCGCTCGTTTCAAGGAGGACTGTGAATCCTTCATGGCACAATCGACGGAGCAGCGTGCTGCTATCCGGTTGCGCTAACGGTTCACCTCCCGTTACCTCCACCAACTGACAACCATAGGATCGCACCGTGTCGAGAATGTCATCGATGGACCGGTCCGTTCCGCCAAAGAACGCATAATCCGTGTCACACCAGGTGCATCGCAGCGGGCAACCGGTCAGACGTACGAATACGCAAGGGAGGCCGGCAAAGGTCGACTCGCCTTGAACGCTATGGAAAATTTCAGTGACGCGCATGAGCCGTGCGTGGACTAGCCGAATCGTCGATTGGATGATTCACCGAGGAGGCGGTTGATTCGATCACAAGGAGTCACTCATCGCCATTTGACGATTGGCCAGTTCTGCTGTCGGGCGATGGAGGCCATGCCACGAATTGGGTTCACCACCGTCGGATGCCCCACGGCACGGAGCAAGTCAAAATCACCCGGGCTATCCCCGTACGCATAGCATTGGGAGAGATCCAGCGTCAGTTCATGGATCAACTGATCAATGAGTTGGCGTTTCCCCTCCCCATACGGCAGGGGTGGCACAAGGAAACCGGTATAGAGTCCATTCTGCTGCTCCAATCGAGTGGCAAAGCAACGATCAGCTCGAAGTGCGTCCGCGACGGGGGCGATCAGAAAATCGATGGACCCTGTCACGAAAATGATGGCGTGGCCGGCACGGCGATGCTCGTCGAGCATCCGCATCGCAGCGGGGGAGACACGAGGACAGAGTTCCTCGCGGCAAAACTCCTCGCCCAACGGTTGAATCACTTGCGAAGGTTTTCCGGCCAGGTACAGCTTCCGCTTGCGGAGCGGGTGCAGCGACAATGCCGGGAAATGCCGCAGCAGCCACGACACGCTCTCACGAGCTTCAGGCCACCCGACGATACCGCGTCGCCACAGCCAGCGGAAAAATCTCATTTCACTCGCTTCACCAGGTAAAATGGTATTGTCGACATCAAAAAATGCTGCAATGGAAGAGGAGAGACCTTGTTCGTCTGTTCGCGTCATGGAAGAGCGACCTCAGGACAATGAGATGCCGATTCTACCGAACGTCCGGTTGATTGACAACAATTTTACCCTACTTCTATAATGCGCACTCCTTTTCCCTCAAGATGCTGACAGGAGGCCAGAATGCAGGATGGTCACACAAGCCTGCAACAAGGCCGCAGCGAGCGAAAGCCTGAGGCGTACTTCTGAGTACGTTGAGGGTTTGAGCGATGCCAGAACGCAGGTGTAGGCTTCGTTTCAACATCCTGCTGAGTGCCGAAGTGGTGGAATGGCAGACACGCACGTTTGAGGGGCGTGTGGCGAAAGCCGTGCGGGTTCAAGTCCCGCCTTCGGCACCATCATAATCGATGCAGCCTCGCCTCTTTTTTAGGTAGAGATTCTGGGCCATTTGGATCTAGACTTTCGCCTATTCTCGTAGGACACTAGCCCTCTCCTGAGGTCTTTATCTTAGGAAGCAGTGCGCTGGGCCGTCATCATCATTCATCATTCGCCACGTGACATGGTCGCTCCTGTGAGTTGAGCCAGCTGTTGAGGTACTGTCGGCGTCGCGCGGCAAGGAGCCTCATCATGAGTTCTACAAGTCACCGTCCTGAATTGGATCTGCTGCGCAGGCAGGTCGCCGATCTCGCACGTGAGCTTGCCGAGCGTGACCGAGTGCTGCACGAACAGACTCATCACCTCGAGGTCGCACAAGCTCTTGCTCACCTGGGGAGTTGGAATTGGGACATCGCAAGTGGCGAGGTGGAATGGTCCGACGAACTCTACCGGATCTTCGGCTATGAACCTCGAGCGCGAGCGATCACCTTCGACAGTTTTGTGTCGGCGGTACTGCCGGACGATCATGACCGGGTGCTGGCCTCGATCGATGACGCGTTGGCAGGGGCTGCAACCTACGACATGGAATGCCGAATTGTCCGCCCCGATGGCGACGTACGGACGATTCATTGCTGCGGCGAGGTCGCGCGTGATAGCGGCGGTCAACCCCTCCGTATGTTCGGGGCAGCCTTGGACATTACCGAGCGGAAGCGCGCGGAGGCGATGGTACGGACGTCTCAAGAAAAGCTCCGACAGGCTCTCCGTGCGTCAGGCACCGGACTCTGGGACTGGAACACGGAAACGAACGACGTGGTCTTTTCCGAGGAATGGAAACACCAGCTGGGATATGAGCCGGCGGAGATTTCAGATTCTTTTGAGGGATGGACGACGCTTCTGCACCCAGAGGATCGTGATGCGGCGATTGCCTACGTACGAGACTACATGTCTCGTCGCGAGGGAGACTATCGACAGGAATTTCGGCTGAAGCACAAGGACGGGGGCTATCGATGGATTGAAGCACGGGCCTCGTTTGTGACTGAAGCGGATGGTCGAAGAATTAGTCTCCTCGGCTCACATACCGATATTACTGATCGCAAACGAATGGAGGAGTCAGTACGGGAGAGTGAAGAACGGTACAGAACCTTAGTCGAGCTTTCACCATCTGGTGTATTCGTCTTCAGCGAAGGACGAACCGCTTACGTCAACCACACGGGCGCCGTCCTCCTGGGAGCGAATGCTGCGCAGGAAATTCTGGACCGGCCGACTTTTGATTGTATCCATCCTGACTATCATCAAGGGGTTCGTGACAATGTGACACGGTTACTCACCGGGGGAATGTCCGTTCATAGTGCGGAACGAATCTATTTGAAGATGGATGGCACACCGATTCCGGTTCAGGTCGAGGCAGCTCGGATCACGTGGAACGGGAAGCCTGCCATCATCGGCTTGTTCTCCGATATTACCGAGCGCAAGCAGGCAGAGGAGGCATTACGCGAAAGCGAGGAACGATTTGCCATAGCCTTCCGCGCAAGCCCACATCCGATTGGAATCACGGAACTGGCAACGGGTCATTGTATCGAAGTGAACGACGCTTGTTTGCAGCTGTTTGGGTTCCGTCGTGAGGAAGTGATCGGAAGCACCACCTTGATGCTGGGGATCTGGCCGAATGAAGAGGATCGGGCATGGCTCGTCAAGCAATTGAAAGGTGGCAAGCCGGTCCACAATCTTGAGCTGAGCTTCAAGATAAAATCCGGGGATTGGCGCCATATCCTGGTGTCTTCAGATCTGGCTGAGCTTAATGGAAGGATGTGCCTCATCACGGTCGGTAACGACATCACGGAACGCAAGCGCGCGGAACAAGCGCTCGCCGATCTCAATGCGACCTTGGAACGACAAGTGAGCGACAGGACGGAGGCGTTGCGCCGAAGTGAAGCGCGGTTTCGTCAGTTCTTCGACAATGCGCCAAATGTCACATGCCTGAAAGATTACGAAGGGCGCTATCTCTATACCAACCGACGGTTCGAGGAAGTCTTCCACCTAGCTCCTGGCATGGCGCTAGGCAAGACGGATCGGGAAGTGTTTTCACCTGCGCAGGCCGAGCAGTGTGAATTGCATGATCGACAAGTATTAACCAAGGGGCGAGGACAGGAGTTTGAGGAAGTCACGGAGCAGGAAGACGGGCCTCATACCAGTATCGTCGTGAAATTCCCTGTGACTGATGCTGCTGGTCATCTTTCAGCCATTGGTGTCATTGCGACCGATGTCACCGAGCGCAATCGTGTACAGGAGGCGTTGAGAGAGAGCGAGGCCCGGTGGCAGCAGTTCGCCGAGTCGGTCGGTTCAGCATTCTGGATCGCGGATGTGACGCCGGACGAAAAGAAAGTCTTGTATGTCAATTCAGCATTCACCTTCATCTGGGGCATTAAGCGGGAGGAGATATATCAAAATTGGTTTCTCTGGCTCGACTCGATTCATCCGGATGACCGTACTCGGGTGAAGGCAGACCATGATCGGTTTGTTGGCGGAGGGGCGACAGCGGTGTTCCATTGTGAGTACCGGATCGTGGGACGAGATGGTTATGTCCGCTGGATTTCGGATCGCCGCGTCAGAATGGCGGGGCGGGAACATCGCATTGCGGGTATTGCAGAGGATATCACGCACCTCAAGCAACAATTGGCGCTGATGGCCCAAACCGAAGCGATGGGGAACATCGGGGGATGGGAGTTAGATTTCCTGACGAACCGTCTGTGGTGGAGCGACGAAACCTACCGCCTGCATGAGACCACGCCGGAGCTGTACAGCCCGACGGTGGACATGTCGTTGAATTTTTATACAGCAGAAAGCCGACCCCTTATCGCCGAGGCGCTTGAACAAGCGATGACCCAGGGGGCACCTTGGGATCTGGAGTTGGATCTCGTCTCGGCGAAGGGCCGCCGGATTGTGGTGCGGACCGCCGGCAAGGTTGACGTTGTGAATGAGCGAGCCGTGCGAGCTTACGGAACGTTCCAGGACATCACGGATCGCAAACATGCGGAGGAAATGCTCCGGCGGGCACATGACGAATTAGAACGCAAAGTCGTCGAGCGCACCGAAGAATTGCAGGCCAGTGAAGAGCGATATCGGAGTCTCTATGACGAAACTCCCTCCATGTATTTCACCGTGGACGGAAAAGGAATCATCAGGTCAGTCAACGAGTACGGCGCGCGGTACTTGGGCTATCGTGTCGAGGATCTTGTCGGGAAGTCGGTGGAGGCTATCATCTTCGAAGCAGACCGAGAGTGCATTTGTGCCGAGATGGAAGCATTCTTTCGTCATCCTGAAGGAGTCGCACAATGGGAATTCCGCAAGGTGCGAGGCGATGGCACTGTGTTGTGGGTACGTGAGTTTGCGCGTGTGCTGCAACGCGAGGTTGGAGAATCATTGGCAATGATCGTGTGCGACGATATCACCGAGCGCAGACATGCGGGGGAAGCCCTTCGCGAAAGCGAAGAACGATTCTCCAAAGCCTTCCGAACAAGTCCTCATCCGATCGGGATCACGGAGGCAGCAACGGGCCGTTGTATTGAGGTGAACGATGCCTGTCTTGAGCTGTTCGGTTTTCGTCGAGAAGAAGTGATCGGAAACACCACGTTGATACTAGGTATCTGGCCGAATCTCGAAGAGAGAGTGCGGGTCATCGAGCGCTTGAAAGCTGGGCAGCCGGTGCGCAACATGGAGTTTGTGTTAAAGACCAAATCGGGTGCGTTGCGCTACCTTCTCACCTCCGCTGATCTTGCAGAGCTTAACGGAACGCTCTGTGTAGTGACTGTCGCTAACGACATCACGGAACGCAAGCAAGCCGAGGAAGCGCTTCGCATGAGCGAAGAGCGTTTTGCGAAGGCGTTCCAAGCCAGTCCCCATCCGGTCGTCATTAGCGAGCTGGACTCTGGTCTAGTGGTGGACGCCAATGATGCCGCGTGTCAGCTGTTCGCCTATCGCAAAGAAGAAGTCGTAGGACGCACGACGCAGCAAATAGGACTCTGGCCCTCGATGGAGGCACGGGACCGTTACCTCGAACTGTTGAAGCGCCAGGGATCAGTCCGGAACGTGGAAGTGGCACTACGAAGCAAGAGTGGCGAAATTCGCCAGTGCCTCTTGTCGTCGGAACTGATCGAGTTGCATGGCAAGCAATGCAGTGTGACGGTTGGCGACGATATCACTGAGAGCAAGCGCCTGGAACGAGCGCTACGGTTGACCCAGTTCTCCGTGGATCAAGCCGTCGAGGCGATCTTGTGGTTAGACCCGAACGCTCGAATATTCAGCGTCAATGATACCGCATGCCAAATGTTGGAGTACTCACGCGAGCAACTGCTGGCCATGACGGTCCACGATATTGACCCAAATTTCCCCGTAGAGCGGTGGGGGACTCATTGGAATTATCTCAAACAGCAGGGAGCATTGACATTCGATGCGAAGTTTTGGTCACGAACTGGACTCGTCTTGCAGACGGACGTGACGGTCAATTATCTGCAACATGAAGGGAAAGAGTACGCCTGCATGATCATGCGAGACGTTGCAGAGCGAAAGCGGGCGGAAGCAGAGCTTCATCGCTCCCATACGTTCTTGCGACAAGTCATCGACACCGATCCAGACCTCATCTTTGCCAAGGATCGCGACGGTCGTTTTACGGTGGCCAACAAGGCCGTGGCCGATTGGTATGGTACGACGGTGGAAGAGTTGATCGGGAAATCGGATGCCGACTGCAATGCGAATACGGAGGAGGTGGAGTTCTTTCGGCGAAGCGATCTTGAGGTGATGAATTCCGGGCAGGATCGGTTCATCCCGGAGGAGAAGATCACCGATTCGAGGGGACAGACACGTTGGTTACAGACGGTCAAGCGGCCGATTTTCGACGATCAAGGACAGGTTCACATGGTGCTGGGTGCCGCGACGGATATCACAGAGCGCAAACGGATGGAGGAGATCCTCGTACAACGTGAACGAGATTTGAGCGCCGCACTCCAAGAGCGAGAGCGGATCAGTCAAGACCTCCACGATGGTATTCTCCAATCCCTGTATGCTGTCGGACTTGGGTTAGAAGCGTGTAAGCCACTGATCAGGAAGCGACGCGATCATGTGGCGGAGAAGTTCCTGGCGACACTGGATCACGCCATTAGGCAGCTCAACCAGGTCATGACGGAAGTCCGGAATTTCATTGCCGGTCTCGAATCTCAAGTGTTGCAGGGTGGAGACTTTTCGACCGCCTTGCGGACTATGGTCGAAACGATGTCCATCTCCTCTTCCACCAGATGTCGGGTCAGAATCGACGACGAGGCCGCACGGCGGCTTTCCACCGAACAGGCACTCCATATCATCAACATTGTACGGGAGGGGGTGAGCAATGCGTTGCGCCACAGCCGTGCCAAACAGATCACCGTCTCGCTTCGGGATCTCATCCGCTCTGATCGTCTGGCCGTGACGGATGACGGCATCGGGTTTAATACCCGCTCAGTTCAGGGGGTTGGCCATGGATTAGTCAACATGGCGGCACGGGCTCAAAAAGTCCGGGGCTTGTTCGCCATCCAGTCGAAACCTGACAAGGGGACGAGGATCTCACTCGATCTTCCAAAGGATACTCATTATGCTCACAACTAAAACTCACGTTATTCGAGTACTGCTCGTCGATGATCATGAGGTGATTCGCGTGGGACTGCGGACGGTGCTCGGCCAAACCCAGGGCATCGCGGTTGTCGGGGAAGCGGGCACCATGGCGGAGGCCGTCCAGCAAGCGCAGAGGGTGAAGCCCGACGTGATCTTGATGGATGTTCGACTGCCGGACGGGTCCGGTATCGATGCCTGTCGGGAAATTCTCGGAGCGCTGCCGGGGACACGGATCATTTTCCTGACGTCCTATGCTGACGACGACTCCGTGCTCGCCGCCGTGCTCGCCGGCGCTCATGGCTATGTCCTCAAAGAAATCGATTCACCCGCCTTGCTCGACGCCATCCACTCGGTGGCGAAAGGGCAATCGATCTTGGACTCTCATGTGACGGAACGGGCTCTGCGGTGGCTGAGAGGGCTTCACGATCTGCCAGCAACCTCTGGGACGGACCAACTGTCCACTCAGGAAGAACGAGTCGTTGCTTTGGTTGCCGAGGGAAAGACCAACAAGGAAATTGCCGCCGCGCTCGGGCTCAGCGACAAGACCGTCAAGAACTACTTGGCCAACGTCTTTCAAAAGCTTCGCATCACTCGGCGTTCGCAAGCGGCGGCCTTTTTTGTGAAACGGCAGGGATGAGCGACCAACATTCGGATCTACTGCTTTTAGGTGCAAAAATTTAGTTTTGCAGCTACCCTTCATCCCTGGGCATTCCGCTCGCGTTTCATGTAGTGTTGCGCCAAATTATTAGTATACATAACTACTCCGCGTGCACACACGGGGAGGTTGTCCTGCATGGTTGCTGGTCTCTTCCTAGGGTTGCTCCTGTCTCTCAGTTGTGTTCTCTGGATTCTGATTCGACAACGCCAAGAGAACATTCTGAATTCAACCGTCATCGCGGCGACGAATTGTAGTGTGCTCGTGACGGATGCGCGGGCGTCCCATCATCCCATCGTCTATGTCAATCCAGCCTTCCTGGTACTGACCGGCTATGCCGAGCAGGACGTGATCGGTCAAACGACGTCGATCTTGACCGGGCCGGATACAGATCGGGCCTCAATGGAAAAGCTCGCGATGGCTCTCCAAGATGGATGGGCGTGTCGTGTACGGATATGTCATTACCGCAAGAGCGGCACCTCATTTTGGAGTGATGTCTCGCTGTCACCGGTGAAAGACCGCCTCGGTCGGGTGACGTCGGTTGTTTGGACGATGAGCCAAGTATCACAACTTGGGCAGATCACAGAAGCGTCTGAGAAGACCCGGGGCGAAGCTATCGCCGTGCGTCGGCAGGCCGAACAGGCGCTCCGGGATAGCGAGGCGCGACTTGATCTTGCCGTGCAGGTCGGGCAGGTTGGGTTCTTTGAACATGATCACCGGACAGATTCTCTCTCTTGGTCACCGATCCTACGGGATATCTCCGGCGTCGGTACCGATGAGCCAGCTTCCTGGCAGCGTTATCTTGAACTCGTTCATCCCGATGATCGGGACCGGGTGGTCTCTACGGTCCAACGAGCCCGTGCTGCGACAGGCAATGGCCTGTATGAGGTCGAGTACCGTCTCATCAGACCAGACGGCGCCATGCGGCACATCAGTCTTCGTTCTCTGACGTCGTTTGATGGCGATGGTTCCTCGAGGCACCCGGTCCGTACGCTCGGGACGGTCGTCAATGTGACCGATCGTAAAAACGTCAAGGCCCGTTGGCGTGAGACAGCACGAATGGAAGCGATCGGCACCTTTGCCGGCGGTATCGCTCACGAGTTGAATAATGGTCTCACGGCCGTGCTCGGTTTCAGCGAGTTGGCGCTTCCGTTGATTCCGGCTGAGACGAAGTCGCATCGCCATGTCGGGCAAGTGGTGGCGGCGGCCCAAAAATCTCGTGAGCTGATCCAACAGTTGCTGGCCTTCGGTGGGCAGAACGACCACGGTCGATGTCCATTGTTACTCCACTCCTTGGCAAAAGAATCCCTCAGGTTCCTTCGTCCCACAATCCCCCTGTGGATTGAACTCAGAACGCAGATTGCGCATGCGACCAACCCGATTTCGGCCAATGCCATGCAGATGCATGAAATGATTTTTCATTTGCTCGATCACGCCGTCCGTGCGATGCAGAAGACGGGAGGAATCCTCGAAGTTCAGCTTCGGAACCAGGAGTTTGTTACCGATCAAATCATGTCCTCCGCTCGGCTCCCCGCAGGAAGGTACGTCTGCTTGAGTGCTCGAAATACGGGCGAGGGCTTAGACCCCCAGAGCATCAGTCGATTGGTCGACTCGTTTGCGACGTCCAAGGCCATCAGCGAGGAACAGGGTGTGGGACTCGCGGTCGTTTACGGCATCGTCTCGGCGCATGGCGGTACCTTGGCGGTTGAGAGCCACATTGGCACCGGTGCGACCGTATCGGTCTACCTCCCTGTTCTCCGGGCTTGTGCCTCATCAACGACTCAACAGGATGATCCCCTTCCTCATGGACACGAATGTATCTTATTCGTCGATGACGAAGACGCCGTGGCCCGTTTTGGAAGAGAGGTGCTGACATCTCTTGGCTACCATCCAGTAGTCTGTAGAACAGCCGTAGAAGCCTTGGAGATCTTTCAAGTTGAGCCCACACGGTTCGACTTGCTAATGACCGATCGGATGATGCCTGGCATGAGTGGGGATCGTCTAGCACGAGAATGTCGGAAACTTCGTCCGGATCTCTCCGTCATTCTCTGCAGCGGGTCACATGGTGTACCTGGTCTGGACGACGTCTCTTCGCAGGGCATGACGGAATGCCTCCTCAAACCGCTCACGTTGCATGAGTTGGCGTATGCCATCCGTCGGGCCTTGGACCAGTCTCCCAGTTATCCGGAAACTACGGGTGCGCCGGCCAACTCTGGCCCAGAACCATCAAGAATATCGATTGAGGTGTCGGATGCCGTCAGTCCTCGTGGTTGATGATCAAGACCAAGTTCGTCAGCTCATCCGAGAAACCTTGGAGCAGGCTGGGTACGAGGTCGAAGAGGCCTCTAATGGGAAAGAGGGAGTGGAGCGGTATCGGGCTCAATTGCCGGATCTTGTCATCATGGATCTTCTCATGCCGGATCAAGATGGACTCGAGGCCATCATGACGCTTCGCCGGGAGTTTCCCGATACGCGTGTGATTGCGATGACAGGGGCAAGTGATACGATCGGCGTCCTCGATTTATTGGATGTTGCAAAGATGTTTGGAGCCAGGCGGACGCTTCACAAGCCATTCGAGCTGAACGTCCTCCTCGATGCGGTTGCTGCCGAACTGACCGTCTAGAGAACTCGCCGGGTACGCTCAACGCGCTTCACATTGACATCACGACAGGGTCCCGTCAGACTTTGCCTGCCATGCCTGGATCATGCCCATCATGATAGTGCTCAATCTGTCTCTGGGGACCCTCGTGACCGCCGTCGGGTTCTGGCTGATCTGGGGGGGGACTGTCGCGCCAGCCCTCGTGGTTGGATGGGCCCTGAGCGTAGGGCTGTTTTTATGGTTCATGGCGGAGTCGATCACGGGACTATGGGCTTGGTCTACCTTGTTGCTCGGTCTGGAAAGCTTTGCCTGGCCCGTGGTGTTGATGATTCAACTCAGAGGCCAGGCTGACTCACTTCCCGAATCTGAGATGGGAACGATCCTCTCAGCCGTCGTGCTGGGTCTCTTCTCCTCCGTGTTTTGGATTTCGTTTTCCTACGGCCTGTTCAAACGAGCACGCAAGCTGGATCCGGCCCTATCAGAGGAGCAGGTTGTGACAGTGCCAACTTCCCGGGCGAACAAAAAGAAGAAAGGGCGTGTAGTCTTATCCATTCTCGACCGGGTCGATGTCGACCAGGAATTTGATCTGTCCTTTGCGGTACTCTCGCTCCATGTTCTGGACGGAATCCTGGATCCGTCGGCTGAGGGTGGTGCGATCCGTTCCCTTTACCAAGAGGCGATACTGCTGACGGCCTTTGGAAGGCCTGCGTATTGCGGGGACGGGTCCTAAAACAATCAGCGGCTTCTGATCATGTGCGTTCTGTTCTAGGTCTGCACCCCATCGTCGTGGCGGCCTCTTCGACGGTTCTTAGGTCTTGCCCGGTTACCGAAAGATCAGCCAAGTGACAGATGGGAGGATAATGAAGAAGCCGGCGTGCGGCGAATTCTTCATTGTAAAATTGATTGGGATCTCCTGAGATCAAGGCCTGTACAGCATGATGTGTAGGAAGGCGCGTCTGTACGATGACTCGACCTCCGGCGGACGCCGGACATGCGAGGTTGGTAGCATCAACCAGCAGGTGATAGGTCCGCTCAGCCGCTCGAAAGTCTGAGACGTGCAACCCGGAATCTGCCTGAAGGATCCCCACCAAGCCGTAGCGGGGCAGTGGCTCTCGGCTAAACAGTGCTTGGGTCCCGATAAGAACATCCCACACACCCGACCTGGCACCTTCCCACAGAGCGTGAGCGGACGCCGAATGCCGGAGCGTATCACCATCGAGCCGGGCGACGTTGGCTTGTGGGAATACACGACGAACTTCGGTTTCAACACGCTCGGTGCCACCACCAACAGGACTTATATGGGGAGTACGGCACGAAGGACAGAGATCGGGCAACCGATCTGCCTTACCACAGTAGCGGCAAGTCAGCCTGCCGGCTTCACGATAATAGGTCAGCGGCACGATACAGGACTCGCAACGAGGGACCCAGCCACAGTCTCGACACACCAAGGTCCCGGCGTACCCTTTCCTGTTAAGAAAGAGCAGGATCTTGACACGGTTCTGTAGGGCGTCGTGCATGGCCCGGATGAGGGTGTGGCTAAGGAGGGTTCTTGCGGACTCGTTGCGGAGGTCAACGAGCTCAATCGTGGGTTGAAGAGCGACTTCTTGTGGCACGTGATGGATCTCAGCTTCGGTATCGAACCTCGATTCAAGAGATGGATGAGCGGATGCCAGCACAACGAGCGCTCGCTCGCTCTCCGCTCTCAAGCTAGCCACCTCTCTGGCATGATAGCGAGGCTCCTGAGGCTCTTTCAGGGAAGGGTCCTCTTCTCCCTCCACCCAGATTAGCCCGATCGATTGAAGCGGCGAAAATATGGCCGAACGGGTTCCTACGACTACCGAGGGAGTCTGCCCCTGGCTCTGTGGCCATCGAGCGGATTGTGAAGATGGGTGTGCGAGGGTAATCTGGAGGCCAGTGAGTCTTGAGAGCTGTTGTTTCAACCAGGATGCTCTCGCGATCTCGCCAGTCAGAACTAGAGCGGATCGCTTCATTGAGTGGGCTTGCTGAATGGCGTCGGCAAGCCGGCTGAGTCGGTGTTCCCCTGGGGCGTGGAGCACGAGCTTTTTCATGTGATTGCTTTGGAGGCAGTGAGCGATATGCGCTTTCCATGAGGAGTCGATCTTCGGAGGCGTGTCAGTGGGCAGAATGCCATCCTCTGGCACTCGACGATCAGACTCGCCTGCGGTGGGTGTCCTACGCGGCTTTTGGGACTCGACGTTGGTGTTGTTCGAAGGTATGAGTGTGATCCACGACTTGTTGATGAGGGCGTCGATCCCCCGCACGGTGTTTCCCTGTCGAGGTGGTTGAAGTGTCGAGGCCAGAATCCCTAGAGTTCGTCTGGCAATTCGGTCCAGAATCGGCCTCAGATCGTCTGGACAAAGGCCGGCTTCCAAGGCCGCACGACCCTCCGCAGTGGCCATGTATCGTGCGCGGGAGGTTTTTTGCGTTGCCAGCAAGGGCAATATGAGCCGAAGACACTGGCCCCAGGGTGCAACGTAATGCTCTGCGATCTTGCGAGAGAGTTCGAACAGCGCCGGAGACAGTACAGAAGTTGGCCCGTCGTGAGCGAGAGAGCGGATCTCTCTAAGGGAAGTGGATTTTATCTCGGTCGCAAGGTGGTTACTCAGCGAGATGACGACCCCTTCTAACACCATACGTCCAAACGGGACGAGGACGCGGTGCCCTATTGCTAGGGTCTGAGCTAAGGTGGGAGGGATGAGATAGGTGAAGGCCTTTGCAATATGGCGGGGTACAATAACGTCTGCATAGAGTGCCTGCATTTGACGCGGAAGGGTCGAGAGCCCATCGGAAGCCATGCCGCATTCTAGCAGTCTGGAAATGCGAAGGACACCGGCAGACCGGCGTTCTCGGCGAGGAAGGTGTTTGACAAGACCCTTGGGGGGGCGAATCCAATACCGACGTATCCCCGTCTCGGTCCGATGCTATTCCGTCTGGGTTCCGGCGGTTGGCGGCTGAGGAGGACTATCTTTCTTGTTTGTGTCGGGCGATGTTGAGCCACTCTCATCAGGGTTATTGGCAGGATTTGACCTATCCTTTGAGGGAGTCTCTGGAGAGTCGCCCGTAGCCATGGTCCCTCGACCAGGGGAATCAGTCATGACGGAAGTAGTAGCGGGAAGCGGCTGGTCGTTGTCGTCACGAGCACTCACAGTGGAAAGCCTTCCTTCCGGTTTTTGCACTTGAGTCTCAATCTCTGGTTTAGGTGCCGGAGTCTCCGTGTCCGGAGTATACAGAAGAATTTCTACACGGCGATTCTTCGTGCGGCCGTCTTCCAGCATATTCGTAGCAGTTGGTTTGGTATCACCCAAACCCACCGCACTGATCCGTTTCGGTTCAACACCGCCCTTTTCAATAAGATACCGGAGGACTCCGTGCGCGCGCACTTTGGACAATTCCAAATTGCTTGGATACCGCGACTTGAGTGAAGGGCCGATCTCCATGTTATCTGCATGGCCCTCGATTCGGATCATCCTCATGTCGCTGCTGGTGTGCAGGTAATCAATCAACTGATCAAGCACTTTGTAATTGTCAGGCTTAATAGCCGCATCCCCTGAGTCGTAGTGCAGGAACTTCGCGAGATCCCCAAGGTTGAGTCGGCTTTGTCCTGATGCATCCTGCATTTTCAGCTTGCTGGCTACCAGAGTAGCTGGAACCGTTTGACTGGTCTGAGTTGTGGGCGATTCCTGGATTGTGCCTACCGGTTGAGTAGAGGGTGCGGCGTACCCAACGAGCTTGAATCGGTCTCCTTTGAAGACGCGGGTATTGGCTTTAAGGATAATGGCAGTTGCCGTGTGAGATTCCACCGACAGGACCCTGAGCTGGCCGATCTTTCGTGGAGGAAGTCCGGCACTGTGACGGTGAATCTCGAGGAGATCGCTGGTCTTTAGTCCGTCCTCTCTCCCTCGATCCACATACACAACATTTGATTGTGAAACGAGGGTCATTGTCCGGTCGGCCTGGAGTTCAACAATCATACCCTCCAGGTCGGAGATGTTCGACGCAGGGCTTGCCTCGGTGTCTGGCGCCGGCGCCACAAAACGCATGACGGGGTCCCCGGGGGAAATTGGTCCATAGCTGTGCACGGCCTCTACGGTCGTGAGAGCGTGGTCGGCTGCGGTCACCTTCACGATCGCCGAACGATTCACAACAAATCCGAGATATTCATTAGTCACTGGGTGAAACACTTTCCGAACACGCCGGTAGACGGTGAAAAGATCGCCAACTGCTACCTCAGTGGGGTTATTGAGCTTGAGATAGAGTGAATCGCGCTTGCCAAGCAGCATGCGATTGCCCGTCGACTGATTATCACCAGTTATCAAGTTTACGGTTCCGTCGATCGGAGATGTTTTCTGGATAGCACCATGAGAAAAGGCGCGCGCGGCATCTGAAAACCGAACAGAATCAATCTCTGGTGCCTGTGCCAACGCTTCATCAAGCGAGACGCCGATTCCTGAACAGAGGACCAAGACGAGAGGGGCGAAGGTTTTCATAGGTGGATTCCTTTTGAGGCTAGTGTTGCTTTGAAAACCATAGCAAAAGACGCTGTATTGTCAAGAATTTGAGCTGGATTGGTAGGAGTTTGACGGGCCGTTCTTTCTAGTGCTAACGTGAGACCTTATCATTCTTTATCTGACCGGGGTATGGTGACTGACCGATGAATGGTAGTGAAAAAGAGGGTCAGCGTCTTTCCAGGGGTTTCCGCCAGAAGGAGCGAATCGATACACAAATCCATCGGCGACGAACGGTCAAAGTGTTTTCTCCTCTGGAATCTGAATGGGAAATTTCCCAGACTGGCCCATCTTCTTGTGGAGTGAAGAGCAAGGCGAAAGAGATCCGGCACTTGGTGTCTGATCGTGAGTTGCCACAAGAATGTAACCGCTCAACCTACTCTCCGCTGCCAGACCGCCTTCCCTAGGGCTTTCGGGTCCGCCTGAATTAGGTCCTTTGTTCGCTTGCTATCCCCGAGACAGGGGCACTAAGATTTCACCCGTCATATCTATAATATCCTTTTTAGGTCAATGCCTTGTGAGAGAAAACTAAATGGCCGAGACCGAAGTTCTTCTTGATTACCTGACGAAGTTTTTCCCGATCTTTCTCTTTATCTTGGTAGCCTTGGCCTTCGGGGTGGCGACCTTACTCATCAGTTATTTTGTGCAGCCCCGGTATCCGGAGCCAGAAAAGTTATCGACCTACGAATGTGGAGCTGAACCATTTTCCGACGCCCGTATGCCATTTCCTGTCCGGTATTACATTTTTGCCATGTTGTTTGTCATCTTCGACATTGAAGTGATCTTCCTCTACCCGTGGGCGGTCGTCTTCACCAAGATCGGGGTGATTGGGCTGATCGAAATGATGATTTTTATAGGCTTGTTCATCGTGGCCTACGTCTACGCCTGGCGAAAAGGCGCACTGGAGTGGGACTGAGGTTTATATGGGACTGATCCATCTGGGACGGCATGAGAAAGACGCGGCTCCGGACGTCATCACGGGGTCTCTTGAAAAAGCCGTGAATTGGGCGAGGAAAGGTTCTCTCTGGCCGATGACCTTTGGGCTCGCTTGCTGCGCCATCGAGATGATGGCTGCTGTTTCTTCTCGGTACGACATGGATCGGTTCGGGGCAGGCGTGTTTCGTGGCTCGCCGCGGCAGTCAGATTTGATGATCGTTGCTGGAACTGTGTGCCGACGTATGGCACCGGTGATTCGAAAGATTTATGACCAAATGCCGGAACCTAAATACGTGATTGCGATGGGTTCCTGCGCCACGTCAGGGAATATCTATGACAGTTACAGTGTCGTGCAGGGAGTTGATCGATTTGTTCCCGTTGACATTTATGTGCCTGGCTGCCCTCCGACGCCGGAGGCACTCTTGGACGGCATCCTGAAGCTGCAGGAGCGTATTATGCAAAAACGTGTGTTTGTGACTCAGCCAGAACAGGTTAGGGCCGGTCTGAAGGTCTGACGCATTGTATGCATCCATTGCTGCAACGAATTCAGCAGACGTTTTCGGTTGGAGTCATCGGCTTGGCTGAGTGGCGAGGTGATGCGGCGGTGACCGTTACGCGAGACAACCTCCATGAAGTGGCTCAGTTTTTGCGCAACGATCCCGGGATGGATTTCGATTATATCGTCCATGTGAGTTCTGTGGATTGGCCTGACGACGAAGAGCGATTCGAAGTGGTGTGGGAGTTCTACTCGATTCGGAAGCGGCATCGCATCCGACTGAAGACCCGGGTGCCTGAATCGGATTGTGTCGTTGATTCCTTGACGGATCTTTGGAAGGGTGCCGATTTCATGGAACGTGAAGTCTTCGACATGATGGGTATCCGGTTTCGAAATCATCCCGATCTTCGACGGATTCTCATGCCGGATGACTATACCGAGGGCTACCCGTTGCGTAAGGATTTTCCACTTCGCGGCAAAGGCTGGCGAGACACGTTTGATTTTCTGGACGAAGTTCCGCGATAGGATGCTCTACCATCATGGCATTCGAAGATCAAAGAACCACTGTTTATAAGGTCAACCCGGAACACCCGGAAAGCGAGACGCTCCCGACCTTACGAACCGAGGAGCTCTTGCTCAATATGGGGCCGCAACATCCCAGTACCCATGGGGTGCTCAAAGTAATCCTAGAGCTGGAAGGGGAGCGGCTGGTGAAGTCCACGCCAGTGATGGGGTATCTCCACCGGGGAGTAGAAAAGCTTGCCGAAGACGGCACGTATCATCAGTTCATTCCTCATACGGATCGACTCGACTATGTCTGCGCAATGTACAACAACTTTGCCTACTGCCGAGCCGTCGAGAAACTTTTAAATTTACAGGTCCCGGAACGAGCTGAATATTTACGGACGATCGTTGCGGAAGTTCAGCGCATCATTGGACACCAATTTTGGCTGAGCGCCCAGGCGCTTGATATTGGAGCCATGACCGTCTTTTTTTACTGTTTTCGGGATCGCGAAATCCTGCTTGATTGGTTCGACGAGCTGTGTGGCGCTCGCCTCACAACGAGCTGGTACCGAATCGGTGGGGTTGAGCGGGACTTGACGCCGTCGTTGATCGACAAGCTCAAGCAGTTTCTCGACTATTTCCCGCCGAAGATCGATGAATATCAAGTGTTTCTTGAGAAAAACCGCATTTGGCTTGGGCGCACCAAAGGGGTCGCCGTGATTTCAGCAGAAGATGCGGTCAGTTTTGGGCTGAGCGGGCCAGTTCTCCGCGGATCCGGCGTGGACTACGACCTTCGCAAGTATGAGCCCTATAGCGCCTATCCAAAGTGCGAGTTCAGCGTGCCGGTTGGAAAAAACGGGGATACGTACGATCGTTACTGGATTCGGGTGATGGAGCTCTACGAGAGCGTCAAGATCATTCGGCAATGTCTGGAGCAGATGCAAGAGGGGCCCGTCATGGCGGATGTTCCAAGCGTGACACTGCCGCCGAAAGAACGCGTCTTTACCAATCTAGAGGCGATGATCCAACAGTTCAAGCTCTTCTCGCAGGGGTTCGATGCTCCACCGGGCGAAGTCTACTGCGGTACAGAAGCGCACAAAGGGGAGCTGGGCTTTTACATCGTCAGTACGGGGGGCGGAAAGCCCTATCGACTCAAGATTCGAGCCCCTTCGTTCATTCACATGGGCGCCTTCGATCACATGGCCAGAGGGTATATGATCTCAGATGCCTGTACCATATTCGGGACCTACGATATCGTGATGGGCGAGTGTGACCGATAAACGTGACGCGTGAGATGTACCAAGTGAAACGTACAATTAGAGGTTTGTTTTACGGTGCTCGGTTTCCCTTGCACGGAGAAGACCTATGGGTTTGAAGCCGGCTACTAATCCAGACGTCGAAGCGGCAAGGATCGAATTGAGCATCGACGGAAAATCCGTCACGGCACAGGACGGCGTGTCGTTGTACGACGTCATCTCGATGACAGGCAAGATCATCCCGGCCATGTGTTACCACTACACATTTGACCCGTTCGGCTCTTGCGGGATGTGCCTCGTCATGCAAGAGGGGAAGAAAGCTCCTGTTCGGTCCTGTACTGCCAAGGCGGCGGCGGGAATGGTGATCCGTACTGAAGGCGAGGATCTCTTTCTCGCCCGAAAGAAAGCCGTCGAGAAACATCTGTCTGTGCATCCTCTCGACTGCCCAGTGTGCGATGCGGACGGCCATTGTGAACTTCAAGATATGGCCTTTCAGCATGGCGTGACGAATCTGGCCAGTGCCAAGCAGAAATTCATTCCGGAGGATACGCGCAGTCCCGTGCTCGACTTCAACATGAATCGCTGCATCGCCTGCGCAGAATGCATCAATGTTTGCAAGGATGTGTTGATGATCGATGCCTTGCAGTTCATGAAGAAGGGCGGATTCAACCAGGTCGTGGCCAAGGGCGACCTCGCCCTCGATTGCGAATTCTGCGGAGATTGTTTAGCGGTCTGTCCGGTTGGCGCCATCACGAACAAGTTTTCTAAGTATCTGTATAAACCGTGGCAGATGAAGACGACGACGACGACCTGCAATTACTGCGGAGACGGTTGCCAACTCTATCTAGAAACAAAAGATGAAGAGGTGGTCCGAGTCACCTCCCCATTATCTTGGAAGAACAAGTGGGGAGACCGATCGGAAACCGCCAAGGGGCACGGCGGGATCTGCGTACGTGGACGTTTTGGGTTCGAAAATCTGGATAGCAAGAGCCGGCTTACACAGCCCCTGGTCCGCGAAGGCGGTCAGTTGGTGCAGAAACCTTGGCTGGACACGATGGATCTGCTCGTAGACCGTTTTACCGAAATCAAACGGCAATACGGACCCGATGCCATCGCCGGCCTCGTGACGGCGCGCTGTACGAATGAAGAGCTGTATCTGTTTCAGAAGCTCATGCGCACGGTTTTTGGTACCAACCAGCTCGACAGCAGCGCCCGCTATGGCCATATGAACTTTGTGCTCGCCTCTAAACATGCTGTTGGTCTGGGAAGGACGCCGAATGATTGGGAAGATCTGACGAAAGCGAAAGCCATCATTTTGATCGGTTCCAATATTACCGAAACGAACCCGTTGACTGCTGTGCGAATCAAAGAAGCCCTGCGGGTCTACAAGGCTCAGGTGGTGACGCTCGACAGCGCTATTACCAATATGGCGAAGTTGGCATCGCACCCGTTTTTGATCAAGCCGGGGACGGAAGGGGCGGTGATCGATGGATTAGTCAAGGCGGCCATCGACCAGGATTTTGTGGACGAAGAGACTGTTGGAAAACACCCCCACGCGTTTGAAGCGCTCAAAAGCGCGGTGGCCGATGTGTCGTTGGAGCGGCTCGCGGCTCAGACCGGCCTTTCCGTAGAAGCCTTCCGCGAAATTGTAGCTATTTTTGCAGAATCGACGAGGTCGATCATTCTCTGTGCGGAAGGGATTGTCAGGCGAACGAACGGCTATCAAAACGTCCTAAAGCTAATGGATCTCGCCTGGATCACTGGCAAGCTGGGTCAACCAGGTTGTGGTGTGAACACGGTGACGGAGGAGACGAACGAACAAGGGGCCGTGGATATGGGCGTGGCTCCCGAGTTTTTCCCTGGGCAAGCTCGGTTTGACGATCCCGCAGCACGGGATCGGTTTGTCAGAGCATGGGAGGCGCCGCTTCCTCCGACCGGATCGAGTGCTCACCTCGTTGAAATATTGAAGCGGTGTAAGAGCGGCCAGATTAAAGCGTTGTATGTGCTCGGCGAAAATCCGCTCGCGACCTTGCCGGCTTCGATGGAGGTGCGTGCTGGTCTCGAACGGCTCGAACTGCTGGTGGTGCAAGATCCTTTCTTGACCGATACGGCGAAAATGGCTCATTTTGTGCTCCCGGCCTGTACCTACGCAGAAAAGGAGGGCACCTTTACGAACCTCGAAGGTCGTGTGCTTCGCGTTCGTCAGGCGATGGATCCGCTTGGAGAGAGCCTGCCGGACTGGCACATCATGACCGCCCTCGCGAACGCCATGGGATGTCAATGGGAATATCAATCGTCCAACGATATTCAGGCCGAGATCATGAAGTTGTTGCCCGGATACTACAATCTCGGCCAACCCCGCAAAGTATTGCCTGTTCCTGACCAGTATTTGTCTACCGGCTATGAGGCGGAGGTCAAGGCTCGTTATCGGCCTACCCCTTTATCAGGGGAACTCACACGGCCTTTTGCGCTGTTGATGGGCCAGGTGCTCATGCATTCGGGAAAGATGTCGACGCAAGCGTCTGGGCTTATAACAATCGCTCCGAACACCGGGAAGCTGCGGATGAACATACAAGATATGGAACGTCTTGGACTGCACGATGGGGTGAAGGTGCGTCTGATCTCGGATCGAGGTTCCCTTCAGCTTGGTGTGCAGCCTGACCAGTCCGTTGCGCCTGGCACGTGCTTTTTCCCGGAGCATTTTAACGAACCGCCAGTCAAGGATTTGATGACGGTGTCGGTTGATGCCACGACTGGTGTCCCGTCGTTCAAGCAGATCTGGGTGAGTGTTGAACAGGTATAAGCGGATGTCTATCGGTTGCCCGTTCGTGACGAGGAGTTTACGATGAGTGTCGCAGCCCTGACCAAAAAAATCCTTCAGGCCGCGCTCTTCTATGAGATTTGGGATGCGATGAAAGTCACGTTTCGGCACATGCTTCATCGACCGATGACGTTTCAGTATCCACGGGAACAACGCATGATTCCGGATGCACATCGCGGTGCGCTTGGCTTGCTTCGATACGACGATGGGCACGAGCGGTGTGTCGGCTGCGATCTGTGCGAGGTTGCCTGTCCATCGCATTGCATCAAGGTGATCAGTGCGGAGGATACGACCCGTCCACTTCAGCGCTACGCCAGCGAATTCTATATCGATATCACGAAATGCGTTTTCTGCGGCTATTGTGTTGAGGCCTGTCCAGTTAATGCGCTGGCGATGACCAAGATGTACGAATATTCAACCCACGACAAACGCAGTCTACTGTTCGACAAAAAGCGGTTGTACGACATTGGCGAACGCCACCTCGATGATGGAAAGAAATATTTGTATGCGCACAACCAAGAGAAAGATGTGGAGCAGAGCCGCGAGTACCGTTACTATTTCCCGCAGTCGGTACAGAAGTCGACCCAACCACCTCCCAAACATCTGAGTTGAGCCGAACCCATGGTCGGAGTGTTTTTCGCTTATTTTGCATTGGTCAGTATTGCCGCTGGTGTATTGACGGTGACCTTACGGCACCCTGTTCACTGTGCGCTCTCCTTGCTCGTGTTGCTGATGCACGTCTCCGGCCTGTTCATCCTGCTGAACGCGGAGTTTCTTTGGGCCGTGCAAGTCATCGTCTACGTCGGAGCCATTCTGGTGCTGTATCTCTTTGTGTTGATGTTGATGAATCTCAAAACGGATGAACGATATTTCCACCAATCGGCGCGGTATGTTCTTGGGCCTGCGATCTTGGGGGCCAGCTACGTTCTGTACCACCTCCTGCGGTCTCCATTTGATGGGACGAAGGGGGATACGCCGGCCAGTGCCGTGCTGCAAGACGGGGATACCTATGCCGTGGGCATCAAGATGTTCAGCGACCATCTCTTGCAGTTTGAGATCGTCGGCATCTTTCTGCTTGGAGCTGTCATTGGTGCGATTGTCCTGGCCAAGACGCCGAAACAGCTCGATACGCAGAGAGAGCGATCATGATTCCGCTGTCTGCTTATACGGCCGTCAGTGCCGTCCTTTTTATCATAGGGCTCATGGGTGTACTTGTCAGACGGAACTTCATCATTGTGCTGCTGTCAGTTGAAATCATGATGAATGCGGCCAATATCAATCTGGTCGCCTTTTCACATTACTTGGAATCGATGGCAGGGCAACTTGTGGCCCTATTCATCATTGCGATCGCGGCGGGCGAAGCGGCCGTCGGATTGGCCATCATCATCGTTGTGTTCAGAGGCAAGATTTCCACGAATGTGGATGAAATGAACCTATTAAAGTGGTAGCAGGATGTGGATAATCACCTCCAACAGCGCAGTCGGTAGCTTGTAGCCCTCAACGTACTTCCACGCGTACGCTTTAGGATCCGGCTCCGTGAGCATGGTTGGCTAGGTGAACATCCTCGGAATGGCACGAGACTGTGTCCGATTTGACTGATCTCCTCATTAAATTGATTCCTGTGTTTCCGCTGCTCGCGGTTCTGGTGAACGGACTGCTGGGATCCCGCTACTCTCACGACCTGGCCCATCGATTGGCGTGGGGGTCGGTCGGTCTCTCGTTTCTCTGTACGGTCGGCGTCTTCACAGACGTCATGCGGACAGGGGTTTCCCATGAAGTCATTGTCTATCAGTGGATCTTCGGGGGTGATCTCGCGATCAATTTAGCCTACCTGGTGGATCCCTTGACCTGTGCCTGGTTATTGGTTGTTACCGGTGTGGGGTTCCTCATTCACGTCTATTCCGTCGGCTATATGCATGGAGAAGCTGGATTCACACGCTTCTTCACCTACATGAATCTCTTCATGGTCTCCATGCTGCTTCTTGTCATGGGGAACAACTATGTCGTGCTTTTTATCGGTTGGGAGGGTGTCGGGCTCTGTTCCTATCTGTTGATCGGGTACTACTATGACAAGGTTTCCGCCGCCAAAGCAGCCTCCAAGGCGTTCGTGGTCAACCGGATCGGCGACGCGGGATTTCTCGTCGCCATATTTCTTGTCTTTATCAACTTTAAGACCCTCGACTACACAAAGGTCTTCGCCCAGGTTGGGCAACTGTCTCCAGACATGGCCACTGCCATTGCCCTCTGTCTCCTCATCGGTGCGATTGGGAAGTCCGCGCAGTTTCCCCTCCACACATGGCTGCCCGATGCAATGGAAGGCCCGACGCCGGTGAGCGCGTTGATCCATGCGGCGACGATGGTGACGGCTGGTGTCTACATGATCGTCCGTAATCACGCCATCTTCGATCTCTCGCCCTTCGCGATGTCGATGGTCGCGTTCGTTGGGGGAGGCACCGCGTTATTTGCGGCGACTATCGGACTCGTCCAGACTGACATCAAGCGCGTCTTAGCCTATTCGACCGTCAGCCAGCTCGGATACATGTTCCTGGGTTGCGGGATCGGTGCTTATACGGCCTCAGTGTTTCATGTCATGACCCATGCGTTCTTCAAAGCGTTGTTGTTCTTGTCGGCAGGGTCGGTGATCCATGCCTTATCGGGGGAACAAGATATCCGGAAGATGGGCGGGCTGAGCAACCGAATTCCATGGACCCATCGTCTGTTTCTGATCGGCACCATTGCGATCGCTGGGCTTCCTCCTCTAGCGGGATTCTGGAGCAAAGACGAAATTATGGCCCATGCCTTCACCCATCATCACTATCTTCTGTACGGCATGGCGGCCGTCGGAGCTCTGATGACGTCTTTTTATATGTTCCGTCTGACCTATCTGACGTTCTATGGTGCGTCTCGGATGGATGCTCATACGGCCGAGCATGTGCACGAATCTCCGATGGTCATGGTTGCTCCCTTGCTGGTCCTTGCCTTCCTCTCGATCGTGGGTGGATTGATCTTGGGGTTTCCACCAGAGCATGGCTGGCTGCATGGATTTTTGGGACCGGTCGTCGGGGGTGGGGTTGAGCATAAGGCCGGTGCCGGCATGGTGATTCTGCTGATGTGCATCGCGATCGTCATTGCGTTGCTCGGATGGGGACTTGCACATTTTCTGTATGCCGTGAGTCCGATGACTGCGGAAGGATGGGCAGAGAGATTTTCAGGAGCCTATCGGGTCTTATTGAACAAGTACTACGTGGATGAACTCTATGACCTTCTTTTTGTTGAGCCGCTCAAGCGTCTGGGTGCAATGCTTGACTGGTTCGATCGTACCATCATAGACGGTATCGTACGCGGGGTGGGACGGCTGACGGATTGGGGTGCCTCTGGCTCCACATGGATCGAGAAGCACATCGTGTATGCTGGGCTCAACGTGATCGGTTATGGCAATCACCTGGCGGCTCGCGAAGGGCGGAAGATGCAGAGTGGAATGGTCCATCATTATGCCGCCATCATCGTTGCGGGACTGTTCCTTTTAGTTCTTATTGTTCAACTATTTGCTCAGATGTAGGCGTTAACCAGATTAGTTAGACGGTCTTTCATGTTCGAAGAACTCACAGCCGGATTTCCGATTCTGTCCTGTATTCTCTTCCTCCCAGTTGCCGGGGCGGTTGTGCTCTGGTTATTCGACGAAGAGGACATGGTCAGGACCTCAGCTCTCACGATTGCGCTGGTTGAGCTTGCGCTCTCTGTATTTGTCCTGCTGCGTTTCGTTCCGGAATCGGCCGCCATGCAGTTTACGGAACGTGTTCAATGGATTCCGGCCTTAGGCATTAGCTATCACCTGGCAGTCGATGGAATCAGCGTATTGTTCGTGGGGCTCACGGCTTTTCTGACGGTTCTGGTGGTGGTGTACTCGTGGGATACGATCCGACATCAAGTCAAACTGTACATGATGTGCCTGCTAGCGCTCGAGACGACGACGATGGGCGTTTTCGTCTCGTTGGATTTGATTCTGTTCTTCGTGTTCTGGGAGCTCATGCTGATTCCCAGCTACTTCCTGATCAAACTGTGGGGGGGAGGGGCCGAGCGTCACTATGCTGCGCTGAAGTTCGTCCTGTATACGCTCTTAGGCAGTGTCTTCATGCTGGTAGGCATCGCGTTACTGGATATCAATTATCATCAGTGGGCGTTGCTGCATCACACGGAGCAGGCTTATTCGTTTGATCTGCTCGATCTCCTGCGGGTGCCGATTCCGGTCTCTCAGCAACTCGTCATCTTTTGGCTGATGTTCCTGGGCTTTGCGTTCAAAGCGCCCGTGTTTCCCTTTCACACATGGCTGCCCGATGCGCTGTTGGAGGGGCCGATTGGAATGGCTGTGGTCTTGGCGGGTTTGAAACTGGGCACGTTCGGTTTCATCCGCTTCAGCATTCCGCTGCTCCCGGATGCATCAAAAAGCGAGACGGTCGTCATGGTTGTGGTCGGGCTTGGGCTCTGCGCGATTCTTTATGGCGCGTGGATGGCCTTGGTCCAAGCCGATTTTCGACGCTTGCTGGCCTACAGCAGCGTCAGTCATCTTGGCTTTGTTGTCGTCGGGTTGTTTGCCTTGAATTATCAAGGTCTGCAAGGCAGCTTGCTCACGATGATCAATCTTGGCTTCAGCACGGCGGGGCTCTTCTTTATCGCCGGGTTTCTCTACTCTCGGCAGCAGACGACAGAGTTGTCGGCGTTCGGCGGGATGGCGAAGCAAGTGCCTCTGTTGGCGACCTTCTTTCTCATTATCGGGCTGGCGTCGATTGGACTTCCAGGCACCAACGGCTTTGTCGGCGAGTTTCTCATCCTTTTGGGAGCGTTCAAGGCCAAATGGTGGTTCGGTGCCGTCGCCGTTCTGGGAGTGATTTTCGGGGCCGCCTATTTTTTGTGGTACTACGAACGGTCGATGTTCGGCCCGTTGGGTGCTGCGGTGAAGGGGACCATGAGCGATCTGCAACCGCGCGAGAAGATCATTGCGGTGTCACTGTCCGTCATGATTCTTTGGATCGGGCTGTATCCGTCACCGTTCCTGCGAATCATGAATGGATCGATCCAAGCACTTGTTGATCGAGTCCAACAGGAGACGAAGGTGTCACTACAAGACAACCGAACTGGAAGAGGGTATTAGGTCACGAGATGGGAGAATACGCACTGCTCTATATCCTCTTTGCGCCGTTCGCAGGCGCCCTGGCATTGATTTTTATTTCCAATCGCCAACCTCTGCTCGTTCGAAGTGTCGCGGCGAGTGCGGCGTTTGTGTCGCTGCTTGCATCGCTCTATCTCTTTTATGCGTATGATCCAGTGAAAGGTGGGTTCCAGTTCGTCCAGAAATATGAATGGTCGAAACAGCTCGGTATTTCATTGCACCTTGGGGTGGATGGGATTGGCACGCCTCTCGTGCTGGCCTCATCGATTTTGCTGTTTGCCGGCATCTTCGTGTCGTGGCATATCAAGGACCGCGCGAAAGAGTTTTACATCTGGCTTCTGATCTTGGCTGCGGCCACGATTGGCGTGTTCATGTCTCTCGACCTGTTCTTCCTCTATTTCTTCTACGAGATGTCCGTCATTCCAATGTATTTATTGTTGGGGATGTGGGGCAGCCACACGAAGAAGTATTTGGAGATGACCGATTCTGAAGGTCTGAAACTGCGTGACTCAGTCGGGTTTATCCTCAACTTTGGCTCGAACAGTAAAGAATATGCGGCGATGAAACTGGTGCTCTTCTTGTCGGCGTTTGCCGTTGCCGCGCTGATGGGCATCTTACTCATCTACAAATACTCTGGCCTGAACACCTTTGACATTCTGGTGCTCCGTGAGCAGGCCAATCTCATGAATATCCCGGTGCTCGGTACGACCTTGGACAAGATCATCTGGGTGTTGGTGTTCTTCGGGTTTGCGTCGATCGCTCCACTATGGCCGTTGCACTCGTGGTCTCCGGTCGGCCATGCAGCTGCGCCGGCCGCAACCAGCATGCTTCATGCGGGTGTCTTGATGAAGCTCGGACACTTTTCCATTATTCGAGTGGCCTTCGAAATTCTCCCTGAAACGACCAGAGAACTGATGCCGATCGCCGCTGTCCTGTGCATGTTCAGCATTGTGTATGGCGGCTTCGTTGCGTTTTACGCCAAAGACACCAAATACGTGATCGGCTATTCCAGCTCCAGTCACATGGGCTATGTATTTTTAGGCATGGCCGCGTTGAATTACATCAGTTTGAGCGGGGCCGTGATCTATATGTTTGCTCATGCGATGGCGACCGGCATGCTCTTCGCGATGGCCGGGTGGGTCTATGACCAAACGCATACGAGGGATATCCCGTCGTTAGGTGGTCTGTCCAACAAGATGCCGTTCATCTCGGTGTGTTTTGTCGTAGGCTGTATGGCATCAATCGGGATGCCGGGCACGGTCAACTTTATTGCAGAAATCATGATCATTGTCGGAAGTTGGGATAAGTACCCCCTCCAAGTCATTGTGGCCATGCTAGGGATTGTGTTGACCTTGGCCTACCTGTTCAAAATGATGCGAGGTCTTTTCTACGGTCCGATGAACCAAAAGTACAGTCATGCGCACGATGCGATCTCTGCGGTCGATCGTCTCCCTTTGTTGATCATGATCTCGATCAGTATTGGGTTCGGAATTTTCCCGATGCATTTGTATGATGTCGTTCGGTCCGGAGTCGATCCGTTAGTGGCGAGGATTACGCGCGTGGTTCCAGTTGCCCAAACCCATGAAGGGTCAGGGGTACGGAGTGAGGTGATAATCCCAGGAACCACTTCCACGGTTCCGGTCGTGGCCAGCAAGCTCCTACCGCTTCCGTCTCAGGTCTCGCGAGGAGAAGGCGAATGACGTTCTCGCTGAACTTGGCCTTCTCCGATCTTCTGCTGTTATTGCCGGAGATCTTTTTAACCTGCTGGCTCTGTGTGGTCCTCATTGTTGATTTTTCCTTTCCGCGTGTACCTAAAGAGCGACTGGCTTATCTCAGTGTCGCAGGTCTTGTCGTTACGCTTGGCTGTTTGGCGTGGTTTGACATGAATCATGTTTCCGGCACGCTTTTTGGCAACATGTTCGTGCTGGATCGCATGGCGATCTTTTTCAAAGTCGTTATCCTCGGAGCCACGATACTCGTCATCCTGGCGTCGATCGAGTACGTCAATCGCTTCACGCTTTTTCGGGGGGAATATTATTGCCTCGTCGTCATGTCGGCACTGGGCATGATGTTCATGGTGTCCGCCAATGATCTGCTGTCCGTCTTCGTCAGCCTGGAGTTTGCAACACTTGGGTTCTACGTTCTGGTTTCGTATCTACGTGATGATTTGGCTTCGAACGAAGGAGGGCTCAAGTTTTTTATCCTGGGCGTCCTTGCCGCCGGCTTACTTGCCTACGGGATCAGCCTTGTCTACGGTGAAACCGGCAAGCTCGTGTTTTCGGACATGGCATCCGCCCAGCCAACGCCAGGCTTAATCATTGGGTTCCTGCTGATCTTTGCTGCCCTGGGATTTAAGGTCGGTGCCGTTCCATTCCACTCGTGGATTCCCGATACCTACCATGGAGCTCCGACTCCTGTAACAACATTTTTGTCGATTGCTCCAAAGGCCGCAGCCTTTGCGATCTTGCTCCGCATTTTCCTGGTTGCCTTGGGAACATTTAAGCCGTTATGGGTGGTTCTCTTAGTGGCTGTGTCCATCCTCTCGATGACCTATGCCAATATTGTGGCAATTGCGCAACGCAATATTAAGCGACTGCTGGCGTATTCCGGTATCGCCCAAGTAGGGAATATATTGATCGGCCTTGCAGCAGGCACCAAAATGGGAAACGATGCCATTTTGTTTTATCTTCTCGCCTACCTGTTTGCGAATATCGGGGCCTTCGCCGTCGTGATCGCGGTCAGCCAGGCTATTGGAACAGATGAGATTGAGGATTACCGAGGCCTCAGTAGACGGTCGCCGTTTCTGGCGTTTGCGATGTTGCTGTTTCTCCTGTCTCTCGCCGGGGTGCCACCTCTCGCCGGGTTTATCGGCAAGCTCTACATTTTCGTGGCAGCCATCAAAGAAGGTCTCTATACGTTGATCGTGGTCGGTTTGATCAATATCGTCATCTCGATGTACTATTACCTCATCGTCGTGAAACAGATGTATATCAATGAGCCGATCGATCCTTCTCCGATCGCGATTTCTGGTCCGATGAAAACGGTGATTTATGTTGGGTTAGCCGGAACGCTGGTGATCGGCATTTACCCGCAACCGTTCACGGACTGGGTTGTCTCCGCAACACTGATGTTTGCCAACTTTATCGGTCCTTCGGTGACGGTCGCTCCTCCGGTTCATTCGCTAGGCGGTTAGTTTCTGCTTCCGCCTCTCAAGAGTTCTGCTACAATTACCTGTGAGACACAAGTTCACTGCGTGGCTTCCGTACGATCACTAAAGTGTCTTGATGCATGTCATCCTGATCGATGGAATCAGCCTCCAACCATCATTCACAGCCTCCCTTTCTAGCGGCTGAAGGACCTACACCTTCCTCCTCCGCTCCTGCGGGCCCATCTGGTTTCTACCGTGTTTCAGTCACGTGGTTTCAACGACTGACCATCGAGCACCGGGTGTTAGCCGGTTTTAGTCTGGTGTTCGTGGGGATTCTTATCGTGAGCGCGGTCTCCTATCACAATATGAATATCCTCCTTGCGAACAGGGGATTGGATGGCCGCAGTCAGGATCTCATCCAACTCCTAAACAATGTCGATGTGGCGATGAGTGAAGCAGAAGATACACACCGTCGTTATTTGGTGACGGGAGAGGCATCGTATCTTGAGGCTTACAAGAGGGTTGTGAAGCAGAAACCGACATTCACCGCGTATCTTAATGACTTGATCCGTGAATCACCGGAGCAGCAACAACGGGTCGGACTTCTCGATCGGATGATGGACCGGCAACTGAACGCCGAATCAAAAGCTATAGCCCAGTTTCAAGAGGGGGGCTTCCGAGCCGTCAAGAAAATGGCCTTTGAAGGGGCCGGAAAACGCGAACTTGGCGTGATTCACCAAATTATTGCGGACATGGATTTGCATGAGCGACAGGCAGTAGGGCGGCGTGTCGTGGAATCCGCCGCCGGGACCAAGACCACCATTGTACTCCTCGGCATCGGTGCATTGCTGCAGCTGGTTCTGTTGGCATGGGTGTACTACCTGATTCGTCATGACATCACGGAACGGCGACGTGTTGCCGGGGAGCTACAACGCCGAGGGGAGCTCTTGGAGTCTGCAAACAAAGAACTGGAAGCATTCAGCTATTCAGTCTCCCACGACCTACGAGCACCGTTGCGTCACATCGACGGCTATGCCGCGCTTTTGCGGAAAGCGGTCGAGCATTCACTGAATGACAAGGCTGCCCGGTATTTGCAGACGATCTCCGATTCTGCCAAACAGATGGGACAGCTGATCGATGACCTGTTGGTGTTTTCTCGTATGGGTCGGCAAGAAATGCTTCATACTGCCGTTAACCTGGATCAGCTGATCAGGAACATCCTTTCCGATCTCCGCTTGGACTTGCAAGGACGAGAGATATCATGGACAATCGCTGTATTGCCTGAAGTACAGGGCGATCCGGCCATGCTCCGACAGGTCTTTATGAACTTGATCGCAAATGCCGTGAAGTTTACCAGCACCAGGCCGATCGCGACGATTGAGATTGGTGTGGAGCACCCCTGCTCTACGGAAATCGTCCTTTTCGTCCGCGACAATGGCGTGGGATTCGACATGCAGTACGCTCCCAAACTGTTTGGAGTGTTCCAGCGATTGCACCGAGCAGACGAGTTTGAAGGGACGGGGATTGGCCTCGCCAACGTTCGTCGGATCGTTCATCGTCACGGGGGACGGACCTGGGCCGAAAGTGTGCCGGACAAGGGAGCGACGTTCTATGTCCTGCTCCCAATGAGGAGGCGTGACTCATGACGGCGGCCAAACCGATCCTTCTCGCCGAAGATAACCCGCGAGACGCCGAGCTGGCCTTGGCTGCCATGGAGGCCGAGCATATCTCAGAAAAAGTCGTGCTGTGCCATGATGGCGCTGAAGTGTTGGACTATCTGTATTGTCGCGGACAATTCAAGTCACGGCTGAAAGGGAATCCAGCTGTTGTGTTTCTTGATCTGAAAATGCCCAAAGTGAACGGCCTTGAGGTCTTGCGTACCATCAAGACGGACGCCAATCTTCGTCCGATTCCCGTCGTGATGCTGACCTCGTCGCGAGAAGAACGTGACCTGGCCGAGAGCTATGCCTTGGGGGCCAATGCCTACGTCGTCAAGCCCGTGGAGTTTCACAAATTCTTGTCCGCCGTCAAGGAGCTAGGAACATTTTGGGGTGTCATCAATGAACCCCCTCCTGAAAATTGCCGTTCTACCCACTGACGTTACCATGACGACTCTGCTAAGAGTCTTGCATCTAGAGGCTAACCCACAAGATGCGGCTCGTATCGAGGCCCTGCTGGTCGATGGAGGGCTGTCGTGTACGATACGACGGGTAGAAACTCGCCACACCTTTACGTTCGCTCTGAATGATGGCCAAGTGGACCTCATCTTGGCTGAATTCTTCCTACATGGGTTTGATGAGGGGGGCGCTCTGGAGGTGGCTCAACAGCTGGCTCCTGACGTGCCGTTTATCTTTATCTCGGCAGCGCGTGCTGAGACCCTGTGTTTCGAACACATGCATCGTGGTGCGACGGATTGCATTTCCAAGGAAAGATTAGGTCGACTGGTCCCATCGGTGCGCCGCGTACTGCGTGAGCGAGAAGCACGAGTGGCACGAAGGCAAGCGGAGGAAGCACTGCTGCAAAGCGAAATGCAACTTCGGCAGCTTCAAAAACTTGAGGCTGTCGGCCGTTTGGCGGGAGGACTTGCACACGATTTTAATAACTTGCTGATGGTCATCATGGGACAGAGTCAGGTGCTGCTCAGTGAAATGGGTCCGGATCACCCGCTGAGAAATAGGGTGGAAGAAATGCAGAAGGCGGGTGAGCGCGCGAGGGTGCTCATCCGGCAGTTGCTCACCTTCAGTAGAAAACAGCTTTCCGGATCGAAAGTTCTGAGCTTGAACGCCATCCTCTGTAACTGTGAGAGCATGCTTCGGAGGTTGATAGGAGCGGATATTCAACTGACGTTGAGGCTGAGTGTAGACGACCTTCGAATCAAGGCTGACCCTGTTTTTGTCGAACAGATTGTGATGAATCTAGTGGTAAACGCGCGAGATGCAATGCTGACCGGCGGTAAGCTGACGATTGAGACTACATCGGTCGATCTCGACCACGCGCCGAAGTATCAGGTCAATCCGATCGTGCAAGGAGAGTATGTGAAGATATCGGTGTCCGACACAGGCTGCGGAATGTCTCCTGAGGTACAGGCGCAGATCTTCAAGCCGTTTTTTACGACCAAGGAGGAAGGAAAAGGAACCGGACTTGGGCTATCGACTGTGTTGGGTATCGTGACCGAGAGTGGCGGAGGATTGGATGTGATCAGCGAGATAGGAGAGGGGACGCGTTTTGATGTCTACCTCCCGCGTGCGATCAGCGAGATTGAGGTGCCAGCAGACGAGAACGTACAGGTGCAGTCGGTCGAGGGCCATGAAACCATTCTCCTTGTTGAGGATGAGGAGGAGGTTCGTGTGCTTATCCGGGATGAGCTTCGGAAGCTCGGCTATCGCATCGTCGAAGCAAGAAACGGTATAGAGGCTTGTCTGGTGGCTACGCCGCATATTGGGAAGCTCAAGCTGTTACTCACGGATATCGTGATGCCGGGGATGAGTGGGACTGAACTGGCGAGGCATCTTCGCGTGATTAAACCAGAATTGAAGCTTCTCTTCATTTCTGGGTATACGGATGATGTCGGTATCGGAGCCGGGGACCCGGCAAGTGCCTATCTGCAGAAGCCGTTTACACCGGAAGCGTTGGCAAGTTCCGTGCGTGAGCTGTTGGATATGAAGCCGACAAATCCGACGAGTTGCGATCAACAACCGGAGGCCATTGAACAGTCACGGAGCGTCAATCGAGCTTGAACTATGCGCTGTCGTTACCTGGCTAGTCACTATGACTGTGTGTTTGCAGGGACTGTCATGAATAGGCGCCGGTGGCGTGAAGGAGCCAAACATGCCGTGCGCGTTTTCATCCTAAGCCTGGTGCTACTACCTAGTCTATGCCCAGCCCAGGATATTTCGTGGGAGCGCCTTTCTGACGGCCTCATGGTGTCGGTGTGGAAGCCAGGCGACGCGTGTCTTACCGTCCCGACCATGCTAGTTGTCAATATGGATCCGGAACGTACAAAGTTTTCCGTTCATCATTACGCCCAAGAAGCACTTTCAGAACCTCCCAGGATCGACGAATGGCAGAGACGTACAGGCCATCATGTGCTATTCAATGCAGGGTTGTTCCGGGAAAACTTTGCGTATCTCGGTCTTCTTTATAAGGACGGGCGTTCGTTGGGAAGCCGGCGCCACACCTCATGGCAGGGATTATTTGTCGCAGAACCGTTCGCCTCGGGGTTGAAGAAGGCGCGGATCCTTGATCTGGCTGCAGATCGTTTTGACGAAGAACAACCGCGCTACCGTGAAGTGGCACAGGCGTTGATGCTTCTGGATCTGACCGGCAAGATCCGTGTCCGCGAGGGCGGGAAACATGCCTACCAGACGATTCTCGCTGAAACGGACGACGGACACATTCTCCTTTTTAAGAGCCTCGGAGCCGTACGCTTGTACGACATCGCTCAGTGTTTCAAGGATGCGCTCCCCGCTGTGCGTCAAGCGATGGCCATGGATGGTGGGTCTTCCTCAGACGTCCGAATTTTGGAGTCACTGTGGGACAACGATCTGCGTGTAGCAGAACATGCTTCCTGGAAGAGTCTGTTCGGGGGAAGCACGGGTAGTCATATCCCGTTGCCCACCGTGATTGGAGCCAGTCCCAGGTAATGAGTAAATCTTGGCTGAAGACCGTCGTGGCAGCGGCGTGCCTATCCGTCGGAGGCTGCGCCGATGGCGCAAAGATCGTTCAGCAACATGACGCGGGTGGGGTCGTCATCTATCCGTTCAAAGAAGGACAGGGGCCGATGCTCTCTTCATTTCGCCAGGAGGCCCTCGACCTCATGAAAGAGAAATGTGGTGGCGGCAGTTCCTACGGCATCGTTCGTGAGGGAGAAGCCAAAGGACGCACTCGAGTCGTGAGTCCGCTTGATGGGGCGCAAGAACTGGTAGAGGAGCGGCGTTGGGGGATTCAGTTCGAATGCAAATGAGCGGACCTGGAACGTACGATTTAGGAAATGGCGCTAGGGCTCCTTCATCGTGCTCGTGAGATCTTGAACGGTTAAGAGACTGATTAGCTGTACATTTTCTCTTTCCACACGTGCTCTCCCATCCTGCTCCTGGCGGTCCACAATCACGAAAGCATGATCCACCCGAAGCCCGGCTTCTCGGGCGACCCCTACCGCTTTCAACAGGGACCCACCGCTTGTGAGGACGTCGTCCACGATCAACGCTCGGTCGCTGAGACGGATGCTACCCTCGATCAACTTTCCCAGACCATGATCTTTGGCCTGCTTGCGAACGACGAACGTGCGCCAGAGGCGTTGACGCGAAGCAGCGCAGGCAAAATCTGAAATAGTCACGGCGATCGGGATAGCTCCGAGTTCGAGGCCACCCAGACAGTCGAATTCGATGTCCGCGAGCGCTTCATAGGCCAGTTGGGCGACCAGACGACGCGCTTCAGGATGCGCCATGAGGGCACGACAATCAACATAGAAAGGACTGATCTCGCCGGAGGCGAGCTTGAATCCTTTGTCCCGGTCCCATTTAAATGACTGTGTATCATGGAACGCTCTCGCCAGTTGCTCACGAACCGTCACCATGAGTTCTCCCTCGTGCGGCAGCCAAAAGTTTGGGGGTATTTTACACGGAGTGGCCCCCACAGAACATACCTTTTCACGCCTTCCCGATTGGAACTGCTTGGGAAAACCGCCGGATCTGCTCGGCTAAAGTATTGGCGACCAACTCAAGGTCGAAGGGCCAAGCGTAACGGAGTCCGACCCCGGGATGCAGCGGCCGCAACTGGTCGAGAATTTCTGGAATCTCGACTTCCGAATGCGACCCACCTGGGGTAAACATCGTCGTCGTCACGGTGATATGAGTCGCCCCCTGCTTGATTAACGACTCAACCGATTCCTCCAACGTCGGTGCGCAAAACTCATTGTAGGCCACAGCAAAGAGTGCGCCGTTGAGTTGAGCTCGCAGCTGTGCTGCCACTGCTTCGAGACCTACTTGATAGGGATCGGTCTCCGCAGTTCTTGGCCACTGGCGGATTTTGGCATCGAGCTCCAGTTCTTCCGCTGAAGGCGGAAGCTTTGCCGCACGCCGCTGGCCTTCCAGTCGTTTCAGTTTCGTGACGAGTTCTGGAGGGCACCCTTTGGGAATACCACCGTGCCCCACCAAAATGACTCCATGCTGATGCGTCGTCATGAATCCTCCTATACATAGTTGAGCCCGGAACCCCCTCAAGGGAGTTCCGGGCCGAATCCTCACACCACTACTGCTATCGACTAATAGACCGACTTCGAACCCGGGCCGACCTGGCTGGGGAACGGATCCAGAATGGCCTTGGGCGCGTTGTTCCAGATCACGTCCGCCAGATTCGACATCCGGCTCACGATCTGCGCCGCCACGCCCCCTGCCGCTCCGAACAACCCGCACCAGCCCAACGTCACAAAGCCCCAGTGCAACGGCGCCGCAAACAGCTCATCCACAAACCAGAACGCATGCCCCCACTCGTTGAGCCCCACGTTCGGCAGAATGAACATCGGCCCCACCACCGCCGCCACCAACGGGAACGACGTGGCTTGGCTGTACAACGGCAACCGCGTCTGCGCATACAGATAACTCGACACGCCGCACGTGATGTACAACGGGAACGTCCCGTAGAACGCCACGATGTGGCTCGCCGTAAAGCTCGTGTCCCGGATGATCACTTGATGCCACGCCGCATCCTGCTCCAACGTGTAGCTGCCCGCGTAGTACACGCCCCAGATGTAGCACACCAACCACCCCATAAAATAAAAGTACCGCTTCAGCTCGAGCTTCGGGTCCAGGTTCGTCAGGTTCCGATCCCGCGTCACCCAGATCCACCCGATCGCCGTGGCAAAGAACACGGCGTTGGCCAGAATGTTAAACCGCCACAGCCCCATCCACACCGAGTCGAACTCCGGCGTCATGGAGTCCAGGCCGTGCGAGTACCCAAACGTCCGCTGGTACAGCACCCAAAACACCCCGATCGACAACATCCCCAACCAGCCGAGCTTCGCCGGCTTCGAATCGTACCACTGCGAAATGTCATACGCTTGCTCACGTGATGCCGCCATGATTGCACCTCCTTGTTAGACAAACCTCCGCATCGACGAACGCTTCATGCATGACCGACGCCCCGCCAGTTCCTCCAGCGCGTGGATTTCGAGCACTCATAGCCCAGCACGGCGAGGAGCAGCAGCAGGGTGACGGGCCCAATGGCCTGTCGTGCCAGCGTGGCATAGTCGAGCTGCTGCACCCGTAAGCGATACGAGGAGGAACTCAGCCCTTCCGGCGTAATGATGAGCGTGTAGAGCCCTTGGGCCAGCGTCGCTTCGCCTCTGACCACTCCATCGGGATGCGTGGTCGGGAGACTATTTACCGACATAGGCCTCTCCTTTTCATGCAGCAGACTTCAAATCTCAAGATAACCATACCGTAATGTCCAGTGTTTGTCAATTAATATATAGACAAACATATGACACTATGATAGTATTCAAGTCAATTTTGATGGTTAGACCAAGGAAGGAGACGCTCGCATGTCAATCTACTCAAGAATTCTTTCTGTCTTATCCGGTCTCGTCTTGCTGGGACTGGGACTTGGTGCGTTCACGGAGTCAGACGTCAATGCCAGGGAGAAACAATCCAATGTGCCGTCGCGTGCTGATAACTTGATAGCACCTCTGTATGGGTTTCGTCTCCCAGACATCGATGGCCATCCCGTCGATCTCAAGACGTTCAAGGGCAAAGTGCTGTTAATTGTGAATACCGCGAGCATGTGCGGCAATACGCCGCAGTATGCCGATCTTGAGGAAATGTATGAGCGGTATCGGGAGCGGGGATTCGAGGTCTTGGCGTTCCCGGCTAATGATTTTGGGCAGCAGGAGCCAGGGACCAATCAAGAAATTAAAGGATTCTGCTACACAAAATACAGCATCAGTTTCCCCCTGTTCTCCAAAATCAGCGTCGTCGGAAAGGAGAAGCATCCCCTCTATCGTTATCTAACTGAACAGAGTCCCTTCCCTGGCCGTGTGACGTGGAATTTCCAAAAGTACCTGGTGGATCGCTCCGGCAACGTGATCAGGAAATATGATCCCGGGATGAATCCCTTGTCACCTGCCATTCTGTCCGATGTGGAGAAAGCCTTGGCAACAAGTTGAAACTGCATGTCGATAAGGAACGATGAATGTGGGTGCGTCGAGTAAGTATAACGATTGGTATGAGTGTGGGGCTCTTTCTGTTTGGCACGTCCGGTGCCAGCTTGGCCGCAGCTGAGTGGGTAAGAGTTGGAGGGACCCATAAATACGACCGCTATGTGGATACGACCACCATTGGGCTGTCGGGAGAGAAGGCTACGCTCTGGACACTTCGGGACTTTCATGTCGAGCGAGCCATTCCGCGTGGACCCTATCGGTCACTTGCGATCAAGCGCCAGTACGAGTGCAGCCAAAGAAAAAGCCGGCCGCTCCACCTTCGGTACTATCCGCAAGCCAAGGCACAAGGCCGCGTGTTGTATGCTGCACCAGCGACGCGCGAGTGGTCCCGTGTGGTTCCCGGCAGCGATGACGATGCCGAAATGAAGGTCGCCTGTCGGCAGTTTCGTCGGGGTTGAGTCATGGATAGCAGGAGGTAACATGCCGCGACTGTGTATGCTGCTGGTGCTGAGTTGTGTGTGGATGACAGCCTGTACCGGAGGGGAGCCGCCATCAGGTCCGACGACGATCTCTGCAGCTGATTGGTCTAAAGTTGGTGAGACGGAGACGTACGTCTACTACGCCGACCGCGGGAGTATTCGGAAAGCGGACGAAACCGTCACAATGTCTGATCTGTTCGATTATAAGGCGGCACAGACAGAAGGTGGCATCCCGGCGCTATCGAAAATCACCGTGCGAGAATACGACTGTCAGAATCAAAAGAGCCAGCCAGTGAAAACGACGTGGTATGCCGACCACATGGGTTCCGGAGCAGCAGGGCGCACCGCTGGTGCCACAGGCCAACTGACAGCCTCGGTCTCGGGAACGTCGACTGCAACACTCATGAAGATTGCCTGTGGGCTTTGAACGCCTCGTAGCAGGACTGACATCTATTAACCCTTCGCTATGGGCACCTGATCCGCGCGTTCACGAGACGAAGCGCTACGTGTACGACGTGGATTGCCTGGCGACTGATATAGCGAGTCTAGCTAACATTGGCAGGTGGAGTCACGACAGGTCGTAATCAGACAGTATTGCCTCGGCTGCTTTCCGTCCCGACAACAGCGCGCCATCCAGCGTACCGCTTCCCCGGTAATCACCACACAGGTAAAGCCCCGCAGCCACGCGCGGTGAGGCTGTGCGGTTCCCGGGGGAAAGTAAGTCTATTGGGGGTAGCGCGCGGTGAATGTGATCGGTCCGCAGATGACGCCACCCGTTGACTTGCGAGCCGAACCAGGATTGAAGAAACAGCCGCACCGCTTGCGGAATATCATCCTGCGCTCCAATCTGTTCAGTAACTGTCACTGAGATCAAGGCTCGGCCAGTCGGTGCGTACGAAGGCGCCGCTTCACTCAGCACGCAGAGGGTTCGGACTAACCCAGTGCCTTCCCCGTTCAATATCAACCAGGGCCCGCGTTGCGGAGGAGCTGGCGCATCGAAATAGAGCGTCATCGAACTACGCGCTGAGGGGCTTGCTCCCTGCTCCCCACGCAAGCGGGCAGCAGTCGCGTCATCTGTTGCGACCACCAGCACATCACCCGTGAGCTGTTCCCCGGACTCCAGCCTCACGCTCGATCCCTGTATGTGTTGTACGGCTTGGTTGAGGCGGATCGTTCCCGGAGGCAATGGAGCCGCAAGTTGTTGTGCAATGGCGCCTATGCCGTCTCGCGGCAAGGCAGTTGCTCCTCGGCAGAAGGCGCCCCAGACAAGCTCAAAAATCCAGCAGGGCGTTGCCAACGCGGTCTCCAAAAATACGCCGCTGAGAAAGGGGTGGAAGAAACGCGTCACCATGGCGTCCGAAAAGTGATAGGCCTGCAAGACTTCGTGAGTTGGACGGGCAGAGGTCGTTCATCTTGGAGCAGAGGCGTTGGTGCAATGCGTCCTGTCGCACGCGCAACATTCGCACCTTGTCGACGAGCGAGCCGATAGGGTTGACCAAAGTCTGTACCAGATCTTGCGGGCGGCGAAAGGGATCACTCATCACGTGAAAGCGCCCGGCATAGCGAATGAGCGCTCCAGGGTGAAACGGCATGAGATCCAACATGGCATAGTTCAGCATCGTTCGCGCTTCAGGGTAGCCGGTGAGAAAGACCTGGAATCCACGATCGAGCTGAAAACCTTCTACGCGATCTGTGCGGGTACGCCCACCGATGCCGTCGGAAGCTTCAAGGACCGTGCAGGTAAGGCCTGATTGTGTCAGACGACGTGCACAGGCCAATCCGGCAAGACCGGCGCCAATAATGAGCACGTGTGGAGTGGAGTGCTTCATAAAGCGTTCACGTTAAGACTAGAACCTCTGTCACAATCGATTCTTGATGAAATTTGGTCTCTTGATCCGCTGCATAGACCAAGTCTCCCACCCAGTCACAAGTTCCCTATTCGCAGAGGTAAGATTGTATCACGACCATCTCCATAGCTGTTCTGTCACTGCCTGTGCGATAAGTTGCAAGTCAAAGGGCTAAACGTAGCGCAATTCGACACTGGGATACTGTGGCAGAAGTTGATCAAGGATTCAGTAATCGCGCTCTCTGAATGACAGCTCTCCAAGAGCAAACAGCATCGTGCAAACGTCATGTGAATGGCGCCTTGTGCACAGAACTCGTTACACGCCATACCGAATAGGGGGCCGCCAATCCGGTTTGCAAAAGAGCATGTGCACGGTGCTGATTGTGCGCTCAAGGAATCCCCCTTCACAGTAAGAGAGATAGAAGTCCCACAGGCGAAGGAATTCAGGTTGATACCCCAGCGCCTTGATCTCCGGCAGCTTCGCGACAATGTTCCTCCCCCAAGCCCGCAGTGTAGGAGCATAATGAACTCCGATATCTTCAAGGTGCACCAGCCCTAGATCGCCGACTTTTGCAGACGCTTGTGTCAGAGCGCTTACGGAAGGGATGCAGCTGCCTGGGAAAATGAAGCGTTGAATAAAGTCGACGGAGCGCTTTGCCCGGTCGTAGAATCGTTCGTCGATCGTGATGCCCTGAATGAGCGCCAGTCCGTGAGACGTCAACATGCGGCTACAGATCTCGAAAAACGTCCTGTAATACCGATACCCGACGGCCTCGATCATTTCGATGGAGACGAGCTTGTCGAATTGCACGCCGAGCTTCGGCAAATCCCGATAATCCGTGAGCAGCACCGTGACTTGATCACTCAAGCCGGCTTCCTGAACTCGTTGCAGCGCCAGGTCATACTGCTGCGGCGAGATTGTCGTGGTCGTCACACGGCAACCATAGTGCGAAGCGGCGTGGATGGAGAAGCCACCCCAGCCGGAGCCGATCTCCAGGAGATGGTCGCTGGCGACCAACTGTAGCTTTCGGCAGATACGATCGTTCTTTGCGCGTGAGGCCTCCGCCAACGCCGCCTCCGGTCGTTCAAAGTAGGCGCACGAATACATCATTGTCTCATCAAGCATGAGACGAAAGAACTCGTTGCCTAGATCGTAGTGGGCCTCGATGTTTTTCCTGCTGCCGGACTTCGTATTGCGATTCAGCCAATGAATACACTTAAGTAACTGATGGTGTACTGCTGTGAGGCCTCCGTCCATGCCATCCAAGAGCGCGTGGTTCCGGACGAAGATTCTCACCAGCGCCGTCAGATCGTCACAACTCCACCAACCATGGCCGTAGGCATCGCCTACTCCCACTGTGCCCCGTAGCATGAGGTCTGCGTAGATACGAGAATTGTAAATCATCACGGTGGCCTCAAGCTGGCAACCTGAGGTGATGTGGCCAAACTGAAAGTGCTCGTCTCCTTCCACGAGCGTCACGGTGCCTACCTGTAGCTTCGACAGACAGGAGAAGACCGCCCGACGTGCCAGACGGTAGAACCAATGCGTGATCGTTGAAGAAACCTGGCTCCTGCCGGACAGATCGTCGACCGCAAGATCGGGCGCAGTTGTCTGGTTGCTCATGATGGTGTCTGACTCGTCGCCACAGGCGACGGCCCCTTTCGTTTCTTAGGGTGAGCAATGAAGGGAACGCCTTTGATCCAGAGTCTCAGAGCCTGCCAGTGGATGGCACCGATGACTTTGGCCGTCATCAAGGGGTACTGCACCAGTACGCGCACCAGCGATGACCCAGATAGCTCCTGCCGCTCCAGCCTCATCGTGGCGTCGAAAAAAGGCCGTCCGTCTCGAAGATTTTCCATATGGATGGCCAATTGCGATGTCGGTTCAGTGAATCGCCAGTCGTAGACTATGCCCATGTCCATAAAAGGCGAGATGTGGAACGCCTTGTCGAGCCGGTAGTGCTTCCTTCTGCCGTTGGCACGATTGTCTTCGGGTCCCAGGACGTAACAGTGACGTTCTCCCCACGGGGTGTTCGTAATTTCCGCAACGATGGTGTTGACATTCCCATCGGATCGGTCGTAGCAAAAATAGAAGCTGACGGGATTGAAGACGTACCCGAAGTAGCGGAGGTGCGTCAGGAGGCGGATCGGCCCAGTCGGTCGATGGCCCGTTTTTGCCTCCACGAGCTGGCGGATAGACTCATCCAACGGAATGATTGGATCACCAACATGGTCCCTACGCTTGAACGAAGCCAAGTTAGTGCGATCAACGGACCAGAACCACCGATTCTCAAATACGGTCGGCAGTTCGTCCAGGTCCACATACATCATGAACAACCGGTAGTTGAAGGCGTGCGGAACCGGGCTGAATCGACGGTGCCGAACATGTCCTGTGTAGATCGCGCTCTTCATGATGAGAGGTCCTTCCCGAAGGGTCTACAGACGGCCAGAGCACTGTTCACTCCATCCTCATGAAACCCAAAACCCCAGTAGGCGCCGCAATAGGACGTCCGATTGACACCGTTGATCTCGCCGTGACGCTTCTGCGCGGCGACTGCTTCCGGGGAGTAGACCGGATGATGATAGGTGATGCGACAGAGGATCTTAGTTGGATTGATGGCCTGTGTGTGATTGAGTGTGACACAGAATTCACAGGGTGCGGTCAGGCTCTGCAACTTGTTCAAGTGGTACGTCAGAACCGCACGATCCGGCTGGGCGCCGAGCAGATGGTAATTCCATGCGGCCCAGGCCAGTTTGCGCTTGGGTAGCAACGACGTGTCGGTGTGCAAGATCGCTTCATTTTCTTGATAGTGGATCGCCCTCAACACCTCCTTTTCCGTTGGTGAGGGGTCGGCCAGCATTGAGAGGGCTTGATCGCTGTGCGTGGCCATGATCACATGGTCGAACCGCAGAGCTCGGTAGTCTTGCCCATCCATCTTGCTGCGGATCTCCACGTAATCCGGAAAACGCCCCATTGACTCGACCGGGGAGTTGAGATGGATCCGGTTGCGGAAGGGCGCGACGAGTTTCTCAACATACCGCTGCGAGCCACCCTTGATGACCCGCCAGGTCGGCCGCTCATCGACTGAAAGCATGCCATGGTTTTTGAAAAACTGGACTAAGTACCGGGCCGGAAACTTCCACATGTCCTCGTGACTCGCTGACCAAATCGCAGCTCCCATTGGAACGATGTAGTGATCCATAAATTCGCGCGAGTAGTGCTGAGCTTCGAGGTACAGGCCCAATGACGGACCTGGCTCAGGCTGGTTCAGCAAGGAAAGCGATTCCCTATTGAAGCGCAGGATGTCCCGTATCATCCGGTAGAACGAGGGGCGAAGCAGGTTTCGCCGCTGGGCGAACAGTGTATTCAGCGACGTCCCATTGTACTCGAGGCCGGTTCGCTCGCACTTCACACCGAAGCTCATGTCGCTCGGTTGCGATTCCACGCCCAGCTTCTGAAGCAAGGCAATGAAGTTCGGGTAGGTCCAATCGTTAAACACAATGAATCCCGTGTCTATGGCATAACCTCGGCCTTCCATCGGGACGTCGACCGTATTGGTATGTCCGCCGATGTAGTCGGCGGCCTCGAACACCGTGATCTCATGGTCCCGGTGTAGCAGATAGGCAGCCAGCATTCCCGAGATACCTGTGCCGATAATTGCGATCCTGATAAGGCCTCCGCTCTTCATTGGATGGCTGACAGTGCGTCTCGGTCTCACTCCTTTATCTGTTGCGGAACCTTTTGGACTTTTGAGATGTCGTAGCCTTCTGCCGCAATGAGTTCTAGAAAATGCTGGTAGTCCGCATCGAGAAGCTGTGGTGTGCGCGCCATCAGCCAGACGTAATCGCGGTCGATCCTCCCAATAATCGTCCGGCTGTAGGCCCTATCCACATAAATGATCCGATAGTCTGCCTTGATCGGCCAGATGAACTGCATGCCCCAGACGGCATTCGATTGCGTATCGATGATATAGCCGGTCGGATGATAGGTCTTGCGCTCACCCTCAAAGCCGCCCTTACGGAAGCTGAAGGTCGTGGCCACGGTCCCGTCCTCGGCCAAGCGATAGGACTCCATGGCGTTGTAGGCGTTCGTCTCGATAAAGGTTGGAATATTGGCGATGACATACCAATCTCCCATGAAGCGCTCCAAGTCCACGGCCGTCGCGGTGCGAATAGGTGGTGGGCTGCTGCAGGCCGCAAGGGCAAACAGTAGAGCGGGCATGAAGAATGATGACCTTACAGATGACATGTGTGCCTCACTGGAGCGTATAGCGAAGGGTATCGCCCTTCTTCGTGGTGGATTGGAGCGCGACCCACCTGCCGTTCAAGGTGTACCAGAGATCGACCGCAAACTTATCCGTAACGATCCGGCGGTGAATGGCTCGCGTCGGGACTCCCTGCACGGGGATCGTCTCTTCACCCACCGCAAGAATGGACACCGGCTGATGTTCGCCGGTCTGCGAATTCAACAATCGCTCGCCCGTGATCCACTCAGGGTTCCAGTAGGAAAAGGTTTTGATACATCCCTCGCCGGTCCAGTTCCCGGCCTGTGTCTGCACCTGCAACTGACCGTTCCGAAAGATTCCATTCACGAAGAAAGCATCGCCGTTATCATCCGTCTCCGCGCGAATCTCTCGTAGGCACGTTCCCTCCCATGTTTCGACGTTGGTATGTCGATAAGTGTAGACCGTGATGTACAGGAACTTGACGGTGAACTGCGCGTCTACCCGGACCTGGGTCCGGTCGCCTTCCGAAGAGACGTCAAAACGCTGGTGTCCGATTTCATCCTTGCCGAGGAAGACCTTGAAGTCATACGTCTGAGAGCCGGCACTCCACGCCTCTTCGGAAATGCCTCCAAGGCAGGTCAGGAAGACGAGGAGGGTTACCGCGGCGATACGAAACCCGCTGGTCACGGAACACGCGCTAACCATGAGGTCTGCCTCCTGGAAGGGGAGCATACATATCTTGTTTTGGCATACCGGGAATGAAGGCATTTGTTCTGGTGATGTACGCTCGGTACGCAGGTCGCCGGTCGACAATGGTCTGTTCCACCAAAGTGACGCCTGAGAATTTCAAAAGCATGTATGTGAGGAGCAGCGGCCCCACGACCGCCCACCAGGCCCCGGCCGCCAGCGCAAAGAGGGAGAAGCCCCACCAGATCAGGCACTCGCCGAAGTAGTTGGGATGCCGTGTGTAGCGCCAGAGTCCGCGGTCCATCACCTTGCCGTGGTTCTCCGGGCCGGCCTTGAACTCTGACAGCTGCCAATCCCCGATGCCTTCGAAGATCATGCCGACGGTCCATACCGTCACCGCGAGTACATCGAATGCCCCCCAATCGACCGGAACGGTGAGAGCGGGCCACAGAGGCATGGAGATGATCCAGGCCAGTCCCGCCTGAAACCAGAAGATGAGGCCAAGACTCTTCAATGCGAAATTGGGTTCGTATTTCTGGCGGATATCTCGATAACGCCGGTCCTCGGGCTCACCCCAGTTGCGATGGATGATATGGCCTGATAGGCGCACGGCCCACAGCACAACCAGGGTCAGGATGAGCGTCGTCCGTCCCGTGTAGGGCTCCGCACCGGTGGCGTACACGGTCGCGGTGGCGAGGAGCATCAAGGCCCACACGCCGTCTACGATGCTCACATCGCGCTTGAGGACACTGACCACCCATGTCAGCGTCGCCAGACCGAGGGTTGAAACCAGTCCCCAGACATAGAGCTTTAGACTCATGACGTCTTCTCTTCCAGCAGGCCGGCATAGCCGTCAAAGCGAGCGGACAACGCCAGCAGTAGCGGCGTCAGCGCCGCCCAGCCAATGGCCAGAGCCAGCAGCCCCGCTGGCATGTTGCCGAATTCCAACGCTCCGAGACGGAGGCCGCCATAGTAGGCGGCAGGGCCCCCGACGGCTCCAAAGACAATCGCGAGGACCCAGCGCCCCCTCATCCAACGCAATGAGATATTCAAGAGGGTTGCGAAGAGCCCCCACAACGCCACGATCCAATACGGGGCAACGTTCGAGAACACGATTCCCGAGGAATACTGAAGCCAGCCCTGCCAGACCAACAGGCTATCGAAGACGAGTCCTAAGCCGAGTGAGAGGACCACCAATTTGAGCTCCGCCGTTGGCATGGGAGCGCGGAGGATGTGCGTGACCACCACCGCCGTCGTCACAAGGATGCCGAACCAGGGTTGATGCGCTGCGGCGCTCAACACGCATGCAAACCAGCCGATCTGAAACAGCACAAAGTTGCTGACAATCATCGTGGTGCTCATCTTCATGAAGCACTCACCGCCGGTTTTTCGAAGAGATAGTGACTGACCCCCCATTGTCGGCCCTCCTCATAGCCGAACAGCTCGGCACAGGCCATGAAGAATAGACGCCACCGCCCCCACCAAGCTCGCGCACACGCCTTGCCGTAGACACGTTCAATCACGGGCCACAGTGTCTCGCGGGCGGCATCCATATTGGCTAGCCAAGTGTTAGCCGTCTTCTCATAGTGCGTGCCGTCCCACCGCCAGCGAGCCACACAGGCAAGATGGTCCTGGCAGGCTAGTGGGAGGCCATCGCTGGGCATCATCCCGCCCGTGAAAAACTGACGACTCATCCAGTCGGCGGGTCCCCGGTCTTCGAACAGGTACGAAGTAGCGCGATGCACGAACACGTGCATGAAGAACTGGCCGCCTGGTTTCAGCCATCGGCGGACGCGCGCAAAGAGATCAGGCCAGTTACGCATGTGTTCGAACATTTCCACTGACACCACGCGATCGAATTGCCCGGGGTCGACCTCGAACGTGTTCATGTCGCAGGTCATCACCCGAACCCGTTTCTGGAGGCCACGTTCTTTGGCCTGAGCCTCGATGTAAGCCCGCTGCGAGCAAGAATTGGAGACCGCCGTGATGCGGCTGTCGGGGTAGTGCTCAGCCATCCACAGCGTGAGGGAACCCCAGCCGCATCCGAGTTCCAAAATCGTCTGCCCATTCATCAGGCCCGCATGGAGGCAGGATTCACGTAAACCGGCGGCTTCTGCTTGGCCTAGGGTCGTCGCGTTGGCGGGCCAGAAGGCGCTGCTGTATTTGAGGTGGGGCCCGAGGACCTGCCGAAAGAACTCAACAGGGACCTCATAGTGCTGATCATTGGCTTTCTCCGGTACCACTGCGATGGGCGCACAGCGCATCTGGTCGATAAATTGCGTTTCCTGCAGCGCTACTGTTCGAGCGTCGCCCGACCGGATCTCTTGGAGGCGCTGCGCGAGCAACTGCCGAATCCCCCATCGGAGCACCACATCTGGGAACAGTCCCTGTTCAGCCAGGTTCAATGCAAGACGAGTGAGATATGGCACGGGCATAGCCTCCAAACAAACGTACGCGTATGGATACCGCCAGCCATCGTCACGAAAAACGCTTCACCTGTTCCGCCAAGGTGTGTGCGACCAGCTGAAGGTCAAACGGCCAGGCGTAACGCAGTTCGACGGCTGGATACTGTGGCCGCAAATGATCGAGAATTTCTGGAATCTCAACTTCCGAATGTGATCCGCCAGGCGTGAACATGGTCGTCGTCACGGTAATATGAGTCGCTCCCTGCTTGATCAGCGCCTCGACCGATTCCTCCAACGTCGGTGCGCAGAACTCATTGTAGGCCACGGCAAAGAGTGCGCCCTCGAGCTGAGCTCGCAGGCATGCCGCTACTGTTTCGAGGCCCGCTTGATAGGGATCCGTCTCTGCGGTTCTCGGCCATTGGCGGATCTTGGTATCCAGCTCAAGTTCTTCCGCCGATGGCGGAAGCTTCGCGGCACGCCGCTGCGCTTCCAGCCGTTTCAGCTTCGTGACTAATTCCTGCGGACACCCCTTGGGAATGCCGCCGTGACCGACCAGAATCACTCCTCGTGTGCCTGCCGTCATGTCCTCACTCCTCTTATTACGACTTGCGTCTGTATCCACTCACTCAGAGCTCACCGTCGCCTCGAGGTATTCTTGTAGATTGGTCTTTCCATAGCGACTCCCTGGATACACTTTCCGAATGAATCCCGCGACGAGGGCCATGAGCTTCTTGACTGCAGGGGTTTTTTCAGGATCTGTAGCCGGCAACAGACGGACGGTGATTGCTTTCTCATGTGACTTGAGTTGGACAAAGAACGTGCACGCAGCACCCTTCTCGATCGCCACGGACTCCAGCAGGGCGTCTTTTCCGCTCCGGGACAAATAGAATTCCTGAACTTTGAGAATCTCGTTACCGGATCGGTGAACCATCGGCGTGAATGCCTGATAGAGGCCCTGCAAATCTCCGGCTTCTTCTACAACAACATGTGGCATTGCGATTCCTTTCTACGCATGATTCCGCAACATAAGCTCTTTCGGATGCGGGCTGAGATAGACCTGATCGCGAATGTACCCGACGTCGAAGATCTGGACGTAATGTTTGACCAGCGTGAGAGGGACGATCAACGGCGTAAGCCCCCCATGATAGTCGGCGATCACGCCCAACAGCTCGGCCTTTTCATGAGTGCTCAATCGGCTCTTGAAGTAGCCCACAATATGCTGCAGCACATTGACATGCTTGCGCACCGTCGCCTTCATGGTCAGGGCTCTCATGAAGTGCTCACCGTACTTCAACGTCAATTCTTTGAGTTGATACCGTTTCGTTTGGCCGACCAGCCGCCCCATCGTTTCGTAGTGCTGCTGGCTATGGGCTAGGAGCAGATATTTGTGAATCGTGTGGAAGCGTATTAGAGCCTGTTTTGTGACTCCGTTCTGCACCAGATCTTGGAACCGGCGGTAGCAGAACACCCGCTCGATGAAGTTCTCCCGAAGCGAAGGATCACAGAGCCGCCCTTCCTCCTCGACGGGAATCAACGGAAACTGCTCTGTGAAGGCTTTCGCAAAAATCCCGACCCCGTTATGGCTCGGCATGCCCTGTGCGGTGTACACACGCACCCGTTCGACGCCGCAACTGGGTGAACCTCTCTTGAAGACAAACCCTGAGAGGTCCTGTTTTTGGAACGAATCAAGACGCGTGTCGATCATCGTCTCCATTGCCTGGGTGTGATCGTGCTTGCTCTTAATTGTCATGAGCCGGGGATGATGCGGATCGCCCATCAGGCGCATGGCTTCACGCGGGGTGCCCAATCCCGCTTCCACCTCAGGGCAGACCGGTACCCATTCGACGTAGCGGCCCAAGACATCGGTTAGGAAATGGTCCTGCTTGTGTCCTCCGTCGAAGCGGACCTCATCTCCGAGAAGACACCGACTGATTCCAAGACGAAGCGGGGAGGTCGTCATCTCGTTGCCTCCTGCTTCCCGAGGTTGAGATATTCCTGACGGGCGAGGTGATGGTCCACAATCGGGGAAGGATAATCGGTCCCGATTCGGCATCCAGCGCGCTCTTGCTCATCTGCGGTCATGAGATGCAGCTCATGAATCCTCTTCGCCGGTACACGGGCCAGTTCGGGAACATACCGGCGAATGTAGGTTCCGTCGGGGTCGAACTTCTTGCTCTGGAGCGCAGGGTTAAAGATTCGATATCCGGGCATACTATCGGTGCCAGTTGAGGCACACCACTGCCAGTTGCCGTTGTTTGCCGCCACGTCAGCATCGATCAGATGCTGCATGAAATACCGTTCGCCGCTCTGCCAGTCGATCCGGAGATCTTTGATCAGGAATGACGCGACGATCATTCGAACACGGTTATGCATCCACCCTGTGTGGTTGAGTTGCCTCATGCCTGCATCCACAATGGGATAGCCGGTCTTTCCCTCACACCACGTTTGAAACAGCCGATCCCGTTTATTCCCAGCTGGTCGAGCTGGTGGGACGATGACTGTTCTGAACGGGCCCTTCGCGACATGTGGAAAGGCCGTGAGGACTTGTTGGAAGAACTCACGCCAGATCAACTCATCGACCCAGGTCAGGACATCAAGGCGGGATACCCGCCCCCCCTTGGCCAATGTGTTCAAGGCAGCATGAATGGCAATGCGTGGCGACAAGGTCCCAAACCGGAAGTGCGCCGAAAGCTTTGAACTACCATCGATCGCCGGCAGGTTCCTGCCTTGCACATAGGAGTGAAGCGGTCCTTCCACGAACCAGCGCAACCTCTTCCGCGCGTGCTCCTCACCTGGCTGAATCCACAACACCACGGGATCGTAACCCAGCTCACTGCTGGAGGGGAGAGGACGAGAGAGTGGTAGCGGTGCGACTTTCTTTTTCGCAAGAGCGGTTGGGATCGGCTGAACTGCCGGGGTTGTTGCATGCCATTTGGTCCACCAGCGTGCGCGATAGGCGCTGTACCGTTGCAATGGCTCACCCGTCGCGCCCCGCACCTCAGATGCTTCAAACACAACATGGTCTTTGAACGTCCGCACCGCCACTCCGAGCTTTGCCAAACGCTGTTGCACCAGCCGGTCCCGCTCGATGGCTCCCGGCTCGTAGTCACGATTCCAATAGACCGCGTCAGTTTTCCATTCACGTGCTGCTTGTAAGACCTGTTCGACTGGTTCACCCCGCCTCCATTGGAGCGGCGTTCCCAATCCACTCAACGCAGCGTTCAGATCTTCGAGGCATCCCAGCATGAAGTTCACACAGGCTGATCCAAACTCATGCGATTGCAGCAACGGCTCATCGAATATAAACAGCGGAATGATCTCGTCGCATTCCGCACAGGCCGCAGTAAGAGCCGGCTGGTCGTGCATTCGAAGATCGCGCCTGAACCAAACCATTCCTCGCACAGGTTGCTCCCTTTCATGAAGTTCTAAGGCGCTGGGTTGCCATGTGATCCCGATGGTCCTCTTGAAAGCTTGTCACCTGCCACTCGTGTGATAGACAGCTCACGGAGGCCGTTTTCACCCTTGACTCCAACCTTCACGGCGGTTCCTGCTTCTCCTCGAATCATGCCGACCACTTCCTCATAACGCTTTCCGTTCACGGGTGTTCCATCAACACTCACGACCTCATCGCCATGTCCGAGTCCCGCCTTGTGGGCTGGTCCCTCCGGATGGACCATGCCGACATACAGGATGGACGGATCACCAATCCGCTCGGCCCCGATCTGTAGAGAGAGACCGATCACACCCTTGGGCAGCTTGGTATCGTCTCCATGCCCATACGGAGCCTGGTTCGCTGGTTGGTCGGCTATAGCCGATCCCACAACGAGAAGGCCCATCAACAACCCTGCCATAATATGGAAGCCGGAGATTCTCATAGCGCACCTCCTGTTAAATGCCCATTGATCACCGAACACTTACACATCCAAGTAAAGACAGTGCCGCAACATACATGGCGAGAGCCCTCATGAGCCCGCCTCCTTGTGGGCTACATCAAGCGATCCTTTCTGCTATGGCGCTGCCGCGCGATGATTCTTGGCCGTCGATCATGTCATATGCTCTGCGGCGATCGGTTTCTTGAGCACGGCTCGCAAAGCGGATTCGAGCGTCGGGTAACGAAACGCATAGCCTCCTGCCATCGCTTTCTTCGGAATCACTCGTTGACCGGTTGTCATCAATGTCCCCAATTCTCCCAGCAGAATATTCAATGCAATGCCTGGAACTGGAAGCCACGACGGTCGGTGCATCGCTTGACCGAGGATCTCACAGAATGTTTTCATCCTCACTGGCTCTGGGGCCACGGCATTGATCGGACCGGACACTGTGGCCGTGGTAAGAGCCCATTGGATCAGACCGATATGATCACTCCGGTGAATCCAGGAGACCCACTGAGTCCCCGGCATGATCGGACCACCTGCAAACAGCTTGAACGGCAATAACATTTTGGCCAACGCACCACCGTCTGCTTCCAGGACCATGCCGGTCCGCAAGATGACCACGCGGGTCCTAAGCTCTGCGGCTCTCATCGCTTCCGCCTCCCAGGCAAGACAGAGGTCAGCGAGAAATCCGGTGCCGCGAACCGCACCTTCATCCAATAATCGATCATCGCTGGCGCCGTAATAGCCGATACCGGAGGCGCTGATAAACACTCGAGGGTTTCGATGACGCGGCGGGACAGCGCCCTGACCAGTAAGCGGGTAGTGAGGACTCGGCTTTCGGTAAGGAGTCGCTTGCGCTCATCAGTCCAGCGTGCGTCGGCGATTGGTGCCCCAGCGAGGTTAATGACTGCATCGGCTCCTTCAAGGAGCTCCTCCCAGGGGCCCGTGTCTCGTGCATTCCATTCCACTACGTTCACATGTGCGTCGGGCCGGTGAAGCACCTGCCCTGCATGTCTTGTCAGTAGACTGACTCTGTGGCCACCGTGTAAGAGCGCTGCGCACAGCGCCTGACCAATGAACCCTGTTCCTCCAGCCACGACAATGTTCATAGAAATAGCTCCTAAAAGAGCCATCGACAGGCCGACTGATACGCCGGACAAGCCGATAGTGTCTTACCTTCGGGTCGGCTTTCCGCTGCTCCGCCTCCTGACAACTGCGACAACAGTCTGAAAGAGTCCCCCCACCATCACAGAAGTCAGGAATCCCATCGCGATCAAAAAAACTAGACTCATATCCATATCGTTCCTCCTTCTCAAAATAGGTAGAAGCCACGTGCCTGCATATTGATCATCCTGTTCGCCAAGGAGACAGGCTCCTCATGAGGAGGAGACCTGTCTGCCTCAGCGGGCAACGCCGTGCGGAGTTTCGGCGTCACCTCAGCCAAGCCAATGAGCTGTCCTCTGGATCTTGTCCGCGCCATCGTATGACCTCGCACCTCACCGCAACCGGTTATTTCTGCTGGGTGGCTGCCTCAAGACCACGGACACAGCGAAAGCCTGTGCCATGAGTCTGCAAGGCGAACCCGCCACGACCACGCGCCGATGTGGTGATATCCGACGCTGGACTGTGCCAGGACCCACCACGAATCGACCGAACCACTCCCTTTTTGTCGGGGCCTTGTGGATTCCGATTGGGCGCGTGTTGGTAGTACTCCGCGTCGTACCAATCGGAGATCCACTCCCTGACGTTGCCGGCCATATCCTTCACCCCGTAGGGTGAATCTCCGTCGGGAAGCGATCCGACCGCGTGCAGGGTATGCTCGTCCTCCCACTCTCGATCAAAGTTCGCCCGCTTCGCCGTGGGTGGTTCATTCCCCCAGGGGTAGAGGCGGCCGTCAGTCCCGCGAGCAGCCTTCTCCCATTCTGCTTCCGTCGGCAGCCGTTTCTTCGCCCAACTACAATAGGCCTTGGCGTCATACCAAGTGGTCTGGACCACCGGTAGTTGCTCAATGCCCTTAATGGATTGGAGGGGCCCGGTGCCATAAGGATTGGGTGGAGTGCGATGGCCAATGGATTTCACAAAGGCCATATACCGTTCATTCGTCACTTCAACTTGATCGATCGCGAACTCATCGAGGTAGACAGATCGCTGCGGCCTCTCATCATCCCGGCCTTTTCCTTCTGGATTGCCCATCAGAAATTCTCCGGCCGGAATCGTGACCATCGGCACCGGGTCAAGCTCTTTCGTTCCTGCCAACGCGTCCACGGTGAGCAATTGCATCAGCGCAAGGGCCGTGACAACCACCATCGTCATTTTCTTGAACTGAGTTGAGCTGTGCCACAGACCTGTGATCATTTCTTCTGCTCCTTGCTACCCTCAATGGCTTGGGTGGTATGGAGTCTTACTTGCTTGATGAGGTCTTCAACCTTGCGCTCGTCTCCTCGGTCAACTGCTTCCTGCGCCTGGGTCACGAGAGTTCTGGCTTCGTGCAGGTGCTGCTCGATTTCTGCCTGAAGGGCAGGCGAGGCCACTGTTCCTCCCAATGCCGCTCGATGGTAGACCTCCCATGCGTGGTCCACTTCATGATTCGCCTCATGGACCAATTGGGCCTTATCCTGATGCGCGTGTCCGGGCGAATCGATGGGACCTGCGTGGAGGGATGAGGCTCCGAGTAGGGCGATGAGGACAATCCCTCGATAAAAAATCTTCCTGGGTATCATTGGTGCGCCTCCGTCACAATCAAACCATGTACAAGTCCCGTGAAATCTTCTTTCACGGTCGCTTCATCGATTGCTCGATCAATTGTCGAAGATCCAGGAGCTCCCTATTCTTTGGGTCAAGGGCCAGTGCTGGAGCAAGGGTCTGCTGAGCTTCCGCAAAGCGCTCTCGTCCCATTTCGACGTAGGTCAAGATAGCGGCCTCTTTGATGCGCTGATCGATCTCGGATGGCGCAGTCTTCGCACAGCGGAACCCCAGCCCCACGCCGTAGCTGTTATTGAGAGGGTGATTCCAGAATCGGTGCGTCGACCTGACCGAGCCTTCTGGTGCGACCCAGGATCCGCCTCGAATCACTCGTTTCTCTCCGAGTGTCAGGAGATCCACATAGGTCCCAGTGCCACCTATCCATACGGGTTTTTCCGGTCCAGTGGGATTGACCATCGGTTCGAGCTGGCTATAGTAGCGAGGGTCGTACCAGTCCAAGACCCATTCAAACGCATTGCCGGCCATGTGATGGACGCCATAGTAGCTGACCCCCTCGGGATATGAATCGACCGGCCTGGTAGCATCGTGAAGTTTTCCATAGTTGGCTTTCGCCGGATCAAAGTCGTTGCCCCAGGGATAGAGATTACCATCTGGCCCTCGGGCCGCCTTCTCCCACTCCGCTTCTGTCGGTAGCCTCTTGCCGAGATACTCGCAATAGGCACGCGCGTCGTACCAGCTGACGCCGACCACCGGCTGGTTTGGGCGATTGAGGCGGGGATCGTCCCAGTACGCAGGCGCTCCGTGTCCTTTCGCCTTCATGAAGGCTCCATAGTTCTGATTGGAGACTTCATACTTATCGATCAGGTACGAATCGAGGAACACCATATGGGCCGGGCTTTCGTCATTCAATGTGCGGGCAGGCGTTCTGTTGCGTAGGTGATACCTCGGTATGTGATTCTTCGCAGGGGTGTTAGCCTGTTCCATAGCGTCTTCCTTGTCGAGTCCCATGATCGAAGGTTCTTGGCCGATGTACACCATGTCTTTCGGGATCAAGGATTCCTCCGCACGGACTGCCGGGTTCACTGTTGTGAATGCGGTTGCCAGCGCCGCGATCACAATGATTCTTGTTGTATGCATTGCAGACCTCCATCACAAATCGGTTTGTTCATAGGATCAGTCCCGCCTCTCTCGGTACGCCCCGTTCAGGGGCGGTGCTGCGTCGCCGTCTGCCCATGTGGTATTCGTGGCATATCGAGGTCTCTCATTTCTCGCAGCGCTGCTTGCGCGATTCCCCGCAACATCCCATTGAACACAAACTCGTGCGGCACGTAGAGGGAATACCAGTACAGTTGCCCTGTCAGTCCCACCGGATCAAAGATCGCCGTCTGCCGTATCTGTGTTGAAGAGCCTTCCTCCGTCACCTCAAACTCCAGCCATGCTCTCCCGGGCAAATTCATCTCGGACTTAAGCCGCAGGCGGCGATTCGGATCAATGGCCTCGACCCGAAACGAGTCGACCGTGTCGCCGACGCGGAGTGTTGTCGGAAGATGGCCGTCCACGTCCCATGCCGACGCCCCCTTGAAGCAGGTCGATGAAGCCACGCAAACGCCACAGCCAGTCGCATGCATACCAACCATGGTCACCACCGATCCGCTCAATACATCTGAAGACAACGTCAGGCGTTGCTTCGACCGTCAACGTCCGTGAATCGACGATACGTGTGCCGAACCGGACACCTCCCCACGACCGCTGCGTGCCGGAAGAAGAGAGCGAGTCCGACCATCGCGTCTCGGAGAAATGTCGTCTCTTCATGGGCAAGGGCTCGGCGAATCGCCTCATCGATTCCCATCGGACGTACAGAGAAGATGGAGAGTGCGGCGTTGTCCCGCACCACCGTGACATGGACAATGCTCTCAATAATCGCCCGCCCGATCCGAGCATAGAGCGGCGTGATCAACCCCAGCCACAGGGCGGACAGCCTGGGGGTGAGTACGGGTACTGGGATGATGAGCGGCTTGAGACCACGTTGACGCCCGTACGCACGCATCATCTCCGCGTAGGAGACTTTGTCAGCACCACCGACCTCATAGATGCGGTAACTGGAGAGCGGAATCCGAAGCGCTTCAATCAGATAGTCAAGCAAGTCGTCGATTGCGATCGGCTGCGCCTTCCCCTTGACCCATCTCGGCGTGAGCATGATCGGCAAGCGTTCGACGAGCGCGCGAACTAGCTCAAACGAGGCACTACCGGAACCAATCACGGCCGATGCGCGAAACTCACACAGGGGAAGGCCCGACTGCCTCAAGATGTCGCCAACCTCGTGCCGACTGCGCAAATGTGCCGAGAGTTCTTCTTCGTCGCTGCCCAAGCCTCCCACATAGACCAGTCCCTTCACGCCTGCTGCCTTGGCTGCTTCGCTAAAGTTCCGGGCGCCCTGCCGGTCTGTCTCTTCAAATGAACCAGTCGAACTCATGGAGTGGACCATGTAGTAGGCCACATCGACCCCACGCAGTGCGTTATCGAGACTCGGGCGATCAAGAACATCACCCGCGACGACTTCCGTTGAGGGACGGACCTTTGGCTTAAGAATCTCTGGATGTCTGGCCATACAGCGTAAGCGGTAACCCTGATGCTCCAACGACGGCAGAAGACGGCCGCCAATGTACCCGCTCGCGCCGGTGAGAAGGATGAGGGAGGTCTCTGGGGTTGCTGCTGGTTTCGCTGTCGATGTACTTGGACCAGTGGTGTCGGACTTATTCACTTCAGACCTCCCATCACGACCTGGGCCAGGGGAGGGGGCGTTACCCCCCTCCCAACCTTCGACTAATTCTTCTTCATGCTCTTCTTGATCAGTTCACGGGTTGCAAGATACTCCTGGTTCCCCGGATCCGACGCCAATGCTTTCTCAATAGCAGTCAGTGCCTCGGCATGCTTTTCGGCACCCATTGCGACTAGCGCCTGAATAAATGCGTCGCGGCCTGTTTGCATGGCTTCGTCCGACACTGTCTGAACCGATTTCGCGCAACGGAATCCAAGACCGACGCCGTAGCTGTTATTGTCAGGCTGATTCCAGAAGCGGTGGCTCGTATGCAGTGAGGTTTCCGGCGCCAGCCAGGAACCGCCGCGTAGCACACGGACCGGTCCTTGATTGGCGAAATTGTAACCCTTCTCTGCACCCCGGGGGTTCAGGGCTGGGCTCTCTTTGTAGTATTTCAGGTCATACCAATCCTCGACCCATTCGAAGACATTGCCGGCCATGTTGTAGACACCAAAGCCGCTCACTCCATCCGGGTAGGAATCGACAGGCGTCGTCCGGCCCACGTTCTGCCCATAGTTGGCCTTCTTAGGATCAAGCATGTGACCCCATGGGTAGTGGTTGTCGCCTTGTGGACCCTTAGCCGCTCGCTCCCACTCTGCTTCCGTCGGAAGCCGTTTGCCGTCCCACTTGCAGAATGCGTTGGCATCAGTCCAGCTTACACCGACAACAGGATGGTTGGACTTGTTGAGCCGCGGGTCGTCCCAATAAGCCGGGGCCGGGTGACCGGCAGCCTTCATGAACTCCTTGTAGCGTGCATTGGAGACTTCGAACTTGTCGATTGAATAGGCATCAAGCACGACCTGGTGCTGAGCTTCATCTGAATGTTCGCTACTCCCCATGGTGAACTCACCTTTGGGGATGAGCACCATGTCCGCCGCTGTGGCGACTGAGACGGCTGCTACCATCACTGCCACCCCCACTCCTACCTGAAATGCCATCGGACTCCGCATAAGAGACCTCCTTGGTTTGGAACACCAGGATCGCCCTGGTACAGAAAAAATGCGACTGCGATTATCCAAAATATGTCATATACTTGGCGCTCTCTCTGGCCAACTCCAGTATGAACGACGCCTCTGTGTTGCTTCTTACAGCTCGGGGGATGAACTCATTTCATGAGCCGAGAATAAAACTCTGCCTATAGCAGCTGAATGTTCCTCAGCCACCGCCGAGCTCACCCCTCGTCTCCACAACCAAAAATTCCCCCTTCATGTGGGTGTGAACATCACACCAGAAGGGCACCTGCGTCGTTTCCCCTTCCGGAGTAGATACTTTAGAGAAGTGCATAGTCATGACCTTCCCAGGTTCAAGATGATAGGCCTTGTATCCTTTGCCCTGTGAGTCTCTCACCTCCACACCATCGCCCTCCTTCTTGATGACTCCCTTCGTGAACGCCGGGGAAGTGATCCCATGGGGGATGGTGCCATTGTTGCGGAACGTGATTGATGTCAATTGATCGGGCATCGTGTGGCCTTTTACGCTGTACCCCAGGTCCGTGATTGTAATATCGATGTGCATCTCACCCTTATCCATAGCCTGGACAACGGATCGCCCATCGAAGCTCATCACCGCCATCACAATGGCCCCCATAACTAGAGCAACCAGTAACCTATTTCGTACATACATGTTGTTCTTCATCACGCCCTCCCTGTGGTTTAAACGGTAAAATTAATACCCCATGCGTGGGTGCCCAGCCGAAAGTTATTCTGGAACTTCGGGACAACCCTGGTGCTTGACTACGGTAATGGGTTGATTCGAGATATATATTCTCATCATTCCCAAACAGAAACTGATCCATAGTGAACATCTCTAGTGCACACATCTGTCTTCGTCACGATTGCTGCCGTGGATCGAATCGGCAGGCAATCACGAAATCACGCTCAGAGGGATAGGCTTCCGCCATCTCATAACCGACACGATTACGTTCACTCTGGCACTCCTGAGAGGTGGCATAGGTCTGTAGCACCGTGACAGTGGTAATCTGCGGCACCGTGTTCAACAGAATGATGACTAACATCCACATGGTGCCTTTCTTTCGGGAGATCTGAAGCGCAGAACACCAAGGCCCTCCTGCCGTCCCCGGAGGCTGAGGTGGGAGAGGACTCCCCCTCAGCCAGGTGCCTTGTCGAGTCATCAGCGGCTCGTCGGCTTTGTGTAGGGATAAGCCGGCCCTTTGGACCCAATGCTCCCGATTACGTCCACCCTCATCTGTTGCTCTCCGTCCTTGTTGCTGTCCAACTGCGCCACCTTGTGGTTCAAGGTCTCAATGAAGTCCGCTCGAGGCGCATCGAGCGCGAAGCTGTCTCCCACAGTCACGATTCCAGATGCGGCTACCATCATGAAGAAACCAATTCTCAATGTGCTCTTTGTTGTCATGACATCCTCCCTCGATACAGACGCGAGTCCGTTCGCGTTTTAAGTGCAACTCAATCTATTTCCTCAGTGAACCGATTCCGGCTGATGCTGTGTCGCTACTGACTGGCGATGAAGAGAGCGATTACTCAGAATGACGGCATCGACGATGTCACCGCACTGCACGCATCGTCTTGTGGCACATTCCAGCTCGCTCGTACTGTTCCACAGGTCCATAGAGACTTCACTCACCATGAGACCGCCACATCTCCGGCAGTTTGATGGACGCAGTGTTGCAGAGAAGTCTGATTGACTTCCAAGTTCACCGACTCTCGCTCTTTGCTCCGTGCTCGCCATGGTGACCTCCATTGGATGAGGTTCAATGTTTGTCATAAGTATGTCTAATGTATAATGGATATATGTCCATAGTGTCAAGTGTTATCTGTTAATAATTTGACCAACATTGAACATTGGAATAGAATTGGCTCACCGAATATGAATACTCATAGAATTCATAGAGTTGCGAAACTCACGGGGCTCTCACGGGATGTTATTCGAGTATGGGAGCGTCGGTTTGAAATCCTAAAACCGACTAGAGGGGCCAATCGTTATCGCAATTATTCCGACGAAGATGTGGCATTGCTCAGGTTCCTGAAGGAGCAGCTGGATTCTGGAGGCTCGATCGGAGAGCTGTCGAAATTAGGGCGAGAGGAGTTGTTGAATCGAGCACGAGCCTGTGCGCCGCAAGTGTCATTTGTCGACAATGCATTCAGCAGACTCCTGCAGGAACTGCAGTCTAGTTTGAATCCCTTCAATCGTGTGATTTTCGAGAAGCGTTTGAATGGCGCCGTGGCGGTGATTGCCTTTGAAGAAGCGTTGCATGGAATCTTGCTCCCTCTCCAAGAACAAGTGGGCCAGCTCTGGCACGATGGTCATCTGGACGTGGCCATCGAACATTACGTCACGAGGCAAATCCAACAAAAGATTTTCTCCGCCATGAATCAGCTTCCAGTCGCTGAGTTTGGTGCCAAAGTGGTTGTGGCCTGCCCGCCCGGCGAGGAACACGACATTGCCGCGTTTGCAGTTGCCTACCGATGTCGTGTTCGCGGCTGCCGAGTTCACTACTTGGGAGCCAATGTGCCTCTTGGCTCACTGGCCAAGCTCTGTGAGGAGGTTGAACCAGATCTGACCATCATGTCTTTTCCTGTCGCGCTTTCCGAGGCCAATGCGGCTGAGTTGGTTCAAACCCTTGCCGATGCAGTGCTCCCTAGCTCCGATCTTGCTGTCGGTGGTCATGGCGCACTCGCCATGCGTGACTTCTTCATGAAGTACAATATTACGGTTCTGGAGAACTTCGCTGACTTGGATCACCGGCTGAATCGATTGATGAGACAAACTGTCTCTCGCGGGTAACGAGGGGAGGCCGATCAGATGGCATCGTACCCACTCACAGTATTCTTCGATGGAGCCTGCCCAATTTGCGATCGAGAGATCGCCCTTATGAGGCGATTGGACAGGCATCGGCGGCTGTTATTGTGCGACTTCTCACGGCCGGACTATGATCCAACATCAATAGACATATCCCCCGCTGAACTGGGGAGGATCATTCATGCCCGTTGGGGTGATGGGACCGTCATCACCGGCGTCGATGTGTTCCGAGCTATGTGGGAGGCAGTTGGCTTGGGATTCTTGGCGCGGCTCACCCGTTTTTCTCTCATCGAGCCACTTGTCGTGAAGGCCTATGCATGGTTCGCACGGAACCGCTTACGGCTTACTGGTCGCTCGCATACCTGTGAGGGAGACGCATGCAGATCATCCCTTTCAAGCCGGCACGGTCCGTGAACTGCTTGCCGCCATTCGCGCAACAAATTCTGTGTGATCGCGACCAATAGATTATGATATTGAGTGTCTATCTTCGGAGCCAACATAGTCCCCAATTCCGACCCCGCGAAAATGAATCCACACGTGAAGCCAAAGGAAAAAGTAGAAAACCTGTTCTTTGGGTGGATAATTGTGATCGCATTGCAGATCTTCGCACAGTCTGGTTGTGTCAGCCCATTGGCGATCAATCGCGCTGTGTTGGCGTATGATCAAAGTGTCACCAAGGCTGAGAACGAATTGCTTCTTATCAACCTCCTGCGAATGAGGGACGAGGAACCTCCACATTTCACGATCATGTCGAGCATCGCCGCCACATTCGACTTTCGGGTCAGGGGTGGACTCATCGGGCAAGGATTATCTGAGGAGTTGTTCGGAATAAATTTGGGAAGCGAAGCGGCAGAGAACCCTACGGCAACTATTATCCCGGTTCAGGGAGAGGAATTCACCAGAAGAGTCTTGTTGCCGCTTGACCACGCTCGATTTGAGTTCTTAGCGCATCAACCTTACCATCTGTCAGCTCTGCTTCGAATGGCAGTCCGCGAGGTTGAGGTGGCTGATGAAACCAGCGGACAGCGAGTGATCGTCAACTCGCCCGGTTACCGGGAAGACTATCAGGAATTCCGTCGGCTGGTGCTCCACCTGGCCTACCTATATTCGACGCACCACCTGTACATCGGCCCAATAGTGTATGAGGAGCAAATCGATCTCTCGGACAACATTTTGGATCTTGGAGCAATCATAGAGAGAAGCCTAGAACGCGGGGACCGGTTCGAGAAAAAGCAGGACGGATCGGGATATCTGATGACTAGAATCGTTCATGGACGAACGGTCATCACCAATTATCCCTTGGGGAGTTTAAGAAATGAGGATAAGCGGGATTGGGACTTAAAGGTGAGGCGATTGAGAATCAATGAAATTCCGATTGATATCAAAGCCGACTTCCCTGGCGGTGACTATCCTGTACAGGCAATCCTTCGGTTGAGAGGGCTCTATGAAACGATGCGGTTCCTCGCAAAAGGGTTCGGTCCAGAAGTCGAATTTCAGGTGGGTCCTGACCCTCGCACGGGCATCATCGCCGAACAACTTGCGGCTGCGGAGATTAATCCCGCTGGGACGTTGCTGCTCGATAGTGGAGACAGCCCTCCAAGTAATGCGTTTGTCTCGACAAAACACAAGGGAAGTTACTACTGGCTGACGCACGCCGGACAATCAACAAGCCCTCTCGAGTCTTGGAATCGCGGAGCGTTTGCCATGCTCTATACAATGTATCAACTGAGCGTGAGCGAGGCCGTGACAAAAACCCCTTCGCCTGTAATTACCATCGCGAAGTGAGGTCTCGTCACCGTTTTTAGTCGTATGCAACACCTTTGTGTACTTGATCAACAATCCTCACGCCTCAAGACATGCGGGATGCATCGCATGAACTGGAGCGAATCCCCGCTTTTCTTTCCCCAGTCTTGAGAACGCATGAAATCGCCTTTTCTAGCTTGATACGGTATCTCCTATCCTGATAGAGTTTTGCCGTACTTGGTAAGAGTGTGGCTGTCACGGCCTGCGATGATTCTGGCTGAATGCTCAATGGCAATGTGGCTTGGACATTCATGTAGGGGTCTCACCTCCAAGCGGGTGCAGCACGAATGCGGTGTCACAAGCCGAGATAAGAAGAGCCATGGATAAAATTGAAAAGGCAAAAAGAAAGAACAACAACAGCCTGGTTATTCGGCTAGCGTGAACTGCCAATAGGAGAAACTGACTATGCGGCGTCTTGATTACATGATAGGCCCCAAAAATTTCGCAACGCTCAAGGCAGAGGTGTTCATGCAAGATGTGGTGTCGTACTACCAAGCCGAGGATACAGGAGAACGGCTGGCTGGGGCTATTGCTGAAGGCGGTTTCGGCAGTGTTCCCATTTTAGCCAGAGACGGCAAGGTGCTAGGTATTGTAAGTGAGTTCGACTTGCTGAAGGCGATCGCGGAAGGCAGAGAGCTGTCCAAGATCACGGCGGGAGATATTATGACCAAGGAGGCGATCTCTGTGACCCAGGAGACTCCAGCGATGGAGATCATTCAGCTATTGCAGAGCAAACATCTCATCCGGGTTGCGGTGGTTGACACTAACGGCAAGCTGGTCGGTGTCGTTTCTCGCAGAGACCTTTTAGAGGGATATGCCAGAGCGACCAAGCCGATATGGACGTTCTGACTTGAAAGCAGAAGGCTGATTAACACGACTCATTACCAACTCCTCTCACATTGTCCCGTCCTGAGCGTCTAGAAAACTCTGAGAAGCCTTCGATATTGGCGATTGGACAGGATTAGTGGTCACAGCTCCACAATCAGTCAGGGTGGAGCTTCACGGACTAAAGAGGTCCGTCTAAACTATGCCCGTTTTCTCAAACAATGGAATCGGGGATATAACCACGTTGTGAAACAGCACCGTCTATAAGACATCTCCCCCGATGGCCTGGAAGCTCTAATCCTGAAGCTGTTATAGTTTTAAATATTGCCATTTCCCCTTTTGATTTCCACCCCGTATTCAAAGAACGGGGCCCCAGATTGAAATTCGGGACGCCCAGAAAATTGCGGGCAACGTGACGTTTCTATCCGGCCTGGCCCAGATAACCCGATGAGCACAATGCACCGCGTGACCTTCCAACAGGACAAGATTTCCTACGATGCTGAAGAGGGGCAATGGTTGTATGATGTGTGCGAGGCCGCTGGAGCGTCAGTCCCATTCGCGTGTAAAGCTGGCGCCTGTGGCACCTGTGCGACTCAGATTGTACAAGGCGAAGAGAGTTTAGGACCGCAGAGAGCTCGAGAGATTCGGACACTGGAAAGCAATGGTCTGGACCCTAAGCAGTATCGACTCTTGTGTCTGGCGGACGTCCATGGAACGCTCACCTTGGGGGCGAGCGCGAAAATGCAACACGGGGCCGCCTCACTTGGTTTGTGCAAGGCACGCGTCGAAGAGTATCGGCCACTTACCTTGACGGTTTGTGAGCAGAGATTTGCGATCGAGTCGGGGGAAATTAAATTTTCTCCTGGCCAATATATGATCTTTCATGTACCGGGACTCGACAAAGTCATTCGGCGATCCTACTCGATTTCTTCACATCCTTCCGACAGGACACATTTTGAAATTTGTGTGCGCGCGGTGTCCGGTGGGTTCTGTTCTAATTTCATTCATCGGCTCCGTCCGGGGGATTGTATCCAGGTCGAAGGCCCCTACGGTGACTTTCGATTGGCCGACGGATCACAGCGAGACATTCTGATGATCGCGACGGGAACCGGTATTGCGCCGATCAAATCGATGCTGCTGTCTCTTCTTGGACATACCAGCAGACGCCGGATCCGATTGTTCTTTGGATTGCGGAATGTCTCTGACCTCTTTTATACCAAATTGCTGAGCGATCTGAGAGCAATGTACCCCCGGTTCGAACCGACCATCATCCTCTCACAACCTGACCCGGAGGGTTGGTCTGGATTGCGAGGTCGTGTCACAGACTTGATAAATGAACAGGTGGCTGCCGACCAGGTCTCGAACACGGACGCATACCTCTGTGGAGGGCGTCCCATGATTGAGGAGGCCAAACGATTGCTCATCAATAAAGGCATGCAGGTTGATCAAATCCGACACGAAAACTTTTTCTAACTGTACCCTCCCAAATCTGTTCGTGTTTAATCGGACTCTACTGAGACGGAAGGGTATTCGCTCTCAGATGGTTGTCCTCATACCAGCCCGCTGGATCGAGCTTCAGCTCGTTGATGATGTTTGGCAATGATGTGCGTAGAGTGTGGCGCGGCTCCCAGCCAAGAAGCGTGCGGGCACGGGAGATGTCGAACGCATAGTGGTCGTCAGTGAGATCGATCATCCAGGGCTTGAGGAATGGGTCGGCACCGGGCAACAAGGTCTGGAGCCGACAGCCAAGTTTGGCCAATGTCTTAGGGATTTGATACGTTTTCCATTCCTGGCCGTAAAGCTGGCGGCTGATGGTACGTTGCAGCTCGTCGTAACTGAGCGTTTCCGATTCACCGATGAGTAACGCTGCGACCTGCGGAAGCTCCTTGCGTCGTTCAACTGCGAGGACCAACGCCGTGACCATATCCTCCATATGTAAGAAAGCGACTCCATGCGTGACATCGCCGGAGAACATACGGGCAATGAAGCGATTTTCGTAAATGCGCCTGATTTGCTGTGCGAGGGGAATTGAATGGCAGCGATCGTCGTACACGGCGCCAATGCGCATGAGCACCACCGGCGCGTTGCCCCGTTCACGCAAGATCAGTTCCTCCGCCGCGACTTTCGACTTGGGATAAGTCCATTTCGGTTTGAGCGGCCAATCTTCGTTGATACGCGCTCCTGGTTCGCAGGGCGCGTGGACCAGCATGGTGCTCGCAAATATGAATTGCTCGACCTCAAAATCGCGCAGCCCATGCAGCAACCGTTCGGTGCCACGCACGTTTACTTGCTCGTACAGGGGACTAGACTCACTTGCGAAACTATAATACGCGCCGAGATGAAGAATTGAGGCGATCCGCCTATGGCCGAGCCGACGAACTTCGTCCAACGCTTGCTGGAGGTTCTCATCCGAGGTGAGATCGCAAGGGATAATGTGTGCCGTCTTGGGAGGCACACGAGGCGGCGCTTTGGAGTCCAAGCACAGCTCCGCGTAGCGTTCTGCGGCGTGAGCAAGGAATGCGCTGCCGATCAGCCCACTGCTGCCGGTAATAATCACTGTTTCCAACCCTGTTTCGATTGTTGTCATTTTATACTAAGGGGCTTTCATCCCAGGTTGTTGTGGGGGCCAGCAGTAGTCTGTGACTAGAAGATAAAGTGACGGGCACATCGCATTGCCGGCCATTCCCGATCATCTGCCGCGTCTCCTCGAATAATAGAAATACGTGCTACCAGACACAATCGTCTTTGAGTATCCGAATGAACTATTGGATGCTCCCAGCTTGCCCCGGCTTCCCCGACGCGTCGAATGTCTGTTGCAGTGGCAGCCACGATAGGCCGCCGGGGTATAGACGCACTGATGTAGGGACCTGCCCTGCCGCTTCACAATACATCGCTTTGCGATTCACCTGTCGGTGGGTCTGAACCTGCCATTGCACCCACAGTTGGCGATCGCCAACTGTGGGATGCGCCTGAATCTACTAGCGCAACTGTTCGATTCATGGAGAATCGGTAGAACTGCACCCTTTGGCGGCCAAGGCGTCCGATGCAGCCCAGTCTGACTCACGTCGAGGACCTGGCAAGCTTACATGACGTCAAAGCGATCGAGCATCATCACCTTGTTCCAGGCAGTCACAAAGTCACGAATCAACTTCCGTTGTCCATCTTCAGCCGCGTAGACTTCTGCGATCGCACGAAGTTCAGAGTGCGACCCGAAAATGAGGTCGACAGGTGTCGCCGTCCATTTGATCGCATTGGTCTTACGATCCACACCATCGTAAATCCCTTCGGACTGCGATGACTTCTGCCACTTGGTGGACATGTCGAGCAAGTTCACGAAGAAGTCGTTGCTCAATGTCCCAGGCTTGTCAGTGAACACGCCATGTTTGGATTGTCCTGCATTGGCGTTCAACGCTCGCATCCCTCCGACGAGAACAGTCATTTCAGGGACTGTTAATGTCAACATATTGGCCCGATCGACCAGCATTTCTGCGGGTGACATAGAGTTGCCCTCGCCGTAATAGTTGCGGAACCCGTCTGCTTTGGGCTCGAGTACGGCGAACGAACTAACATCCGTTTGCAGTTGCGATGCGTCCATGCGTCCTGGCGTAAAGTGGACCTGCACGCTGTGCCCTGCTGCCTTCACCGCCTGCTCAACTGCTGCAGTTCCACCTAAGGCAATCACATCTGCAAGTGACACTTTCTTTCCATGAGATTGCGCCCTATTAAAGTCTTCTTGAATGTTTGCTAAACGGTTGAGCACCTTCGCCAGTTCATCCGGGTTGTTGACCGGCCAGTCCTTTTGGGGCGCGAGGCGAACACGCGCCCCGTTAGCTCCGCCACGCTTATCCGTGCCGCGGAAAGACGCAGCCGACGCCCAGGCTGTGCGAACGAGTTCCGAGACCGTCAATCCAGACGCTAGGATGGTCTTTTTCAGACTCGCAATGTCGCTGCCGCCGATCAGCTTGTGATTGACCTTAGGAATGGGATCTTGCCAGATCAGATCCTCCTGGGGGACTTCGTTGCCAAGATGACGTGCGCGAGGCCCCATATCGCGATGAATGAGCTTGAACCATGCCTTCGCGAACGCGAGTTCAAACTCCTTCGGGTTTTCAAGGAAGCGTTTCGCAATTTGGTGATAACTGGGATCGAACTTAAGTGAGAGGTCCGTCGTGAACATGATGGGAGCATGTCTGACGTTGTGATCATGAGCATCGGGCACCAGGTTCGCTGCTTGGCCATCTTTGGGAATCCATTGTGTGGCGCCAGCCGGGCTCTTGGTCATCACCCACTCGAAGGTGAAGAGGTTCGTAAAGTATTGGTTGGTCCATGCAGCGGGGTTGACGGACCAAGCGCCTTCCAACCCACTCGTAATGGTATCTGCACCCTTGCCGGACCCACAGATGTTTTTCCAGCCAAATCCTTGCTCCTCTGTAGCTGCAGCTGCGGGCTCAGCCCCGACGCATTTGGATGGATTTCCATTGCCATGGGCTTTGCCGAAGGTGTGGCCGCCCGCGATCAGAGCGACAGTCTCTTCATCGTTCATCCCCATACGGCCAAACGTTTCTCGGATATCCTTCGCCGCCGCTATTGGATCAGGATTACCATTAGGTCCCTCTGGGTTCACATAGATGAGGCCCATCTGGACAGCAGCAAGTGGATTGTCCAACTGTCTGTCGCCCTTGTATCGCTCATCCGCGAGCCATTTCTTTTCAGGTCCCCAGTAGACTAGATCAGCTTCCCAGTTGTCCACGCGTCCGCCGCCAAAACCGAAGGTCTTGAAGCCCATCGATTCCATGGCAACATTCCCCGTCAGGACCATCAAGTCGGCCCATGAAAGTTTACTCCCATATTTCTTTTTGACAGGCCACAGCAAGCGCCGCGCCTTATCAAGGTTCGTGTTATCAGGCCAGCTGTTCAGTGGCTCGAAGCGCTGTTGACCGCCGCCAGCTCCGCCACGACCGTCAGCGATGCGGTAGGTGCCAGCACTGTGCCAGGCCATCCGGATAAAAAATGGTCCGTAGTGACCGTAATCTGCCGGCCACCAGTCTTGTGAGGCTGTCATCAACTCCTTGAGGTCTTTCTTCACAGCCTTCAAATCGAGCTTGTTAAACTCTTGAGCGTATGTGAGCTGTTTGCCCATTGGATTGGACTCAGCTGCATGCTGGCGAAGGGGCATGAGATCAAGTCTTTCAGGCCACCAGAATTGGTTCGACATCGTCTGCCTAGCTACAGAAGGATTTGATTGTCCCTGATGCTCTTCGGCGTACCCGAATTGTGAGAGGGCTAAAGCGAATAGGACGAAACTTGTTATCTTTACTGTTAGCATAACGCCCCCTGTCTAAATCTTGTGTGGTAGTTCATATCTCGGCCGCTCAGGGTCATGCCCCGCCTCGCTCGTTCAAACCAGCCTTCGCGATAGGCGTTCATTCTTCACTTGATTTGAGATAGATGTGTGACGGCAGTTTCGGCATGTTTCGTGGCCACGTCGGCATGACCAGCCTTGCCATGCTCAATTGCTTCTTTCAGATTGGTCATCGCTTCTGCCAAATGCGGGTTCTCGCCTCCTCTCACAGCATGCTGCAGTGAGGCTTCGGCATGGGTCACAAGCTTATCGGCATGACCCTGTTTGCCATGATCCACTGCTTCCGTCGCGTGCATGATGGCATCTTTGACGTTCTGCTGTTCTTGCCGCACGACATCACGTCGTGCACCACCTTCAGCGAAGGCTGACTGGAGAGGCAGGGTACTGGCCAGGAGCGTGGCTAGAACTCCGGTCAGCGTTAGAGCGATTCGGGTGTTAGATCGTGTCATTGGTAGGCCTCCCTTTCTAGAGAATGTTTTGGAGCGGTTCATTCCTTTGATTACGCGTCCGATCGTCGAATGCTATGTCTGTTATCCAATGCTATTGCCTGCCTTTATGGGACGGTTCTGCTGGCTCGGAGCATTTTGGTTGCATGTGGTGCCTCGGTATCATCGAGCATGCCTGGGGAACAAAGTCCTACGGACTCTTCGCACACCGGAACCCACTGTTGAAGTTCCGATACGCAGGCGAGTCGTAGTCTGTGGTCGACGATATGTTAAAGTCTCGACGCGCAGATCGTAGGTTCTCTGGGGCGAGGTCCCACGAGCCGCCCCGCATCACCTTATATTTGCCACTTTTCGGCCCCAGCGGGTTTCGCGATGGGCTGCTCGCATAATAGTCTTGGTCATACCAGTCGTTCACCCATTCCCAGACATTCCCCGCCAGATCATAGATTCCATAGGGGCTCTTGCCGTCCTTCAATTGCCCCACCGGCACCAGCGCGTCATGCTTGTTCCACTTCTCCTTCTCCTTCCCATAATTAGCGCGGAGCGGATCGGGTGGATCGTTACCCCAGGGATAGATGCGCCCATCCGTTCCCCGTGCCGCCTTCTCCCATTCGGCTTCGGTCGGCAGCCGTTTGCCGGCCCACTTGCAATAGTTGTTCGCATCCGCCCAATCGACATTGACAACCGGGCGCTTCTGATGGGGCGGCTCGTTCATAGTCGTCCACTTCGGCGGTGGGAATATACTGGTAGCGTCCAGAAACTTCGCATATTGCCCGACCGTTACTTCATAGACATCCATATAAAAGGCATTGAGAAACACCTTGTGCTCAGGCGTTGCATTGTCACTACCTTCGTTGCTGCCCATGGTAAATTCCCCGGCGGGCACGAGGACCATCGGCGCCACATTCTTGGGGGTGATCTTCTCCGGTCGCTTGTAGCCCGTATAATCTTTGTGTTCGACAGGTTTCCCTCCATGCGAGAAGGTATGCATGAATGCGACAACTTGCCAGATCTGGTCTTCTGAGAGGAGCGATTTCCATGGCATCATAGGCGTCTTTGGAATCCCTTCCGCCACCCGCCAGTACCAATAGCTGTCTGAGAACCGTTTAGTATTTTTTAGGCTACGAACCCCCTCCCCACTTCTTACTGGTTCACCGTCTTCGCCATGGCAACCAGTACAGGAGACAAGCGGGTCGGCTTCACCGACATAAATCTTTTTTCCCTCCTCAATGACCTTTGGATCCGTCCACCAGCCGGCGGGCATGTGTTTGTCTGCATAGGGAGCCGGAACTGGATCCAACGGCATGAGTTCTGCCGAAGCGACGATCCCTCCTGAGAGAGTCAGGCCCGATACCAAGACCATGATGCATTGCGCGGTCATCCTGCCACTCATCCGCTACCTCCTATTGCTACCTCAACTTATTGGACACCTGAGTAGTGTTTGACGATCAATTGGACAACGTCATGTTAACTTTGGATTAGGACGGGTCACGAGGGATAGACTAGTCCTTCTCATCCTTGTCTTCTGTTCCTTTTTGCACTTCTTTCAAGACCATCACACCCTGAACTCGACTCGCATTGAGATCGCTCTCCGGGACTTTCTTGTGGACGAGATTCTGATGGCAATCAATGCAGGTGGCCCCTTCGGTTTCCATCTTCTTGTGCGCGGCTTTTGCTGATGCGCCTGGTGGCTTGGTATTTTTGTGACACTCGCGGCAAGTGACGCTGTCCCAGTTTTTCAGGGACATACGAGCGTAGTGGGCCATGATTGGCCGGCGCTCGTTAAATTTCTCGATCGTCGAATAGTCATATTTCATCTCCGCCAGCACCGCCCGGATTCCATCATAGGTGTGAGTCCAGAGCGCGAGATGGAAGTTCCCTAAGCCTTGAGGCACGTGGCAATCCTTGCAGCCAGGATCAGCCCCTAGCGCGCCATAGTGCGATGACTTTTTGAGCTCCTCATACGGATAGGTCTGGGAATGGCAGCTCACGCAGAACTCAGTGCTTGAGAGGGCGTGCTCCCCGCCGAAGACCACGGCGATTGCTCCGACCGTAAGAAGGGCGCCAAGAAGCAGGGCGCCGCTCGACGCGCTTAAATATTGCCTGAATTTCCCTGCCATGATGACCTCTCTTTCTTATGATCAATGTATGTATATTGTATGTCTAATGTATAATGTAACATGTCCAATGTGTCAATAGCGTTACTGAATTATATTTGACAAACATTGGACATTCTAATAAAATTAGGCATGTTTATGAATAAACATAGAATTCACAGGGTTGCGAAACTAACTGGTCTGTCGAAGGACGTCATTCGTGTGTGGGAGCGACGGTATGGGTTTGTCAAACCCTCACGAAGTTCGAATCGGTATCGTGAATACAGTGATGAGGATGTCGCACTCCTTCGCTTTGTAAAGACCCAGATGGAACAAGGCGCAACAATCGGTGGTCTTGCCACGGAGGGACGTGATGCACTCATTGCACGTATGCGTCTCGCAACTCCGTTTATTGCGGAGGAACAGAAGCCTCATGAACATCTATTGGATGATTTGATAGGATTGCTTGACCCGATCGATAAGGCCGGATTCGAGCGGAAGCTCAACGGTGCAGTGGCCGTCATTCCGTTTGAAGAAGCTGTTCAGCGGATTTTGCTTCCACTACAACGACGAATCGGGGATCTATGGCACGAAGGTCGTCTTGGTACAGCCATCGAACATTACGTGACGAAGCTCATCCAACAGAAGTTATTTTCTGTGATGAATCAGCTTCCGGTAAATGAATTCGGTCCGCGTGTCTTGATCGCTTGTCCGGAAGGTGAAACGCATGAAATTGGGGCCCAAGCCGTCGCGTATATCGCAGCGACGAGAGGTTGCCAGGTCTATTACCTTGGCCCTAATCTTCCGATGTCAGACCTCATGGCTTTCTGCGAGAAGATCAGTCCCGATCTCGTGCTTCTCTCTCTCACTGAAGCGAAGTCTGAGGATGCCATGCTCCAACAACTGAAGGGGCTTGAACAACTGGCTACGCGATGGCCTATGGCCGTGGGTGGGCAGGGTGCTCGCGCGTTCGGAGACCTTCTTCGTGAGACCAAAGTTGAACTGCTCGATGATCTCCCCGCACTACACAGCCGCCTGATGATTCTTCTTTCGATGCGCCAGCGCGTGTATCAGTAACGCCAATTCATATCCCTGCGATGCGGATCGTCGATTTTCAATGAAGTCACACGGGGAGAGGGTTTCGGAAAATGTGCAGTAAATGTGCAGTACAGGGGAAGTGGGTGAGGTGAATGAGCTGAGCTGTGAGCAAGCACTTGCCCGAGGAAGCGCCTCGAATGACCGTAATGAACAAACTTGTTGGAGATCTACTCCAACATGACTGCTCAGCTCAATGGTCATCGGATTTGATCGGTCCACGCACGCACCAGACTGGATAGGTGTAGATCTTGATGAAACTAAGGACGTTACCGAGGAATGCATCCACATATCGCGCATAGGAAGGCTGATTGTCTTCGGGGACTACTGTCCAATAGGATGTTGGCTGGATGTTCAAGAATGGATGCCCTGGGGGGATATTGGGGATCGGGGAGTCCACTGCCGGTCCCACGAGGCTACGCATTTCGGAGGGCGCCGGTAGGCGCCAGCCTTTTTGACCACCGGTCACTCGGGTTACACATGTAGCGCGGGCTTCGTTCCATGTCACGGACGTTGGCATTGGGGAGAGCTCCCAGATGAGGTTTGTCTCCTTATCGAGAACCGCATTGTTATTGAAGTCAGGCAAGATCACGAAACGTTCGGCCGCCGGATGTGCCTCTTGCCAGTTCTTGATGATATCGGCGATGAGTGCGTCCTTTTGGACAGCCGGGCGCATCAAGAATTGGGAACCCACTAGGCAAGATCCCCCAATGAGGGCCAGGAGCAGCAATTGGCGCACCCACTTAGCTGGCACTGCGGAACTCCAAATCGTCAAAAATTTGAAAATGAGAAAACGTGCTCATCCTACTCTATGGATGAGGGCGTATCAATGTTGTGCTAATCAGAGCTTGAGGATATCCATGGAAATGGATCAACCATGAGGTGAGGTGTTAATCAGCAGTAAGGAATTCTCATCCCTATCCTTTACGCGGAATGTTGAAATCGGTGGTAATTCTGGATGTAGGTCTTACGTGCTAACCATTAATCTAGCGGTATGCTGACGCTACTGTTATGCCATAATTATCAATAAGTTATAATGCAGCATGGAAAGCCGAGCATGCTAGAATTAGTATCGTATGAGAGTGTGGGGGTAATTGAGTTGAAAAGAGTATCTTGATGAGTATAAATTATATATGCGTGAGAGGAAGGAGAAGGCGTTTTTCTCTAGAAATCATTGTAGTGAAATAGTAGGAGAGCGCAGTCTCTGATGTTTATATAGTGGAGGGAGGGACATACTATGGCTAGCGATAGAGGGTATGACATTTCGCAGTGGTACGATTCGAAGCCGGCGAAGCTCGGCTGGTTGGGGATGTTGTCGATCGGGGTCTTTTGGGTGCTGTACCAGCGGACGTTCGGGTACTCGCACGGCCTGGACTCCATGACCCCGGAGTTTGATTCGGTGTGGATGGGGCTGTGGCGGTTTAACATTCTGGCCAACGCCGTGTTCTTTGCCACGGCGATCGGGTGGATCTGGGTGACGCGGGATCGGAACCTGACGAACCTAGACCCGAAGCTCGAGCTGAAGCGGTACTTTTATTTTATGGGGTGGCTGGTGTGCTACATCTGGGGCGTGTACTACGCGGGCAGCTACACGTTGGAGCAGGATGCGGCGTGGCATCAAGTGATCATCCGAGACACGAGCTTTACGGCGAGCCACATTGTGGCGTTCTACGGGACGTTCCCGTTGTACATCACGTGCGGCGTGTCGAGTTATCTGTATGCGCAGACGCGGTTGCCGCTGTACAGCCAAGCCACGTCGTTCCCGTTGGTGGCGGCGGTGGTGGGGCCGATGTTCATTCTGCCGAACGTGGGGCTCAACGAGTGGGGGCATGCGTTCTGGTTTGTGGATGAGCTGTTTGCGGCGCCGTTGCACTGGGGCTTTGTGACGTTGGGCTGGTGCGGGTTGTTCGGAGCGGCAGGGGGCGTGGCGGCGCAGATCGTGAGCCGGATGTCGAATCTGGCGGACGTGATCTGGAACAACGCGCCCAAGGCCATTCTGGATCCGTTCCCCAGCCAGGTCGGCCCCGGGTCGAAGTCCGTCTACTAGTCGAGCGTGGTCGTGGTGTGAGGATTCGGCCCGGAACTCCCTTGAGGGGTTCCGGGCCGAACTGTTTGTGGGCCAGAAGTTTCTATAACCAGATCTCCTCTCTTGCACCGAGGAATTCTTCCTGCCTAAAATATGGGATGAACCCAATTCGAATGGTTATGGTTAAAGGTTGAGAGCTGATACCAGGAAGGAGGAGTCTCATGCCTGCCGAACGTATTTGTCCGACCTGCAATACTGAGAAGGCACAACAGATCAGCGACATTCTTCGGCAATTGCCATCCACTGAGGCAATGGGTCAGTTGCCGACCTCCTATCATCCTCCGAAGGCCCCTTGGGCCTATCTTCAAGGGTTTCTGCTCGCTATACCAGTGAATGCTGCCGTAATGCTAAGCCTAGCAGCCCCGCAGGGGGCTGAATCCGAGATGGCTATGGCTGACTTAGCCTCCTCCATCGCTTTTCTAGGGGTATGGGTTGGATATGGAACTCTGAAGACCAAGAACCACACCCAGAAGCTTAATGAATGGAAGGATACCATTGCGTCGAAGTTCCTATGCCGGAAATGCAGTCATGCGTTTGAAGGATAGGCTCCTCACGGGAGAGATAAAGTCAAATGTTGGGTATGAAGCTTTTTGGAAATAGCTCTGCCTGATGGTCCCTGTTGTCTGAGCGAACCTGCTCACCCCTTCTTCCTCCGCCCCTTCCTGGAAGGAGGAGCGAGAGTCCACTGTCTCACTGATAACCCGCTGTTAACCTCCGCGAGATCAAACCGTTCGGGGTCGAAGTCCTCGGGCAGCCAGGTCTTCCACTCCTCATGCTCCTCGTGCGCCGGATCCTTGAGAACCTTCAGAAGATTCTCATACCCCCAGGCCCCTCCACAATCTTCCGGAGGACACGATCGGGCACCCTTCAGGCAGATCGGCATCTGGGGCTTCCCAGCCTCCAAAACCTTTTCCACCGTCAGCACGTGTTCCCACCCATTCCCGAAGTCATACAGGTAGTGCACCCTATCCTTGACGGACAGACCCAGCTCCTTGAGCGTCACCGTGTCCTCATCGACCACCTGCTCCTCGTCAAACTCGGGATCGGGCACGCCAAACCGTTCTTCACGCCAATGAAAATCATGTAAATGTGAGTCGGTCCACCCCATCACCTCCTGGATGACATCGTGCAACCCGGACAGGGACAACCTCTCCGGCACCAGGACGCGCCGCCAGATTGGCGGACGGACCCCGGTCAACGTGATCGTGAACTGGAGAAGGGTTCCCACCCCACGGCCTGTGCCTTGTGTCGTGCAGCGGGGATCGTGTTTAGGCGGCACGTGCCCGCTCCTCCTCGTTCACCCCATCCCTGAAGACCACGCCCCGCAGCACCTCGCCGACACGCTCGGACCCTTTCAGGCGTCTCCAGCGTTGCTCCGCCACCACTGCAAGCTTGAAGACCATCGAGAGCATACTCTCCCGGGACACACAGCCTCGGGTTTTGACAGTCCGGTGCCGGACGGTGGCGAAGGTCGATTCAATGGGATTGGTCGTCCGGATGTGGACCCAGTGTTCGGCCGGAAAGTCGTAGAAGGCCAAGAGGGCGTTCCGATCCTTGACCAGGCAGGTCGTTGCCTTCGGATATTTCGCCGCGTAGGTGGCGAGAAACGCATCGAGAGCCTTGTGCGCGGCGTGTTTCGTCTCCGCCATCCAGATCTGATGGAGTGCACTTTTGGCCTTGGGGTGGTTGGCCTTCGGTAACGTGTTCAGCACGTTGGCCGTCTTGTGGACCCAACACCGTTGTCCCCGCGTGGCTCCAAAGACTTGGGGGAGGGCCTTCCAAAACCCCAACGCCCCATCGCCGATCGCCAACTTCGGGTCCACGGAGAGGCCCCGGTGTTTGAGATCATATGCTTATCCGCTTGTTTCAGCAGACCGCAAGAGCTTGCGATCACGGGCGTGCTGAATCTGCGCGTAGGCCGTAGGACCTCGGTTACTGCCAAGGCCGAGCAGGGTTTGAAAAGCGGCCCTCGGTTCACGACGACGGTTCGTGCGGAAGACGAATTCATCGAGATAGACCTGGAGCTGGCTGCGGCTGACGCCGTGGTGGGTGCCGACCAGCCAGCTCTGAAGGTTCCCGATCATCCGGTCGGCAAGCGGAACGACGGACTTGGCTCCTTGGCGCAACTGAAGCGGGGGCGGCTGCGTTCGTGGCACATGGGTATAGCCGCTCGCCGTGAGCACCCCGAAGCTCGAGAGGCCATCGGTGGAGATGGTGGTACCTGTGGCGATGTTTCTGGCAGCGAACTCCTTGATGGTGGTTCCTGCGAAATCGGGTATGACCTCCATCCGGACTCGACCGGACGCCCGTCCCCGCCGTTCGACTGCAACCAGAACCAGCGCGGCGTTGCGCCCTCTGAGCTGGCGACTGCCCCGCAGTCCTGTCTGAGTTCCCCCCACCCAGGTCTCGTCCATCTCAACCTCGCCGCAAAGCGGGTCCCGCGCCGCGTTCACCATCGCGCGACGGAGCTTGTGCAGCATCATCCACGCGGTCTCGTAGCGGCTGAGTCCCAGTTGCTGCTGCAGGAGGAGGGCCGACAGCCCACGCTTATCCGTCGTCATCAGATACGCAGCCCAAAACCACGTCATGAGCGGGGTCTTCGAATTGTGGAGGATTGTCCCGGCCGTCACAGAGACCTGATAGCGGCAGGAGGCACACTGCCAGCGCCGGCGGCCTGCCAAGCCGTACGCGGACGTCTGACCGCACCTCGGACACCGGAACCCATCTGGCCAGCGGCATGCCGTCAGATACTCCGCGCAAGCGTCCTCGCTGGCAAACTGTTGTTGGAACTGCCGCAGGCTCTTGGGGAAACTCGGTCGAGGCATCCCACGATACTACCCATTAAGGTCTGCTGAAACAAGCGGATAAGCATATGAGATCAAGCAAGAGTTCCTTCCAGGACTGTTCACTTTCCCGGTAGCCGTCCTGGATCGCCAGAAGTTCTTTCTTCCCGTCCACAGTCGCCCCGATCACAACCAGTACACAATGGTGGGCCTCGTCCATTCGGACATTGAAATGGATCCCGTCGGCCCAGAGATACACGTAGGTCTTCGACAGGGCTCGGATCGCCCACTGGCAGTGGTCTTCCTTCCAGGACTCCTTCAGGCGCTGGATCGTCGCGGCGGATAACCCCGGGGCATCCTGTCCCAGAAGACTGGTGAGCACGGAACTGAAATCTCCCGTGGAGATCCCTCGGAGGTACAGCCACGGCAACAGTTCGACCAGGCTTTTGGTGCGCCGCAGGTAGGGTGGAAGGATCTGGGACGAGAATCGGATGGCTCCCTCCCGGTCCCGCACACGGGGCGCCGTGACGGCGATGTCCCCCAGTCCGGTCTGGATCGTCCGTTCCGGGAGATAGCCGTTCCGCACCACCCGTTGACGATTGTTCCCGTCTTTGAGCGGGGCATGGCGGGTCAGAAACTCTTGCACTTCTGCCTCCACGGCTTCCCGCAGCATGCGTCTCGCCCCTTCCCGCAACACGTCGGTCAAGGCATCCAACGCCGGAACAGGAATCCCCGGATTCGTGAACTCGCTGACGGTCTTCGTTCCCACGGCGTCTCCTTCTATCCTATGCCACACGTTGATGATCCTGGGCGACCATCAGCATACGCCGGTTCCCGCATTCCCTCCATACACAACAATCGATCATAACTCGCCAGAGCACCAACTCCGCGAATGCCCTCGTAGAGTATACGATTCGCGTGCGGATGGGCACGACAGCTTTCACGTTGTAGACAATACCAACGCCTTGGCACTGTTGTCACCAACTCCAACAAGTGTGAGATGTAGGGGTAGAGCGAGAACAAAAGGCATGCGCCGACATATCGACCATTGATTCAGCAGACTGGCGTTCGCACATGTTCAGGCCTCACTCCAAGGCCGATCATCCTGGCGGGGATGCGGCGAAGAAATGGGAATCGTGCAAGCAGCCGAAGGGCATAGGGAGGCGTCAGTGGAACTGTGCTATCCAGCACACGTCTGATGACGCGGTTCTGGACAGTGAGCTGGATTCGTTGGGTGATGTCGGTCGGCCAGGTGCGTCGCGCTTGTACCTTGGCCAAATCCGCTTCGGTCACTCGGTTGTCGCGCAACGGCTGAGCCAACAGATTTGCCGTCGCTACCGCGTCCTGAATCGCTAGATTAATACCGACTCCCCCAACCGGCGACATGGCATGGGCCGCGTCCCCGATACAAATAAGTCCAGGTCTATACCACTGCCGCAACCGATCGACTTGAACGGTCAGCAATTTGATCGGTTCCCAGTCTTGCAGTTCGTGGACGCGGTCTGCGGCAAACGGAGCCAGCTTTGCCACGCTCTCACGGAACAGCGGGAGGCCTTGCGCTCGAATCTCGCCCAGTGATCCCTTGGCAATGACGAAGCCGCATTGCCAGTAGTCACCCCGGTTTAACATGATGAAGATTCGACCGGTATCGAAGCGGCCCATGGGATCGGCTGGGTCCTCGGCTTTCCGTGATAGTCGGAACCACAGCACATCCATAGGCGCGCCGAATTCTTCTACCGAGAGTCCTGCTTTCTTTCGGACAGTTGAGTGACGGCCATCGGCCCCCACAACGAGTGGGGTGTGAACGTCCAGCGGCCCGTTCGACGCCTCAGCGCAAAGGCCTACGACCGAATCACCATCCTCGATCAAGCTCGTCACTTCCGTACTCATGCGCACCTGAAAGGTAGGATACTGTCTTCCCATCTCCACAAGAAAGTTGAGAAAGTCCCACTGCGGCATGAAGGCAACGTAGCGGCAGTGGGTGGGCAGGTGGGAGAAATCCGCCACCGTGAACTCCAGATCTCCGAACCGCCCATTGATCCGTGTGACCTTCTGGTGGGGTAAGCGAAGAAATCGTTCGAGCACGCCCAACTCGTGCATGATTTCCAATGTCGAGGGGTGCAGCGTGTCGCCACGAAAATCACGGAGAAAGTCCGCGTGCTTTTCCAGGACGAGCACTGAGACTCCGGCCCGGGCCAACAACAGACCCAGCATTATCCCGGCCGGTCCTCCACCAGCAATGCAGCACTGAACCGACAGGGTTTCCGGCATGACATCTCCAACGACAGGTGGAGAAAGTGGGTAGGGAAGAATTATACGCCGAAAATTCATAGTCGGCGACGCATGGCCATGCGATCACACGGGATTATGGCAGTAGGGAGCGGCCATCGGCTCAGTAGTCCTGAACACCTGGGGCTGTTTCGACCAGTGGCCATGGGGAAGCCTTATGCTCGTCCTCATCCATAGAGAATGCGGTGGTTCAGTATTGGAGGAATCACCGGTAGGCGAAGTCTGTGCCATTCTCATCGATCGATTTCCCTTTTCCTGCTTTACCTGCCTGGAAGAGATCATCGACGAATCCGAAGTGCGGTTGTCGGAAGAGCTACTTGTCTTATGCTTATCCGCTTGTTTCAGCAGACCGCAATGGGTAGTATCGTGGGATGCCTCGACCGAGTTTCCCCAAGAGCCTGCGGCAGTTCCAACAACAGTTTGCCAGCGAGGACGCTTGCGCGGAGTATCTGACGGCATGCCGCTGGCCAGATGGGTTCCGGTGTCCGAGGTGCGGTCAGACGTCCGCGTACGGCTTGGCAGGCCGCCGGCGCTGGCAGTGTGCCTCCTGCCGCTATCAGGTCTCTGTGACGGCCGGGACAATCCTCCACAATTCGAAGACCCCGCTCATGACGTGGTTTTGGGCTGCGTATCTGATGACGACGGATAAGCGTGGGCTGTCGGCCCTCCTCCTGCAGCAGCAACTGGGACTCAGCCGCTACGAGACCGCGTGGATGATGCTGCACAAGCTCCGTCGCGCGATGGTGAACGCGGCGCGGGACCCGCTTTGCGGCGAGGTTGAGATGGACGAGACCTGGGTGGGGGGAACTCAGACAGGACTGCGGGGCAGTCGCCAGCTCAGAGGGCGCAACGCCGCGCTGGTTCTGGTTGCAGTCGAACGGCGGGGACGGGCGTCCGGTCGAGCCCGGATGGAGGTCATACCCGATTTCGCAGGAACCACCATCAAGGAGTTCGCTGCCAGAAACATCGCCACAGGTACCACCATCTCCACCGATGGCCTCTCGAGCTTCGGGGTGCTCACGGCGAGCGGCTATACCCATGTGCCACGAACGCAGCCGCCCCCGCTTCAGTTGCGCCAAGGAGCCAAGTCCGTCGTTCCGCTTGCCGACCGGATGATCGGGAACCTTCAGAGCTGGCTGGTCGGCACCCACCACGGCGTCAGCCGCAGCCAGCTCCAGGTCTATCTCGATGAATTCGTCTTCCGCACGAACCGTCGTCGTGAACCGAGGGCCGCTTTTCAAACCCTGCTCGGCCTTGGCAGTAACCGAGGTCCTACGGCCTACGCGCAGATTCAGCACGCCCGTGATCGCAAGCTCTTGCGGTCTGCTGAAACAAGCGGATAAGCATAACTTGTCTTACATTATTACGTAAATGTACAATTGCCGCCGATACGTACACCAGTACTGTCACTGGTCTTGATAGGCAAACGATCAGGAGGGCGAATGAGATTTGATTTATTCCTACCAGCTATGGCCATTACGACCTGTCTATTGTCAGGATGCGCAAACTGGAACTCTATTTTTCATACGTTCAGCACAGCCGACAAGAAGAGCGTCTCCATTGACGCGAAACAAAGGGTCATCATAACTGATGGGGAACGGGGTATTGTTTGTGCTGAACCTAGCCCAGATGCGCTGTCTGCACTGAGTGCTTCACTAAACGCGTCGGTCATCACACCAGAGCGACTTACAGCTCAGCTTGCCGCATCTAATGCTGAATCGGCCACATCAATTGGTTTGCGCACGCAAACCATTCAGCTGCTTCGCGATGCCATGTATCGTGTTTGCGAAGGATATATGAGTCGTGCACTATCAGGTCCAGACTTCTTGAAGATTCATCGACGGTATCAGAATCTGATGCTTGGCTTATTGGCGGTTGAGCAGCTTACAGGAACTGTCACTCCGCATCCTGTTGTGCTAAACGGCACTTCCAATGGAGGTGGGGCCAGAGACCTCTTGCAGGCGCAGGAGGCCGTCAATGCAGGTTCGGCGGAATGGGAATCAAGTAAAAGTGACCTTGCCTCCAGTAAGAAAACCGCCGAAAGCAAAACCAACTCTCTTTCGACTATTGAAAAAGAAGTCGCAGCCCTGGAGGCTCAGGTCAAAACGGATCCTTCAAAACAGCCTGAGCTTGATAAGGCCAAAGTGAGCTTTAGTTCTCAACATGAAAAAGTACGGCAAGCTGATGCGGATAAGAAGGAGTTTGAAAAAAAGGAGAAAGATTTGAAGGACAATTTGAAGCACCTTGAGGCGCTGAGAGATGCGGCAAGATCTGTGAGTACTCACGCCTCCGCTGGAGGTACTGTCCAGGTGGTTAACAACTCGGCGCATCCAATGAACAAGGAAACGGCAAAAATTGTTTCCGATGCTGTTACGAAAATAATTGAAACCATCGTAAAGTCAGATTTTTCTCGTGAAACATGCCTGGATTATCTTGTTAGCCCCAAACGTCAGTCTAATCAACAAACGAATGTGGAGAAGTATGAGGAAGAATCTGGTGCTACTTCTTTTTGCAGATCGCTCTTGAAAAACCAGGAGAACAACCCGAACAAGGACTTTTCATTCTAACGAAAGCCGATGCTAGGTAAATTGCGCAGCAAGCCCGGTATGAAAGCTTGGGGGTGCACTCGTTTCCCACTCGAAGTTAGAGGTCGGACTTTACGGTGACGCGCGTTGCGTCATGCGGCACATATTGCTGCTCGTGTGGGCGTAGAATCAGGGCTGAACAAAGTGTTTCAATTTTCGGAAAGCCTCTCGGTATAGTTTTCTTAGCACGTCCTGCTTGGCAATAGCTTCGTCCGAGACCTTCGGCCATTTCTGCCCGCCGTAGATCTTCTCCTGGTCCCGCCAGATGGAAATCTGGTGATGGCTTTTGAGTTGTGTCTCAAGCTGCTCGATGAGCGGCAGATCCGCGCGGGAATAGCTCAGAAAGACAGTCGGCATCTGCGGAATCCTACGTAGGAAATCTGAGGCTACCATACCGCAAAGTAGACGACCGCTCAAGGCAGCGGGTTGCGGTGGATAGCCTCTTGTTGGATGGGTTGGGGTTTTCCTGCGCACTCCCTCTCACTCTAACAGTTGTCATTGTCCTCTCAGCTTGACACTCTTTAGGTGAAGCTCTACGCTCAACGTCGGAGGAGACCGCTGTGGAGCCTATCGCCGAACAACCGATCATCGAAGAATTCAAGCGACGGGTTGAACAACGGTTTCCTAGAGAACTGGTTCGATTGGTTCTCTTTGGATCAAAAGCCAGGGGTGAGGCGACACCTGAATCGGACGTGGATCTTCTCGCGGTGATTCAGTCGGATAACTGGCGGCTCGGCGACGAAATTCGTAGCGTGGGCTATGCGCTCGAATTGGAACATGGAGTCGTCTTGTCGATTCAGGTGATCAGCCGGAACCATTATGAACGGCTTCGCGCCAGCGGGACGCAGTTTTTCCATGTCTTGGAGCAAGAAGGCGTTGTGGTATGACGGCGACGCCTCCGCACGAGGAGATTCAGAAAGAACTGCTTCGCGGAGAACAGGCGCTTCGAGCCGCTCAACTGCTTCTGCAACAACTTCTACTTCAAGACGCTCTCTCCCGCTCGTACTACGCCATTCTTCATGCTGCTCGTGCCGCATTGCTGGCTGAGGGCGTCACGGTGACCTCCCATCGTGGTGTCCGCCGGTTGTTTGGCCAGCATTTGATCAAAGCAGGCAAGCTGTCGTCATCTCTGGCTGAAATTCTGGCCGACGAACAAGACGACCGAATCCTCGCTGATTATGATGTGCTCTTCGAACCCGAACTCGACCGGGTCCAACAGCGTGTAGCGGACGCAGGAGAGTTTCTTGTCGCTGTCAAAACACTTCTGGTCCAGACGCATATGTTGCCCTGAGTCACCCGCAGACTGCGGAGGCCAACGAAGGAAGATCTTAGCCCCCGCGGCTTCCTTCCTTATGGCTCACCAGTGATCAGCATCTCAGACAATTCTCTGCCCCGACCGCACTCTCAGTGGAAATGTCCAGTAGATCCAGGGTAAGGTGTCTCCCGGTTCATTACTTGGATAAGAGACCAGCCATGTCTTCATCACGACAACATAGTAGCGGGCCGGATTCAGACGGTCCTGAAGTTCCTGAACCATCCCATGCCGAGCGGGCGAAGACGCTGGTGTACTTGCAACAGACAGGCAGTCTCTCGACACTCTCACGCAAGCAGCCAGGCTGGCCCTTTGGGTCGGTGATGCCCTACGGATTGGATGCTCACGGGCAACCGGTCTTTCTGATCAGCACGATGGCAATGCATACGCAAAACCTCCTGGGCGATCCACGTGCCAGCTTACTGGTGACTCCGCCTGAGAGCAGGATCGATCCCCTTGGGGCGGCTAGGGTCACGTTGATGGGCTCCGTGACCAAGGTGCCAAAGGAGGAGAGCGCCCAAGTCCGCGAGTGCTACCTGGATCGCCATGCCAATGCGTCTTACTGGGTGGACTACCAAGATTTCGGTTTCTTCCGCATGGCCCTCGCGGAGATTTACTTTGTGGGAGGGTTTGGATCGATGGGTTGGGTGACACCGGCTGACTATGCCGTGGCAGCCGTAGACCCGCTTGCTGATGCATCCTCGAATCTGATCCGCGAGCTCAATACCGAACAAGCGGAGACATTGTTACTGTTGGCTCGTGCGTTAGGCGATGTGGAGGCGCAGCAGGCGACGGTGACCGCATTGGATCGGCTCGGGTTTCATCTTCGGCTGACCACTCCTGGCCGGATGCAGGGCGGGCGTGTGGCATTTGCCAGTCCTGTACGCACCGAATCAGAAGTCAGAGCCAGCTTGGCCGGCCTGGCCGCGCAGGTGAACGCCGGACTCCCAGTCCTGCATTCGCTGTAGGCGGCTCGTGCATGAATGCCGAGAGGAGCGTGTGTTGTTCAGCGAAGCCGTAGATCACTTATGCTTATCAGCTTGTTTCAGCAGACCGCAATGGGTAGTATCGTGGGATGCCTCGACCGAGTTTCCCCAAGAGCCTGCGGCAGTTCCAACAACAGTTTGCCAGCGAGGACGCTTGCGCGGAGTATCTGACGGCATGCCGCTGGCCAGACGGGTTCCGGTGTCCGAGGTGCGGTCAGACGTCCGCGTACGGCTTGGCAGGCCGCCGGCGCTGGCAGTGTGCCTCCTGCCGCTATCAGGTCTCTGTGACGGCCGGGACAATCCTCCACAATTCGAAGACCCCGCTCATGACGTGGTTTTGGGCTGCGTATCTGATGACGACGGATAAGCGTGGGCTGTCGGCCCTCCTCCTGCAGCAGCAACTGGGACTCAGCCGCTACGAGACCGCGTGGATGATGCTGCACAAGCTCCGTCGCGCGATGGTGAACGCGGCGCGGGACCCGCTTTGCGGCGAGGTTGAGATGGACGAGACCTGGGTGGGGGGAACTCAGACAGGACTGCGGGGCAGTCGCCAGCTCAGAGGGCGCAACGCCGCGCTGGTTCTGGTTGCAGTCGAACGGCGGGGACGGGCGTCCGGTCGAGCCCGGATGGAGGTCATACCCGATTTCGCAGGAACCACCATCAAGGAGTTCGCTGCCAGAAACATCGCCACAGGTACCACCATCTCCACCGATGGCCTCTCGAGCTTCGGGGTGCTCACGGCGAGCGGCTATACCCATGTGCCACGAACGCAGCCGCCCCCGCTTCAGTTGCGCCAAGGAGCCAAGTCCGTCGTTCCGCTTGCCGACCGGATGATCGGGAACCTTCAGAGCTGGCTGGTCGGCACCCACCACGGCGTCAGCCGCAGCCAGCTCCAGGTCTATCTCGATGAATTCGTCTTCCGCACGAACCGTCGTCGTGAACCGAGGGCCGCTTTTCAAACCCTGCTCGGCCTTGGCAGTAACCGAGGTCCTACGGCCTACGCGCAGATTCAGCACGCCCGTGATCGCAAGCTCTTGCGGTCTGCTGAAACAAGCGGATAAGCATAAGATCACTAACTCGATAGGGGAACGAATGGCAACGAACGATAAGCAGGTTATTTTTTCACTCGTCAATGTGGGAAAGGTCTATCCGCCGAAGCGGCAGGTGCTGCGAGAGATCTACCTCGGCTTCTACTACGGCGCGAAGATCGGTGTCCTGGGGCTGAATGGTTCAGGCAAGAGCTCGCTGCTCAAGATCATCGCAGGGGCCGATCCGAACTATACCGGTGAAATTACACGGTCGAAAGGCTATAGCGTCGGCCTGCTGGAGCAGGAACCCCAGCTGGACCCGAACAAGACGGTCAAGGAAGTGGTCGAAGAGGGCAAAGCCGAACTGGTCGCCCTGATGCACGAATATGAGGCCGTCAGCAATAAAATCGGTGAAGTTGGCCCCGATGAGATGGAAAAGCTTATCGACAAGCAGGCGCAGCTGCAAGAGAAGATCGAGGCCGCCAATGGGTGGGAGCTGGAAAACCAGCTTGACCTTGCCATGGATGCGTTGCGCTGTCCGTCCGCTGATCAGAAGGTGGGGACGCTGTCTGGTGGAGAAAAGCGCCGGGTCGCGCTCTGCCGCCTGATGATCCAAGAGCCGGACATTCTGTTGCTCGACGAGCCGACAAACCACTTGGATGCCGAATCGGTCCAGTGGCTTGAACAGCATCTACAGCAGTACAAAGGTACGGTCATTGCCGTGACGCACGACCGGTACTTTCTCGACAATGTAGCCGGATGGATTTTGGAGTTGGACCGAGGCCACGGGATTCCATTCCAAGGGAATTACACTTCTTGGTTGGAACAGAAGAAGGATCGACTGGAGAAAGAGGAAAAGGCGGAGTCCAAGCGCAAGAAAACGCTGGAACATGAGTTGGAATGGATCCGGATGTCGCCGAAGGCCCGACAGTCGAAGGGCAAGGCGCGGCTGAACCGCTATGAAGAACTGGTGAATCAGAAGCAGGACCAGGTGGCGGATGATCTGGAGATCTATATTCCGCCCGGACCAAGGCTTGGCGATGTCGTCATTGAAGCCAATGGGATCAGCAAAGCCTTCGGCGACAACGTGCTCTATGAGAACGTGAATTTCAACCTGCCGAAAGGTGGCATTGTCGGGGTGGTCGGGCCGAACGGCGCGGGTAAGACGACGATGTTCAAGATGATCATCGGCAAGGAAAAGCCGGATGCTGGATCAATCAAGATCGGCGAGACGGTCAAGCTCGGCTATGTGGATCAGGATCGGAGCTTGGACGGGAACAAGACCGTGTACGAGATCATTTCGGAAGGTCAAGACACGATCAAGCTCGGGAAGGCGGAGGTCAACGCCCGCGGCTACTGTGCCCGCTTCAACTTCGCCGGGACGGATCAGCAGAAAAAGGTGAAGGAGCTTTCAGGTGGAGAGCGTAATCGGGTCCATCTCGCGCGCATGCTGAAAGAGGGCGCCAATCTGATTATCCTCGACGAACCGACGAACGATCTGGACGTGAATACCTTGCGGGCGCTTGAGGAAGGACTGGAAAATTTCGCCGGCTGCGCCGTGATCAGCAGCCACGACCGCTGGTTCCTCGACCGCCTCGCCACCCACATCCTCGCGTTTGAAGGCGACAGCAAGGTGGTCTGGTTCGAAGGGAACTATAGCGACTACGAAGCGGACCGGAAGAGACGCTTGGGCAAAGACGCCGATCAACCGCATCGGATTCGATACCGTAAACTGACCCGTTAGGAAGTCCTACCTGGTATACGACCGATCGCTCTTGTGATCGAAGGTGACCATATGGATGGAGGCGTCGGGCAAGACTGCTGCACGATGGGTGTTTTTTGGGAGTGCTGCTGAACTCTCCGCGCTACTCTTCCTCAAGATCTGTCGGTAGCCTACCGATATAACGACGGAGCAGAGAAGAGCACCATCGAGTCTCGAAGACGGGCGATGGTATGTTTGGCCGATTCTGTGCCGCTCAGGTCTTTGCCGGGCGATGTGAACCAGGAGGTTCAGCATCGCCAGGCAGAGGATCCAGGGAGCGGCGCATGAACGCAGACTCATTCCGGAATCGACCCCGCTCCTGCCTGTTTCAACACTCCTCGGAAGACCGCCAACAATATAGTGAGCGTTTCCTACCACATCTGGTGTCCTCATGACCCACTGGAACTCAGGAAACGCGACTGCACGGACGGTACATCTCAACAACCAGTACTGGGCGTTCGCTCTCGAAGGCAGTGGTATTGGTGTGTGGGAATGGGATGTCACCGCGAACAGTGTGGTGCGTTCAAACGAGTGGAATGCTCTGTTCGGCTACGCAGAGGGTGCCGTCGGAAACAGCTTCGACGAATGGTGTGCTCTTATCCATCGAGATGATCGGCTGGAGGCTCGGGCCGCTCTTCAGCAACTGGTCCAAGGGGGGAATCCCCGGTGTGCTGCTGATTATCGGATGCGGTGCAAGGATGGGTCCTACAAATGGATTGCTGCACGAGGAAAGATTGTTCCACGAACTCAGGATGGTGCACCCCTCCGTGTCTTTGCCACCCATAGGGATATTACAAAGCAGAAGCAACTTGAGCAGAGGCTGACTCTCCAGCACGAGGTCGCCAACGTGTTGGCTTGCGCTTCCGGACTGGACAATGCGATGGCGGCGATTCTGCAACCGGTTTGTGAAGCCTTGGGGTGGGATGAGGGGCTACTGTGGGTGGTGGATGAGTCGGCCCAGAGACTTCGATGCCACTCCATGTGGACTGTGTCGGGCACGGCATCGGAGCACTACGGCACGGCGAGTCGAGAGCTGACCTTTCAGTGCGGTGTCGGGCTACCCGGTCGGGTTTGGGCGAGTACCAAACCGGAATGGATTACAGATGTGACTCAGGATCTAAATTTCCCTCGAGCGGCTTTGGCTGAGCAGGCAGGTTTCCATGCGGCGGCAGCCTTTCTCGTCAGACTGGCTGATCGTATCTATGCGGTGCTGGAATTTTTCCATCACGAGATCCTGCCCGAAGATCGCTCGCTCCTGACGACATTCCAGGCCGTCGCCGACCAGCTGAGCCAGTTCTGCGCTCGTGAGCAGGCACAAGCCGAAATTGCTTCGACTACGGCGGAACTGAGAAGCGTCTTCCTTGCCATCGACGCAGTACAGGGGATCGCCGAGTTCGCGCACGACGGAACGCTCCTCATGGCCAACGACAACTTCCTAAACTTGATGGGTTATGAGCTTGATGAAGTCTTGTGGCAGCATCACCGGATGTTCTGTGACTCAGTGCATGCGAGCAGCCAGGCATATAGCGCTTTCTGGCAGAAGCTGAACTGGGGAGAGTTTGATGCTGGGGTGTATCGCCACATCGGCAAGGGGGGGAGAGAAGTCTGGATCCAGGCCTCTTACAGCCCGATCTTTGATACGAGCGGCAAGGTCTCGAAGGTCATGAAGTTTGCGATAGACATTACCGAACAGAAGCTGGCAGAGGCTAAGCTGGCACAGGCTGCACAGGATTTGGAACAAAAGAACAAAGATCTCGAAGAGGCCAGAGATAAAGCGTTGGAGGCTGTGAGGACCAAGGCAGAGTTCCTGTCCACCATGAGCCATGAGATTCGGACACCCATGAACGGAGTCATCGGCATGACAGGACTCCTGCTCGACACGGCGTTAACCCCGGAGCAGCGCGAATATGCGGAGACCATCCGGCTGTCCAGCGAACACCTCCTGGACATCATTAACGAGATCCTCGACTTCTCCAAAATCGAAGCTGGCAAGCTGGAGATTGAGGACATCAATTTCGATCTGCACACAACCGTGGATGATGCCATTGGACTACTTGGGGAACGGGCCAATGCCAAAGGCCTTGAGCTGACTAGTCTTGTGCAGGCAGGCGTGTCGACATTCCTGCGAGGTGACCCCGGTCGGCTGCGCCAGATAGTCGTGAACTTGATCAGCAATGCGATCAAATTCACAGAACAGGGTGAAATCATCGTGACGGTCAGTGCTTCGGAGGTGCAGGCGGAAGTCACCCCAGCACGGTCGAAGGCCCCGTGCCAGTGGTTCCGGATTGAAGTCGCGGATACCGGAATCGGGATCACTGCGGAACAACAGGCCAAACTCTTTCAAGCCTTTACTCAGGCGGATGGTTCCACCACAAGGAAGTATGGAGGCACCGGCCTTGGCCTCGCCATCTGCAAAAACCTTGTGGAACTGATCGGTGGGCGAATCGGTGTAGACAGCACGGTCGGTGTCGGCAGTGTTTTTTGGATTATGGTGCCTTTTCATCTTCAACCGGAGGGTGCCCAGCCAGTTTTCCCGCCTCAAATGGCGCTCAAAGGTCGGAACATTCTGCTCGTGGACGATCATGCCACGAACCGGAGGGTTCTTGAGCACTATCTCACCGGAGCAGATGTCATGTGCCAAAGTGTCGAGAATGGGGAGCTGGCCTTGCAATATCTGCGTCAGGCGGGTGCTCGTCGTACGCCGTTTGATTTAGCCATTTTGGATTTGCACATGCCTGGCATGAATGGGCTGGAATTAGCCCGGCAGATCAAGTCAGATCAGGCGATCAGGGCCACGCGCCTGGTGCTTCTGACATCGGGTGGTCAACGTGGAGATGCCCAAGCGGCGCAAGAGGCTGGTCTCGACGCGTACCTGACGAGACCGATTCGCCGGTCGCTGCTGTTCGAGTGTCTCGGCGCTGTCCTGGGACACATGCCTGGTACTGGTGGGTCAGCCGATTGCGCAGCGGCTTCGATTATTACGCAGCACACGGTAGTGGAATCGATGATGAAGGCTCGTCCGCTTATTCTGGTGGTAGAGGACAACCCGGTCAATCAAAAGGTCGCGGCTAAGATGATTGAGAAGCTCGGGTATCGGGTCAATATTGCGGCAAACGGGCGAGACGCTGTCGAGTCGCTCGCAAGGATTTCGTACGACTTGGTCTTTATGGATTGCCAAATGCCTGAAATGGATGGCTTTGAAGCGACGAGAGTCATCAGAAACCAGGAGGCTAACCTTCTGAAGGCGGTCGGCAAGTCGCCACACCTACCCATCATTGCAATGACGGCCAACGCGATGCAGGAGGATCGTGATCGATGTCAGGCGGTCGGCATGGATGACTTTCTCAGTAAGCCGGTCACGAGTAAATCCCTGACAGCGGCCCTGAATCGCTGGCTGCCGCATGGCCAGGTCTCAGCCGAGACGGAATCGAAAGCAGCTTAGTCATGAGAGAACCGCAGTGACTAAGCACCTCCTCCCCATTCTTGACCTCTGTGCCAGCCTGCATGTGAACCTGTGGCGGTAGGCCCTGGCGGACCCCGCCCGATACAGACTATTCATCGCGTATCGCATCTTCCAAACGAACAGCCTGAAGTCGTACAATTTGCTGTTTTCAATTTGAGTTGAGGCGTATCGATGGCGCATCGTAATAGATAGGCACCATACACAGCGGCCAGCGCTCTGGATGGCTTGCCGGATGCGGTTGCTACGCGCGCTTTCCCCATTGACGCACTATGAAGCCACGTGTCATCGTCACCGGGACGGCAGGACTGATAGGGCAGTACTTCGTGAAGTCCGCTGCTCGATGGGCACCCGGATGGGAGGTCCATGGCCTCAGCCGCGCTGACCTTGATTTCACGGATCACGCCGCCGCCGAACAGGTTTGGCAGCGTCTCAAGCCCAACGCAGTGATCCACTGCGCGGCTGTAAGTCGAACGACAGAGTGCGAGCGAAATCCTCAGGTAGCCCGTCGTATGAATGTGGACACCACGGCGTATCTGGCTCGACTCTCCCGGGACATTCCCTTTATCTTCTTGTCGAGCGGCGAAGTATTCGACGGCAAGGCTGGTTGGTACCAAGAGACCGATGAGCCCAAGCCAATCAATATCTACGGCAAGACCAAGCTTGAAGCGGAACAGCGCGTGCTGGAGAATCCTCGCCATACGGTGGTTCGGATCGTGCTCACGGCGGGTGCCTCACAGCACGGCGATCGAAGTTTCGTGGAAGATATGTGTCGGTCTGTGAAGAATGGTAAGAAGGTGACGCTTTATGGCGATGAATTCCGCTGCCCGTTGCCGGCGGGAACCATTGCCCGTTCGGCATGGGAGGTACTCGACAAAGGCGCGCCTGGTCTTTACCATCTCGGTGGACGAGAACGGCTGTCACGCTGGGAGATCGGACAGGCGCTGCTACCGTGGTATCCAGAGCTGCAGGGCCATTTGCTTGAAGGATCCGCTGGGGAACATACCGGTGCCCCCAGGCCTGCGGATCTTTCCTTAAACTGTGAAAAAATCCAGGCGCTCTTGTCGTTTCCAATCCCAGGGTTTCGCAGTTGGTTGAAGGATCGGAAGCGGCAAGGCGGCGACGTATGGGACTATGAACCGAGTGTGTCGTAAAGGGAAGGACTGATGGGACCAGAAGAAGGAATAGACGTATCGGATCCGTTGCAGCTTGTCGTGATCACCTATGTCGTCATGGCGGTCGTCATGGGTTTCCTGTGGGCTGTGCAGCGGAAGACAAAAAATGCTGCGATTGTCGACGTCGCGTGGTGTGCGGGGCTGATCGCCGCGGTGTTGTCGTATATGACTCAGGCTCCCGCCGGAGTCGAGCGCATCCTGCTCACAGCGATGCTGGTCCTGCTCTATGCCGGCCGTCTGGGACTCCACATTTATTCCCAACGCGTGACTGGGCAACCGGAGGACGGCCGCTATCGCCGCCTGCGACAAAAATGGGGCGATGCGGAGTCGGTCAATATGTTTGTGTATTTTCAGTGGAAGGCGCTGTCCGTGGCGGTGTTTTCCCTTCCGTTTCTGGTGGTGCTCTGGAATACCCGGATTCCATCTTCAGTAGTCGAGCTGGTCGGATTGCTGATCTGGAGCGTGGCTGTGGCTGGTGAAGCAAAGGCAGACCGGCAGCTTGCTCATTTCCGTGCCGATCCGAAGAATGAGGGCCGCGTCTGCAGAGAGGGGTTGTGGCGCTACTCCCGCCACCCGAATTACTTTTTCGACTGGCTGCACTGGTGCTCGTATGTCGTCATGACGATGGGGGCACCCGGCTGGTTATTCACCTGGATTGGTCCGATCGGGATGGGCTTGTTACTGTACAAGGTGACTGGTATTCCACGGGCGGAAGAGCAAGCCCTTGTAAGCCGTGGGGAAGCGTATAAAGCCTATCAGGCGACGACCAATGCGTTTTTCCCATGGCACCCGCGACAAGGGCCGGAGACGTCCGTTCATTCATGACGCCGTCAGGCTGACTGTTGCCTAGTACCAATGGATCTCGCTGTCGGGTTTCGGAGTGAGGTCGGCCGCTCTGAATTGTTCGATAAAATCCGTCAAGCGAGCTCGGTTTGCGTCATCCATCCGGATGATTTCCCATCCCGCGTCCCCACCTTTGGACCATCTCACAACGGCAGCGTCGATGAGGAGGTTGTCTAATCGCTTCCCATCAGAGAGCGTGAGATAGACCGTCATTTCAGTGCCGATAGCCACGGAGCGTTCTCCCGTCGCACGCCAGCCTGTTTCCGACAGGTCCCACACGATCCCGTTGGCGAGTGTGCCGTCGCAAAAGTAACAGAATTGAAAGTGAACGGGAGTCCGTAACTTTTTGCGAACCGCGTATGTCTTCATGGCATCCCTCCTCGTGTTCATCGTCAGATTCAGATCATCGTCCTCTATCAAAGATAGTCGAACTAGGCCGTTTCGCCAAGCATCGGAAGAAGAGTGGAGAAGAGGCAAAACCAGGGCGAGGGACCTAAGCTATTGAGATCCCGTTGCGAAGATAGCCGTACTAACTTGCTGGCAACGCAGCAGCGTCTATTTTTTGCTGTCTAGGTCAGCTAACCGTGCACGAGCGATCTCAGCCACTTTGGTGGATGGATAGAGATTCACCAGTTCTTGGTAGAGCTGCTTGGCATGGGGGACATTCCCTTGGTTTTCTTCGAAGGCTGCCGTTTCAAACAGCTCGTTCGCTTTTTGATCGGAGCAGCCGAGCAGCACCAAGCAGAGGGCACAGAGGACAAGTCGTGCGGTTCTCATCGTCGTCATCCTTTCCAGGCGTCTCTCCGCTGTGACACCTTCGTGTTCGCGTGAGTCAATCCTGATCTGAGAAAGTCGATTCCGTAGCGTGGAGCGGAGATCCCCTCGCTTCGGCATTGTGGACAGTGGCTTGGTCGTGTCAACCGTGTGCGATCACGGAACATAAATTTACAATCCAAACAGATGGACGGCTCGAGGACAAACCGTCGCGCACGGTCCCGCGACACCGTTTTTACCACATGAGCCAAGTGCTCCTCTACCTGCCGTTCAGGAATCCCGAGCATGCGAGCCAATTGATCAGTGGCCATTCGAGTATCCGTCAGGAGATCAATGAGGCGCTGACGCAGAGTCCGTTCGAGCGGCACCATGCCCGTATGGTAAGGACTGGGGCACGGAAAATCCAGACGGTCTTAGCTGATTTTCGATGAATCGTCTTAAGTCTTGCGCACTTAAAGGTTGCACCGACGCCTCCATTCTGGCACAATCCGTCCCCGCATCAGTTGCCACATCATAATCAATTCACTGGCCGGGCCTTTCGCTTGTCTTCTGAATAATTGGCATCTGGCCAGCGTATATAGACCAGGAGGTTTGGGCAATGAAGTTTCTCGCAGTCCATCCAGGTCCGCTCATGTACACCAAGATCTATCTGCGACTGGAGCCGCTCGGTTTGGAGATGGTGGCCCAGGCAGTCCGCCAAGCTGGGCATGAAGTTCGCCTGATCGACTTGCAGGCTGACACGTGGAAAGACTATGAAGCGCTCATCCGTTCCTGGAAACCCGACGCGGTTGCATTCGGGTGTAACTACCTGGCGAACGTTCCGGAGATCGTGGACCTGGCCAAACTTACGAAGAAAGAGTTGTCCAACTGTTTCGTCTTCGTCGGTGGCCATAGTGCCTCATTTGTGGCGAAGGACTTTTTGGAACATGGCAACGGCGCCATCGATTGCGTCCTCAAGGGCGAGGGGGAGGTGGCTGCTCCAAAACTACTCATGGCAGTTGAACAGGATCGCAAGGCGATCACCAAAGTTCCGGGGGTGGTGACGCTTGATGGCGAAGGACCACCGCCGCAATTCATCGAGAATCTGGACAATGTCCGTCCTGCCCGCGATCTCCTCCGCAACCGGCACAAATACTTCATTGGTGTGCTCGACCCCTGTGCTTCGGTCGAATTTGCTCGGGGCTGTCCCTGGGATTGTTCCTTCTGCAGCGCCTGGACCTTTTATGGGCGCAGCTATCGCATGGTCAGTCCGGAAAAAGCCGTTGAGGAGTTGGAGCAGGTTCAAGAGCCAGGCATCTTTCTGGTTGACGATGTGGCCTTCATCCAGGGCAAGCAGGGCATGGAGATCGGGGAAGCCGTCGCGCGGCGCGGGATCAAGAAGCAGTATTATATGGAGACCCGCGGCGATGTCTTGCTGCGCAACAAGGAAGTCTTCCAATTTTGGAAGACGCTCGGATTGCAGTACATGTTTTTGGGCGTGGAGGCCATCGATGCGGAAGGCCTGAAGATGCACCGCAAGCGCATCTCGTTGGGCCGAAACTTCGAGGCGCTTGAATTCGCCCGATCTCTCGGAATCACTGTCGCGATCAATCTCATCGCCGATCCGGACTGGGACCGGCAAAGGTTTGAAGTTGTTCGGCAGTGGTGCTTGGACATTCCGGAGATCGTGAATATCAGCGTCAACACTCCGTATCCCGGCACGGAGAGCTGGGTCACGGAATCTCGCAAGATGCACACGAGGGATTATCGTCTGTTCGACATTCAGCACGCCGTGATGCCGACTAAGATGCCGCTCCCGGAGTTTTACGCGGAACTGGTCAAGACACAACAGGTCTTGAACAAGAAGCATCTGGGCTGGGCTGCGCTCAAGGGGACGGCCAAGATCGCAGCTGGGCACTTGATGAAGGGCCAAACCAACTTCATCAAGATGCTCTGGAAGTTCAACAGCGTCTACAATCCCGAGCTGCAAATGGCGGATCACCGCAGGCCGGTCGTCTACGAAATGGCACCACCGCCTGAGAAGAAAGACAAGATCGACGCGAAAGAACTCTACATTCTCCCGGCGAAGGGCCGTCAGGGTCGGGCCATCGACGATTCAACGGAGACCTTCGTCGACGAATCGCGTATGGGCACAGCAGTCTGACGTCGGTGGGGGAGGGATGCTACGGCGGACGGTGAAGCGGTCAGATTAATCACAAGGTTCGCCGAAACGCTTCACGCGCACCAAGTGTCCATGGAAACCCGCACAACTTTTATTTCGGCGGGGATGCTTCGGAACCATCTCCCGCTTTGAGCGTAAACGTCGCCACTTCCTCGTCACACATGCCACCACATGTACTTCTGAGCGTCTTGGTCGCCACCACGCCATCTCGCCCTACATAGGTCCAATCCTTCAGTAGAAACATTTTCATCGGATCAGTACTCACTTCGCTGCGCCCGCCCATATACATGGAAGACCAAAAAGGATTGAGGAGGGGTTCATTCAGCTCGCATTTCCGCTCTCGCAAATAGTGCCAGCCCGTGCTGGTTTCTTGGGACATCCCAAGGATGCCGTAGAGCAGTTCAATCTTTGCTGACCCGCCTTTGGATGCAGTCAACTCAGCCGGTGGCTCGTCGACGTGAATGAAGGCCTGAAAGACGCGCATCGGCACCGTGCCTTTTCCCTGCACGAGAGGGTGGCATTTGTTCCACTGAGGCAACGGACCAGTCTGGTAAGTGATCATCCCTTGCCCTTTGTATTTAGTTTCACCATTGGGGCTTTCCTCTTCGTTCGCTTCCAGGCGAATGGCTGCCGACGCCTGTGATTGCGCCGGATCGATCTTGCTTGTTGACATAATCCTCGAACTGAATTCCAGAATGTAGTCTCCGTGAATCACACACCCGCAATCGGGAGGACGGTGAAACTTGCCATCCATGGCGTCGATCCATTCATTGGCATACTTTTCGAGCGTGGCGAATGACATCGTGGGAGGTTCCGGGCCAACCGCATCGAGCAGGCCACGTCTTCCCTTAAATCCCTCCCGAACCAGTTCGTCGTCCTGCATGTGGCGGAGAAAGAGGTCCGGCTGATTGGTGAGTATGGACGTCTTCATGTGCACGCACATGTCCTTGGTGCTTCGGCCGGCAAAATGGTTGTGTCTCATCGGAATGATCCAGGACGAGATATGGCATTCTTTGCAAGCCTTCCGCATCGGATCGAAGGCCTTCTGCCGGATGAGATCGGTGTCAGAGATTTCGGACGGACTCTCAGCGATTTCACTGAGTTGCGCAATAGCCCTGGCGGTCCGAGTCCCGTCAGGGTCGGCCCCCACGGTCAGAGAAGTCTGGAAGTTCGGCATCTGGAGAAACCGCTGCGTCTCTTTCCGGATGTCGATGTAGCCCCCACCGTGTCCACCGGTTTGAAAAAACGGATTCACTACGCCATGGCAGTTCAGGCAGCGGGGCTCCTGAAACACTGGTGCTAGCTTCTTGAACGCTTTGGCGGATTTGGCTTCCTGTCGCACGGTGAGCGGACAGGCATTTTTCGCCCCTTGAACAAGCGAGGGCTGCTGAACCAACCACACTGTACCTAATATTCCTGTGACACAGACCAAGAGACTCAACCGTATCCATCGTCCTGATTTCAGAAACCGAATCAGAGCTCCCATGCGTCTTCCCAATTGTATAGATTGCAAGATAGCACCCTAGCAGTCTGCTGAAAAACTCGGTGTCTGCTTCGCGCAGCGTTGCACGATGACAGAAAGAGCTGTGGCACTCTCCACTCCAGAATGCTCAAAAAGGCCATCCAGCAAGGCCGCAGCGAGCGAAGGGGCGACGCGTACGCTTCGGTACGTTGAGCCTCTGAGTGATGCGAGAACGCCGCTGGAGGACTTTTTCAGCATTCTGCTAGTAGGGTTTCGGCTCAATCGGGTACCCGTTCAAGATCGCGCCCTTGACCGGGTGTTCCCGGTCCGTGGGGACGAAGCTGACCTGGTTGACCCGACCGTCAGTGTATTCGAGCACCAACGTCCACTGTTCGAACCGGTAGCGTCCAGTCCCCGGCGCGACACGCGCCTCATGCGCCGCCTTGTCTTCCCCTGCCCGCTCAGGCAGTACGATCCACATCAGTTTTTCATCACGGAACGTTCCGTCTTTCGAGAAGGTCAGGCCGGGCAACGTGCCGATCCCGCTGGTATTCCCCGGCGCCGGCCAATGGTCCTTGCGCCGCACCTCACCGTCGAGCCGCATGTTGTCGAGACTCGGGCGTAAAAGAAATTTCTCGCCTGTACGTTCCTGCCCACTCTCCGCATATCGGTTCTCAAGCGCGCCATCCAGCAGCACGACATACTGTCTTGCATCTCCACCTCTCGTGATCGTCAGCCGCTTGTCCTTCAGCTGGTAGGTGCCCCATCGCTCAGGAGCGCGTGCGCGGTGTGCTGTTCGATCAAACCCTAGGAGACCTTCTCCGGGCATCCCCCAGAGCGCCGACCCATCCGCGAACAAGATCAATTCAGAAATCGATGGTGTATTCGCAAGTCCGGACATCCCGATTTGTAATTCGTGAGTTGTGGCAGTCCATACACCGGCCAAGCGATTTGGTCCCGGAGCGCCGAGCGGACTCGGTTGGCCGAACACGGGTACCTTGTCACGCGCACGAGTTAGTACCGCGCTCAGCATTCCACGAGGGCGCACCGAATTCAATATGGAATCGATCGCCGGCTGATGGCGTTCAATCGCTTGCGGTGTGCCCAGTACAAGGAATCCCTCCGCACGACCGTCGAGTTCCACCATGCTCACAATCAAGAGATAGGGCACGCCGCCTGCGTCGATCGCCGCTGAATCGATCACCCACGTTCGGCCATCGTCGCCCTTCTGTTCTTGGGTGGGGTTGGCTTGCAACACTCGGTGACTACCAAGCGCGGTGGCCCAGAGCTGACGGTGGGCGTCGGCACGCGTAAGTGTTGGGCCGATAGGTAAACCATTTCCAACCGACACCACGCCCAGTTCGTTCTCGCCTCCCGTGGGGAACAACTTCCAGCGCTCACCCTCCACCGTAGCCGACCAGCCGGCGGGCACGGCAAGACTATAGCGCGTCACATCCAATCGTTCTTGTGCGATCACGAGAGGCTCAGCTCCGGCGAAAATCGTGGCTAAGGTGAAACATGCTGTCATGCGGGCGAACATGGATTTTCACCCCCTGTATATTCTTCTCACCCCAGGTTCGGATCAACCCCATCAACAAAGGCCGTGTCAGACCGACGAAACACTATCCTCATACCAGGGTGAAACGACTGGAGGCTGCACACACACGTTTCTCAAGCCTGTCCAGAATATTATCTCGTCGGGGATGTGCCTGCAGCCGGTTCATCCGCCAGTTTTAATGTCAGCGTCGTCTCTTCCTGGCAACTGCTCAGTCCGATGCTGCAGTTGACCGTCATCGTCTTTTTGGCCACGACATCAGAATTGAGCACCTGAGTCCAGCCGCCGATCTCATAACCTTTCTTAGCCATATTGAATGTCCTGAAGCGAGTGAAGTTGAAGGCCCCGCTCCATCCCCCACCTTTTGATGCGACATGTGCCTCACCGCCTTGCACACCTTGCGTCGCAAACAACTCTTTTAATTTTTGGGGCGTATTACCGCTGGTACAGTGGGTTTCCGC
>CAWKLH010000021.1:0-24167 GCA_963850405.1 Nitrospirota bacterium
TATAAGGAGAAGGCCGGGGGAGCGCGGCTGGAAAAAATATGAGATGGTTCAGGGAAGAACCGCTGGAGTGCAGGATCGAAACAAGCGCAACGGGGTTACGCTCGGCATGAATCACGACAACTTCAGTGTCGAGGACCGTACCAGCGGCACACATCCAGGAACAGAGCAACGTCCCATGTGTCGCCGCTTGATGCTGCGCATGGTGCCCGGCATGTTCCGCAGATTGCGCTTGAGCCAATCCACCTATAGCGAGGACACATAGCACAAGAGACATCGAAAGGAATTTGCGGAATGTGTGACCCATGCTATTAAGGCACTTCCTGAGTAGGACTATATTGACCTAGACATACCTACTGGTGCTATAGATGCAATAGTCCGTAAATAGTAGGCGACCGGAACAACGCCTGTCAAGCCACCGAAGAGAGATGCTGCCAGAGGATCAGGTAGGATTCACTGAAAAGATGCTGTATACTGCCTCGGCTATTTAAGGCACCGACACTCATACATCAGAACGACTTTAATCTCACGACATCATTCTCTATCCCTATGGTTACGCAAGTACTCAATCTGATCTTCGGTAGTAAAAACGAGCGAGAAATCAAGGCGCTGCGACCGATCGTGGAGCAGATTAACAGCCTGGAGGCGGGTCTTACTCCGCTCTCCGATCAAGGCCTTGCCGACAAGACGCAGGACTTCAAGAAGCGGCTCGAAGCCGGTCAAACACTAGACGACATCTTGCCCGAGGCCTTTGCCGTCTGTCGGGAAATGTCCCGCCGCAAGCTCAACATGCGGCATTTCGACGTGCAGCTGATCGGCGGCATGATTCTCAACCGCGGCCGGATCGCCGAAATGAAAACGGGCGAAGGGAAAACGCTCGTTGCAACATTACCGGTCTATCTGAATGCACTAGAGGGCAAAGGCGCCTATCTGGTCACGGTGAACGATTATCTCGCCAGACGTGACGCACAATGGATGGCCCAGCTCTATCATGCATTGGGGCTGTCCACCGGAATCATTCAGCACGACGCGTCATTCATCTATGACCCAACATTTGATGCATCCGATAAACGGCTGCAACATCTTCGACCATGCACCAGACCGGAAGCCTATCGCGCCGACATCACCTACGGAACGAATAACGAGTACGGATTCGACTATCTCCGCGACAACCTGGTGGTCAACGATTTGCGTCAATGTGTCCAGCGCGAGTTGAACTTCGCCATCGTCGACGAAGTCGACAGCATTTTGATCGACGAAGCGCGGACGCCGTTGATCATCTCGGGCCCGACCGACCAGACCACCGACCTCTATTACCGAATCAACGCGATCATTCCACAACTCAAAGCCGAAACAGACTACACCATCGAAGAAAAGACCAAGACCGCTTCGCTGACGGAAGACGGCAATGTGCGCGTCGAAAAACTACTCGGCGTGGATAATCTGTACGACCCGGCCCACATGGACATGGTTCACCATGTAGTGAAAGCGTTACAAGCCTACACGCTCTATAAGCGAGACGTGGACTACGTCGTGAAGGACGGCGAAGTCATTATCGTGGATGAGTTTACCGGGCGCTTGATGCCGGGCCGCCGGTGGAGCGATGGGCTGCATCAGGCCGTCGAGGCCAAAGAAGGCGTGAAGATCGCCAATGAAAATCAGACGCTTGCATCCGTGACCTTCCAGAATTATTTCCGCATGTACAAGAAGCTCAGCGGCATGACCGGCACCGCGGATACGGAAGCGGCTGAGTTCGCCAAGATCTACAACCTCGACGTCAACGTCGTCCCCACCAACCGCCAAATGATCCGGCAAGATTATGCCGATGTGGTGTATCGGACGGAGAAAGAAAAATTCGCCGCGATTGTCGAAGAGATCAAAGACTGTCAGGAGCGTGGCCAGCCGGTGCTCGTTGGGACCATTTCCATTGAGAAATCTGAAAAAATTGCGGGCCTGCTGAGCCGCAATGGTGTGAAACATAACGTCCTCAACGCGAAGCAGCATGAGCGAGAAGCCGAAATCGTCGCGCAAGCCGGGCGCAAAGGCGCGGTGACGATCGCCACCAACATGGCCGGACGCGGAACCGATATTCTGTTGGGCGGCAATCCTGATTTCATGTACAAGCAAGTCCTCTATCGAGAGGAGAACATCGCCGAGAGCCGCAAGCTCGAAATCTATGAAGGCATCCGGTCCGACTGTGAGAAGGATAAGCAGGATGTCATCGCGGCTGGCGGGCTTCACATCCTCGGCACCGAACGGCACGAGAGCCGCCGGATCGACAATCAGCTTCGTGGACGGGCCGGTCGCCAGGGTGATCCAGGTACCTCTCGGTTTTACCTGTCGTTGGAAGACGACCTGATGCGCATCTTCGCCTCCGAACGAGTGTCTCAGTTGATGCTCAAGCTCGGGATGGAAGAAGGAGTGCCCATCGAACACGGTATGGTGACCCGCGCAATCGCGAATGCGCAGAAGAAGGTCGAAGCCCATAACTTTGAAATCCGCAAGCAGCTCCTCGAATACGACGATGTCATGAACAAGCAGCGTGAGGTGATCTATCGTCATCGCCGCGCCGTGCTGAGCGGAGAGAACTTGACCAACGATCTGCATGACATGATGGGAAGCTCGGTGGAATCGTCTCTTAGCGTGTATTGCCCCCCCGAACAATACCCGGAAGAGTGGGACGTCAAAGGTTTGACCGAAGTCATGCATGGCCAGTTCGGCCTGGATATCACACAGGGCAAGCATGACGGTGGAGACTCCCTCCGGGATGTCGGGCGTGATGCCTTACTGGAGGACCTTCGCACCCAGGTTCGGGACGCCTATACCAAGAAGGAGCAAGAGCTGGGGCCTGACCTGATGCGCTTTCTTGAGAAGACATTCATGCTCCAGGTCATCGATCATCATTGGAAGGACCATCTGTTGGGGATGGACCACTTGCGAGACGGCATCGGCCTTCGTGGCTACGGACAAAAAGATCCATTGATTGAGTATAAGCGTGAGGGGTTCGATCTGTTCGCCGGCATGATGGACCGGGTCAAATCCGACACGCTTGATCGGCTCTTCCATGTGCAGGCCGTCCGCCATGAAGGAGAAGAGCCGGCTCCTCCGCCGCAACCGATTATTTCGAATCCACTACCCAAACTCACGTTGAACCGCGGCGACGAACCGATCACGGCACAGGCCCCCGCCCAGAGGACAGAAAACAAGGTTGGCCGCAATGATCCCTGCCCCTGCGGCAGCGGCAAGAAATATAAAAAGTGCCATGGGACATGAAGAGTGCCGCTCTGGCCATGAGGCCAGACCTCGACCATGTCATGATGCGATAGATCCCTGCCGCTACTGACCCATCTCCACCTTCCCGCACAGGCCCATAAGACCGTCGGCCAGCCCTTGTGGAGCTTCGGCAGGCACGGTTGCCGGTCCCCTGGCAAGTCATCACAGGGTCCCCGATCTCCCGTACTCTCGTAGCTATGCCACGCAAACAGCATCGCCCCATTCTCCCTGACTCTGCCTTGACTTAACGCACTTCCGAAGGCTACTCTACGGCCCCTTCGACACCAAGCGATGGGCAGACGTTGCCCATAAGCTAGGGGTGTTGCTTTTTCCATCTTGGATGGTGAATTTGGAGCTTTCCGTGAGTACAGGGCACCCGGAACTCATTGCTGCCATTGCCTCTGAGATCGCCACTTCAGGCCCGATTCCGTTCGCACGTTTCATGGAGTTGGCGCTGTACCACCCACAATTCGGCTATTACATGCGTAGTACTCCACCAGCCCACGAACGGATCGGCTGGCGAGGTGATTTTTACACGAGCTCAGATGTCCATCCCATCCTTGGGCACGCTCTGGCCGCACAAGCCGAACAAATGTACCGATTACTCGGCCAACCCCATCCCTTTACCATCGTTGAAATGGGGCCTGGCAAAGGCTTGTTGGCGAAACACATTCTGACAACATGCGAGCATCGCTACCGTTCGTTTTTTCAGCATCTTCGGTATGTCCTGATAGACCGAAGCCCGGCCATGCGCGAGATGCAGCGCAGGAACCTGGCTCCTTGGCTGGATCGAGCAGCGCTACTGACATGGGCGGACGATCTTCCCAATGTGGCCCCTCACAGTCTGACTGGTTTGTTCTTCAGCAATGAACTCGTCGACTCGTTTCCCGTCCACCGCGTTCAGGTCACAGCAGAGGGAATCAAGGAACTCTGGGTGGACTATCGAGACGGGCGGTTCCTTGAATGTCTCAAGCCGCTGTCCTCCGATGCCCTCGCCGATCACCTGGACCGGTTGAGTCCTGAGTGGCCGGAAGGCTATCGAACCGAGATCAATCTCCGAGCACCGGATTGGATGAAGCAAGTCGCTCAGCATCTGGATCGTGGCTTCGTGCTCACCATCGATTACGGCCACACGGCACAGGACCTCTATCGGTCCGACCGAACGCATGGCACGTTCCTTTGTTACTTCCAGCAATCCATAAACGAAGACCCGTTTCTGCGTGTAGGCGACCAGGATATGACCGCCCATGTGGATTTTTCGTGCTTGGCGACGACCGGCGAAGAACAGGGACTCCAGACCACCGGCTTCACGAACCAGATGAGTTTTCTCATGGGACTCGGTGTCGAACAGATGATCGCGAAGTTGGAACAGGACAGCCCGGAGTTCAACGCAGCGATTCATCTGCTTAGACCGAACGGGATGGGGACGACGTTCAAGGTACTCATCCAGCACAAGGGCCTCGCGCGCCCTGAACTCGACGGCTTGCAGTACAAACCGTTCTTTGGTTCAGCACTGGCAACGCAATCTGCCGCTTGAGGAACTACGCATGACGGCATCACCAACGCTCCGCAACGTGTTCTGAGGTCTGGATGGGCGACACAGCCGTTCCGGGAAACTATATCCCGATCCTCCTTTTCATCGGCGTGGGCATCGCCCTGGGAACGCTGACGCTCTTGCTCGGCTGGTTCGTCCGTCCGAATCAACCCTATCGGGCAAAGTTGGCCCCCTACGAGAGCGGAAGCCCGCTGTTTCAGGACGCCCGCGTACAGTTTCCGATGCGCTATTACATCATCGCGATGCTGTTTGTGATCTTCGATATTGAGATCGTCTTTATGTTTCCCTGGGCTGTTGCATTCACGAGTCTCGGACTGGTTGGATTAGTGGAGATGATCCTGTTCATCGCCATTCTGGTGGTGGGGTTCTGGTATGCATGGAAAAAAGGGGCGTTGGAGTGGGATTGAAGGGCGGTGGGCCAACCCTTCTTGCTCGCCCACGCGGCGCACACAAGATCAATGGTTATGCAAGCAGCAGGCGGTGCTCGCATGGGCAAAGGACGCGTCTCGGCGCGACCAGGGTTTGGGCGGGTGAGAAACGCACGCAGTGAAGAGCATCTCCACCGCCTCTCATCTGAGAAAGGGCTTAAGAACACGTGAGTCTGTTGGAGCGCCAGTTTGACGCGAACATCATAACAACGAATCTGGACGCGGTCGTCAACTGGGCCCGGAAGTCGGCGCTGTGGCCCATGACGTTCGGACTGGCTTGCTGCGCCATTGAGATGATCGCGAGCGTCTCCTCCCGATACGACCTTGACCGCTTCGGCGCCGGCGTCTTTCGCGCGTCGCCCAGGCAATCGGATCTCATGATCGTCGCAGGAACGGTCTCGCGCAAAATGGCCCCGGTTATTCGCCGGATTTACGACCAAATGCCCGAACCCCGATACGTCATCTGCATGGGTTCGTGCGCGACCTCGGGCAATCATTACAACAGCTACGCCGTCGTGCAGGGTGTGGATCAAATCATACCGGTTGACGTCTATGTGCCGGGGTGCCCACCGAGACCGGAAGCCTTGCTGGACGGACTGTTAAAGTTACAGGAGAAGATTCAGCGCGAGAAAGTATTCGTGAAATGAGTGCGTAATGGATACACGGTGTACAGTGGAAACGGTCTAACGCGAGAAAGTTTGGTCCACTTTGGGGAGACCGCCAACGTGTAGACTTTCCGGCTTTCACACGTTACGACCGAAGAAACCATGCAATCCCTCACTGAAACCTTGCTCAAAAAGTTCCCGGAGGCGGTGCTCTCCGTCGATATCGACACGGCTCGAGCGGAAGTGACCGTGCATGTCGCGGCGCCGAGGATCTTGGAGGTCGCTCGTTTTTTGCATGACGATCCCGAGGCTTATTTTGACCACATCACTGATATCTGCTCCGCCGACTACCCAGCCGATCAGCAGCGGTTTGAAGTCATCTATCTCTTATTATCGCTCCCACACGGCAAACGAATCCGCCTGAAAGCACGGGTCACCGAAGACAACCCATCACTGGATTCCGTGACGAGCGTCTGGCGCGGCGCGACGTTCTTGGAACGGGAAGTGTACGACATGATGGGAATCCGGTTTGCAGGCCATCCGGACCTGCGCCGCATCCTCCTGCCGGAGGACTATACGGAAGGCTATCCGTTACGGAAGGATTTTCCCACGGAGGGCCGCGGCTGGCGCAGTCAGTTCGACTTTATCCCTCGCCTCGATGAACCGCCGGTCGAGCAGGTCGAAAGCGAAGTCTCCGAAGCTGAGCGGAAGGTGTTCCTGTTAGAACCGAATGCGTCGTCGCCCAATCGGCGGGAAGAACTGTTGTTGAATATGGGCCCGCAACATCCCAGCACACATGGAGTCGTGCGGGTCGTCCTGGAATTGGATGGAGAACGGATCGTCAAGGCGACACCGGATCTGGGGTACCTCCATCGGGGAGTGGAAAAACTGGCCGAAGGTCTGGCCTACATGCAGATCATCCCTCATACCGACCGCCTCGACTATGTCTGCGCGATGGCGAATAACTACGCCTATGTCCGGGCCGTTGAGAAACTCCTCGATATCACCGTGCCTGAACGAGCGGAGTATATTCGCACCCTTGTCGCGGAGATGCAGCGCATTTTGGGACATCTGTTCTGGTTGGGCGCCCAGGCCCTGGATATCGGAGCCATGACGGTCTTCTTCTGGACGTTTCGCGAGCGGGAAACCTTGCTCGACATGTTCGAACGGCTGTGTGGTGCCAGGCTGACTTTGAATTATTATCGGATCGGCGGCGTGGATAGCGACTTCACTCCGGAATTAGTGACCCGCCTGAAGGAGTTCTTGGAGACCTTCCCCCAGAAGGTGGATGAGTACGATTCGCTGCTCGCGAGCAATCGGATTTGGCTGGGACGAACGAAACATGTCGCGGTGATCTCAGGGGAAGATGCAATCAATTTCGGACATGACCGGTCCTACCTTGCGGGGATCCGGCGTGTCCTACGATGTGCGTAAACTCGAACCCTACGGGGTCTACCATAAGGTGGACTGGGACGTGCCGGTCGGGAAAAACGGCGACACCTACGATCGCTATTGGATTCGTGTCGAAGAGATGCGTCAGAGCGCACGGATCATCTCACAATGTCTCGACCAGATGCCGCCTGGACCGATCATCGCCGATATACCGCAATACATTCCGCCGCCGAAGCTGCAAGTGATGCGCGATATGGAAAGCTTGATTCACCATTTCATCATCTTTACACAAGGGTTCAAGCCGCCGAAGGGAGAAACCTATTGCGCGACCGAAGCGCCTAAAAGGGGAATTGGGATTTTTCATCATCAGCGACGGGAGCCCCCGCCCCTACCGGCTGAAAATACGGTCTCCTTCTTTCATTCACATGGGGGCATTTGACCATATGGCGCGTGGCTATTTGATTTCCGACATCATCACAATTTTCGGGACCTATGATGTGGTCATGGGGGAGTGTGATCGGTGAGACACGAGCGGCTGATATCCGGAGCTTGTCAGCTGGCCCCTTGCGCACGTATCAGCACCAGGACTGTGGAAGCATGACGTTCTTAGAGAAATATAAAGACGAAATCGCGGACATCCTGTCACGCTATCCGGTTATGCGCTCCGCGTTGATCCCACTCCTCTACGTCGCGCAGCGTGACCAGGGCTATGTGACCGAATCGGCCATGCAAGAGATCGCGCATCTGCTCAGGCTGACCCCTCCACAGGTCTATGAAACGATCACCTTTTACACGATGTTTAACCTGAAGCCGGTGGGCAAGTTCCATATTCAGGTGTGCAAATCCCTCATGTGCGCCCTCGTCGGCTCGGATACGGTGATCGAATGGATCAAAGTGAAGCTGGGGATCGCCTCGGGTGAATCGACGGCGGACGGACTGTTCAGCCTCAGCGTGGTGGAATGTTTGGCCGCCTGCGGGACCGGGCCCATGATGCAGATCAACGAGGACTACTACGAGCAGCTGACCGAAGGTAAACTGGACCGAATTTTGGCCGATCTGCGATCGACCGGAACCAGTCCACTGAAGAGCGGGCCGTTCATGTGGCCGGAACCAGCGCCCTCAGAAAGGGGCGCGTGAAACGTGTTGCGGATCTCGTCGTTCGCAAGTGAGGACAGTGAATTGCCTTTCGCTTCACATTTCACGAACGACGTTTCACGAGATTGATATGCCCAAGCACGAACTCATTCTCCTGAAGAACATGATGCAACCCGGCTATACCGGGTCGCTGACGGACTATGAGAAGACCGGAGGCTACCAAGCCTTGCGCAATACACTGGGGAAGATCGCCCCGGCAGACGTGACGACAATAGTCCGAAAATCAGGCCTGCGCGGTCGAGGCGGCGCAGGCTTCCCGACCGGTGTGAAATGGGGATTTCTGCCGAAAGACTATCAGGGTCCCCGGTATCTGTGCTGCAACGCCGACGAGAGCGAGCCCGGTACGTTTAAAGATCGTCAACTCATGGAGCGGGACCCTCATCAAGTCTTGGAAGGCATTGTGTTGGCCTGCTATGCCATCGGTTCGGAAACCGCCTACATCTATATCCGCGGGGAAATGGTCCTGGGCTCAAAGATCTTGGAACAGGCCATCGGCGAAGCGAGAGTCGCCGGATATATCGGGAAGAACATCCTCGGCACAGGTATCAACGTAGACGTGTGGGTGCATCGGGGAGCGGGAGCCTATATCTGCGGCGAGGAAACGGCCCTCTTGGAATCACTCGAAGGCAAACGTGGACTCCCTCGCATTAAACCGCCGTTTCCAGCCACGCATGGGCTCTACAATAAGCCGACCGTAGTCAATAACGTCGAGACGCTGGCGAACCTCCCCCACATCATCACCCGAGGCCCCGAATGGTTTGCGGCGATCGGTTCACCGCCGAAGAGCACCGGCACCAGGGTCTTCTGTGTCAGCGGGCATGTGAAACGACCGGGCAATTATGAAGTTCCGATGGGCATGACGGTCCGCGAATTGGTGTACGAGTATGCCGGCGGCATGCGGTCCGACAAACCGATGAAAGCTTTTATTCCCGGTGGAGCGTCGGCGCCTTTTCTGACGCCGGCCCATCTCGACGTGAAACTTGATTTTGAGCACGTTGCGGCGGCGGGATCGATGTTGGGATCAGGCGGCGTGACGGTGATGGAGGAAGGCACCAGCATGGTCTGGGCTGCGCTTCGGTTGATGGAATTTTTCTACCATGAGTCCTGTGGGAAATGCAGTCCCTGCCGGGAAGGCAGTGCCTGGCTCGTCCAGACCATGCGCAGAATTTTCGCCAAGCGTGGCCGGATGGAGGATCTTGAAACCTTGTTGGATCTATGCAAAAACATCGCAGGCCGCACGGTCTGTGCCTTCGGCGACGCGGAAGTCGCTCCGATCCAAAGCACGCTGAAGCATTGGCGACAGGAATACGTCGAGCTCATCAATGAAGCAGAAGCCGCGAACCTGATCAGACCTGAACCGGCAGGAAGGCATTGATGGGAATCTGTCAATCTGATGATCTGTTGAGTGGAAGACATCCCTCAAATCCTCAGATCAACAGATCGACCGGTCATGAGATAACAAAGTTCGACTATGCCTGAAACCACATCACAGATGGTTCGTATCACGATCGACGGCATGACGGTCCATGTCCCCAAAGGGACATTGGTGATCGAAGCGGCGCGTCGCGTCGGCGTCATGATTCCGCATTTTTGCTATCACCCGAAACTCAAACCAGACGCCAATTGTCGTATGTGCCTGGTTGAAATCGAAAAAATGCCCAAGCTTCAAACAGCTTGCAGCACACCGGCCGACGAAGGGATGAACATACGCACCGCCACCACGGTGGTCAACGACGCCCATAAATCAGTGCTCGAGTTTATCCTTGCCAATCATCCGCTGGACTGTCCGGTCTGCGATCAAGGGGGGAAGTGCGACCTTCAAGACTTTTCGCACCAGTACACCGCCACCAGCCGGTTCGTTGAAACCAAGCGCATCTTCCAGAAGGAGTATTTCAGCCCACTCATCGAAACACAGATGAATCGCTGCGTGCAGTGCCTCCGCTGCGTCCGATACTGCGATGAAGTCATGGACGTCAAGGCATTGGCACCGGTCGGTCGCGGGACCATGACGGAAATCAAGCACTTCGGCTCTCACCCACTCGATTGTGAGTTCTGCGGCGGCTGCGTTCAGATCTGTCCGGTCGGCGCGATTACCAGCCGGCTGTCCATGTACGAGTACCGTCCGTGGATGTTGAAACGAGCCGAAACTATCTGCGGTTACTGCGGAGATGGGTGCCAGATGACCGTCCAGACGAAGGGACAGGAACTCATTGAGGTGAACTCGGCACATGGAGCGGGACGCAACAACGGCGACCTGTGCGCCCGGGGGTTTTTTGGATTCCACGCGGCCAGCAATGCCCAGCGCCTCACTCATCCGCTCATTCGGCGCGATGGCAGGCTGATGCAAACGACCTGGGAAGAAGCTCTGGAATACGTCGCCAGCCGTGTCGGCGAGATTAAAGCTGCGTATGGGGGTCAGAGCGTCGGAGGTTTGATCTCGGGCCGTTGCACGAATGAAGAATTGTATCTGTTTCAGAAATTTCTCCGCGTAGCTGTTGGCACCAACCATATCGACAGCAGCGCGCGGTATGGCCATGTCAACGGCCTGCAGGCCATGCGACTGGTGCAGGGAACACATCGGTGGACCGTCACCTTCGACGACATCCTGGACGCGGATGTTCTGATCCTCGTCGGGACAAATATTACCGAGACGAATCCCATCACAGGCCTCAAAGTGAAAGAAGCGGTGAAGAAACGCCAGGCGACACTGATTACGATCGAATCATTGGAGCCCGTCGTCGACACCATGAGCAACATCGCCAATCTCTCACACCATCATTTCCGTATTCCGACGAGCGACACGCACCATGCGATCGTCGGTCTGGTAAAGGCCGTCCTCGAACAGAATTTCACACAACCGGACCTCGCGCAACGACATCCGACGTATTTCAACGCCATGACGAGCGCACTACAACAGATCTCGTGGCAGGAGCTCCAGGCAGCGACCGGGATCGAGCCGGAGGCGTTTGTGAGGGCAGCCAAAGCGGCGGCAGGAGCACGCCGAGTCGTGATCGTGGCCGGGCAGCTCTTGTTGCGAAGCGAACAGGGCTACAGTGGGTGTTTGACCCTCCTCGATCTCCTTCTTCTGACAGGGAAGTTGGATGAGCCTGGCTGTGGCTTTGCCCCGCTCGCCGAAGAAAATAACGACCAGGGCGCGGTCGAAATGGGAACCGTCACCGAATTGCTTCCCGGAGCACAGCCCATCACCAGCGGCACAGAGCGCGAGAGGATTGCGAAACAATGGAAAAGCGAACTTCCAACTGACAAAGGAGCGTCCCTCATCGAGATGTTGGAGCGAGCCCGCGCGGGATCTCTCAAAGCCATGTTCATCGTCGGAGAGAATCCAGTCGGAAGCCTCCCTGCGGCGATACATGCCGAGACCTCGCTGCGCAATCTTGATCTCTTGGTATGCCAGGAGCTATTTTTAACGGAGACGGCCGCCTTAGCCCATGTCGTATTGCCGGCCGCGAGTTCCCTGGAAAAACATGGAACGTTTACCAATACCGAGGGACATGTGCAGGCTGTTCGTCCGTCGATCGAGCCCGTCGGAGAAAGTCGCCCAGACTGGGAGATCTTTTCTGCGCTTTCTATCTTATTGAACTCACCCATGGAGTATGCCGAGAGCAAGGAAATCCTGAAGGAAATTCGGAGCCTCATTCCTGGCTATAGCTCGCTGGGGCCCACACCGTTGCCGCCCAAAGTGGATCGCTCGGCCGTGGACCGCTATCTCACTGATGGATATCAGCGTGACCTGGCAACGAGGTACCACCCGATCTCACCCGCGTCCAGACCGGATGGAACCGTACGACTAGAATTGACACAGAGTCTGTTCCATTCTGGAAAATTATCCACACGATCAAAGGGATTGTTACAAGTCGAAGGAAGTGGTCGCCTCCGTATCAGTCCATCTGACGCCGCACGCTTTGCCTTGTCGGATGGCGATCGTGTCCGCCTCTCCAGCACATCCGGGGAAATGACAACCGAGGTCAAAATTATGGAACGGGTCCCACAAGGAACGGCATGGTTCCCGTATCACTTTGGTCAAGCGGCCGTCCAGCTATTTGAATGCGCTATCGATCCGATCACCCATGTGCCGTCGTTCCGGACGGCGACGGTGTCCATGATGAAGGTGGCGTGATGACGCTCGTTCAACACGGATCACTGTGCTAATCGAGGAGTCCTATCGTGACTGAATTCGGATTGCGTCTCGCTATCTCCCTGACCCAGATCGCCGCAGTCATGGGCGTCGTGGTCATCACCGTGCTCATCCTCACCCTTGCGGAGCGAAAAGTCCTCGGCTGGATGCAGGACCGCATGGGTCCGATGGAAGTGGGGCCCTACGGCATTCTCCAGCCGTTTGCGGATGCCATCAAACTCTTCTTTAAGGAAGATATTATCCCCGCCGGGGCCAACAAGTTCCTGTTCACCATGGCCCCGATACTATGTCTAATTCCCGCATTCATCGGATTTGCCGTCATTCCGTGGGGCCCCAATCAGACGTTTGAGGTTGGCGGCATCACCGTAAGACCGTTTGTCATCAGCGACATCAATATCGGCATTCTGTACATCTTAGCCTTCGCGTCGCTCGGGGCCTATGGCATCATCCTGGGAGGATGGGCGTCCAACAGCAAATACTCCTTGCTCGGTGGGCTGCGGTCGGCGGCGCAGATCATCAGTTACGAGCTTAATGTGGGACTGTCTATTGTCGGCGTGTTGATTCTGGGCGGCTCACTCAGCCTGGTGAAAATCACCGATGCCCAGGCCGGAGGGTTTTGGAATTGGTATCTCTTCGCGTTACCGGCCCCACAAATTTTTGCGTTTGTCGTCTACGTGATCTCATCGGTGGCGGAAACCAACCGGGTTCCGTTCGATCTGCCGGAAGCGGAGAGCGAGCTCGTCGCCGGCTTCTTCACGGAATACAGCGGCCTCAGATTCGCGTTCTTTTTCCTCGCCGAGTACGCCAACATGGTGTTAGTGTCCTGCGTCGCGGCCGCGATGTTTCTCGGTGGATGGAACGCGCCCTATCCTGGAACGATTATGGCGTTCATCGGCCTGCCGTCCCTGGCCTGGGTCGAGAACACCATGTGGTTTGCGGTCAAGACATACTCGTTCTTGTTCCTCTTTTTCTGGCTGCGAGCCACGTTGCCGAGACTGCGCTACGATCAGCTGATGCGATTCGGCTGGAAGGTGCTGTTGCCCATTGCGCTGGGGAACATCGTCGTAACGGCCCTTGCGGTGTTTTTCTATCAACAGATGAAATAGCAGACGAGCTCCATATGGCATCTACGGCAACCACCAAGCGTTTGAACCTGCACGAATGGTTCAAGACGATCACGTTCTACGAGATTCTCGTCGGCATGAAGGCGACCTTGTCCCATCTCCTCAATTACCGTCCCGTGACCTTGCAATATCCTCATGAAAAACGCACGTTGCCGGACAATTATCGAGGCATGCTCGCGCTGCTCCGATACGATGATGGGACAGAGAAGTGCGTGGGATGCGACCTCTGTGAAGCTGCCTGTCCGTCGCGCGTCATCCGGGTCGTCAGCGCCGAAATGCCGGGTGAACCGACGAAACGCTATTCAAAAGAATATTACATGGACATGACCCGGTGCTTGTTCTGCGGGATGTGCGTGGATGCCTGCCCCGTCGATGCGCTGGGCATGACGAGAGAATTTGAATGGGCGGTCTACGACAAGCGCCAGCTCCATCTGAACAAACAACAGTTGCTCGCGATCGGCGACCGTTCGTTTCCAGTCCGTGAGAAACGTCTGGAGCTGCAACATCCAAACGTCGCATTCTTCAACGTGGCATTCAAGCACGTGCCACCAAAACCGGACTGACTCTCAAAGAGTACTCATCGGATGGGCGATGACTGTATCACCGTTGCGTTAGGCTAGCCCCGGTCGGCCGCTAACCCAGGAACCATCCATGTCGCAGCTGTTTTTTGGATACTTTGCCGGGATGATCGTCATCACGTCCATTCTGGTGGTGGCGTTGAGAAATCCTGTCTACAGTGCGCTTTCGCTCTTGGTCATGTTTTTCCATGTCGCGGGACTCTTCATCACACTCCATGCCGAGTTTCTCGCAGCCGTGCAGATTATCGTCTATGCCGGGGCCATTCTCGTGCTGTATCTGTTCGTCGTCATGATACTCAATGTCACGCAAGACGACCGTTACCATAGCCAATGGCGGATCGCAGGCGTGGTCTGCATTCCATTGCTCATTGAGTCTCTCTTGCTTCTCTCCGGCGGAGCCGGTGCCGTCAACACCGGGAATCGATCACTCCAATCCGGACCGCAGGATGCCATCCCCACCGACAATACGCTGGCCATCGGCAAGACACTTTTTTCAACCTATTTATTCCCGTTCGAGGTGGCCTCCTTGGTCCTCCTTGTGGCAATGATCGGCGCCATCGTCCTCGCCAAGCGCGACATCGGCGAACACGACGCATAACACATGACACAAACGGGCGGGTGACGAATGACCATTCCCATCTCGTACTACCTCATCTTGAGTGCCATCGTCTTCTTCACAGGCGTGGTGGGTGTGCTCATCCGGCGCAATATCATTGCCATTCTGCTGTCGGTGGAACTGATGCTGAACGCCACCAACATTAACTTCGTCGCGTTCTCCGACCATCTGCAGGATCTTGGCGGTCAAGTGTTCGTCTTTTTTGCCTTAACGGTGGCCGCAGCGGAGGTTGCCGTCGGACTCGCGATTATCATCGCCCTGCACCGATCGAGATCCACGATCAATGTTGAAGAGTTCAACCTATTGAAATGGTAAAGGAGCCGTATCTCGTGAAGCGTGAAACGTCGTGCATAGGAAATGTCGGCACTTTCCGCCCGATCTCTCCTTTTTCGCTTCACGAGTAACGAACGACGAGGCACGATTTCTGATGCTGTACGCTCTTATCCCACTCCTTCCGCTGACCGCCTTTTTGATCCTTGGCTTGGCTGGCCGGCACATCAACGCCCGTGCTCACCTTGTTGCGGTTCCGGCGGTTATGTTGTCGCTCGCCTTGTCGATGGGGGCCTTTTTAGAAGTGGCTTCTGGCTCTGTCATTTCGCTTCCGCTCTATACCTGGTTGACATCCGGAACTCTGGACATTCACATCGGTCTTCATATCGACCGACTCACCGCCGTGATGCTCCTACTGGTCACCGGTGTTAGTTCGCTCGTACACGTCTATACCATCGGGTACATGCATGGTGAGCCAGGCTATGCCCGTTTCTTCGGCTACATCGCCTTGTTCACCTTCTCCATGTTGATGTTGGTGCTGGCCGACAACTTATTACAGCTCTTCGTGTTCTGGGAAGCCGTCGGACTATGCTCGTATCTGTTGATCGGGCACTGGTACGAGCGTGCTTCTGCTTGTGCCGCCGCCACCAAGGCCTTTCTGGTCAATCGTGTAGGAGACTTCGGATTCATGCTGGGCCTTCTGCTCGTCTGGTACAGCTTTGGATCGCTGAACTACCTTGACATCTTTCCTGCCCTCCATGAGGCGACTGATGTGACGATGAACCTCCTCGGCCCTTTCGGTGGAACATGGGAGGTTTCGGTCTTCACTCTCATCGCACTCTTGCTCTTCACTGGTGCGGTCGGTAAATCTGCCCAAGTTCCGCTCCACGTCTGGCTGCCTGATGCGATGGAAGGACCGACACCGATTTCGGCCCTCATTCACGCCGCCACGATGGTCACCGCCGGCGTCTTCATGGTGGCGCGTCTCGCCCCGATCTATAACCTTTCACCAACCGCGATGAGCGTGGTCGCGATTACAGGCGCCGCGACGATGGTCCTCGGCGCCACGATCGCGTTGACTCAGACCGACATCAAACGGGTCGTCGCGTATTCGACGGTCAGTCAGCTCGGGTACATGATCATGGCGTGCGGACTCGGCGCCTATGCGTCCGGCATGTACCACCTACTCACGCACGGCGCGTTCAAGGCCTTGCTGTTTTTAGGCTGCGGCTCTGTGATTATTGCCCTGCACCATGAGCAAGATATGAGGCACATGGGCGGCCTCAAAGACAAGTTACCGATTACCTACTGGACGTTTGTGGTGGGCTCGCTGGCGCTTGCCGGCTTTCCTCTGACCGCTGGCTTCTTCAGTAAGGATGACATCCTCGTGTCCGCCTGGTCGTCCGGAGACCTTGGCCGGACACTCACGCTCCTGGGTCTGCTGACGGCGCTCCTGACCGCCTTCTACAGCTTCCGGCTTGTATTCGTGACCTTCTGGGGAACGTCCCATGTTGATCCGCACCATGCGGAGCACCTCCACGAGCCCTCACGGACAATCACGACACCGCTCATCATTCTCGCAGTTTTGAGTATTCTGACTGGTTATCTCGGCATCCCATCTTTCCTAGAACCCATTTTTTCAACTGGGGGTGAACCCGCCGTCCCTCATGGCTCGGATGGGCTCATGATTATGGCAGCGGCGACAGCGATGGGTCTGATCGGCATGGCCGCCGCCTATTATGTGTATGTACTCAACCCGGATCTTCCGGAACGCTTAGCGCGACAGTGGGGCATCCTCTATCGGGGCTCGTTGAACAAATGGTATGTCGATGAGGCCTACGATTGCCTATTCGTACGACCAACACTTGCGGCAGCTTCCAAACTCTGGAAGCATGTTGATGTCCACGTGATCGATGGAACCGTCAACGGTATCGCACGCGCCATCACCTGGTGGGGATGGCTGTTACGACTGGTCCAGAGTGGGCAGACCCAGCACTATGCCTTGGCGATGGCGGTGGGGATCGTCGTATTAACGGCGTATCTTCTTCTTTGAGAGACCACGGATACGTAGCGAGATTGACGTTGCGATGACCGATTTCACACGTTGCCGTTTGTATTTGGCATCACTGATGCAGGAGTCTAGATGACCGGCTTTCCGTGGCTCACATTACTGGTCGTCCTCCCGCTGGCCGGGGCCATTGCTGTCTTCGCGGTGAAGGAGCGCTCCATCAAGGTTACGGCTCTCGCTGTAGCCGTAGCCGACCTCCTGATCTCACTCCCGCTCTGGTGGTTGTTCGATGCGTCATCCGGTGAGATGCAGTTCATGGAATCGGCGCGGTGGATCCCGTCGCTGTCCATCAATTATCGGCTTGGACTTGATGGAATCAGCCTCCCGCTCGTTCTCATGACGACGGTCCTGATGCCGCTCTGCATCCTGATCTCATGGCACTCCATCGAGATCAGGATGCGGAGTTTCATGGCCATGCTGCTCATTATGGAAAGCGCCATGATCGGCGTGTTCACCGCGCTGGATTTCGTGCTGTTCTATGTCTTTTGGGAGGCGATGCTGATTCCGATGTACTTGTTGATCGGGATCTGGGGTGGGCCGAATCGTCTCTACGCCGCGATCAAATTCTTGCTTTATACTCTCGCCGGCAGTGTCTTGCTACTGGTCGCGATCTTGGTGCTGTATTTCCAGGGCGGCCATACGTTCGACATTCTTCAATTGAGTCAAGGCACCTATTCCAATTCGTTGCAATTCTGGCTCTTCCTCGCGTTCTTCGCCGCATTCGCCGTCAAAGTTCCCATGTTCCCCTTCCATACCTGGCTGCCCGACGCGCACGTGGAGGCACCCACAGCCGGCAGCGTCATACTCGCCAGCGTGCTGCTCAAGATGGGCACCTATGGGTTTCTCCGTTTCAGCCTGCCGATGTTGCCTGACGCCTCTCAAGCGTTTACGCCAGTGATGGTGGCGCTCTCCATTGTCGCCATCATCTATGGGGCCTACATGGCACTCGCTCAGTCCGACCTAAAAAAACTCATCGCCTATTCGAGTGTGAGCCACATGGGATTTGTCACGCTCGGCCTCTTCATGTTTAATATTCAAGGAATCGAAGGCGCCGTCATGCAGATGGTAAACCACGGCATCACCACTGGTGGACTCTTTCTCTGCGTTGGAATGATTTACGAACGCACCCATAGCCGGCAGATCGCCGACAATACTGGACTCACCAAGCCGATGCCACGGTATGCGACCTTCCTCGTCATTTTTTCATTGTCTTCATTGGGGCTGCCCGGCACGAACAGTTTCGTCGGAGAGTTTATGATTCTTGCAGGCGCCTTCCTCTGGAGCAAGATCGCCACGGCCTTGGCGTTGTTGGGAATTATCCTGGCGGCAGCCTACTTGCTCTGGATGGTTCAACGTGTCGCCTTCGGCGTCCCCAATCCGCATATGCTCCCGAAGCTTCGCGATGTGAACCTGCGTGAGATGATCACCGTGGTGCCACTTGTCGTCTTGATCTTCTTGATCGGGATCTTCCCGAACCCCATCCTGACTCGCATGCACCCAAGCGTCGAGAAGGTCATTGCACGCGTCTTCCCGCCGGCGACTGAGCACGGGTCAGCCATGCGCCAGGCTGACCCATTCTCTCCAACCGTGAAACGGATCACCTCACCGACTGGACCGGCGTTTGGGCAAGGGGCGCAGGTCTCGCCGGAGGGCCAACCGCAATGACCTTTTCAGCGGCAGATCTGTTCCTCATCCTCCCAGAATTGCTGATCGTCACGGCAGCCTGCATCGTGTTCGTGCTCGATCCGGTGCTGCGGGCATCCGACAAAGACGGCTTGGTCTGGCTGAGCCTGGGAACACTGGCCGTCTGCATGGGGTTGACGGCGTCCCAGATACAGGCTCCCGCCACAATCTTTAGCGGACTCGTCGTCATCGATGCGTACGGAGCCTTCTGGAAACTGCTCCTCTACTTCGTCACCGGCCTAACCATTCTCCTCTCTCATTCCTACTTGAAGGAAGAGCGGCTGTACTTCGGCGAATATTACGGCTTTGTCTTGCTCGCGCTCTCCGGGATGATGGTCATGGTCTCGTCGGCTGATTTATTGACACTCTATCTGGGCACCGAACTGATGTCCCTCTCGCTGTACGTCATGGCGGGCCTGAAGCGATCGGACCCTCGCTCATTGGAAGCCTCAGCCAAGTATTTTGTGTTGGGGGCTTTCTCCTCTGGAATCCTCCTCTACGGCATCTCGCTTCTCTATGGAGCGACCGGAAGCACCAGACTTCCGGAGATCGCCGCAGCGATCTCCGGCCGTAACCTGGACGATCCGCTATTGTTGTTTGCCACGATCCTGCTCACGGTCGGATTCGGGTTTAAACTCGCCGTGGTGCCGTTTCACATGTGGACGCCGGATGTCTATCAAGGCGCTCCTACCTCCGTCACCGCCTTCATGGCGGTCGCATCCAAAGCCGCAAGCTTCGGCGCATTCCTCAGAGTGTTCATGGAAGGGCTCGGTGGCCTGAAAGCCAACTGGTCTGCGATGTTCCTCCTGCTTTGCCTCGCCACCCTGATCTTGGGAAATATCCTCGCACTGGTGCAGACGAATGTGAAACGCATGCTGGCCTACTCAAGCATTGCCCATGCCGGCTACGCGTTGATCGGTGTGGTTGCAACGGGACACATGGAGAACTCGTCCGGTATCGCCAGCGTGCTGCTTTATCTCTCGCTCTACGCATTCATGACATTCGGCGCGTTCGCCATCGTCGCCATGCTTCGCAAGGGCGGAATCGAGGGAGTAGACATCGAAGATTTCACCGGTCTTGCCAAACGGCATCCTGTGGCTGCACTGCTCATGTTGATCTTTATGGTCTCGCTGGCAGGCATTCCTCCGACCGCAGGGTTTATTGGAAAACTGTATGTCTTTATGTCGGCGGTGGAAGCCGGCCTGCCCTGGCTGGCTGCCGTGGCGCTCATCTTTGCCGTCATCTCAGCCTATTACTACCTCAGGCTGGTGATGGTCATGTACATGCGCGAGCCGAGTGACCTGTCGAGCACGAGCCCTCGGATGGTCATGTCACCGGCTCTCTCTATCGTGCTGGCCTGCGCGGTGGCCGGAGTGGTGATCTTTGGGATCTATCCCAACCCACTCGTGAACTTCGCCATGCAAGCGGTATCGGCGCTCAAGTAAGACCGTTGTGATTTGCCGATCCGCATGCGGAGCATCATGACCGTCCTCCGCTTTCTGAGCGAGACTGTGACCACCTTCTTGCGCCAAGGCTGCCCGAGCCTGGCGGCAGCCTTGGCCTTTTTCTCCTTACTCTCGCTCTTTCCTCTCGTCTTTCTTCTCCTGTATGGGATCAGCTTCCTGGTCAGCCAAAACATCATCGGCGAGCAATTCATCCTAAGCTTCCTGAAGGGCTTTCTGCCTTCATTGGGTGAACGATTGGCTGAAGAACTCCATCGGATCAGCGTATTAGAAGGTGTGCGCTGGCTGGTACTTCTGTCGTTCTTCTGGTTTGGAGGGCTCGTCTTTTACGAGCTCGATTACGCACTGAACGTGGTATTTGAAAGCACCCAAAAGCGTCACCCGTTGATTTCTACCGCGATCTCCATAGCCTTGCTGGGATCGACAGGACTTCTATTGTTCCTCTCCTATGTCGCCACGCAGACCATCACCTTTTTGACTGCCTATGCCCCGAAGCTGTGGGGGCTCGATCTCGTCGCCCTTGCCGCCCATGATTTTCATCTCACCTATACGCTCCCCTTTTCCCTGGCATTCCTGACGGTGAGCCTGCTGTACCGCCTGGTGCCTCGCCGCCGCCCACGGTGGAGCCACGCCATGGCAGGCGCACTGACGTTCGGCTTGCTCTGGGTTTCGGCGAAGTTGCTGTTCGTCAGCTACAGCGACTATGCCACGGTGTACGCCAGGCTCTATGGATCATTGTTAGAGGTCGTCCTCTTGCTTCTGTGGGTCTATTATTCCGCCGGGCTCTTGCTGTTCGGTGGGATCATCGCCCGCAAGCTACAACAGCTCGCCCGCTCATCGCAGGTGCCCGCTGACAGTGGGTAGCCGAGACGGTGGAGCGGGATGACCGATGGGGCATCCTGCGACTTAGCGGCTGGAAGAGCCTCGGAGCTGAAGATAACGCACAATGGCTGAATGGGTGACAAGTCCGATCATTTCTCCGTCCTGCATGACCACTAAGCGACCCCACCCTTCACGGGCCATACGCTCCAGCGCATGCATCACAGGAATATCCGGCTCAATCACTAACGATTCCGAACGGGGGCGCATCACCTGCTCGACCCTGCGCCAGGGCCACAGCGACGGCGGGACGCTCTGAATCTCAACCGTGGTGATGAGTCCCACCAGTCGCCCATCCTCTAACACTGGGAAACCGCCGTAGCCATAGGATTGGAAGTGCTGATTCACCGCCACATCCAACGTGCAATGCGACGGAATCGAGGTGACCGTCGTCGTCATGACATCCCGAATAGGGACCGTCGCCAGGGCCTGACGCATGACCGCTTGACGACGACTCGCCAGGGCTGCGGTAAAGAGAAACATGCCGATGACGACAACCCACCCGCCGTTCGATGCCATCGACGTGCGGTAGTCCGCCGCTCGCAGACCCGTACAGTACGACAAGGCCCGCCAGCCCAAGCATCACTCCAAACGCAAGGCCGACCCCTGCGGCTTGTTTGGTCGCTCGATAAAAATCGTGTCTCCATGCCCACAGTCCCGCACGTAACATTCGTCCGCCGTCCAGCGGAAAACCTGGAATCATATTGAAGAGCCCAAGTTGCATATTGACGAAGCCCAGCAAGGCCCCGAGCATGATCCACCCCTGGAGACCATGTTGCCGTTGCATCGTCTCCGCCAGCTCCACGAAAACAAAGCAGAGACCACCGATCACAAAGCTGACCGCCGGCCCGGCCAACGCAATGAGGAATTCAGCACGGGGTGTGGGGGCTTCCTTCCGCATGTGAGCCACACCGCCAAAAATAAACAACGTAATCTTTTCAATCGGGATGTGGTAGTACAACGCGACGTAGGAATGGCCGAGCTCATGCAAAAGCACGGAGCCGAATAACAGGACCGCTGCAAGGCCCCCCATGGCCCAATACCGTTCTGGAGTGAGCCCGGGCAAATTGTCCGGTAGATACCCAGTCGAGAGTGACCAGGTGACCAGGAGAAACACCACGAACCATGAAGCATGGACGCGGATCGGAATTCCCAACGCGCGGCCGATTTCCCAGGAAGGTACCTGCATTGACAACACCGTACCAGCGGAGTACGCAAAGGGTCAATCTTCTCCACCGGTTCAGGTATACTAGCCCCTATGCGACGACACGTTCTGCGACGCCTGCTGATCGGCGTGCTGTTAGCCGCAACTCACGGGGCATTCGTTCCAGTAGACGGTGTGGCCCAAGTGATCAAGTCTGGTCCACCAACCTGCCCTGGCGTGGCACTGACGTTCGATCTCTGTCCCGTGCGAAAGGGGTCCGGCTACGATCAGCCCTTAATGGACTATCTGATCTCACACCGTATCCCCGCCACATTCTTCATGTCCGGCAAGTGGATGACCAAACATGAGCCAGAAGTGGACCATCTACTGAGCATGGAATTTTTCGAGGTCGGGACGCATGGTGACGTCCACGCCCACCTTCCCATGCACGATGCCGACGAACAACGCACGGAGATCCTTGGCCCCGTGAAAATCCTGCAAGACCAATATACCCATACGGCGACGTTGTTTCGGCCACCGTATGGCGAATACAACGACGTGACCGTTGCCGTGGTGCAGATGCTCGGTCTGCAGTTCATCCAATGGAATATCGAATCGGGTGATCCAGATCCGACACTCTCGGCAGAACACATCTTGGCCAGAGTCGCCAAGCGGGCCAAGCCCGGCAGCATCATCGTCTTCCATGCGAACGGCAAGGGCAAACAGACTCGGCAGGTGATCGAGCAACTGGCAACAAAGGTGCTTCCCTCAGAAGGGGCTCAAACCCATGACCGTCAGCGAACTGTTGAATTGTCAGTCTTCGACTCCATGAGCCAGCCAGTCATCCGGACGATGCAGGCAGACGATCGGGAAGCCGTGGTTCACCTCCTGGGTGAATCCGATCCCTGGAAGACACTCGGTTATACAAAGGATGATTGGAACCGCATCTTTTGTCCGACGCCTCAGGGACGAGACTGCTACGTCGCGGAACTTGACGGACGAGTGGCAGGCGTCGCCATCGTGAAGCAGAAGTTTCTCCTCGGCGATTATTTGGAGCTGTTAGGCGTGGCTGGATGGGCTCGTCAGAAGGGAGTCGGTGGGCAGCTGTTGCGGCACATCGAGGAGCTCGTCTTTGAGCGGACCAAGAACCTCTTTGCCTGTGTGTCGGACTTTAATGAGTCCGCGAGAGCCTTCTACAAGAGACACGACTATCAAGAAATCGGGCCTATGCCTAACTTCTTGATACCAGGGAGCGCGGAACTGTTGTTGCGGAAGACGGCGGGGCCTGTCAGAGGAAGAGGTCAGTAGTCATTGGTCATCGGTCAATGGTACATTCCAAACAGCAATCGCTCTTTTAATAACTATTGACCAATGACTAATTTGCGAGTCAAGAAATTCCTCCATACCCGTATGCGGGTCAGCGATTTGGATGAGACCATCCGATTTTACACGACCGTCTTGGGCCTTGAGGTGATTGAACGGAAAACCTCTCCGCGCGGCTCACACCTCGCTTTTCTCAAAGTACCCAATAGCGACGAATTGATAGAGCTGACCAGTTTCCCTCCAAGTGGCCCAGTGAAAGTTCAGGAAGATCTCGTGCATCTAGCCTTTCAAGTTGAAAGTCTCGACGAAACGATTACCTCGCTTCATGCACAGGGTGTCACAATCACCGATGGCCCCACGACAACCTCTTCCGGAAGCCGGTTCATCTTCATTGATGCTCCCGACGGCTATGAGATTGAGCTCATCGAACGCCGAGCAGGAGTGATGATCGCCTAGCT
>CAWKLH010000022.1:0-253188 GCA_963850405.1 Nitrospirota bacterium
CAAGTTGGATGACGGCTTGTCCATATAAGCCAAGGGTGCGATAAATCCCACGCCGACTAGCAGCCAGAAGAGGCCACCCTTCTAAATTTCTCTGGCTACACGTGAAACCGCGAGCCGTTTGCCCCCATCGTTCCTCTCCAGCCTGGGTTTCTGTTCAGCGTGTCCGGAGGAATGAGCTTCAGAGCAATGAAACAATGACAGGGGCATCCAACCTGCTCTTTTGACTTACTGAAAAGACAGGGGCCATCTACATTACCCTGCGTAGTCGAACGAGAGGTCGCGGGTTTGGACAAGACGGACGTTGTGGAGTGTTCCGCCTGAGAGATGTCCGGCGAGGCGGTCCCAGATGGTCTTGGCGAGAACTTCTCCCCTCACCGTTTCGGAGCCAAGCACCTGGCGGAGATCCTGACGATCAAATGGCTTGATGACCCGGTCCTGCACCAGTCGGTCCAACGCTCCGATGTCGGTCACCATGCCCGTCATGGGATCGATCGTCCCGTGAATCGTCACGTAGCAGTCCCAATCTCGCCCTTGATGGTTTGCTTGAACTGCATTGAAGCTATAGCGCTTGTTCAACGGAGGCGGCGTCCGGCCCGTCGCCTGCGGTGACCTCGGCATAGAGATCTTCATCCTCACAGAGCCGAAGGGTATGGAGGGCACCGATATCCCGTTGAGCCGCCAACTTCGTCCACAGCACATGCGCGAAATTTTCGGAGGTCGGAATCCGATCCTTGAAGTAGGGCATGTCGAGATTCAGGTTCTTGTGATCAAATTCTTCGATCACGTCCAGGAGCACCCGTTTGAGATCGAATAGATTGACAACCATGCCGGTCGTGGGATCGATGTCACCGGAGACGGTGAGTTCAAGCAGATAGTTATGTCCGTGCGCGGGAGGATTGTAGCAGCGCCCAAATACCGCGCGATTCTTCGCGTCATCCCATTCCGGCCGTCCATAGCGATGGGCGGCGGAGAATTCGATCCGCTTCGTCAACAAGACAGGGGGCATGGTTTCTCGGTGCTACGCACCGCCTCTTAAATCGGCAAGCCACTCTTCGCGCATCGTGCCGGACACAGGCGCCTGCTTCTCGATAGTCGCCATGGTCGACACGGATCATCACAGGTTGGCTGAGGTCTGCAAAGGTCTTGGTCATGGATGCGGTCGGTCGAAACTTCACGAAATGGACCGCGCTGATTTTCGTCTCATGGCTCCGGCCGCCTTCAAATTCGCCGAATACTTCCTCGCCTCCGGCGACAATGGCTACTTTTTCTCCATGATCGAGCCCCATGAACTGATCGAGCCGTTCCTTGATCATCGCGTCCTGAGTGATGTCGATCAACAGGGTCGCGCTCAACTCGCCCGGAGCCGGTAGAAGGGCATTGTACACATCCAGTTCATCCTGAACCTTGACCGGATCGAAAATCCGCTCGACGCGGATCATCTCCTGAATTTGAAACTGCACCGTTTCACGATTCTCGAATACCATTGTAATACACGGGCCGACCGACATGCGCCGCCGCTGCTTCAGCGCAATGATGTTCGCTCGAAAGGCCTCACGCTGCCGCTCGTACTCCTGATGCGGAATGATATCTTCTGGAGCGATGGCTTTCATTGATTGTCCCCTCTCTCGTGATTCGTCCAGCATGAAGCTGACTCCAGCCTCATGGTTGTCGTGGCAACCCATAGGCATCACGGACAATCTGAATCGGATGCAGAGTGCTCCGTCCTCCGGCATGGGCCGACGCGCCGGCCTGATCCAACTGTAAGCCGGCCAGGGGACAGTCCGACGCAACAAGGTCCGCCGGTGTCTGCTCGATCGCTCGCATGGCCTTCCCGGCAATCTTCATCGAAAGTTGGAAAAACTCCGTCTTCGCCGACCAGGCGCCGTCATGCCCCGAACACTGTTCGATCACCTCGACCTGGGCACCGGCACACTCCATGAGTTCTCTAGATTTAAACCCGATATTTTGATCCCTGAGGTGGCAGGGAATCTGATAGGCGACTCGCCCTGGCTTTCGCGTGAAATCGGTTGCCAACTGGCCGGTTTTTTTCATGGCCATCAGATATTCACAGACATCGAAGGTCCGCTCCGCGACCCGTTTCGTCTTCTCATCGCGAGAGAGTTCCGGGTATTCGCGTTTCAACATCAAGCTGCAACTGGCGGTCGGGACCACCACATCGTACCCTTCGGCGACCAACGGATACAATGACGCAACGTTGCTTCGAGCAGCCTGTTGAATCGCCTGAGTATCCCCAATATCGAAACTGGGCATCCCGCAACAGCGCTGCTCTGGAACCACCACCTGGACGCCGTTCTTCTCCAGCACTTGCACTGTCGCCTTGCCAACGTCGGTCGCCTGAAAGTTCACGAGGCAACTGGCAAAGAGGGCGACCTTGCGGACGGGTGGATCTACGATGGCCGTTTTGGCTCGACGGCCGAACCAGCGTGGAAATGTCTCTCTGAGAAAAGTGCAAGAGCTGACGGTCCCGATGAATCCCCATGACCCGCTCCAGAAGGCGGCGCACAAACCTGTTGCCCAACAACCTGTTCGTGAGCGAGGCGGTGGCGCTGCCAAGTCTTCCGATCGCATCTGTCATGATCAATAGGCGATCTCGCCACCGAACGCCACGCTCCGCCGCAAGACGCTTTTTCCAGGCGATCATCAAATGCGGGAAGTCGATTGCATAGTGATGAGGCGGAGTATAGGGACAATGGTTGAAGCAGAGCTTGCAGTAGTAACATTCATCGACGACTTGATGATGATCGGCCGGGGTCAGCTTGGCCACGTCACTCTCGCACACATCAATCCGATCTAAGAGTGTGTTGAACGAGGGACAAAGATTGAAGCAGCGCCGGCAGCCGTCACAGACCTCGTAGATCCGCAGCGTTTCCTTCTCCAACTGCGTGGAGTCGATCGGGGTAAGGAGACTGAGACCTTTCATTCCTCTCTCCAAAAACGATCAGCGGCCAGCCTTCGCCGACGGACTCCCGCCACGTCGCCGAAAACTGACCGCTGAACGTGAGCCGATACGTGTGCGTTAGCTCTTCAGCGTATCCAATCCCTTCTGAAACCGATTGGCATGGGACCGTTCGGCTTTCGCCAAGGTCTCAAACCATTCCGCCAACTCAGGAAATCCTTCATCGCGGGCGGTCTTCGACATCCCGGGATACATCTGCGTATATTCGTACGTTTCGCCCTCGATGGCGGACTTGAGGTTCGCGTCCGTGTTGCCCATCGGCACACCTGTCGCCGGATCTCCGACCTCTTTCAAAAAGTCCAGGTGACCAAAGGCATGGCCGGTTTCAGCCTCCGAGGTGTCCCGGAAGAGCCCCCCGACATCCGGATAGCCTTCAATATCCGCCCTCCGCGCGAAATACAGATACCGGCGGTTGGCCTGTGATTCGCCGGCAAACGCGTGTTTCAAATTGTCGTGACTCTTGGTCCCTTTTAAACTTTTTCCCATATCATCCTCCCCCTTGTTCGAAGGCCCATCCTGTAGCCCCCGCGAAGATTTTCGTCTACTAGTAAACTGGAGACTAAGATAGCGCAGCCATCGTCAGAGGTTCAAGGGGCTTCGCGACCGCCGATCGAGCTGGTGTTTGCGCGGCTGGGTGTATGCTAAACTCTCATAATTAGACACACGAGGACTCTTAATCTACGAGGCCCCAGGTGAAAACTTCCACTCGCCCCTTCTTCTACCGAACGACAGGTGCTATTTCGTTGTTCGTCCTCCTTCTGTCTGGTTGTGCCGCAGACCCCTATCAGCGGCGAGCGAATGTCATGAAGGACCACGTCGAGAACTTCTATACGCACCTCAAGGCCAATCGAGTGGCCGCAGCGGTTCACGAAAATGAGCAGGTCGAAGCCATGGCCGATCAGATGGCGGACACCGTCAGGAAGCAAGGTCAGTTGCAGGGGACATCGCAGGTCGAACGGGAGTTCGCACTCATGAAAACGGCTCGAGGAACGGCGGCTCAGAACTGGATCGCGCTGGGACAATATTTCGCGATCAAGCAGCAACCGGAGAAAGCCCGTGCTTCCTATCAACGTGTGGTCGATACCTACACGGACCCGACGGAACGTACCTACCGAGAACAGGCTGCTCGAGCGTTGAACGACTTGGAGATCCTGTCAGGGCCCTCTCCCAACTCGACTCACTAATCGCCCAGATCACAACACTGTGAGGAGTGTTCGAGGCTTATCCTTTGATTGCCGATGACCTACCCGATACGGTTCACAATGCTCCTGCTCGCCCTCTGTGTCACAGGGGCGGGGTGCGTCCATCGGATTCAGGTGACGCCTCTCCCCATCAGCGTGTCGTCCATCACGATCCCTCGAACGCTTCAAGCCGTTGTCAGCCCAATTGCAATGGAAGGCGCGGACCATCGGCCAGGCATCGCCTTGCTGGAATGGTCGCATCTCGACTTAAAACAGGCAGTCTTACGATACCTGCAACAACGAGGCACCTTCACGTCAGTCTCGCCTGACCCAGCCGACCTGACGCTTCGCGTGGCCACGAAATTGACGCTGACCTCCCGCAGCAGCCTCTATCATTATCGAATCGTGCTACAAGCAGAGATGAGCGAAGCTGCCGGGGTTATGAAGTCCTATCGTGCCGAACACACTGCAGCGGGATCATCGGTGCGGTGGGTCACGGCGTCGGACCGTAACCCCATCGAAACCGCGTTACAGGGAGCGTTGGAAGACTTAATGAGGCAGGTCGAGGCGGACGGAGCACTCTACCTCAGCCGAACAGAGCAGCCGTTACAGAAGCTGCCCCATGATAGATCGTCACCCGGCAGCTAGGCCTTTGGCCATGGTCTCAGCTTTGTGAGAATCGGCTTTCTTGCTCGGATCTTCCGCTGGGGCTTCCACGTACTCGGGACAATCAAGGCGAAATGCCTGATCTCCAAATGCCACATGGTAGAAGTCGCAGTGATGAGGCTGGTCCGATTCCGCATAGGCATGCGGATGGAAATACTCGCAGGAGACGCACATGCGCGCAACAGGAATTTCTCCTTGCAATTGAAGCGCGCGAATCAGCTTCACGAGCGAACTCAGAAGCGCGACCTGCTCTTGCACCGACAAATTCTTGGTCGCAGACGCCAGAATCTCCGGCCATCGGTTTTCCACATGGCCTGCCTTCGCCCCGAGGGAGGTGAGGTGAACCGTCACGACACGGTTGTCGATTTCCCGACGGCGCCGGCGGACCAATCGCTTCCCCTCAAGCGTTCGGATGACTTCAGAAGCAGTCGGCAGTTTCACGGAGAGTTCTCGGGCAATCGTTGAAACGGTAGCCGAATGATTCGGTCGAGATCGGAGAAACGTCAGCACTTGGATTTGCAAGGGACCAATCCCTGCCCGTCCCTTTCGTCTCCAGGCACGGCTCTTCATCGCCAACCCGATTTTTGAAAGCCCCGTCACTAAACGATCCGGGAGCGACTCTTGGTCAATCTTCATTAATGCGGTCATACGGTTCCCTCTCTTGTTGATCCGAGAGGGTGTCAGTCTATTGCGCCTTCTTCCTTTCCGTCAAGCCTGTTCCTCCAGCCATGAGCCACCCCCTACTTTTGATCTTCAGCGGACCACGAGCACTCCACAGTGGGCATGCTGCACCACACGGGTAGAGACGCTGCCAAGCAGCACTCGGCGGATTGCGCCCAGCCCCTTCGCTCCGGTCACAATCAGATCCGCCTTCTCCTGTTTGGCCACTGTCAGAATCTCGTCTGCCGGCTTCCCCAGCCTCAAGACTTCACGGATCTGGAAGCCTGATTTCGAGAGCTTAGCACCATAGCGCTGGACCAGCGCTTTCCCGGCTTCTTTTACTTCTGGATACTTAAAATAGGGCACGGCATGTATCACGGTCACCACGACTGGTTCGCGATCCAGACCGTCGGGTGTCGGGTTGACGTTGCGAATCAGGAACTTAACCGCCTTATCTGAGGCTGACGAGCCATCAATTGCTAGAACCAGATGCCGTACAGGCCGAGGACTCTCTTTCACCACCAGTACAGAACAAGGTGCATGGTGAATAGCATGATTCGAGATACTGCCCAGCATAAAGCGGTCTAAGGCATCCAAGCCTCGGGACCCGATCGACAGCAGTCCGACCCCACGCTGCGCATGCTTCATGATCGTCGCTGCCACCGCGCCCTGGTCAGTCGTCACGGTCCCGCTCAAGCCAAGCGTTGACAACAAACCCTCCGACTCTTTCTTAGTGGACTTGGCCACTGCCTCCATCCGCTTGACTTCGGACTGAATGTATCGTCCGGTCCCGACGATCGCCGGCTGGGTCATAAAGGGAGCCCGAACGCTCGCCACATCGATGATATGCAGCACACGAACGACCGGCTGCACCGCGAACGGCATCTCCGCTAACCACTCGATCGCCCACTTGCCATGTTTCGACCCATCAACTGTCGCAAGAATCTTCATGTCGGATATCCTTTTGTTCGACGAGATGTATCCATGTTGTTCAAAGGACTGTACTGAACCGTTCTCGGAACGCCTCTGGAGACAGGCCTGCCATGGCGGCATAGCGGCCCAGCGCGTCCTGATTGTTCACATCGGCTTCCGTGAGTCGAATCATGTATTGCCGGGCGATCTGGTAGGACTGGGATTCGATATCCACCATCCTCACCTTGGTCCGTCCAGTGGAGGAATCCACCATCTGCTTGAATGGAATCGGGGTGAACCGTCCGTTTTGAATCGAGACCATGGCCGATGTCCCGCCGTCGAGTAAGTACTGAGCGGCGCAATACCCGAGATCGCGCGTGTATTCGATATCGTATGGAATGGGATCGGCACAACGGAGCTCATATCCCACGTTCTTCGTCACCAGGCTGATGGAAAGCCCCAGCTGGTGAAGCTGCTTCGTCAGTTCACGCCGCAGCACATCACCGATATCTATCTCGCTCATTCGTAAATGGCCGTGTTCGTCTCGTTCGACATGCTCTAACCCACCAAGATCTCGAGAATCAATGATTTCGATCAGTCCTTCGGCCAGCACCGCAACCCCGTCGGACCGGCCATGTTCCAGACGTTTGATCACGGCTCCGATGAGAAGATCGACGACCCGCTGTAATTTGACTGGCCGCTCGCGAAATTCCTCCGGAATAATCGTCAGCGTCGCACCAGCGGCCTTTCCGATACCCAAGGCGAGATGGCCAGCCTTGCGCCCCATGGTCACGACCAAGTACCAGTGGGCGGTGGTGCGGGCGTCGACCATCAGATTTTTCACGATCTCGGCCCCGACGTGACGAGCCGTTTGAAACCCGAACGTCGGAATGCCATAAGGAAGGTCGAGATCATTGTCGATGGTCTTGGGAACATGAATGACTTGAAGACGGCCGCCGGAATGTTCTTCCAATTTCATGGCCGAAAACGCGGTATCATCCCCACCGATCGTCACCAGCCGGGTGACATTGAGTCTCGACAGAGCGAACAACACGTTATTGAGCAGCTCGGTACTTTTCGTCGGGTTCGCACGCGACGTGCCCAGATAGGACCCGCCCCGAAAATGGATTCGGCTCACATCCTCGATCGAGAGCGGCCGTACCTGTCCCGTCCCCCCTTCCATGAGCCATTTGAACCCATCGATGATTCCAAGTACGTCCGAACCCCCGAGAATACTGCGGATCGTGGCGGCGCTGATCACACTATTGATTCCGGGAGCCGGCCCGCCACCGACTAAGATACCGACGGTTGTGCGCTCTACTGTCATCGGCTTCTCCTTAGGCTATTCCCCATCGGCCATCATCTGCGGGATGGTTGTATACTCCATCTTGTCAAGAGGCAAGTGGTGCAGCTCGAATTACTCTGGCAGTTCGTCCAAGCCCACATGAGCGCGAAGACGATTGTAATCGAACGCTGGTCGGCCACATCGCTGACGGCCTGGATCATGCTGGGCCATCTCATTGATTAAGGCACCGACCTTGCCGCTCATAGCGGCAGATGCGGCGGCATGTCGCGGCGTGTGCCCGCCAAGCGCGAGGTGAGGCTGATCCGACCACTCCAAGTAGGCTTTTTCAAGAAACTGGTTGAGCAGCGTACGGTCTTCTTCCGATGTCACGACCAACGGCGGCGGTTCATCGGACATGAGTTCGGCTACCGAGAGTTGCCGCGCGGGCGGTACGAGCGTCTCACCTCGGAAATGCAGTGAAAATCCAAACGAGGCCGCGAGTCGATGCTTGATCTGGTCAAGTCGTCGCTGGACTATCGCATTCCACGATGAGCTGGGACGACGTGAGTGTCACCTTCGCGACAATAGAGTCGGTCCTGCCGCTCTCATCGCGCTGCGCCCATGTGCACGTCGGAGGAACATCGTCGGTCTGGCCTTGCCTTCTAACCTGAGGCGCCGTCTTCTCCGGCTTAAGCTCGCTCATCTCGGACAATCCATCGACAAAGAACCGATACTCATGGTGGTCGTACAGAGCCACAGCATAGAGATAGGGCTGGCCATCGGGACGGAGATAGCGAATATGGACGACGGCATCCACCAACGCGTCCGTGCGAAGCTGTGCGAATGCCCAGAGGAACATGTACCCGAAACGCTTGGTAAACTCCCTCCACTCCCCTAATGCAAAGGATCCGGTGGTCATCTCCATTTCTCTGACGCCATTCCGCAGTCCTCTCGAGCAGCGCGTTGGCATCGGCCTGAGACAAGACGATTCCGCAGCCGGCCCACACTGCCTTGCCTGATTCGCCACCATCCGGAGTGCCAACGAGGCGGGTCAGTAACACCCGGCCTGCCGCAAGGCCGTTGAGAGATTCATGGCCGGGAACCACCAATGTGGTTCGATCTCCGAGCGACCGCACAGTGAGATCTTCCCCTGGCTTCGGCAAGGAAGTCAGTTCCAGCACATCGAAATAGGAATGTTTCAAGGGATCGAGCCACTGCCGTTCTTCATTGGGGATGTGTTCGGTGATCACATCCCGTAACTGTTCGATCAGCGTCAATTGCCCGTCTTCAGGATAGAAATCGCAGAGAAGGAACAGGTTGGCGAGTTCGGTTTCTTGAGCGAGCGGTGCGACGAGTCTGCCCGCGATGCCCCCCAGGTAGGGTCTCAACGCCCGTGCCAGCGCCATCTCTCGCTGCAGGGCGAATTCCGGCTTGAGCGACAGCGATTCGAGCCGCACGAGAATCGCATCCAGAGCCGCAGGCCGTGGAGTCCAGAATCCCGTTGCTTGTTCACTCGCGGGATTCATGTATTTCTTCCATGACGATTTCCTCCGCATCAAGCCAGTCTCGAAACGCGCTCCCTTCTTGACGACCGCGCTGTTCCCACAATTCGTACGCTTTCTGCGAGATCCGTTCCCACATGCCATCCGGTAATTCAATGGGCTTCTCGGCTCGGCCGATCTTGGGGGCGACTCGACCCTTGGCTTTACTGGTTGTTGTTTTTCGCGTTCGCATGACTTGCTCCTGGGTTACACATTGGCCGGCATCGATTGTCCTGAGAGGACCCGACGATGGTCTGGCGGTAACTTCGGGCTCCGTACTGTGAGAACAGGGCACGAGGATCTCCGCAGGACGGACTCCGCGACACTGCCGAACAACGCATGAGACACCCCCCGGCGGCCATGCGTCCCCATCACAATCACATCAACCGATTGGGCTCGAGCCGCATCGAGGATGGAATCGGCCGGCAGCCCGCCCGAAATCAGGAAGTCGGACGCAAGGCCGAGGGCACTGAGCGCGGAGACGAAATCCGATAGCCGCTTCGTGATGGCGATCTTGCTCGATTCCCGCTGGGCCATTTGAGGCAGCGTAAAGTCTAATCCGTACGACACCGGCTCTAGGACGTGAAGAAGTTTCATGGAGACATTCGATCGTTGTGCGATCAACGCTCCATACTCCAGTGCGTCACGTGAGCAATCTGAGAAATCGACCGGTACGAGCATCCTCATGACGGTGGCCTTCTGGTGTTCACCTGCGAGCTGTTTCGCCCCCGGGACAGTCAAAACAGGACAGGGTGCCATACGAATGATTCGCTCAGCCGTGCTTCCCAGCAAGACGTGCTCGAGACCGGTCTTCCCTCTCGTTCCGACCACGACCAGATCCGCTGCTTCAGCCCGTGCGACGGCCAGCACTTCTTCACTTGGGATTCCGGTTGCGATGCGAGACTGGACTGAGAGCCCGAGGCCGCCCGCCCGCACTTTTAAGTCCACCAGCCTCGTTGTTGCCTCCTGCATCAACTCATCCAAGTACAATCGATTCACCGCATAGTCCGGGTTCATCCCAGGAGGAAACTCCAGAACGCTCATCACGGTCAGCGAGGCACCCCACGATTGGGCGAGCGCACAGGCATAGGCCTCCGCCGCCGCCGAACCCTGTGACCCGTCAGTGGCAAAGAGAATTTTCAATCTCCCTGTCGGCACACTCACACCGCCTCCGCACTCAACAAGAGCAATTCTCCGCTCATCGTCGGGTGAATCGAGCATCGAAAGACATGCCGACCTGGTCGCGTCATGTCAAATCGAATCGTGGCGTCCCGTTTCGGATCAAGCAAGACTCCCCCCACCCCACGGCCATAGACGATCACGCCGTCCTTTTCAATCTGTGTCGGAATCCCTTCAAACATGGTCGAGCTGAAATCATGTCGCTCCGCGTCATCATTCCGTACCTTGATGACGGTAGGAAACCCCAAGCGTAACGGGCTTTGCTTCGTCACAAAACGAGAATCCTTGATCATCACGTCCACCACCTGTTCGGATTGCGCCAGGAGAACCGACCCATACATCCAGGCCAGACAGACCATGGAGAGAACCATTCCCAACCTGCGCCACTGTGCCAGACTTGCCCCAATCGTCATGAGATCCTCCATCTACTAATGAACTATTGATCAACGCGTGGACTTCCGCTGTGGCGCGGATGCCTCAAGCGGCACGGTCAAGACGGGACAACCGGCCGTGCGAACGACCTTTTCCGCTGTGCTGCCAAAGAAGATCCTGTCCACACTGCCGGACCGGCCGCCGTAGCTTCCAATCACGACCAGATCGATATCCCCCGTGCGCGCAACTTTGGCGATCTCGACGAAGGGCACCCCCTCCACGATCAGGCGTGTGATCTTCACATCCATGGCTACTTTCGACTCCAACAACTGCCTCACTTTTAGACGGGCATAATGGCGTAAGCGACGGCGCTGTGGCGCGGCATCTGATGGAACAGCCAGCAAACCCAATCGATTGAATGCGGCAAGCGCACTGGTGTCGATCACGTGCAGAACAAGCACTGTCGCCCCACACAGCCGAGCGAGCTGACAGGCGACCCGAAATGCTTCATCTGAACAGGGAGAAAAATCAACCGGAACCAGTATGGTCTCGAAGAGATTTGTCTCCTTCCCCATGAACGATCCTCCTGGCCAATAAATTGAGCAAGGGCGATGCCATTCGCCAAGCATGGTCAGGGATGGTTGAGAGCTCGGGGAAACCACAGGTTTGCAGTTCTTTGCCTTCACGATGGGCGCTCGGCCATTGATTCCGTCTCCAAGAGAAGGGGCGCTCTGCTACAGAGGTCGTTCGCCTGCTGTGGCAGAAGGCGACAAAAGACGCGAAGGATAAACGGTTAGGGCGAGGGAATTTCACAACAATATGTCTTTCCCTCTTCGCTCCTTACGCTTCACCCCTTGCCCCTGGCGATCTTCTCCTTGAGCGGCATTGGACTTGCTGAAGACCATCTTCAGTAGTGGGGGAAAGAATGACGCGTGCACAGTGGCTCCTGCTTGGAGCAGTGGGATTGGGGCTGGCAATCGTAATCTATTTTGTCTTCTTCTGCCCTGTAGATTGTCAGTAAAGATCGACCAGAAGGAGCGGGATGGCGACTGCCGCAGACCTGATGACTCTGGACATTCCCCGGAGCGATAGACACCGCACAGTTGGAGAGATGATCGCGGCGCTTCGAGGTCATACATGGGACGAGGTGGGCCATATCTATCTTGTTGATGATCAGGCTGCACTGGTCGGCCAGGTTCCGATCGAGCGACTGCTCCAGGCGAAAGAACAGACCTACTTGGCTGAGCTCGAAAGCTCCCTTCCAATCGAAGTCCTCCCTGGCGATGCGGCCGAGACCGTAGCGCTGCGCGCGGTCGAACGTCATGACGCCGATGTGGCCGTCATCGACAACCGTCGCCGGTTGTTGGGTGCCATTCCGATCGGAAGGCTCTTGGCCCTGCTGCATGAGGAACATGTGGACAATTTCTTGCGGATGGGCGGCGTAAGCCGAATGGACCATCTCCATCTGTCGCTCACCGTGCAACAGACGCTCACCGCTGTGCGCGCGCGTCTTCCATGGTTGATGGTCGGCCTGGGTGGAGGGTTCTTGGCCAGTGGCGTGGCCTCGGCGTACGAAACCTCGCTGAAGAACGAAGTGGCCCTCGCGTTCTTTCTTCCCTTGGTCGTGTATATGGCCGATGCCGTCGGGACCCAAACTGAAACGGTCTTAGTTCGTCGGTTGGCCTATGGAGAAGTGTCGTTGTGGGAACAATTAGCGAGAGAATCAGTGATCGGCGCATCCATCGGAGTGATCGTCGCAATTGTCGCAAGTGGAGGGTTGTGGCTCTGGAACGGACATCCGGCGTTAGCAGTGGTCGTGGGAGCCTCACTGGGGGTGACTGCGGTTGTCGCCACCATTATGGCCAGTCTCCTGCCGATGGGACTGGCGCGTCTCGGAGCAGATCCAGCCCTGGCCAGCGGACCGGTGGCAACCGTTGTCCAAGACATTCTGAGCGTGGGGATTTATCTGATGATCGCGACGGCCTTACTGCCCGTGTGATTCATGTGTGAGCGGATCAGCAAGGCCGTGACAGAAAGGTGATGCTATGAAACTCTTGCTCGCAGTCGACGGTTCCGACAACTCGTATGAAGCCGTGCGCGCTTTGAAGTACCTGGCTCGTGCCGAGGAACTGCACCTTGTGCACGTACTCGATGTCCCGAGTCCAGCCTATCCCATGATGATGCCGGAAGTGGCACAAGAACTGTACGAATCGGTCGAGCGCAACATGCGCGACGACGGGACTCGCTTGTTGGATCGCATCGTGTCCTTGCTGCCATTAGATGCCGGACCGGTGACGAAGCATTTGGTCGTCGGATCTCCGGTGGATCAGATCGTGGCCTTGGCTGAACAACAAAAGATAAATCTCATTCTGTTGGGTGCCCGAGGCCTTGGACCAATCAAGGAACGGCTCGTTGGAAGTGTCTCCCACCGAGTGCTGACGTTCGGGCCTGGCGCGAAACTGATCCTTTCTGGCCCCTTGAAAACGCTTCATCATATCTTGCTCCCCCTGCAAGGGAGCTACGATGCAGACCATGCCATCTCCTTCCTTCAACAGAAACCCTTTCGTGAAGCGCCCACGATTACCCTGTTCACCGTTCTCCCCCATACCAGGCCACCCTGGCCGGTGGATGCGGTCTCGGCCGAGCATATGGAAACCCATTCCCTCGGCAAAGCGAAGGACTTCCTCAACGAGATAGCCACCAAGCTGAAGTCATATGGCTACCAAATCCGCGTGGCGACTACGTTAGGTACCCCGGTCCAGGGAATTCTTGAGGAAGCCAAGGCCTTGAATCCAGACCTTATTCTCGCGGGATCCCGGGGGCGCCGCGGCCTCACCCGCATGGTACTCGGTAGCGTGTCACATGCGCTGTTGCACCAGGGGACCTATCCACTCATGATTTTTGGCTGATTGTTGAAAGGGGCGCACCATGCCGATGTACGACTATACGTGTCTCGATTGTGGAAAAGAATCACTGATTGTCGTGACACTGAAAGAGCATGAGCGAGGTGAGGTGACATGCCCGGCCTGCGGAAGCAAGAAGCTGCAGCAGCTGTTCAGTTCCTTTATCGCTCACACCACGAAGAAGAGTTAACAGCATGATCGAGACGCCACAACGGCTCATTCGAGATCGACTACTAGCTGTAGGACTCTGCGGGATCTTTACTCTGAGCAGTACGGCCATACCCGATCTCTATGCGCAAGACTATCCGCCAGACATCACACGCGGGAAAGCGGTCTATCAGCACCACTGTCAGGACTGCCACGGCCTTACCGGTCGAGGAGACGGCCCTGCCGCCACTTCCTTGAAAGTGCCACCGGCCGATTTTCAGCGCTTTCGGTCGTTCCTGAAATCCGACGAAGAGTTACTGCGAACGATCGAGCACGGTGTGGTCTTCAGCCCGATGCATTCTTGGCGCGGCCAGCTCACCGACGGAGAAATGCAAGACGTCGTGGCCCACATCCGCTTGTTGTCACAACAGGCACGATGACCAATCGCTTGGGTTTGACGACTTCATGACCGGTTGATGGTAATCTGAACATCAAACGATCATCCGATGCCTCGACTCCACGATGCCTCTCAATGATTTCCCTCACTCCCTATGATGCGTTGCTCGTCGCCGATATTCAGAATGATTTCCTGCCAGGTGGAGCACTCGAGATCAGCGGTGGTGATGATATTCTTCTTATCCTCATGAACTATGTTCAGCGGTTTCAGAGTCGCAGTCTTCCTATTTTTTTGACCCGCGACTGGCACCCATCCAACCATTGCTCCTTCCGGTCCCAGGGTGGGCCATGGCCGGCCCATTGCGTCGCTAGTTCCCCCGGCTCTCTACCGCCGCCGTCGTTTTCAGCTCCCCCATCAGCCGTCATCATTTACAAGGCCATCGACCGTCACCAAGAGGCCTATTCGGCATTCCAGCATACCGCACTGGATCGGCATCTACGGGCTCTGAGTGTACAGCGGCTGTTCATCGGTGGATTGGCAACCGACTATTGTGTGCTGAATTCGGTCAAGGACGCTCGGATGCTGGGTTATAACGTCTGCTTGTTGGTAGACGGCATCAAGGCGGTCAATCTTCGTCCTGACGATGGTCGTCGTGCCGAAGCGGAGATGATCCGCCTGGGAGCCATACCTATTCGATGGAAGATGCTCCAATCATGAATCCTTCGGCCAGTGCTCTACTGACCGATCTCTATGAGCTTACGATGGCCCAGGCCTACCTGGAACAAGGAATGGACGGAACCGCGGTGTTCGAGTTCTTTGTCCGCAAACTGCCCGCCCACCGGAATTTCTTAGTCGCAGCCGGTCTCGAACAGGTGCTGGACTCTCTCTCACGTTTGCATTTTACAAAGGAAGAACTGGCTTGGTTAGATCAATCGGGGCGGTTCAGCTCGAGACTCCTTCACTACCTGGAAACACTGAAATTCACCGGGGATGTGGATGCAATGCCCGAAGGAACCCTGTTCTTCCCTCATGAGCCGGTCCTCAGAATCGTCGCGCCGCTTCCCCAGGCCCAGCTCGTGGAAAGCCGTGTGATGAACCTGTTGAACTTTCAGACCATGGTGGCCTCAAAAGCGGCGCGTGCGGTGCTGGTCGCAAGAGGAAAGCCGCTCATCGATTTTGGGCTGCGCCGAGCGCATGGGGCCGAAGCTGGGCTCTTCGCCGCGCGGGCAAGCTATCTGGCAGGCTTCGCCGGAACCGCCACCGTCCTCGCTGGCATGGCGTTCAACATTCCGCTGTACGGCACAATGGCCCATTCGTTCGTGCAGACCCACGCGGACGAGACTCTTGCTTTCGAGCATTTCGCCCAGGCTCAGCCGGACAACGTGATCCTCCTGATCGACACCTATGACACGGAAGCTGCTGCGGGCAAAGTGGTGTCGTTGGCCAGGGCCCTGAAGGCCCAGGGCATCATCGTTAAGGGAATACGGTTAGACAGTGGCGATCTGGCCGATCATGCCCGAAAGGTTCGATGTATTCTCGATGAAGGAGGCTTGCCTCAGGCACAGATTCTCGCCAGCGGCAACCTTGACGAATATCGCTTGAGAGATTTAATCCAAGTCCTTTCGCCGATCGACAGTTTCGCCGTCGGAACGGCCATGACGACCTCATCCGACGCACCTTCACTGGACTGCGCCTACAAGCTCCAAGAATATGCGGGCCAGCCATGCCGTAAGCGATCGGAAGGCAAAGTCACCTGGCCTGGCCGCAAACAAGTCTATCGGTATTATGCGAATGACAGGCATTTGGACTGTGACATCGTCACGACACATGACGACCAACTACCCGGCGAACCGCTGCTCCAACCTGTCATGATGAATGGCTGCCGCTCTGCTCCATCACCTGACTTGGCCGAATTGCGGCGCCATGCGGCTGCGCAGTTAGTACAACTTCCCGAACCGCTGCGGTCCCTTGAGGCCGTGTCGGCCTATGACACTCGGATTTCCACGGCTTTGCAACGCCTAGCCCAGACAGCCGACCGTAGGGTTTAACATCGAAGGAGACACAAGATGAAGCGCTTCTCCATACCGACCGTCTTTGTAGGGATGATCATCCTCATCGGACTTCCCGCCTCATGGGCCGGGGCGGCAGGCTCATCTGCATCCACCGCCACGTCGCTCGCGGTTCCCCTCTGCAAGAGCCCCTACAAACAGAAGCCTGTCCCGGTCAAAACACTGCAGACCCTCGTGCGTTCGCATGAACGATGGGTGGAGTATCGGGGCAACCCTGATGCCAAAAGGATGGAGCTCTGCCAAGCGGATCTGAGCCGGGCAGCACTCGCAGGAGCGAATCTCGAACGGGCCGATCTGGAGGGAACGGTCCTGCGTCAAGCGAAGCTGTCTCAGGTCAACCTGGCTCAGGCTAGCCTTGCCGGGGCTGACCTCACCAAAGCCCTCCTAGAAGACAGTAATCTCTCCGGAGCCGATCTGCGCCGTGCCCGGCTCACTGGCGCAAATCTCTCCCGAGCCATCGGCGATGAAGCTGCGCTCTTCGACGCTGTCCTGGTCGGTGCCAAACTACGCGAAGCCTCGTTCGAGCGGGCGCAATTGGAGGGCGCCGATCTCACCGCTGCCGACTTGACCGACGGCAACTTCGTCGAGGCATATTTTTACGGAGCAACCCTGAAAGGTGCGGTCCTGGTGAACACTGATCTGACAGGCGCCGACCTGCGCCGCACCGTCCTGACCAATGCGAATCTGCATCGGGCTAATCTTCAGGGCGCGCTGCTGGACCGTGCGCAATTGGAAGGGGCCCGCCTCATCGAAACCGACATGGAAAGCGCCTATCTGGACGAAGCAAATTTGCGTGACGCAAACCTGAAGGGAGCGATTCTGCGCGGCGCAGACCTCCGGTACGCCAACCTGCATGGCGCAGACCTGCAGGACGCCGACTTGGAAGGAGCCAACCTCGAAGAAGCTGCTCTGGGGAAGGCGGATTTGCACTCGGCGAAGCTCCGAATGGCTATTCTTTATCATGCCGTCTTTGATGAGGCCAATCTCATGGACGCAAACCTCAACCGCGCGGTCCTGATCGGGGCCACGGGATTGCGCACCAACTTCATGAACGGCGATCTAGGCGAAATCTACGCTCCGAAATCCTCTTTCCAGCTGGCACAATTCAACAGGACCCATCTGGAATCGGCCAATTTGGTCGGCGCAGATCTTCGCGGGGCGAATTTCAGCCACTCCAACATGAACCATGCCAATCTTCAAGACACGAATCTGCAAGATGCCACATTGGTTTCAGTCAATTTGAGTAGTGCTCGACTAGACTCAGCAGACTTGCGTCGCGCGAACTTCAGAGGCGCCAACCTCTCGTCGGTCATCGGTCTCACGCAGGCCCAACTCAATGCCGCCTGCGTCGACGACCAGACCAAATTGCCCCCTGACCTTAATCGTCCCGCTCCCTGCAGCTCTATTAAGAAAGAGGTGCGATGACGCCGCAACATGAGCACAGCGTTATGATCAGAACGGGGGGGATCGCCCTGGAAAGTGTCCTCGGACTCCCGGCTGGTCCGCGCGGCGTGGTTGTTTTTGCGCATGGGAGTGGCAGCGGGCGATTGAGCCCACGGAATACTTTCGTCGCCCGCCAGTTACAACGAGACGGACTTGCCACGTTGCTGCTGGATCTATTGACCGAAGAGGAAGCGAATGATCGGCGAAAGGTGTTCGATATTGACCTGCTGGCGGATCGGCTGTTGCTGGCGAAAGGCTGGCTGGAAGCGGAACCTCGTACACAGCATCTGAGGATCGGCTATTTCGGCGCCAGCACCGGCGCTGGAGCAGCCCTGCAAGCTGCCGCCCGAGAGCCGCCGAACATCAAGGCCGTGGTGTCACGAGGCGGACGACCGGACCTGGCTGAAGCTTATCTGCCGTCGATCACCGCTCCAACCTTGTTAATCGTTGGAGGCCACGATGAACCGGTGATTGAAATGAATCAGACGGCATACGAACTGCTGACCTGCGAAAAGAAGTTGGTCATCGTCCCCGGCGCCACGCATCTGTTCGAAGAGCCGAGCACCTTGGAACAGGTGGCGGAACATGCGAGCAGGTGGTTCCAACAATACCTGAAAACGGCGTGAATTCGGCAGGATCAGAACGGGAACAGTCGTCGGCTCTCTGAGCCCGAAAGGCAACAGTCCCCGAGGTCACGCACCCGGCGAGAGCAGGAAGTCAAAGTCGGCTTTCGTCAGGACGCCTTGCCCGGAGCCCCGCACCACGCCGGCCATGACCGCATCGTACAACTCGAGCTTGCGCTGCTTGAGCGCCACCATCTTCTCCTCGATACTGTGGCGCATGAGAATCCGCACGATCGAGACCGTCTGCCGTTGCCCGATGCGATGCGCGCGGTCCGACGCCTGGCGCTCCACCGCCGGATTCCACCAGGGGTCCAAATGAAAGACATAGCTCGCTCGGGTGAGATTCAGCCCCTGCCCTCCCGCCTTGAGACTCAAGAGAAACACGCTCGGCTGTTCACTGGTCTGAAACGCGGTCACGCGGGCCTTGCGCGCAGCCGACGCCGTGGACCCATCCAACCGGTGGTAGGACAGCCCATGCCGAGTGCATGCTTCCTGCACGAGGTCCAGAAAGCTGGTGAACTGCGAGAATACCAGGGCGCTGTGCCCCTCATCGCGCAAGACGTGGAGCCGCTCCACCAGGAAGCCGAGCTTGGGGGAGGTCTCATCGGTTTGCTTCGTAAGGAGGCGGGGCGAAAGACAGACCTGCCGCAGTTTGAGGATGGCCGTGAGCGCGATAAACTGGGCCTGCCCGGAAGTCTTGGTGCGATAGGCGTCGTCGATCGTTGAGCGAACCTGATCGACGGTCTGTTGATAGAGCGCCTTTTGCCGATCCGTTAACTCAAGGAACACCTCGTGCTCGATTTTCGGCGGGAGGTCCTGGAGGATCTCAGCCTTGGTTCGCCGCAGAATAAAGGGCCGCGTCCGGCGCAGTATCCGATCGAGCGCGCGACCCGCGACACGTTTCAGGTCGGTCTTGAAGTGATCGTACTCGCCCAGGAGTCCCGGCACGCACAGGTCGATCACGGAGAAATACTCGCCCAGATGGTTTTCAAGCGGCGTACCGGTCAGGGCGATCTTGAAGCGTCCCTGGAGCCGGCGGACCGCGCCCGTCGTGTCCGCCTGAATGTTTTTCACCGCCTGTGCTTCGTCGAACACAATCACATGGAACGCCGTCTGCGCTAAGGTGTCGATATCCCGACGGGCCAACCCATAGGTCGTGAGCACCACCTCGCCGTCTCCGGCGTCGAATGTCCGTTCGCGACCGCTATACGCATGAACCTTCAACCCGGGCGCGAAGCGCGCCAGCTCCTGTTCCCAGTTGAAGAGCAGACTTGTCGGCACGACGACCAGATGAGGGCCCTTCACCCCGTGAGCCGTCTTGATGCGTCCCTCCTTGATAGCGGCCAGCAGGCAAATGGTTTGGAGGGTCTTGCCCAATCCCATATCGTCGGCCAAACAGGCACCGAATCGATGCTCGTAGAGAAATGCCAGCCAGGCGTAGCCGTCCTGCTGGTAAGGGCGCACCTTCGCGTGCAGACCCTTTGGCAAGGGCGGCTTCTCGATCCGCTCAAATCCCAGCAAGCGCGCCAGCACCGCCTCGTCCTCGGCGGGCAGCGACACAGGAATACCCTGCTCACGCAGCGCCAGCCAATCGAAGATCTGCAACCGAGGCACACGCACGACTTGCGCTGTTTTCCGATCCTCCGGCGCATCACCCGTGAGGCCGATGATCGCGCGCAACCGCTCCATGGTCTGCCCATCCAAGACCCGCAGACCGTGCCCAGTGTCGATCATTCCGCCCTGCCGGACGGCCGCCCGCCATTCCGTTTCGTCAATCACCACCCCGTCGCAGCGAATCTCCGGCCGGATCTCGAACCAGTTGATCCCGGTCCCCTCTCGATCCTGACGCCCGACTTGGACGGTGCAATCCCACCGAACGGGCCGGAGCGGTTTGTCTTCGTACAGCAATGAAATCCCGGCCGCCGTCAGCTTTTCCAAAAGCTCCGGCAACCGCTGGAACAGCACGAGCGGGTCGATCATCATCGCGTCGTACGAGGGCATGCCGCGAAACGCGTCCAGACCGAAAACCTCGAATGGAATCCGGTACAGCAACACTTCGCGAGGTTTGTCGATTGCTTGCAATGCCCACCGCCCCCCTTGGACCTGCAGCCGCACATCTTGACTGGCATACACCGACAGATGGTGCCTCAGCCATTGAGCGGCCTCAAGACGGATGCTCCTCGCCCAATCGCTCTGATCCAGCGCCGTCTTGATGCGGCGATCTCGTTCCTTGGCCTCGCCGACCGTGAGCGACGTAAAGAACAGATCGTAGAGCATGGCCTTGCGTTTCTGTGCCCGCAACGGTGCGGATACGGCGCGGCCCTGCTCCAACGCCCGGATGAAGGCAAAGGTCGAGGCGCTCGGAGCAAACCGGGCGTCACTGCGCCGGCATTCCGTCTGTAGCATCCATGCGGTGGCCGGCGCGCCGGCCTCGGCTGGGAGCGGCGCCAGAATCAACGCGTACGACACCTCCTCGCCTACCGACACAGGGTCAGAGGAATGAACCGGCGCCTCTTCCCCATCCACACGCAGCAGAACATCACGTAAGGTCTTGTCGGCCTGTTTGCGGATCAGATCAATTTGAGCAGACTGGAATTCGTCTCGTGAGACAGTGAATTCCACTTCATGGTGAAGGCCCTGCCATCGCCCATGGCCCTGGCCGTCCGGCAAGGTCACCGCGCACAACGTCCCGGCTGGTCCGCCCCCATGGTCATCAGCGTTGAAACCTTGGAAACCGTTGCGTAACGCACGAAACGAAGCCCATCCGCTTTCGTCCTCCAAGCAGAGCAAGCGGCGGCCACTCACGTCGACCACGAAGCCGCGAATGCGGACGATTCTGTCGAGCGCCGTTCCGTCGGCGATGCAGACCGCGCGAATCCTCACATCATCACCGGCAAGAGCGATCTCGGTCTTGCTCCGACAGGTGACCGACGGAGTCCATTCGAGGGCAATAGACTCCAGGCCGGCTTTCAGCACGATCGGGAATCGGCGCTTGGAGACACGGAGATAGCGTTCTAAGGGCTCGTCCCCATACCCTGACGAAAACCAGGACGGATTCAGGAGTGGCCGCAGCTCTGGCGGTAACGCGGGGGGCCATCCTGCAGGAAGTCGCACACCGTTCCGATGGATCACAAGTTGCGGATACGGCTGGCCGGCGTCGATCACGATTTCATAGCCCGACTCAGGGAGACCGTCCCCATTCCGCGAGGGGACCGTCCCCTTGATGGAACCCGTCTCGGCGAGGTCGCCGAGCAACTCAATTCGGAGCGCGGCCAGATGGACTTGTTGCCGATCGGACAACGGGAACGTCTCGGGCGACAGCAGATGTTTGGTGGCAAAGCAGACACACAGGATATGTTTGCATAGCCGATCAAAATCCCAGGCCGGACAGTCACAGAACGAAGAGAGAAACCCCTCGTCGAGAGAAAAGAGGACCTCGTACAGGCTGGTTCCCTGCACCTGCGCTGTGAGCGTGGCGCCGTCCTTACCCCAGACATAGTGCTGAAGCCGTTGCTGCCGGTAATAGTCATATCCCCTGAGCACCGTCTCTTTAGGGGCCATCATGTACAGATCGTTGACGGTAAAGGCACGAAATGCGGCAACCAGGGCTGCCGAGGCAGGAGTAGGAATGATGATGGGGCTTTCCTTCGTGTCAGAAAGGGGACTCTCCCCCCCTCTGCGACGGGACGCAGGTGTCTTCCTCATGGTGCGACACTATAGCGACCGGGAGAGAGCCTCATCAAGCAGCATTGGACGATTGCTCGCGCAGCTGCATATGGGCGGTTGCAGGAGAAGTGCTCAAGAATACTGTGGGTTAAATTTCTCCTTCACGACTTCCAGCACTTTCCTCGCTGCGTCGTTCGCGGAGAGCTGTAGTCGCGTCTATGGCCACTTCTGGGTGGACCGGCGCTTCGTAGGGATCTTGCAGCCCCGGCACGGTCGAGGACTCTCCCTGTTGGCCTCGCTGATAGGTCCCCTTGTAGTCACGTTGCATGGCCAGCTCCAACGGACACTCCACGGCGACCTCGATGAACTGAGGAATCAGGCTGCGGGCAAAGTCTCGATACGCCCGCTTGTTGCCTGTCGCATCGAAGAGAACGGTGACGCCATGAGCGACCAGTCTTGCACCCATGAACGCGAGCGAACGATAGAACAGATCCCGTTCTGCAACACTGTACGTCGGATGAGGTGTCAAGATTCTGCGGACCACATCCGATTCGAGTACTTCGACAGGACCAATCTCTTCCAGCTTTGGCTTTAGCGCGGCTGCAATCGTACTCTTTCCGGACGCAGGCAGCCCCGTGAGCCAGATGGCGAAAGCCTTTGATGTGGCATCAATCGTCATGGGTCAGCCAGTAAGATAGACATGGGCGGTCGGTCGGTTGAGGCAGACCGCTAGCGAGTAACGGACTCTAGAGTCCACAATACTCATTCACCAGCTCTGGCTCAAAGCGCGGCACATCGAGTACGTTTTCAATGAAACGGAAGAGGCTGCGTCGGATGTCGATCGACAGATTGGGATACCAGAGCGGGCTGGCCACGACCAGGCCGCGAAAAGCGAAGAATGGCGCAGCCGTTTCCGTAACTTCTTTGTCGCCGCTGACCTCCACATAGGTGTCCCAAAACAATCGGAACAAGATCTCAAACGACCCCTGGAGCTTGCCCCGGCTGATCAATGAGTTCAGGAGATAGTTGATTGTCATCGCGGTCACGTCATCCGCCGGCTCACCCCATTCCCCTCGTGATCGATCCAACACCGCAAAATCCGTCCCGGTACGGAACAGCACATTGTAGGGATGGAAATCCCCATGAACCTGGGAAAGACGATTGACCTTGTCATGAAGGCGCCACCGCCACTGGTTGCAGGCTTCCTCCACCGTTCGCAACAGATCGCCTGTGATAAAGCCACAACGCTTGGGATAGCTGTCGGTCAATCCCATGATGCATTCGCCGTGGCCGATCAATTCACGCAACCGACGCTTATAGAGATTGGCATCTCGCCGTTTTTTGGCATGGATTTGAGCCAAGTAACGAGCCAACGCGACGGTGCGTTGCCGGTCTAACTTTCGTAACCTCGCGCCTTTCGCCAGTCGTGCAAGATCCGCATGATAGCTTGCGCCATCGGTCCATTCATTCAGCACGAAGAATTCACGGGCTTCCGCAAGGGAAAAGAGCGCCTGGTTGGCGTCGAACGCCCCCACATCGAGGGCCTTCACATGGCGCGGAAGGCGCCCATAGGAATCGTAGTCCCACAGCATCGCCTGAGCACGATCGGCCATATGTTCGTGCCCGAACGGACCCGGCTTCATCGTTTCCAGCACCGCAAACTGAACCCGCCGCCCGATTCGGAACGTCACTTTGACCGGCGTGCCATACCCATACCGCTTCTGCTCTCCCTTGGAGCTCTCTTTGCCAATGACTCCATAAGACAGCAGCTCGACGTGGGGGCTAAAACTGGCCTGTAGGTAGCGTTCCAAGGCTGGTCTGCGTAATATCGGCATGCTGAGAACGATCGCAATTCATGTACCCGACATCGCTCTTCCAAACCCTGTGAAATGCCGCCAATCGTGAGTAGGCTGTTGCATTAGGCTCCACCGGTTAGCATTGCACTGTAGAAAAATGCACCAGGTTGGAATCGGATGGAATAACCGAGGATCACAAATATTCACGTACGCCATCAACACGATGGAGAAAGCCGTGGAACTGCTTACCTGCATCGCATCTGGTGAGTGGAGGCTTGATGGGACCTACCCGTCCGACAGCGTCTTTGGCCGTGCCGCTCAGCGGTTGGAAGAAATGGCGCAAGCTGTGGCGGAATGGGGTGAAGAGGAAGAGAAACCGAGCAGGCACATCATCACGGAACCATGAGGATCACTTCGATCTGCCTGGCTCCTGACCGTCTTGGTTCGTTTTTTAATGATGCGTCAATTGATCGCGCGCACAGGTTTCTTCCGCCAGCATCCGCTGACCAACCGTCGCATCTGTGAGAATGAGCGCCATGCAAGCATTCATCGAATCACCTTGCGTACCGGCGGATACACGGTTGGCGCTTTTCGCGAGGGCTGTTCCTACGATACCTTGATGGAGCTTTTCACTACCCTGACAGCTTTGTTCGGCTACCATCCTCGCCCCTTCGCTAGATTCGTTCGAAATTTTGGCGAGACACGCCGTCAAGAAATCCGACGGCCCAACGGGGGCAGGCTCAGAGGGAGCCGACGACACGGGCGGGCTTGCTGATGTTGGTTCGACTATGGCCTGTTCCGATGCGCAACCGGCCATCACCAATAGACCAACGAGTCCACTCAGCAACGCTCCAACCGGCATTCCCTTCATAATTCGCATTTCTTCCTTACTGAAGTTGAGGCTGTCGACCCGCCCTGTATAGCGAAGTCTCCATCTGGGAGCAAGCGATATTGTGGCCCTATGGCGAGGGTCCTCAGCCGTTGCGAGTTTGAGAGGATCTATGGCGTGAATCCCTAAGACCTAGTCGAAAGGAATTCTTCGAGGCAGGCTTTGATTTGATCCCGCACCGTTCGAAAGGCCTGCCGTTGTTGTTCAGGAGATCCAGTTACGACAGCGGGATCGTCAAAGCTCCAATGAAGCAACCGCCCCGTATGTGGCCAACGGGGGCACGACTCCTTGGCCCGATCGCATACGGTAATGACATAGTCGAACGCCTGGTCAACGAACTCGTCCATCCGCTTTGACCGCTGGGCGGAAATATCGATGCCCAACTCCCGCATGGCCGCCACAGCTCCGGGGTTCAGACCGACGGGATGCGTACCGGCGCTCAAGGCGTCATACCGACCCCCAGCCAGATGACGAAGCAGCCCTTCCGCTATCTGACTGCGAGCCGAATTCCCCGTACAGAGGAACAATACACGCTGTTTCATGAGCAGCAGGTAGTCGAGCAACAGGCCACGGAACTGGCCTCCGGTTTCGTCGCCCGGACAAACCCGCTGAGGAACTTGCCGTCGACGAGCGGCGCGATGGTATTGAGGTCGAGATCGGTTCCCTCGAATAGCTCCCGTGCATCGGTAGCCGTATAGACTCTAGTCGGCTCGATCGAGACTTGTTCGAACCCGGCTCGATACAACTTCGTGATGTACTCCTGTTCCTCCAATGCTCCAGCGACGCAACCGGCCCACAGTTCGATATTACGCCGGACTGCTTGCGGGATCTCCCCCCGGACAACAATGTCCGACACCGCCAGGCGCCCTCCCGGCTTCAACACGCGAAAAGCTTCAGCCAACACCAAGTCTTTGTCCGGCGATAGATTGATTACGCAGTTCGAAATGATGAGATCGACGGAGTTGTCTGGCAACGGAATATGTTCGATGTCACCCTTTAAAAATTCAACGTTCGTGACTCCGGCCTTCGCTTGATTCGCTCGCGCCAGCGCTAACATTTCGTCGGTCATGTCCAGACCGTAGACCTTCCCGGTCGGCCCGACCCGCCGTGCTGAAAGCAGCACATCGATGCCACCGCCGGATCCCAAATCCAAGACGGTTTCCCCAGGAGCAATCTGTGCCAACGCCGTCGGATTGCCGCACCCCAACGACGCCGCCACGGCATCGTGAGGCAGCGTGGCCTCTTCGTGGTCGCTGTAAAGATTGCCGGTGATGGGATCAAGTTGCCCCGCCTGCAAGACAGTCCCCGTCCCGCAGCAGGAACGCCGCTCCTGTTTCTGCGCCTGCAGAGCCGCCTGACCGTATCTGGTCTTGATTTCGTCTTTGAGCGTCTGTGCGTCGTTCATGATTAACCCCCCAATCAAGAAATGTTGATATGTAAGGGCTGAAAAATCAGCAGCATCGTTTCGAAGAAACTGCCGACCTTGCCGCCTTCTTGAGAGAACCCACCAACTCTTCCAGCTCTTCCATCGCCTGAGTACTGAGCAAGTAATACATCCATCGCCCCTCCCGGCGATCCTCAACGAGCCCGGCATCTTTTAGTACCTTGAGGTGAAACGACAGACGCGACTGCGCGGCCTTCATTGCGTCCATCAGCTCACAGACACACTGTTCTCCGTCTTTCAATCGGTCGAGCAAGACCAAGCGCGTTTCGTCCGACAGGGCGTGAAACAGCGCAACCGCTTTCTTAGTCGAGAGAGCACTGGCAACCATGAATGAACTGTATAACAATAAATTTTGATGAGTCAAGGGCCGCCAAGAAGTATGACGTCCTGGCATTTCGTGATTGAATTAAATGGTTCGATGAAGTGGCGTGGGTGTAACCGAATGGATTGAAGGGGAAGAACAACTTACTGGGCGCAGTATTAATGAGGGGTAACGGATACTGGAGCCGACGAAATGACTCAGTGCTACGCTTGACAGAAGATGCCTTGAACATGCATATTCATGCACATGCGTACTACGCTCAATATCGACGACCATCTCATTAAGCGAGCAGTGCAACTTACCGGGGTGCAGGAAAAGACGCAGCTCGTGCGCTTGGGACTTGAGGCCCTTATTTCACGCGAAGCCGCTAAACGGCTCGCCCGATTGGGCGGCACTGAACCTCACCTGAAAGACATCCGCCGACGCCGATCCGCCTAGTCATGACCATCCTGGTCGACACCTCCGTATGGATCGATCACCTTCGGACCAATTCTCCCGCTCTCCGACGGTTGCTGGACAACGACCTGGTTGTCTGTCACCCGCTGGTCATCGGCGAAATCGCCTGCGGTAACATAAGACATCGAGCTGAAGTACTCGAATCCTTAGCTGCCCTTCCCACCACCCCTACCATTGACCATGAAGAGCTTCTGGCCTTTCTCGAAACCCATAAGCTCTTTGGACAGGGTTTAGGCTGGATCGACGTCCATCTCCTCGCTTCAGCCAGGCTCCAACAGGTGACACTCTGGACCTTTGATCAGTCGTTACAAAGCGCTGCCCGAAAATTGCGCTGTCATTTTGAGCAGCCCGACTAATTGTTCCTTCCCAACTCTTTGCGATCGCAATAATTTATACTAAATATAGGTATCCGACCCCTTAATATCATTCTTGAGGTGAAACGACAGACGCGACTGCGCGGCGTTCATCGCATCCGTCAGCTCACAGACACACTGTTCTCCGTCTTTTAAACGGTCCAGCAACTCCAAGCGAGTCTCATCCGACAGAGCGTGAAACAGCGCAACCGCTTTCTTGGTCGAGAGAGCACTGGTAACCATGAGTAAACTGTATGGCAATATATTTTGATGAGTCAAGAGCCAGGTGAGGGGGTGCGCTACATGAATCGTGCGACCTGCGGTTTACAAAGTTCAACAAATCCTTACCTCAGTTAACCTAACCCCCACAAGAAACCACAACTCAAGACACTGGAACGGTTGGTGCTGATGAGGGCGGTTTGTCCTGTCCTGGTAGCAGCGTGGTAGCAGAAAGTAGGCAGGATGATTCAGAGTTGGCCTCGCTGATTAAGAGTCCCGCCCTATCCAACCTGAGAACACTCAGGATACCCAAGACGAAGAATTCCCATCGGTTAGAGAGGATGAGGCATGAAAGTACCTCAGCCTAGAGCATTTTCGGTTTATGTCTTTACATAGCCTGAGGAGGCGAAGTAGCGCGTGCATTCGGCGGGTGTGAAGCGGTCGAGCAGCATGCCGATGTCAGCCCAGAGCGCATCCACGGTTCGAGGGGCGGCTTTGCGGAGCAGCGCTTTGAGTTTGGCAAACAGTTTTTCGATGGGATTCAGATCGGGGGAATACGGCGGGAGATAGCGGATGTGTGCCCCCACTGCCTCAAGCGCCTCTTTGACGCCCGCCACCTTGTGACTCCGTAAGTTGTCGGCAATGACGATGTCGCCAGGGTGCAGCGTCGGGCATAAGAACTCTTGGACATATTTTAGAAAGAGGGCTCCGGTCATGGCGCCCTCCGCCACCATCGGAGCGGAGAGGTCATCATGGCGCAGTCCGGCGACGAACGTGGTGGTGTGCCAATGTCCGTGCGGGACAGCGGCGACGCACCGTTCACCACGCGGGGCGCGTCCGTAGCGCCGGGCCATGTTCGTCGACGCCCCCGTTTCATCCAGAAAGACCAGTTTCGTGATGTCCAGAGCCGGTTGGGCGGCCTGCCACTCACGCCGGGCGGCTTGCACGTCGGTGCGATCTCGCTCGCTGGCGTGCAGGGTTTTTTTAAACGTGAGCTTCCATTTATCGAGTTGATGCCACAACGCGGGCACCTTGATCGCGATGCCGTGTGCCGCCAGCCGTGTGCACAGCTCCGCGAGTGTCAGATCGCCGGCTTCCTTCAGCCAAGTCCGCAGGGTCGGCTCCATCCCGACCAACCGGGACTGCCGATGGCCTCCAATTGGTAAACTGCTCCGCTGTCCCGTCTGCGTGAGCCGGTTCCGCACCTGGTACACCCAAACCCGGCTGACTTCAAATCGGTCGGCAATGGCGGTCGGACGCTCCCCACGTTCCAATGCGCGCAACACACGGTCCCGTAAATCCTGCGAATAGGCATACATCCTGTTCTCCTCCATTGAGAGGATCAATGAAGGCCATCATACAGAGTGTATGCACTTAAATCAAAAATGATCTAGTTTGCCTATATCAATGGTGTTTTGGCACCAAGTTGGGACCATCAAGGCAAGACACTGATGCAGAATTGACTTGGCCCGCGTGGGCTGTGGCACTGCCACAGCCCACGCAGACGAAGCACGAGCAACATGGTCGGTGGACAACTATGCTGCCACTTTTGACGCCATACGCTCACAAGATTCCGCACACTTTCGACACATCTCAATGCACTGCTTTACCATCTGATCGACTCCTGCCAGCTGTTCACAATCCTTTCCGCACTGCTTACACAGCTCGGCACAGAGGCGGCATATTCGGTCATGAAACGCGGACTCCCGAAGCATGTAATCGACCGTGGTCGTGCACATCTGTGCGCAGTCCAGAAATAAGCGAATGTGTTCGGGTGCTGCATGGCGGCCCCCCAGCTTCAAACAATGTGCGATTGTTTGAGTGCACATCGCATGGCAGTCTCGACAGAGCTGAATACATTTTTGCATCTCCTCGTCGGTGTGATGCCCTCCTTGGACCAACATTGGCTGGCCGTCTGACTCACTGCCGGACGATGCATAACCCCTGGGCAAGATCATGAACGAAGCACCAGCGGCGACTAGAGATGCACCGGATGATAGAAATGATCTTCTGCCTATATTGTTGCTATCAGACATACGTCCCCCTTTTCGTGGCTTACTGTTCGCATCCACTTTCCAGTTGACGCACAGAAACCCAAAGGAGGGTATCAAATCCTCAGAACGGTAGTTGGGATTGAGAGATGAATTGGAAAGACGGCATGGCGAGGCGGTGGAGTCCACGTAAAAACGGACTTGAACGTATCGGGCAACAGACTTGTTACTGCGCTTTCAAGCGTGAACGAGCTAACAGCATGATTCGTAGAAAGTTGTGATTGCGGACCCATCTCAAGAAAAGCATCGCACGTCTGACGTGCTTGGTCCTCTGTGTCAGAGGAACAATCCATCCGGGTTACGGTTTGTAAAGGCAGGATACAGGCGTAGGCGTTGAACGTGAGAATGATCAGCAAGAACACCAGAAAAACAGCAATCCGGGGCATAACAAATACTACCAATGCGTAATATTCGAGTCAACCAGTTCATAGATGTACCTAGACGCCGAGAGACAAAGAACGCAAACCCGCGATTGCCTATGAGCGGGGATTCAGGAGTATCAATTCCCTATGTCGACCTGCGGTTTCTTAGACCGCAGGGTAAGAGGTTCAAAAACCCCCTGTCGGATCCATGTTTCTAGACATAGATTCTTAGCAGCCCCTGGGAAATGGGAGTGTCTTGCCTGCTCCACCGCACGATATGACACAGCATTTGTGAGGGATTTCCCCCTGTGATACGCTACCTACACAATTTCTCTGACCACAATCACAACGTCGAAGGGAACTCTCATGAAGATGCTTCATATTGTTTGTGGGAAGAGGTTAGAGAGCGAAATCTTGGCCATGTTTAAGAAGGTGGGGATCAAAGGATACACAGTCATCTCAGGCGTGGGAGGTAGTGGTGTGACTGGGACCGTCCCCGATGCCAACCACTCAGCCGATCATGACGCTCAGACCAATACCCTATTCATGGTCGCACTCGGATATGAGGCCACGTTTCTGCCACAGATTGTGGTCGCGCTCAAAGAGCTTCGTGCAAAGCATATTCAAGGGCATGATGACCGCGAAATCCCGCTGAAAGTCTTTCTCCAACCCTGCGAGATCATCATCTAGCATTCGTGCTCCGTGTGTTGCTCAATCACCACGTTCTAACCCATCTATTCTTTCCGTGAGTAACAAGAGCGGTCTGATCTCTCAAGTTCCATCATTCGCTCTGCTCTCTCCCCTCTCACATGAACTCCCCGTATCATCTCCGGATCGATGGACCCATCTACGACTTTGCAGTAGACTTGTCCCCATTAGACCCGTGAGACTACCTCGCGAAGTTTCCCGTGTTGGCCACCGCTGACTGACTCGTAAACCATTGCCATGCCGCACTTTGAAACACATAGCATACGCCGCATTGGATGGCTCCGTGCGGCTGTTCTTGGCGCCAATGACGGTATTGTTTCCACGGCAAGTCTCGTCTTAGGCGTCGCGGCGGCAGGCGCGAGTTCAACGAGTATTATGATCGCGGGCGTGGCGGGTCTTGTGGCTGGTGCCATGGCAATGGCTGCTGGTGAGTATGTTTCGGTGAGTTCGCAAGCCGACACCGAGCGCGCGGATCTAGATCGGGAGCGCAAAGAGTTAGCAGCAAACCCGGTGCAAGAACACCGGGAAATGACCGCGATTTACGTTGCACGTGGGCTCGATGCAGAACTCGCATCCAACGTCGCAACCCAGCTGATGGCACATGATGCACTCGGCGCGCATGGACGTGACGAGCTGGGCATATCCGACATAGTAACCGCACGACCGGTTCAAGCCGCACTGGCTTCGGCTGTCACATTTTCCGTTGGCGCTGCCCTCCCTCTCCTGGTAGTTTTGTTGGTGCCCGTCTCTGCGCTTATGTGGGCTGTTTCTGGAAGCTCGATCTTATTTCTTGCACTCTTAGGTTCCCTGGCTGCGCGCGTCGGAGGTGCTTCCGTGATGACCGCTGCCACGCGGGTGACCATTTGGGGCGCCTTGGCCATGGCCGTGACCGCTGGGGTTGGAGCTTTGTTTGGGGTTCCTGCCTGATCCCTGCCACTCCTGATCATTGAAATTGCGCATGAAACCATTGCCAGCAGATGACGGCGATCTGGTCTATGTGGTTGGCTCCATAAGAATTTTCGCAGCAGCTGAGTGCAATGAAAGCTTCAGGCCTGGCAACTCTTTACGGCAACTAATCGATTATGGACATTAGAAACTGTTAGTTCCCTCAGCATCCTTCTATTTTTGGCTTCCCAATAGCCGTCCTGTCACTTCATGCACGCCTCCTGCCACCAGATGCTGAACGAGGTTGTACAGAATGATGGGCACCATGACGCGTGGGATAGTCGAGCCAAGCACAAGAGAGGCCAAGACCAGCCCGGTCCCGTTGTTATTCATCCCCAATCCATACATGAGCGAGACGCGATCAGCATCATCTACCTTGAACAATCGACTCAGCCCATAACCAGAGGAAAAGGCCGTGACACAGAGGCCCGTGGTGATGGCCAGCGTCACCGCCAGAAAGTCGAAATCGCGGTCCGCGATGGCTTGAGGAAGGGACACCGATCCGTTCGAGTAGTTCAGCAGCAGTAGAACGATTGAGTTGATCAGTTTGATGAACGGCATGATGGCCGTCAGTTGGGCTTCAGGCGCCACGAAGCGCACCGCAAGGCCCAGCAGAGAGGGCAATACGATCCAGAGCCCCAGGAACGCTCCTGATCCATACGCAGCGAGTGTGTGTATGACAGCCTCATATTCCTCCGTAGCCATCTCCCCGAACGTATACAGGGCGATAGGCGTCAGGATAGGGCTGAGGATGGTCGAGGCGAGGACCAACCCTAAGCTCAGCGCCAGATTTCCATTGGAGTTTTGTGCCCAGGCGGTTGAGGCCCCGGCTATCGGCATGGCAGCCACTAACGCCAGCCCGACGAGGATGTGTTGGGCTTCCTCCGGCTCGTACCACAGCCGCATGATTAGGGTGACCAGAAAGATATAGGCCATGGGGATGATGAGATTGGCGGTGAGCCCCGCAAACAAGACCCCTGTCTTCTTGGCCAATGATCTGAGGTGCGCAGTCTTGACCCCCAACCCTGCATTGAACATCAAGGTCGCCAGCAGAAGCAGGAGTAAGGAGACATGGAGCTTCTCGTGGAAGATCGGGAGATCACCCAAACTGACATTCCGCATCCAGAGACCGGCTGTTGGCCATATGGCAGAGATGGTGTAGGCGCCGATCAAGAACCAAAGCAGGTGATGATGGATAAACTGGGACAAAGAGCGAAACGTGAGGTTGCGGCTATCCATGATGTATTTCGGTATCAGTTTGGCTCAGACATGCACTATCGTGGCGCCTGGCCGATGATGTGGACTTTGGGCCCGTTCGGCAGCGAGATCATTCTGTCGTCCTTCACTTCGGCACCTAGCGCCCATTCAAACATCAAGAGAACTGGGGCATGACTATTGACTTATTGGTCTATGCTGCGCGGTGAGAGGAAGTGGTTGGGCGTCATTCCTTGACCATCCAAACCCTTGTTGGCAAAGGATACTCGGGGAAACCTTCGCTCTATCAAGCTATCGCTAGAATGTATTGAGTGTTCAAAGCTTCGGCTGCGCGCAATGTGGATGGTCTGGCGGCGGGCTTCCATCCCACTTTGCCATACCCATGTCGGCCCAGGATTCGAGCCTCATCTCGTTACAGGATAACTTCGCAGGGGTGCAGAAAGACTTTGAGGGGGATTTGCAGGCCACGGTATCCGTGAATATGCCTGCCATGGATCTCTTTCACGGCGTTCATCACCTGTGTCATGTGAATGTGATCATCTTCGAGCGCGACCATGAACAACGTATTGCGATCGATCGAACAACCGGTTCCGGAGACCGTCCCGGTCTGACCACTGCCTCCCACACCCTTGATCATCGTATAGCCCTTGATCCCCAGGTTCTGAAACAGGGCGAGGATCTCCTCTTCAAGTTTCTCCCCACAGACAATCTGCAGCATCTTCATGATCGTGCTCCTGGACCGTTGTGCCGTTGGCCGGCCGGTCCTTGATCGGGTGGTCTTTCTGCCAGGCTATTTTGTTCGGCCACTTTCTGACACGCGCATGCCGTGCTCAAACGACGAGGCAGAAATCCGGGTCAGCGTCAGATGTCCGGGGGTGAAGTCAGGCCCCGATGTGAGTGCCCTCGTCTTTCTGTGAAACATGCCAATTACGGAAGATAGCCCAAGACATCCTCTTCACGAACGAGCACCAACGCTTCATCGTCGCCCTCCACTTCTCTGGCGGCGTGTTGTTCGTACAGGATACGTTCGCCCGGCTTGAGGGTGGTCTTCACAAAGGTCTTCTTCTTGACCTTTTCCTTCGAATCCTTGTCCTCGACAAAGCGGCCAGCCCCCACGGCAAGGACCTCTCCTTCCTGCGGTTTCTCTTGCGCGCTGTCCGGGATGATAATGCCGCCGGCGCTCTTCTCGCTCGGTTCGCCGGTCCGGATCAAGACCCAATCGTGCAATGGTTGTAAGTTCATCGACATCTGTCCTTTCATTCACGCGTGGAGTGTACCAGCGGTGTCTACAAGACACATCAGAACGCTATGCCGACACGCGGCATCAGCTTAGCACGTCTGTCCTAGGAGGAACAAAACCATGGTCTTGAGTGTGTCTTAGACCGGGTTCTGTGTTCACGCACGGCTCCCGCGTACGCATGGAGTCGGCTCTCCTCACCTGCTACCCCGCCGCCCCTTGCGTCATGCCTCTGGCCGATGTGCCGTCATCGACTATCAGCTCTTCAGGGGCCCGATCACTCGTGGTCCCTTACGCCTCCTGTTCGCGCACAAACTGCCGCGCGCGACGCAGGTTGTCGTGACTGCACAGCTTCAGCTCCAGCAGCAGATGCTCCAACGCCGCAACCCGCGCCGTCACCTCCGGCAGCACAATATCGATCCGCTCCGTCAACTCGTCCAACCGGAGGCTGAGTCCGGATTCCGTAGTGTTCTTCGCCGCAGCCTTCGTCGCGCGCCCGCGGGGTGGGCGTCGTCTCTTCGGACTCCGAGTCTTCTTCTTGACAGGCATCGCATTCCTCCTGGTTACCGGCACCTCTACGCGTCTGCGGCCAATCGGTCAAGCACCATTTTCGATATGGAGAAGGGGGAGTCGCTGCGCCCGCCCTCCGCGGCCAGTTGAAAGATAGCGATCTCAGCCTCCGTCCACTCGGGCCAGATGCGCCCTTCTCCAAACGGAGAATTCTTTCCGACTCCTACTCGTTTCAAAAAGCCACGATGGTGCTCGAACGTCGCGAGCCCTTCACGCCAACCGTCTCGTTTCCTGGAGGGCGTCAAGTAAGCTGCTTCTGACCGAAGCAAAGGGGTCGGACCATTTACAGTGTGCCACAATAAGAACTCGTTACCTCATGGTCAGCACCACACGACAACGTGCCTTTCCGCTCATCATACGATCGTAGGCGGCCGCTGCCTGTTCCAGCGGGAACGTCTCCACCATCGGACGGATACCGGTCAGGGCACAAAAATTGAGGGCATCCTCGGAATCTCGTGCAGTGCCTGACGGCCATCCCTGAATCGTCCGGCGCGCGCCGATCAGTTGAATCGGTGTCACGGTCATGGGATCAGTCGACACTCCAAGGACAACAAGCTTGCCGCCGACCCCTAAGCCGTCGATCATGTCCGACATGGCTTTGCCGCTCGGCGCCGTTGCCAGAATCACGGCTGCTCCGCCGAGACTCGCCAGTTCCTTCGCCGGATCAGTTGTTTCGGCATCCAAGTAGCGCTCGGCTCCCAACTTCAAGGCGAGCGCGGCTTTGTCCTGGCCTCGCCCAATAGCCACCGTGTGAAAGCCCATCTTGTTGGCAAACTGCACACCAAGATGGCCGAGACCGCCCACCCCCTGGACAGCCACCAGATCACCGGCCTTGGCTCCGCTGTGACGCAAGCTGTTGAACGTCGTGATCCCAGCGCAGAGAATCGGCGCGGCTTCTGTGGGTGTCAGCACATCAGGGATTGCCGCCAGCGCCTCGGTGCGCGCAATCAAGTACTCCGCATAGCCTCCATCCTCATGGAAGCCAGTCACCAGGAACTTCTGACAACCGAAAAAATCGCCGCGATGGCACGAGGCACATCGGCCACAATGCCCTCCATGCCACCCCACCCCGACACGCTGGCCTTTCTCCCAGGCCACCACTCCGGGGCACCTACCGCATCGATCACTCCCGCCACCTCATGGCCCGTAACGCGCGGATAGTGGAGTCCTGGCCAATGGCCTTCTTTGACAAACATGTCACTATGGCAAATCCCACAGGCTTGTACTTTCACACGGACGGTGTTGGGCTTGGGTTCCGGCACCGGACCGTGGGCGATCTTGAACGGGCCTCCTGGCGCCGTAATCTGTACGGATGTCATAGGTGTCATCAGAACCTCCGTGGCTGGCAACTCATCGAGCGTCTCTCGCGAAACTTGTGCACTCCACGTTGGCGCCAGTACATTCTTGCCACCTTGGGCTTACTGCTGTCTCGGCACCCGGCCGATGATATGAACCCTTGGCCCATTCGGGAGTGGAATTACTTGGTCATACTCGGCTTCCCCGCCGAGCACCCATTCAAACAGTCGCTTCGCATCATTCAGTTCAGGCTCGTTTGGGATGCCGTACTGCTCTTTCTGCATCAGTTCATCATAGAGCCCAATACAACCGTGAGAAGCGGGATACCCAGGTAAGTCACGTCCGTGAATCCAGTAGGACACACCTTCGCGATTGATATAAAACCTGAGTGCATAGTTCATTGGGTACGGTCGGTTCGTACCTTCAATCATATAGAGACAGGATTCATGGGCCCGATGCGCAGCGGTCAGACGAAATTCTCCCACCGGTGTTGGATTCTTGACCTCTCCAGAGGCAATGGGCATGGCAAAGCGAAGAGATCCATATTCATAGGCCCCGAGAAATTGTTCAGAGAGATCAATCAGGACGAACTGTTCGTCCAATTCTGCGGGCGGATAAGAAAGGGGTAGTGGCGTAAATGCTTGCAGATCATAAAGCTGTTTGGGGACTTTGATGGACCGCCCAGCCTGTGCATGGCGCCGGTCGATGCGGTTGAACCGAACCACGTCGATCCAGTGCTTGCCGAAAAGCTTCTCCAACGATTCGCCCGCACGGAGCGTTCGGCACTCCCATTCTATGGTCGCATCGCTTGGATAGACGATGCTGCAGAGATCCCGATACTTTCGAGCCGATTCCGCCTCAGAGCCAGCGGAAAGAAGGATAATTGTCGACACGAGTATCAGATGCGTTCTCAGGCGTTTGAATTGACACCTCGGTTGCACGCTTCTTAAAATCAGGACCAATACTGCGACGCCCTCATATAACCGAACAACAGATCTCGCCTGGCAAGAATCCCCACCAGCTTGTTATTTCGGACGACCGGCACGCGAGTCAAATAGCGATCCTGGAAGAGGTCGGCCACTTGAGCCAGTGCTTGGTCCTCCGTCACGGTCACAGGATGGGCCGACATGATCTCAGAGGCAAGAAACTTTCGAAGATCGCGCCCCTCCAGCATGGCCTGGAGGAGATCATATTCGGTCACGATCCCGACCAATGTGCCATCCTCGTCCACGACCGGAAGACTCCCGAAGTTCCGATGGGTCATCATGTGGGCGATCGTCGAGGCGTCAGTGCGCGAGCTGCATCGTGTGACGGCGTCCTGCATCAGCTGTCCCACCGTCAAGGTCTTCGGATCGCAGGCCTTCAGGAAGAATTCGGTTTGTCTCATACGCTCCTCACTGTTATCGTTTGCCGCCAGTAGCGAGATAGGTTCGCAAGACATCGCGTCTCGCGATGATGCCGACCAATTTATCCTTGTCATCCACGACAGGGACGCGGACCAGATCGCTTGCGCGCAGCACATGGACCAACGTCCCGAGCGTCGTTTCCGGCCTGACTGAGTAGGGGTTGGAAGTCATGACATCTTTCGCCGAAACCACGCCAAGCCCATGACCATCGTCGACGGCCGCCAGCAAATCGTGCTCGCTGACGATCCCAGCCAGCTTGCGCCCATTCTCGACGACTGGGACGGCCCCAAAGCCCTCGATCATGAGCGACGCAATCACATCTCCCTTCGTTCTCAGACGAACGGACTGGACTTCCTTCTCCATGACCTGACTGACTGTCATGGAATCGAAGTCTTTGACTTTGACGACCTTACCCCTCTTCGCCTTTTTCGTCTTTTTCATCGTCCCTCCTTAGGTCCTTCCGATAGGATTTGCCCCCTCGTCGCTACACAGGTGTCAGTCCTCGGCGATCCGAATGACCAAGCTCCGATTCTCTTACTAGCGAAGACTAGGTGATACTCTGTGTATCGGACTCGATCCTGATCAATTTGAGCCGTCTAGACGCTCGAGCTGACGCTATTCACCACAGTCACATTTCCCCCTCTGCTGCAAAATGCCTCAACCTCCCTCTGAACCTACACACCGGTTCTCTTCATAACTCCCCGGAAGATGAACAATTCTTCTCCCGCTTCTCTCCATCTCACAGGCACATCCAATGCAGTTCTGATACCCGAGATCATCTCGACATCGTGTCCGTCCCGAACGAAAGGAATCAGTTATGCGGATTGTCTGTGCGGTCGATGGGTCGGAACACTCGCAGTGGGGAGTCCAGGCACTCGAAGCTCTTGCCAGCCGAGAGCCTGAACAGGTCGCACTCCTGCATGTCATCGACAAGCAGGCTCTCCAAGCACTCGCCGGGAAGAATCCCGTCCGGGAGCGCCGAGTTTTGGCGGCCATGGAAAAAGCAGGAGGTAGTCTGCTCAGGGATGCGGCGCGATCGGCTCACGTCGCCCTTGGTCAAGCAGCCACGGCACCGCACTCAACCATTCAAACCATCTTGGCTCATGGCCCACTGGCGAAGACCATCGCCAGAGAAGCGCGTCGCTTGAAGGCGGATCTGATTATCATGGGATCGCGCGGTCTCAGCGATATTCAAGGGTTCTTATTGGGAAGTATTTCGCGCCAAGTTACCTCGATGGCTCCCTGTTCTGTGTGGGTGGTGAAACAACCGACGCACAAACTTCTCCATGTCACGCTCGCCATCGACGACTCCAAACCGTCACGGGCCGCCGCGAAGTTTCTGCGATCCTACCTTCTTCCGGAAACCGCCACCGTCACGATTCTCTCTTCAGTGGAGAGCCCCGTCACGGACTTTGCCGCCCGGTACTTATCCGAATCGCAACTGGCCGGCTTGACGAAGCCGGTCATGGAGCGGGCCGCCTCGTTGGTCAACAGCGTACGGAACGCGTTCATTAAGGATGGCTTTCTGGTCGTGACGCAGGTCCAGATGGACCATGTCATCGAAACCATCGTCAAACATATCGAAGCCAATCGTGACGAGCTCTTGGTCATCGGATCTCGCGATTTGACGAAGAGCGAGCGACTGTACCTCGGTAGCGTCTCTGAAAGCCTGCTCCGACATGCTCCCTGTTCGGTGCTGATCGTACGAGGCGCCCGTGCCTGAGTTCAGCCATCACGACATTCACCAGCTTCCGACCGAAGATGTGCTGAAGCGGCTGGAAACCAGCAACGGTGGTCTGTCTTCCGATGAAGCTCAACGGCGATTGGCTCGATATGGACCGAATGTTCTCGTCGAGCCTGGTCACTATTCATTGATTCGAGGATTCCTCCACCAGTTCACCCACTTCCTGGCCATTTTGCTCTGGATCGCCGCCGCCCTCGCGTTCACGGCAGAATTTATGAAGCCAGGCGAAGGGATGGCCACGCTCGGCTGGGCAATCCTCGGTGTCATTGTCATCAACGCCATCTTTGCCTTCTTTCAGGAATACAAAGCGGAGCGCGCGGTGCATGCCCTTCATCGCCTTCTCCCTAGCAGGGCATGGGTGCTGCGAAGCAACCAACCACACGACGTGTCGCGGAGCGAGATCGTACCGGGTGACGTGCTCCTGATTGAGGAGGGAGAACAAATCCCTGCCGACGCCAGGCTCATCGAAGCGACCGACATGCGGGTCGACGTGTCCTCTCTCACGGGCGAGTCCCGGCCGAAGCGGCGAACAGCGGAGCCGGTGGCCGATGGACATCTCCTGGACATTCCCAATCTCGTCTTTGCCGGCACCCCTGTCCTCTCCGGCAGAGGTCAGGCGGTGGTGTTCGCCACGGGCATGCAGACGGAATTCGGCAAGATCGCCCGCCTCTCCACGGGAGTGGAGACAGGCCTCAGCCCTCTGCAGAAAGAAATCGTGAAAGTCACCCACGTGGTCGCGCTGCTGTCGCTCGCAATGGGTGGAACCTTTTTCGCCATCGGCATCTCCATGGGCTTGGGTTTCTGGATCAGCGCGATCTTTGGGATCGGCATCATTGTGGCCAACGTGCCGGAAGGACTGCTCCCCACGGTGACGCTGGCCTTGGCCCTGGGCAGCCAACGCATGGCCAAACGCCACGCGCTCATTAAACAGCTGACATCCGTGGAAACCTTGGGCTGCACCACCGTGATCTGCACGGATAAGACGGGGACGCTGACCGAGAACCGGATGCGCGTGGCTCGTTTCTACATGGACCATCTCGAAATCGAGGTGCAGGAAAGCTGTTTAGTAATCGCCGGACGCGTGACCAGCGCCATCGAGGCCGAGGAGTATGCGCCGCTCTTCGACGCCATCATCCACTGCCACAATGCCAAGCGCGTGCGGAAAACCGGCGGCCGTCCCATCGTGACAGGGGATCCAACCGAAGTGGCCCTGGTTGAGTTTGCACTAGGTCACGGACTTCTCCACCATGACCCGTTGCCGCGGATGGGCGAGCTCGCGTTCGACGCGGATCGCAAGCGCATGACCACGCTCCATTGGCGCGAGGGCCAGCTTGTGGCTTTCGTGAAGGGCGCACCGGAATCGCTGATGCCCCTCTGCAATCAGATACGGCACCAGGGTGTTCGATCGCCGATGAGTCAAGAAGACCGCCAGCGAATCATGGAACAAAGCCGTACCTTTGCGCACCAAGCCTATCGGGTCCTGGCTGTGGCCATGCGTGACATTGAGCAAGGTATCGAGAAGCTGGACATCGAGCAGGTGGAACAGAACCTGACCTTCCTCGGCCTGGTCGCCATGATCGACCCTCCGCGCCACGAAGTGCCGGAAGCCATCGCGCGCTGCCGCCAAGCCGGCGTCCGCGCCATCATGATCACCGGCGACCATCCGCTCACGGCCCTGGCCATCGCGCGCCAGATTGGGCTGGCACCGAAAGAGACCCCCACCGAGCCGGACGGATACTGTCCCGTCATCGAAGGGCACCAGGTCGAAACGATGAGCGACGAGGCGCTGCGTCGGCTCCTCACGCCCACTAATCCCGGCGAGCCCGAGCCGGTCTTTGCGCGCATGGCGCCCCGGCACAAGATGCGGATCGTCTCCACACTCAAAGAGATGGGCGACGTGGTTGCAGTCACTGGCGACGGCGTCAACGATGCTCCGGCCATCAAGAAAGCCGATATCGGCATTGCGATGGGAATCGCCGGAAGCGACGTGGCGAAAGAAACGGCGGACATGATTTTGCTCGACGACAATTTCGCAACCATCGTCAACGCCATTGAAGAAGGCCGCGCCGTCTATGCCAACATCCGCAAATTTTCCACGTACGTGCTGGCGAGCAACGTGCCTGAAGTTGTCCCTTATCTGGCGTTCGGCTTGTTCGGGGTTCCACTCGCCCTCACGGTCCCACAAATCCTCGCAGTGGATCTGGGGACCGACATGGTTCCAGCCTTGGCTCTGGGCGCCGAAAAGCCAGACACCGACATGATGGCAAGACCACCGCGCCCGCGCACGGAACGGTTGATGAATCTTCCGCTTCTCCTGCGCGCCTATATCTTTTTGGGCCTGATCGAAGCCGGGATCGCCATGGGTTCATTCTTTTTATTGCTCCTCACACAGGGATGGACCTGGGGCATGCCGCTCGACTGGTCCGATCCGCTCTACAAACAAGCAACCGCCGCCACCTTCGCCGCCATCGTCATCGCCCAGGTGGCAAACGTGTTCGCCTGTCGCTCAGACCGAGTGTCGCTCGCCCGACTCGGCTGGTTCACCAATCCATTGCTCCTCTGGGGAATCGCAATCGAACTCGTCGTCCTGGCATTGATCCTCTATACCCCCTGGGGCAACGCGATCTTCGGAACCAGTCCTTTACCTCTCTGGATCTTCGGACCACTCGTGTTCGGAGCACTGGCACTCTTGTCGGCGGAGGAGGGCCGGAAATTCATCGTAAACCGTCGCAATCGTAGGATTCATACTCATACCGAAACCACCCAAGTCACGAGCGCATCATGACCACTGATCCCCAAGCACCCAAACCCTCTGTTCCCGTGACGGAAGTCCTTCCACACCACACCGCCGCCGCACCGGCGTATCGACAATCGGAGCCCTTACCTGAGCAGAGATTATCGACGACAATGATCTCGTTCCCTGTGCGATCAAAGCGATCTCGTCTACCGTGGCTGATCGGCATCGTGGTGGTTATGGCCGCTGGTGGAGGGGGGCTGTGGTACTGGTTGACCTCCGGCACTCCGCCTGTCCCATACAAAACAGCCCTCGTCGATCGAGGCCCGATCACGGCAATCGTGACTGCGACCGGCACCGTCAATCCGGTGATCTCCGTCCAGGTCGGCAGCCAAGTTTCCGGCAAAGTGTCGCAACTCTTCGCTGATTTCAACTCCAAGGTCACGAAGGGGCTAGTTCTGGCGCAGATCGATCAAAAAGCGTTCAAGGCCCGCTTGAGCCAAGCACGCGCTGCCGTGAAGAGCGCCAAGGGGAACCTCGCAAAGGCCAACGTGTCGGCTACACAGCGCAAGCGGGAATTTGATCGCATGGCGGCACTACGACCGCAGGCGTTTGTCTCGCAAGCGGACGTCGATCTCGCTGAAACCAACTACAGAGACGCGGCAGCCAACGTCGAGGTCCTGCAGGCACAGCTCGATCAGGCCCAGGCGGCGTTGGCCTCGGCAGAATTGGATCTCGGCTACACCACGATCTACTCACCGGTGGACGGCATCGTAGTGTCCAGAAACGTGGACGCCGGTCAAACCTTGGCCGCAGCCTTCCAGACACCGATCCTCTTCGTGATCGCCCAAGACCTGACGCAGATGCAGGTCAATGCGAGCGTCAGTGAGTCCGACATCGGAGGCGTCAAGGAAGGGACTGAAGCACACTTCCGCGTGGACGCCTATCCCAAGCAATTTTTCGAGGGTGTGGTGACACAGGTGCGCAACGCCCCCATCAGCATTCAGAATGTCGTGACCTATGACGTGGTCATCACCGTGAGCAATTCCGAGCTGAAGCTAAAGCCGGGCATGACGGCAAACGTGACAATCGTCACGTCCCGCAAGGAACATCCGCTGCGGGTGCCGAACGGCGCGCTGCGATTCCGCATGCCAAACGTACCGCTCGACAAAAAAGCGACGCGAGTCTGGGTGTTGGACTCCGATAACCAACCCCATCAAGTGGATGTCACAAGCGGCATTGCAGACTCACTCTCCACTGAGATTGCGGATGGTGCATTGAAGGAGAGAGACCGCGTCATCGTAGGTATTGAGACAGAGGAAGAGCAGGCCCAGAAGAAATTGCCGCCGGGCTTCGAACCTGGTCGGGGGATGAGATGAAGGAGTGCAAGAAGTGATCAGCTCTCAGCTTCGGATCGGATGTAGAAAGGCTGACGGCTGATAGCTGACAGCAAAGCGCGACCTATTATGTCTTTTTTCTGGCTTACCCTCGTTTCCGCCCTCCGCATTCTCCGCCGGAATTCTTTGCGAGCCGGGCTGACGATGCTGGGCATCATCATTGGTATTGGCGCCGTCGTGGCGATGGTCAGTCTCGGCCAGGGGGCCACAGCCTCCGTGCAGGCTGAAATCTCGAGCCTGGGAACCAATGTGCTGATTATTGTCCCGGGAGCCACCACGGTCGGCGGCGTACGCGGTGGGCTCGGATCTATTTCGACCCTGACGGTCGAGGATGCAGAGGACATTGAGAAGAAGGTCGCAAGCGTCACCGCGGTGATGTACGCGACTCGCTCGGTCCTTCAAGTGATCCGAGAAAATAAGAATTGGAGTACGATCGTCCTCGGAACGACTCCTGTCTTTCCTGATATTCGGAGTTGGCCTATTGCCGAAGGAAACTTCTTCACGCAGTCGGACATGGATTCAGCCGCCAAAGTCGTTGTCTTGGGGAAAACCGCAGTCCAAAACCTGTTTGAGGCGGGGGAAGAGGTGGTAGGAAGCGAGATTCGCATCAGAAATGTCTCCCTCCGGGTCATCGGGGTCCTGGCGCCCAAAGGCCAATCCATCACGGGCCAGGACCAAGATGATTTTGTGGTGCTCCCCTTCTCGACTGCTGAACGCAAGATCTTGGGGACGAAATTTCTGGGAACTGTCGGCATCATCCTCGTCGCGACTCACACCAGGCACGAAATCCCCGCAGTCGCGGACGACATCAAGGATCTGCTGCGCGCGAAGCATCGACTGCACCAATCCGAAGAAGACGACTTCACGATTCGCACGATGGAGGACATCGCAAAGACGATCGCCGGCACGAGCCAGACCATGATGTTCATGTTGATGAGCATCGCCTCGATTTCGCTGATCGTCGGCGGCATCGGCATCATGAATATCCTGCTTGTGTCGGTGACGGAACGGACGAGGGAAATCGGATTGCGCATGGCTGTCGGTGCAAAACGCGCGCACATCTTACTGCAGTTTCTTATCGAAGCGATCATCATGACGGCAATCGGTGGAGTGCTCGGCGTCGCCGCGGGAATCGGAATCTCCTTGCTGCTCACTGCCATGATCGGCTGGCCGACCATCATCAACACAGAAGCCGTGGTGGCCGCGTTTCTTTTCTCTGTCGTCGTCGGGCTGTTCTTCGGCCTCTATCCGGCGAATAAAGCGTCGAAGCTGAACCCAATCGAAGCCCTGCACTATGAATAGTCGTGAGACAGCTTTCTGGAGCATACCGGCGGATGAGCTCTTCGGCCGCCTTCAATCAAGACTTGGGGGCCTTCGTACGGAGGAGGCTCAAGAGCGCCAAGCACGATATGCCTCTGCCCGGCTCAAGCCTCACCAGGACATCCGCCCCCTGTTCGCCCTGCTCTCGCAATTTCGTAGTCCGATTATCCTCATCCTACTCTTTGCAGCAATTGTATCCTTCTTCCTCGCGGATCGAACCGATGCGATCATCATCCTTGCCATCATTCTGATCAGCGCATTGCTGGGATTTTGGCAGGAGCATAGCGCTGCAAAAGCGGTTACCGCATTGCTATCGCTCGTTCGGGTCAAGACCGAGGTCTGGCGAGATGGACAACTCATCGAAGTGCCGATTGAAGAGATCGTCCCCGGCGATGTGATCGACCTCTCAGCCGGATCCAGCATTCCCGGCGACGGGCTGGTGATTGAATCGAAAGATCTTTTCGTCGATGAAGCCATGTTGACCGGCGAAACCTATCCTGCCGAGAAGTCTGTATCAGTCATTGCCGCCGCATCCACATTGAGCCAACGGACGAATAGCCTCTTTATGGGCACGCACGTGGTCAGCGGACATGCGAAGGCTATCGTCGTGCACGTGGGCAAGGAGACGGAATTCGGCCGTATCGCCTCCCACGTGATGCTTCGACCTCCGGAGACGGAGTTTGAGCGCGGTATCCGGCACTTTGGATATTTATTGCTTGAAGTAACGCTCCTGCTCGTGTTCGCCATCTTCGCCATCAACGTGTATCTCCACCGGCCAGTACTCGACTCATTTCTGTTTTCCATGGCCCTCGCCGTGGGCCTCACCCCGCAGCTCCTACCGGCCATTATCAGCGTGAATCTGTCTCATGGGGCGAAACGCATGGCCCAGCAGAAGGTGATCGTCAAGCGCCTCGCGTCCATCGAAAACTTTGGGAGTATGAATGTGCTCTGCTCGGACAAGACCGGCACGCTCACTGAAGGCACAATGCGACTGCAGGCGGCGCTCGATCTGGGGGGTCTCTCCAGCGAGCGCGTCCTCTTCTATGCCGGTCTTAATGCTACCTATGAGACCGGCTTCATTAATCCGCTCGATGAAGCGCTTCGGACCCAATGCATTGCTGATCTATCGGGATACCGGAAACTCGACGAAGTACCGTACGACTTCCTCCGTAAACGCTTGTCCATTCTCGTGGCCACACCCATGACCCACCTTTTGATTACCAAGGGCGCCGTAGAACCGATGCTGACCGTCTGCACCAGTGCCGAATTGCCGGACGGAACGATGGTTCCCATCGAGGATCGCAGCGAGGAGATCCGACAGCAGTTTCAGGACCTGAACCGACAAGGTCTTCGGACACTAGGCCTGGCCTATCGAGACATGGGCGAGACGCCTCATATCGACAAGACACATGAAGCGGACATGACATTCCTTGGGCTCTTGGTCTTCGCCGACCCGGTCAGGTCAGACGTGGCAGATACCATCGCGTCCCTACGACAACTGGGCGTCTTGCTGAAAATTATCACGGGCGATCACCGGCTCGTGGCCGCGCATGTCAGCCAGCAGGTCGGGCTGGACCATCAGCGAATCTTGACCGGGCAGGACCTCCATCAGATGACCGACGAAGCGCTGCTCCAACGGGTCAACGACATCGATGTGTTTGCGGAGGTGGAACCCAATCAGAAAGATCGCATCATTCTGGCCCTGAAACGTTCCGGGAATGTGGTGGGCTATATCGGTGACGGTATCAATGACGCACCGGCCTTGCACGCGGCGGATGTCGGCATCTCCGTTGAAAATGCCGTTGATGTGGCGAAGGATGCGGCGGACATTGTCCTGCTGGAAAAAAATCTGGCCGTGTTGGTGCATGGAGTCCGTGAAGGACGGACGACCTTCGCCAACACGCTGAAGTATGTCTTCATGGCAACGAGCGCCAACTTCGGCAACATGTTCAGCATGGCCGGCGCCTCCCTGTTCTTACCGTTTCTCCCTCTGCTGCCGAAACAGATTCTCTTGACGAATTTACTGACCGATATCCCCGAGATGACCATCGCGACCGACAGCGTCGACCCGGAGCTCATCGACCAGCCACGACGGTGGGACATCGCCTTCATTCGAAAATTCATGCTGACGTTCGGACTTGTCAGCTCTGTGTTCGATTATCTGACGTTTGGAGCGCTACTGTTCGTGCTGCAGGCTTCGCCGGAGCAATTCAGGACTGGATGGTTTGTGGAGTCGGTCATCTCCGCATCAGCCATCGTCTTGGTCATCCGCACCAGGCGTCCCTTTCTCACCAGCAGGCCGGGACAGTCTCTCGTTCTGGCCACCATTGCTGTTGTAGGAACCACGCTGCTTCTTCCCTACCTGCCGATAGCTGCCGCGCTTGGATTGACTCCGATGCCGCCGTCTTTCCTCTTGCTGTTGGCAGTGATTTTGGGCGGCTATGTCCTGACGGCTGAGCTGGCGAAGCGATGGTTTTATTCGAGCAGATGAAACGGAGCCAGAGACCGGAAGTTGGTAAGAGCCGGTCGATACGACCCCGCTACATCGTGAGCACGACCTTCACCTCGCCGGTTCGGCGGGTCACTCTTACCGCCACTTCGTTCTCATGGCGATCGAGCACGAGGTCGAGACGCGCGGTTCCGACCGAGAGGTTCCGAATCTCGACTCGCTCGAGGAACGGAGGAAGCACGGGACGGACGAAACTCACGAGACGACGAGACGCATCGATCTGTAGACCCAGGCAGGCTTGCAGCAGCAGGAAGCCCGCGCCGGCCGCCCAGGCTTGCGGCGAGCAGGCGGTCGGATAGAGAGTGGGGCCTTCGCCTGGCCGTCGGGTGAATCCGCAGAATAATTCCGGCAACCGATGGAGCTCGATGAACAGGCTGGCATCGAAGATGCCGGTCAAGACTTTCATGGCACCTTGCTTGTCGCCATACGCCGCCATGCCGGCTGCAATCATGGCGTTGTCATGAGGCCACACCGACCCGTTATGGTAGGACATGGGATTGTACCGGACCTCCGATGTGGCGAGTGTTCGGATGCCCCACCCGCTGAAAAAGTCTTCGGTCAGCAATGCCCGTGCTGTCCGCATGCCACGCCCCTGTTCGGCAATGCCTCCGTAGAGGCAATGGCCTGCATTCGAAGAACGGACACGGCACGGCTGTCCCCTTCCGTCCAGGGCCAAGGCATAGGAATCGAGCTCCTTGCACCAGAAAGCTTGCTCAAATTGCTCTCTCAGCGAGTCCGCTTCTTTCAGCAACCGATCGGCATGATCGAAATCCCCCAGCAGTCGAGCCAAGTCTGCTGCCGCTCGCTTAGCTCGATACACGTAGGCCTGGACCTCGGACAGCGCAATCGGTCCATCTGCAGCCGTCCCATCGGCATGAAAGACGGCGTCGTGGGAGTCTTTCCATCCTTGGTGCACCAGTCCGCTGGCGGTCTGCCGAGCATAGGTCGTGAACCCCATACCGGTGGGATCGCCGTACTGATCGATCCACTGGAGAGCGAGCTGAATATGCGGCCAGAGTGTCGTAAGAAACCGGCGATCGCCGGTCCGTTCGTAGTACGCGCCGGCCAGGACAATGAACAGCGGCGTGGCGTCAACACTACCGTAATACTTGCCGAAGGGAATTTCACCGAGCGCCGCCATCTCCCCTTGACGCGTCTCGTGCAAAATTTTTCCAGGCTCTGCATCCTGCTCTGGTCGAACTTCCGTGGCCTGTGTCGCTGCTAAAAACCCCAGCACCCCCCGCGCGACGGCCGGATTCACCCAGAGCATCTGCAGCGCGGTGATGATGCCATCCCGGCCGAACGGCACGCTGAACCAGGGCACTCCGGCGTAGGGATAGAATCCCTGCGGAGTCTCCGAAATCAACATGTGGAGATCGGCAATCGACCGGTTCAACCAGTGATTGAATTGCTCGTTCGATGTGTAGACATGGGCATCGGAGGATTTGGCTTTCTGTAACGCGCGATCGGCCTCACGGTTGGCACGGTCGTAGGAGAGAAACACCCGACTCCGCCGTGGCTTGATGTCACAGGAAATCGAGATCTCCCACGTCATGTCGGCATGCGAGGGGATGTTCGCCTCGATCTTCAATCCCTCAAGCGTCACCCGCTTCGGCGTCGGAGAGCACCTGATATAGGTTCGCCGGATGGTCTCATCAAGTCCTTTGTACCCCAGGACCAGCCCTGTCTTCGATCGAATGGTATTGAGCCGCCATCCTCGACGAGGTCGCTGTCGGCCCCTCGCTTCAAAGAGATCAGCGAAATCCGCATCCATGGCGATCGTGAGCACAAGGGGAAAGGTCCGGGCCCCGTAGTTATGCACGCGGATGCGCTCATGACAGGTCCCTTGCCAGAGAAACCGCGTACGGCACAGATGGAGCGTGCCGCGCGGCACAGGCCGTTGCTCGTCCAGCATCAGGTCAGGGTTGGTAAGATCGATCCGCACGAGCGCATTGTCTTCTTTCACCATAGCGCTGAGGAGCATCGGACGCTGCGCCCCGAGCGAAAGCTCGAATCGGGAGAGGAACCGTGTCCCTTCATGATAGAGCCCCTGCGGGCCCGGGAGGACTTGGTGAATGTCACCGTACCGATCAAATACCGCGAAGGTCTCCCCTTGCTTCAACACTTCCGTACGGCCATCCGCCAATGAGGATGAGGCGCGGATGTAATATTGATCCTTCAATCTGATGACATCGTTCATGAAGCGCTCCCTTTTTTACCCTGCGCTCGCTCGACTCATTCGGGTGGCCCCCAGGGCCGTCAGCAAGAGAACCAGCGCAATCCCAAGCAAACCGGTTTCAGGGCCCTGTTGCTCCGTAATCCATCCGAATGCGGAGATTCCTCCGATGGCTGCAGTCATGGCCCCGGTTCCATATAGGCCTAACACTCGACCGATCATCTGCCTTGGCGCGAGCTCTTGAATGATGCCCCACGCAATCGGGGTAAACGCGCCCATCCCACAGCCGATCACTCCCATGAGGAGCCCGGCGAGATACGGATCAGGCGTCACGGTCAACGCACAGAGCGCTGCACCGCTCAACACACTGGTGGCCATGATCAGACGCATTCGATCCTTGACTCGCCACTCCGTCACCCACAGGAGTCCAATCGATGTGACCAACAATCCGGCGCCGAGCGCCGACCAGAGATAGCCGACCTCGACGGGTCCCAGCCCAAGCATCTTCCGAGCGAATACTGGGAAAAGCGCATTCAGCGCACTGGTGCCGAACGTATAGAGAGCAGCGATGCTCGTCAAGAGCAACAATCTTGGTTGAGTTACGACGCTGTAGCGAAATCCTTCGATCAGATCTTGCAACATGGTCGACCTGGCCGCAGGTGAAGAAACAGTTGTGACTGGGTTGCGAAAACGAACCAGCAGAAGAAGCGCAGCCGAAACCATATAGGTCGCGGCGTTGAGACACAGAACCTCTTGTGATCCATACGCGGCAATACCGAGCCCGCTGAGCGCCGGACCGAAAATAATACCCAGACTGGTAGTGCCTTGGAGAAGCGCATTGGCCGCCGTGAATTGCCTCTTCGGCACAAATGCGGGGATCGCGGCCGTAAGCGCCGGACCAAACACCGCCGTGGCGATGGCATGGAGAAACACCAGCAGATACAACACCGATACCGTAAAGGATTCCACGGGGATGAGACAAGGAATCAACCCGATCAACAACGCGCGCAACACATCGCTGGTGATCAGGAGCACTTTTTTCGGAAGACGATCGACATACACGCCGATGAGAGGGCCGAGAACAATCGGGGGAATCGTCTGCAGCAGACCGATCACAGAGGTCTTGAGGGGTGACCCTGTCACCGCGTAGACGAACCATAACAGCGCCAGCTTGGAGACGCCGTCGCCTATTTGCGAAATAAGTTGGCCCGACCAGACAAGTCCGAAATCGCGGGTCAGGAGGAGTGGACGATTCTCGACCGAGCCGGTGCTTGCTTGCTCCGCTATGGTGGGAGCGCCCGCCAAGGAGCCGGGGCGTCCCTGCATCAGCTCTCACCTTCCAGCCGTATCTTCTCAGTGTTCACGGCTCGGACACCCGGCACTTGACGGGCTGTCTCGGCAGCTTCCAGTGCGATAACCTGAAACCGCACAGTTCCGTTGAGCTGGACGACACCATCCTCGGTCTTGACCTCGAAATTCGCCGCTTTCAAGGTAACACTCTTGGCAAATCGTTCCTTGACCATGGTGGTCAGGGTTTCGTCCTGCTTCTTCAACAACGTTTTGGCCAGATCTTTTTCCACGGCAAGCTTGTTCACGACAGTTTTGACGCCTTGGACAGCCTGTGCAACTTCTGTTGCAGCCGTCTTGTCATCTTCGGTCGAGATACGCCCAGTGAGGGTAAGAATTTGTTGATTGTCCTCCACCTCAATGTCGTAGTGGAAGAGCCGTGCATCTCCCATCAGTGCAAGTTTGACGGACAGGATCAGCGAGCCAAGCGCTTTCTTGGGCGTCTCTTTCTCCTTCACTGGCTCTTTCTCCTTGACCGACTCCTTTTCTTTAGCCGGCTCCTTCTCTTTCACCGATTCTTTCTCTTTGGCTGGCTCCTTTTCTTTGACCGGATGCTTTTCCTTGGCCGGATGCTTTTCCTTGACCGGTTGCTTCTCCTTGACCGGCTCCTTCTCTTTCACCGACTCTTTCTCCTGTACTGGCTCCTTCTCTTTGACTGACTCCTTCTCCTGGACCGATTCTTTCTCCTTGGCTGATTCCTTCTCTTTGATCTCGGGTCAGGCAGCCCATCAGCCTTGATGGGAGGAACGAGGCTGTGATGGCGTTTTATGTTCAGATGATGGCTTGTGCGGTGCTGGCTGACTGTCGGAATCGGCCGGGTGTTGTTGCGGACGTGGCGTATGCTTCTCCGGCACGACTTCTTTGTGCTCGGTGGACGTGTCCGCCTTCGTCGCAGGAGCGGGCTGTGGCTTCGCGTCCGTCGCACCTTCTTTTTCTTGTGTCTCAGAGAACGCTGAACCCGCACCTATCGGCACCAGCACCAACACATTCAGACACAGAACGATCAGCGCTCTCGACGATGTGATCATCGCGCGAGTCCTCCTCGTGAATATCACTCCTGAGATGTTCTCAGGCATTGTAACTCGCTCATGATGCTCTGTCATCTGCACCGAGGTGAGAGAAGCCCCTTCTCGTCAGGGAACTGCTCCGATTGACGAGCCTCCGGTTGAGCCGGAGGCTTCTGTCTTGTCGTTCAACCAGGCCGTGAGGTCCGGTTTCTATGATTGGGCAGCGCTTGGTTGAGGGGTAAAGGAGCCGGATGAAGAAACGGCCAATCCTCGAGGGTGTGCTTTATAGAAGCTGAAGAGCCACGCAGTCGCAGCCGTCAGAAGAAGAATGAGACTGATCCCTCCTAAACTGGCGGCAGGACCGATATGATCGGCCGCCCATCCAAAACCAGCCATTCCAGCCATTGAAGAGGCCATCCCCCCTGTTGCGAAGCTCGTAAAGACTCGCCCGAGGAGATGCTCCGGCGTCAATTCTTGGAGCATCGTCCATACCAAGGGCGTAAACATGGCGGTGCTTCCCCCAATCACCGCAATCAAGAGTCCGGCAGCGACGGGAGTATCGAAGAAACCAAGTGCAGCAACAGCAATGCCGCCGACCGCCAAGGCGCCGGACATGAATCGCAGACGCCAAGGTACGTCGCCCTGCGCAATCGATGTCAAACTGAGAGACGCGAGCACCATCCCGACGCCCAGCGCCGACCACAGCCATCCAAGCTGGATGGGACCCACACCCAGCACGTCTTTCGCAAAGACCGGCAGTAGAAAGATGAAGGCACTGATGCCGACACTATAAAGGGTGGCCGTCAACATAAGAAGCGTGACGGTCTTCTGTTCGACGAACACGAAGCGGAAACCCGCCATCAAATCGCTGGCGATGCCTTCCGTCAACCCTTTACCTGCAACACAAAAACGGTCGATCCTTTCATGCACCCGAATGGGGAACAGGCACAGCGCAGAGATAAAAAACGTGGCCGCATCGACATAGAGCACGTTTTGCGCTCCGATGAGCGCGATCCCAAGGCCGCTGACTGCAGGACCCACAAGAAGCCCTACGTTGGTCGTCGTCTGCAGTAAGGCATTGGCGGCAATCAGCCGCTCTTTGGGCACAATGAGAGGAACTGCTGAGGTCAAAGCTGGCCCGAAAATCGTGGAAAAGATTGCGGTGGCAAACACAAGGATGTACAGCCGATCAAGCGACAAGGCGTCCATTGCAAAGAGCACCGGGATCAGGAGCACCATCAGGGTTCGGAGAAGATCCACCCCGATCATCACCGGCTTCTTTCGAACGCGATCCAGATAGACACCAATGAGCGGCCCAAACAGCAGGGGAGGGAGCGTTTGGAGCAGTCCAACCACCGCCATCTTGAGCGCCGAGCCGGTTAGGTCATACACAAACCAGAGCAACGCGACCTTATTAAGACTGTCACCGATCTGAGAGATCGTCTGACCGGCGAACAAAAAACCGAAGTCTCTGGTTTTGACTAATTCCCAGCCTCGAGCACGGCTCGGAGTGGAACCAGTCCCTTGTGAATGAGTACGTACGTCAGACATGTTGAGCCTCGTCCAAGAATCTTATGCGGTTCTGACAGCGAAGGCGTGTGCGGCTTGCGCGGATCCGTCTTCGAGAAGACGCTCATATAAGGCCACGTAATCGCGTGCCATCCGCTCCGCCGTAAACCGATCGTCAAAGGCTGTCCGACAGTGCTGTCGATCAATAAAGGAGACCTGCCCGACCGCGTCCACCATTTCGGAGACCGTCTCGCAAATAAAGCCGGTGACGCCGTGATTGATGATCTCAGGAATCGATCCGCGTCGGTACGCTAACACCGGAGTTCCGCAGGCCAAGGCTTCGATCAGCACCAACCCGAAAGGCTCCGGCCAATCGTAGGGACACACCAACGCCATCGCATTGCCGAGAAAGTCGTCTTTCTCAGCATCGGAGATCTCTCCAACGAACTCAATCAGTGGATGGTTGAGCAACGGTTCAATCTCAGCTTCGAAGTAGTTCTGGTCGGCCGGATCGACCTTTGCCGCAATCCGCAAGGGAAGGCCGGCGCGTTTGGCGATTTCGATCGCGTGGTCCGGACGTTTTTCAGGGGAGATCCGCCCCAGAAAGGCCAGATACCCTTGCGCCTGAGGATGAAACGTATAGAGATTTCGAGGAAGACCATGGTGGATAGTCGCCGCCCAGTTGGCCCAAGGCAACGGTTTGCGCTGGGCATCTGAAATGGACACCAAGGGCATTTCTGGGAACTCACGGAAGACCGGTTCCAATTCGGGAAGATCCTGACGACCGTGCAAGGTCGTCACAACCGGAATGCTATTCCTGCGTGCCAGCGGGAATCCGATGAAATCCAGATGTGAATGAATAATATCAAAGCCCCTCGCCGCTCCAAGGCCCCGTTCCTGCAAGCATCATCATCGGAGCGTCTCGGTTGAAGATGCCGGTATTCAGCCGGAGGGCCTGTGGGCAGATCGCTTCAAGCCGCGCGGCTGTTTCTGAGTCGCCACTGGCAAACAGCGTGACGTCATGTCCCTGCGCAACCAACTCTTCTGTAATATACGACACAATTCGTTCCGTACCCCCATACAGCTTGGGCGGGACGCTTTCCCACAATGGAGCCACTTGTGCGATTCTCATGAGTCTTCCTTTCTTCCTCTCGTAGAGCGACTGCGTTCGGTCAGTCGTCAGCTTGTTCATGATTTGTGTTATGAGGGCCAGTTCGAGACTGTGATCGTCGAATGATCGGCTGGAGGGTACATACCAGAGTCTCGATCGGATACATGAGCCGTTGGTGTTGCTGGTTTGTCCGTCATTCATGAGCATCATGCTACTCACCAGAGCTTGTCCGGCTCAACGGACAAAACTTCTCGGAGCGAGCCGAAATATGTCCAGTCCTGGACGCTTGACTGAATAGTAAGTCCCATGGTCTGCATCCACCAGGAAAGAACCCTGCAGCTGACTCGACCTGATCCAAGCGTTTTACCAGCAAAGAACATCGATATCACCTCACGGACGGGACACTGGGAACGCATCACCTCCCGTGGCGATTTCGACAGGTCCATACCCACCGACGATGCCGCAGGAAAGGTTTTTCTCGCGGAACATCATCCTACTGACTGATCCGCGCTGCCTTGACGATTTTCTCTCCTCTGATCTGCTCCAGAAATCGATCGGGTGGGACTGCCGGTGGAATGATCCGTACTTCCTGCCAGCCTTCGCTGACGGCTCCCTTGTGACCCTGCATTTCATAAACCCATTTGTCGATGCTTTCCTGACTGGTTCCATCGCTGAAGGTCACCCAGAAGAGAAACGGCATCTGCTGAGTTGCCTGGAGGCTGTCAGCCATTTTCAAGAGCCGCTCAGGGCTTGGATCGACAGCTTTCGATGCACTCGCAACTGCCGTCTGCAACTTAGTCTTCAGCACCTGGTTATATTCTTCCAAGCTGACGACTTCTTTGGAGAGCCGATGATTGTCTGCTGTAAGATTCTGGATGGCAGCTTCCAACTGCTCCTGCTCGACCCGCCCTCGGCTCGCCATCTGGCGTGTCTGGCGATCTGTCTCGCGACCGACCGTTTCCAGCCGCTTTTCGATCTCCTCCCTGACCGTCAGCACATTGGACTCGAAGGACTCCTGCGTAGACGACAGCTTGACCATGGCCTGCTGCAGCTGCGCCACGCCTTTCTGTTGAGACCCGAGCGCGTCATCAACCTTCGCTTGCATCCGTGCCAGCTCATCCAGCTGTTGTTCAAATTTTGCCATGTCAGCGACCGGAGCCGGCGAAAGAGTTGCTGTTTGCACAACCGGAGATGGCGTGCGATCCGATGTCCTTCCAGTCGTAATACGGTCAGTGACCAACCCAACAACAGCAAGTGCCAATAGCCCTTGCGTGAAGGCGACCATTCGCATTCCATAGGCCAGTGCCGGTTCTGGACGGCGGGCGACCACTCTGTCGGTAACATCGGCAATACTCTTCCAGGCGCGGCTCCAAAAACTTGGCGCAGGAGTGAACAGCGCACTAAGCGTTCCCCCTTGTGCCATGTTGTGTACAGAGAGCTCGACCGTATCAGCGGAAATCCGGACACGGTCCGTTCGATATCCACACTCGGGGGCCGTAAGCCCTCCTAAGAGCGTTCCATCTTCGGCGCGAAGCTGTACCGTCTCGATGTGATCGACGCACTGGACTTGCAGTGTTGCACCGATCCCTGCGCCTTCAAGCTCCCCAACACGCCGCTCATTGACATAGACCTGTATAGGATCCGACCAGCCACGAATCGCGGGCCGGCTGTTCAATGATTCAAGGAGTTGGGATCGATACGCGTCCAATTCCTCTTCGTGACCCATAAAAACCTCCTAACCTTACTACTGCATCTACGCGCCCACGAGGGCGCTCCCCTACGGTCGTACCTGCAGTTCCAGACATGGTTTTTCGCCGGTCAAGGATCCGCTGGATCCCAATCCCCAGGCCGTTTGCATGCAATCGAGGCAAAGCGCCAGGTGCCAAATTCGATAATCGCAGCCATAACCCTGCGTGAACATTTCTCCCCATTGAGACCGCGAGAGACAAGGATAATGACCCGGCTCACTTTTTCGGTAATGCGCCTGAGCGACTCGGATGAGCCGCTCGGCATCGCTGTTGAATCGTTGTCGATGCCGCTGTTGCTGATTCCCAAGCTCGGCCAGCTCAGCCTTCGTGAGGCCCACTTCATCCATCGTGCGCTGCCAGCCGCTCTCACGCCACCGTCGAAAATTCTTGTAGATACGCTGGCTTTCCAACCCATTGAGTCCGGTCACCGCAATCACGTCCCCCGCGCCCCATCCATAGGAATGATGATAGAGCGCGATCAGCGCGTCACGACTGACGACCGCCCTCGCGACGAGCCCATCGAGATATCGACCAAGCGGCCGCAGCAAGTCGGGGTGATAACAAAATGGTTCCGGCTTGCTGTGCTGTTTGGCCACCAAGGAGTCGAACAGAAACAAGGGCCGACATGGGACTTCACTACGTCCACAGACTAGAAACCGTTCAAGATATTCAGAGCCCCAGCGCAACGCAAATTTTTCATGTTCGATGTCGTCGCTCCATTGGCCGGTCTCCCGTAAGAACCGCTTCGTATAACCCGTGGCCCGATCCAACAGAATCGGTAAGGCTTGGGAGACGACTTGATCGAACTCATCCGATGTCGAGACCACCTCTTCCAGGCGACTCACCGTTGCCATACGATCAGCCATCACGTGGCTCTTACTGAGCGTATTGTGCATTCTCGTCAGGGCCATTGTGCCTCCATCGACACCGGAGAGCATTGGACAAATACGCCCACTCGCCCGCTCGTTTTGTCCATTGCTCTGATCGTCGCACTCCTGGTAGAAATTTTCTGTTTACAGGTTGTCCCGGACAAACTGCACAGGCAACGGTAATCCAAATCATTCTCCATTCTGCAATCCTTCTTGCTGCTCGAGAAGAGCAGGCTTCTTACCTGACAGAGTGACCGTGCCCCTTACCCTTCGTCCGAGTCATCACCGACGAAAAAAAACCTGGCCATCACAGGCCCACCCTCAATGTTCTGGGAACCCAAGCTCTGAGGCCGCATCATCCAGATCAGCTGTCGTGACAATTTCTTCATCCACGTATGCAAGGGAATGTGTTGCGGAAACACCAGAGAGCCTTTGAAGAACTATTTCTGCATACCGATAGTCTCTGACAGGGCTCGACCGTCGGAGACATAGCTATTCCACACTCCATATAATAATTAACCAGAATGGGGGGAGTAATTACTAGTGCCTCGCCGGTTGACTCTGGTCGAGCGGATCACCCACGAAAGAGGGGTTGTATCTACCGTGGCATACCCATGTCGTTGGATTCATTGATCACCTTGTGCCTTCTGTAGCCCGGCGCTTGCTCGTCGTTGAAACCATTTGATCGCTTCGACGATGGCCAACGGGAGAAGGGCCATGGCCACCATCAGTTCCCAATCTTCAATCGGTAAGGGCGCGACCTTAAAGATGGGCCCCAGTAACGGAATGGTCAGAATGCCGACTTGCAGGGCAAGAGAAGCCACCACAGCCCAGATGAGGGCATGGTTGGTCGTCACGCCCATCTGGAACAGCGACCAACGATCACTCCGGCAATTGAAGGCATGCACCAGCTGAGCGAGCGACCATCACGGTAAACGTCACCGTCCGAGCCTGCTCGATCGGCTGGTGCCAGACAAACAGGCTGTACGAAAACGTGCTCAGGGCGATGACCGCCAACATCAGACCCTCGCTGGTGATGGTCCACAACCTTCCACCGTCCAGTAAGCGCGCCTGGGTCTGTCGCGGCGGCTGCTGCATCAGATCCGGCGCTTTCGGATCGACCGCCAGCGCGAGGGCGGGAAAGCCGTCCGTCACAAGATTCATCCACAGAATGTGAATCGGCAGGAGCGGAAGCGGCAAGCCAAACAGGGTCGCGAACAGCATGACGAGCACTTCGCTCACATTGCACGACAGAAGAAAATGAATCGTCTTCCTGATGTTGTCGAAGATGCCCCTGCCCTCCTCGACCGCAGCGGCGATCGAGGCGAAGTTGTCGTCCGTCACCACCATGTCCGCCGCTTCTTTCGTCACATCGGTGCCTGCCATTCCCATCGCCACGCCGATATCCGCCGCCTTGATCGCCGGCGCGTCGTTGACCCCATCACCGGTCATGGCAACAATGGCCCCGTTCCGCTTCCAGGCCTGGACGATCCGGAGTTTATGCTCGGCCGACACACGGGCGTACACACTCACGCGCTCGACCCATTGCGTCAATTGCTCGTCGGTTAAGCCATCCAGCTCTGACCCAGACAACGCCTCCCCGTCAGCGCGATGCAGGCCTAATTCGCGCGCAATCGCGATCGCGGTCTCCTTGTGATCACCAGTGATCATGGAAATGCGGATGCCCGCATCCCGGCAGAGGCGCACCGCCTCTGCCGCTTCGGCCCGCAAGGGATCCTTCATCGCGATGAGGCCGAGAAAGATCAGCTCGCGCTCGACCTCTTCGTCCGAACTCGCCGGCTGGTCAAGGGGCCGATAGGCAACGCCCAGTACACGGAGAGCTTGTTGTGCCAACGAGGCGTTGGCTTCACTGATCAGCTGCCGATGCGCTTCGTCCAGGGCCTCAGTCCGGCCATCCAGCGTGAGGCGTGCAGCGCAACGTTTCAGCAAGACATCGGGCGCTCCTTTGCAGTACGCCATGCGGCCTTGCTCCGTTCGGCGGACGATCGTCATCATCTTCCGCTCGGCATCGAACGGCACTTCTCGGTCCAGCGGCGCCCGGCGCTCCAACTCAGCCTTCGTGAGGCCGGCCTTCGCCGCCGCCACGAGCAGCGCGCCTTCCGTCGGATCGCCGATGATTTGCCAGGTCCCGTTCTCTTGCTGCAATGTGGCGCCGTTGCACAGCACTGCGGCAGTGAGCAACTGATGCAAGCCTGCGGGAAGGGCGGATGGATGAGGGCTGAGGGGTATGGGACGGATTTCCCCGGACGGCTCATATCCCTCGCCAGTCACTTCGAAGTGGGAGTTATCCATCATCACGCGCGTCACCGTCATCTCATTCTTCGTCAAGGTGCCGGTCTTGTCGGTGCAGATCACGGTGGCTGAACCGAGTGTTTCGACTGCGGGGAGTTTTCGAATCAACGCATGTCGCTTGGCCATCCTGGTCACGCCCATGGCCAGTGTAATCGTGACGACGGCGGGGAGACCTTCCGGCACGGCTGCCACTGCGAGGCTCACCGAGGTGAGGAACATCTCAACCAGCGGTTCCCCCCGGAAATACCCGAGAGCGAACACAACTGTGACCACGCCGAGCGCCAGCCACAGGAGCGTATAGCCGAATTGCTCCAACCGACGCTGCAACGGTGTTTCGTCACGCTCTGCCTCGGCAGCCTTCTGGATCATGGAGGCAATCCGGCCCAGTTCCGTCTTGAGACCAGTCGCCACCACCAAACCACGGGCCTTACCAGAAACGGCGACGGTGCCCATGAAGACCATGTTGTGTTGATCGGCGAGCGGGACCTCGGTGGTTTCGAGCCGTTCCGCCTGTTTTTGCACAGGTGTCGATTCGCCGGTGAGTGAAGCTTCTTGAGCTTGGAAATTCGTCGTGTAGAACAGGCGCGCATCCGCCGGAATGCGGTCACCCGCTTCGAGGGCGATGACATCTCCCGTGACCAGTTCCCGTGCCGGAATGGACTGCAACGCACCGCCGCGAATGACGCGGGCCGTCGCGACCGACATCTTGCGCAGGGCCGCCAACGATCGCTCGGCTCGGAACTCCTGCACAAACCCCAGCACACCATTGAGAAACACGATGGCCAGAATCGCCGCCGCATCGATCCAGTCTTCCAACAACCCGGACACAATGGCCGCTCCGATCAGCACCCACACGATGAGGCTTGAGAACTGCGCGAGAAAGAGTTTCAGCAGCGAGGGAGGAGGGGCGTCGGGCAGTTCGTTGGGACCTTCTTGCGCTTGCCGGCGTGCCGTTTCATCGACATTCAGACCAACGTTGAGGTCTGTCTGGAGTTCACCAGCCAGAGCCTCCGTCGGTTTGGCATACCATGCCATTGCTTTCTTCGTCTCACTGGGTACCGGCAGTCTCTTCTCAATCCGCATACTGTCCCTTTCGCTAGGACCATTCACAGCAGGGTGCATGCCATGCGTAGCATTCGACTATCTGACGTCCTTACGCTGTTCACTGTGGCGTTATGCCACGTCAGCAAAGGGCCATGGTGGTCAAATGCAACACAAAGAAGGTGGGAGTACTTGGAGGAGTGATTGGTTGCTGGTTACCCGTTAAAGAGAAGCCAGAGCCCCAGGACGTAGACAACCATCATCAACAGGCTATCCGGCTCAATGAGCCTGAACCGTCGTTCCGCCCGGTAAATGATCCCCATCAACACACACCGACCCACAGCCGCCCCAAGCCGGTCAGTTCGGCAATCTGATCACCATAGCGTAAGAGTTTCGTCCCCTGCGAAGACAATCGCGCCGGCGGAGACGACGAAGAAAAGCCACGGAAGGAACATGCTCGTGTCTCCGGGTGGGGCCAGAGCAAAAGAAAGCAGACCGCAAGCGGGGGATCAGCCAAACCAGCGGGGCAGCGACAGTCAGGTCACCTTCCTGCCTGAGGCTCGCTCACCATTGATTGTGGAAAAAGAGGAAGTATCCGATCGCGACGACAATTGCTTGCAACAGGATCAACCAACGCATGAGGCCCCATTTGGTCTCCGCTGTGGCTTCCTTCATTCTCATCATCGCTTGCAAAGAGGGGTCTGAGAAGATATAGGTCGCGACCACTTCCCTGGCGTCCTCCCGGCTCATGTTTCCCTCAAGCTGAACCTGGTCGACCGCTTTGTTGCGATCGCCTTGCGACAGCGCCTCCAATGCCTTCTTGGGAAGATCGTATGCCACTTTTTCCTCCTTCGTCGTCGTGGGGGAGAGTCTAGCAGAAACTATCGGCTCACGTCTTCCTGATTTCCGCAGTGACCTGAGTGAGACACATGAGTCCCGAGGCCTGGATTCTCCCCTGGCCAGTTCCTCTATTGTGATGAGTGTGTGCTGCCCAAACCCCAAGACGATCAAGGTCGGACCAGGCATGGATCCTGCGACTCAACTGGGTCCGCTCGTCAGTTGAGTCTGATACCGAACCGGTTCACTCGTCGCCTCGATCATCTTAGAACCTCTATGATTGCACGCTCACAGCGACACTCCACCAATCTTTTCGGCTTCATAGTAATTGTTTTCCCCTTCATCGACATGCGTGCGGATCACGCGAAGTCCATTGCGTTCGAGAGCGCGAGTGTACGCGATTCGACCGAGCGACCAACAGTCGAGACCGGTGGTGACATCCTGCCAGGTTCCTGTTTCGACAGGCGCCGTGAAGAGAAAATGTCCTCTCGGCTCAAGGATCTCCGATACACGATGGATGAAGGCCAGCTGCTCGTCCTCCCGAAAAAAAGACACGAGGCCGATCGAGATGACTGCCTCGAATGTCCGCCCAAAGTAGTTACTGTCAAGGGCCGACGCGCATTGCGTGGGAATCGTGGGGAAACGTAATCGAAATTGTCTCAGCAATGTAGGAGATGTATCGATCGCCCATACCGCGAGCCCGGAGTCCACAAGGACCTTCGTAATGGGATACCCTCCGCCGCAGGCGATTTCGACAACGGAAGTACCAAACGGTAGAGATCTCGCCCAGCTCTGAACAATCTCAGCTCCTACACGGGACCGATCTCGATCCTCAAGATACTTCAGTGCCTGCGTTTCATAGAACCGTGCCGCATCCATCATCTGTTTCGTCCCTCAATGCCAGTTCATGTCCACATTGCAGACCGTAGCGTGATACGGTCATGCACTCATGTCCTTTGTCTTTGCTGACTGCCCTTCATGGCGCTTAGGCTCCACGATAATTCCTGGACGAGGCGCTCGTGCGCTCCAGGACAGCCCTCATATAAAGGTGTCACAGAGGATGCGTTCTTTATCGCGTTGACGTTGCTGAGGAACAAATGGCGTCCCGATAAAAAGGGAGTGACCAGAATGCTCGTCGACACGGACTTCACCTTCGGCATCTGCCCCCAATATTCTGAGCAGCCCTTGCTTCAAGAGAGAAACATAATCAGGATTCACCCCGAAGTTGCAAGAGTATTGTTCTCATGCTGACGGCACACCTCTGGACTATCATAGTCCGTTTCGTCGTTGACGAGGCACAACCCGGATAGTAGCGTGACACTGGAGACCACCATAACAGTCCTTAGTACCCGCGCTGGGATTCACGATGCGGATACCATTGCCACAATGGTGGGTGACCTCTTGCATGACATCATGGCTGCGGTGAATGACAAGGTCTTTGTCTTTCATTATGACGACACCGCGGGTCGTGCTCAGGCGTGGATGGACCATGGCTTTGCATTTCTGACAATCAACTATCGAGGCTCCACGACCTTTGGCCGTGAATTCCAGGAGAAGATTCGTGGCGACGTCGGTCACTGGGAAATGGAGGATGTGGCTGCGGCCCGCCACTGGCTGGTCCGCGAAGGGATTGCGCGCCCCGATCAGATTTTCCTGACGGGTTGGTCGTAAAGATTTATGGTAGATACAACACCCTTATGGCGCTCGGCAAGTGGCCGGACCTCTGGGCTGGCGGCATGGCAGGTATCGCCAGCTCTGATTGGGCCATGGCGTATGAGGATTCCGCCGACACGCTAAAAGGGTATCTCGTGGCCCTGTGGCGGCACGCCGCACGACCGATTGAATTATATGAACAGAAACTCAAGACTCGGTGGGTTCAAGGTCCTAGTGCAACACCTGTATCCTGGGGATTCCAGGAACCAAGGAGTTGTACATGGGACACTATCACCGTTTGACTCTTATGGAACGTGAAGAACTCAGTCGCATGTTAGCCGCGGGGTCTAGTTTACGTGCGACGGCTCACGCCCTGCAGCGCGCCCCCAGCACGCTGTCACGTGAACTCGCTCGGCACCGCACCAGCCCGGCGACCTATCGCGCTGTGCCCGCCCATCAATGGGCATCCCGGCGGGCCCATCAGCCACGGAAACCCCGGAAGCTCGCGGCTGCCCTCCGACTCCGCCGGGCGGTCTTGGTTCGGCTGGCGCAACGCTGGTCGCCGGGACAGATTGCCCATGGACTGCGCCGGCAGTATCCTAGAGACCCAACGATGCAGATCTCGCATGAAGCCATCTATGGCTATCTCTATGGGTTACCCCCTAACGCCTTCAAGCGCACCCTCACCCGGCACCTCCGGCGGCGGCATCGCTTTCGGCGGCCCCGCAAGCCCCGGCTCTCCTCCCGCGCCGTCCAGGAGATGGTGAGTATTGATGCCCGGCCAGCCGAAGTGGCGGCACGCACCGTGCCGGGGCATTGGGAAGGCGACTTGCTCGTCGGCCATGCCAACGCGTCAGCGCTGGGGACGCTCGTCGAACGCACCACCCGGTTTACCCTGTTGGTCCCGTTGAAGGCCAAGCATGCAACGGCGGTGCGGCAGGCCTTTGTCCGGGCCGTCCGGACCCTGCCGTCCCAACTCCGCCGATCCCTCACCTATGACCAGGGGCAGGAGATGCGCGACCATCGGCGCTTCACCACCCAGACAAAGATGCCGGTCTACTTTGCGCATCCCCACTCTCCCTGGGAACGGGGCACCAACGAGAACACCAACGGGCTCTTGCGGCAGTTCTTTCCCGCCGGGACCCACTTTAACAAGGTGTCACGGGGCGAGATCAAACGGGTGCAGACGATGCTCAACGATCGGCCACGGAAAATTCTGAACTGGCACAGCCCAGCGCATGCGTTTCACCACCTGTTGCGTTAGGATCTTGAATGCACCCTCTCGGCAAATCCGTGGGAGTCCACTGGTTTGATGCGGGACATCTGGGTGAGGGTATTGGGCAAGACATCATATGCTTATCCGCTTGTTTCAGCAGACCGCAATGGGTAGTATCGTGGGATGCCTCGACCGAGTTTCCCCAAGAGCCTGCGGCAGTTCCAACAACAGTTTGCCAGCGAGGACGCTTGCGCGGAGTATCTGACGGCATGCCGCTGGCCAGATGGGTTCCGGTGTCCGAGGTGCGGTCAGACGTCCGCGTACGGCTTGGCAGGCCGCCGGCGCTGGCAGTGTGCCTCCTGCCGCTATCAGGTCTCTGTGACGGCCGGGACAATCCTCCACAATTCGAAGACCCCGCTCATGACGTGGTTTTGGGCTGCGTATCTGATGACGACGGATAAGCGTGGGCTGTCGGCCCTCCTCCTGCAGCAGCAACTGGGACTCAGCCGCTACGAGACCGCGTGGATGATGCTGCACAAGCTCCGTCGCGCGATGGTGAACGCGGCGCGGGACCCGCTTTGCGGCGAGGTTGAGATGGACGAGACCTGGGTGGGGGGAACTCAGACAGGACTGCGGGGCAGTCGCCAGCTCAGAGGGCGCAACGCCGCGCTGGTTCTGGTTGCAGTCGAACGGCGGGGACGGGCGTCCGGTCGAGCCCGGATGGAGGTCATACCCGATTTCGCAGGAACCACCATCAAGGAGTTCGCTGCCAGAAACATCGCCACAGGTACCACCATCTCCACCGATGGCCTCTCGAGCTTCGGGGTGCTCACGGCGAGCGGCTATACCCATGTGCCACGAACGCAGCCGCCCCCGCTTCAGTTGCGCCAAGGAGCCAAGTCCGTCGTTCCGCTTGCCGACCGGATGATCGGGAACCTTCAGAGCTGGCTGGTCGGCACCCACCACGGCGTCAGCCGCAGCCAGCTCCAGGTCTATCTCGATGAATTCGTCTTCCGCACGAACCGTCGTCGTGAACCGAGGGCCGCTTTTCAAACCCTGCTCGGCCTTGGCAGTAACCGAGGTCCTACGGCCTACGCGCAGATTCAGCACGCCCGTGATCGCAAGCTCTTGCGGTCTGCTGAAACAAGCGGATAAGCATAAGACATCAAGCATTTTGAACTCATGCTGAAATTTGTGTAGCGAGTCCTGGGAATACTGGAAAAGTCAGGTGTCTCAACCGCAACTAAGTATTGATGTACTCAGTGAGTGTTCACCCCGGCATCCCTCAGGAGTCTCTGCGGAAAACTTAGCAGCCGCGTTCGCTGGGGAGGCGAAAGGTTGATTTGCCGATGCAGGTCCTGCAAGCAGCAGTTCTCTACTTTCTCTTGGTGTTTGGTGCGGGGTTCGTGCTGGGAACCGGGCGGGTCCTCTTCCTTGTTCCGCTGCTGGGGGAAAGAGCTGCAGAATTGTTGGAAATGCCGCTGATGCTTGGCGTCATCCTCTCGGCGGCGCGATGGATCGTTCGCTATAAACTGGCTGCTCCTCGGCTATCCACAACTTTTTCCGTCGGATTCCTCTCCCTGGGGATCATACTATTCGCCGAGCTCGGCGTGGGAATGTGGCTCAGAGGAATGTCGGCAACTGAGGTGTTCTTGAACCGTGACCCGGTCTCAGGCACTGCCTACTATGTAAGCCTTTTGCTTTTCGCTGTCATGCCGGCCATCTTTGTTCGCCGTCGATCGGCTTAGTGTCCCCGAGACCTGCCGCGTCAAAACAGCGGATGGTGCGGGGCCGACGAGAAAGGGGCGGCAGCCGGCACCTCTCCGGCATTGCCAAGAAACCGCCAGGCATCGCCCTCTTTCACCAGATAGTGGACTTCACGAAACCAACTGTCGAGTGTCACGCGATTCCCTGTGCGCTCGTCGGTGCCGTACAATCCTCCCGTACAGGTCACTTCCACGCGAACTTCATGATTTATCTGCGTGACCTTGATATCGGAAAAGAAATGGAGGGATTCCACCGCCCGGTAATGCTCGAACACCTCTCCCCATACCCGACGGACATCGCCCGCTTTCAATCCATGATAGTCGTAGGTCGAGGCATAAAACCGCATGAGCTCATCCACATCTTCTCTTCCCAGTGCTGCTTCCGCCCGCTCGAACGCCGCAAGCAGCCCTTTCACGACAGGATGGCGCAGCAGACCGCTTTGTTCGGTGACTTTCTTTCCCTCCACCTGTAACACCGTCTCTGGCAAGACTTGCACCCTGGCGGACGCCACCTCTGCCCCCAACACCGAGCACAAGACCAGACCAAGACCAATACGCGCCTTCAGCTTGCCATATGGCCGCATCGACACCTCCATCAACGAAGCACATCGCCCGCCATGCGATCGGACAATGTTGTCTGCATGAGTGTCTTCCCCGATTGTTTGAAGACTTAGGAGCGAAATGGCTGAACATCACCTGACTTACGCAGCATCTTGTTCACCTCATCAAGGTGCAGTTCTTCACCCACGATCATCTCTCGGGCAAATTCTTCCAACAGGACGGACTTTCCTTCGGAGATCTTTAGCAAATCGTAATAGGCGTCGATGGCGCCCTTCTCGTGCTCCAAGCTTTCCCGCAAAATATCCCCCACGTCATGCTTCTCAGTTTCCAAGAGTGTCCCAATTTTCAGCGACGGGTGGCCACCAAGTAAGGTGACCAGTTCTCCGGCTTTGTGCGCATGGGCAAGGCTTTCGTCAGCATTGCTCTTCAGCCACGACACAATAGGAATGCGATTATAGCCGTAGATCATGAGTGAGTAATGCATATAGCGCACGACTCCCGCTAACTCGTGCTCCATAATCCGGTTGAGAATCCCGACGGCACGTTGTGTGTCTTGATCGTTCATCAGATGTCTCCAATTACGCACCACCCTCTCGCCTGAAGAAGCGCGAAGGTACTGCGCTTGTGATGTTAACCGAAGCCGGGCTTCATACCACGGCCATTCCCTCTCAGCCATTGTAAGTCAGTAAGTGTACTGCAACCCCCCAGTGGATTCATCTCATCCTATCCCTCACGACATGAAAGACGTTGCCTGTGACCGAGCAGCTGTCAGCCACTACGCAGAATAAACGAACGTCTTTCGCCATTCTATTGCTCCATACGTCCAGCTCTACTGAAAGAATGCGAGAGCAATGGGCATACTCAGGTGCATTACTTGTGCCTATATGGAAGAATAGTCGCAAGGACCGGTAGCGAGTAGCTCATTCATTGCCTCGAATCACCCCATCACGAAATACGCAATTCCCGCGGCAAGCACCAGAAATCCGATGAGCCACCGGATAAATCTCTGTTTCGCCGTGGCAAGGACTTGGTCCATCTTTTTCTTGAGGGCCGGCTCGGACGCGATGTAGGTCTCGACCGCTTCCTTCGCCTCTTTCAGGCCGATATTCCGTTCCTGGCGAACCACCTTGATCGCTTCGATCACATTGCCCTGCCACAGCGTCTCAATCGCCGCTTTGGGAAAATCAGCCGAACGCCGTGGTTTGTTTGCCATGTTACCGCCGGAGGAACGCGCCGAGATAGGCGATCGCAATGGGTGGAATAGCCAGCACGAGAAAAAAGCCGATCCCGAGCGGCCACAGATTTCCAAATCCTTGAGTCGCGAACATCCACACAGCCTGCGCCATGATCGGAAGCAATCCCCAACGCCACGGTCTCGTTGGGTCAACGCAGCTCAGCCCCGCCGCCGCAGCGCATACAATCGGCATGCCGACGAACAGATACCACGGGGAGTCCCATGCTTCCCTCTCGCCTGAAATGGCACAGACCAGCACCCATGCTCCGATACCCGACCCGATGGCAGCTGCGTACAACCTTGATGGTCGGCCCACTCACTGCCCTTCTCTTGCTCAAGTCTCACACGACATTTCGCAACTGAGGGAACGGAAGGCGTCTGTGATGGTCCTGTTTGAAGTCCAAACGGCACGAGGTTCAATAGAATTGACGCTTTCACCGCAATGGCCCCACGTGGATGATTTCTGCAATGTTTGATCGCAAGACGCGACCCCGTTAGTGCCTTCTGGCACGCCCTCTGGACCGGCAGACCGTGCCCCGTGACCAGGTGCGTGATGGCCTCCCCGCGCTCAGCGGCTGTCAGAGCTTTTTTGCAATGACATCCTTGAGGCGATGTTCTCGAGCGAGAGGTCGGCATACATCCACTTGAGCCAACCGTTCTCGTGCTCCAGTTCTTTCAACCGCTTCACGTCGGAGGCCTCCAGCCCCCCATACTTGGCCTTCCACTTGTAGTAGGTCGCCGAGCTGATGCCGTAGTGCGCCAGATCTCGTTGACCGGGCGACCGGCATCGGCCTCTTTCAAGATGCTGATAATTTGGGTCTCAGTAATCTTCGATTGGCGCATGGAAACCTCCTGGCTAAGGATGACCATTCTGCCAGAAGACTCTCCCTGTGGACTGTCTCAGTTTTGGGGGAGCTTACGCCCACATATTCTCATCAAATGTCGCCCACTGACCTTCAGTGCCACGACTTTTCGGATCTTCCAATAGACCAAATGCTACCCGCTGTGTCATCCACACAAAGATATATTCCGTGGTGCCGCGTGCGCGGATTCGACAATCTGCAAAATGACTCAGACGATTCTCTCCTAACCCTGGTCAATAGCGTATTAGCCACCGAACAGCATATTCCAATGCCTGATCTCTCCTCGCAACGTCTGAACTCTTCAGACCGTCAATGTATTTTCGCTGATCGCCATTCGTGGCATACCGTTTGACCCGAGCCACGCGGCGAAAGCTATGCAACCATTGGAACATCGTCTGGTACCTATGCTCCAAATCATGCCGCATCTTTGCTATCTTCGACCGATCAACCAAGAACCTTTTACCGAGAACTGTATCAGACTGGCCAACTGCGAGGCGTAACAAGAGTTCATCGGGATTGAGTTCCTGCATCAACGGATGCTTCGCTATGACCGGATCAACCTTAGACTTGCTCATTCTCACTTTAATTAGCACAGGATCTTTGGTTATCTCGGCCAATATGTGTAACGATGTCTTTGCATCAACAAACAAATCGTGTACCCTGCCATCAAAGCACGCCTTCAGTTCGGACGACCCATCAATATCGAACAAGCTTGGCCCGCTTGTGGCCACAACACCAGTATGAGACTTTATCTGATTGAAGAGAGGAAATATTTTTCCATTACGCGCGGCGGTGGCGATGGATTCAAGTCGCACGGCCCGACTTCGGAGTCTCCTAACCTCGACGATATGCCGCGCGACCGGCTCGATGATGGCAAGGTGTTCTAAGGCTGACACCGTCATCCTCCGTGGCCCGATGTAACCTCCCGAATTCGCCACTTCTCTGAGGACCTCCGAAAGCTCCCGGTTTGACTCGAGATCAAAGACTCTCCCGACCATCGTAAAAATCTCAGACCTCAGGCGAGTGACTTGTTCCACAAGGTGTTCTTTGATTCTATCAAGTTGCCCGACATCAACCGCGACACCATCAAATTCGAGATGGGCCAGCCGCTGGAGGTGTCCCATGGTGTGATTCATAAACTGCTCCGTGATACCCCGCTCCTGAAGCTGGGCTAACAGAACCGGATACAGCCGTCTGGTCACGTCCGCATCTTGGCAAGCGTGGTTGACCATCTCTCTCAACGGCAGGTCTAGGAAGGTGCTGCCGTCACTCACCAAATCGGAGTAGGACTTAATGTCCTTCCCCAGATAACACTTGCATACATATGGAAGGTTGAAGAATGGCCAATCACCATGACAATCATACGCTGCCAACATCGTATCAAGAGGACCAGGTAATCGTATTTGATGTTATGCCCGATGAAGTCGACCTCGCTATTGAATATCCGTCTTACCGCGTTCAGCACATCGTTCCTGCTCAAGTCCTTGAGCTCGGTTTCAATCAACGGGACGAAGTAGGCCTCTCCTTCTTTGACCGAGAAAGAAATGCCCAGCAGTGTCGCTTCCCGTGGATCTTTCTCATCGGATTCGGTGTCGATCGAGCACAGCTTCGATGCACGAACTACGGACTCGAGCTGTTCCATCCCTTTGCGATCGACTACCGCATGGTAGGACTCCAAGCTAGCCGGACGGCCCCTCGAATCAGGCCGGACATCGAGAGGATTTACCAATAGCGTCAGCAAGGAGTGGAACCCATATCTCATGAGAAGTTGACGGCTGTTCGCCGTGTCGAGCTCATTATGGGCATCATCCTGACTGGGGGTGAGCATCGGACTACCCACGGGCTCACCCCTATTCCCCGCATAACACTGGCGAATGTTGGACTCGCCTTCTGCAAGCTTCTTGCGAATTTGACCAGACACTACCCGCCCCAGACTCGCGTAGATCGAATCAATGTTTCCGTGCAACTCGACAAGCCGTATGGCTTGATTGTTCGTCAAGGCCGCCGCGCTCGATGGGTCCGTCAATGTCAGGTATGTGGGGATCTCTTTGGGGTCTATGCCCATCATTGTTTTCACTGTATCCGAGGACATCCAGTCCCATTCGATCTGCTTACCTTCTCGAGGCAGAACGACAGTCAAATCGTCAGTGCAGAACTGTAGGAATCTCCTGTCAGCCGTGACAATGTGTGAGAATCCAGAACGCATATGACCAATCACGTATAGGGCGAGATTCAGAGGATCATGGACGTGCGGTATATTGAGTTCCTTCAGGATCGCGGTCAGATCAAGGATACAGTCACGGGTGGAAACTGAATACGCTTCCTTTCCTATGATCATGACACCTGCCTTGATCCCAAGCTTGCGTCTCAACCGCAGAAAATCTCTCACGCAACCAAATGTGAATGTATGATCCCTCCCCGTAGCCGTCATGAGCGGCGCACCGAAAAATATTTTGCGTGTCCGCTCGACAATGAATGCAGCGTCAATTAAGAAGCGGTTCTCAAGGGTCACCATTCCCGGTAGTTCCCTGACCGGATGTGATTATGATCTTGGAAGAAGTCGACCTCCCATATTTTCTTCCCGGCACGCTTGGGATTTCGCTTGAAAAACTCATTCCTCTCTCGGAAATGAGTGGAGATTGCCGTCTTCATCTCCTCCTCCGACTGATAGTCAGAACTATGGATTACAGCCTTCTTCATCCCACTAAAGACGGCCTCGATAACATCCAGGAATTGCGCGCTTGATGGAAGCGGGACAAATTCAATCATTGGTCCAGCGGCGTTTGTTCTACTCCACTCATTGAGCGTGTCAGTCCACTGGACCAACTCGTCTGAACCGTGCCACGAGGCGGCATCCCAAGTAAGGTATATTTTGGATTTAGCGTGATACTGGTTGAATAAAATTTCGGCGAGATCGATAATCCCAGATGAGTCTTTTGATTTTCCATAGAACCAAGTCACTTGGTTGGTGGTAGCACTCAACGCCCCGTATAGGGTGATAGATCCTTTTGAGTGCTGATTTTGGGGATGGGTAGGCGTTACTCCTTTAGGCGTGTAACTCCTTCCACCATACCGTTTGACCTGAAGCGGTCCCAGTTCGTCGATAAAGAACAAATCCTCATCTGCTTTCAATGACTGAAGTGTATTTAACAGCAGCTCAACTTTTTCGCGGTAGTTTGGATCGGGACTTGTCAGAACTCTACGAGACTTTTTCCAACTGAGTCCTGCCTCTTTCAGCAGCCGACCCACTGTAGTATGTGAAAGCCGCAGGTCGTAGTGCTTTTCAAATGCCTCTGCGAGGCTTCTTAGAGTCCAGTTACTTCTGTTGATCCCGTAGACCTTTGGTTTGTGGTGAAGGATTTCAATAAGCGCTCGCGTTGCAGCTCGTAATTCTTTGTGTTCTTCTGGTTTCCCCTCGTTGACGCGGTCTGCTTGAATGCCGCCTGCTGTAGAGTTTAATGCGATCTCTGAAGGAGCTTCTTCGTTTGGGACTCGGAAAATGAGTAAAACGAGGTCGTTGAATACCTTGTGCAACTTCTTTTCCGCTGCAGCAATGCGTGCCGTCGATTCCCACCAGCGTTTACGTAGAGTTCTGACCTCCGCATCGCTGATGCCGAGCCTCTGTGCGGTTTCAGACTCAGAGATGCCATCGCACCAAAGCAAGATGGCGCGTTCTGGCTGCACGGGACCCTGAATCGTTGCTTGATCTTGAATGATCAGATCGAGGATCTCTCGCTGGGCCGGTGTCAGCTCTATCGACGAGGGAAGGAAGTCAACCATGCTGAACGATACCACTGTGCATTTCGATGCTCAACATGCTCGTATCTCTTTTCCTCGTTGTGTTGCCTACCTCCCCTTCTCGTGACGTAAACCTCGCGTATGCCATGAGTCAACGCAAACATGTCCCAACGCCGCTGCAAAGAATGACCAATCTGACACTCAATCAAGAAAGGCTTGTCCCCAACTGTCCTAAACAGTCCTAAACTGCCTAATTCCCTTCTCGTCCTCGTTGCCCTACGCTCCTGATCGCCCTGAGCGGATGCAGGCTTGATCATCTGAGCGCGATGGCATGCGCACGAGAGCGCGCCAGAGGATACATTACGTTAATTGGTACTTGAGCCTAGAACTGGCTGACGGAAGTGTCAACGCCGTGAAATGGCGAAGAAGTCAGTGAAATAGAGACTCGCCGCACGCCATGAGGAGACGCAACCCGTAGGGCGTCCCGACATTCCTAATTTTCAGAAGCTGCGCTTGGACCGATGAGGCTCTTGAGAGGGGTTCGGATCTTCGTTTTCTTGCGCCTAGTGGCCTGTAACACCTATTTATAGACTATACTCGTGTTCATGAACAACACGATTCCCCTGACGACACGTGAACGGATGGAACTGCGCCGACAAGCGAGAAGCCGGAGCGGGCGTGCCGACGCTGCACGGCGGGCCCGCGTCATTCTGCTCCTGGCTGAGGGGGCGACGTGGGCTGCCGTGTGTCACGCCGTGGAGTGCAGTCGCGGTTTTATTGCGACGTGGAGCCATCGGTTTGCCGCTGAGCGGGTGGCGGGACTGTATAGCCGTCATCGCGGGCAAGCTCCTCTGCGCGATACCCCGCAGGCAGAAGCCCGCATCCTGGAGGCGACGCGGCGAGCACCAGCCGACGGGGCGACGCACTGGAGTACCCGCAAACTGGCGGCCCACCTCGGGGTCAGCCACATGCGGGTCGCGCGGGTCTGGGCGAAACATGGACTCAAACCGCATCGGCTGGAGCGCTATATGGCCTCTACCGATCCGGATTTCGAGACGAAGGCTGCGGACATCATCGGCCTGTATCTGAACCCGCCTCAGCATGCGGCCGTGTTTTGCGTGGATGAGAAAACTGCCATCCAGGCCTTGGATCGCAAAGATCCGGTGCTGCCCCTGTCGCCCGGGCGGGCCGAACGGCATGGGTTCGAATATTACCGGCACGGCACGCTCTCGCTGTACGCCGCGTTCAATACCAAGACAGGGGAAGTGTTGGGCAAGACGGCGGACCGGCACACCTCTGAACAATTCGTCGCCTTTCTGACGGACCTTGTGGCCAATCAACCCACCGGTCAAGAGATTCACGTGATCGCCGACAACCTCTCGGCCCACAAGACCACTCGAGTCACCGCGTTTCTGCAGACCCACGCGACGGTGCACCTGCATTTCACGCCGACGTACTCCTCGTGGCTCAACCAGGTCGAACTGTGGTTCGCGAAGATCGAGCGCAATGTCATCGCCCGAGGCGTCTTTACCTCGGTCAAGGACCTCAGCAAGAAACTGATGCGCTATATCCGTCACTACAATAAGGCCCCCAAGATCGTGAAGTGGAAATACCGTGATCCGTCTCGACGCATCGGTCCACAATTACCCGTTACAGGCCACTAGTGCGAAGGAGGGGAGAATCAAGCTGTCAGGATAGGCATATTCGCTGGGATAGTTGTATCTGTGTCACGGAGGGAGGCATCATACCCTTCTGGTGCATCTGCTGCTATGCCTTCTTCCCTTCAAGCCTTCATCGCCCTCTTTGTCGTCGGCGGGTTGCTTCGATCACAGGCTCTGCTGACCAAGACTCACGCCGAACGGTTGGCGACGTCCGTGTTCTCAGTGAGTCTGTCGGCAACGATTCTCGTGTCGCTGGATCATGTCGCCCTGACATCGACAGCCTGGAAGCTCCCGTTGGCCGCCTGTCTCATCACCTTCCCGATGGTCGTCTGTTCCTGGCAACTCACCCGGCTTCTGCAGCTCCCACGTGAGGCGCAAGGTGGGTTTGTGTTGGCCACTGGTTCGATCAATTCCGTTTTCTTTGCCTTTCCCGTCATCCTCGCCACATTCGGCGACGAAGGATTGACTCACGCCGTGCTCTTCAACCTTGGGCAAACTGCGCTGACCCTCACCGTTCTCTACGGTCTGGCCGTCTGGCACGGCGCACAACCTGCCACACCCAGGTCAGCTGCGATCCGCTTCCTGTCATCGCCGCCTTTATGGGCTCTGGTTTGCATTCTCGCCATCAAATTGTCAGGACATCATCTGCCTCCTTGGCTTCTTGAACTACTCAAGCCCTTGCACTTCACCACTACGCCACTCGCAAGTCTGGTTTTGGGCCTGTCGATCAGTTTCTCCGCCGTCCGCCGGACCATTCGATTGGCAACACTGGGGGTTGCGGTACGAATGGGTGGCGGGCTGTTGCTGGGATGGCTGGCCGTGGCGCTGCTGGGTTTAACGGGAGTGGAACGAGCGGTCGTCATTCTCGTTGCGGCGATGCCATCGGCGGTCAGCTCCGTCATCTTCGCAACAGAAACAGGCCTCGATGAGGAGCTGGTCGCGTCGATCGTGGCCCTGTCCATTTGCCTGGGGATGGTGATGCTTCCCTGGCTGCCCGCACTAGCCGCCATGCTGCTGGGGTGAGCGCCAGCCTCCTGCTAGGTCTGACCGAGAAACCTGGGTCGATCCCGAACGGAGACCATTTTCACTAAGTCACGTACAGAGAGTACCCCCACGATCTTCCCGTTCTCCGTCACGGTCAGGTGACGCACCCCCTGTTCGGCCATCACCTTGCTGGCGTCGCGTATCGTGCGAGTGACATCGATGCTCAGAAGAGGAGAGCTCATTATGGCACTGACGTGCGTGCTGCCTGCATCCCGGTTGGACGCGAGCGCTTTCCAGACCAGATCGCGCTCGGTCACGATGCCAACGGTCTCACCGGCTTCGGTCGTCAGCAATGAACCGATCCGCTTCTCGCGCATCAACTGGGCGGCCGCAAGAAGAGACGCGTCACTCGGAATTGTCGCGAGTGCGGTCGCCATCAGAATGCTCAGCGGGCGGTAGACCTTTTCGAGATCACAGATGGGGCCGCTCTCCGCATCCACAAACAATCGCACGAGGTCCCGTACCGACATGATCCCGACGATCTCTCCTGCCTCCACCACACAGAGGTGGCGCACATGGTTGGTCTCCATCACATGACTGGCATCCAGCATAGAGTGATCCCCTGGGATCGTCAAAATCGGGCTAGCCATCACACGATCCACCATCGTAACCGTGGGGTCTAATCCCATCGCGAGCACTTTCCGTACAAGATCCATCTCCGTCAGAATCCCCAACGGACCTCGCTGGGGATCATCCGATTCCACCAACAGACAGCCGATCCGCTTGACCACCATCCGCTCAGCTGCGGCCACAACCGTCGAGGCTTGTGGCACCACCTCAAGGTAGCGATGCATATAAGCTTTAACGGCTCCGCCTCCAAACCCACCCATCTCAACTCCTTGTTCACTGAACAGGTTACGCGTTCGCTCAACGAATGGTCCGAGACCACCTTTGTCCAGAATCCCGGGCCGCCACTATACCCGATTATGAGAGGGATACGCACCCACACGATCGTGCGCTAGGAGTGGAACTAGCCAATCGAGTGCCAAAAGCGTACGCTCTTACTCATTGATCGTTTCGCAAAAAAGCATGCAATTCATTGCCGGCACGTTGCACATCGTTCAAATCCCATGAATCGTCTCGACCTGAAGATCCCGCCAGTCGTCACCGGGGCGATCACCGCGATAGGCATGTGGCTTGTCTCCCGCACCCTGCCCACATTGGCATTTGCGCCACTGCGAGTCGTGGCGGCGGGCTTGGGACTCGTCGGCGTTGCAATAGCAGCATTGGCAATGCTGTCGCTTTGGAGAGCGCGTACCACCGTGAACCCTATGAAGCCATCCTCCACATCTTTCTTGGTAACGTCGGGAATCTATGGTTTTACGCGCAACCCGATGTATCTCGGCCTGTTGTTCGTCTTAGTCGGGTGGGCACTATATTTGGCGAACGTCCTGGCCTTTCTCTTTTTTCCTGGGCGGTTTCAAGTTCCAAGTGCAACGGGTGAATGATGGCGCAGCTGCGCATAGACTTCCAGGGGCGTCGCAAAGTCGAGACATTTTCTTGGGCGCGTATTGAGTCGATGGGCAATGGCGTTCAACTCGCGCTGGGTATAGCCGGACAGGTCTGTCCCCTTGGGCAAGTACTGGCGCAGCAACCCATTGGTATTCTCATTGGTGCCGCGTTGCCAGGGGCTGTACGGATCGGCAAAAAAGATCTGGATCGCAAGCCGCTGGGCCAACTGCTCGTGCTCGGCCATTTCTTTGCCCCGATCGTAGGTCAGGGTTTTCCGCAGTGCGGCGGGTACGTGCCGGAGTGTCTTCGTGAAGCCCTGGCGGGCACTCGTCGCATCCGTCCCCTCCATCCGGGCCAGAATGACCAGGCGCGTTGTCCGTTCCACCAGGGTGCCGACGGCCGACTTATTACGCGCCCCTTTGAGGAGGTCGCCTTCCCAGTGTCCCGGTACCGTACGGGCGGCCACCTCACCGGGACGCTCGGCAATGGGCGTCATATTGGGGAGCTGGCCCCGACGATCGGTGCCCCGCGCACGAGGCCGGCGCGTTTTGCGCGCCTGGCGCAGCGCCGCCAAGAGTTCACTCCGCAGGGTGCCACGGGGCACGACATACAAGCCCGCATAAATGGTCTCGGTCGACAGGTGTTTCCCCATATCGTCAGGATACGCGCGTCGGAGCCGTCCGGCAATCTGCTCAGGCGAACACCCCTCAGCCAGCTGCGTCCGCACGTACTGCCACAGCCACGGGTCCAGAAGTTTGCGCGGGCGCCGCGGCTGACAGGCTCGACCGGTTGCCACTGTGTGGGCCGTACAGGCCCGATACGGTCGGCCCCTCGTCACGTTGCGGGCCACCTCGCGGCTCACAGTGCTGGGAGCCCGCCCCAACACCGACGCCATCGTCCGGAGCGAATGGCCGCAGGCCAGGCCCAGGCTCAATGTCTCACGTTCGTCGGCACTCAGGTGCCGATAGGATTTCGTTCGCATGGCAACACCGTAGCCCATCTGGGCTCGTAGTGTTGCACTTGGAGTTAGAACTCAAGCTGCCTATATCCTCTACATGAATCACTTTCAAATCAAACCAGAGGAACGAGCGCTGACGGCTCTATTCGGACAGGAGTTCGTTGAGTACGCGTCTCAGGTGCGCCGCTGGATATGACGCAGAACAGGCGTTTGCGCGCAGCCTGAACGACGAAGAACGAGCACGGATGCGGTGGGCACATGGGGGCGATCAGAAGGTCGTCATTCGTGAAGTGTTGCTCGCTCCTGGGCAGGAAACAAAGGACGAGTTCGGAGACGGGTGGCGGAGCAGAGGTGTCAGAAAACTAGAATGTCGCCGTTTTGTCGCACAACTTTCCTATCTCTTCCCTAAGAACGGCTTTGAGATCTGCGGCAGACCTAACCACTGTGCAACATCGTTGTAGTGGGCCGCAAGTTTTTGGACGATGGCTATACCGCGTTCTGCAACGACTATTACTTTCCCAATTCGACTTTCAGGGTCTGATACCTTGTCGAGAAGTTGCTCTAGTTTGCTTATGCTTATCCGCTTGTTTCAGCAGACCGCAATGGGTAGTATCGTGGGATGCCTCGACCGAGTTTCCCCAAGAGCCTGCGGCAGTTCCAACAACAGTTTGCCAGCGAGGACGCTTGCGCGGAGTATCTGACGGCATGCCGCTGGCCAGATGGGTTCCGGTGTCCGAGGTGCGGTCAGACGTCCGCGTACGGCTTGGCAGGCCGCCGGCGCTGGCAGTGTGCCTCCTGCCGCTATCAGGTCTCTGTGACGGCCGGGACAATCCTCCACAATTCGAAGACCCCGCTCATGACGTGGTTTTGGGCTGCGTATCTGATGACGACGGATAAGCGTGGGCTGTCGGCCCTCCTCCTGCAGCAGCAACTGGGACTCAGCCGCTACGAGACCGCGTGGATGATGCTGCACAAGCTCCGTCGCGCGATGGTGAACGCGGCGCGGGACCCGCTTTGCGGCGAGGTTGAGATGGACGAGACCTGGGTGGGGAGAACTCAGACAGGACTGCGGGGCAGTCGCCAGCTCAGAGGGCGCAACGCCGCGCTGGTTCTGGTTGCAGTCGAACGGCGGGGACGGGCGTCCGGTCGAGTCCGGATGGAGGTCATACCCGATTTCGCAGGAACCACCATCAAGGAGTTCGCTGCCAGAAACATCGCCACAGGTACCACCATCTCCACCGATGGCCTCTCGAGCTTCGGGGTGCTCACGGCGAGCGGCTATACCCATGTGCCACGAACGCAGCCGCCCCCGCTTCAGTTGCGCCAAGGAGCCAAGTCCGTCGTTCCGCTTGCCGACCGGATGATCGGGAACCTTCAGAGCTGGCTGGTCGGCACCCACCACGGCGTCAGCCGCAGCCAGCTCCAGGTCTATCTCGATGAATTCGTCTTCCGCACGAACCGTCGTCGTGAACCGAGGGCCGCTTTTCAAACCCTGCTCGGCCTTGGCAGTAACCGAGGTCCTACGGCCTACGCGCAGATTCAGCACGCCCGTGATCGCAAGCTCTTGCGGTCTGCTGAAACAAGCGGATAAGCATAAGTTTGCTAATCGTTGGGGACTGCTTCACTTCGTCTTGTTTGCCAGCCTGCAACTTTTCCAGTTCATGCCTTATCTCTTCGATGCTGGACGCAACCTCGGCTGAGTTGCGGACCGCACTGGATAGTTCTCTGAGATCCTTGCAAATATCTGCTAGAACGTGAGAAATCCCAAGTTCTACATTTACCGAGGAGGTTATCACTGGCGAAACCGTAATATTAACTGGAGCCTTTGACGAAGAAATTCCCGTCGCTAGCAAGGCCATAAGTCCTTCGATGTGACGATCCTGCCTGTTAATGTTCGTCTTCTGTAAGTGGAGCAGTTCTTTTTGAGCGTCTATTCTCGCTTCTGCAAAACTTAGGGAAAGTCTGATTAATTCACGTTTTCACTCGGCCAGCTGTTCCTGGACTGACCACCCAGGGCAAATTCAGTGGGTCGCTGCTGTTCCGAGAGCCTGTTTGTGAGGCACACCCATCGTGCGATGCCCCACGGCCCGCCTCCGGCCCCCCATCCTCTACGTTCCCGCCAACAGGCGCCGTCGCGACACATAGAGATTTGCCAACCCGCAGCTGATCTGGAGCCAGTGGGTATTCTTTGCCAGCCCCCGGTACCGGACTTTGGCCCAGCCGAAGATCCGCTTGATGACCAAGAACGCATGTTCGACCTTCGCCCGGACCTTTGACTTCGTGCGGTTCCGGCCCCGCTCCGCCTCACTCAGTGGTCGATGCCGGTGCGCTTTGGTCTGCACGAAACTCTTGGCCTTGGGCGCGTGCTGCCGGATCACATCGCGTTGTCCACTATAGGCGGCATCGCCCCACACCCGCGTTTCCTCTCCATGCAGCAGTTTCGGCAAGACTTGGCTGTCATGGACATTGGCCGCCGTGGCCGCTACGGAATGAATCAGCTTCGTCTGGCTGTCCACGCCAATATGCGCCTTCATACCGAAATACCACTGGTTCCCCTTCTTCGTTTGATGCATCTCGGGATCCCGCTCCTTGGTCCGGTTCTTCGTCGAACTCGGCGCACTGATGATGGTCGCATCCACGATGGTGCCTCGGCTCACTTGCAGCCCCTGCTTCGTCAAATACTCCCCGATCCGGATAAAGAGCTGTGTTCCTAACTCATGCGCCTCCAGCACATGCCGAAACTTACAGATCGTCGTCTCATCGGGCACGGGCTCACGGCCCAGATCAATCCCCACGAACTGCCGCATGGCCCGTGAGTCGTACAAGGCCTCCTCCACCGCCGGATCTGACAGGTTGAACCACTGTTGCAGACAATGGAGGCGCAGCATGCGTTCGACTCCGACCGGCGGACGCCCCGGCCCGTCGGCCTTGGGGTAGACCGGCTTGATCACGGCGACTAATTCCGCCCAGGGCACCACGCGATTCATTTCGTCGAGGAACCGCTCGCGGCGGGTGGATTTGCGATATTGCTCGAATGGGATTTCCGCAAAGGTCTGTTGGTGCATGGAGGCGTCTCCCGTTCAGTGCTGCATTCCTCATAGCACATCATCAACGGGGAATAAATCAGACCTTCCCTAGTTCATGCTTGAGAGATATTATAAGGGAAGAGTCGTTCGTGAATTCCTCAGGAGTGATTCTCCCGGTGACCACAAGTCCATATTGATCTAGTGCTCGCTCAAAGACCTCAGGCTCGCCAACGAATGGCTCCACCATCATCTTCACTTGCAAACCGTCTTGTTCAATTCGAACCGTGGCATGCTTATCTGGATACTTCCTTCGCAGCACCTCTCCAAAGAAACTCAAGATTGAAACTCCAGCCTGATGATATTCTGATGGAAATTCAATGTATCGTTCGATCACAATCTTACTTGAGTGAGTTGTATGCCCAAGAAGATACCGTTTGACTTCATCCCACCCTTCCGAGATGACTGCTATCTCCACGACGCGCTGTAGCTCTTTAACATTTCCCGGCCATGAATAGTTTTCGAAATACTTCGTTAATCCCTGGTTTTGCAGTTTCTCCATGAATTGATCTGCGTTTACTCCAAGCCTTGTCGCCAATGTGCGTAGTAACGGGATTATGTCTTCTGATCTTTCGCGCAAGGGAGGCAAGTAAATAAGAATCACGTTGAGCCGGTAGTACAAATCTTCTCTAAACAGATTGGCATTCACCTTGTCCCTAATGTTTCCCTGGCATGTACCAATGAATCTGCAATTTGTGGCTATGCTGTCACCTCCGCCTCTTCTTCTAAATTCTCGGTCTTGAAACACTCTCAAGAGCTTGGCTTGCAACGAGATAGGAGTCTGGTCGACATTCTGAAGCAGGAATGTTTGGCCACTAGCTGTCTCCAGCAGTCCTCTCTTTACTCTTCCAACCTCCTCATATCCAAAAAGTTCCGTCTCCAAAAAGTCTTCTGACGTAGCAGCGCAGTCGAACTGCGATAGGCTTTTGTCGGCTCGCCGCGACATCTGATGTATTGTCATGGCAGCAAGCGTCTTTCCCGTTCCGGATTCCCCTGAAATGAGAAGTGTTGCATCCGTATCTGCCGCACGAGAAATAAGGTTCCTGATCAATTGCACCTGTTTCGATGTGCCTACAATTATGTCTATTGGTTTGACCATAGGAAGGGCCTCTTAGAATTAATCCGTGGAAATATCGCGAGGCTACGTCTCGCTGCTGGCGGGTGTCAACTCAAGGTGAGTGAAACAGCATCAATTATACGACTTGAGGGGATTCCATCTGATAAGTCAGCCTTGGGGCGAAGGCGGTGGGGCTTGGCAGAGTCTTCCTTTAGTAGGACCTTCTTGATGAGCGCATGCACGGGAAAGATGTCCTCTTCTAGGATATGTCGTGTGGCGTCATGGATGTCAGTGAGGTAATCGAGAAACTCGCGTTTGCGTATCACAGGCCTACGACCTCACTGAGAATTCGTCGTCCGATCAGTGGCTTGAGCATACCCTTCAAGACAAGGTCCACCTTCACGCCCAAGAGGTCGGACAAATACGCTTCCAGCTCGATGAACTCAAACAGGCTCGGCGTTTCGGTAAATTCTACAAGGATATCGAGATCGCTGTTCTTCCGAGGGGTCCCCTGAACATACGATCCGAATAGGCCGAGGTACCGGATATGGAAACGCCTTCGGAGCATAGGCAATCGCTGCTGCAAGGCGCCTGTGTATCGTCGAAGTCTTCGTTGTGCGGCTAGACGGGACACTTTCTGCATGCGAATCTCCTGTGCAGCACAGCCTACGTTCGAGGCTCGATTCTGTCAACATTCAGCGGTAGCTAGAGCTGAAGCCATGGGGTAATTTTCGACAGGGTAAGTGGTCGTCCCGCGCGCCTTGGGCGATGACGAATTCAAGCAGCCGACATTCTCACGACCCATTGAAAGCGGGGAATGCGCTGAGACGGCGTGCGACCGGATTAACTCGAGCTCGCAATGATCGCCGGTTCAGTCTGTAGTGAGTCCCCCGCACATAGAGCGGGGCTAGCCGGATTGCTGCGACAGGCCAGATCAAAGCAGTTCAAGAGATCGCGCTTGGTTTTAGGAGAAGACCCCTGGGCTCTCTGAACCTTGGAGCTAACTAAGGCCTCGGTATGCAAGCCAGGGCTTTACCTAGTCTCATTATGAAACAGTAGAGTCTTTATCCTTCACCTCCTCCACTAACCTCGACTACTCAGCTATCCATAGACCTTATTGTCACCGACCTCACCCCATCGTGTAACTCATTATACTTACGTACGAAACTGCCGAGTGAGAAGAACCATCACAACAGAGTTCTTGGCCGCTCTTTGCCGTGGCATTCAACTTGCTGCTACGAGAAATACGATGTGATTGGATACCTAATGAGTAAATCATGAAACACGCAACAAACCCCATCATTGTTCGTATTGAGTGGTGCCAACGGCAATCTGCACAGGCTCGCACTGAACCGGAAGTGGACGAGTGGAGCGCGGAAGCAGATGGACTGCGGGATGCCCTGATGAATAGTGACCATACCGACACCTATCGACAGTGCCCTCCCGAGATTCTCAGGCGGTACGTGCTGGGCTTTCAAGATGGGACAGCCTTGCTGCAAGCTGCACGAATGCAGCGCATGATTCATGCTGCCACCACCGAGACTCCGCAACAGGGTCCTCGGATAGGAAAGGACATTCTACTGGGAGATGATCAATGAATTGCCTACGATGCAACGGCCTCGCCGTCAGTGACGACAGCTTCGCGGTGCAGACTGGCTCGCCAGCGGACCATCATGGTTGGCGCTGCGTCAATTGTGGAATGATCGTCGACGATGTGATCCGTGATAATCGGCGCGCCACGTCGCAGACGAGGAGAGCCGCATATCCCGAGCGCCGCCGGTACGGTGGCCAAGCTGCGTGACGGGCATCACGCCACCAGCAGATTCCGAAACCGCTTGCCGCTTGAGGCCTAGAGAGAACGACCGGTGCTGGGTGTGGCCATCAGGTCCTATGCAACGCATTCTCCGACGTAAGGGTCAGGCTGTCGGCTTCGCTTCGCTCCGGATCCCGGTTCCATTCGCCGGAACGCAGGAGTTTCTCTCCCAGTCCTACGGCCAAGTTGCGGTAGATGATCACACCGATATCGGGGCGACGCCGAATGAGATCCTCCAGGTCACGCCGGAGTAGCTCTGCAACCTCGATGTCGTTCACGGCCGTCGCGGTGGCGGAGTGATGCCTGGCCGAAAGAAGCGACACTTCTCCACAAGTCTCGCCGGTATGCACGGTACCGATCACCCGAGCAGACGCGCCGCTGCTGATAGTGACGTGCCCTTGAAGCATAAGATAGAGCCGGTCTCCAGGATCGTGCCCGGAAAAGAGCCTGTCTCCCGCCTCGATGTTCCTCACGGTGCAGACGCCCGCTAACCGCGTGGCCTGTTCGGTGTTCATCCCACGAAACAACGGTACCTCTTTGATCGCCTGCGCCATGCGAGGCGCGATGACACACGTGGAAAACCCGCGCATCACGACATCGGCCACAGCCTGAACCGGCTCGGTCAACCCGAGTGGCCCCAACTCTTGCAACTGGTTCAAGCGCACCATTTTGACGATGTCGAGCCGTTCGACTTGATGGAACACCATGGCTGGCACATAGGCGACTGGAAGAAAATTCAGTTCCAGTAATGTCCGCTGCATACGAGGCGCGTAGGCGCTGACATCAATCTCGATGTACTCGATTCCCATCTCCTCCCGACACTTGCGCTCCAGTTCGGCCAGAAGAAATCGCACCACATCATCGGCCAGCGCGATGAGCTCGAATACCCGCACGGTGTGCTCGACAGGGTCCATCGTGTAGCCGACGGCTCCCACGATATGGTTTCCGGAACGGGCGAGAAAGTAACTGGTCTGGCGAGACTGGAGCTTGAAGAAGCCATAGTCCAACCGCACAGGTCCGAAAATCTCCCGATTGCGTACCCGACCCCGTTCGATACGCAGCAAAGCGGGATAGCCCTCAGCTTGCAACTGTTCGAGACGATAGTCACCACCCATGGGATAGGACGCGGAGTCTTCGTCGACGATGAAATCTGGCGTGAGCAGCGGCTGGCTCATCACGAGATTGGCCAAGGCATAGGCCTCGGGAATGATGCGCGGATTGTTCCGGCGCAAGGCCAGGGCATCGCCGAAGTACCGTGCCAGCAGCGCAAAACTCTCACGGTGGTGAAAGAAATGCTTCAAGGGCAGAAAGCCTGTGGCAATGAAACCCTGAGCCAGGCTGATGCGCTGCGCATAGGGATGCACGGTGCGTGCGACGACGAGTCCCACATGCAAACGGTTTTTGATGGCCTCGATCCGCTTGTCCATGAGCAGCTTCCCGACCTGCATCCGGCGATAGTCGGGATGCACGGCAAGGCGGCCAAACTCTCCCACCAAGTCGGAATGGGCGCCGAAATCGAACAGCACGGAGGCCGTCCCGACGACACGGCCGACTTCCGTATCTTCAGCGACGAGAATGAGAGCATCATCGGTGAAGACGGAGCGCTTCAGCCAGAGTTCATCGTAAAGTTCGCGATGCGGATAGTCGGTGCCGTAGACCGAGAGAAAGATCTCGCGAATCTGGCCGACATCCTCTTCGCGGGCTTCTCGGACTCTGATCATGATTGTCCCGTTGCGGTGTCAGAAGGTGGCCGCTTGCTGACGAAGTTGCTGGCCCGCGATCTTGGCGATGGCGTGATAATACGCTGCTCCTACGGCCAGGGCTTCTTCATCGAAGTCGAACTTGCTCGAATGTGCCGGATAGCCTTCTCGGCCAGGAACTTGGCTGCCGAATCGGACATAGGCGCCAGGAATTTTCTCAAGGTAGTAGCTGAAATCTTCCGCCCCCATATTCGCCGTTTTCAGCGGCAACACATTCGCCTCCCCGACCGCTTCGATCGCGGCACGGCGCGCCATGTTGGCTAACTCAGGCTGATTGATGAGTGGCGGCGTTCCTTCTGTGACCGCAACGTGAATCTTCGCACCGTGCAACTGTGCGATGGATTCGGCAATGCGGCGCACGGAATTGAGCAGTTGTTGGCGGACTGCCGGATCTTGAGCACGCACGGTACCTTCCAGCTTGGCCTGCCCTGCAATCACGTTCGGCGCAGTCCCGGCGTGAAACTGGCCAACCGACACAACCGAAGGACGGGCCGGATCGATCTCTCGTGAGACGATGGTCTGCAACGCCATAATCATCAGACTGCCCACCACCACGGCGTCGATGCTTTCGTGTGGTCTCGCTCCATGTGCTCCCTGTCCGATGATTTCAATCATAAAGTTATCGGATGAGGCATTGACCGGCCCTTCGCTCACCACAATCGTGCCCGGGCGATAATGGCGATCCAGATGCCCACCGAAGATCAGACCGGCTCCATCGAGCACCCCTTCCTTGATTATGGCGATGGCGCCGGTCCCTTTTTCTTCTGCGGGTTGGAAAATCAGCCGCACCGGCACCGGCAAGTCCTTCTCTTGGGAAAGCAGCGCAGCCGCGCCGAGCAACATCGTCGTGTGTCCATCGTGGCCGCAGGCGTGCATGACGCCATTGTGCACCGATGCGAACTCAAGGCCGGTTTCTTCTTGAATGGGAAGCGCATCCATATCAGCCCGCAACACCACACAGGGCACCCCGGTCTTTCCGCTGATATCCGCGATGACGCCGGTACCTGCCACATTGGTGCGGCATTGAATGCCGAAGCTCTGAAGAAATAGACGGATCACACCGGCTGTACGCGTTTCTTCCCAACTGAGCTCCGGATACCGATGCAGCTCTCTTCGCAGCGCAACCAACCGGTCATACAGGTCTTGCGGAACTTGTCGCATGTAGCCTCTCTCCGTGCGCCAATTCGCACTGACCAAGCCTCCTCAACTGGACGACGAGACTTCATCCCTCCGTGGCCTGAAGGCCTGGCTGATACGTTGCGTACACGTAGATCGGAATAGACAAGTGGCCGAGATGTTTTTCAATCAACGGCTTCACCTCCTTCCAGTCGAGCCCTCCGACACCTGTTGCCAACCGGGGAAGCGCAACACTCTTAACCTTCTCGCTTTCGATTAACTTGGCAAGGGCCTTGAGGCAGTGATTGACGTTCTCGATCGTGGCTTTCCCCGGTCTAGACCCGTGGCTGGGAGCTGGTTCCTGCGTAAAGAGGCTCACAATTCGCACTCCACCGGCGCCTGCCCAGGCCCACAGTTCACCGGTCTTCGGCGTAAACGTTTGGCAATAATGTCTGAAATCCTTGTACATGGCGGGCCACTGTTGCCTCAGGGACAACGCTAAGCCGTTTGCGAAACTGTCATTCGGGGCCACACCGTGTGCCACCATTTCTGCTTTTGTCCGTAAAATGTCTCCGGTTACTTCCTTCAGCATTGAACCTCCTTCATGTTATGAGAATCGAAAATCTACGGATATCCCAATGGGGTGATGTCTCTCATCACCAGTTTCCACGCACCAAACCGATGTCTTGCCAATTTCTGTTGCTTCCGCTATGTAAGACGGAAGCTGCTTCCTCTTCCCCCGGATGCATGTGATGGTTCACATTCGACTGGCGACCGACGCGGACTTTCCCTCGCTGCTCCAAGTGCAACAAGCTGCATTCGGCGAATATGCGGGCGTCTACAAGGTGAGCGGGTGGACCACAGAAACCCTTGAGAGCCTGCAAGAGGATGCCAGAGAGAAACATATTTTCATGGCAGAAGTGGGGGGAGCGATCGCCGGTTCCGTGCGCTTCTGGACGGTAGCCGGCGTGTGCGTGATCCGGTTGCTTTCCGTGAGTCCCACTCATCAGCGTCAAGGAGTGGGAAAGGCCCTCATCCACGAAATTGAACGAGCCACGACCGATGCCCACAAATTTTACGCCTGCACCATGCTGCGCACAGCCAGAAACATTCAGTTCTTCATGAACCTCGGTTACAAAGCTGAAACGATTCTTCCCAATCATTATGACCATCTCGACTTGATCTGCTTCGCAAAATATCGTTGAGCCGCGTCTCTTGAAGCAAGGACGTGCTCCCGCAACGCCGACATACCCAAGGCCCCCTCTTAACCAATGCCGCCGCCAATAGAACTACGGTGTCTTCGCGCAACGGAACCCATAGCCGAAGTGCCGGTTCATCGGTTGAGCATTGAATCGGTGCGCAGATCGCAGGAATTCAGACACGTAGAGCCAGGATCCTCCGCGAACTACCTTCTCATCGCCTTTTCCCGGCCCGATGGGGTTCTTTTCCGGACTTTTCTTGTAGGAATCCAGTTCATACCAATCGAACACCCATTCCCAGGCATTCCCGGCCATGTCATAGATCCCGTAGGGACTCTTCCCCGCTTCATACGATCCAACCGGGGCTAAGGCCAGATGGTCGTCCCACTCTTTTCTTCCGTAATTGGCGTGGAGCCGACTTGGAGCTTCATTACCCCAGGGATAGATCCGTCCATCCGTTCCTCGCGCAGCTTTTTCCCATTCCGCCTCAGTCGGCAGGCGCTTCCCGGCCCATTTGCAATAATTGACGGCATCCTCCCAACTCACATTGACGACCGGGCGTCTCTGATGTTGAGGTTGATTCATGGTGCTCCAGTCCGGAGGCTCCTCCATGTCAGTCGCCTCCAAGTACCTGGCATACTGCCCGACCGTCACTTCATATTTGTCCATATAGAAAGCATTGAGATAGATCTGCCGAACGGGTTTCTCGTCGTCTCCGAGATTACTTCCCCGCATAAACTTCCCCGCCGGCACTAGGACCATCTGCGTATCGAGCGTCTTGGTCTCCCCCGCACCTCCGGCCGATCCGGCAGACGTCAGATATTTCGAGGTGGCAGATCGTGATCGTGGTAGCTTCGCCTGCAGCTGTTGATAGAGTGTCTGTTGCTCATTGTTGAGACCAAGCTCCTCCGCGCCGTGCAGAGCCTCCTCCGCCTGCTTCGTTTTCCCACTGGCAATCAGGCCCTTCCCCTCGTTCAGGAGCCGCCAGACTGTCGTTTCCTCCCGCAACCGCCACACCTTCGCTTTAGTCTTGGGCAAATAGGATTTTGTCCCGGATTTGGCATCCAGCTCCAAGGCGCTCTCGTAATGTTGCTCCGCACAGGCCCAGGATTCTAGGCCTCGGCAAGCCTCGGCCAGATTGAAATGAGCCTGGATATTGGACGGATCTTTTAGGATGCCGGCCTCCAGCGCTGCCCGCGCCTCCACATACTGTTTGTTCTTTAACAGGTTCTCCCCTTTGGAAAATTCCTGCTCCCCTCCGGCTGCATGCGTAACAGCCCCATGAGCGATGAAGAGGCACAACAAGGACATCCCCGCCAACACATGTCTCATAAGAACCCCCCCTCCCCATTCTGACTGATCGCCTTGTGGATTCGGCCTCGCCTGCCGACAAAGTCACAACCAGGCAAACGTACCGAGAAACACTTACAAGTTCAATGCCTGATCGTGTCGGCACTGTTATTTCCTCTCCAAGAGACAGGGCTCGTTGGTCCTCAGCTACGCACACAGAACGAGCTCTGACCTTCAACCATCCTACGGTGGACGGCAGGGGGCAATCCCTCATCGCGCGCATTGAGGGAGCACATTCCGATGTGGGGCCTCAGCGAGCGCAGGGATTGCCCCCTGCCGCCCGCTCCTCCTTCACACCCATTCCGGCGCCTCCTCTTTCCTCACACCTGCCCCGCAAACAGACTATAGAGCGCAGGCAGTACAACCAGCGTCAGCGCCGTCGACGTGAAGAGTCCGCCGATGACGACACTGGCGAGCGGCCTCTGGACCTCCGCCCCAATTCCTTGCGCCAGTGCCAGCGGCAGAAGTCCAAGCAGCGTGGTCATCATGGTCATCACGACAGGGCGAAGACGGAGGCTGCAGCCGAGTCAAGAATCGCTTCATCGATTGATTTCCCATCGTTGCGCAGCTGGTTGATGTAAGAGACCAGGACGATTCCGTTTCCAACGGCAAGTCCGATCAGCTCGATGAAACCGATAGAGGCCGGTACACTCAGGTACTGTCCGCTCAGCCATAGCGACACGACGCCGCCGATCAACGCGAACGGCAGATTGAGAATGATCAGAAGTCGCGTATCGCAGCGAATGGAAGGCCCAGAAGAGGAGGAAGAACACGAGGCCCAGCGTAATCGGCACGACAATCATCAATCGCGCGTTGGCCCGCTCCATATTTTCGAACGCCCCACCCCATACGATGGTATAGCCTTCCGGTAAGCGGAGCTGTGCCGCAAGCTTCGCGCGCCCTTCATCCACAACACCGCCGATGTCCCGACCCACGACATTGAAGCCGATGTAGATGCGGCGCTTCACATGCTCTCGACTGATACGAGCCGGGCCTTCACGCATTTCGATCCTGGCGAGGTCACTCATGGGAATGAGCGCTCCGGAAGGAGACTTCACGCGGATTTCTCCGATGGCGGCAACACTGTTCCGGTACGGTTCAGGAAATCTCAGGGTGAGCTGAAACCGGCGCTCGCCTTCATAGACCTGCGTCGCCGCCTTGCCTCCGATCGCGGTGGCGACGATCTCCTGCACATCGGCCACGTTGATGCCGAAACGGGCAATCTTTTGCCGATCGATATCGATAATGAGGTAGGGCTGTCCAGCAACCTGTTCGACCTTGATATCTTTGACGCCGTTGATCTGTCGTATCAGGGCCGCAATCTCCTGCGCCTTGTCGCGGAGCACATCGAGATCGTCTCCGAACAGCTTGATGGCGCATTCGGTCCTGATGCCGGAGATCAACTCGTCCACTCGTTCCTGGATCGGTTGGCTCATGAGCACGGAGATGCCGGGAATCTCTGCCAGTTTTTTCCGAATGGCGTCGGTCAATCCCGATTGAGTCTTCGCCGTCTTCCAGGTACTTCGGTCGTGGAGTGAGACAATCGGATCGCTCTCGTAGAGATCTTCCGGGTGGTAGGGAATTTCCGCTCGACCAATCCGGCTCACCGCCATCTTCACTTCAGGAAACTCCAGCATGGCCTTGTGAGTCTGCTTCTCCAACTCGATGGACTCAGGGAGCGACACACTCGGCAACTTCACAACTTGGGGGGTCAGGGACCCTTCCTCAAGGAGTGGAATGAATTCCCGCCCGACGAACGGAATGAGTGCAAGGCTGCACAACACGATCGCTGTTGAACTCGTCAGGATGAGGCCGCGGTGCCGGAGCGTCCATTGCAACACCGGCAGATAGCCTTGTTTCATCCAGAGCGTCACGCGCGTCTCTTCAAGATGGTCTCCGCGCAAGAGGAGAGACACAAGTACTGGTGACAGAGTCAGCGTCACCACGACCGAGGCCAAGAGTGCAATCACCAGCGTATAGGCCAGCGGCGCGAACATCTTGCCTTCCATTCCTTGCAGCGTCATGAGCGGCAGGAAGACGACGCTGATGATCAGAATACCGAACAGGATCGGTCGACCGACTTCCTTCGTGGCATGGAGAATGACGCTGACGCCTGCTTTCCTGCGACGCGCCACTGTGTTGCGCGAGATGCCGATAGGCGTTTTCCACGACGACCAGGGACCCGTCGGCGATCTCGCCGATGGCGATCGCCAGCCCACCAAGCGTCATCAAGTTGGCCGAGAGCCCGAACCGCTCCATCACGATAAAGGTCACGAGCGGAGTGACGATCAACGTCACCGTGACAATGATGGCGCTGCGGACATGGCCCAGGAAGAAAAAGAAGACGAAGACCACCAGCACAATCCCTTCGATCAACGCATCGCGTACCGTGTTAATGGCGGCATTCACCAGCTCAATGCGATCGTAAAAAGGGATCAGCCTTGTGCCTCCCGGGAGGATATGACTCTGCTGCAAATCCTCCACCTTCGTCTTGACCGCCTCAACCACCTGACGGGCATTGCCTCCGCGAAGCATGAGCACTGTTCCTATCACGACTTCCCGCTCCCCATTGAGGACTACCGCACCATGGCGAACGGCGTGGCCGATGCCGACTTCAGCGACATCCCGGACGAACACTGGCGTGCCACCGACCTCTTTCACAATGATGGATTCGATATCACCCACGGTCCTGATCAGTCCAAGCCCTCGAACGATCGAGCGTTCGGCATGACGCTCCAGCACGTTGCCGCCGACATTGCCGTTGTTCTTCACCACCGCCTCGTAGATATTGTTGCAGCGTCAGGTCGAACTTGCGCAGCTTGGCCGGATCGACCAGGACCTGATACTGCTTCACAAACCCACCCATGCCGTTCACATCGATCACTCCCGGCACGCTCTTCAGCAGAGGGACGCAGGACCCACTCCTGCATGGTGCGCTGATCCGTCAACTCGGCCTCGACGATCTGTGGATCGGTCGCTGTCGCATGGGGCCCTTCGAGATAATAGTGATAGACCTCGCCCAGCCCCGTTGTGACGGGAGCCATCACTGGTTCGAGCCCCTCCGGTAACCGATCTTTCGCCGCCATGATCCGTTCGAGGACCAACTGGCGGGCAAAGTACATATCCACGTCGTCGTTGAACACGACTGTGATTTGGGATAGCGCAAATTTGGAAAGTGACCGGATCTCCGCTAATCCAGGCAACCCGGTCATCTGAAGTTCGAGCGGATAGGTGATGAACCGCTCAACTTCAACTGGCGAGAGCCCCGCAGCTTCGGTCAATATCTGTACTTGGATGTTGGTCACATCGGGGTAGGCATCGATCGGAATCGACTCAAAGGCAATCACACCGACAACGGACAGCAGACAGGCTAGGCCGAGGACCAGTATTCGTTGCCGCAGTGAGAATTCCAGAAGCGAGACAATCATAGCGATGGCTCGATCTTGTGCCGTTCCATTTCAGATTTAAGGGCGAAGGAGCCTTTCGTCACGACCTGCTCGCCTGCCTTCACCCCCTCCAGCACCCTGATCACGTCTCCCTCTTCATTCCCCAACTTGATTGGCCGTGCTCGAAAACGCCGGGCTCCCGTTGAACGAATACCATCTTGCCGCCAGGCCCATCCTGGACAGCCGCTAGCGGAACGCTCAGCACGTCCGGACTTGAGGTTGCCAACACACTGATGATGGCGAACATTTCCGGTTTCAACAGTCGATCGGGGTTCGGAACGGTGACCCGGAGACTCATGGTGCGGGTTGCGGGATCAAGCACGTCTCCGACATAGGTGATGGTCCCGCTGAAGATCGCATGGGGATAGGCCGCCAGCGACCACGGTGACTTTCTGGTCCTTGCGGATGAATCGCACGTCCTTCTCCGGCACGTTGCCGATCACCCACACATCCGTAAGATTGGCCACGGTGAACAGCTTTTGTTCCGTCTCGACTACTTCTCCCCGCGTGATGTTGCGTGTGATGACTCGCCCATCGAACGGCGCACGTAGAGGCATGTTGGCCTTAATCGTCAATTCCCGCTCAAGCCTGTCGATTTCATCCGACGGCACACCAAGCAATTCGAGACGGTTCTTGTGCTTCACGCACTTCAGCTCGCGCCGTCTTCATGGCGGCCTCGCGTCGTTGCAGTTCGGCGAGACTGACGGCCTTGTTTTCGTACAGGTCCTTGGCACGGAGATGTGCTCAGCTCCGCTTCATGCAGCCTGGCCCCAGCCTTGAGATACTCTCCTTCCGCGACGCCCAGGTCCACGCTATGGAGCATCGACAAAAGAGCGCCCTTTTTCACATCCTGCCCGACGTCGACATGGACTTTCACGACCCGGCCACGGATCAGAGTGGTGACCTCGGCCAATTCGTTTTGGTTGGCCTGGACGGTTGCGGGAAATTCACGATGTGAAAGAAGCTGCCCCTGCGCTACCGATACAAGTTCCAGCTGCATTCGCGATAACTCTTCTGGTGTCAGGCGCAACAACCCCGTTCGCGCGGAAGGCGAGTCCGGTTTGACTGTGGAGGTGTCTGCCGGTTTGTTTTCGCAGGCAACACCCAGCGCCATGATCATGCAAACTGCCAAACCACGTATGACCTGAGCAAGCAATCCGGTTGTGCGCTGATTCAGGCAGGTATGAGCCACAAATCCCATCTCCTTAGGTCCACTCTTCGACCTCAGATTCACTCGTCCTCCGACTGTGAGCTTCTCGCACGGGGCATGCCTCCCGAATACGTTGTATTTCTCATGCAAGGCCTTATATTCGTCGCCTTTTGCTACTGTGAACGCGTGAGGCTGTGGCGAAATGCGACAGCCGTGCAGAGAGACTCCCCTGCACCACTGGTTGCGGATATGAGATACTGATTTCAAGTGGAAGTGCCGCTGTATGGAAGTTCGAGCCCAATTTCCAGACGAGCAATCGCCAGCCGGTGAGTTTACGCGCCAGCCGGATGTGTTCCGGAGGTGGGTGACAGCCGACGGTAGTTCGGGCTATCCCGCCGCTGCCGGACGCTACCATCTCTACGTGTCATGGGCCTGCCCCTGGGCCCACCGCACGATCATTGTGCGTAAGCTCAAGAAGCTTGAGACTGTGATCGGTATGACCGTCGTGGATCCCATTCGTGACGAGCGAGGATGGGCGTTTCGCGAAGGCTCGGGACATTCCCCCGACCCCATCAATGGATTCCAGTTTCTTCGAGAAGCCTATAAAGCCACGGATTCGAACTATATCGGACGTATTACAGTACCCGTGCTGTGGGACTCCGTCACCAAACGTATCGTCACCAACTCCGATGACGATCTGATGCGAATCTTCAACGGTGAGTTCAATCGATTCACCGAAAGCCCGATTGATTTGTACCCGGATGGCCTGCGGCAAGAGATCGATGAGCTCAACACGTTCATCTACGAGAATGTAAACGACGGCGTCTATCGAGCAGGGTTCGCCACATCCCAACAGGGCTATGAACGAGCGGCACGGCGATTATTTACCGCGCTGGATCAACTCGATGCGCGCCTGGCAACTCACCGGTACTTATTCGGACCGGAGTTTGTGGAAACCGACTGGCGGCTTTTTGTCACATTGGTTCGGTTCGATGCGGTCTACCATGGCCATTTCAAATGCAATCTCCGACGAATCGTCGACTACCCGAACCTGTTCGGGTATCTGAAAGATCTCTACCAAACCGACGGCATTGCCGAGACCGTGAATGTCGACCACATCAAACGCCACTACTACGTCACGCACGACGACATCAACCCAACCCGCATTGTCCCGATCGGCCCCGACCAAGACTTGTCGGCGCCCCATGGACGTAACCGTCTGATCTCTTCTTAGCCCCTTCAGCCATGACGCGGCCGGCACTCGATAGTTCCATCTCCTCTATCTGTCTTATGCTTATCCGCTTGTTTCAGCAGACCGCAATGGGTAGTATCGTGGGATGCCTCGACCGAGTTTCCCCAAGAGCCTGCGGCAGTTCCAACAACAGTTTGCCAGCGAGGACGCTTGCGCGGAGTATCTGACGGCATGCCGCTGGCCAGATGGGTTCCGGTGTCCGAGGTGCGGTCAGACGTCCGCGTACGGCTTGGCAGGCCGCCGGCGCTGGCAGTGTGCCTCCTGCCGCTATCAGGTCTCTGTGACGGCCGGGACAATCCTCCACAATTCGAAGACCCCGCTCATGACGTGGTTTTGGGCTGCGTATCTGATGACGACGGATAAGCGTGGGCTGTCGGCCCTCCTCCTGCAGCAGCAACTGGGACTCAGCCGCTACGAGACCGCGTGGATGATGCTGCACAAGCTCCGTCGCGCGATGGTGAACGCGGCGCGGGACCCGCTTTGCGGCGAGGTTGAGATGGACGAGACCTGGGTGGGGGGAACTCAGACAGGACTGCGGGGCAGTCGCCAGCTCAGAGGGCGCAACGCCGCGCTGGTTCTGGTTGCAGTCGAACGGCGGGGACGGGCGTCCGGTCGAGCCCGGATGGAGGTCATACCCGATTTCGCAGGAACCACCATCAAGGAGTTCGCTGCCAGAAACATCGCCACAGGTACCACCATCTCCACCGATGGCCTCTCGAGCTTCGGGGTGCTCACGGCGAGCGGCTATACCCATGTGCCACGAACGCAGCCGCCCCCGCTTCAGTTGCGCCAAGGAGCCAAGTCCGTCGTTCCGCTTGCCGACCGGATGATCGGGAACCTTCAGAGCTGGCTGGTCGGCACCCACCACGGCGTCAGCCGCAGCCAGCTCCAGGTCTATCTCGATGAATTCGTCTTCCGCACGAACCGTCGTCGTGAACCGAAGGGCCGCTTTTCAAACCCTGCTCGGCCTTGGCAGTAACCGAGGTCCTACGGCCTACGCGCAGATTCAGCACGCCCGTGATCGCAAGCTCTTGCGGTCTGCTGAAACAAGCGGATAAGCATAATCTGTCTAGTCGAATAGACAGTCTTGATGACATTCTCCCCAACTCGCTGAATACGTTTGGCATACACTGTGTTGTAGACACCTCTTTTTCAGGAGTTTAGGGACCACTGTCTTCGATCAATGCAAGCACAAGAGTTGCTCCATTGCAAATGTAAGGGTTTGTAGTCTTCTTAATTGAAAGGAGCCGTTATGGATACGATGACGCTGTTCGCATTGGTGATGGGTGCACTCCTCATCGGTGGGTTGATCATTTACAAAAAGAGTGCGTAGTTCGCCGGCCCGGAATTGGGCATCCTCCCGGGGAAGGCCTCATCTTGCTGAGAAATACTCTTGCGCCATAGATGATCCGGTCCGGCGGAGAGAGACATTTCTCAGGGGCAAGGACCATTTCGTTTCGTCGAACCTCTTCCGATTCATACCATCGCTTGCCTCTCTCAGAGGCGAGCGATGGTTCTGTTTCTGTGTGTGCTGTAAGTTGATGAGTTCGCGACTTATCTGACAACGAGAACGGAACAGCCACTCTGTTGGGTGAGTTTCATCGAGACGCTGCCCTGGAGAAAGCGCGTCACCGCACTTCGCCCTTTGGCCCCTGTAACGATCAGATCCGGCTGTTCGCGATTCACCACTTTCATGATCTCCTCAGCGGCTGGCCCCACACATGGAAACTGCCTGACGCGATACCCGACTTTTTCAAGCTTGGCTGCCTCCTGCGCGAGCAATTGCTCCCCCGCCTCCTTCACCATCGTGTAGCGCAGAAACGGCATAACATGAACCAGCAGAATCAGGAGCGGCTTGGCTTCAGGCTTGGCCGTGAACTGTTTCGCCAAGAACTGAAGCGCTTTCTTGGATGACGGAGAGCCATCTGTCGCCACGAGCATCCGCCGAAGAGTTTGGGGAGGCTCTTTCACAATTAAGACCGGACAGGAGGCATGGAGTGTGACCGTTGTCGAAACGCTGCCCAGCACCAAACCGATCGATGGCATCTAACCCTCGACTCCCAACCACGATCAATCCCTTATGGCCCGCCTGCTCGATGAGGGCTTGTGCAATCTTGTCCTGCACGACGCGCACCGAGCCCTTGAGCCCAAGCTTCACGAAGCGCCGCTTCGTCTCTGCTTCTACCTGCTTGGCTCGAGACTCTAAGAGATGGATGGCTTCCCCTTCGTCTGGTTCATACCCGCTGACGGTTGGCTGGACGATGAACGGCGGTCGCACGGATTGAAGGTCCATCGCATGAATCGCCGTGACTCGCGGTGCCATCCGAAAAGGCATCTCCCCCAGCCAACCCAACGCCCACTCTGAATACTTCGATCCATCCACTCCTACGACGGCTTTCATCGGTATCCTCCTTATTCGAAACGTGACGTCAGCAGCCCCCCGCATGGTGCAAGCTACTCATCGAAAACACCCTCAGCAGAATACCGAAGCACAGTGGATACAGGCCGTCTGGCTGTGTTGACCTATAGATGAGTGGAGGTAAAGCAACGTTGATGCCACGACTACGAATGCTCGGCGATCGTAGACTAATGTCTTGGTCCACAAGAACAATTCCAAAATATTTGATTGGCGGGTGACTCAACTTTTTTGGTAGAGTGCGGCACTTTGGGCTCAATGCTCGTTTCATTAAACTCGAGAGGTTATCTTAAGAATGAGGACAAAAGCTGGGTGTAGGCCGGTCTGCTTCAGGCAACGTGAATATGGACTCGTTCTTGCCGTCTTATTGATCGTGCTCTCAGGTTGCGTGACTCAAAAGGGCTCGACAAGCCCACTCACCCCCACCATCGAGCAGAGCGCTCGGCCAGTTCTTCTGGCTGATGCCAATCCCAAAGCTCTCCCGTCAGAAGCACCGGTCCACGACGCGTCTTCTGAAGAGCCACTCGATCCGTTTTCGAAGCCGGGTGAAGAGGGGATCGAGGAATACGATCCGTGGGAACCACTCAACACCAAATTCTTTGAATTCAACCGGCAGCTTGATCGCTGGATATTGAAGCCGGTCGCCAAGGGTTACAACTTCCTCGTGCCGAATATTGTCCAAGTCGGCGTCAGCAATATTTTCTACAATAGCCGTGCGACCCCGCGATTCCTGAACAATATGTTTCCAGGGAAAATTCAAAGGAGCTGGGATTGAAGTTGGGCGATTTCTCATTAATACGACGGTCGGGATCGGCGGATTTTTCGATGTGGCCCAGCATTACTTCAAGCTGACGACACCGGAGGAAGATCTGGACAGACGCTCGGATTTTATGGTGTCAAACCCGGCCCCTATCTCATGGTACCGCTGCTAGGGCCATACACCGTTCGAGATCTTGCAGGGTATGTCGGAGACATCGCCCTCAATCCGATTTACTGGCTGATCCTACCGGCCTGGCACAACAGCGATGCCATTCCGACAGTGGTCTCTATACATGAGCGGGCGCTCACGTATGCCATATCGCTTGCCGCGCGTGGGACCGAAGTCGTCAACGAACGCTCCTTGAATCTGGAAAAGTTCCAGGGGGTTGAAGAATCAACCCTTGATCTCTATGCCGCGGTCCGCAACGCCTATCTGCAAAAGCGAGCCAAAGCGATCCAAGAATAGCTGACATCTTCCTATCATCCATTGCTCGTACTCGTGATTGGGTTTGATGCCTCTTCACCCATCCCTGAACAAAGGCCCAAGGTTATACTGTCTGAGTTTGGTAAGCGTTCAGAAATAGGAAGAAAACTGCAGAGAGTAGAAGGATAAGGCCTGAAAAAGACGGACCTATATTCTTGAGCTCGGCACTAATGACAACCGTCCAACTTACGGGACTTCGGCACTGAGCCCCTTCACAAAATGACGAGACGGAGAAGAACGCTGGTTATGCGCTCTTTTTGTAGATGATGATGCCGCCGATGAAGATCACGAGCATCACGACTGCAAACATTAAGAAGGTACTATCCATGGTTACTCCTTTCGTCCGGACCCGTCACGCTACGAAGTGGTATTCCACAGCACACCTCCCAAAACATTGAGGCCGGCAGACATCCTTTCTCCCCTGATAAAGCTGATAAGCATGACATCGACACGAGGTGTGATGTCAGCCAACAATTTGGCCCCATGGCTCTTTGGGATTTTTATGGGGCATAAATTTATTCCCGACCAAATCGACTGTCAAGTAGGTTGATCAGTGCCAAGAACCTCAATCTGTTCGAGTGTATCTGGTCCGGATGGCCCTGAGAACAGAGTGCGAGGACCACTTGATGAGGTAGGGAGCCCTTAGAAAGTCTAGACTGCTGTAAGCCGCCAGTGCGTTAGGCCGAGCTCATCAGGAACCCATACTCCACGGGAGATCATTACCGTAAGCTAGGGCGACCAGCGGCAAGGGCATGCTACGCCAAGGTTCTAGGCAGCACTGTGGACGTGATCTTGTTTGGGTGAGAATTGAGATGCCTCAGTGACTGATGGATGGACCCGGACTGTGTACGTCCTGTCTGGGTCTAAGGTCACGGAGACCTTTCCAGTTTTGCTCAAATAGTCAATGGCTAGATACACTTGGTTCCAGGTCAGATCTGGACAAAGCCCAACCACTTCCTCCATGGAGCAGCTAGTACCAAACTGCTCTAAGGCAACATAGACACGGTCTATGATCGTTGAAACTTGCATACACCTTCCTACACAAAGATCAAAAATTACAACGACTTCTTAACTGTTAGCGAAGAATTCTACAGGCTCAAATGAATCGGTATTGCATGCACCAACGTACAAAAACTGACAAATTATTTTGTTAACTAATAGTAAGGATATATGACGGACTTTGTGAACTAGGAAGCCCACTAGAAAGATGCAGGGGAGATTACTAGTACTGAATGGTAACATCAGTATATGAATTCATGATATTGTAGCAGTAGCACACGATGATACCTCGGGTAGTATGCGTGCCCAGCGGATGCGATTACGACGACACACTCACAAGGCCTTCGGCAATCGCATATTTGACGAGCTCGGCTGTCGAGTGCAGATCGAGTTCACCCATAATGCGGAACTTGTGAAACTCCACGGTTTTTACGGAAATGTTCAGAATCGAGGCGATGGCCTTGGTACCTTTTCCCTCGGCAACAAGCTGTAACACCTCCCTCTGTCGCTGGGTAAGGGAGGTCACCAACGGCTTGTTGGACTGACCATCCGGAGATTGGAGTGTCGCTGCCAAGACATCTTTCGTGATAAGCGGAGTCATGTAGTGTTGTCCTCGCATCACCGCCTGGATAGCTTGCTTGAGTTCCACGGCGGCGGACCGCTTTATCAGATAGCCGGAGGCTCCGGCCTTAAAAGCTTCGGTCGCATAGGTGGGGGTGGCGTGCATGGTCAGGAAGATTAGCTTGCTCTCCGGCACTAGCTTACTTATTTGGCGCGCTGCATCGAGTCCGTTGAGCAACGGCATCGAGATATCAAGCAACACGATGTCGGGACGAAGCTGCTGCGCCGCTTCCACTAAGGCTCGCCCGTCCTCCACCATACCGACCACTTCTCCCTCGGCTTCCACCAGCTTTCGAAGTCCAGCCAGGACAATGGCGTGATCATCAGCCATCAGAATACGGGGCCGATTCATGAGACCTCCATCTTGCAAGGCACCCACGCACAGACCTTTGTGCCGTGAGATGGGCGAGATTGGATTCGGAAGAACCCGTGCAGTTGTCGCAGCCGTTCCTCCATACTGCTCAATCCCAGCCCTTGTTGATGAGTACGCAGGTCCTGTGAGTCAAATCCCTTCCCATTATCAATGACGGACAGACCAACCCCCTTTGATGACCCTCGGAGCTGGACCGTCACGGTCGTTGCCTGCGCATGTTTCACCACATTTTGAACGCTTTCCTGCATAACGCGGAAGAGACAGGTCGCCTGATCAAGCGGCACCGCATCCGGAACATCAAGAATCTTCAGATGAATGGGCAAGCCCGTGCGCCGAGAAACCTGATGAACATGCTCTTCGACCGCCGGGCGCAATCCGGCATGCTCCAGCAGCGAGGGATGAAGCCGATATGCAAGTGTGTGCACATCGTCAGAAAGCTGCTCCAACTGTTCACGAAGTGGCGCCAGCGCTCGAGTGAGTTCACCGGGTACCGTAGAAGGGTGGTGTTCCAAGGATGCGACTTCCAAGACCAAGGCGGCCAATCGCTGGCTCACATCGTCATGCAGATCACGGGCGATTCGCTGCCGCTCATGCTCCTGCGCCGCCAGCAGCTTGGACGTCAGTTCCTCCAATTGCACTTGCTGCTGATGCAATTCCAGCTGGTTGCGATGAAGCGCCTCTTCCGCCTGCTTGCGTTCGGTGATGTCAACGGCGACACCTCCCAACAGCACCGGCGCTCCTTTATGATCGACGATGGGAAACTTGCTCACAAGCGCGTGCCGGAACTCCCCATCCTGAACGAACGGCTCGACTGTGTGCAGAGGGACCCTTGTCTCCCGCACTTTCCGATCGTTCAACTCATACTGTACGGCGATCTCCTCAGACCACAACTCACGCGCAGTCTTTTCTTTCCAATCTAATCTTTTGAGGAGGGATTCTTCAAAGAGTCGATTGACGTAGAGATACCGTCCCTGAGCATCTTTGATCCAGGCAAAGCCGTGCAAATTATCCATAAAGGATGCGAATCGGCGTTCGCTTATTTTCAGCGCTTCCTCGGCCTGTTTGCGTTTGGTGATGTCGATCATCGCCCCCAAGGTTTGAGCAGGGCGGCGCTCAGACCCCTCATTGTCAAATAGCGTCCATGATCGAAAACTCACCCACCTGACACTCCCATCGCGATGCAACACACGGTGTTCTACGGAGAAGAGATCGTCACCGGCAGGATCTTGGGCCTGCCTGATAGCCAGGACGACTGTTTCGCGGTCTTCCGGATGGAGTAACTGGACATACCCCTCGAAAGACGCGGGATCATCGGGTCCCACTCCGTAGATTTCTCTCATCGCAGGGGACCAGTACATTTTCCCCGTGCGATGGTCGTGATCGAAAATGCCGAAGTTGGCCAACTGAATGACCTGGTCGGACCGTCCCTCCCTTTCATGCAAGGCGTTCTGTGCCTCCACACGAGCCGTCACATCTTCCGTGGCAATCACAATTCCGCCTACTTCATCGCCGCTATACCAAGGGCGAACATCCCACGTTATCCACTGCGTTGAGCCATCATCTCGAACGAACCGGTCTTCATCTGCGCTCAGAATTTCTCCGGCCAATCCGCGACCATGGATCTCTTTCCATCGTGATGAAATCTCGGGAAGCTCGTCATAGTGCGATCGGCCGAGGATCGCCCCTGCGAGCTGATAGTCTTCCATCCACCGGCGACTGGCCGCCAAATAACGCATGTTGCGGTCAAACATCGCAATGGCAGCCGGCACATGTTCGATGAACAAACGGAAGCGCGCCTCACTATCCCGCATCGCCGCATGGGTTCGCTCGAGGTCGACCGTTCTTTCCTGGACGCGTTGTTCCAACTCTTCATGGGTCCGACGCAGCACCTCCTCAACCCTCTTGCGCTCGGTAATGTCATTGCCGATTGTCAGGAGGCAGGGCTTCTCTCTGAGTGTGATCACGTCCGTCGAGATGAGAAATTGTCGCAGCTCCCCATCTTTCATCCGCGTCGACACTTCAAGGTTTCGGACCGACCCTTCAGATTTCAATCGATGGATGAGCCTGGCCCGATCATGAGGATCAGGCCAGATGCCCAAGATCAACGTCGTCTTTCCGATAACTTCATCCCGGCGAAAGCCGAATGTGGCTAGGCAGGCGTCATTGATCTCGAGACAGAGCCCTGTCTCGAGATCTGTAATACCGATCGGGTGAGGGCTTAGGCGGAAGGCTTCGGCGAAGAAATTGTCTTGTGCCGATTCGACCGCCTTCCCTTGCCGATCTTCGGCGTGGGGTGCCTGCAAAGGCGGTCGTGCCCTCACCCAACGCTCTTTTTTGGCGGCTTTGGGTGTCATGGCGAGAGAAGTTGATTCTAGTCCACTTACAGGAACCCCGCAAGGCCAAATTCTGCACACAGCTAGTCTTACGTACACGACGGTACATAAAACCGAGAAGGAAAAGAATAGCCACAGCATCGAAGACGGTTCACGGCATCAAGTCAGCTTGGGTCAAAGAGCAACAGGTCGTGGTCGAAAACAGGAAACTCGCCTTGTATCGGGTGGATCTGAACGTGACCTTTGTGCTCGATCAGAAAAGATGGCAGGGAGAGTTACGGGCTGTCGGAGGTGAGGAAAGGGTCCTATATGAGGCTGTTGAGGTCGTCCTGATCTGCTCTCTCACGTTTGCGAAGCACCGCAACGCTCCGAGACTCCTACCACAGCCGAGCTCCCGCGTAGCACACTCCAGAGTTATCTATCTCCGCCCTTCCTCGGTTTCCAATATGGAGCCGTTGCCTTCACATAGGCGAACACCGCATCCCGTCTCGTGGCGATCCCGACCAACATGTTCCCCTTCACAACCGGAGTTCGGATAAGGTGTTGCTGTTGAAGGAGCTTGATGAAATCCTGCACCAGCATGTCTTCGGTCACCGTCACGACATGTCTCGTCATCATGTCTTCGGCCATGATGTGGCGAAGATCTGTTCCCTCGTCGATGGCCCGCAACAGGTCGAATTCGGACACGAGGCCGACGAGCGTTGAATCGCGTTCCACGACGGGCACCGCCCCAAAATTCCGCTCGGCCATGATCTCCGCAATCGCGATCCCCCTGGTTTCAGGGCTCACCGTACAGACCGCCCCCTCCATGATTTGTCGCACCGTGAGAGTCTTCGGATCATAGGCATGCTCGAAATACTGCGCTAGCCTCATGACGACTCCTATCGCGGGTGATCGGCGCCAGGACTCAGAATCAGTGGAACATTGAGCTTTTCGGGTACGATGATGGTCTTGGAATTAGGGTTTTCATAGAGCTTGAACTTCAAATAGTCCGGCGTCAGCGTTTTGGTGATGACTTCCTGCGCCTGCGACTGCCCCACGGCGCGGATCTTCATGCTGTCGGATTCGCCTTCCGCCCGAATCTTCAACGAATCACCCTCGCCCTTGGCCTGAATCCTGGCAATCTCGGCATTGCGCTCCGCAATGACCACCTCGAAGTTCTTCTGCTCCTTCTCCTGCTCCTTGGCCTGCTTTTGTTCGATGGCCCTCAAGACCATCTGGGAGAATTCCATTTCGGAAAGCGCCACGTTGTAGACATCCAAATGGCGGCCTTTCAGTGTTTCGACGACGACGGCTTCGATCTTATTGCCGATCTCGCTGCTGCGCTCCGGAAGCGTCACCATCGAGTAGTTGGCGACAACCCCACGAACAGCCGACAAGAGTTGGGGGTGCACGAGTTGCTTGTACCACTCAGGCCCTACTTCCTGGGCCAGAAAGTAGATTTCATCGGGCATCGGGCGCATTGTGATGGTAGCGTAGACCGTGACCGGCAGATCATCTGCGGTCAAAGCATCGACTTTTTCCCTGAAGCTTTTCCATCGCGTGTCGTAGACCAAAACGTCATTCCACGGCGCCCGCCAGTAGATTCCTTCCTTGAGCGGTTCTTTCGCTAATCCGCTGCTAAGGGGAGACCACCGCAGCCCGCGACTTCCTGGATAAACCGTACTACTGCAACTCTGAAGGGTCATCAGTAGCGGGATCAGAACAAGAAGCAGACGAATGATCGAAGACTGTTTCATAGCCCCCTCCTCTTTCTTATCGTGTGCATTTCAGCCAATCTCATAATTTACCGAACAGCCGCAGGCGTTCGCTTGTTCCGAGCCACAGCCTCATGGGCTTGAGCCACTCGTTCTAATTCCTGTGCCGTCTGCTCATAATAGTGCGCCAATGACTTGGCACCGGAGACTAAGTCGGCCTCTGATCCAAAGAGGGCTTCATAACGTACAGCAGCCGTCGCTTGCGCGCTGGCCTTCTCGCGCATCGCAACGGCTTGATTTCGATAGTAGTTGGCGATCTCCGTCTGATTGTGTGACGGGTCATAGGAATCCATCTCGATCGATGCAGGTGAGGCGCAGCCGGAGAATACCAATACGACGATGCAGCACAGCAGCAGACCTCTGCAGCTCAAAGCAATCGCCTGATCGTCATGACTCATTTTCTCTTCATATCTACGGCTGGACGTGTCGATCATCAGTGCTAGCAGGCTGCGGAAAAACTCGGTTGATGCCAACAATCTGGCTGGAATTGCTCGCACGGCGGTTAACACCGGAGGATCTTCAGGATGCTCAAAACGGCTGTCCAGCAAGGCCGCAGCGAGCGAAGAGGCGAGGCGTACGCTTCGGTACGGTGAGCCTCTGAGCGACGCGAGAACGCCGCTGGCAGACTTTTTCAGCATCCTGCTAGACGTTTCCATAACGAAACTGTGAGCTGAGAGCATGCGATGATTGTACTACACGGAATACTCCCGACAACTGGGCGTGCGAGGCTACTATTAGTAACACGAAACTTGTCATCGCTGCTTCTCCGTCCCGTGCGCTATGGCATTCTCATCTCACCTGGCCATCATCGAGCCAATGATCGGATGTACTGCAGGACATTCTGCTTGTCTTTGTCAGACAAAGCCCATTTCCAGGCCCCCATCGCGGTGCCCTGCTCACCCCCGTGAATAGTCTGTGTGAGGTCAAAATCTGACTTCTCTTGAACGGTTGGGCTGGTGAGATCGGCCGGCGGCGGCGTCACATCAAAGGCTTTCCCTTTCCCTTGTTCTCCATGGCAGAACCGGCAATATTGCTCGTAGAGGCGCTTGCCTTCTTGGAGATCGTAGTGTTCGCGCAGCGTCTGCGGACTCCCTTTCATCTGCTCCGAAGCAGCATAGGCCGAGTTCACACACGACAGAGTCATCAAGAGCAACAACACCCTGGATATTAGTGACATATTCCTCCACCTCAAGCTGATCACCTCTAACATTCCCACCTCGCAATCATTGTGCCATCAGAGCTAACCGTACAGCCCTCTCTGCCAAAGCTGAAGCTGTTGAAAGGACAGGACTTCGCACCGTCTCCAGTGCGGCCCATCCCTAGCACTGGGAAAAACTCCACGGAAGGCTCACCGATCACTGTCGCAGAATGCGACATTTCACACAGAACAATCCAACGAAGGCGGGAGATTTCAGACGGTGCTAACAAATTCTCGGGAGCTGCTCGCCTGAGAGCAGATCAAGGACACGATGCGTGCCGACAACAGTCCGTAAAACAACCATGGGAGGATTGCGGTCTGTCACCGTCCCGATGTGAGCCGCCAGGCTGGCTGCCTTGTGCCGGCGCATCACAGCCAGCGCAGCTTCGGCCTGCGATGCTGGCACCATCGCAACGAACCGCCCCTCATTCGCCACATAGAGTGGATCGAGCCCTAAGAGCTCGCAGGCTCCACGCACCGGCTCGTTCACTGGAATGACCATCTCATCCACCGTCATGCCGACCTTGGCCGCTACTGCCAGTTCGTTCAACACGCTGGCCAGTCCACCACGGGTGAGATCACGCAGACAATGGATGTCGATGCCGCTCTCGATCAGGTCAGCGACGATACGATGCAACGGCGCCGAATCGCTTTCGATGTTGCCGTCGAACATCAGTCCTTCCCGCACACTCAATACCGCCACGCCATGGGAACCAAGATCACCGCTCACAAGAATCGCATCGCCCGGCTGGATCAACGTCGGCAACACACGGACACCAGTCGGCACCAATCCAACCCCCGTCGTATTGATGAAAATCCCGTCACCTTTGCCGCGATCCACAACTTTCGTATCCCCGGTCACGATCGGCACCCCTGCCGCCCGCGCAGCCTCAGCCATCGAGTTCACGACTCGCTGGAGGACTTCCAGACTGAGCCCTTCTTCCAGGATAAATCCCGCACTCAAATAGAGTGGCTTGGCTCCACACATGGCCAGATCGTTGATCGTCCCGTTCACCGCCAAACTCCCGATGTCACCACCTGGGAAAAACAGCGGATGCACTACATACGAATCAGTGGTGAACGCAAGCGTGCCTTTCTCCACCGGCCAGGTCGCGCCGTCGTGCAGAGGCGTCAGCATGGGATTCTGAAAGGCCCGCACGAACACATCTTGAATCAACTCCTGCATGAGCCGCCCACCGCCACCATGGGCAAGCTGCACCGTGTTCTTTGTAGAGATCGGCAAGGGGCAGGAAGGTTCAAAGGGTTTGTTGTCATTCACGGTCGTTTGCTCGCTCTTTCTGGCTAGACCTTAATTGTGGCATGGCCTCGGTATCGATAATAGGCGGCACAGGCCCCTTCGCTGGACACCATCGGCGCGCCTAACGGCTGCTCCGGAGTGCAACGGGTCCCGAAGGCTGGACAGTCCATTGGTTTGAGCAATCCCTGGAGAACGAGCCCACTCCGGCACTCTGGATCTTCAATGCCTACTGAGAGCTGCGCCAGTTCACGTTGAAACTTCACTTCGGCATCGTAGGCACTGTAGGTAGACTTGAGGCGCAGGCCGCTTGCCGGAATTTCGCCGATGCCGCGCCAGGCCCGCGACACCGGTTCGAACACTTCGTCGACGATGCTCCTCGCTGGTCGGTTCCCCTCCCTGCTGACGGATCGCACATACTGATTCTCGACCTCCACTCGTCCCTCTTCCAATTGGCTCACTAGCATGGCCACGCCTTCGAGCACATCGAGCGGTTCGAACCCGGTCACAACGATCGGGACTCGATATCGCTGCGCGATGGCCTCGTACTCCTCATAACCCATCACGGTACAAACATGGCCTGCAGCGAGAAACCCTTGAATACGATTCTGTGGCGACGACAGGATCGCTTCCATTGCCGGAGGCACCAACACATGGGCGATCAGTAAGCTGAAGTTTTTGATCCCCGACTGCTTCGCCTGCGTGACCGCCATGGCCCAGGCCGGGGCAGTCGTCTCAAATCCCACTGCAAAACAGACGACTTCACGATCGGGATTCTTGCGAGCCAGTTTCGAGCGCATCCAGTGGGGAATAGATGATCCGAACATCTCCGCCCGCCGTCTTCACTCCGAACAAGTCTCCACGGGAACCGGGAACACGCAACATGTCGCCGAACGAGCAGAAGATCACGCTGGGTAATGACGCGAGGCAGACCGCCTGGTCGATCAACGACACCGAGGTCACACAGACCGGACAGCCCGGTCCATGGACAAGCGTGAGGGTCTTCGGCAACAGGCTGTCGAGGCCGAACCGGACGATCGCATGGGTCTGGCCTCCGCAGACTTCCATGATCGTCCAAGGCCGGCGCACCGTCTGCCTGATCCGCTCCGCCAGCGCGGTCGCCACGGCGCGATCGCGAAACTCATCCACGTACTTCATAACCGTTGGATACGGAGATTAGAGAGCATAGACTGACTCCTTGAGCTCCACCTCTACTTCGCCCGCTCGCTTCGTAAACTCACGAAGCCTATCTAGGTCAACTGCTTTCTCTCGTTGAGAGTACTTCTCGATCTGGGTCATGAACTGTTCCGAATCCAGATCGATCCAGACTTGCCATGGGTTGTGGACAATGATATTGCGCCTATCCGAGAGCTCCTCTGCGGCCTTAATGGCTGCATATGCTCGCTCCTTCTTGTCCTGCGACGAGTTTTTCGCATCAACTAGGCGGCGAAGGATTGCCGTTCGGTTGCGGAAGCTGAGATCACCAACCAACTCGTCTAGGCGATCTCTTGAAAGACTACGCAAACAGGAGTATGTCAGCCATTCGATTCGAGCGAACGCCCATACCGCGTCGCCAAGCGCGAGTGCGAGTTCTTTGTACAGCGTTTCAAGGTAGTGAGGCTGTTCGCTCATTTGGACATGACCTCTGCACTCTAACGGCCCCGCAGCTCAATGGCATGCGCTGAGCAACCGGGAGTGGCGCAGCGGCTATCCGGTGCAGCCGCTGGATTGGGGCGCGCTTCGTGGGCCAGGCGGCGGAGGTTTATCCGCAGAGCTTCTTCGGCGAATGATTACCATAGCTGACGCAGATGTACATTCGCTTGTCCAGGTGCTGGCGATGGCCAGTACTCCGGCTTCGAGAGCACTACTTGGCCCGGCGTTTCCGACGCAAAGGAGTACGCGAAGACCTCTGATTCAAGCAAGTGAAGGAGATTGATACACTCCGCAGCGCGTTCCTCAAGCTTTCGGAAGTCTTGTTCTACGTCCTTGTTCAGATGATGGAAGTCGTTTCGATCGTTCAGGATCTTAGTGGCCGCATCAAATCCCGGAGCACTCAGTACATCGCAGTCCCGCAAGCGCCGACAGCGCTCGGCAATATCCTTTCCGACTCTGATCTTGTGATGCTCGGCAAGATACTTGGAAAGCGCCTCAACATAGGCCTGTGTCATGGAGATAGCGCCGTAGAAGAAACCCGCGATGTACATTCCAGCACATTCTGATGCAGCGGCTGAGAACCAGTGCGCCGGTATGATGTTCTGAAGGCGAACCGAGGATGCTCGACGCAATCGCTCCGCAATCTCAGCCTCGAAGCTCGCCCGCATCAACGATTCTTTCTGTTTATCTTCTTCAACCATTGTTAGAAGGGATAGGGGGTCAGAGTGCAATTTCAGAGGAGCGATCAGCCCGTTTCGGTCGCCCCCCTCGCATTTCCCCTTTCAGACGCCTTCCGACTTTGCTGCCAATTTCATCTAGGCCGCCGTGAGCCTGACTTTCCCAACCTTGCCGAGCTTCACATACTGCTTGGCTTGCCAGAGATCGTGATTGTCCTTCATGGCCAGCCAACTCTCTGGAGAACGGCCAAGCGCCTTGGACAGGCATAGCGCCATTTCAGGGCTGATGCGGCTTGTACCCGTCAGAATGCGATTCAGAAATTAGGGGTCAGAGTAGAATGGCACTTACTTAATCTTCCGAGCATGCCCATATTTTCTGGTCTTCTCCCGAGCGCTTCCCCTGGCTTCGGTCAGCAAGGGAAAGGGTTTGGGACGTCGTTTGATGGCGCGCGGCTCGATGCGTCCGGGTCGGTTGCCCACACGCTGTTGTGCGATCAGGATGAACAGCGCACGGAGCCTGCCCTCGTGATCCGCGCCGGCGTGGCGATCCCAGGCGCCCCACAACTGCAGGGTGTGTTTGAAGCTGAGTTTGCGTGGGTGGCACGCGCTGAGCGTAGCTGCTTGGACCATCATCAACCGGATGAGGTTGTAGGCCAGCAGATAGACCCAGACTTCTTTTTGCGCCATCGCCGGGGTCTTGCAGCTCAGTATTTCCATGCCGAGGGTGGTCTTGATATGACGAAAGTCGAGTTCGACGTGCCAGCGCTCACGGTACAGTGCTTTCAAGTCCGCCTTGGGCGTCTGCGTCGGGCACAACAACGTGGTCACCAGAATCTTGCCACCAGTGGCGAGTTCCCGCACGGTCAGGGACTCTGGTGCCTGCGCGTATTGTTCCGGCGTCATCCAGTCCGGTTTGAGAACGGGTTTGCGCAGTTCGATCAGATGATCGCGTGCGCCAAGCCGTTGCCCGCGGCGAAAGTCGGTTGAGCGTCGGCGTGCGCCCTGTTGCTCGAACACCGCCTCGACGCCGCGCACGCGAAGCGCGCAGAACAGGAAATAGGTCGCAAAATAGGCATCCCCGAGCAGCACATCCCCGGTTTTCAGGGTATCGAGCACGGTGCGCAGCAAGCTCTGTTCATCGTTGCCCTTGCCGCGATACCCGCCGAGGGCGCAATCGAGCACGGCACCGCTGCCGAGGCAGATCAGGCCCACCCACCGGCACAATGGGAACCCGAGACCAGACTCCTGGCTGCGCGGTTGCGGGTAGACCGCCTGATTCGCCGGGGTGTCGGGCATCGCCACCGTTGTCCCGTCCACGAGTCGCACTGGGTGGCCGTGCCAGCGCCACGCCGTGGCGCTCGCGCTCATCCTCTGCCCGGTGTGCTGCACCAGGCCCGACACCATCGATCCCGGCAATCGCGCGCGCGCACGGCAATAGGCACCGGTGTGCGTGCTCAATCGCGGCAGGCCGCCGATTAGGCGTTTGACCGCCGCCTCATTCACGGCCCGCTGGCAGGAACGGTCGGCGCTCAAGGCCTGCGACAGGAACATAGAAAGTGTCTCGGTCGGCGGAAACAGCCGCTCACGGTGCTTAGGCAGAAACGACTCCACCCGATCGAGCATCCCCGGGCTGGTCAGGAGAGTCAAGAAGGTATAGGCATCGCTGTGCTTGGCACGGCGGCGAATCCGTTGCTGTTGCAGCGCACACGCACGGAGATGAGGATGCATGGGGACTGGCTCCTGTAAGGGTAATGGAGGGGCGGTTAGCGACTCCATCGTATCACTGGGGACCAGTCCTTTTGGACATTACATCAAAGGGGTTGGTGTTAAGTAAGTGCCATTCGGGTCAGAGTACAATTGCCGATCTGATCACTCCTTTTGGTCTCTCCCGCGTTTCCCCTTTCAGTCGCCTTCCGACTTTGCTGCCAATTTCATCCTGGAAGGCGTCACTTCCCACCACTCGCCCCTGCTGCGTCGTTATCGATCGTAATTCGTCGGTGCAAGCATCCTCTTCTAGCTCATCGTCCACACCATGATGCCTAACGCAGCGCTAAGCCGTGTGCGCCGCCTTTGTGCGCGCTCGTGTTGGGCGCCGTGTGGTGCGTGATGTCTTCTTGGCCAGAACGAGGAGGCCAGCAAGCGCTTCATTCACTGCTTTGGACGTGGGAAATGCCTTGGCGATCGCCGGTTCCAACAAGACGACGGAAGTTCCCGCCGCCACTTCTGCATAGAACTTTCCTCTTTCCAACTTTGCAAAATTCGACCGCTTGTATTCCGAACGCATCTCGTCTTTAGCCTTCTTCATAGAGTTTCCTTTCTCCACGCGTTACACGGCGGGCAGTGATGATTCGAATCGCACCTGGCCGGTATGTATGCGAAACAACAAGCAAACGCCCCAAACGTGACATGCCAAAAGTAATGTACCGCGATTCACCAATTGAGTGCACGTGGTCCGGACCCGAAAGCGCCAGTCGGTCCAGAAATACGGAGCCTGCTTCGTCAAACGACACTCCGTGTTTGCGAAGATTGATCTCAGTTTTGTGCGGATCCCACTCAAATTTCAATGCTATATCCAGGTCATTTATTTATGCATAACAATGTTCAGGCCGACCCGCATCAGAACCGAATCTCCCAATTGTTGTCCATATAACACGCCATTGACTGGTCCGAGCATAACGCCATAATCGTGGCGTTTCAATGAGATGCGACTGTGCGGAGTTTATCTCGGATTCTCATGCGGATCGGTCAACGCTCGGCGGCAGTGCGCAACATCGCCCGCTTCATGCTGTTGTTAGGCCTCGTTCGGTCCCGCACCAGGAAACCATTCTGTGTGTTGATCCCCTTGGCGCCCGAAATAGGTGACTCGCTTCCCACGAAGATAGGCCATATATCCCTGCACTCCGGCCTGCATGGCACGCCCGCAGAAAGCCCGAAACTTTTGCCCGTGTTGTTGACTGTCGAGAATTGCCGCCTTGAGTGCGCCTACATCAAAGTCTTCGGCTATCGAGGGAAGCCCCTGAAGCGTTGTAGAAGGTGAATGAGCGAGTGGCATAGTCCACGTGATAATACTCGACGCCGTTCGAGATGAGCTTCCCCACAATTTCAGGAAATGGCATTGATCCATCCAGCGTAGCCTTTGCCAGCAAGGCAATTTCGTTTGCATTCACGTATGACCTCTTGGGTGACGGTGTGACACCAATGACTGTATAGACACGACATAGGATCCGATGGGGTGTGACTTGTGCGTCTAACACGCCACCGACCGGTCCATGGTCAGCAAATAGGGCTCAGAGTGAAATTTCAGCGGAGCGATCAGCCCGTTCTGACGCCCCCGCGTTTCCCCGTCTGTCGCCTGCCGACTTAGCTGCCAATTTCATCTTGCGCTGCGAATAGCGATCGGAAGTGAGATGGCTCTCTGACCCAGACTTCTCTACGCAGCGGTACGTTTTCGCCCTGGACGGCCTGAGCGTGTGGTGAGACCCTGAGAGGACCGCGCAATCTTCAAGAGGGAGCGCAAGGCTTCATTCACCGCAGTCGAATCGCGGAATGCCTTCGCAACATCGGGCTCGAGAACGACGACATTCGCTCCTTCTTTTAAGAGGCGCTGATAATATTTCCCTCGAACTGCCGTTGAATAATCGAAAGTGTATTCCGGGCGAAGATCGGCGCTTTCCACAGAGCCCTTACGTCTCATGTCGCTTCCTTTCATGTCGTGTCGCAGGTCGCGCACTGATGATGCGTAGAGCTTTGCCGCGCTCAGTGTGTGAACGACTAACAACTTTCCGTTCTTGGAATAGCCAATAGTCACGAATCTCCGCTCGTCGATGGAATGAGCAGGATCATCGAACGTCGCAGTCAAGGGATCATAAAACACGGTGACGCCTTCGTCATAAGGACACGCCATGTTTCTGTAGATTCCGCTTGGCCTTTTCACGATCCCACTCAAACTGCATTTGGGCAGTGTAAGACTTTGGGGAAATCCTCGGCGTCTAGCGTGTCTGCCAACGGGGGGCTGGGTTTCTGAATACATGTGTAATTTGAGGGTCAAAGTGCAATTTCAGCTAGGCAATCAGCCCGTTTGGGCCGCGCCCCCACGTCCCTTCCTACTGCCTGCTCTTTCCGCCCGCCACCCTGTTGGGGAATGACACCTCGAGCACCACACACCCGACATCGGTCTTAAACGGACCATGTCGTTCTCCGGGAGGACGGCTTGCGTAATCTCCCGCTTCAAACCAGCAGTCGAAGGCCTGGTCATACAGCCGCCCGCTGACAATGAAGACCTCCTCGGGGTATGCATGGGTCTTTTCCCCGAATGCCGATGTATCAGCATCCGGCAGGAAGCGAGTCAGCCTGGTGTATTCGCCTGTCATCGGATCAATACTCAGCGTAATCTCCTCGGCCATCCCCTCCAGCCCTTTGATGGGAGTCCAGCGGGCTCGTTGGTTGGGAGCTAACGGGTTCCAGTAGGTTGTGGTCGATTTCGACATTCCAGTCCCGGAAAAATGTGGCGCATGGCGGCTCACCAATGTTTAGGCCGATCTCCATATGGAGCCGAACCTGCAGCGTTTCATCCGTCTAACACGCCATCGGATGCTCCGAGCATAACGCCACCACCTTGGCGTTTCAATGAGATCATCTTTGGTGGCCTTCATTACGAGTTCTGACGCCCATCCGGCTCACGCTTTTCCTTTTAGAGGTTCACATCCTGCCCAGCCTATCTGCGCATGGCGAAAGGCTTGGTGATCTATGAAACAGTCCCTCGAACGCGGAGTGACCGGGCGTTCGCTCATGCCTTCTGGTTTCGAATGATCAGACGGAGTGCGACCGGGAATACCATGATATAGAACAAGAGGAATCCACCTACCAAGAGCCGCTCGCGGATTTGTCTTGGGTCCGCCATGATGTCATGTCCCTGCATCCAGAGATGCCTAGTCATAAGGTCACAGGCAAACCCAGCAATGAGCAGGGCATACCAGAACCGCCACCGTCGTGATGGATAGAGTGCCTGCTCTCGTCGATGAATCAGAAGGACTTGAGCCAAAATCCCAGCGAGGACGAAATATTCTGTCCACTCAGGAATCCCGCGGGCCCCTGCGAGCATGATCCAAACCAAGTTCGTAATGAAAACCAGAATGGTCCCAATCAGAAATCCCCGACGCGATGCCGCGAGGCTCGTACCAACACTCTCCACCCCGTACCCCATAGAACTTCTCTGTTATTCAGTGCGTTGAGTTAGCAGGCTGTTGAAAAGCTATTTCGAGCCCCTGAAGCAATACGATGCCATGATCTCACCGACACAAGCAGAAACGCCCCCAGGGTGTTCAAAAAGGCCGGCCAGCAAGGCCGCAGCGAGCGAAGAGGCGGAGGCGTACGCTTCGGTACGTTGAGCCTCTAGGCGATGCGAGAACTCCGCTGGCGGACTTTTTCAACACCCTGATAGTGTCCTCGCTGGTGCTTCCGGCACACCCGGGTTTAGCCGGCCTGACCTACTGCACCACTTCGGCCTTGTCGGACTTGCTCAGGGGATAGAGTGTGTCGTTCTTGATAAAGAATCGATACGGTTCCTCGCCCACATAGTTGCCCATCAAGTTCTTGGCATTAATCCCCACGTGCACCAGGTACCCAAATACGGGAGGATTTCTCCTGCCCGAGAGATACGCATAGCCTTTCTGCGGCTCTCCGACGAATCGAAAGCGAGCCGTGAACGGCTCAAACAGCATAGGTTGCATAAAGTGCTTAATGGCATGCTGATAGGTTGATGAGACCGGGACTGTCCCATAGTCAGCACTGGCGATTTGTTCGGGTGTGACGGGTGTAACACATCCCAGTGTGAAGAGCAGCAGCAGCGCAGGGAGACTTCCGAGATAGGCCTTCACCGGGGAACCCTCACTGATGGAGTGTTGCGCCACTGTCGTTGATTGACACTATTCTGGAAGACCGTGTGTTGACCTGCAAGAATGCTAATTGGAGACTATTCGTTCAAGAATGCCTGCTCCATAATCCATCTGACATACCATCCCCGGCACTCACCCTAGACTAATCTGGAGATCCTGAGGCCACCAGATCGGCGTAGATCTCTAATGTACGGCGCGCGGCCTCCTCGTTCAGTTTGCTGATCGCAAAACCGACATGGACGATGACGTAGTCACCAACCTCTGCTTCCGGAACCAGTGCCAATGAGACGGATTTCGTGACACCGCCGAACGACACAGTCGCGGTACGAAGCTGGTCGCCCTCGATGTTTAGGACTTGTCCCGGGACTGCGAGACACATTCTATTGTAGTTTCCCAAAAGCCCGTTCGTGGTTAGCCTGTCGAACCACGAACGGGACGACCTGCAATGGTGTGCCCTTCGACAAGCTCAGGGCGAACGGATTATTAGTAGAATTTGTGTGATGCAACGCTAGTCTCTATCTTTCTCGCCGAATGTCATTCAGACGGTGAGCAGCAACGACCGCCTGCCCAAGAGAGAGTCCCCCATCGTTGGGCGGAACCAGATGATGATTATAGACGGTGAATCCTGCACTCTCCAACCGTTGTCTCACGAGTGCGAGAAGCAGCTGGTTCTGAAAACAGCCGCCGGTCAGGACGACACGAGGGAACCCAGCCGCTTGCGCCACGCGAACAACTCCTTCAGCGAGGCCGACATGAAAGCGCGCGGCAATGTACTCAAGACGACAGCCTCGGCGAAGATCGTCCAGCATGGCGCTCACCATGGGACGCCAATCGATCATCCACTTTGTATCGGAACTGTGACTGGGCACCAGATCCATCGGATATCCTTCGACCGTGACTCCGCCTGTCACCGCTTCTTGCTCCGCAGCAAACTGGACCGCCATCGCTGCCTGCCCTTCGAAGGACGCCTGATGACACAGACCGGTGAGCGATGCCACGGCATCGAACAGCCGCCCCATGCTTGTCGTCCATGGTGAGGCAACGGCGGATCTGAGTAAGCTCGCCAACTGTGCGCGGTGATCGTCTGTCATTTTCCAGGGTGGGAGATCATAACCAAGCATCCCTTCTCCCATGAGTTCCCAGAGCACCGCTGCAGCAGATCGGCTCGGTTCTTTCATGGCCGCTTCTCCACCCAACAACCGAAAGGGTCTGAGGGAGGCAAATCGAGTGAACTGCCGGTAGCTTGCGATCAAGAATTCTCCGCCCCACACCTGGCCGTCTCCTCCATAGCCGGCCCCGTCCCAGGCGATACCTAGCACCTCACCGTCGAGCTTGTGTTCTGCCATACAGGAGGCTACATGAGCATCGTGGTGCTGCACGGGAACCAACGGAACAGACAGGTTTGCAGCCAGCTCTCGCGCGAAACTGGTCGAGCGATAGTCCGGGTGGAGATCGCAGGCGATGGCCCGTGGTGTGACATGAAGCAGCTGTTGGAGATCCTCGACCGCCTGTCGGAAGGCCCTGTCTGCTTCCAGAGTAGAAAGATCACCGAGATGTTGGCTGAGCACAACACGATTGCCCGTCAGAAGGGCGACGGTGTTTTTGAGATGTCCGCCCACAGCGAGAATCGGACCTTGCGCCGTTCCATCTGTCGCGTCGTCGTTCCAGCGAATGGCCTGAGGCGCATAGCCTCGCGCGCGCCGGAGGATCATCACATCAGCTCTTGGTTTTTCTTTTTGTTCCCCATCCACCGACTGAACTTTTCCGGGAACCACCAGCACCACCGAATCATCGACCGGCCTCGCGATCTGCCGGTCATGCACAAGCAGTGCATCGGCGATCCCTTTCAGTCGAACCAGGACTTCTCGCTCATCTGTCACGATCGGTTCTTCGGATCGATTGCCGCTCGTGGCAACCATGGGACGCCCGAGCGACGCCATCAAGAGATGGTGCAGGGGCGTTGTCGACAACATCACACCCAGATAAGGATTGCCCGGCGCCACCGCGTTGGCTAGGCTTGCGTCTCGTCGCTTGCGGGCTAAGACAATCGGTGCTTGCGGCGAGCAGAGGAGCGCTTCCTCATCTGACGACAACAGGCAATAGCTTCTGACTGCTTCAATCGAAGGAAACAGTACTGCGAACGGCTTCTCCGGCCTTCGTTTCTGATCCCGTAAGCGCTGGACAGCCTCCTCTGATTTCGCATCGACCCAGAGTTGAAATCCACCCAGCCCTTTCACCGCGACGACAAGTCCTTGTTCGAGCAAAGTCGCTGCCTGTTGCAAGGCTGCTTCATCATTCGCGGTTTCGTGACCCTGCTCATCCCACAAACATAGGCTTGGACCGCAGATCGGACAGGCAATTGGTTCCGCATGAAAGCGCCTGTCTGATTCGGTGGAATACTCGGTGCGACAGGCAGAGCAGAGTTCGAACCCCGCCATGGTCGTATTGGACCGTTCGTACGGGATCGCTGCAAGCAGGCTATAGCGAGGGCCGCATTGGGTACAGGTAAGGAAGGGATAGCCAAAACGACGGTCATGACGATTCATGAGCTCCCGAAGACAGTCCGCGCAGGTGGCCAAGTCCGGTGGAATCACAAGGGCTCGCTGACCCGACTCAGTACCCTGGCCGATTGAAAAGCCTGTATCACCAAGCATCGGAATAACGCGCACGCTCATTGTTTCAATCGATGCCGTGACCGGCGCATCAGCTTGCAGACGTTGAAGAAACGTCTCAATCGCCGGTGAGTCTCCTTCCACTTCGATGAGCACACCGTTCCTTGTGTTCTTAACCCACCCGAACAACCTTAACTCATGTGCCAGTCGATAAACGAACGGACGGAATCCCACTCCTTGCACCGTTCCTTCCACCTCAACCCGCAGGCGTTGTGCAAGGGCGTTTCTCATTCCTGGACTACCAACTCATGGAGCACGACTTCCGGCTCTGCCGGTCCCACAACCATAAGCCCTCCGCAAGCTGAACAGACAGCATCCGCTCTTGTGACCGTGCAGTCGCTATGACAGCGAGGGCACCAGGCGTTCCCTGGGATGGCGATGATCTCCAACGTCGCGCCTTCGGCCCTCGTGCCGCGCGCGGCCAATCCGAATGTCGTCTGGAGTGTTGCGTGATCATGGGTCAGGAGATGAGAAAGCGCACTGATTTTGAGGCGCACGACCGAGAGTTTTGCGCTTTGCGTTCCATCCAACTTGGCCTCCACAGTCTTCACGACTTGCGTCATCAGATGGAGTTCATGCATAGCGCACTTCACATTCTTGGACGACCTGTTGCACCACCTGGTCCAATGCCTTGGCTACCGAGGGCGACAGCGGCTGTCCGACCTCCGTATTGCCGGCCTCGATTCCGTACACGATCACAGTAGCGGGAAGGATACCCATTGCGCGGGCCAGCTCCAGCGCATCTATGGTGCCAAATGCATGGCTCGATCGAGGAAAGATCTGGGCACCGATCGGGCTGGCTGAAGCATCGAGCCGATGGATCGTGCCCGAGGCTTGTCCGCTGCACGCGGCATCGATCAGGATCACCATGCACGCGCCTTCCATTAAATCAAGGATGTCTACTCCCGCCATCTCCGCTTCGATCACCTCAACACGGTCACCGACTTCTTGTCGGATCCGGCGAGCCGCCAGAAGTCCGACCGCGTCGTCTCCTCGCATGCCGTTACCAAGACCGATGATCCGAATGGGAGAGGAATGAAGACTGTCTTTCTTCACGCAACTCCTTCCCGTGTGATCTCCAGATTCAGAAAATGCGTCGCGCAGGAAATGCAGGGATCGTAGCAACGGATGACCCGTTCACAGGCCCGCGCCACCTCCTGATCGGGAAGATGCAACAGGCGTGGCATGAAGAGACGCAGGTCCTGTTCGATACGAGATTGATTCTGCGAGGTCGGTGGAACGATCTTGGCTTCACGAATCACACCATCCCCATCTACCTGGTACCGATGGTAGAGAATCCCTCGGGGCGCTTCCGTACAGGCCATGCCGGTGCCTGGTCGAACGGTGACCGGCAGAGCCGCCAAGGGCGGAGGTTCGTACCGTTCAATGAGGCGCAATGATTCTTCCAGCGCGTAGAGGATTTCGACTGACCGCGCAATGATGCCATGAAACGGATTCCGCAGCGATAGCCCCCTGTCGGCCATGACCTGCTTGGCTAGCGGCGTCAAATGCTTGAGATTCAGGTTCAGACGAGCCAGCGGACCGACCAGATAGGGCGAGCCTTGTAAGGTACAGTGGAGGGCGGTGGAATAGCTTACCTGATGTTCAACGAAATGTTGTTCGAACTCTGTGGCCGAAATCTGCAGCCCATTGGATACAGCAACTTGGCCTTCATTGAACGGATACTCATCAGGGTGATGGAGCGCGACGTATGTGTAGTCGGGCATAAAATCGGGATAGTCGAAATCTTCGACCCAGCGTACCGTCTCGATCGCCGCATCGCGTGCCCACAGAAGTTCATCTTTCAATCCTTCCAACTCACGGCGCAACGGCACACGTGAGAAGCCGCCGACTTTGACAGAGACCGGATGCACGGAACGGCCGCCCAACAACGTCATGATCGCATTGCCGGCCTTCTTGAGCCGCAAGCCTCGGGTCACCACAGCCGGATGATCCTTCGCCATCGCAATGCCGCTGTCATACCCGAGAAAATCCGGCGCCTGGAGCATGTAGACATGCAGCGCATGGCTTTCGATCCACTCGCCGCAATAGAGCAGCCGGCGCAGGTCACGCAGTGCACCATCGACATGCAGACCGAACACCTGCTCGAGCGCATGGACCGCGCTCATCTGATACGCCACCGGGCAAATCCCGCAGATCCGCGCGACAATGTCCGGCACTTCGCTGTAATGCCGTCCCTGCAAGAAAGCCTCGAAAAACCTGGGTGGCTCGAAGATTCTGAGTTCTACGTCCTGGACGGTGCCGTCTTTCACGGTGACACGGAGCGCACCTTCACCCTCCACGCGTGCCACCAGGTCGACGGCAATGGTTCTCGTGTTCCTCGCCTCTTCTTTACCCGTCACCCTCTACTCCTCACCTTCTACCGCTTGTTCTCCCAGACCGTGCTTTCATTCCGAAAGGGGTCCACAGCGCCATTGATACCACGGAATCGTCGCAGGACCTCGACCGGGATCAGCTGCAATTCGTCATGAAAGTGCCTCGCAAGCGAGGTCGTGTTCGGTGGAAGACCCGGCCCTTTCCGTGCTCCTTCGCTTGGTCCAAAGCAGCCGTAACAGTCCCGCCCCATAGCCGGACAGATCGCCCCGCAACCGGTCCTGGTCACTGGTCCGAGACAAGGCATCCCCTTCGCGACCACCACGCACACATTTCCTCGCCGCTTGCACTCCAGACAGACACTGTCAGCCGGCAGGCGAAGCTGGACTCCCGCCACCAGATCCGTGATGACGCGCAGGAGTTGGCTCTTCTCGATCGGACAGCCCCACAATTCGAAGTCCACGTGGACATGTTCCGAGATGGGAGTGGAGGTGCTGAGACTCTGGATATACTCCGGCCTAGGATACACCGCGCTGTTTGAAGGCTTCGACATCGGCCCAGTTGCGCAACGCTTGAATACCCCCGGCCGTCGCGCAAGCCCCGATCGTGATCAGCACCTTCGCCTGTTGTCGAACGCTCAGAATGCGATGAGCATCCTCTCCCGTGGTGATCGATCCCTCCACCAATGCAATATCGTACGGGCCCGCATTCATCGCGCTGGAGGCTTCTGGAAAATAGGCGATATCCAACGCTTCGCCTAAGGCGAGCAGGTCCTCCTCAAGATTCAAGATGCTGAGCTGGCAGCCGTCGCAGGAGGCGAATTTGATCACCGCCAGCCGTGGCCGCTGCCTCAATTCAGGATTGGACATGGCTTCGCCTCACACGCCTGTCTGTCCCAGCCACTGCGCCACTCGGTCGTACCGCATGACCGGGCCGTCTTTACACAGGAAGTACGGACCCAGCTGGCAATGGCCACAGAGGCCGATTCCACATTCCATGTGCCGTTCTAAGGACAGGTAGATGGCGGTTTCAGGAATGCCCCGTCTCATCAAGATGGGCACGCCCAGACGCATCATGATCTCTGGTCCGCACATCAGCACGATACTTTTCATGGGATCGATCACCACTTCTTCAAACAGCTCCGTCACCACACCGATGTGATAACTCCAGGTCTTGTCCGGCTGATCGCTGGCCAGCAGGACTTCCGTATCGGGAGCGCCCCGCCATTGATCGAACCGCTCACGATAGAGCAGGTCATGTGGAGTCTTGACGCCGTGAAGGATCTTGATAGAGCCATACTGCTCGCGCCGTTTGAAAATATACTCGATGGCTCCCACCACTGGGGCACATCCCAGGCCACCGGTAACAATCACCACGTTCCGCCCACGCGCCTCTTCCAGCGGCCACCCCTGTCCGAAGGGGCCGCTGATGCCCAGTACATCGCCGGGCTGCAGATCGGCGATTGCCTTGGTGACTCGCCCCACGGTGCGGATGGTATGGTCCAGAAACTCCGGCTCATCCGGGTCCGAGACGATGGAAATCGCCACTTCGCCGACGCCGAACACATAGACCATATTGAACTGGCCAGCCGTAAAGCGAAATCGCTGGCGCGCCTGTTCATTGACCAGCTGCAAGCGGTAGGTGTTGATGTCTTCCGCTTCCCGGACCTTTTCGATAATCGTCGCCGGATGGATGACATAGGGATTGGTCATGGAATCGGCTTCTGTATGCACAGCTACGAGCTTTCCATCTGTTGAGGAGTGCCAGACGACCGGCTGTCCTGTGTCAGTAGAGCCGACAACTCTTCCGTCACATCGATCCCGACCGGGCACCAGGTGATGCATCGGCCACAGCCGACGCAACCGGACGTGCCGAATTGATCGATCCAGGATGCGAGCTTATGCGTCAGCCACATGCGGTACCGATCTTTGATCGTCGGGCGAATATTCTTGCCGTGGATATACCCGTGTTCCTGGGTGAAACAGGAATCCCATAATCTGGCATGAGTGGTTTGCTGGTGGGAGAGGTCAGGCGTCTCCTCGACCGCATGGCAAAAGCAGGTCGGGCAGACCATCGTGCAATTCGTGCAGGCAAGGCATCGCCCTGCCACCTCGTCCCATCGAGGATGTTCATGGGCATCATAGAGAGCTTGCGGCAAGCGTGAGTGATCGAACCGTCTGACTTGGCTCTGGGCGCAGGCGTCGACCGCGTCGCTGCCTCAGCACTCAGTTGTTCTGAGCCCGAGGACAAGGAGAGGTTGGAGAGAACATCGCGTCCTGCCTCGCTGCCCGCTTCGATCAGCAGCTGGTCGTCCACTTCGGTCAGCGCGAGATCGAAGCCGCTTCGGCACGGGGGCCGGTCTCCATGGATGCGCAAAAACAGGTGCTCAGCGCTCTGGTGCAGTTCACAGCGATCACGAAGAGCCCTTCGCGGCGGGCCGCGTAGTAGGGGTCTCGGTAGGCGTCATTCAGAAAAATCCGATCTTGCATAGCCAGTCCGGCCAGATCGCAGGCACGAGCGCCGATGATCGCGACTTTTTCCGATTGCGGAAGCGTCGGGCGAGTGGCGAATCCATCCTTGCTCCGCTCGATCTGCAAGAGCGGCTCGCGTGGCGCAAAGACGAACTGCTTGAGCGATTGCGATCCATGGACGACACCGAAGACTTCGTGGGAGCCGGTCTGCTCCAGCCGATAACGACCCGGTTCTTGCTGATCGCGCCAGCCGATCGGTAGATCAGACACAGACCGGACGGTCTCCCACACGACCGACCCATCACGCACCATAGGGCCAACAATGCGATATCCCTTCGTGCTCAAAGCATCGAACAATTGCTGGAGGCTGGATTTCGGCAGGATGCCGTGCATGTCACTGGTCATGACCAATCACCCTTGATTGTTCAGCGGATTGTTCTTCTCATCCCCATCGTAAGGAATCTGTTCCCCTCACACAAGATAGTCAATCCGGCCGTCATATCCCCGAAGGAAAGCACTCCAGCCTGACGACAATTGGTCACGCGATGCAACCGGCGCAGGTCAATTGTTGTGCCGTCTCATGTGGGTGGAGGGCCCGCTACCCGTTAATCATGGAAAGCTACTTTCCTCTTGGCAGGTGAGAGCGATTCGCTCTCACCCCGGACAAGAGGCCTCTGCCGGTGAGCGAGAATGACCGCATCAATGCGTTCACCGCAGCTCACGCAACGAAAGTCGATCGACCTGATTTCCAAGACTTGTTCAGAGACCATGAGACCTCCGCAACGATGGCAGCGATCAGTACGTGTAGTTGTCTTTTCAGCCACAGTGTTGGGCATGATCCATTCCTCCTTTCTGATACGAGACGACCATGTGTAAAAGGATTCAACGGAAGGATCTGCGCAACTCTATCTGCACAGACTGGTGTTGAAAGAGGCAACAGTCCCTTCGATGCCGCTGCCCCGTAATGCTACAGAGCACGTCGTCAACTTCACACGACAGAACTCCAATCACGACCTAACTCATCGCATTTTCTACGATACGCCCATCGACTTTGATTGCATCCGCTCACTGGCACCATCGATGCACAGGCCTCGCAGTAGCAATGGTTGAGTCATCTAAGGAGGGATGACAATGACACAGGCGGTAACGGCACAAACTGTCATGGACATTGTACTTCGTTCTCCAGGTTGCGATCTGGAGGATATCGTTCACGAATGTCCGGGGCTGACCTGGAACCAAATCTTCATCGAGATCGATCGACTTAGCCGCGAAGGCTCTGTGATTCTGAATCTACAACAGCCGGGACATTACAGCGTGAAGCCCGGCATCAGACATTCATAACTACACAAGGAGGCAATGGTCATGAGCGCATTGACACGATGGGAACCGACAACACGATGGAATCCGGTCAAGGAACTCGAAGAAATGGAGAAACGACTGTCAAGCTACTTCGGCCGTACGCTGGCCCCCAGCGGTACCGATAAGCAGGAGGCCATTACCGTTGCTGAATGGTCGCCGTTGGTGGATATCTCGGAGGACGACAAGGAGTACCTGATCAAGGCTGAAATTCCAGAGATGAAGAAAGAAGACATCAAATTGAATGTGCACGACGATGTCCTCATGATCACGGGCGAACGAAAGTACGAAAAGGAAGAAAAGGACAAGAAATATCACCGCGTGGAGAGAGCCTACGGTAGCTTTATGCGGAGCTTTACCCTTCCCGAAGATGCCGATGGTTCCAAGGTCAACGCCGAATACAAGGACGGCGTACTGAAAGTCCATCTACCAAAAGCGGAGAAGGCCAAGCCTAAAGCGATTGAGGTGAAAATTGCCTGAAGAAAAAGGCCAGGGGTCGCGTGTAGCTCCGGTTCAACGAGAAGGAGGACACCATGTTTTGCCATCGTCGCTACCTCGAAATTCCCTGGGAGATGCATTGGGATCAGAAAGAGGCCGGGCCGCACCACCACCTGCTGCTCATGGTCATCCTGGTTCTCATGGTGATGTTTTTGATCGGTGTTGGTGTGACAAGCGGCCTGATGTAGAACGGCGAGCCCACTGAGCGGAAGGGAAGCGCGTGACATTCAAGAATCGCGAAGAGGCTGGCCGTCGACTCGTGGAGCGACTGATCCGATATCGTGAGGATCAGGCAGCTCTGATCGTGGCGCTGCCACGTGGTGGGGTCGCAGTTGGGTTTCAGCTGAGCCTGGGACTGCACCTACCGCTGGACGTATGTATCACTCGTAAGCTGGGAGCACCAGATAACCCCGAGTATGCACTAGGCGCAGTGGGTGAAACAGGAACGATCTATCTGAATCCTGATGCAATGGCAGCCTACAGTCGCTTTCGGACGGACATTGAAGAGCTGGTTCAGGTGCAACGGCGAGAGATCGCTCGACGGCAAGACCTATACCGCCAAGGTCGGCAGTTTCCCACGCTCACTGACCGCATCGTCATTCTCGTGGATGATGGGATCGCCACCGGCTCCACGTTCTTCGCAGCCGTCCAGTCCATCAGACACCTCTCACCGCGCCGCCTGATTGCGGCCATTCCGGTTGGCCCAATGGAGACCATTCGGAAGGCTTGCATGCAGGTGGACGAATTTATAGTGCTTGCCACACCGGACCCATTCTTGGCCGTGGGTCACCACTATATCGATTTTGCACAAGTCAGCGATCACGATGTGGTGGAGTATTTGAACTTGGCGGAAGAGTCGCTGTTGGAATGGAAGGAGCGGTCTCGCTCTTCAACGGCCTCACCGCCACGATAAGGGAGCACACATGACAGCGAAAACGAAGACACCGGCAGGCTTGGGGGCTCGACACGATCGGACGGTCCAGGAGTATCAGCACGACACCTATAAGCTGCGTGGGAAGCTGAAAGAGCCGACCGTCTGCACCGAATGCGGAGCCTCGTTTCACAAGGGGCGCTGGACCTGGGGCACGAAGCCAGCCGACGCCGACGAGATTATCTGCCCCGCCTGCATGCGGATCCGTGACAAGTACCCGAAGGGATTCGTCACGCTCAAAGGTTCTTTTAAGGATGAGCGACATGAGCAGATCATCGGCCTGGTGAAGAATACGGAGGCGCTAGAAAAGAGGGAACACCCTCTCTCTCGAATTATGTCGATCGACACCAAGCCCGAGGGCCTCGTCATTTCCACGACCGACAGTCATTTACCAAGGCGCATCGGCGAAGGTTTGAAGCATGCCTATCATGGCGAGTTGGAGCTGCATTACGACAGAGACGAAGATTTCGTGCGCGTCACATGGACGAGATGACAGGTGATCCTGTCCTGACACGAGGACGGCAACAGAAGGAGGAGTGAGTGAGCTTACAAGGTAGATCGCTATTGGGAGCAGTCGTTCATCTCACTATCCTGATCGCCTTTCTTGCCGGTATCGAGACAACAGAGGCGAAAATCGTCGTTCCTCCATCCGGTTCGGTGATCGAAGTTGACGTGGCCACGCTCAAATCCGTTGTCGATGCCTTTGAGCAGGCCGAAGAAGCCATCAAAGGCCACGACCTTGAAAAGGTCATGGCCATCTACTCTCCCCAATACAACTACCATGGGCTCAAGAAAGACGATCTCCGAAAGATCTGGAAAGAGCTTTTTGATGAGTATCAGGAGATTGCGAGCACTCATCTGTTCACGAAAATGGCCAAGGTCGGATCGGGTCGCGATGCAGTGCTGGAGGTCACCTGTACCGGTCATCTCTGGGCCAGGTCCAAGACCAGCGGTCTGTATGTCCCCATCGACAGCTGGTATGAAGAAATACACTATCTCGTCCTCGAAGACGGGGTGTGGCGTATTCGCGGCAATGTGGGTGAATCACCGCGCGTGCTTCCGTTCGGGACCGCGCCACATCCACTCTTCTGATGTGTGGGTGAGAAAGGTTGTGACATGAGAGTCGTCATCGGTGTTGATTGGTCGGACCAGTCTTTCGCTGCCGTCACCCAGACGTTCCAGCTCTGTCATCCAACGGATGTCACGCTGGTTCACGGCGTCGATTTAGGGATTTTGGAATATCCAGTGGTGGCCCAAGCCGGCAACGTGCAAGGGTACGATGATTTCCGCAAGGCGATGGTCGATTCGGGGCACCAGCTGCTGGAGCGCGCCGCTGCCATGGTCCCCGCTGAGGTGACGTCGATCAGGAAGGTGAACGAAATCGGCAGTCCTGCTCAGCTCATTCTCGACAGCGCCCAAAACCTTTCCGCCGACCTTGTCGTCGTCGGCGTGCGCGGACGAAGCCGTCTGTCCGAGGTTGTCCTCGGGAGTGTATCCCATCGGGTGCTTCTGCACGGCTCCTGCCCGACGTTGATCGTCAGGGGAGCCGCTCGCAAGGTTCAGCGGGTCCTCGTCGCCATCGAGGAGCGAAACGATGCCGATCGAATCGTGAAATGGGTGATGCAGCATCCATTCGCCGATGCGGTAGAATTCCGTGTGGTTCATGCCATTATCCCGATCGGAGTGAACGATCCCTATGACGCCCTGGGAACCAGTACCTGGTGGGAAGGCGCGGAGCGTTATGCGGAGGAACTCGTCAAATCGACCGCTGGCAAGCTCTTGAACCCGCGCTATACGGTCAGCACGAACGTCGCTCAAGGCAATCCTGCAGCGGTGATCGAACAGGAGGCCAAGGATATGGATTTGGTGGTCGTGACCTCCCATGGACGCAAGGGCGTGTCCCGCTTCCTCTTGGGGAGTGTCTCCCACGCCGTCGTACATCACGTGACCTGTCCGGTGCTTGTCCTGCGCTGAAAGGATTGAACATGAAACCGATACTGACCGTCGCCGTCATCTTCCTCTTCGCCACAACATCCTTGGTTTCGGCACAAGTGATCCGCGGAAACCCAAAGGCCGGACAAGGCGTGTATGAGCAACAGTGCCTCCGTTGTCATGGGGCCAAATTGGACGGGAACGGACTGGACAGCCGAGATTTAATCGTCCGGCCAGCCGATCTTCGATCTCAGATCAGTCGTTCGAAGACGGATTGGGAGCTGCTGGTGGCCATCTCGAATGGCGTGTTGTTCAGCCCGATGCACGGCTTTCGCGGCAAACTGACGGACGAGCAGATGTTGGATGTGTTGTCGTACATCAGATCCGTGTCACCACCGGACATCGTCAGCTAGTAAGAGGTTGTGTTCTTTCAGCGTACAACGGGTGAGAGATGTAGTCTGGGGCTCATTCTCTACCTTTTTGTTTTGCTGGTCTTGAGCGGAACCACTCTTCAGGCTGCAAGCACGACGACCCCAGACATCGACGTCTTCGTGCGGGCCGGCTGCCCCCATTGCGAAGCCGCAAAGATCTTTCTCGACGAACTTCGACGGGAACAGCCCTCACTTCACATTGCCCTCCACGACATCGCTGAGGACCCCGCCGCGCGACAGCGACTCATAACCTTGGTGCAGGAGCGAGGTATCACGACGGCCGGCGTTCCCACGTTTCTCATAGGCACAGAGCTCATCGTCGGATTCCAGTCATCCGAGACAACCGGAGCTGAGATTCGCGCCAAGCTGGATCGGAAGGCGCCCGGCGTCGCATTGCCTCCAATGGTCGAGAGCATCGAGACGCGATGGCTCGGCCGGCTTCGCGTCCACGATCTGGGCCTTCCGCTGTTCACCGTTCTTATCGGCCTGCTGGACGGCTTCAATCCCTGCGCCATGTGGGTCCTGCTCTTTCTCCTGTCACTGCTGGTCAATCTGCAAGACCGGCGGAAGATGGCGCTGATCGCTGGCACATTCGTCGCCGTGAGCGGGCTGGTCTACTTTGCCTTCATGGCGGCATGGCTCAACATGTTTCTTCTGATCGGCCTCTCACGCGCCGTGCAAATGGGCCTGGGCGGCATCGCGCTCTTCATGGGAGCAGTGAACGTAAAGGACTTCTTTGCGCTCCATCGAGGTATTTCGCTGAGCATCCCCGAGTCCGCGAAGCCTGGGCTCTACGCTCGCATCCGGCGCATCCTTCAAGCAGAACACCTTACCGGTGCGGTAGCAGGTGTCATTCTCCTGGCCTGCCTGGTGAATACGATCGAGTTACTCTGTACAGCCGGATTTCCAGCGCTCTACACCCAGCTTCTGACGATGCAGCAGTTACCCACCTGGCAATACTACGGTTACCTCGGCTTATATAACCTGGCCTATATTTTTGACGACAGCCTGATGGTCACCATCGCAGTGGTCACACTGAGTCGGCGGAAATTGCAAGAACGTGCCGGTCGCTGGTTGAAACTGGCCGGTGGAGCGGTGATGTTAAGCTTAGGCATCGTTTTAATATTGAAACCCGAATGGCTGGCGCTTTAAATACACGTACAATGAGATCCGTTCGTCCCCTCTATATTCCTCCCCTGAAGACCGATCACACTGAGTCCGGCTCGCTCATCATGAGTGATGGATCGACCGCCGCAATCCGACCGGCTGAACCGTCGGATGCCACGATGATGCAACAGTTCGTCGATCGGTTATCCCCCGAGTCGAGACGCCACAGATATTTCTCGGAAAGCTCTCCGTCTTCGGACAGTATCGCTGCCTTGTGTCATTCCTCGAACCCTCGTTCACAGTTCACGCTGATCGTGACGCGAGTATGGGAAAGCACGTCCCGCATTATCGCCGCTGGGTCGTACTGGGCGAGAGACGAGCAGACTGCGGAAGTGGCCATGGCCGTGGACGACGGGTTTCATGGAAAAGGTCTGGGTACGCTGCTGCTGGAACGCCTGGCCTTGATCGCCATCCGACACAGCTTTACTCACCTTTGGGCTGTCACTCACGCCGACAACCTGGCCATGCGTGAAGTCTTCAGAGAATCTGGATTTACCACCCATGAAGCCTACGAAGGCGAAGACATGGAAGTGGAGTTGTCGTTGATTCCAACAGAAGCGACCGTCACTCGCGCCGAGGTCCGAGAGCGGCTCGCCACGACGGCCTCACTCCGACCGTTTTTTCAGCCCAAGTCGGTTGCGATCATCGGCGTCTCGCGTAATCCAAACAAGATCGGTTACCGGCTGCTCGATGCCATAACAACTGGCCAGTTTCGAGGCGCCGTTTACCCGGTCACCCACAAGGCAACCGACATCAAGGGAATCCGGACCTATCCATCCGTGCAGGATCTCCCGGAACCCGTCGATCTAGCCATCATCGCGGTCCCACGAGACTCCGTGTCGTCCATCATCGACGAGTGTGCGGCAAAGGGAATTAGGGCCTGCGTCATCATTACGGCTGGATTCGCGGAAGTAGGACCAGCAGGAGCGGCTCTTCAGCAGCAGTTAGTCACGAAAGTCCGGCAATACGGCATGCGAATGATCGGGCCTAATTGTTTCGGGATTCTGAATACAGACCCCAACATACAGCTGAATGCCACCTTCACTACACTGAGTCCCCCGCGAGGCCGTGCTGCCATGTCGTCGCAAAGCGGCGCCATCGGGATTGCGACCCTTGCCGGCGCACGGCGATTTCACTTGGGCATCTCTTCCTTTGTGAGTGTGGGAAATAAAGCCGATGTGTCCACCAATGATCTGTTGCAATATTGGGAGGAGGATCCTTCCACGAATGTCATCCTCCTTTACGTGGAGTCCTTCGGCAATCCACGCAAATTTGCCCGCATCGCGCGGCGCGTGAGCCGTCGCAAACCGATCATTGCGGTCAAAGCTGGACGATCACAATCGGGGCGGCGTGCGGCAAGTTCTCACACAGCGGCGCTTGCAGCCAGCGATGTGGCCGTCAATGCCTTATTTCATCAAGCCGGCGTCATTCACGCAGAATCGCTCGAGGACTTATTGGCCCTAGCGTCTGGACTATCAAATCAACCACTCCCACTGGGTCGGCGAGTAGGCATCATCACGAACGCGGGAGGGCCTGCCGTTCTTTGTACTGACGCCTGCGTGGAAAGCGAGTTGGTTGTTCCGGAATTGTCTGCCCAGGCCAGAGCAACTCTCTCATCCTTTCTTCCGTTGGCCGCCGCGCTAAGCAACCCCGTCGACTTGATTGCTTCTGCCACACCGGATCAGTACGCCAAGGGGATTGAAACTCTCCTCTTGGCTGATGAGATCGATGCGCTGATTATCCTCTATATGGCTGTGACCGTGACAGATACGGCAGGGATCGCCCATGGCATCATGGTTGGAATTGAGAATGGGCGAAAGGCTGGGGCGAAGGCCAAGCCTGTGCTCATTGGCTGGATGGCGGAGGGTGACATGGACCGAACGTTTAGTTCCCAAACAGAAACCATTCCCGCCTACCATTTGCCGGAGACCCCGGCACTCGTGCTCGGCAAAGCGGCGTCTTATCGGGAATGGGGTCAACAGCGGCCTGGTACGGTTCCCGACTTTGACGATCTGAATCTTCCGGCCGTTCGGACAATCTGTGCCGACGCTCTTTCGCGTCGCGGGGCTGGCTGGTTGTCGGCTGAGGAGACACGAAATGTCCTGAGTGCGATCAGGCTTCCTGTTCAGCCCGGTGGAGTGGCTAGAACAGCTGACGAAGCAGCGGCCCTGGCAAGGCACGTTGGCTATCCGGTCGCCATCAAACTGGCCTCGCATCAGATTGTACACAAAACTGAGATCGGCGGCGTGCAATTGAATCTCACGAACGAAGAGGCGGTCCGCAAAGCATTTGACTCGATGAGAACGCGACTCGCCCAGACCAATCAGCTCGACGCCATGGAAGGCGTACTCGTGCAGCCAATGCTAACCGGCGGCGTGGAGGTCATGATTGGAGTCACGGATGATCCCCTATTCGGCCCTCTGATAGCGTTTGGCCTTGGGGGAATTCACGTTGAGATTCTTGGCGATGTGCAGTTCCGCATCACGCCGCTCACTGACCGTGACGCGGCAGAGATGGTCCGCGGAATCAAAGGCTATCGCTTGCTCACCGGCTATCGCGGACACCCACCGGCCGACCTTGAAGCCTTGGAAGACACGTTGCTGCGGGTATCCCGCCTCGTCGAAGACATTCCTGAGATCAGCGAACTCGATCTGAATCCGACCTTCGCCCTCTCACCAGGCCAAGGCTGCCGGATCGTGGATGCGAGGATTCGAGTTGGATAGGGCAGAGCCAGATCCTCACCTCCGTCAACCATTTCATGCGAGAAACCTGCTCAGGCTGAAGGACGAAGAGGCTCTAGGCGGTGGATCTCGCTTGCCTTGGAGCCGTGCATCGCGTGCCAGAGATCCCAGTCCGCCTGTAGCCCCAGCCAGAAGTCAGCAGACATCCCCAGGACCCGCGCCAACCGCAGCGCCGTGTCGGCCGTAATGCCACGCCGTTCGTTCGCAATCTCGTTGACTCGCGCAGTCGTTACACCAAGTCGTTGGGTAAGAGCGTTGGCGGACAGATTCAGCGGCTTCATGAACTCTTCCCGCAAGATTTCTCCGGGATGGATAGGCGGCAATAGTTTCTTACACATGGCCGATCTCTTTACGATGCCCATTTCATGTGGAGTTTTCGGTGGTGCATCGCGCAGTCTCGAAGATAGAGGTTGATCAAGCTCTGATAGGGAATACCCATTTCTTCCGCGATGGATTTGAAATAGGTAACCGTATCGCAGTCCAGCCTCATCGTGACCGGCTGTTTCAAATTCTTCACATACGGATTCTTTCGCCCCTTCATCTTAGAGAAGTCGTAATGGTCCCTCATCATCTTTGCCTCCAATATTCCCTCTCCTCACCTTTATCTGCCTTTCTTGCGGAGAACAACCGTATAACGCTTTCACTCCCTCTAAAGCAGTGACATACAACGATCACCCGCAACCTGAAACTCATTCCGAGCAGGATAAAGCGATCTTCTTCTACCGAATGGTCAGGGTCAAAATATTGAAGGGCCTGCTCATCATAAAACACGGTTCGCGCTTCTTCGAATGAAATACCATGCTTTCTGAGATTGGTTTTCGCCTTGGCTGCATCCCACTCAAATCGAATCCCATCCATCCGTACACTGTACATACGGTGTGATACTCCGTCAAGACGGCTTTCGCCGACTGAGGGTGGCCTGCCAATTGCACCCGCAGTCGCGAGTCTACTGCTCCGGATGCGGATCTTTTCTGATGAGCGCGAGGTAAAGCAAGGTGTCGGCGAGGTCTTGATCGGTCATGGTCATGTCGGGAAACATGCCGGTGCCGGGATGGCCTTCCCTGATGGTGCGGGACCGTTGCTTGTCGGTTTTCAGGCGCTGGACTTCGGGGTTTCGCAAATCGGTCGGAGGAGGATTCAGTTTCGCGATGAGTGCAGCAGTGTCCGCTGCAAGTCGAGGTGGTCTGCCGATATCACCATCAATCCCTTGACAGTAGTAACAGACCCCTTTCCCATTGAAGATCTCCCGACCTCGAAGGATATTGCCCTTCAACTTCCCGCTTGGTTGAGAGATCGTAGGTTCGGCCCAGGCTTGTGTGTCAGACGTGGGTATCGCCGGAATCCCCAGCCCACTCACGAGCAGAACTCCAAAAACAACTGACCAGGCTGCCTTCTTCATTTGGTCTTTCCCGTCTATTTCGTCTGTCTGGTCTGTCTCGTTGAATTGGTTGTGCGATTTATCTGTGTCACCATGCCCAAGCCAGCCCAAGCCAGATAGACCAGATGAACCAGAGAGACCGAGCTCGGCTACCCCGTCAAGGCTGACTGCAACAGGCATTGTAGCGGTCTTCCGGAATGCTGTTCATGTTGCGAAGATCGTTGCGCGTTCTTCCGCACTGGTCACATTATCGATTGCGGGATAGAGCGCCTGCTCTTCCCGGTCGGTATCAGGATTCCGGCTCTCGACTTTTTGATAAATCGCGTCCAGGTACTGCCTGATCTGGCTGTGCTCAAACCGCATGACGGGCGTCGGCCCGTCCTCGACCATGCCGGTTTTCTCTTCCCACATTGGGAACAACAGCTCCTCTTCCCACACAATATGCTGCTGGAGGCCTATCTTAAACTCCTTGAACGCTTCCTTGGAATCAATACGGAGTTTCATCTGCCGCTTTCCATGACGATCAATCCTTTTCCGGGTTGGGGTCTTTTCTGATGAACGCCAGATAGAACAAGGTATCGGCCATGTCCCGATCGGTCATGGTGAAATCTCGAAACCTGCCGGTGCTCGGATGGCCTTCCCGGATGGCGCGGGCTCGTTCCTTGTTCGTCTTCAGGCGAAGCACGCCGGGATCACGAAGATCCGTCGGAGGCGGATTCAGCCGCGCAATGCGCGCGGCGATGTTCTCTTCCATTCGTGGTAATCGATCGAGATAGCCGTCCATTCCATGGCAGTAGTAGCAGGAGCCGTTGAAGATATTCCGGCCTCGTTCAACATTGGCCTTGTGCTTCACACCCGGTTGTGAGACGGACGACTCGGCCCAGACAGTTTGGTCGAAGCCCGGTGCAAATACTATCCCCAACCAGCCCACGAGGAGAATCAGGCCAAGGTTGAGACTAATTTTGGGAGGCACCGCGAGATGTCTTCCCTTAACCTTGACCTCAGTCTGTTCTATGACTACATCGCGTTGTTCCATTTGGCTTGCCTCAGTGCCCGCTGCAACAGGCATTGTACTGGTCTTCCGGAATACTCTTCATGTTACTGAAGACGGTGGTGCGTTCTTCCGCACTGATCACGTTATCGATTGCGGGATAGAGCGCCCGCTCTTCTTTCCGATTATGAGAGCTCAAGAGGTTTACCAGCGCCTGCTCGTCCTGATCAGTCTCAAGGTTTTGCCCTTCCACCTTGTGGTGAATCGCGTCAAGCAGCTGTTTGATCTGGCTATGCTCGTGTCGCATCATGGGTGTCGGTCCGTCTTCGACCATCCCAGTTTTCTCTTCCCAGATTGGAAAGAGCAACTCCTCTTCCCACACAATATGCCGCTGGAGGCCAACCTTGAATTCCTTGAAGGCTTCCTTGGCCTTGAAAAAGTCCGACTGTTTCGATGCTTGAAAGGTCTTGAACAACTCATCCAGCCGATCGTGATCCTCTTCATAAAACGCCGTGATTGTCTTCTGCTCACTCAATTGGATCCTCCCATAATTTATTAATTGTCCCTGACTTTGTACTCCACATGACAGGCCACACAGGCCTTCAAGACATTATTCAACGGCGGCAGGATCTGCTTCAAGTCCTTGGTGGGAATAATTCGCGCCAACTCCTCCGCCGCTTCATGATGGACCATGGCCAGATCATGGTAGGCGGCAGGAAACTTCTCCGGTTCCTGATGGGCCATGGCCTGGCGATGTTTAAAGAAGCCCAGATGCATTTCGGTCAGACCCTGTGCCAACTCATAATCCTCTTCCACCAACGCGTTCACGATCACCTGAATCGTTTCCAGGTGCTGCAGCATCACGGCGCGATGTTCCTTCCCGGCGGATGATGACAGGGGAATGGTGTGTCTCGTATCCGGGGTCAGATACGGATTTGGTCGCGGCGTTTTGTGTGCCTGCCCGCTGTTGACGCAACCGGCTGCTACTGTGGCGCACAGCAGACCTCCAAGGAAGATAAGTTTCCCTCTACAATGCACGGAGAAACTAGGAACAGTCCACATCACATGGAACCTCTCCAATCACTCAAGCCGTTAAACGCACTCGACTCCCTCGGAGCTTTGCTCCTCATACCAATCCTTTGTTCCCACATGAAGGGTCACAGAAATCCTATTTAATACCGGGAGCAATACGCATACCTCTGCTCGGCATGTCAGGAGTACGATGGGTGTCTCGCATAGAGAACGATTTCTTGGCTTTTTCGAAGGGAGACCGGACAGAATGGGGTCAATTGCTCCTATAGACCGAAGACACTGGTGCACAATGCAACAATTAGAGAGAATGCGCGTTGTTTTGACTCACTGTGCCGTCCGCATGAGTTCCTGTACACAGGCTCCTAGGATAAATAGGTTGAAATCGCATTATCCTCCAGCATGACACACCATCATGAAACGAAGTGGTGAATGGCAGGTGCCGGGTGGCCTGACTCTCCTGTTCGGCAGCGCGACATCTTCAACCGACGAGGGGAGCTCTTGGACGCTACGCTCTCGGCGCCAACATGATGACGGCCATGCCCAGAATGGCGATAGCTGATCCAGCAAGGTCCCAGGCTGTCGGACGCACGCCGTCGATAAGCCAGAGCCACGCAATGGCCATCGCGACGTACACGCCACCGTAAGCGGCGTAGACTCTCCCGGCCGCAAGAGGGTGCAGTGTGAGCAGCCAGACGAACAGCGCCAAAGAACCGGCCGCGGGCAAGAGCACCCACACGGGTGCGCGATGGGTCAGCCAGAGCAGGGGGAGATAGCAGCCTAGAATCTCAGCGATAGCCGTGGCGGCAAACAAAGCCGTCGTGGCTCCCAAGGTCATGAAGCCCTCCTGCAATCTTGATCGAGCTGGACTGGCGGGCATGGGACGCTGCCGTAGGGACAGAAGACACAGCAGTCGCCGGACTCCGGTCGTACTACGACGCGGCATAATCCGCATTGAAAGAAGACTACACAGGCATCGGTTGGCATTGTTTCCTCGGTCTGCGCCCCGCAGTTCGGGCAGGTCACGACTGACTGCGTGAGGATCTCCATCATGAACTCCTCCGGTCTCTCAATCGACACATCCGGGAGCAACGACGCGCGACCGGCCTGGATGTCCACCTGTGCTTCTGAGTCGGGGTCATTCCTTGCATTCGCGTCCGTGTTTCAACAGGGGTTTCCACCGGAACCAGAGGTCATACCAGTGGCAAAGACCTCCTCGAATCGTCGTGCCAGCCAAGATCCGGCGCGTCCTGCGGCTCGACGAGATTGAGCAACCGTTCGATTCCCACGGGCTCTTCGGCCTGCATCGGCACGAGCGCGACGCGTGTGGCGTAGCGGGTACGCACCGCTTCAATCTGGGCCAGCTCAAACGCCGCCCGCTGCTTCAACAAGGGTGACGACGTGGCCGTTGCAGACAGGCTGTTGTTGATGAGCCAGGCCCACGGCTCGATGCCGGCACGGCGCAGCTCGTCCTGCAATTGGGCAGCTTCCAGCACCGGCGTCGTTTCCGCCAAGGTCACAATCATCACCTTCGTGCGTTCAGGATCCTGTAGCCGCATCATCGGGGTCGTGTGGTGCAGACAGTGGGTCAATATGGCGGGTCGCTTCGCGGTGATAGGCGCCGGTGGCATCGAGCAGTAGCAGGGTGTGCCCGGTCGGCGCCGTATCCATCACGACGAATTTCTTCCCCGCCTCGCGAATGATGCGTGAGAACGCCTGGAACACCGCGATTTCTTCGGTACAGGGCGATCGCAAATCCTCTTCCAGCATGGCACGGCCTTGAGCATCGAGATCCTTGCCCTTGGTATCGAGTACATGTTGCCGGTACCGAGCGATCTCGGTCTGCGGGTCGATTCGGCTCACGTCCAGATTATCCAAGGATCCCGACAGCGTGTCAGTCAGATGGGCGGCAGGATCGGATGTGGTCAAATGCACGGGAAGCCCGCGCTTGGCCAGTGCTACCGCGACTGCAGCGGCGAGCGTGGTTTTTCCGACACCGCCCTTGCCCATCATCATGACGAGGCCGTGGCCGGTCTTGGCGATCTCGTCAACCAGCCCCGACAACCGTGGAAGATCGACCGAGTCGGCGATCATACCAACAGGTAGAGGCGCAGCTTCGTCTCCATCAGAGAAGAGACTGCTCAGCGCCTCAACCCCAACGAGGTTGGCGGCCTTGAGCGGCAGATAATCGATGGGCAGATCTCGCAGCACTGCAGGCATCGCGCCGATCGCCTCTTGCTCATGCCGATAGATGGCGGCGGCCAGTGCGTCATGCCGCGCTTCGCGTTCCGGCAGGACCCCGTTGATGACGAGATACTGCCTGGACAGGCCGATGGCGGCGAGTTCCTGGTGCGTGCGCGCGACCTCGTCCAGCGTGGTTTTCTGCGCACGGGACACCAGGATCAAACGGGTACGGTCCGGATCAGAGAGCGCCTTGACCGCGTCCGCGTACCGTTGCCGTTGCTTTTCCAGCCCCGACAGCGGGCCGAGACAGGACGCGCCCCCCGGGTTCGCTTCAATAAAACTGCTCCATGCGCCCGGTAGTTGGAGCAGACGGATGGTATGGCCGGTCGGTGCTGTGTCGAAGATGATGTGGTCGTAGGCGGCAATCAGGGCCGCATCGGTCAGCAGGGCAGTAAATTCGTCGAAGGCAGCAATTTCCGTCGTGCAGGCTCCGGAAAGCTGCTCCTCAATGCTCCTCACCACGGAATCCGGAAGCTGTCCGCGTACCGGCCCAACGATGCGCTCCCGATACTGCTGTGCCGCCAGTTGCGGATCGATTTCCAGGGCAGAGAGCCCGGCGACGTCGGCAATCGCGGTGATGATGTTGCCGATGGTCTGACTGAATACCTGGCCAACGTTAGACGCCGGATCGGTACTGACCAGGAGAACCTTCTTGCCCTGTCGAGCCAGATGGATTGCGGTGGCGCAGGAGAGCGATGTTTTCCCCACGCCACCCTTGCCGGTAAAAAACAGGAAGGCGGGTACGTGGTCTAGAAACCGCATGATGCACTCCTTTGACAGGATGAACTCATCAGCAGGGGCCTCCACCGCAGCAGCTGCCTTCCGCCTTGTTCACGGTTGGTACAGCGGCTACGCCGGCCCAGCGCGTCAACTCAGCCCGGCTGGGATACCGCCCGGCCATGGCCACTTCGCCGTCCACCAGAATCAGCGGGAGCGAGGCCTCCCCCGAACGCTGTAAAAAGCCTTTGACCGTGGTGTTGTTCGCGAACTGCAACGGTTGTTGCCCCAGGTTAAACCGTTCGATCATGACGCCTTGCTGCTTCGCCCACTCGACATCGGCGGCAAAGTTACCAACTCCTGATCCACATCCACTCCGCACACACCCGTACTGCAGCACATCGCCCCGTCGTACACCGCAATCTTCGTCATGTTGAACCTCCCTGAAATCGTGAAACACGAGTGAACAGAAATGCCTATTACGACAGCTGTGCAATGCGGTCGAGTTCAACCGTGAGCTGCTCACGATCATGCTTGAGCCGGTCGAGCGGCAATTTCAGGAATGCTTCGATGCGGGCGCGCAGGGTGCGATAGGCCTGCTCGAACTTCGCGTCAATTTCAGCGTCGCTTCCGGTCGCTTTGGCCGGATCTTCCACACCCCAATGGGCACGCAACACCGGACCAAGATAGGCCGGACAGGTTTCCCCGGCTGCATTGCCACACACCGTGATGACGATATCCGGAATGGCAGGAAGGCCAGTCCACGACTTGCTGTATAAGCCCTCGGTCGAAATGCCCTTCGCGCTGTAGTAAGCGCCAGGGAGCGGGGATGGACCGTGCCGGTCGGATGACTCCCCGCACTCATGGCACGCCATTCAGGGCCTGCCAGGGCGTTGAACGTGGCCTCCGCCAACACAGAGCGGCAGGAGTTGCCGGTACACAGAAATAAGACGGAGCGTGTCATGCGGAGCCCTCCGCTGGGAACCAATCACGAGTCCGATTGCACACAGCGCAGACGGACAGCATGACCGGGACTTCCACCAATACCCCCACGACTGTGACCAGCGCCGCTCCTGACTCGGGTCCGAACAACGCGATAGCCGTGGCCACCGCGAGCTCAAAGAAGTTGCTCGCCCCAATGAGCGCCCCTGGTGCGGCCACTGAGTAGGGCACGTTCAGCCATTTCATCAGTCCATACGTCAGCGACGAATTGAAATAGACCTGAACAAGGATCGGGATGGCAATCAAGAGTACATGAAATGTCTTCCCCAGAATATTCTCTGCCTGAAAGGCAAAGATCAGCACGAGCGTGGCGAGAAGCGCCACGATGGTGACGGGCGCAAATCGCGGGAGCAAACTCTCTTCAAACCACGTTTTACCGTGTCGGTGAATGAGCCAGCGCCGAAGCAGGACCCCAAGACTCAAGGGAATCACAATGAAGGCCATCACCGAGTACAGCAACACTTCGAATGGGACGCTCAATGATGACGCGCCGCTGACGAGGAACCCCACCAGTGGAGCAAAGAGCACCAGCATGATGAGATCGTTCACGGACACCTGGACCAGGGTATAGGCCGGATCGCCATCCGTGAGGTAACTCCAGACGAACACCATGGCGGTACAGGGCGCGGCGGCAAGGATAATGGCCCCTGCGATGTATTGATCCGCATCCGCTGGAGTGATCCAGGCTGAGAACACATACCGGAAAAAGAGCCACGCCAAGAAGGCCATGGAAAAGGGCTTCACGACCCAGTTGACGAACAACGTCACAAGCAAGCCTCGTGGTCGCTTCCCCACATCACGCACCGCCGTAAAATCGACTTTCATCATCATCGGGATGATCATCAGCCAAATCAGGATGGCGATAGGGACATTGACATGACTCCCTTGGCCAAATTCGAGGCTTCTGAGCACCTGCATGCGTCTCCGGCGCCCACTGCCCTAACAGAATTCCCGCCACCATACAGATCCCCACCCAGACAGTGAGGAAGCGTTCGAAGACATTGAGCCGTTTTTCACTCGGCTCCGCACATAGCTCAGGATGTATGGCAATATCCATCACACGACCTCCCGTGACCGTATTCGATCTCTCATTGAGCATCCCCTCTACTGATCAATAAAAGTTGATTGCTCAGCGCTAAAAAAATTACAAACACCGGGATGAGGTGCCGACTCGTGGGCGTGAGCCTCGTAACGACTCGACGACCGCCTCCAACTCCTCCAGGGTTTCTTGATCGAGGGAATAGTAGATCCACCGCCCCTCGGGACGATCCGTGATGAGTCCTGCGTCCTTGAGGACTTTCAAATGAAAGGACAACCGCGACTGAGCGGTCTTCATCACGTCGGTGAGGTCGCACACACAACGCTCACCCTCTTTCAGACGCTCCATGATTTCCAACCGCGTGGAGTCTGATAGTGCGTGGAAGAGACTCACGCCTTTGTCTCGCTGTTTGGTAATGGTGGTTGCCATACGACACTCATATAGCAACAATTATTGATATGTCAAGAGCAGAGGCGATGGATGTATAGACTATTATCAGCACAAGCTCGTTGGGAGCTTCAACAGGAACAGATAAGATAGGACGATGATGACGGAAGAGGAGCGCGAACAATTCCGCGCGAAGCTGACCGTGATGCAGAACGAGATCCGCGCAATCAGTGAGTCTGCGGCCAAGATCTCAAGCCGATGGCGCTCGATCACACTAGCGTCGGCCGGGTCTCGCGCGTAGACGCGATGCAGCTTCAGCAGATGTCCCAGGAAGCCGCGCGCCGGCGCCAACAACTCCTGGTCAAAATTGAGGGGGCATTGCGCCGCATCGAATCAGGGCGCTTTGGCCTGTGCTTTCTGTGCGGAATAGAGATCGACCTTCGCCGCCTGAGCGCGGACCCCACAATCACGCGATGCCGTGATTGCGTTGAGGATACATAATGATTGGGGATCGCGCAGGATGGGAACCCGTTAGGAGCAGAGACCCAATGCCGCCTCGATCGCCTGGAGATGTGCTTGAACCTGCCTCTGTAGCGGCGACCGGCCTGCCTCCAGGGTCAAGGAGCAAGGGATCCCATGGGCCAAGCCGTACAACGCCATGGGCTGCCTCGTGCGAGTCCCTGGTTCACCACACCTCGTGATGACTCCGCCATCAGCTGATTTCCCATCGATCATCACATCAAGATTCACGGGCATAACCGTGCGAATCCATTCGAGAATGCGATGTCCGATGTCTACTCCGGGTACGCTGGTCTCATACAGGTAATAGCCACTGCTATCCTCATCTGCGTGGAGCTCCAGGCTCAGATCAAACCGTTGTTGCAGCACCGACTGAACGAACAGGACCTCTTGCGGCGGGTGCGACGAGTTGAACTCCCGGTTCAGATCATGCCCCTCACCATTTTCACGCGTTCCATGTTCATAGCCCCACGGGTTGAGGCAGGAAAGTATCGTGATGTCCCACCGACGGAGAAACTTTGTATAGGCGTGAGACTCCAGCCATTCACACAGTGCTTTCACTCCGGCGAGTTCATCGCCATGAATACCGACAGACAGCAAGACCCGCCGCGGCGCGCCGCTTCCCAGGACGACTCGCATGAGCTCATAGATCCTGCCTGATTGCGTGATCTCATGAAGACCCAGCCTCGCCTCACGATCCTCGCTCACGGCTGAACGGACCCGTTCGACCAGGTGGGCATACTTTCGTAGAGCTACAGGGTTCATGAGAGACCGAGCGTCATGAGAATCAGGTTGTTTCAAGGACATGCCGATCCGTGTCGTGTTCCGGGTATCGAGCTTGAAGCATTCGGTGCGCATCATTTAAATGCCGTACCATTAATCAGATTCCCACAATCGTAGGAAACGCCTCATCCAGAATGTGCTTCTGGCTGATGCACTCAGAAATACATCCTGCACAACGGAGCACAGTTCAAAGACAGACCCTATCAGACACAGCTGCGGACCCATCGCACGATGTCTTGCAGACCCAGGGCCCCCGGCTGCCGCGCCACCTCACGCCCATTGCGAAAGATGATCATGGTCGGAATGCTGGCAATCCTAAACCTGGCCGCCAGCGTTGGCTCGTCCTCGGTATTCACCTTGCCCAGACGGGCTACCGGCTCCAGCGCCTTCGCCGCCTGCTCAAAGGCGGGTGCCATCATCCGGCAGGGACCGCACCATGGTGCCCAGAAATCTACGACCAACGGGATATCATTTCGGGTGGCGTGCACGTCGAAATCCGACGTGGTCAGTGCGATCGGATGTCCGGTGAACAGCGGCTCGTGACACTGGCCACAATTAGGGCCATCCACGAGGCGTGCTGCCGGAACGCGATTGATGGTGTGGCACCGGGGGCAGAGGATACGCATCATGTCACTCATGGTTCACGTCCATCAGCGGCCCGACGAGTCGGGTCCCCCGCAGCCCTTGTGCGGCAGGCCTATTCCACATCCAAGTCCACATCCAGCCCTGCCAGTTTCAGGCGCGTTCGCAATTGTTCGATCTGATCGAGCAGATCGAGCATCACTGCGGCCGCATCGAGACTGGCATCAAAATCCCGTTGCAGACGGAATACTCGGCGGGCACAGGTGAGATCCGCCGCGCGGAATCGCCAGAGCGAGATCTCCGCACCCTGCGGCTCCAACACCCCTACAGCCACCAATTCAATGATCCATTGCGGCTCCGCACCGCACGCTCTCGCCAACTCCTCAATCGACAGCACCCCCTCATCACCGATTACGCTTCCTGTTAGAAGGTCCTGCTCCCTATCCATAGTTAGACCCCCAGTGCTTTGCGCGGATTGAAGGCCAGCTCCCGCGCCATGGTGTGATAGATCTGTTGTGCCTGCTCCGTGTCCGCTTTCGGAAGGACCACGTCCAGGACGAGATAGAGATCGCCTGCCGACTCGCCGGGAATTCCACGGCCTTTGAGCCGAAGTTTCTGCCCGCTCTGCGAGCCTGCCGGAATTTTGACCTCGACCACGCCGGTCGGCGTCGGCGCTTTGACCGTCGCGCCCAGCGCCGCCTCCCACGGAGCAAGCGGCAGGGTCAGCGAGAGATCATGACCCTCCACGCGGTATAACGCATGGGGGTCGAAATGAACTTCCAGATACAGATCACCTCCGGGCGCTCCACCCGCTCCTGGTGCACCCTGGCCGGCCAGACGGATCAGCTGGCCGTCGCGAATGCCTTTGGGAATCCGGACGTTGAACGTGTGTTGCGCAGCGCCAGCGGCCGCGCACCAGTTGCGGCGCGCGCAGCGTGATGGTACGGGTCGCCCCCTGAAACGCGTCTTCGAGCGGGATGACGATCTTCGCATGATGATCCTCGCCGCGCGCCCGGCTCGCATCGGCCTGACGAGCAAAATTGCCGAAGAGGCTGGAAAAGAAGTCGCTGAAGTCGGGGGCTTCCCCCCTTGACGCCCTGCCCTGGGTGAACTCGAACCCGGCCCCCCAGTCGGGCGGCGGCGTGAACTCCTGCCCCTCCCGCCAGCGATTGCCGAGTTGGTCATAAGCGGCGCGCTTCTCCGTGTCCTGGAGCACTTCGTAGGCTTCGCCGATTTCCTTAAAGCGCGCCTCTGCGTTCGCCTCTTTACTGATGTCCGGATGATATGTGCGCGCTAGCTTGCGATAGGCTTTCTTGACCTCATCGGCTGTAGCTGTCCGCTCAACGCCGAGGGTCTTGTAGTAATCTTTGAATTCCATGGCTTATGCCGTCCCCTAATCCGATGTTCAGAACGTAGTCTCCGAATACCTCATTGGCATTGGGCCGCTTGCCACGTGCGATACGATCCCGTCAAGTTGCGCACGCGAAAACCGTGGTAGCTCAGAATGCGCGTTGCGATATAGGAACGCTGACCGCTGTGGCAATAGGCGATAATCTCGCGGTCGCGCGGCAGCTCGCTCAGGCGCTGGCGTAACTCATCCAGTGGAATGTGAACCGAACCGGGGATGAACCCCTGCGCCCGTTCGTCGAAGCGGCGAACATCCAGCAGCAGCGTGGTGCTGGGATCGAGGGAAGCAATCTCGTTCCATTGCGCGAGCGCCACATCACCGGCAAGCACGTTTTGCGCGGCCATGCCGGCCAGGTTGACGGGGTCTTTGGCCGATCCGTACGGCGGCGCGTAAGCCAGTTCCAATTCGGCCAAGTCGTGAATGGTCATTCCGGCCTTGAGGGCGGTGGCCAACACGTCAATGCGCTTATCCACGCCTTCATGGCCGACGGCTTGCGCGCCAAGCAGTTTGCCTGAGTCGGGCGCAAACAGAACTTTCAGCGCGATGGGTTCGCCGCCGGGGTAATAGCCCGCGTGTGAACCGGGGTGAAGATGAATCGCCTGGAATGGAATGGCGGCGCGTCGAAGGGATTTCTCATTTGCACCCGTGCAACCGGCGGTGAGAGTGAACAATCGCAGGATGGCGGTGCCCCAGGTATGTTCATATTGGGTCGGGCGCCCGAGGACATTGTCGGCAGCAATGCGACCTTGGCGATTCGCTGGTCCAGCCAAGGGAATCAATGCCCATTGATCTGTCACGCCATCACGCACCTCAATCGCATCGCCCACGGCCCAGATATGCCGGTCACTGGTTTGGAGATGCTCATTGACCCGGATGCCGCCCAGGTTGCCGATCTCCAAGCCGGCGTCCTTTGCCAGACTCACCTCTGGTGTGACCCCCAACCCGAGTACGACCGAATCGGCCGGCAATCGGTGCCCGCTTTTCAGCACCACGATGGAAGCACGGGCGGGCTCCTGCTCTGAGGGCGGTTCGAACGCTACCACGGGATCGTTCAGATGCAGGGCCACACCATTGGCACGCAACTCCGCGTGCAGCCAGGCAGCCATTTCTGGGTCAAAGGGTGTCATCACCTGGGGCAGTGCTTGCGCCATCGTCACGTCGAACCCCCGGTGCTGCAGTTGCTCAGCCATTTCGAGTCCGATGTAACCGCCGCCGACTACGACGGCGCGGCAGCGTTGGCAGTCTTTCGACCATGCCATGATGTGTTCCACGTCGGGGATGCTTCGCACCACAAAATGGTTCGGACGCTCGATTCCCGGAAGGGGCGGTTTCAGCGGCGAGGCGCCCATGGAAAGAATCAGCGCGTCGTAGGCGTCTTCGTATTCGCGACCGGTGTCCACCTCGCGTACCCGAATGCGCCGGACTGCGCGGTCGAGGCGGATGACCTCGGTGTTGATGCGTACATCCAGATTGAAGCGCGCCTTAAGGCTCTCGGGCGTTTGTACCAGCAAGCTGTCTTTGCTCGGCAATTTCACCTCCGACAAAATAGGGCAGCCCGCAGTTGGCAAACGACACATACGGACCTCGCTCGAATACGATGATCTCGCAGTCTTCGCACAGCCGCCGCGCTCTTGCTGCCGCACTGGCTCCTCCTGCGACTCCACCGACGACGATGAGGCGTTTATTGCTCATTATCTCCTCATTCAGCATCAGCTGCTTGCCCGCTCGGCCGTACTATGCCAGCTGTGCAACACCCGCATGTAGTTGGCTCGCTCAAAGGCCGCCGGATCCGGACAGCGCATAAGATTCATGCTGCCCTGCATCTGGCTCAACGAGTGATACTCGTGCGCTTCCATCCAGCGGATCATTTCCTCTCGAATCGTATTGAGACGCTCCGGTCCATGCTGGAGTAGTGCCGACACCAGTTGTACCGCATGGGCTCCAGCCATGATGGCTTTGATGGCATCCACGGCAGTATGGACGCCGCCGGTAACCGCCAGCGAGGCGCGAATGTGTCCGGACAGCACCGCGAGCCAGCGCAGCCGGAGCAAGAGTTCGGATGAATCGGATAGCTGCAACCGTGGGACCACCTCCAACGTCTCCACGTCGATATCGGGCTGATAGAAGCGATTGAAGAGTACGAGTCCGTCTGCGCCCAGGCTGTCCAGCTGTGAGGCGATGTGCGCGAAGGAGCCGAAAAATGGGGAGAGCTTGACGGCGACCGGAATCGTGACGGAAGCCTTGACCTTGCGCAAGATGTCCAAGACTCGCTGCTCAACGGCCTGCCCGTCTTCCTGCGGGTTGGTGGCGACGACGTAGAAGTTGAGTTCGAGCGCATCTGCGCCTGCCTGTTGGATCATGCGCGCATAGTCCAGCCAGCCGGTCGCCGTGGTGCCGTTCAGGGAACCGATGACCGGCACATGGACGGCGGCTTTGATCCGGCGAATCTGCTCCAGATAGGACTCTGGCCCGACCGAGACCCCAGAGCGATCAGGAAAGTACGAGGGCGCTTCCGCGAAGGAGTCGGTATGCGCCTCGATGTGACGGAGCGTCTGCGCGCGCTCCCCGGTGATCTGTTCTTCAAAGAGCGAGTGCATGACGATCGCCGCCGCGCCGGCGTCTTCCAAGCGTTTCACCATGTCCAGGTCATCGACCAGGGGCGATGCGCCGGGCATGAGCGGGTGCGGCAGCGACAAGCCGAGATACGTCGTGGACAAATCCATACTTATACTCCCTCTTTAGGAGGACGCTGGCCGCTCGCAACGGTGGAGGGCACCACGGTGGCTAGCTGTTTGTAAAGCGCGGTGCGATAGGCATTGTGTCGTTGAGCCTCAGCCACCAGATGACGAAAGCGCTCCGGCTCTTGATGTTCGACGATCCGAAACCTCGTCTCGTTGCGCATGAACTGGGTCAGATCCGAACGGCTTGGAACCGAGTCCAGCTGCAGAGGAGGCTCTCCCTTGTCGAGACGCCGGGGATCGAATCGGTACAGCGGCCAATAGCCTGATTCCACTGCGAGCTTTTGTTGGTCGATACCAAATTTCAGATCGTAGCCATGGGCGATGCAGGGGCTGTACGCGATAAGGAGCGATGGGCCTGGATACGATTCCACTTCCTGGAATGCGCGCACAGTCTGGGTGTCTTTGCCCCCGAAGGCGATCCGCGCCACGTAGGCCGTACCGTACATCATCGCCAGTAATCCCAGATCTTTCTTCGGCGTGGCCTTGCCGGAGGCTGCAAACTTCGCGGCTGCGCCCATCGGCGTCGCCTTCGACTGCTGCCCGCCCGTGTTGGAGTAAACCTCAGTATCAAGCACAAGGATGTTGACGTCCTGCCCCATCGCGAGTACGTGGTCCAGGCCTCCGTAGCCGATGTCGTACGCCCAGCCATCGCCGCCGACGATCCAAACGCTCTTTCGCGCCAGATAGTCCGCCAGCGTCGCAAGCCGGCGCGCCTCCGAAGACGCCAGCGCCGACAACTTCTGCTTTAGGGCCGCGACGCGCTGCCGTTGGGCGGCCAGACCAGCCTCGCTGTGCTGATCGACCTTCAGGAGGTCATCGACCAACGTCGTCCCAAGCTGTGGAGCGAGGCGGCTGAGTAGGGCTCGCGCCTGCTCGCGGTGTTGGTCGAGTGCCAGTCGAAAGCCAAACCCGAATTCCGCATTGTCTTCGAAGAGGGAATTCGACCAAGCCGGACCGCGACCGTCCCGATTGACGGTATACGGAGTCGTCGGCAGATTGCCTCCGTAGATCGATGAGCAGCCGGTGGCATTAGCGATCATATCCTTATCCGCTTGTTTCAGCAGACCGCAATGGGTAGTATCGTGGGATGCCTCGACCGAGTTTCCCCAAGAGCCTGCGGCAGTTCCAACAACAGTTTGCCAGCGAGGACGCTTGCGCGGAGTATCTGACGGCATGCCGCTGGCCAGATGGGTTCCGGTGTCCGAGGTGCGGTCAGACGTCCGCGTACGGCTTGGCAGGCCGCCGGCGCTGGCAGTGTGCCTCCTGCCGCTATCAGGTCTCTGTGACGGCCGGGACAATCCTCCACAATTCGAAGACCCCGCTCATGACGTGGTTTTGGGCTGCGTATCTGATGACGACGGATAAGCGTGGGCTGTCGGCCCTCCTCCTGCAGCAGCAACTGGGACTCAGCCGCTACGAGACCGCGTGGATGATGCTGCACAAGCTCCGTCGCGCGATGGTGAACGCGGCGCGGGACCCGCTTTGCGGCGAGGTTGAGATGGACGAGACCTGGGTGGGGAGAACTCAGACAGGACTGCGGGGCAGTCGCCAGCTCAGAGGGCGCAACGCCGCGCTGGTTCTGGTTGCAGTCGAACGGCGGGGACGGGCGTCCGGTCGAGTCCGGATGGAGGTCATACCCGATTTCGCAGGAACCACCATCAAGGAGTTCGCTGCCAGAAACATCGCCACAGGTACCACCATCTCCACCGATGGCCTCTCGAGCTTCGGGGTGCTCACGGCGAGCGGCTATACCCATGTGCCACGAACGCAGCCGCCCCCGCTTCAGTTGCGCCAAGGAGCCAAGTCCGTCGTTCCGCTTGCCGACCGGATGATCGGGAACCTTCAGAGCTGGCTGGTCGGCACCCACCACGGCGTCAGCCGCAGCCAGCTCCAGGTCTATCTCGATGAATTCGTCTTCCGCACGAACCGTCGTCGTGAACCGAGGGCCGCTTTTCAAACCCTGCTCGGCCTTGGCAGTAACCGAGGTCCTACGGCCTACGCGCAGATTCAGCACGCCCGTGATCGCAAGCTCTTGCGGTCTGCTGAAACAAGCGGATAAGCATATGCGATCAAGGCCCGGTCACCGAAGAGCTGGGTCAACAGTTTGAGGTAGGGTGTCTCGCCACAGCCCGGACAGGCACTCGAATATTCAAACAGGGGTTCAAGAAACTGAATGCCTTTCACATCCGGTTTGACGATCGTCCGATCGGCTTCGGGAAGCCGGAGAAAGAACGCGTAGTTGTTTCGTTCGGCCTCGCGCAATGGACGTTGTGCCTGCATATCGATCGCTTTGTGCTTCGGATTGGATTTGTCTTTGGCGGGGCAGACCATCACGCAGAGGTTGCAGCCGGTGCAATCCTCGGGAGCGACCTGGATCGTATAACTGAACCCGGAAAACTCATGGGCTTTGTAGGCCACGGCCTTGAAGGTCGAGGGCGCTTTGGTTAAGGCTTCTGGCGCATAGACCTTGGCGCGAATCGCCGCATGCGGACAGACCATCGCGCACTTGTTGCACTGGATGCAGATGGTGGAATCCCAGACCGGAATCTCCTGGGCCAGGTTGCGCTTGTCCCATCTGGCCGTGCCCACAGGCCAGGTTCCGTCCACGGGAAAGGCGCTCACCGGCAACCAGTCCCCCTTGCCGGCCAGCATGAGCGCCGTGACTGCTTTGACAAAGTCCGGCGCCTCGTCGGGAACCAATGGCGCGAATGAGCGAGCCGCTGTGACATGGTCAGGCAGACGGACTTCGTGCAGATGGGCGAGGGCCTGATCCACGGCGGCCAGATTCTGCCGCACTGTCTCAGTTCCCCATTTGCCGTACGTCTCCTGGATCGCCTGTTTAGTCTCGGCGATCGCTCGCTCTATCGGCAAGATCTCGGAGAGGGCGAAGAAACAAGTCTGCATGATCGTATTGATGCGTCGGCCCAACCCCGTGTCGCCTGCGACGCGATAGGCGTCGATCACATAAAACCGGAGGCGCTTGTCGAGGATCTGCGTCTGGGCTTCACGTGGAAGTTCATCCCAGACCCTGTCAGCGGCAGCAGGCGCGTTCAACAAGAAGATGCCGCCGGGCGCTGCGTATTCCAGCACATCGTACCGATCCAGAAAGTCAAACTGATGGCAGGCCAGAAAGCCCGCCTGTCGAATGAGCGAGGCGGAACGGATCGGACGAGGGCTCATCCGGAGATGCGAGATCGTCATCGCGCCGGCTTTGCGCGAGTCGTAGACGAAGTAACCCTGCACCCAGCGGTCCGTCCCTTCACCGATAATCTTGATCGAGTTCTTGTTGGCGCCGACCGTTCCATCGGAGCCAAGCCCGAAGAACACGGCTCGGAGCACTTCAGGCGATTCAATGTCGAATTCTGGATCGACGGGCAACGAAGTCCGGCTGACATCGTCCGTGATGCCGACAGTGAAATGACGCGTCGGACGGGCCTTGGCGAGTTCATCGAAGACGGCTTTGACCATGGCCGGCGTGAATTCTTTCGAGGAGAGCCCATACCGGCCACCGATAACGGTCGGCTCTTCCGTAAAGCGACTCAGTCCCTCGGCACGTCCCTCATGCAAGGCGGCGACCACATCGAGATAGAGCGGCTCACCCACCGAACCAGGCTCTTTCGTCCGGTCCAGCACGGCGAGGGCCCGGGTGGTCGATGGAAGAGCGGCCAGGAATCGCTGAACGTCGAACGGACGATAGAGGCGGACCTTCAGGACGCCGACGCGCTCACCACGTTCAAGCAGCCAGTCAACCGTCTCATGAACGGTCTCAGCGCCTGAGCCCATCAGCACGATGACGCGTTCGGCTTCGGGATGGCCGGCGTAGTCGAACAGGTGATACGGACGGCCGGTGAGTGCCGCGAATTGGTCCATCACGGCCTGCACACGCTCGGGACAGGCGGCGTAAAACGGCTGGCAGGCTTCGCGTGCCTGGAAGAAGGTATCTGGATTCTGCGCCGTGCCGCGCAAGACCGGCCGGTCCGGGGTCAAGGCTCGCTCCCTGTGAGCCTGAATGGAGCTCTCGTCGATCATGGCGAGGAGATCCGCATCCGTCAGTTCCTCCATCTTGGCGATTTCATGCGACGTGCGGAAGCCGTCGAAGCAATGGATGAAGGGAATCCTGCTAGCCAGGGTCGCAGCCTGGGCAACACAGGCCAGGTCATGCGCCTCCTGTACGGAGCCGGAGGTCAGGAGGGCGAACCCCGTCTGTCGGCAGGCCATCACATCGGAATGATCGCCGAAGATGGACAGGGCGTGAGTGGCGACGGTGCGCGTGGCCACATGCATGCAGAACGCCGTGAGTTCTCCGGCGATCTTGTAGAGATTGGGAATCATCAATAGCAACCCCTGCGAGGCCGTGAAGGTCGTGGTCAAGGCGCCAGCCTGCAGAGCGCCGTGGACCGCTCCGGCGGCTCCGCCTTCCGACTGCATCTGTGCAATGGTGGGAATCGTTCCCCAGAGATTCGGCTTCGTGTTGTGTCGCCCATTCGTCGGCGAGTTCGCCCATCGCGGAGGCGGGGGTGATCGGATATATGGCGATCACCTCGTTTGTCCGGTAGGCGACCGAGGCCACGGCTTCATTGCCGTCGATAGTGAGTATTCGTCGTGCGTTCATCGCAAAGGGTTCTCTTCTGTTGGATGACCTTGGGATCACACAAGGTACGATCCGTCATACGCCGTCCGAGTCGATTGACCCCACGTCGGCACTCATCGTGATCACCACGTCCCGCACACCGGGCAGTCGCCGGACCTCTTCCTCACACCGTTCCTGAATCTCCATACCCAGCGGACAAAACGACGTGGTGAGGACCAAAGTGAATCGGACCTTGTCGCCGTCGATCTCAACGTCTCGAATCATGTTGAGACTGACCAGGTCATCTCCCAGTTCTGGCTCTTGCACCATTCGCAGTGCGTCAAGCACCGCTTCTTTCGTAATCATCCGCGCCCTTCGTCTCTGTTAGAGGGAATGCTCTGCCGTGGCTGCGAGCACCCGCTGGATGTGCTTGGTCAGGATCTCCGGAAGGCCCGGCAGATCGATCTGCATGAAGCCGCGAACCAGGGTCGAAATCGCGACATCGCGCGGGAGTCCCCGTGTCATGAGATATTCCACCGCCTCTTCTGCGATCGGCCCGACAGCGGCTTCATGGGACAACTGACTGCGAGGCGCCGAGTCAGCCAGCAATTCTGGAATGGCGTGCATCCTGGCCTGATCCGAGAGAAGCATGCCGCGGCAATCCAGATGCCCCCGGCTCTCGTTATGTTGTCCAACGAGCTCACCACGTAGATACATCGTGGACCGGTCTCTGGCGACAGCTCGTGAGATCGCATCGGCTCGGGTGCCCTGCCCCGTCAGCTCCACATAAGTCCCCATATCAATAAGCGACTCCTTGAGGCCCACCATGATGCTGTTGAACTGAGCTCTGGCATCGGCCCCACGAAGAAACACGCGGGGATAGGCCTGCACTGAACGTACAGGACGGAGAAGAATGTAGTTGCTGACGAACGTCGCGCCCTCCTCCACGATGACGCCGGTCCGTGGCCGGACGTGAAACCCTTCCGCCCAGTTATGGATCATCGTCTCCGACAGCGTCGCGTTCTTTTTGAGAAAGACTTCGGTCACCCCGATATGGAGCCCCGTTTCAACGCGTGGATGGAGGGTACAGCCCGTAATGAGCTCGGCGGCGGCGCCCTCTTCGAGCAGGATCACATTGTGGACGTTCTGGCTGATATTGTTTTCCTGTACGAGCAGACAGGCCTGGATTGGTTCTGCGACGCGCTGGCCCGCAAAGACCCGCAAGAAGAAGCCGCCCGTTTGAGCCAGTTCCACCGCCGCCGTGTACTTGTCCTGATCAACCTCGACCGCCTGCCACCAATAGTCCCGCAACCAGTCGTAGGATTTGAGCGCCTCGGCCACGGTCATGAGTTCGATCTGGCCTTGATAGCGCCGCTGGATGCGTTCGTAGATTGCGGAGTAGTCGACTTGAAAATACGATGCCGCCCTGCCGGTCTCCTTGCTATCGATGCCAGCCAGCAACGCGGCCTCTCGCATCTGCTGTTCCAGCGATCGCAAGGCCTCGACCCGTTGGCGTTGCTGCTCGACAGGCTGACTGAACGTCGTCAGGTCCAGATCGGGGCCATAGGGTGACGGCCGCGCCTGGGCCTGGATTGCGCGAGCCCGGAGCGACTCTTCCCTGGCGCTTATTGGACCGGAATGTGTGAGCGACAGATCGGACATTTCCCGTACCCGTGTTTACGAATTTCTTCCAGCAGCTGGAGTCCTTCCCCTTCGCCGACGAGCGTGCCGCCATAGAGCACATGCCCCACATCCGCCCGCAGATAATTGAGGATGTGTCCGGTATGTGTAATGATGAGCGCCGCTGGCGCCACTGCCTCGGCACTCGGCTGCTTCACGAGGCAAGCGAGCGCTTGCCCCACCACCGCAATACTGTCCAGATCAACCCCGGCGTCCGGTTCATCGACCAGGGCCAACGCTGGCTGCTGGGCCATGAGCTGCAGCAATTCGGCTTTCTTGATTTCGCCGCCTGAAAACCCCACGTTCACATCCCGCGCGAGCAAACTGGAGCAGCCAAGCTGATCCGCCAGTTCCGCAACCCGTTTGCCGTCCTTTCCCTGTGCCGAGACTTCGGCAAGCTGTCCCAACGAAATACCGCGCACACTCGGAGGGCGCTGCTGCATGAGGCCGATCCCCAGACGCGCGCGCTCATCAACAGGAAGGTGGGTGATGTCCTGGCCCTGAAACAAGATCCGGCCCTTGGTGACGCGATACCGACTCAGCCCCATGATGGCCATCAGCAACGAGGATTTGCCCGATCCATTCGGACCGAAGAGCACATGCGTCTCTCCCGGTCTGATCCGCAAGCTGACATCGTGGAGGATCGACCGTCCGCCGACCTCGACGCTCACCTCATCAAGCTGGAGAATATTGCTCGTGTCCAAATTGCGCTCACCTTCTCATGCAAATCATCTTCCTGCTTATGCTGCAGGGCTTGGTCCGGTTTCCGCCTGCTTAAGAATGCCTTCGACAGATCCGCGCAAACGATCCAGAATTCCTGCGTTGTCGGTGCCCCGGATATCGACCGGCACGAAGTGTTTCTCGTTGAAACCGGTCGCACGAATAAGTTTCTTGAAGAGCTTCTCCTGGGCCTTCGGAGCACAGGCGCCCACGAGCAAGTAGTCGTCCGGCTTGGACGTTTTCATCGCCTCCTCCAAAATGGCGTTTCCCCCCTGGCCGCATAACTGCGGGCTCAGCACCGTGTACTTCACGTCCAAGTCTGATTCGACCTCGAACGGGAGCTTATTCATATCGGAGTCTTTGAATGAATCGCAGAGCCCCTTGCAGTTGCACAACAACACTTTGATCTCCATGGATCACCTCGATACAGCTGTGAGTGTTATCCGTGACCCGTTTCCAATAGGCATCGACCCGCTCCTGAATGTGTCGAATGGCTTCGTCTTGTCTCGTCGGCTCAAAGAGATGGCCAAACCGACCCTGAAGCCTGAGGTAGTCTTCCACGGATAGGCGAGTCCTGCGCCACAAACCCTTCCAGGAATACAGCGGTACCCAGGATGCGGCTCGCGGTCTTTGCACCTGGCCCCCTCGACCATGAAAACGGACGGCTCGCATCCGTCATTTCCTCAGCGCCGCCTGGTTCTCCTCTGCCTGCTCGCAAGCCATGCACATGGCGGCCGCGGGAACCGCCTCCAGCCTGGACTGAGGGATGGCCTTTCCGCATTGCTCACATCGACCGTACTGTTCAGACCCCAGCTTAAAGAGCGCTCGGTCGATCGCCTCGATCTCGGCCTTCGCTCGCCCATCCAGACGATCGAGCAGCCGAACCATAGTCTCCTCCTGCCCCCGCTCCTCCACTTCGCTTTCGATATCGCTTTGGAGCCAGCGCAGATCCTCTTCCGTCTTGGCCACTTCCCGAAACAACTCACGCCGTTGGGTGATCAGCTGCTTTCGAATATTGTCGACTCGTAGCATCGCTCTACCCCTCCTCATGATGGTCGTTTCAGCTACTGCACTTCTCCATTTTCTCCTTGAACGCTTCCCGACCAGCTTTCACCGCCGCTTCGACATCGGCCCGCTTTTCATCCACGAACTGCTTACCACGCTCAATGACCTCATCAAGAGCGGCGCGCGCCTCCTTGGCTTTCTCGATGATCTCTTCTTCCGTCCTTCGAGCCTGGCTCTTTAATTCACGGCGCGTTTCCTCGCCCGCCTTCGGAGCGAGAAGGATACCGGCGATCATCCCTCCGATTGCTCCGCCGAGGAATGCGAGGACAACGGTTTCCGGTGAACACTTGGCGTCCTGATTTGGCATGACAAATCCTCCATAGATTAGGAACGTTCTGTTCGTTGAGAGAGCCAAGTCCGTGCCACGAAAGTTACACGTGTGGCGGGAATTGTTGTGATATGACGAGAGCTTGCTGAACAATTCAAATGGGAGACCTCTCGCCTGTGGCGTTCTAGGTCTCACCATGAAATACCCCTGTCGCAGAATGCGACAGGGATCCATGAGTCGTAGTAAAGCGGAATTAGCCGAGTGGGTTGAACGGAGCCAACGTACGGATGTAGCTCAAGACGTCCCACATGTCCTGGTTTGACAGCCGATCCGCCCAGCCGTGCATTGGACTGAAGAGGACTCCCTGTTTGACCGCAAGATACAGCTCCATATCGGTCTTCGTGCGCGATTTCACCGCCCGAAAATTCGCCGGTGGCACAACTAATTCCTTGATCTCAGGCCCAAGCCCATCACCGGTGGTACCGTGGCATCCGGCACAGTGTTGTTGAAAGATTCTCTCTCCGTTCTTCGTGTTTCCATAATGGCTCTGAGCCAGAGCCCACGAAGCAGTCAACGCCACCACAACGAGGCTAAGCACAATACGTAAGGACATGCGCGCTCCCCTTCTTTCAAGGACGGACGACGACACTCGATGTTCAATGCTGGTGTTGCTGCCCCCCGCTGGCAGCGCCACTGCCCTGTCCACGCCCGCTGCCTCCCATCATTCCACCTCCCATACCCCCCATCATCCCTCCCATTCCACCTCCGTGCTGTGCTCCACTCTTCATGTGTTCATGAACGGCACGGTCCTTTTCCCGTTGGTCGGGAGTCAACATGGCCATGGCGTTACGCTTACTTTTGATGGCTGTGAACAGACAGGCCGATTCCGTTTTTTTCAGTTGATCGACTTTCGCCTGTATCGCCGTGAGGTCGGCCTGCTCATCTTCCAACAGCGCATGCAGTTCGAGTTTTGCCACCTTCGCGTCGGCTTCCAACCTGGCCTCGGTTCGTTTGAAGTCCAGCTGCATGGATTTAAGCTTGGTGATTTGTTCCGGCGTCAACCCGATCTCTTTGGCATGTTTCAGCAGATGCTTCAGATAGTCCCCACTATGATCGCCCTGATCATCCTGATCGTGGCCACCATGCCCCATCTGCCCATGGCCTTCATCGGCAAAGACAGGGAACACTGTCATCGCGACGATCAACACGGCTCCTCCAACTGCAACCATCCAGCGTTTCCTCAACTTCGTCATGACCAAGACCTCCAGGATTGATAAATGTTGGTGTTATTCCTATAGAGCGGTTCTCAGCCTCAAGACTCTCACTCATCTTTTCCGCCTTTGCGCCCGCGATGTCCCATACCTTCTCTCCCACCCATACCACCGCCAGGTCCCATCCCCTCTCCACGCCCCATCATGCCAGGCCCATGGCTGCCGGCGAAGGTACGCTCATACTGGATGAGGGCCCACATGTCGTTGTCGGACAAGACCGAACCAAATGCGATCATGGCTGTGCCCGGTGACCCATATTTGATGGCCCAGAAGACTTCTCCCTCGGTGCGATGCCGCCAGAAACCGTGGTGCTGGAAATTGCGAGGCGAGGGATTCATACTCGCCGCCGCCGGCCCTTTGCCGTCTCCGTCTATTCCATGACAGGTGACGCAGCCGCCTTTGCCGTTGTACACCGTCTTGCCCTGCGCAATGACCTCGGGAGAATTCGACAAGGGGTTCTTGAGCGCCCTCGCTTCAGCCAACTTATCGGCAGGCACGACTCGGCTGCATCATGTGGCGCTCTGCCGCACCGGCAGGGGCCGCACAGCACAGCGCAGCGACCATGAACATCGACAGACTCGTCTTCATCCTCTTGTTCCTTTCGTCGGTGGCACCAACTACCTTCCGACATTACAGATCCAGTTCCACCATTTTGCGGTGGAATCGAACGATCACATTCGGATCGGGCGTCAGCCTGATCTGCGCTTCGTCCTTTCCTTTGTAGGGGAGAAGGTTCAGGACATAGCGCAAGCTTTCCAGTCGCGCAGCCTGCTTGTCGTTCGCCTGCACGATGATCCAGGGGCTAAAGGTCGAGTGCGTTTTGCTGAACATTTCCTCTTTGCAGCGGGTATACGCGTCCCACAGCTCCTGCGCCTTTTCATCGACCGGGCTGAGCTTCCACTGCTTCAAGGGATTCTGCCGCCTCGCTTCGAACCGCCTGGCTTGTTCGTCCTTGGAGATGGAGAACCAGAACTTGATGATGGTCACACCGTCTTCATAGAGCATGTGTTCGAATTCGGGAACCTGCTGGAGAAATCGCTGGTGTTCTTTTTTTGTACAGAATCCCATCACCGGTTCGACCACGGCACGGTTGTACCAACTCCGGTCGAAGAAGACGATTTCACCCCTGTTGGGAAGTTGGTGAATATAGCGCTGGAAATACCATTGGCCCCGTTCTGCGTCGGTCGGCTTCGGCAGCGCCACGACGCGCATCGCGCGAGGATTCAGATGCTCGGTGAACCGGCGGATCGTACCGCCCTTCCCAGCCGCATCCCGTCCTTCGACCAAAATTGCGATACGTTCCCCACTGCTCTGAACCCACCGTTGCAGCCTGACCAATTCGACCTGCAACTGTCGTAATTCCTGTTCGTACAGCAGGGTCTTGCGCACTTCTTCGACATCGACGGCTTTGTTTGCGAGGAGCTTCAGAAACCCTTTCCTTGTGTTGACCCTTCGGAGATCATCCGCAGTCAAGGCGTAGCCCGGCTCGCCAATACGTCCGAACCCTTGGGCGATCAAGGTGCTGCGCGGGACCTGGTACCCGTCCCCCTCCCGCGGCACCCTCGTGGGAATCGTCTCCAGCCCATTCATATCTTCGTCGACGTTTGCCGGATCTCTCCGCTCTTTCCGTTCTTTAGACTTCCCGGCCGATTCGCCATCAGCTGCCATGCGAGGCCTCCTTCATTTCGTCTTCGATCAGAACATCACGTTTCGATCGCGCTCGGCCACAGCCTTGATGTAATCAGGCATCCCTTTGATAGAGGCCCCAGCTACTAAATCCCCTCCGCCAACCTGTCTGGCCACTGCACAGGCACCGCAGACCCAGACCGGTACACCAGCCGCCTGGACAGCGGCAAGCAGTTCTTTCAACGGAGTCAGGTTTACACCGGTGATATGATCAGCGACACCTTTCCGACCCAAGGTGACGGCTTCATTCCACAGCCAGAGCACGACATCATGCCCCTGCTCCTTCGCCGTCTTCGCCGCCATGAACGGCAACGTTGCCATTGTGGGGTCGTCCGTTCCTCGACTACCTGAAATAATGAACGTTGCCATGAGTGACTCCTTTACTCCCTGCTACTGGTCTACTCCCTGGTTAGGGCTCCACGACGATTCTGCCACCCAGATCTGCATCGGCTCGATGGAGGGGGCAGAAGAATCGATAGGTCACCGTCTCTCCCTCGGCAGCGATCGCATCGCTCGCCATCCGGTCCCTGTCGATCACGGTCTGCTCGGTCCCCTCTGGCGCAATGGTAATCCGAACCGGCCTGGTGATCCGAACACCGCTCTCCTCTAAAGACTCAAACAAGCCCGGGGCTTCGAACACATGGGTCCGTACAGTTGGATTATCAAACCGAAAAATCAACGGCTCCCTGAAATCCGCACTGCGGTGAATGATCATTTCACTGGGAAGCCACACCGCTTGCTGATCTTCGACATCACGTGCCACAAAGGCAATCTCCTTCGCCCATCCCGCAGACGACATGGCAAGCACTCCGCCGCCGATCACACAGCCACACCATACACCCACGGCACGAGCGGAGAGTCTTCCAAACCCCTTCATGTGGTGTTTCCTTGGCTCACTAGACAACCAGCCAGCTGCCCCCCTCACGTCATCCATCCCAGAAACAGGACCGCCAGTCCCAGCTGAGCTCCAGTGTGAACTGTCGCTGGCCAGGACTGGATCCTCACCCTCCGCCCCCTCTGGAAGGAAGCTCATCGATTCTCTCCCATGGATGGAGCACGTGTCAGACTGTGACCAAGATGCGACTCAGCCGCCTCCGACATCCCCTCGGGTTTCAATGACAAACAGCTCTCCTTTCACTTCAGGATGGATGTCGCACCACAGGGCATGCCGCACACTTTCAGCCCCACCGGTTGCTGGATCGAAGTTCGAGGGCGCCGTGGCGAAACGGAGCGTCATCGTCTTTCCCGCATCGACATGAAACGACTTGAACTGCTTTCCTCGCATCTCAGTCCCACCCTCCACCTTCACGGGAATATCTTTGAACAACTTTGACGCTAACCCGTGCGTGACGGAATCCTGGTTTCGGACGACGATGATCGTCTCCTGCGACGGCATCGTGAACCCGGCGGTCTCATAGCCATGCTGACGGTCCTTGATAATGATCTCCACCTTGGAGGGCGGCGCTCCCATCCCCGCAGCCTGTGCATAGGCGATATCATGGCCACCGGCCAATACCGCCCACGCAGCGACAGCAAACAGAACGGTTGACTTCACCGCTCCAGATCGACGCACTCTCATAATCTGCCTCCTTGTTGATATGTACACATGCACCCTCCTCACTCTTACTTGGCCAAACTCCTGATGTAGTGGATGAGTTGCCAGACCTGCTCATCCGGCAATGTGCCAAACGGCATCATGCCGGTTCCCGGAGAACCATTCTTGATGATCCAGAATAGCTGACCATCTGGAATAGCTCGCATCATCTCGCCACATGTGAAATTTCGTGGCGGCGGCACCAAGGCCGCACCCATCAACCCTTTGCCATCTCCTTGCTCACCATGGCACATGACGCAGGCGACCGGCTGCGCGGTCTTCAGAAACAATTCTTTTCCCGCCCGGACGGCACCCGAAGAGGAGGGAACCGGGTTCGCTTTACCGAGAAATTCTTCCGGAGCCTTGGTTGTCTTACGGGGTTGCACGCAGGCACCGCCCTGACTTGCACTCTGCGCAGCGGCGATATCCGGTACTCCCTTGAATGTCACTTTCAAATAGGCGATCACATCCGCCACGCCCTGTTGACCGATCGTCAAATTCCAATAAGGCATGTTCGGCGATTTGCCTACTGCCGGTCCGCCATGATTGATGACGTTGTAGAGGTATTCGATCGGAAGCTTTTCGAATGGAATGTTGGCATGTATCGCCGGTTTGGGTTCCAGACCGGAAGCTGCCGGTCCGTCGCCTTTGCCCGCCGCCCCGTGACACTGCGAACAATACTCTTTATAAACCACCTTCCCTCGATCCACGCTGGCCATCTCGAATTCACGGCTCGTCCAGGGCTCGTAATACGTGAAGTCCTTCACGCCCTGCACCATCAGGAATCCGATCACCGCGCGGAGTTGTGGCTCCGTCGCATCGGCCAAAAACTCGCCGCTGTGTGGCGTGAAGTCTTGCGGATTCTGCCCGAATCGGAAGAGCCAGTCCGAGTTGTACCGCTGGCCGGCATTCTGCAACGCGGCACTCTGCGGGCCGCCAATGAGCTTGCCGTTTTCCTCGATCGTGTGGCAGCCAAGACAGGCGTGGGCTTTAAAAGCCGCTGCACCAAACTTCACGTCGAACTTGGTGACTCTCGAGAGATCGAACGCGCCGATGGTGACGCGCGGATCTTTGTTGTGTTCGGCAAAGTAGTCCGCGAGTGCGTTCGCCTCCGACTCCGTGACCATCGGGTGCTTGGACGGAACGGTGGTCAGGTCCCACATATATCCCTTCGCATAGAGCGGAGCCTCCTGACCGGTCAGCCAACGAATGAGCCACGACCGTTGGTACTTGCTGCCGGCCCACATCAAGTCAGGAGCGTGAAGCTTGAAGCGCGAATCCGGCTGACCTTCCAGCCGGTGACATTGCACACAGGTCTGTTGGATCAGCTCCTTGGCGCGCGTGTGATCGCTCCCAAACGACAATTGCGGGAACGACATGAGTCCCAACAACACGAGCGCAGCGCTTCCAAAGATCACCCGGATGCTCACATTCAACATCGCGGCTCCTTTCACGAGGGTTTCTCCGCACGAGGATGGGGATTGAGTTCGATCGCCACACCGGCAGGCACCGCGAGGGATTGATGCACGGTGCAGCCATGCGCAACCTTCAGTAATCGCTCTTTTTGCTCCGCGCTGATGCGGTGGGGAAGGTGGATTCCGAGGTCGATACGACCAACTCGATGAGGAACTTCGGCCATCGTCCATTCCGCCTCGACCGTCAAGCCGTCTCGAGGAGATGCCGTGCCGCCCACAGAATTGCCCGACGAAGTACGCCACACAACTCGCGACGGACCCGACAAAGAGTTCGACCGGACCCATTCCGGCATCCTGCCCTCCGTCTTCCACCGCCTGGTCGGTGATGATGCGATGCTTGCCACTCACAATGTCGTAGCGAGTCCCGCCGTGAAAGGTCGCCGTGAGTTTCATGCCGCTCCTGGTCTTGGAGGTTTTTCCGCTGCCTATACGTGAAACAGTCCTTCACTCCGCTCGTTCACGGTTGACGAATATCCAATGCCAATTGGCGTCTCAATAGGGTACATCCGCCGGCTTGCCGCCCTTCGGCCAATCGTGAATCTTGTCGGGAAAGTCCGGTCGAGGCTGTGTGTTGATATAGACTGCAGCATCGATGGCTTCGTCATCGGTCACCGTCCAGCCCCAGCCTCGCGGCATGTTGGCCTTGATAAATGCAGCGGCTACGCTGATTCGCGCCATGCCTGCACCGATGTTGTACGAACGAGGCCCCCACACAGGCGGTGCCGCCATGGTGCCTTGCCCGTCGGAGCCGTGGCAGAAGACACACTTTTTCTCAAAGACCTTTTTGCCGTTGAGAGGGTCAGGCTGATGGGTCGAGGTCAGGCGTGGGATTCCTCGCCATGGGACCGCAACGCCGGGCGGCATATTCTGCGATAACCATGTGACGTACGCGACAATGGCCGTGAGCTTCACGCTGTCGGGCGGCAGAGGTTTTCCGTTCATACTACGTTCGAAACACTCGTTGATTCGATCGGCCAGCGTCATCTGTCGGCCGGCTCGTTCACGATACTGTGGGTAAAGAGTGGCGATACCGACGAAGGATGCGGAATTCGGGTTGAGCCCCGCATCTAAGTGACAATTGGTGCAGTTGAGCGCGTTTCCAACATACCGTTTCCCATATTCCTGCGTATCGACAATCATCTTGTAGCCCAGGCGAATCTGCTCGCCTCTCAGATCACCTGGAATCGTTTCGGGCGATGGCGGGACAAACAGCGCATCGACTGGCGACCCCGTGCTCCGACGAACAGCCGCCTCCTCATTCTCCATCACCCGTGGAGGTGGGACACAACTAATCGTCCCCACCAGCGTACTCACCAACACAACGCTTGCAATGACCGGTCGGCTCATAGAGTGGGCCTCATTTCTTCACACCGGACGCTGGTGTACAGGTATTAATCCCAAGTAAGGTAAACAGCGGGCAAAATCCCATTGCCCCGGTGAGCAGGAGGATGACCCCAACAGCAAGAGCAGCCCCCGACATCGCAGTCGAGAGCCCTGCAAAAAGCCCGATGATGATTGCCACTAGCCCTGCTCCAATTCGTATAGGTCTCTCAATCCCTCCAACATTGCACGTCATGGCATTACCTCCTCATCGAAAAAATGGAGTTGATCGTATTTCCCTGACACACTCGTATGAGACAACTCCCACCCATTGGATTCAACTTTATGGTTGCCCACCGGACTCGACCCCGAATGTGCGCACATAGGCCAGGACATCCCAAATTTCTTCATCGGAGAGAGCATGTTTCCACGCACCCATGGCGGTATTCGGTTTGCCTTCGTGAATCCGTCGAAATAAGGTCCCGTCGAGCCGACTTTGAACGGTGAGCGAGGTCAGATCCGCCGGAGGTGGAACAAGTTTGATTCCTAGTGCGCCTTTCCCGTCGATTCCGTGGCAGCGGATGCAGGTGTTCACGTAGATTTCGCGTCCACTGACTGGATCACCGCCCTTGGCCGTGACAGCAAACTCTTTCACCCCAAGATTGCTGAAGCCCAGCCCCGACATACCGGCTAACACTGCGCAACACGCCACCAGTCGTCCAGTAGTCTGCATTTGTGCTCCCTTCGAGGACCAAACCTTGCGATCAATGTGCCATTGTCTCTCAACGGACCTAGAGAGCTTTCTCATTATTCATCAACTAGTTAGATTGTTTCGCTAGGATGGTGCAGGAAATAAGGGACTGAGCTGGTGACAAATACCCCGGTACCTCCTCGCCTACTGTCGCAAGATGCCACAGCCTTCACTGCGGAGCGTGACCTGCACGTCAGTTGGCAAACAGAGTTCTTCATTCAGACATGAGGACTCGCCACAATACACGGTGGTCAATTTCTGAACCGGTTGAAAAACGAGAAATTCTTCCCATTTATGATCAATCATTCTACGTTTGTACTCGTCACTAGACGGATAGTTGAGAGCGGATATTCTTAGCGATTCAAGGGCAGCCTGCGTCTCGCATTTATGTCTAAACTTCCTCCTCGGGCGATCCACAACCTCTCTGATCTCTTCCAGCATCGATGCCGCCAACAGCCGGATGAGCTTGCCTATGCGCTTCTTCGTGACAACCTCGAGATTGAGCGTCAGCTGACCTATGCTCAACTCGAACATGCCGTACGTTCGCTTGCGGGCCATCTTGCACGTACGTTCCCAGCGGGAACCAGGGCCCTGGTGCTTTACCCACAGGGACTCGACGCCGCATGCGCTTTTTGGGCATGTGTCTGTGCCGGTCTTGTACCGGTTCCTGCTCCCGCTCCCGACCCCATTAGGTTGAAATACGGTCTACCTCGACTGCGCAGCATTATCGAGGATGCCCACGTATCCCTCACACTGACGACTTCCCGTATCGCAGCACTGTCTTCGGAGCTTTCACTCGCCAATGAGACGGGTCCAATCACGTGGGTGGCAACCGATCAACCCTACGATTCAATCGACTCGATTGAGCGGCCACAGCCACAGGGCAACGCCCTTGCTTACCTGCAATACACCTCTGGGTCGACGGCCACTCCTCGTGGCGTCATGATCAGCCAGCGCAACGTGCTCGCTCACTGCAAGGCCTTGAGTCTGGCCGGAGGCGTATCGGACAGCAGTCGGTCGCTCTGCTGGTTGCCGTATTTTCATGACTATGGATTACTGCACGGAATCCTCGCCCCGTTCTATGCCGGGATTCCAGCCTATCTGATGTCACCGGTCACGTTTCTCCGGCGGCCATTACGCTGGCTCGAAGCGGTGTCGCGCTTTGCCATCACCCACAGCGGGGGACCGAATTTTTCCTATGAGGCTTGTCTCAGAGCTGAACGGCAACAGCCAGGATGGCAGGCTGACTTGAGCAGATGGATGGTCGCCAGTTGTGGCGCCGAACCCATCCATCCGGAGACGGTAGAGCAGTTTATCGACACCTTTGGTCCACGGGGGTTCCGGCGAACGACGTTTGCCCCGGCGTATGGACTTGCGGAAGCGACGCTCTTGGTGACAGTGAAGCGGGCCGATGCGGAGCCGAGCTTCTTGCGTGTTGAGGCCGAGGCGTTGGCCGACTCGATCATCAAAGAGGCTCCCGTCTCGGAACAGGGAACGCGGACATTGGTCGGATGCGGAGAGCCCCTCGAAGACACTCATGTCCGGATCGTGAATCCCACGACGCACATCGAGTGCCAGCCTGGCGTGGTAGGAGAAGTGTGGCTGGCCGGAGCCGGGATCGGCACCGGGTACTGGGGCAAATCGGAAGAAACGGACACCACATTTCACGCCACACTCTCTGGGTCAGATGAGGGTCCCTATTTGCGAACCGGCGATCTGGGATTTCTTCACCGCGGAGAGTTGTTCCTGACCGGACGCCTCAAGGATCTGATCATCGTCCGTGGACGGAACTATTATCCCCATGATCTGGAGTGGTCGGCCCAACAAGCCCATCCCGGCTTGCGACGAGGATCTGGTGCGGCCTTCTCGATTGCGGGCCACAGCGGAGAGCGTGTGGTGCTGGTCCATGAGATCGAGAAGCAGGTGTCCGAATCCGATTTAATGGACGTGGTGAACTGCATCCGTCGTGCACTGGCGGATGAGTATGAACTCGAACTCCACACAGTGGTGCTGATCAAGTCCGGCACGATTTCAAGAACCTCCAGCGGAAAAATCCAGCGGGGTGCTTGTAAAGCTGCCTTTGAGGCCGGCCAGCTCGCCGTCGTCAGAGAAAACACGCTGGATTTCGATCGGAACGTTGAAACCGACGGAGTCTCGAACGAGAGTCCGCAAACTGCTCTCGAAACAGGGCTGGCCGATATCTGGCAAGAGGTGCTTGGAGTACCCCATCCATATCGCCACGCGAACTTCTTTGCACTCGGCGGTAATTCGCTCCTTGCCGCACAGGTTGTGGCGCGCATCCTTGACATATTCCATGTCGAACTCCCCCTCAGTGTGCTGTTTGAAAGTCCAACTTTGTCCGCACTAGCCGCTCGTATCGGTGAACTGAGCACGAGTTCGGATGACGTGGGCCAGGACGCGGAGAGGCGTGGGGACGCAGGTGGCGACGGTGGAACGCGAATTCCCCTCGTTCCGCTTCGCTCGACATCCAGAAGGGAAGGCAGAATTCCTCTCAGCCCATCTCAGCAGCGACTCTGGTTCTTGGAGCAAGTTCATCCTGGGAGCGCGATCAATCATATTTCCATGAGCGTACGCATCCGTGGACCGGTCAACCCCGAGGTATTGGAGCGGTCGGTGCGGGAAATCGCCAGTCGCCACGAGATTCTTCGAACTCGTTTCGGATCGGAGCGAGGTGAAGGATTCGCGGAAGTGTCTTCTGAGGCGATTGTCACGATAGGACGGCAGGATTTCCAAGCAGTGGACCCTGCGGCGCAAGACATTCAGGTGCAGCAATTCCTACGAGCGGAGAGGAACCGGCCATTCGACTTACGACAGGGACCGCTATGTAGGCTGACGCTGCTGACGCTTGAGCAAGGTGTGCATGTCCTGGCAGTGACATTCCACCGCCTCGTCGCTGACGGGTGGTCTCTCCGTATCTTCTGGAAAGACTTGTCCCTTCTGTGGGAAGCCGGTGGTGATGTTCAAAAGGCTCTACTGCCCACGCTGACCGTTCAGTATGCGGACTATGCCGATTGGCAGAGAACCAGGCTGGATCAAGGCCTTCGTGAAGTCCATCGAGCCTACTGGATCCGGCAATTGAGTGGCGCCCGGCCACCCACTGAACTACCGGTCGATCGTCAGCGGCCGAGGGTGCGCACGTTCGAGGGAGGCGTGCGGTCCCGATCGCTTTCTCCGGAGCTTTCAGCCAGTCTCGATCATTTCTGCCAGCGCCAGAACCTCACGACGTTCATGGTGCTGTACGCCGTCTTTGCGACGTGGCTCCATCGTTACACACAAGAATCGGATATCGTCATTGGATCGATCGTGGCCGGCAGGCGTCGGAGAGAGCTCGAAGACGTAATGGGGTATTGCGTCAATACGGTGGCGTTGCGGGCTGAACTTTCGGATGGGCTGACAGGACACGAGTTGTTGAAACAGATACGCCGTATAGTGGTGCAGGCCTATGACCACCAAGAACTCCCGTTTGAAGAGGTAATCGAGGCACTGTCGTTACAACGTGAGCGGTCCCTGTCTCCACTCTTCAACGTGATGATCGTGTGTGAGGACGACCCCTTGTCCACGTTCACCGTCAGAGGATCTTGAGGTCACTCATCTCCCCTGGGAGCCGACTGCATCGGAGTTCGACCTCGTGTTGATGGTCGTGAATAAGGCTCATGGCCTGGAACTGGCGTTTCTCCATGACTCGACGATTTTTGACAACTCGACGGTGGACCGAATGCTGGGACAGCTGGAGATCTTGCTTGAGGAATTTCTCAAGAAACCTGAGGCCCGCCTTGATCAACTGTCATTACTCACCGCCGAGGAGAGACGAAACATTCATTTAGCGTGGGACGAATCGTCCGCCCAGGCCTCTAGTATCCATACACTCATCGAGGCACAGGTGGAACGGACTCCCCTTGCGCTCGCCGTCACGTGCGGAGACCAGTCCATCAACTACCAAGAACTGAACCGACGAGCAAATCGAGTCGCTCACGCGCTACGGAAATTGGGGGTCGGTGCAGATCTCCCGGTGGGGCTCTGTGTCGAGCGCTCGGTAGATGCCCTCGTGGGCCTCTTGGGTATTCTCAAAGCAGGGGGCGGTTATGTTCCCCTGGATCCGTCCTTCCCCGGTCACCGCCTCCAGCTCATGCTGGAGGACTCGCACGTTTCCATCGTCGTCACACAGGCGCATCTCCGTAAGCATATACAGAGCTATGGCGGCCAGATCTGTGATGTGGAAACCCTGTCTGCACCCACCGTGGGGGGAGTGGAGGAGGAGAACCTCGCGCTTTCGGTCTCCCCGGATCAGCTCGCCTATATCATCTACACCTCGGGTTCGACAGGAAGGCCCAAGGGTGTGGCCGTGACACACCGCAGTCTGGTGACCTCGCTGCATGCCAGACTTCAGTACTATCCGGACCCGGTCTCTCGATTCCTGCTGACCTTCTCTCTGGCCTTTGATGGGTCTGTGACAGGTATATTTTGGACGTTGTTGCAGGGAGGGGAACTGGTCATTCCATCAGAGACCGCCCATCGCGACCCAACGGAGCTTGCTGACGCTCATCAAGCACCATCGCATCTCGCACATCGTGTGGGTTCCTTCTTTGTACCACGCCGTGCTCGGTGAGGCGTTGAGTACTCAGCTCGAATCGCTTCGTGTCGTCATTACTGCCGGCGAGAGTCTGTCCCTTGAACTCGTGCGACGACATTACGAACTCCTGCCCCATGCCACGCTGTACAACGAATATGGACCGACGGAAGCCACGGTCTGGTGCAGCGTGTATCACACGACTCGCGAGGAAGCAGGAGCCCACGTTCCGATCGGCAAACCCATCGCCCACATGCAACTCTATGTGCTGGATGCGAGTCTGCAACTGATGCCGATCGGCGTGCCGGGAGAACTTTACATCGCGGGAGAGTGTCTGGCCCGCGGCTATGTCAACCAGCCGCAATTGACCCAAGAGCGGTTTCTTGCGAATCCCTACGTGCCCGGCACCAGATTGTATCGGACCGGCGACCTGGCTCGGTATCGCGCCGATGGCAATGTGGAATTTCTTGGACGGATGGACCAACAGGTCAAACTGCGTGGCTATCGGATCGAACTAGGAGAAATCGAGTATGTGCTGAGTAACTTCCCAGGAGTGCATCACGCAGCGGTGCTGCTTCGGGAGGACAAGCGGGACCAGCAACGATTAGTCGGCTATGTCGCCGGCGAGTCGTCGCTCGAACGAAAGGCTCGAAGAAGTTCGGCGTTTTCTCACAACTCGATTACCACACTACATGGTGCCATCCATCATTCTGTGGCTTGACACGATGCCGCTCAGTGCCACCGGAAAAGTGAATCGACATGCTCTTCCCGCTCCGAGAACCACAACAGGTCAAGCGGCTGCCAGGGTGGCTCCGAGAAATCAGGTCGAAGAGTCCCTGGCTGAGCTGTGGAAATCCGTGCTTCAACTCCCAGAGGCCGGTATCCACGACCATTTCTTCGAGCAGGGAGGTCATTCGCTCTTGGCGACTCAGCTCGTCTCTCGGATACGCGAGCTCTTTGAGGTTGATGTCTCACTGCCGGCGCTTTTTGAGCGACCGACGATTGCGGCATTGGCCGAAGAAGTGGCGCGGTTGCGCCAGAAGGACCAGCAGGCTTCCGTGATGCCACCGATCACTCCGGTGCCGAGAGATCAGCCACTCCCCCTTTCCTATTCTCAGCAACGTATGTGGCTGATGTATCAGCTGGCTCCTGAGAGCACGGCGTATAACATGCCGTTTGCGTCACGGCAAATGGGACGGCTCAACAAATCAGCTCTCCGGAGCACGGTCGATGCCATCTGTAACCGCCATGAGGCATTTCGAACGACGTTCATGATGAAGGGTGAGGGACCGGTCCAAACGATCCACCCCTTTCGCCCTCCCCATTGGGTCGAAGTCGATCTTACCCAGCGGCCTCGCGAGGAGCGACAACAGCAAGCGGCCCAGCTTGTGGAGCAGGAAGCAAACCAGCGGTTCGATCTTGAGCAAGGCCCGCTGGCACGATTCCTTTTGATCGAAATCGAGCCCGAGGACCATGTGTTGGTGCTCACGATGCACCATATCATCGGAGACCAGTGGTCATTCGGAGTCATCGGCCATGAGTTTGCCTTCTTCTACAACGCGTTTTGCCGGGGAGACGTTCCGTCGGCAAAACCGATCCCTCTTCAGTATGCCGACTACGCCGTGTGGCAACGACGCTGTCTGACCGACGACTGGCTGAGCACACAATCGGACTATTGGCAAAAGAAGCTGGCCGGGCTGTCAAAACTTTCGTTGCAGACCGATTTTCCACGGCCCGTCGTACAAACGTTTAACGGCTCACATCGCATGGTGGAATTGCCCACCTCGTTGATTGAACGGCTGAAGCAATTCAGCGCGGAACATAATGCGACGGTGTTCATGACCCTGTTGGCGTGCTTCCAGATTCTCTTGCGTCGCTATTCCGGCCAAACTGATGTGGCTATCGGCTCTCCCATCGCCAACCGAACTCAATCCGCAGTCGAGTCGATCATCGGCTCGTTTGTCAATACACTCGTGCTCCGTACCGATCTCTCTGGCGATCCGACCTTCATCGAGTTGATGGCACGGGTGCGTGAAACGGCATTAGAAGCCTATGCCAATCAGGACTTCCCGTTCGACAAATTAGTCGAGATGATGCACTCCTCTCGCGACCAGAGCTCTGCCCCCCTGGTGCAGGTCCTCTTCAATGTCCCGAATGCTCCAATAGGCGAGATCAGCGTCCAAGGGTTGAGTTGGGTGCCGTTCGAGGTGGAGACGCAAGCCGCACAATTCGACTTAAGTTTGACGATCGAGACAGAGTTCTCCCGGAGAGCGTATTTGACGTTCAATACGAACCTCTTCGAGCCTCAGACTGCCGAGCGGATGCTCGGACAGTATAAGCTCCTCATCCAGAGCGCATTGGCCAATCCTCAGAGCAAGCTGTCCGAGCTTCCGACCGTGACGGCGCCCGAGCGGCATCAGATGTTGCAGGATTGGAACCGCACGCAACGAGAGTATCCACAGTCTGAATGTTTTCCTCAGTTGTTTGAAGCTCAGGTCAAACGGACGCCCGATGCCCTTGCGTTGTCAATGGGAGCGAAGGCACTGCGGTACGGTGAGCTTAATGCCCGGGCCAATCAGCTGGCAAGCTACCTGCGAACCCTGGGCGCCAAGCCTGGTGTCACGGTGGGCATCGGTCTCGATCGATCCTTGGAGATGGTCATTGCGTTGCTGGCCGTGCTGAAAACCGGTGCGGCCTATGTCCCTCTCGACCCTGAGTTTCCACGGGATCGACTCCGGTATATGGCCGAGAACGCCTCCCTCGCCGTCGTGCTCACCTCCGCCTCCCTCGCCGATCGATTTGATGCGCAGGTCTGCCGCTTGCTGTGTCTGGACCGCGAGGAGAAACGCATCGCGCAGGAAGCAGACCACAATCTAGGTCCGATCGCCACGCCTCAAGACCTGGCGTATATCCTGTATACGTCTGGTTCCACAGGACAGCCCAAGGGCGTGGAAATTCCGCACCGCGCCCTCGTGAACTTCTTGAGTTCGATACAGCAAGATCCGGGATGTACCGCTCACGATGTCATGCTATCGGTGACGACAATCTCCTTTGATATTTTCGGCTTGGAATTGTATGTGCCGTTACTGGCCGGAGCCCGTGTCGAGATCGCCAGTCGAGCGGTTGCGATGGACGGACGACAATTACGTGATCTCTGTGAAACCGTTCAGCCGACGATCATGCAAGCGACCCCTGCCACATGGCGCATGCTGGTTGAGGTGGGATGGCGCGGTAGTAGCAAACTGACGGTACTCTGTGGAGGGGAGGCCCTTCCTCCGGATCTTGCGGCGTCACTGCTGGAGCGTTGCGTCGCTTTGTGGAACATGTATGGTCCGACTGAAACCACGATTTGGTCTACGATCGAACGAATCGAACGGACTGATCGGGAGATTACCATTGGGAGACCAATCGCCAATACAGACGTGTACATCTTGGATCAATTCCTGCAGCCGGCTCCAGTCGGAGTTTCCGGTGAGCTCTATATCGGCGGCCATGGGATAGCCCGAGGCTATCGGGGACAGCCTGACTTAACAGCGGAGCGGTTCATCCCTCATCCATTTTCTCCAGAGCCCCTCGCAAGACTCTATCGAACGGGAGACTTGGCACGGTATCGCCCAGATGGACGCATCGTACATCTCGGTCGATCGGATCACCAGGTCAAGATCAGAGGGTATCGGATCGAATTGGGTGAGATCGAGACCGCGCTGAGCCGTCATCACGCTGTCCGTCAGGCAGCAGTCATCGCGCGGGAGGACCGGCATGGTGCAAAGCAGTTGGTGGCGTATCTGGTCTGCCAAGAGGGCTCTGCTCCAAGCCAGCAGGAACTTCGCTTATTTCTTCGGTCCGAGATTCCGGACTACATGGTCCCCTCCCTCTTCATCTTTCTGAAAGCCATGCCCTTGACGGCCAATAACAAGGTCGACCGGAACGCACTTCCCGGCTCCAGCCTCCTCGGCCTCAGATGACTGCCGTCCATGTCCTACCGACCGATCGAATGGATGTGCAAATGGCGGCTTTGTGGCAACAGGTATTCGGAATCAATGATATCGGGATCCACGATAACTTCTTTGATCTCGGCGGCCACTCACTCAAAGCCGCCCACCTCTTCTTTCTTCTCGAACAGGTATATGGAAAGCGCCTTCCGCTCGCGACGCTGTTTCAAGCACCAACCATTGCCGAGCTCGCGTCTGTGCTTTCGCAAGAAGACTGGACGCCACCATGGCAATCGCTTGTCGCCATTCAGCCGAACGGGGCTGCAGTACCGATTTTCATGGTGCCCGGAGTAGGGGGTAATGTATTGGTCTTTGCTCAGCTGGCAAAGCTGCTGGGGCCGAATCAACCCTCCTACGGGTTACAGGCACGAGGACTGGACGGAAAAGAGGCGCCGTTTACATCGGTGCCGGAGATGGCGAGTCACTATGTTGCACAGATCCGTCGCTTTCGCCCGAACGGGCCGTATACCGTCCTTGGGGGCTGCACCGGTGGACTGATCGCGTATGAAATGGCTCAGCAACTGGTCGGTCAGGGGCAGGCCGTCACACTTGTGGTGATGGACACATGGCATCCATCCACATATCGCCCACATCGTTATAAGTTGCCGATGACGTTTGGGCTGCCTCTGTTTCTGCTGTGGAGGATACTGAGTACAATTCCCAAGCTCGCTCGTTTGCCGGTCAAAGACTGGGCTTCAGTTCTCCAGCATAGATACAAGAGACTCATGTCGTTATCGCGAACCAATGCCGCTAACGATGAGCTATTTGTCGAATTCCAAGTCGAACAAGTGACTCGAGCCACGCTCCAGGCTGTGGCTCGCTACGACGTTCGCAAATACCCTGGGCATATTCTCAATATCATGGCATCAAAACGATATGTCGCTCAGTCGGTAACAGATACCAGACATGTCTGGCAAAATTTTGGAGGCGAAGGGAGCAGGACTGTGCAGGTTGCAGCCAGCAATTCGGGGCAGCTCCTTGTCACACCACATGTGGAAGAAGTGACAAAGCATCTCCAGGCCTTCCTTGGCGAAGATACTCACAATGAGCCAGCGCCATTAGCCAACGTAATTTAGGTGTGTACATCCACTCTCCTTTCTTGGTGACAGTGAGGCTCGTCGACGATGCCCTTTGGACGATTTTTCCGCTTTATCGTGCAGCGGTCGAGCTCCATGGCCTGGCTCATGCTCTGTGTCGGCATCCTGTCTGGGCTATTGAGCGCCGGAGTCTTAGCGCTTATCAATTATGTGGTTCATCATCCCTCTGACCATTCCCTTCTTGTACTGCTAGGGTTTGTCGGCCTTGTCGCCGGCAAGATTCTGGCACACCTTGGATCCCAGGTTCTGCTCGTCCGCTTTTCACAAGACACAATCCTGGACCTCTCTTTGTCTCTCTGCGCAAAGATCTTGCGGGCTCCGTTACTTCGTTCCGAACAACGAGGGGCCAACCATATTCTGGTCACCTTAACGGATGACGTGAGTTGGGTTACCTGGGCGATCCAATGTTTCCCTAGTTTTCTCATGAATGGCGCACTTGTGTTGGGCTGTGGAATCTTCCTTGCTTGGTTGTCGTGGAGCGTATTTCTCGCAGTGCTCGGAGTTGCTGTCGTGAGTGTCGTAGTACATCAGTGGTTACACACCAGTGTCCGCGACATCATTGCCGCATCCCGGGATGCCAGAGCTGAGTTGTTTCAACGATTTCGCTCGCTCACCGACGGGCTAAAGGAGCTGTTGATGCATCGGGCGCGGCGACAGGAGTTTGTCGATGAGGAAGTGCGAGGAGCGGCGGAACTCTATAGAAAGACAAATCTGGAAGCAACGCGGATACAAGCGCTGCTTGGAGCCTGGAATGCGGTCTCCCTATACTCCCTCATCGGTTTCATCATTTTCCTATTTCCATCTTTTGGGCTTATCTCTTCAGAGGCACTGACTGGATACATTGTCGCCATGATCTATATGATGGGCCCCATTTCAAGTATCATCAGTACGGCACCAACTCTCGAACGAGGTCAAGTGGCATTGGAAAATATTGAACGATTGGGCATATCGCTGGATGTCTGTCCAGAGGACGTCCAGACGAGAGAACTGGTAGGTCTCGAGCCTGAGATCTCTCCCATCGTGCAATGGACCGATGTCGTGTTTTCTTACGGGCAAGATAATGATGCCGAAACGCCCTTCACGCTGGGTCCCATCAGCCTAGAGTTATGTCCGGGCGAATTGGTGTTCATCATCGGAGGGAATGGAAGCGGGAAATCCACACTCGTAAAAGTTCTTTCGGGGTTGTATCAGCCGCTACGAGGAGACGTGAGACTGGCTGGTACGATGATCACTGATGCCAATCGAGAGTGGTACCGCGAACACTTCTCAGTCATATTTTCAGACTTTTACCTCTTCAAGAAACTCCTTGGTCACTCGGATTCTCAGGTCCATAGCCTCGCGCCTCAATACTTGCGATTGCTGCATTTGGATCACAAAGTCACTGTGCGCGATCGCACCTTCTCAACCCTTGATCTCTCTCAAGGGCAACGCAAGCGGTTGGCGCTTATTACGGCCTACCTGGAGGATCGCTCGATCTACGTGTTTGATGAATGGGCGGCGGATCAAGATCCGCAGTACAAGGAGGTGTTTTACAGGACATTGCTTCCAGACCTACGCGCGCGAGGGAAAACGGTTATCGTGATTACTCACGATGATCGGTATTTCCATCTCGGCAACCAGGTCATTAAATTGGATGACGGGAAGGTTGTGGAGCATGTGAAGGACAGCGGCGCAAGGATGACGACATGATGTCGGGACGTGTGCATTTGGAACTGCAAGATGCTGATCTCGTTCCAATCACTTGAGCGCCTAGCCGATACACGGCGGCGGAATCATATCCGTCTTCCTCCGAACACCATTCACCTGTGGGGGATCGAGCTCGACGGATCGCAGCGCTGCCTGGAGCGATGCACCAGCTGGTTGGATGAAATCGAGCGGCACCGAGCGGCGCGCCTTGTTCGGGACGATATCCGGCAGCGTTACGTGCTGGCTCACGGAGGTCTGAGAGCAGTGCTGAGTAAGTACCTTGGAGTCACTCCGGATGTGGTCGCGCTGGAGCGCAGTGAAACAGGCAAGCCCTTCCTGACGAGGGAACTACGAGATCGGTCAGCGATCACGTTCAATTTGTCTCATGCCTATGGCCGTGCGCTCATCGCAGTTTCACAGGCGCAGGAAGTCGGAGTGGATCTTGAATGCGTTCGTTCAGAAGTCGAGGTTGCAGAAATTATCCAAGCGCTATTTTACTCGTTCCGAACACACGGCGATCATGCAGGCTCCTGAGGAACAGCGCGCCGCGAGATTCTTCTGTTACTGGGTTGCGAAAGAGGCGCTGCTCAAGGCACAAGGTATCGGTCTCCGGGGACTGCCCGACTGCGAAATCTTCCTTGAGACCGACGGAGTCGACACAGAAGTTCGGGCCCGATTGGGTGCGCAGTTCACGGATACGTTGCAGGTTCGCCTTCTCTCTTGTGAAACGGGATGGGAAGCAGCGGTGGCTGCCCAGAGCTTAGACTCGGTTACACAGTTCGATCTCGAGCACCAGTAACCGCTCTCCGTTGACTGTGACCTCACAACTCCACCTTCCTGCTCACCAACACAAGCCTCAGTGGCAAGTAGTTCTGCAGTGCTAGTGAATGACCGGCTCCAAGGTCACTGCGGCTTTCATCGAGTTGGAAATCAGACAATTCCGCTCGGCTTTTTCAATCAGCTCCTTGGCTTTGCCCGCATCCTCCCCAGACTTCAAGGTGATGGAAGGCCTGATCGTGATGGTGGTGAATTGAAATTTTCCCTCCACCAACTCCAATCGACCTTCCGCCGTGCTCTCATAGGCAGAGAAGGCGAGTCCGGCTCGTTCCGCCACTGCGAGAAACGTCGTCATCAAACAGACATTGGCGGAGGCCACGAAGAGATCTTCGGGAGACCAGATGCCGTCATGCCCCTTGAACTCCGGCGGTGTTGCCACCTGCACATCAGGCTTCCCCGCGCAAGCGATCACACCCTTGCGCTGTTCCGTCCACTTCACTGCGGTCTGATACAGATACACTTTGCTCTTTTGTTCCATTCCTCCTCCAAGGCTCTAGTTATGAGTCAATGACCATCGGTTACGGCTTTATGTACACCCAACCTTGTTCTTGTCGCTCCATGAGCCGGACCATCGCCGGCACGGTATCGTCTACTTCGCCGATCAAATCCTCCCTCGTCACCTGCATAGTCTTCATGGTGTTGGAACAGGCCGTGTAGTTGATGCCATACGTCTTCTTTAAATCAGCCAACTCGGCAGCAAATGCCGTGCCTTTCTTTGTCAGAAGCGGGAGACCTGCCCCATGCACCACCAGTTCAACCGTAAGGTTCTGCGGCCCGAGTTCCTGATAGAGATGCTTGATGTTGTTGAGGGTGCCGCGCTGGACCTTTTCGTCACTGGCGTTGAGGTGCATGACGATACGATGCGGCTGATTCGCTCCACCTTCCGCAGCAGGGCCAGCGCCCCAAGCCGATTCATGAAGCAGCAACGCTGCGAGAAGCACGAACGCCAATGCGATAGGGTTCCACATGAATATGCTTGTCTTCTTTTGGGGAGACAACCGTTTGCTGCGACAATGAAACTGGGTGAGTTGCAGCCCAAAGGAGAGAGCGTCAATCCGTTTCATCAATGCATAAAGATCAGTTCATGAATATCTATGCGCGGCTGCACTCAGGCGCATGCTGGATACACTGCCGAAGCCACGAAGCGATTTGATCGAGTAACCCGGCAACCGCTCGGTTAGCAGCCTGGACACCCGCATAGGGATTCTCGCTCGTGGCGTTCTCCACGACCTCAAACGTTCTCGTACTCAGGATTGTCGACTCCTTTAAGTCGACCAGCTGTGCGCGAAGCATGACCCTCACACGACTGGGTTGCTGGAGAAACTCCTGCTGTAGGACGAATCCATATGAATCGAGGCGATAGTCCCCTCGAACCGAGCTCGGCAGTGGAATCACGGCGCGCCACACGCCACTCTGATTGAGCACCTGGACCATTAACGGGGTAAACATGCGCACCGGTGTCTCGGCCCATTGATTCACGGCATAGTACTCTAGCTCGTACGGACGCTTGACGTACACCATGCGCTGTGTCTCAAAGCCTGGCTCGGCTTGAGGCTGACTCACAAGCAACACCGGGCCATCACTCTCGCCGGAGCGGGTCTCGCTGGACCATCTATCCAGACTCAACTGATAGGTGTGAACCTCTGCGGAATCCCCACGGGGCGACAGGCAACCAGCCGCCGTCAACACTAACAGCGCACAGGCTATATGGGTGAGTCGAGAGGTCATCATCTCATGCTCGCATCATTCTTCCGTCTACTACTCCCCTGGTCCGCGTGATGGCGTTTTTCGTCCAAACACGAGCGAACTCGGCTCTCGTTCCAATTCTCTGGCCACCCGATTTAGTGTACCAGTGAGCTGTCTAAGTTCCGTGACCAACTGCCCGGCTTCAGGCAAAGTCCGCCGCGTGAACTGCTGCAGCTCTGGTCTGGCTTCATTAACAACGGTGCCAACGGTCTTGCTGGTCCGAGCCAGTTCATCGGTCGCTGTACCCAACGCAGCGACGCTCTTGTTGAGGCCGGCGAGCAGAGTCGGAACTTGCTCATTCAGGGACGCCGTGAGTTTGACAAGGTTGTCGGCACTTCTGGCCGCACCGTTCAAGCTTTGCTCAATTTGAGTCTTGTGGGTCGCAACGGTCTGGGCTACATCCGAAAGATCCTTGATCGTCCGCTTCAGCAGTATGCGATTGTCTTCATCGAGAACCTTTGCCGCTCCTTTCGCCGCGGAATCAAGATCAACCAACAGTTGCGCCAAACCTTCCTCCGAGAGTAAGCGGGAAACTGCTTCATCCAAACGGAAGAAAAGCGAAGGACCGGTCTTGATGACCGGGTAAGCTTGTCCCGTCTGGGCCTGCAGGGACAAAGCATCCCGACTCCCCCCAGTCAAATTAATTGTGGCAAGACCTGTAAGACCCTGGGTTTCCAGTTTGGCGATCGTGTCGGTCTTGACCGGCGTTCCCCGAACAATATCAAGGGTCAACAGCACTTCTTCTGGATTATCCGGTCTCAAGGTAATGGACTTGACCCGCCCAACATCCACGCCACGATATTTGACAGTCGAATCCACGCTCAATCCTGCCACCGACTCACGCATGTAGGCCTCGTACCGGTCATAAGAGCCGCGGTAGTCGGTCTTCCCTAGCCACAAAATTCCAACCAGGACAGCCGCTCCAAGAAACGCCACGAACGATCCGACCAGGATATAGTTGACCTTTGGTTCCATTCTTTGCGCCTTTATTCGTCTCTATCTCTCCACTCGTATTTCAGAGACGAACCGTGTTTCTCTGACGAGAGGCCTCACGCGTGAGGCCTCTCGTGGTTCCACGCCGCCTGTTCGCTCGCCGCCCTTCCACGTGGGCCACGGAAGTATTCACGGATAATGGGATCGTCTGATCGGGACAACTCCTGCATGGTTCCGATGCCCAGGACCGTTCCACGACCGAGCACTGCCACACGATTGGCGATCCGCCACAGTGAATCCAGATCATGTGTCACCATCACCACCGTCAGTCCCAAAAGACTTTTCAATGAGAGCACGAGATCATCAAATCCTGCAGCGATGATCGGATCGAGCCCAGCGGTCGGCTCGTCGAGAAACAACAACTCCGGATCCATCACAATCGCTCGGGCGAGCGCAGCTCGTCTTCGCATCCCTCCGCTGAGTTCGTTGGGATACTTCGCTGCACTCGCAGGCGGTAACCCCACCATGGCAATCTTGGCAGCGACAATATCACGGATCAGTGCCTCACTCAGCGTCGTATGCTCGCGCAGCGGCACGGCAACATTCTCCGCCAGCGTAAACGAGCTGAACAACGCGCCGTGCTGGAACATCACACCGAACCGCCGGTGAATCGGCCGGCCATTGCCTTCTTCCAGCTGCCGACTGTCTACCCCAAGAATTCGAATCATTCCGGCCGAGGGTGTGATCAGGCCGATGATCTCACGTAATAGCGTCGTCTTGCCGCACCCGTTGCCACCGGCAATCGCGAAAATTTCGCCCCGTTGGATGGATAGACTGACGTCCTCATGCACAACCGCTTGGCCAAACTTTGTGACCACGTGGCTCACATCAATCACCGTGGCCGCCATATTCGTAGCCGACGGCATCAGTGACCACCCCTGGCTGATTGTCGCATACCGGTTATAAATCCCACCAATTGAGCAGGATACTGCAGATCGCATCGAACACGATTACGAGAAAAATTCCTTGCACGACACTGATGGTGGTGTGTCGACCGACGTCGTCGACGCCACCTCTGATCTGAAATCCTTGATAACAACCCACCAAGGCGATGATCGCCGCAAAGAATGGCGCCTTCCCCAACCCAATGAGCAAGTGGCGCACAGGAACGGCTTCCTCGAATCGAGCCAAAAATTCGGCGAAACTCACATTGAGCTCTCCCAAGGCGATGAGCATGCCGCCGAATACGCCTACGGCATCCGCGTACACCGTTAACAATGGAAGAGCGATAACCAGGGCAAACACTCGCGGCAACACGAGCAAATTCATGGGCGAAATGCCCAGTGTCCGCACCGCGTCCAATTCTTCTGTGACCTTCATCGTGCCGATCTCCGCCGCATAGGCTGACCCGGAACGCCCGGCGATGAGGATCGCCACGATCAACGGCGCAATCTCTCGCAACAGCGAGATACCGACGAGATCCACGATGAAAATGTTTGTGCCGAACTTACGGAGTTGTTCTGCCCCCTGATAGGCAATCACGACACCGACCAGAAACGTCAGCAGGCCGGTGATCGGCAAGGCCCGCACACCATCCAATTCCACGATTCGCAGGAGTGCCCGCCATCGTATGGAACGTGGCCGTATCAGCGCTCGGCCGAATGCGATGGTGCTTTCTCCGACAAATGCGAGTGCGCGAATCGTAGAGACCTGCCGAGACTGCACAATACGCGTGAGACTCTCCATCCACCTCATACCGCTGAGCGTGACCTCTCCCTCGGGTCGAGACCACTCAACTTTTATTTTCGTGAGCAACTCGCCGAATTCAGGTTTTAACCCTTGGAGTGCAGTCTGCTGCCCCTTGCGCCGCACACCATCGATGCAGCGCTGCAGTATGAGCGCGCCGCCCGTATCCATCGCAGTTACTTCGCCGGCGTCGTAGAGGACGGTGGGGCTATCAGGCCATCGAAGCGCTCGGCCTCTGCGCTCCAGCTGGGACAAATTTGGAAGAGTCCAAGACCCCCGGCAGCGAATCACATTATCCTCGACAGAGATAGTTGCCTGTTGTTCCACCGGCTTCACTCCGTCAGTCGCTTCGACTCGTCACGCCATCACACATAACGCTTCATGACGACCGTTGCCTGAAAACCACAAGAAGGCCATCACGTCCGCTCACGACTTCTCCATAATAGTTTTCAGCTCAGCCCCTGTGATCACCTCGCGATCCAACAACAGTTTAGCCCCCTGTTGCAGAGCGGCTTTGTTCTCCTCCAGTAATCGCTTCACCCGTCCGTACTGCTCATCAATGATCCGCCGCACTTCACAATCGATTTCACGCGCAGTCTCTTCGGAATAATCGCCTCGTTCCGACGCAACCGGAAGTTGAAGGAATTGAGGCTGTCGTTCTCGCTCCAAGGTGATAGTACCGAGCTTCTCGCTCATTCCATAAGCCTTCACCATGCTTTTTGCAATGTCGGTGGCCTTAACCAGATCATTCTGGGCCCCCGTGGAGGCTTCCCCGAAGATCGTTTCTTCGGCGATCCGCCCGCCGAGTAACACGGCAACCTTATTCTCCAATTCCGATTTCGTCATTAGAAACCGGTCTTCTGTCGGAAGTTGCAAGGTATAGCCGAGAGCTGCCACGCCGCGCGGAATGATCGAGATCTTCTGTACCTGATCCATCCCCGGCAAGGACATGGCAACGAGGGCATGGCCCGTCTCATGGTAGGCCACCCGCTCCTTCTCCATCTTATTCAAGACGCGATTCTTCTTCTCCAAGCCGGCAATGACTCGCTCGACCGCCTCCTGTAATTCAGAAAAACCGACTTGATCCTTGCCGCGCCGCACCGCCAGTAACGCCGCCTCATTGATGATGTTGGCCAAATCTGCTCCGGAGAACCCGGGGGTCATCGCAGCGATGTTTTCGAGATCGGCGTCGGGACCAAGCGTCACCTGTTTGGCATGCACACGAAGAATGGCGAGACGACCGATCTTGTCCGGACGGTCCACCACCACGTGTCGATCGAACCGGCCGGCCCGCAGCAAGGCAGGATCAAGAATCTCGGGGCGATTGGTCGCGGCCATGAGAATGACGCCGATACGAGGATCAAAGCCGTCCATTTCGACCAGTAACTGATTGAGCGTTTGCTCCCGCTCCTCATGCCCCATGGGCCCTGCGCCACGGGCTTTTCCGAGCGCATCCAACTCATCGATGAAAATAATGCAGGGGGCTTTGAGCTTTGCCTGATCGAAGAGATCACGGACCCGGGCCGCCCCGACCCCGACAAACATTTCGACAAACTCCGAGCCGCTGATGCTGAAGAACGTCACGCCGGCCTCACCGGCCACCGCACGAGCCAGCAACGTCTTGCCGGTCCCGGGTGGGCCGACCAGGAGTATGCCCTTGGGAATCTTGCCGCCGAGTTTAGTGAACTTCTCCGGCGTCTTGAGGAACTCGATCACCTCACCCAGTTCTTCTTTGGCTTCGTCCACCCCGGCGACATCCGCGAACGTGACCTTAATGTCCTTCTCCACGTAGATCTTCGCTTTGGATTGCCCCACCTGCATGAAGCCGCCTTGGGCCTGGCCAAACCGGCGAAAGATGAAGAACCAGATGCCCGCGAATAGGGCGACCGGGATCACCCAGGACAGGAGATCACGCCAAAACGTGGATTCAATGACCCCGGTAAAGGTAACGCCATATTGGTTGAGTTCGCGGACCAAGTCCGGATCGTCGACGCGCACGGTCGTAAAGGCTTTCTGCTCCTTGGATTCGCCTTCGGCCTTCAACTTGCCGGTCAGTATGTGGCTGGTCACGGAGACTTCCGCCACTTTCCCGGTCACCACCAAATTCTTAAACTGACTGTAGGGGAGCTCTTCGACCTTATTCAGGGCAAGGATGAAATCATGTACGAGCACCACGGCCATGATGGCGAGGAGCACGTACCAAATGGAAAAGGAGGTTGTTTTATTCATCGTTCTCGCTCCTTTTCAAGAAGACGGGGGTCGCGACCTGAGAGCCGCTAAAACATGAAGTAGGCCCCAAGCCCTATCGATTCGATCTTCTGGTTGATCACAAACAGCCCATAGGGATTATAACCGTGGAAATACGTTGCCATGATCCGAAAACGACGGAAGGAGCCCGTCCGGGACCATTCGAATCCGCCGAGCACATTGGTGTCGATAATCCACTCATGTGCCTGTATCGACTTGAAATCCGCAGACAGCACGGGTGTGACGACCAACCGGTCAAGGAACGATCCCAAGATCCGTGTCCGAATCGACGGCGCCCTCGCTTCGAATCCCCACTGGGTCTTCCCGCGATCGAACGTGGCCGGTTCGCGATGCACGAGATACCCACCTCCTCCATAGAGGCGCAGCCATCGGTACTCGTAGGAAAGAATCGCGTCCACCTCCTCAAGAATAAACGTGATCGACTTGAACCCTGGGTTGGCCCCCAAAAATTCGTCGCCGATGTGGCTGCTTTGGTGATAATAGCGCAATCGTGCGGACCAATTTCCAGAGCGCCATGTAATCGGGATCCCGACATTGAAGTCCGTGTTGATCAGTTGGGCATTCTTTTCATCTAAGTCGAATTGAGCAAAAATGCCGGTGAGCAGGCTGATCTGCCATCCATTGCATCCTTCCCGCCTCGTATAAAAGCCGAAGTTTTCTCCAATCGCCACTGACCCGATGTTGGAGGTCGTGCGGTCGGTACGCGATCGGGTCGCTCGCCAGGTCGCAAAGAACTGCGGCTGCTTGGGGTCCGCCAGCAGGGGACGGAAGACGTCGTCGGAAGGAAAGGCTTCCCCAACGGTTTCACCATCGGTCTTCTCATAGGTTTGCCCATACCGACAATCGAGCAGCTCCTTCGGCTTCAGTCATCCGGCTTCTTGTCATCTGTATCACCCGCATAGGCTTGTCCTGCCAGTAGAACCATAAGAGAACAGTATTCCAACAATCCACCGATCGTAAGACAGCACCCCGGCCCATACCTTTCCTCCCCTTTGACGCGCTTGAATGATTCCACTTGAACGCCGTTCACAGCCCCTTTCGATAGCACACTTATGAGAGGAAATTCATAGAGATCGAGAAGCATCGTTGGCTGGAATCATGCTCCTACGCGTGCAAGTGGCACTCGTCCCTGGAGCGGTTCGCTGTTTACCTGCTCCTCCCTCGCCGGGCTCCCACTCATCCCACTTCCATCTGGCGGATCTCCGGCATGTCTTCACCGTGTTCGGCGATATATTGCTTATGTTCGATGCGCTTGTCGCGGAGGGCCTGCTTGGCATAGTCGGCCCGCGAGCCGCGTAGTGGGATCCGGTCGATGACATCAGCGACCAGATGAAACCGGTCGAGATCGTTCATCACCACCATATCGAACGGGGTCGACGTGGTCCCTTCTTCTTTGTACCCGCGCACATGCAGGTTCTTGTGATTCGTCCGTCGGTAGGTGAGCCGGTGGATCAGCCACGGGTAGCCGTGGAACGCGAAGATGACCGGCTTGTCTGTCGTGAACAAGGCATCGAAGTCCTTGTCGGACAGTCCGTTCGGATGTTCAGCGGATGGTTGCAGTTTCATGAGATCCACCACGTTGACCACTCGCACTTTCACATCCGGCAAGTAGCTCCGCAACAAAGAGACGGCCGCCAAGCGTTTCCAGCGTGGGTACATCGCCGCAACAGGCCATGACCACATCCGGTTCACTATTCCGATCGTTACTCGCCCATTCCCAAATGCCGATTCCGGCTGTGCAATGCTTCACTGCAGCATCCATGTCGAGCCATTGCGGCGCCGACTGCTTGCCCGCCACGATGACGTTCACATGGTTGCGACTGCGCAGACAATGGTCGGTGACAGACAGCAGCGTATTGGCATCGGGTGGCAGATAGACCCGGATCACCTCGGCTTTCTTGTTGACCACGTGATCGATGAACCCAGGATCCTGATGGCTGAAGCCATTGTGATCCTGCCGCCAGACGTGGGAGGACAACAAATAATTCAGCGAGGCAATCGGTCGTCGCCACGGGATGTGGTTGCAGACCTTGAGCCACTTGGCATGTTGGTTGAACATGGAATCAATGATGTGGATGAACGCTTCGTAACAGGAAAAGAAGCCATGTCGGCCGGTCAAGAGATACCCTTCCAGCCACCCCTGGCACTGGTGCTCACTGAGCATCTCCATCACCCGGCCGTCCGGCGCCAGATGGTCGTCGTAGGGATAGCGATCCGCCATCCAGGCGCGGTTGGTGACCTCCAACACATCTTGCCAGCGATTGGAATTGTTCTCATCTGGACTGAAGAGGCGGAAGTTCCGGTTCTCCATATTCATCTTCATCGTGTCCCGCAGAAACGCTCCCATGATGCGGGTGGCCTCGGCTTCGAGCGCACCAGGTTTCGGACCTCAACGGCATATCGCGAAAATCAGGCAGTCGTAAATCTTGCAACAGCAGCCCACCGTTTGCGTGAGGATTCGCGCTCATGCGCCGATCACCCTTGGGCGCCAGTTCGGCAAGTTCGGGCTTGAATCGCCCGGACTTGTCAAACAGTTCCTCAGGCTTGTAGCTCTTCATCCACTGTTCAAGAATCTTGATATGTGCCGGCTTGTCCATGTCGCCCATGGGAACCTGATGCGATCGCCAGTAATCTTCGGTCCGCTTGCCGTCGATCTGTGGAGGACAGGTCCAGCCTTTGGGCGTTCGGAGCACAATCATGGGCCAGAGTGGGCGTTTTGGGGTGCCCTCTTTACGCGCAGCAGTTTTGATTCGTTGGATGTCTTGCATGACAGTATCGAGCGTCGCCGCCATGAGCTGATGCATCTTCGACGGATCGTGGCCCTCGACGAAATACGGACTGTAGCCGTAGCCGCGGAACAGATGATCCAGCTCGTCACGACTGATGCGGGCCAAGACCGTTGGGCTCGCAATCTTATAGCCGTTTAGATGGAGAATCGGCAGGACCACCCCATCGGTGATCGGATTGAGAAACTTGTTGGAATGCCAGCTCGTGGCGAGCGGACCGGTTTCCGCTTCCCCATCGCCCACCACACAGGCCGCGATCAGATCCGGATTGTCGAACACCGCCCCGTAGGCATGGGAGAGGGAATAGCCCAACTCGCCGCCTTCGTGAATGGAACCTGGCGTTTCTGGCGCCACATGGCTGGGAATGCCACCGGGAAACGAAAACTGCTTGAACAACCGTTTCATACCCTGTTCATCCTGCGAGATGTTTGGATAGACCTCGCTATAGGTCCCTTCGAGGTAGGCATTGGCGACAAGCCCGGTCCGCCATGGCCGGGACCGGCGATATAGATCATGTTGAGATCATGTTGTGTGATGATCCGGTTCAGATGCACATAGATGAAATTCAAGCCCGGCGTCGTTCCCCAATGGCCAAGCAAACGAGGCTTGATATGGGCACGCGTCAGAGGCTTCCTCAATAACGGGTTGTCATAGAGATAGATTTGGCCGACAGAGAGATAATTGGCGGCCCGCCAATAGGCATCCATCAGCGCTAGATTTGTTTTAGTTGAAACAAACTTCATAGGTGTCTCTCCATCTTGGCAGAGCCGTAAAAGGTAAAAAGTGAAATGGAGAAGCGCCGAAGGCTCTTCTTCCGAAAACTTCCATGTTGAACATTCAGTTTCCCGGATCCCAGACTGCCCTTCGCAAACATTCGAGCGTGGCCCGGGCGATCTCACTTCTTCATCCGCAGCTACATAACAGGCCAACGGCGCATCTCTGCTATCTTCAATGCCTCGCCGGAGCGATTTCTACGGCCGCTTGGTTGCGCAACGGATCCAGCCGTAACCCGCACCAGCCCATCCCGTCACAGATCCTCGCACGGATGGCCGGAGCATGCTCGCCGATGCCGCCACCAAAGACAAACGCATCCGCGCCTCCTAGCGCGGCCAGATACGAACCGATGTACTTGCGCGCGCGATAACAAAACAGGTCCATCGCCAGCGCAGCGAGTGGGTCCGGCTTGTCTTCGGCCACATTCAGAAGTTCGCGCATGTCGCCCGACAGGCCAGACAGACCCAGAAGACCCGAGCGCTCGTTCAAGAACATTCGACTCATCGACTGACAGACCTTTCCGTCGCATAAGATGCCCGACGACTGCTGGATCCAGATCGCCCGATCTGGTTCCCATCACCAGACCCGAGCGGCGTAAATCCCATCGTCGTATCAACCGTTCGTCCTCGATCATCGCGGCGCAGAGCACCCGTTTCCAAGCTGCAGGGTAATGAGGCGTAGACTGGCCAGTGGACGATTACGGCTCGGCACAGGCGCCACCATGGACGCATGGGAGAAGCCATGAAACCCATACCGGCGGATGCCGTGCTTTTTAGATCTTGATCGGCGAGGAGGCGGCCACTAGCGGCATACATGTGGAACGCCGTATCGAAGACGGCGATATCGGGAAGTGCGATCCCAGCACAGCACGAGCGCCCTCAATCCCGGCGATCGAGCCAGGATTGTGGAGTGGCGCGAGTTCGACCAAACGGTCGATCGCGGCCATCACGTCGTCGTTGATCACAACCGGCTCTCGAAACTGCTCGCCACCATGCACCACTCGATGCCCGACCGCGTGAATGCTGGGATCGCGTCCTTCCAGCTTGCTCGACTGCTCCAGCATCTGCATCAAACGCTGAACCGCCTCGGCATGGGTCGAGACATTCTCAATAGTCTGGGCAACTGTTTTCCCGTCGCAACTGAGCAATAGCTTCGCCGCAGGCCCGATTGCTTCGACTGATCCCTCACAGCGGATGCTCGGATGCCGATGGGCTGCCGCGTCAGCAGAATTGTCGAACTCGACGACCTTGAACTTCAAGGAGGAGCTTCCACTATTGACCGCCAACACATTCATAATCGTCGTCGCACCAGCTTGATTGATTCCATGATGAAGAATGGCAGCAAACCCAGGGCTCCCATCAACGCCCAATCTTCGATCGGCAACGGCGCAACCTTGAAGATCGGCGCAGCCGCTGGAATCGTGAGCACCGCGACCTGCACAGCCAGCGAGAGGAGGAAGGCCCACACCAGCGGACGGTTCGTCCAGACGCCCAACTGGAAGAGCGACAACTGTTCGCTCCGGCAGTTGAAGACATGTACCAGTTGCGCCACCACCAGCACCGTAAAGGCCACCGTCCTGGCTTGATCGAGCTCTTGATGCAGACCATAGAGGCTATAACTGAACGCGCCTAACGCAATCAATCCCAGCATCAACCCCTCTCCGCCGATCGCCAGTAATCGTCCACCGTCCAGCAACCGAGCCTCCGGCCGGCGAGGCGGACGCGTCATCAGATCAGGCGCCTTAGGGTCAACCGCCAGCGCCAAGGCCGGGATGCCGTCCGTCACGAGATTCATCCAGAGAATCTGAATCGGCAGGAGCGGCAGGGGCAGACCCAGCAGCGCCGCAAACAGCATGACCAGCACTTCGCTCAGATTGCACGACAGGAGGAAATGGACGGCCTTCCGGATGTTGTCGAAGACCCCCCGGCCTTCTTCCACCGCTGCCGCGATGGAGGCGAAATTGTCGTCCGTGACCACCATGTCGGCAGCTTCTTTCGTCACATCAGTTCCGGTGATCCCCATCGCGATGCCGATATCCGCTGCCTTGATCGCAGGCGCATCGTTCACGCCGTCGCCCGTCATCGCCACGATCCCGCCTCGGTATTTCCAGGCCTGGATGATACGCAATTTGTGCTCCGCCGAGACGCGGGCGTAGACCGTGATGTGCTCCACGCGCTGGGCCAGTTGGTCCTCGGTGAGATTGTCAATCTCCTGGCCGGAGAGCGCCGAGCCGTCACCGTCATGCAGACCTAAATCCCTGGCAATGGCGAGCGCCGTCTCTTTGTGATCCCCAGTAATCATCACGGTGTTGATGCCGGCTTTCCGGCAGAGACGAATGGCCTCCGCAGCTTCTGCCCGCACGGGATCTTTCATGGCAAACAAACCGAGGAACACCAGATTCTTCTCGACCAATCGGTCGAGAGATTCAGGCCATGCCCATCAAGGCGCCGATCCGCCACAGCAAGCACGCGAAGCGCCTGGTGTCCAGGGATGCGTTAATACCGAGTAGGATCTTCCGTTGTTCATCGTCCATGGGCTCGATGTGCCCGTCGAGGGTCCGACGATGCGTGCAGCGGGAAAGCAGGACATCCGGCGCCCCTTTCACATAGGCCATGCTCCCGTCCGCCGTGCGACGGATGATGGTCATCATTTTCCGTTCGGCATCGAAGGGAATTTCTGCTTCGAACGGCGCGCTGCCCTCCAAGGCTTCCTTCGTCAACGCGGCCTTCGCTGCCGCAACCAGAAGAGCGCCTTCCGTTGGATCACCGATCACCTGCCACGTTCCATTCTCCTCTCGTAACGTCGCACCGTTGCACAGCACGGCTGCCGTCAGCAGTTCGCGCAGGGCCGGAAGTTGGCTCAGGTTTACGTTCTGGGCGTTGAGTTCTGAGTTGTCGGAGTGAAGCTCAATCCCTTTTCCGGGCAACTCAGAACCGCTTTCTCTCACCTTTGACATCTCACGGATTTCACCGACTGGTGCGTACCCTTCACCGGTCACGTCGAAGGCCGTGGTGCCGACGAACAATTTCGTCACCGTCATCTCGTTCTTCGTCAACGTGCCCGTTTTGTCTGTGCAGATGACCGTGGCCGATCCGAGCGTTTCGACTGCAGGCAGTTTGCGAATCAGCGCATGCCGCTTCACCATGCGGGTAACCCCCAGCGCCAATGTAATCGTCACCACGGTGGGGAGGCTTTCCGGCACGGCCGCCACAGCCAGACTCACCGAGGTCATGAACATGGTCACCAACGGCTCGCCGCGCAGATAGCCCAAGGCGAACACGACGGCGACAACAGCCAACGCCAGCCACAAGAGGGTGTAGCCGAACTGCTCGAGTCGGCGTTGCAGCGGGGTTTCCGTCCGTTCTGCCTCCGATTCCTTATGAATCATCGCGGCGATCCGGCCCAGCTCCGTGTTGAGCGCCGTCGCAACGACCAGCGCGCGGGCTTTGCCTAAGACCGCGATGGTGCCCATGAATGCCATATTGGTCCGGTCGGCTAAGGACACGTCGGGCCTATCGAGGGCGGTTGCTGCCTTCTGAACCGGCGTGGATTCGCCGGTCAGCGACGCTTCTTGAACCTGGAAGTTTGTGGCATAGATGAGCCGAGCATCCGCCGGGATACGGTCGCCGGCTTCCAGGAGAATGACATCTCCGGGCACCAATTCGCGCGCAGGGATGGACCGGGGGACGCCGTCACGGATCACTTGCGCGGTCGCCACCGACATTTTTCGAAGCGCAGCCAAGGACCGCTCGGCCCGGAACTCTTGCACGAACCCGAGCAGACCGTTGAGAAACACAATGGCGAAGATCGCTGCCGCATCGAGCCAGTCTTCCAAAAGACCGGAGATGATCGCCGCTCCGATTAACACCCAGACAATGACGCTCGCGAACTGAGAGAGAAACAGCTTCACAAGTGACGGTGGCGGAGCTTCGGGCAGTTCATTGGGGCCGAATTCGGCATGACGCCGCTCGACTTCCTGGCCGACGAGCCCATGCTCGGCATCGGTGCCAAGAGATGGCTGTGAGCTTATCCGGTGTGAACTGCCAGGTCTTGGTCGTCTCATTCTCTAGCAACTGAGGCATAGCAGACATCCTTCTCACTGAAACGGCAACCAGAGCCTTAGCCCGGTTGCGAAATTTATTTGCGGTGACATAGCTGAATTCAAACTGACCCTCTACCAGCGCTTGGCTTCCACATGGGCTGCCCAGATGTCCGAGGTGGAAATACCGACGGCATAGCGCTGCGAGAATTGTTCCTGACGCCAGTCCGGCAGATGGGTATCGAAGAGCTGCTGGAACGATGGAGCGGTCCACGTGACACGACCGAATCCAAAACCGAACCACGGGCTCCGTCTCACGACCTTTGCGAGGGTTGACGCTCTCAGCATCCTGCTACCCCAACACCGAGTCAATCCACCCACCCACATAATGCGTGATCGCAATCACACTGATGCCGATCACGACGTGTTCCGCAATGACTTTCCAAGCTGGGATCTGCTGGGCTCGCGCCAAGAGATAGCTCAACACCCCGAGCAGCATGAGGCCCCATCCCACGCTCACCGTCATGGCTACGTCTAGCGGCAACAGCAACACCGGCACGACAAAGGTTAACGCGATCAAGAACTTGGCTACAAAGGTGGTGATGGTCGATTCCCATATTTCCGACACAACCCCGTTATTCTTCGACTCCTCAGCAACGTGCATGCCTAAGGCATCCGACATAGCATCGGCAATCGCAATCGTCAGAATGCCGCCAATGACAACGGTTCGTGAGTGGGTGCCTGAATGGAGCCCTACCATCAACCCCAATGTCGTGATCACCCCGGACGTGAGACCAAAGCTCAGCCCGGTTTTGAACGATGCCTTCATCAACCTTCGTTGCCGATCCGCACGCGTGCGCCTGAGAGCATCGTGCCCGCGGTCCGCCCCCGCCACGCCCCCGACTACCATGAGCATGGCCTTGGTGGATGGGATTGTCTCCTTGCGACACACGCTCACTTGTGACTCAAGCCTGACTTACCTTATCCAACGGGACAATCTGGATCTGTTCAATTCCGCTCACATGGAAAGCTTCGCGCCTCGCTTCCATAACAATCGCTCCGAGGCGAACCAGCCTTCGAAATCGTGGCATCCGCGTTGTTCCTCCAGTTCATTGGCTTTTCTACGATCCGTTGCCGCATGCTCCGAACCCATATGTGCCGCCCCCTAGAGGTGCCAGGCGAAACTGGTCCGGTTGAACGCCCCGAACGCTAAGACTGGTAAGCCTGCTTTACGCAGCCCAGACGCTGCATACGGCTGGCGGGTATGAAGCACATGGTTGGCCTCACGCCTCAAACATCCGCAACTACAGCAGAAGTGCTCATGAATGATGCGGAATAATATCCGTTCGATCGATCGGAACCTCGCGTTGCGGCGGAGACCGCCGCACAGGCGCTTGCCCCAACCGATAGGCGTCGTGCAGATACTGCGCCATCATCCTCTGGGTATTAAAGAAGCCGCCGTTCAATGCGATTGCGTGCCGCATGATCTCGACGAAGCCATCACGATCTTTATAAAAACACGGGATCACTTTGTGCTCCAGCTTGTCGTACAAGGCCGCGGCATGGCAGGCGTCCATACTTCCGCTCGGCTCCATGCAAGATTCCACCCGATCACCGATCGACCAACCGGTCACGCCTTCGAGGTGGCCCTCGATCCACCAGCCGTCCAGCACACTCAGACTCGGCACTCCGTTCATCGCCGCCTTCATCCCGCTCGTTCCCGATGCCTCAAGCGGCGGTAACGGTGTATTGAGCCACACATCCACACCGGCACAGAACATCTTGGCCACCTCCATATCATAGTTGGTCAGGTAGGCAACGCTGATACTCCCGTGCAGCGCGTCACGCATCTCATGAATATGCGCGATGAGGTCTTTGCCCTCGCGGTCATGCGGATGCGCCTTGCCGGAAAAGACGATCTGGATCGGCCCCGCTGCTCGGACAATCTGCTTGAGCCGTGCGAGATCCTGAAAGATCAAGCCGGCCCGTTTGTAGGCCGCAAACCGGCGGGCAAATCCAATCGTCAACACATCGCGATCAAAACCCGCGTTCGCTTCTCGATTCACATGCTCGACCAACGTGCGCTTGGCTTCCACATGGGCCGCCCAGATGTCCGAGGTGGGAATACTCACGGCATAGCGTAGCGAGAGTTGATCGCGCCGCCAGTCCGGCAGGTGGGTATCGAAGAGCTTCTGGAACGATGGAGCGGTCCACGTGATCGCGTGCACTCCGTTGGTAATGGAATGGATCGGATAGCCGGGGAACATGCTGTGCGAGACCTCCCCATGCTTCATCGCCACCCCATTGACATAGCGCGACCCCCGCAACGCCAATTGCGTTAGATTAAGCGTCTCCCCAACGCCACAGGACTTCAGCAACTGCCACCATCGATTGCCGAGCACCTGGCGCGCGAGCGTCTCCGGAAACTTATCGTGCCCGGCCGGCACCGGGGTATGCGTCGTGAAGACGCACTGTTCGCGGATGGTTTCGATCAACTCGTGGGAAATCGCATCCGGCTGGTTCTGCGCGGCCAGTTTCTCCTGGCCTAGCGCAAGGACGAGCAAGGCGGCATGCCCCTCATTCATGTGAAATCGGCGGATGTCCTGGTAGCCGAGAGCCCGCAAGAGTCGAAAGCCTCCTACCCCCAGCACCACTTCCTGACAGAAGCGATAATGGTCGCCACCCCCATAGAGCACATCCGTCAGCGTGCGATCCCATGGCTGATTCTCGTTCACATCGGTGTCGAGCAGATACACCGGAATAACATGTCCAGACTCCCCAGTGACGCAGTATTTCCAGGCGCTGACATGGACCGTGCGACCTTCGATCTCGACCGTGGCCTGCGCGTCAATCCGTTCCGCAAAATCATTGATCGGCCAGACAACGGCTTCCGCACGTTGATGACCCTGCTCGTCCAGCCGCTGGAAAAGGTATCCGCGCCGGTGGATCAATGACACCGCCACCATCGGCACCTCGAGATCCGCGGCAGAGCGAACGGTGTCGCCGGCGAGCACACCAAGCCCTCCCGCATAGGTCGGCATCCCGGATTCTAAGCCGATCTCCATTGAGAAATAGGCGACGAGCACGTTGTCAGGCCCGTCCGCGACCTTGTCTGTCATGTTGTCTGCACCACCTGCTTGATGAGTCGCAGTTCGTCGCGCACCAGTCGCGGTAACAGAAGGTGTTTCCGCACATGCTCGCGTCCAGCTCGGCCGAACTCCCCACGTTCGCCCGGTCGCTTGAGCAGGTCGAGGACCCGCTCCGCACAACCTTCTACGCTGCTGACGAGGTTTTTGTGATAGGGCTCAGGAAACTGCATCGGAATGCCTCCGGCGTTTCCCGCCACCACCGGCTTTTCTTTCCAGAGGGCTTCGGACACGACCAGCCCAAACCCCTCTCGCAACGACTTTTGGATGACCACATCACAGCCACGCTGAAAGGCGTTGACCTCCATGCTTCCAACTCCTGAGAGGTTGGTAAAGACAAAGAGATCTGGATCATTCGCAGCCTGTTCTTCAACGCGATCCAGTGCGGAGAGAACGCCTCCTACGATTGCCCCCTCCACAATCATGATCGTCTTGAAAAAGATCAGATCGGTCTGCATAAGCCCCCTCAACGGAATCGTCATGACATAAGGAATGACCCACAAGATCAGACCATGCCCGATCTTTTTCAGCATCATCATTCCTCCGCGCCTGAAACAAAGACTCCAGGGACACCTCACTGTTTCTACTGCTGGCACTATGAAGTACTGGCGCGTTGATCCATTTGTCAGCAGCATCATGGCTTCTGGGACCGTTCCGCACTCAGCATAAGAAGTTCGATTTCTTCTGTAATCTCTTCTTGCCGGAGCGTATTACGCTTCAAGTCCAACTCTGATATTTCTTTTTCAAGCCGCTGTATCGCGCCTTCCAAATGGGATACCCGAGCGCGGTTCTCTGCCAGAAGGGCACCATAGAAGATCTTATGCAAGAAGGAAAACAAGTAGAGATCGATCAACTCCTCTAGAAATACAGACGGGGGCAGATTCAGGAGCGGGGGATCTTCGAAACGAGCTGTCTTGCCAGGAGGCACTTCGAACGGTTGGAGAGTTTGACTAAACGCACCGTCTGTTTCGAAGGCATGTGACACGACCGTGATGGTCATAGACTGGGTTGATGGCTCTTGTCTCTGCAACTCATGGATGTGATCCATCACCCGAATCAATACCGACTGGACTTCTTCCGCAACGGACGCTCCCTCGACGGATATCGGCACAAATCGATCGTCCGACATCCGCGCTGTCAGCTTTCGCCCCACCGTCAAGAGGACCGGACCTTGATCTCCCACGAGCTGCAGCCGTTCTCGAACATGTGCTCGCAACTGTTCATTGAACTCACCGCAAAACCCTCGTTCTGAACCGATCACGACATAGAGTGGCCTGCCATCCTCCGTGTGCGGCAGTGCTTCGGGGTAAAATTTAAGACAATCGATACCTGCCTCCTGCATGCTTGCCACCACGCGGTCCTGCGCAGACAACAGCCGGGTCAGTTTCTGTATCTCCATCAGCGCGAGGTTTTTCATGGCGCTCATGATCGTGCTGATCTCACCGAGTGAGTGGATATGATCCTCGATGTCGCGTCGTTTGCTCATGTCGCCATGTGCTGGTCGAGCCAATGACTCACAGCTTCTATCCATTCTTCTTCCTGACTTTCCAGCGTGAGATCGCTCTCCTTCACACGCATCGCGAGCGAGTCAAGCAAGGCAGGAATCGATGCCAAGGGAACCTTATCGAAGAGACCATGCTGAAATCCCGTCAACCAGGCCAAATGAAACTCAATCGGCAGGGGAGCCAGCCTATCCTGCTTCAGCAATTCCCGCAGGACACGGCCACATGCAATCTTCGTTTCCATCGACGCCTCAATACGCGATCCGAATCTGGTGAAGACCTCCAACTCGAGGAACTGGAGATAATCCAACTTCATGCGTCCTGCTTTTTCTTTGATTCGGTGATGCTGTCCCTTCCCCCCGACACGTGACACGGATCTCGTCACATCGATGGCGGGAAGAATGCTTGACGCGAAGAGGCGTTTATCGAGATAGATCTGTCCATCGGTAATCGAGATCAGATTCGTGGGAATATAGGCTGCGATTTCTCCCTCCTTCGTCTCGACGATCGGCAAGGCCGTCATGCTGCCGCCCCCATGCTCCGGGGCAAGACAGGTCGATCGCTCAAGCAGACGTGAGTGGAGAAAGAAAATATCGCCGGGATAAGCCTCGCGTCCTGGTGGACGCCGGAGGAGCAGCGAGAGCTCGCGATACGCTTCCGCGTGCATCGTCAGATCATCGTACACCACCAGCGTATCGTGCCCCTGCCACATCCAGGATTCCGCCACAGCACATCCCGCAAACGGAGCCATAAATTTGAGGCCAGGCAGCGACGTCGCCTCTGCGACAACAAGCACGGTATACATTAATGAACCCGACCGCCGAAGGGTTTCGATCGTGTCAACAACGCTTGACCGTTTCTGGCCAACCAGGACATAGACACAGCGCACCCCTTGGTCCCGTTGATTGATGACTGCGTCGATGGCTAAGGAGCTTTTTCCGAGCCCATTGTCGCCGATGATCAATTGGCGTTGGCCCTTGCCGATGGGAATCAGCGTATCCACGATCTTGCTTCCCGTATACAGAGGTTTATGGACGAAGTCGCGCGCGGTAATCGGTGGAGAAAGAATGTCCAGCAGCCGAGTAGCCGAACATTCCGGATGGTCCAATCCATCGAGTGGATTTCCCAAGGGGTCGATGACTCGACCAATCAGAGCCTCCCCGGTCGGGATGCCCATGCGCCGGCCGGACAGATGCGCAATTGTACCGGCAGTCAGACGGTCGGTCTGTTCGAGCAGGATGGCGCCGACGATGATGCTCTTCGAGCTGAAACACCATGGCGCGACTGCCATCTTCGAGATCTAGAATTTCATCCATCGCTGCGGACGGCAAACCCTCGATCCAAGCGATGCCATCCCCGACCGATACGACAATCCCTTGTTCGGAGACCCGCAGGTTGAACCGATAGTCACGGAGCCACACAGCCTGACCCGCCAGCACCTGATTCGCTACTATTGATTGACTAAGCATGATGCGACGATTCGACAAAAAAGTTCATTTCGTCTTGCACATTGGCGCGAAGGACCCAGGATCCCAAACTGATCCGCAAGCCGGCGATGAGATTCCTGTCTTCAAGGAATTCGCAGGGCACCTCCCATCCCATCAGCGTTCGGCAGGCGTCTCCGAGGACCTTCCGCTGGGTTACGGCGAGTGGATAGCCAGTCGTAATCTTCATCGTAAGCCCTGTCGTGGCCGGCACAGACCGGATGGCCACAATCTTGTCCTGGGGCAGACTGTGAAGCTCCCCCATCACCAGATCAATAATGCTTCGTTCCAACTCCACCCCCCCCAGGCGCGACAGGAGCCGACTCGCGAACGTTGCCCCTTGTGCGATGGCGGCGGCCTCGGTCTGTTGCGTGAACTCTTTCAGCCGCCGCTGTTCAACCGCAGCGGCTTTTTGTCGCTCCTGATCGAGTTCTGTACGGACCCCGTCCAACAGCCGATTCCGTTCGGCGCTGATCTCGTCACGCAGCTTTGCGCGAGCCTTATCTTTTTCCTGCTCCCATTCCGCGAGACGATTCTCGTATTGGCCCCGTAACGCCTCCGCGTCGCTTCGCATCTGTTCCGCATCCGCCTGCGTCTTTTTAATGGCGGTCCGGCGCTGGGCAATGACTGTCATCACGGGTTTATACAGAAATCGGTTGAGGATCCAGATGAGGACCAGGAAGTTGATCAGTTCCAGTATGAACGTCGTCCAATCCAGTTCCACAGGTCACCCTCCACAGTTCCCCGCTTGGACAGCGGTAGAACGCATGTGCCAACAATCGCTCATGGCTTCAGCATGTATTCGAGTAACGGATTTCTGAAGAGAATGATCAAGACGATCACCAGACAGTAAATCGCCAATGACTCAATCATGGCGAGACCGATGAATAGCGCTCGGGTGATTGAGCGTTCTGCTTCAGGCTGCCTCGCCAGCGCTTCCAGTGCCTGGCTGATGGCGCGCCCCATGGCCATTGCCGGAATCATGGTTCCAATCGCAATAGCCAATGCGGCAACAACGGTCGAGGCAAGGGCAAACCAACTGATGTCACGCATGGTCACTCCTATGCTTGGGGTTTTCTTGATTCTTGTGAGTGAATGGCACCTGCTATATAGATCAAGGCGAGCATCCCGAAGATATAGGCCTGGATCAGCGCTTCGATGATGTGCAAGATCAACAACGGAATCGGCACCAAAAAGCCTGCTACGAGCAGCACCAACATGGCCGCCATTTCGAGACTCATGATGTTGCCGAAAAGCCGGATGGCAAGGGCGAGGGTACGGGTGAGTTCACTCATGAGGTGGAACGGGAGCATGATCGGCATGGGAGCCAAATAGTGACGCAGATACGCTCGGATCCCCTCTGAGCGAATGCCGAACCAGTGCACCGAAAGAAACACGATGACGGCTAACGCCGCAGTCGTTGACAGGTCACCGGTCGGAGCGTGGACGCCGGGGATCAGACCGGACAGATTAGCCACCATGATGAACAGCCAGAGCGTGGCAATGAAAGGGAGCAGTCGCGCCGTCTGTGCGGGCAGCACGGCTCGAATCGCCTCGTCCGCCGCACCGAGCAACCCTTCCAAGACAACTTGGACCGGCCCAGGATCGAGGCTCAGCCGCCTCGTTCCAATCCAAGCCCCCACGACGAGAGCGAACATGATGCCCCATGTAGTGAGGACCGGTTCCGCTAACACGACCGGTCCAAGCTGCACCCCCGCCCCTGTCAACAGATCGGACGATCCCATCCGTTATTCCCTCACGTTCAAATAGACGCTCATGGCGCCGATACCCACACCGAGAACAATCAGGCTCAACGTCCAGCGCATCGAATACCCGGGAACCAAACCATCCAGCCATTGACCGACATAGGCACCGACGATCACGGGCACGACAAACAGCAATCCCAAGGTCCCCAGATACACGGTCTGCCTCAGCAGAGTAGGTCTGTCTTGTTCCGCTTGCTTCATGCGGCGAATCTGCTTGGTAACCTCCTCCTTCAATTGATTCTCGCTTTTCACGACGCGGCATACTCCCCACGGCCCATTCGCCAGAGTCGCTTGAACATTTCCTCCTCCAATCGATGCAGGCTGTCTTTGATACGGTGCAGCGCGGTCTCTTCCGTCACCAACTGTGCTTCGAGTGCCTGACTGATCTGGGCAAAGTCATCGTCACGGATGTATCGTCTGGCGCTCAGATAGAGGTTGTTGTCGACACAATAGAGCAGGCCTCGTGGTACAGCCAGGAAATGCCAGCGGTCATCCGTGGTCCGATAACGCGCGAGTCCGAACGCCAACACCGTCATCATCCGTGCGTGACCGGCAAGAATCCCGAAGAGACCCGAGTCGTCCTGCCCCACGAAGCTCGCCACCTGCTCGATCCGCTCGTGGTGGGTTGCGTCCTGCAAATGGAGGACGAAAGACTTCATGCTTGCACACCTTTCATCGAGCCACGCATGTAGCACCGATCTTCCGGCACGTCGTCGAACTCTCCCCGTAGGAATGCCTCGCAATCGAGGAGCGTGTCGGCCAAGGGTACCGATACCCCTTGGATACCGGTCAGTTCACCGGTGACATGGAACGGCTGAGTCAGGTACCGCTGGAGCTTCCTGGCCCGAACCACGATACGCCGGTCCGTCTCAGACAGTTCTCCGATGCCGAGCATGGTGAGGATATCTTCGAGTTCCCGATACCTTGCAAGATGCTCCCTCACTCCTTCGGCAACTCGATAGTGCCGATCTCCCAGAAAGTGGCGATCCATCAGTTTGCTCGTGGATTGCAGCGGGTCCACGGCCGGATAGATTCCCTTGCTGGCCTGAGCGCGTGTCAGGATCACGAGCGTGTCCAGGTGATTCAGAATGCCGCTCACGGCTGGATCAGTCATGTCGTCGGCCGGAACGTAGACGGCTTGTACGGAGGTGATCGCACCCTTCGTGGTGGAGATAATGCGCTCTTCCAGCTCCGCGACTTCCGTCGTCAAGGTCGGCTGGTATCCCACCGTCGCCGGCATTCGCCCAAGCAGACCGGAGATTTCACTGCCCGCTTGAACGAAGCGAAACACGTTGTCCATCAAAAACAGCACGTCCTTCTGGAGCGTATCGCGAAAATATTCTGCATAGGTCACGGCAGCCAATCCTACTCGGAACCGCACCCCAGGGGACTCGTCCATCTGACCAAAGATCAGCGTCGTCTGCGGCATGACTCCGGCTTTCTGCATTTCATGCCAGAGTTCGTGCCCTTCCCGAATCCGCTCACCGACCCCGGCGAAAACCGACACGCCGCGGTGCAGCGCGACAATGGCGTGCATAAACTCCGTGAGAAGTACGGTCTTCCCAATCCCGGCCCCCCCAAACAATCCGGTCTTGCCGCCTCTGATGAAGGGAAAGAGCAGATCCATTACCTTGATACCGGTTTCCAGAATTCCACTCACGGATTTCGTTTCGTGGAGCGGCGCCGGCTTGGCCAGAATGTTGCGAAACTCACGGGTCGCGAGAGGCGGTCCCCCGTCCAAAGGTTCCCCAAAAACGTTCAAGACCCGACCGAGACAATCGGGAGCCACGGGAACGTGCACGGGGGCTCCCGTATCGAACACAGGCATGCCACGACGCAGTCCGCTTGTTCGATGCAAGGTGATGGCGCGGACGTGGCGCTCGTCGAGATGTTGATAGACCTCGAAAATGTATGTTTCATGGTCCATCGCTGAGCACAATGCTTGGTGCAGGGGAGGAAGCCGATCACACGAGATGTCGACGACAGGGCCACGCACTTTGGCGATGACTCCAATCGCGTCATGATCGTCGTGAAGAGTTCCTGCTGGTCTTAGTCCCATCCTGCACTCACAACTATTACAACCTAGTCGCTGCTGCTGATACAGTCTTTACCGGAACTGTCTCCTAAACCGCCACATGCCGAAGCCGAACAGCGATACACCCAACGCCAGCATCGACAGGGCCTGACTCCATAACATCTCGAGCCCAATGCCTTTCAACAGAATGCCGGTCGCGATTTCGATGAAATATCGAAGCGGGGACAGTGCCATCAGATAGCGCACCCAGGCGGGCATCGTCTCCAGCGGCGTGAAAATCCCGGACAGTAACAGCATGGGGGCAACCACGAGCAACGTCATCATCCCCACCTGCGCCTGATTTTTCGTGACGGTCGATGCAAACACCCCTATCCCCGCTGTGGCCACGATAAAGAGAGCCGTCAAGAGGAACAGCAGTGCGACGCTTCCTCTGATCGGCACGCCGAATACGGGGAGCATGACTCCAAACAAGGCCACCGCTGTTGCGCCAAGAATCACCAATGTCATTGCCACGACTTTAGGTAACATAATTTGCGCCGGGGTCAGCGGCGACACCAGAAGTTGCTCCACCGTGCCGCGCTCCTTCTCTCGTACCAACGCCGCCGCCGGCAGCAACACCGCAAAAATCGTGATCATCCGCAACAGGTGCGAGATGGATTCGAACCATGTTTCGTTCTGGTCTTGATTGAACCAGACGCGATGGTCGCTCAGGATCATCGGCACAGTCGTCGAAGACGAACCCGTCTGGCCATTTCGCGTCATGATCAGTTCTTGGCTGAACTGTCCCACGATACGAGCGGCATAGCCGGCGGCTGAAAGCCCTTGCGGCGAGTTTGTCGTGTCGACGAGCAATTGCACCGCGGTCGACTCGCCCGATACCAACGCCTCATGAAAGCGGGTGGGAATATCCAACACCATCATGGACCCACCTCGGTCCAGCCGCACAAATCCTTCGTTCGGGTGGGCCAGTTCGCCGTCGAAACGGAAATACGGGGAATGAAATCGAGAAATCAATTCGCGCGATGAAACGCTTCGATCGGCATCGGATACCAGCAGCCCGGCATTCTTCAATTGCGTCTGAATGCCATTTCCGGTGACGTACACAGACAACGTGAACGAATAAATGAGAAATGCCATGAGTGGGATATCACGGAACAATTGCAGCAGTTCTTTGCGGGTCATGACTGCGATCCGCCGACACCAGACCGTGAGGCGATCGGACACTCTCATACGCTCGGTCTCTTGGTGAACAACCGATAACCGATGGCTCCAAGCGCCGCCGCGTAGACGGCGAGAGCCAGAACATCCGGCCACAAGACCGCGGGACCGACATTCTTGAGGAACGTTCCTCTGATGATGTTGGTGTAGTACATGCCGGGAAACAGATGTGCCTGGAACTGCGCGGCTTGACTGAGGGAGGATACCGGCACGATCAGCCCGGAGAAGAGGATCGTGGGGACCGTACTCACCACCACCGTGATGATCAGTGCGGCCTGCTGCGTACTCACCAGTAAAGACACGGTGAGGCCGATCCCGGTACTCGTCAGTATGAACAGGATAGACGACGCGAAAAACAACAGCAGGCTGCCCTTAAACGGCACGGCAAACAGGAGAACAGCCATCAGCCACAAGACCACGACATTGATCAAGGAGATCATGACGTATGGGACGAGCTTACCGGCCAGAAACTCCATCCGGCTGACCGTGGCGCTATAGATGTTGTAGATCGAGCCGGTTTCTTTCTCGCGAACCACGCCGAGCGCAGTCAAAAGAGGAGAGGATACCATGAGCGAAAACATGATGAGCGCGGGCACAGTCGACCAAGTGCTGCGGACCTCTTCATTGTATAGATACCGCACTTCGAGCCCAAGCGGACGCGTACGCCGGAGCGCCTCATCGTGTGACAGACCTCGGGTCCGCGCCAGGTGATCTGCCAGCAGGTCCACGTTGTAGGCGTTGTTGATCGCAATGGTATAGCCCTTCGTAATATCCGCGCGAAGGGGGAATGTACCGTCGATGAGAGTCTGGATATTGGCCGGCTGTCCCGACAGGAGACGCTCCTGGAATTTCTCCGGCACAATAATCACAGCCCTGGCTTTCCCGCTTTTCAACCAGGCATCGGCTTCCCCTTCGCCTGCGAGTTCTCCTTGAAAGCTGAAATACCGCGACTGGTAAAGGCGGTACAGATAGTCCCGGCTCAGTGAACTGTGATCCCGATCCACCACCACGAAGGAGATGTTTTCCACGTCCAGGACAAGGCCATAGCCGAACACAAACATCCAGACTGCCGGCATGCAGAAGGCCAGAAGCAGAAATATCCGGTCGCGAGTCACCTCGCGCCACTCTTTGAAGGCCACGGCTGCGACACGGCGAACATTCATGCCGCCGCCCCTTTCACCGTCGCTTGTTCCTGCCGTTCCAGCACCATCACTCGGTACACGAACACGTCCTCAAGGCTGAGGGGACGGATAAGTACATCTTGGACATGCACGCCGTCGGATGACAGGGCCGTGCGAAGCCGCGCTTCATCCTGAGAGGGGTCGAGCGAAAGCAAGTGGATTTTCGTTCCAAAGAGCGCGGCACCGGCAAATCCCGCCTGCGTCACCCGACGCAGAGCCGGCCCCGGTTGATCCGTCGCCACTTCGAGGAGTTGTCCGGCTTCTTTCTCAACCTGGCGCTTCATGTCGTCCGGAGACCCTTCCGCCACGACCCGGCCTGCATACATCAGCGCAAGGTGGTCGCAATGTTCAGCCTCGCTCATATAATGGGTGGTCACGAGGATCGCGACTCCTTCTTCTCGCGCCAGCCTCGACAGGATGTCCCAGAAATGCCGCCGGCCGATTGGATCGACGCCGGAGGTTGGTTCATCGAGAAACAATACGCGAGGCTGGTGAACAAGCGCACAACCGAGCGCTAACCGCTGGCGGACTCCCATCGGCAATCGGCCGGTGAGGCTCGACTCGTATCCCTTCAAGCCAGCCATCGACACGATCCATTTGAGCCGCTGGTCCGTTGCGTGCGCGTCCAGTCCGTAGATCCCGGCAAACAGACGAATATTTTCCACGACGGTCAGGTCCAGATACAGCGAAAAGGCTTGGGACATATATCCGATCCGCTCCTTGATGGCCCTGCCCGCAGTCTTCATCTCCGCCCCCGCCACCCAGCCTTCTCCCCCGGTCGGCGGCATGATGCCATTCAACATCTTGATCACAGTCGTCTTTCCTGCACCGTTGGCCCCGAGCAGGCCGAAGATCTCTCCAGGTTTGACCTGAAAGCTGACGCGGTCCACCGCACGAAAGGTTCCGAAATCGCGGATGAGATCCTTCGCTTCGATGGCTAGCGTACCATTCGACGTAACAGGTGCGGCGGGAAGCAGCTCGATGGCTGTCGGCTGGTCGCCCTGGCGAAGCAACAACGCAACGAAGACATCCTCAAGCTCCGGCTCATTGACTCGAAGTTGCATGGGCTTGATATCGCCCAGGCTCGATGTGATCGATTGCATCGCAGCAGCCGGAACAGTGTCATCCGTGAAGACATGAAGGAGGGGACCCAGAGCCTCGACCTGCTTGTACCGCATCTTGAGCCGAGCAATCGCATCCAGTTGAGGCGTTGCTTCAAACGTCACCATTGAACCAGGGGCCAGCATTTGAACTTCCGCCGGCGTTCCTGATGCCAACACCTTGCCGCCCGACAGAAACGACAGCCGATGAAACCGGGCCGCCTCATCCATGTACGCCGTGGAGACAAGCGCGGTCATGCCTTTCTCTTGGAGCAACTCCGCCAAGATGGCCCAGAAATCTCGGCGCGACACAGGATCAACACCCGTCGTCGGTTCATCCAAGATCGCCAGCTCCGGCTCGTGGATAAGGGTGCATATCAGTCCCAGCTTCTGTTTCATCCCTCCAGACAGATTCTTCATCGCGCGGTCGCGATACTTGTCGAGCCGCGTCATGGCCAGCAGACGGGTTTTGCGCTCAGCTAATTCCTGTTCGGGAACCAGTCGGAGCCGTGCAAAGAAATCGATATTCTCCTCGACGGAGAGGTCAGGGTATAAATTCAGCCCCAGCCCTTGCGGCAGGAACCCGATTCGCTCCTTCACTCGCTCCGCCGCTCGTTCCGAATCAACCAGCGTACCGAAGACCTCGACCTTACCTTCGTCATAGGTCAGCACACCGGCAATCGCTTTCATCAGGCTGCTCTTGCCGGCTCCGTCCGGCCCGATCAGCCCATAGATCTCGCCTTTTCTTATCTCCAGATCGATTCCGTCGACCGCCATATGGTTTTTGTAACGCTTACTAAAATCCGACACCCGAACGACCGGGTCAGCAGGACTGCTCATGTCATCATTCCTGTTTTATCTGCGGCGTCCAGGGGTAGAGTCTCGGCACGATGACGGTCAACAATGTTGCCACGAGCAGCGCCATGCCAAGTCCCACGAAAAACTGAGCCCATGTGTTCGGTTGCAGAGCGCCCAGCGACACGATCACGAGAAGCATGGGTATATCCAGAAAGTGCGTGAACGTTGGAACCTGCTCTCGTCTTGCTCGCTCAAGTTCCGGCCCCGCCATACCCTGCGCACAGGCCTTTTGGGTCAGTCGGCGCAATCGCATAAAATAGAGCCGGGTGACGGTATTGCCTTCGATAAATTCAAAAGCGAAGAGAAAGACCATGCCCGCAAGCCAGGGATGCTGCATGAATTCCCAGCCGCCCCACATCTCCCACGTCATCCATATCCCGGAGAGGAGCAGGAGAAGGGCTCCTGGTACGACCACGCCATCATAGAAGACGGCGATGCTCCGAATCGCTTCTGTGAAGAGAGCCAAGTCTTGGACCCTTCTTGATCGCAGATCAGACAGCCAGACACCAATCAGTCCTGCTCCCATGAGCATGAGCCCAACAAGATGTCCATAGCGTAGCCAATCATAGGTCATCGTGGTACTTCACAACCTTGGTTTCGCCCAGGCGACATCGTCGCGCCAACGTATAATCGCATCGGCCGGTAATCCTGGCGTCAGGCGATGGTCCGGGTTTGCGGTCAAGTAGAGCTTCACCGCGTAGATCAGCTTCACCCGTTCATCGGGGGTCTGTACTTCTTTTGGAGTGAACTCGGCTTTGGAGGCGATGTATCGAACCGTTGCCTCGAACGGCTGTTCCGGGAAGGCGTCGGTAAAGATGCGGGCCGGCAGATCAAGTCGTAACTTTCCGATCTGCACTTCGGGCACGTAGACTTTGAGATACAGACGGTCGAGATCAACGAGTTCGAGCAACGGCGCTCCCGCTGCAACCACTTCGCCCGTGTCGACCATTCGCGTGGTCACTGTTCCACTCGTGGGAGCCATGATCGTCAGGTCTTTCAGCACACTCTCCGCTTCATCAAGGACGGCATAGGCCTGGTCACGCTGACTCGCCAACGCGGAGACGTCGGATTCTTTGGCACGGATCCGCTTCCATCCCAACTCGGTCTGCGCAAGTTCCTTCTGAGCTTGGGTTAGCGCTGACCGAGATGAGGCAATCTCTTTCTGTGCGACTTCCCATCGCATCACCGCTTGATCCCGTTGTTGGATCGATGCCTCATCCTTGTCCGCGAGATCCCGGAAGCGTTGGGCATCGCTGCGCGCCTCTCGTTCCACGGAAAGGGCCTTGTCGACTGTATCCTTCGCTTTAGCCACCTGTGCATCAGCCCGTTCAATCGCGAGTGGCACATCCAGATTGAGGATGGCCAAGTTCGTATGAGCCCCCTGCACCTGGGCTTCCAACGCCTCGGCTGCGTGCCTTGCCTGCTGGACGCGAGCGGCGGTCTGGCCGCTATCCAGTCGAATGAGCACCTGGCCTTGTGTCACCGTCGCTCCTTCCCTAACGAGCAATTCCTGGACGCGTCCAGGAAACTTGCTCGCGATGGTGACGTGATCGCCCTCGATACGGCCATTCGCTTGAATCAGGCCGTCAGGCAGTCCGTGGTTCAACACCCATCGGTCGAGCGCGACATAGGCGCTTCCGGCAAGGACAACGGCCAGGACGGCGAGGATGATCGGTTTTCGTAGAGTCGTCATCGATCGCACGCAACCTAGAACAGCTTCTCGATTTCACCCTTGGCCCGCGCGAGATTGATGCGTGACGCATTGAAGCGAAACAGCGCTTCGATCTGATTGTCACGCGCCCGTGCCACGGAGGTCTGGGCGTTCGTCACTTCGATATTGGTCGTCAGGCCGGCCGCAAACCGATCTTTCGCAAAGGTCAGTTCTTTCAAGGCAAGTTCCATCCCCCTCGCAGCCACGCCGACCTGTTGCGTGGATGACTCCAGTGTCAACAGGGCATTCCGCACCTCCAAGGTAACTTGATCCGAGACGTCCTTCATGCGAATCGATTCTTGTCGAACCCGGCTGCGGGTTTCGGAGATCCGGCTTTCCCGCTGACCGCCATCGAAAATCGGGACCGAAAGCGTCAGACCGATTGAACGCGTGGACAACGCATCTTCGGGCTTCAAGCCAATCCAACCGTAATCACCGTTCAACGAAAGTGAGGGTATCCGCTCGCTGGTCACGGAACTGAGGCTCAGCGACGCCAGTCGCTGGCGATTCTCTTGAGCCCTCAACTCCAACCGCTGCTCGCGTGCGGTCAGGAGAGCTTGCTCGGGAGCTTGAGTTTCAATCGGCACGAACTTGAGTTCATCCGTGAGAACCAATCTGATATCGAAGGCAATCCCCAATGCGCGGATCAGATTGAGTCGCGCACTCTCCTGTTCATTCTGCGAGACGAGCAACCGTTGTGTGTTGTTCTCCAATTGAACTTCCTGGCGCGTGACATCCAACCCTGTTGCCACGCCCGCCGCCTTCCGATCTCTCGCTAATTTCAGCAATTGCCGGCTGAGCTCGTTATCCGCCTCCCGTGCCTTGACCGCTTCGTCCGCCCGCAATGCCTCAATGTACATCAGCCCTACGGTTGCCATGACGTCGCGCTTCGTCACTTCCGCTTCCAGATCCGCGACATCGACGCCCGATTTCGCCGCCCGCCATCGTTGAATGAGGCTGAGGCTGAAAATGTTCTGCACAAGGGTGGCACGCGCGTCATACACCTCAAATGGTTCGGTCACACTTCGGGTGAGGCCAAGAGCGGCAAGCCGGTCAGCGGGAAGCCCGAAGGCAGCCAGGTTGACGGTTTGGTTTCTGCCGTTGAGGTAGCCACCGACATTCGGCAATAGAGCACCCAAGCTCGTATTGGCATGTGCCTGCGCGGCGGCGATACGTTCTTTCAGCAACCGCACATTGACGTTGTTGTCGATCGCGGCTTGAATCGCATCTCGGAGACTCAGCTTGAGTTGCGGAGGGTTTCTCTCTGACTCCTCCGCAGAAACAAATTCTGTGGCCGTCCCGCAGATGACTGCAGCGAGGACGAGAGAAACAACGCGCCATACGACGAGGCGGTGTTTTCGTATGCTTTGGGAGACCCTCATAGACGTATTCCAAGCTCCAAGTGGCGAGGCTTGCAAGGAGGGAGCCGGTGTGAAGGGAAATCAGCTATAACGGCTTTCGATCAGAAAATTCACGAGTTGAACGGCCACGTGCGTAAGATAAGGTTTCAACACAGGGGAAACTTGCGACAGACTGAAAACCGCCACTGTCGCAGAAAGCAACAGGTCGGGGATAGGTGTGTGGAGTTGGAGGAGAAGTGTGCGCGCCCTTTCGGCTGCCCTTCCGCTATGCGAGGGATCAGTGACCGGGCGAGCCGGCATCGAGGCTCTTGTCGACCGCCTGGTAAATCGCATGGGGCAGATGTTTATGCGCCGTTCCCTTTTCGAGCAACAGGCAGGCACCGGCATCCAAAAACGCTTCTCGATTCCCATTTCCGACATAAAACGAGAGGCCAATGACGGGTAGGTGCGGATGCTTTCGTATGATGGATTCTGTCGCTTCGATACCGTTCATTCTCGGCATGTTAATGTCCATCACCACGACATCGGGTTTGAGCAGGTCTGTCAGCTTTACCGCCTCTTCCCCATCTGTGGCCTCACCCACCAATTCAATGTCGAGATGATGGCTTAGATATTTCCGTAACCCTTGCCGGACGAGGAAGTGGTCGTCCACCAGGAGTACGCGAATAGATTTCATCTTCGACCGGTCAGCGACGGAACTCGGCGCATGAGAGACTGCACATGTCGGCATACGGCACTCCTATTGGCTCATAAGACTCAGACGTAAAAGCGGTACCAGGTCTGAGCTCGCGTGATTGTACTCATGGATGAACCCCTATGAGTTTCCACATGGATACCCCCAGTACCTCCGGTGCTTTCCTCAGAAGAGTCATCCGCTTACACTTGAAGAAAGTGATACGACACCGGAACACGAATGCTTCATTCGACCACGTCAGTTATCTCTGACCGCGATATGGATCGTCGATCTCAGCGCCACATTCAAGACAACGAACCTTGCCTGTGCGTTTGCCACCTCTGGTCAAAATATCATCAATAAGACGTTGATGAGCGCATGCACGGTTGAGGATGGTTGTGCCGCTTTCTTCCTCCGTGTTCTGAAGTACCTGGATGTACATGGACACCTCCATTCCCCCCGGGGTATTGTTTCAACTCCTGTACTCGTATACTCAGGCTCTAGCTCGCCTCAGAACGACGGACCTGTACCCTGTAAGTCCTGTCGGCTTCCATCGTCAGCTGCACTTCTCCCCTTCTACTCAAGTCATCGATGGCGAGAAACATCTGATTCCAGGTCAAATCAGGACAGAGGTCCATCATTTCTTCCAGCGGACAGTCCGTACCCACTTGCTCCAAGGTAATCTTGACTCGACCAATGAGTGTTGTCGTGTCCATGGAGTCTCCTCCTCGTATTTTAAGTTGACACTCTAGAACAAATAGGACTTCTTATGAACTAGTAAGTGACCTAGTTTTTGATGAGGTTCTTGCCAGGCATGTAGCCGGAGAGAACCTATCGACTCCTTAAGAGTTTATCTCACCATGTGCAGCGACATCAGGGAGTGGTCTGATACTGCATGTCGAAATGATAAACCGTCAGTTCCTTTGTCAGGCATGGGTTCTGCAGAAGGTTGTGATCTCCTCGACAGGACGACCAGAGATAGTGTCCATGGTCATGCATCACACGGCATGTCGTCCTATTGTCATCTCCTCACACCCTAGAAGAATACAGAACCTGGCGATACCAGGGGGTTGCTGAGGTTTGAGAAAAAAGGTTGCCAGGCTCCGGGTAAGAGAGAGCACTCTCGACAAGTCTATCAATCACCTAGTCGACGATTCTCTATCGCGAGAGCTATCGGACTGTGGTTTTATCTTTGTGTTTTGTGAAGAGACGGAAGAGGTTACAGTTGATCACTCGCGAGGCCCTGCGTGATGGCGTAGCGCATCAATTCCGCCGTCGTGTGAAGGTTCATTTGCTTCATGAGGCAGGTCTTATGAAATTCAATGGTTTTCACGGACACATGGAGCAGAGAGGCGATCGCTTTTGTTCCCTTGCCTTCGCCGATCAACTGCAAGACTTCACGCTGCCGCGGAGTGAGTTTCACCACGGAACCTTTGATCGCCGGTGCCTCTTCTCGCTCCATCGTCTGCGCAAGCACCGGTTTGGTGATCGAGGGCGTCAAATATTGCTGCCCCTTCAGCACGGCCTCAATCGCCAGCGGCAGCTCCATGGGCGCCGACCGCTTCAGGAGGTAGCCGCTCGCACCGACGTGGAACGCTTCCGTCACATAGCTCGGGCTCGTATGCATGGTCAGAAAAATAAGCTTGGCCGAGTGATGGAGCTTCCGGATCTGACGCGCGGCGTCAATACCGTTGAGCAACGGCATGCTGATATCCAGAAGGATCAGGTCGGGCTCCAAGCGCTGAGCCGCCTCTACCAGTGCCCGGCCGTCTTCTACCGCGCCGACGACCTCGCAGGTCTCTTCGACCAGCCGGCGAAGACCGGCGAGCATTAAGCTGTGATCGTCGGCTAAGAGCACCCGCGGCCTCGGCGTCACTCCATTCATTGTTGTGCTCACATCTGGATCAGCATCGGTTGCTCGCTCGGGGTCCGCGCGTCATGGAGCGACCTCCTGTCAGACATCGGGAAGCGGCACCCATGCATGCACTTCCGTCCCGTCACCTGGGCGCGTCCGGATGTGGAACGTGCCCTCCGCCAAACGAACCCGCTCTTCCATGCTGAGGAGTCCGAGCCCCCGACTGCGGGCTTCCTTCCCCTCAAATCCTTTCCCATTATCGAGGATACAGACCCCGACTCCTTTGGAAGTCCCAAGCAATCGCACCACGACCATTGAGGCTTCGGCATGCTTCAGCACATTCTGGAGGGATTCTTGCGTCACGCGATAGAGGCAGGTGGCCATCTCGATGGGAATCGCTTTCGACACGTTTCGCGAGACGTACCGAACGGCAAGCGCCGTGCGCTGTGCAAACTCGTGGGTATGATCCTGAATCGCCGCTTCGAGGCCTAGATGTTCTAGACTGGAGGGGTGGAGCCGGTAGGCGAAGGTGTGGACGTCATCCGCAAGCCGTTCGGCTGCCTCTCGAACATTCCGACAGTACGGCAACAGGGCCGGCTTGGATGTACACAATCGTTCGAGCGAGCCGGCATCGACCGCAAGACTCGCAAGCCGTTGCGTGATATCGTCGTGCAGCTCGCGCGCAATGCGTTGCCGTTCGAGCTCTTGCGCCGTGAGCAGTTTCGAGGTCAGCTTCTCCAGTTTCGTCTGATGCCGGCGCAATTCCTCCTCAGCTCGCTTGCGCCTGGTGACGTCGATCTGGAAACCGATGAGCTCAACCGGCACATCGGCCTGATCGCGAAGGATGCGCACCTCATCGTACAACCAGCGATACTTCCCGTCTCGATGGCGGAATCGGTATTCATAGACATGTCGCTCCTGTTCAAGAACGGTTGAGAGATTGGCAAGTACCTGTGAGCGATCGTCGGGATGAAGACGGGTGACCCAAAAGTCTGAATGTTCCACAAAATCATGAGGGTTATAGCCGAGTTGCTCGACGACGTTCTCGCTGATGAACGTCGTGCTGAAGTCACCGGTGGTTCTGCGCGCATAGAGCACCACCGGGGTGGATTGTAACAGGAGCTGCTGTCTTGCTTGCACGGTGCACAACGCCGCCGTGCGTTCGGCGACTCGCTGTTCGAGCAGCTCGTTGAGCTCGCGCAGTGCTCCCTCGGCTTGTTTGCGTTCGGTGATGTCGCTGCCGATCGTCAGCAGACATCGTTTTCCGTTGAGGGTGATCAGGTCGGTTGAGATGAGGAAGTGACGCAGGTCTTTATTTTTTGTCCGCATCGACACTTCGGCATTTCTGACCGAACCTTCCGATCGAAGTCGATCGATCAACTTGGCTCGTTCTTGAGGATCGGGCCAGATCCCCAACATCAGCGTCGTCTTCCCAATCACTTCGTGCCGCTGAAACCCATAGATCTGGAGGCAGGCGTCGTTGATATCGAGACAGCGCCCGGTGTCCAGTTCCGTGATGCCGATTGGATGGGGGCTTAAACGAAAAGCCTTGTCGAAGAGATCTTCCTTCGGTTGGATCTTGCCGGAGTGCGGGCGCTTGCTGGTTCGCACACGCACAGCTCGTCGGCTTGGACTGTTCTTCGTGGATTTGGACGGCATAAGCGAGTCTGTAATTTTAGGCCTGGAGTCACGGCCGAACAAGAGCGAGGAAGCTCATCATGAAAAACAACTCTCGTTCCTAGTAAGGTAATCGACCAAACCAAGGCCAATCCCTAGCTTCTCCGCAGTCGTGTCACGACCGCAGCTGCCTCTCTCCAAATTCTAACCACTACACGAGGCTGGGCCTACCCGTGACCGTTCGAAGCGAGAGACGGCATCTCTCCGTTTCCCAGCGTCGCGTGATTACCATCGGGACTTAACCCTCGTGGCCTCCCCATCACATGGTAGTACAGCACCGGAATCACGACGAGGGTCAGCAATGTCGACGCGCCGACACCAAAGAGCAGCGAGACAGCCAGCCCTTGGAAGATGGGATCGAGAATGATGACGAAGGCCCCTACCATCAATGCCGCCGCAGTCAGTACGATGGGACGCGTTCGAATCGCGCCCGCCTTGATGACGGCTTCTGACAACGCAACCCCCGCCCGTTCTTGCAGCTGAATGAAATCAACGAGGAGGATGGAGTTCCTCACGATAATACCGGCGAGCGCGATGAAACCGATCATCGAGGTCGCAGTAAAGTACGATCCGGTCAGCCAATGCCCGGGCAGAATGCCGATCAGCGTGAGCGGGATAGGAGCCATGATGATCAACGGGGTGACGAACGATTGGAACTGCCCGACGATCAAGAGATAGATCAGCAACATAGCCACGGCAAACGCGATCCCCATGTCACGGAATGTTTCATACGTGATGTGCCATTCGCCATCCCACTTCATGGCGATCTTCTCTTCCGACCACGGCTGTGAGGTATAGGACTGCTCGATCTGATACCCTTCTGCCGGTCGAAACTCTTCCAGTTTTTTTCCTACTCCGAGAACACCGTACACGGGACTTTCCGCTTGCTCTGCTCCTGGGCCGCCGACATCCGCGATCACATAGACAACGGGCTTTTGATTCTTATGATAAATCGCCTTGTCTTGGACGGTTTGCTCCATCCTCAGCAGTTCCGACAACTGAACGATACCGCCGGTGCTCGTCCGCAGCCCAATCTCGCCCAGATGCTCTAGGCCGGTTCGCTCGGCAAGCGGCAGGCGGAGCACGATGTGAACCGGACTCTTTTCTTGAGGAATATGGACCAACCCGACCTTCGCCCCCTGGAGCGCCATACGCAGTGTGTTCACAATTTCCTCGGATGGAATACCGGCGAGGGCCGCTTTCGCTCGATCGACCGCGAAGACGTATTTCACTTGATCCGCCTCAATATAATCATCCACATCGACCACTCCTGGCGTGGATTCGAACAGCGTTCGAATCTCGCGAGCTACAGCGAGTTGCCTGCCGTAATCGGGACCGTAAACTTCCGCCACCAGAACTGATTGCACAGGTGGCCCCGGCGGCACTTCGACAATCTTCACGTTCGCTCCGTATTCACGAGCGATCTGTTGCACCGGTGGGCGAATCCGTTGAGCGATCTCATGACTTTGGGCGGCTCGCTCATCCTTCGCGACCAGATTGAGCTGAATGTCGGCCTCATGAGGTTGCTCCCGTCAAATAGTAGTGGCGTACCAAGCCGCTGAAGTTAAAGGGCGACGCCGTGCCGACATAGGCCTGATAATCCCGCACTTCCGGTATAGTCTTCACGTATCGTCCCAGCGCCTGCGTGACCCGTGCGGTCTCTTCAAGTGTCGTCCCTTCCGGCATGTCGATCACCAGTTGGAGTTCACTCTTGTTGTCGAAGGGGAGCATTTTCACCACGACATGACGGGTGTAGAACAACAGGGTCGACGCCACGAGCAACAGTCCAACAATCCCTAGAAAGGCATACGCGAGCATCGGATGGGCCAATAACGGAGAAAGGACTCGTCGATAGATCAGAGCTGTGAGCCCGCTCTCGTCGCCTTCATGGTCAATCCCTGATAGCGCAACTCCGGGACGATAACAAGTCCGGCAAAACCAGGGGATCACGACAAAGGCGACCAACAACGAAAAAAACATGGCGATAGAGGCGTTGACGGGAATCGGTCTCATATATGGTCCCATCAACCCGGACACGAACGCCATGGGCAGGAGGGCGGCGATGACGGTAAATGTCGCCAGGATCGTGGGATTCCCAACTTCGTCGACGGCATGGATCGAGGCTTCGTCATGGGGCCTGAGACGCATCTTCAGATGCCGGTAGGTATTCTCGACCACCACGATCGCGTCATCCACGAGGATGCCGATTGAAAAGATGAGGGCAAAGAGCGTCACGCGGTTAATCGTATAGCCGATCAGCATCGACGTGAACAACGTCAACGCGAGCGTGAGCGGAATCGCGATGGACACGACAAGAGCCGGTCTCGGTCCCAATGCCACACCAAGAAAGACCACCACGGCGACGACGGCGATCAGCAGGTGCCATAACAGTTCATTGGCTTTTTCTTGCGCTGTTTCCCCGTAGTCTCGGGTGACCGTGACGCGCACATCAGAGGGAATCGTCACGCCCTTCATCCCCTCGACTTTGTGGATCACCTCGGCGGCAACGGTGACTGCATTGATGCCGGCCTGCTTGGCGATGGCAACCGTCACGGCGGGAAATTCGTGAAGCCCGCTTCGCCCGTTCAGCGAGGCGAGCGTATCTCGTGAAGCGTCGTTCGTGAGCCCCGCTTCACGTTTCACGTGTAACGTTTCACGGGCGCTGGAAGCGCCAAGGCCGAACCAGACATAACTCGTCGCTTCCGCAGGCCCGTCCGTCACCGCCGCAACCTGACGGAGGTACACGGGTCTCTGCTCACTGACCCCGACGACCAGCGCATCGAGATCTTCACGCGATCGTATGAAGCGGCCGGTCTCCACGAGAAAACTTTGGTTGCGACTGTCAAACCGGCCCGTCGACAATGCCCGATTCTCTCCGCGTATCACGTTCGCGACCAGTAACGGCGTCAGTCCATAGGCTTTCAATCTGGTCGGGATCGATCTGGATGCGTAGTTCGCGAGGCCGTCCGCCGACGATGAACCCGGCCGAAGTACCGGGCACCTTCTTGGCCTCCTCTAACACCTGTTCGGCGAGGCGATGGAGCTCGAACTCCCCGTATCGCTCGCTCGAGAGCGTCAGCGTGACGATCGGCACGTCGTTGACGTCCTTCGGCTTGACAAGAAAGGGTTCAGCCCCGGGCGGCAACAGGTCTTGATTCGACATCAACTTGTCGTAGAGATCGACCAGGCTCTGTTCCATCGGCTGACCGACGTAGAAGCGGACGATGATCAGCGCACCGCCGGGCCGAGAGATCGAGTAGACATACTCGACGCCTTTGATCTCGGAGAGCTTGCGCTCAAACGGTTTGGTAAGTTGTTCTTCGACGACCTTGGCTGAGGCACCCGGAAACGGCAGCCAGACATCGGCCATCGGGACCACGATCTGCGGTTCTTCCTCACGAGGAGTGACGACCACTGCAAATACGCCCAGCAACAACACGCCCAACATGATGAGCGGAGTGAGCTTACTGTCGATGAAGAGGGCTGCGATGCGGCCGGAAAGGCCTGGGCGGTAGTCTGTCATTGGTCAACCGTCGTTCGTATCTCAGACGCGCGGGACGGACCGTGGCTAGATAGACTTGCTGAACCCCGCCATGCTGAAGGAGAAGATACGCATCACGGGGTTCGTCCCAGCGGAGAGGCCGCCATCTCTACAATCTCCACCGTGACTCCATCAACTCCCTGATGTCCGCCCGCCAGCACTTGTTCACCCACGTTGACGCCAGAGAGAATCTCCACATCCTTCTCGAAGTGCCGTCCGATTTTGACCCACCGGAGTCGCGCAATCCGATCCTCCCCAACAACAAAGAGGCTGGTGAGTTCACCCCGCTCGACGACGGCTGTTGACGGGACAAGCATAGTTTGCGTGGCGCCTGTATCAAGCTGGAACCGGCCGAACATGCCGGTCTTCAGTCCAACTGTCCTCGGCAAATCAACCTTGACCATAAAGGTATGCGTGTGCGGGTCGCCGGCAGGCAGAATTTGGCTGACGAGGCCGGCCAAGGCTTGGCCTCCCAAGGCATCAATGACGACCGGAATCTTGTCCCCGCGAGAAACCGACTTCAGGTCTCCTTCCGCCACCGTGGCTTCCAACCGAAGGCGCTGAGGATCTTCCATTTTGAGCAGCGGCTGACCCGGCGAGGCCAATTCCCCCGCCTCCACTTTCTTCTCTGTGATGACTCCTTCGAATGGAGCTCTTACCATCGTATAGCTCAGTTGAGCCTCCACCGCCCTGCGATTGGCCTCGGCTACTCGATACGCTCGGGTCGCATTCTCCATCTCTTGTTTTGACACCGCATCTTGGGCATACAGCTGGTTCATCCGGTCGAGGTGCGCTTGTGCATTCTCGACTTCCGCGTGAGCGCGGGCCAGGTCCGCCTGGAGATCTCTGCTGTCCAGCTGGATCAGGAGCTGACCCTTGGACACCTTTGTCCCTTCTCGAACCAATAGCCTGTCGATCGTTCCTTGGATACGACTGGAGAGGGTGGCCTGGAAGATCGCGGCGACCTGGCCGGTCACTTCAACACGGATCGGCACCGAGGTAGATTTGGCCTCGACGACCGCAGCCTGAATGGTCTTCTGTGGAGCAGCCGACACCACCGTGGTGGCCGGCTCTTCTTTGAACCCACAACCAGCCAGCAGCAACAGTGCGACAAGTATCTGTTTCACTGGGCTGAACCTTATCTGGGCGATGTTTTCCTCCGGACTCAGAGTCCACCCGTGGCCGCTCGAGCATGGTCCTCACACCGATCCTCGGGGTGAGCATTCGTACCCCTCTGATCTTCCCATGTCCCACGCCTGGCCCCTAACTGTCGCAGGAGACATTCTGCCGTCGCGAGCAGCTCTTCAAGACTACGATCCGGTTTCGCACCATAGTGTCCGCGATCGAAGATGGGGACTTGAAGGCTGACTTCTGCCCGATACCGGCGCTCCGGGGAATACATAATTCGATGCATTGGGGGCTCAGGATACTGACAGGGCTTGAGCAGATCCAACGACTGAAAGAATACGCGGCAGAGACGGCGCAAATCGCCTATCAATGCGTGAAGTTCCGAATCGTCGCCCGACGGAAGATGCTTGGGGTCTTGGAAGGCCGCATACAGGTTGAGCTGAAACCCAATTTGAACGATCCGATCCGTTCCATCTTTGACATAGAAGGGATCGTGATCGAAGCAGATCTTGCGCGTGGCAATCATGTCACGCAGATCCTGTTCGCTCGTGAATGCGTCCTCCAAAACAAGAGAAATGGTCATGCGACTCTCCCAATCCTTCGTAACCCCAAGATTGACTCAGGTTTTACCCTAGAGGAACAACCCCGTCTGCCAAGTCTTGGTTACTCGTGTACCCCGAGCTTGCGCAGGAAGGCCATCATCGGACACCAGCCGGTAAAGGCCGATTGGATGAGATTCACCGCCACAAAGGCAGCGAAATAATTCCAGTAGGGGTGGACGGTCGCGCCCAGAATGACCGAGGCCAGCACAAAGATACCAGCAATCAATCGTAACCGTTCATTGAGTTTCATAGCGCCCTCCTTTCCTCTTGCCTATGTGAGGCACCGGTTGAGGAAAGGATTCAGGCTAGCAAAGGCCTTTATATGAAGACTTCTCGCTTCCCCATACCGATTGCATCGAGAATCGCCTTCTCAAACTTTTGGCTCTTCTCCTCTCTTCCTGGTTGTTCATCGCTGACAGCTACTCGCTTGCTCTGAATCTGTACATGTCATGACAGGCCGTGCAGCGGGCCGTCATGCTCGACAACCGTTGCAAGATCTGTTGGGGTGTCTCGTTCTTCACGATTGCATCGGCCAAGGCATCCATGTCCTTGTGGATCGACATGCCCATCTGCTTAAACGGCAGCGGCAACTTGACCATGATGGCCGGCTCTACATCCGCGGCCATGTGCATCCCGACCTCTCTAGCCGCTGCTTCCATCTGCTTCAGATCAGGCTTCGGCTCTCCCAGTTCCCTGACGACGCCGTCCACCGCTTTCAAGAGCTGCCGCATTTCCGCAAGGATGTGATCGCGTTCAGCGGCTGCCAGCAGTATTTCCGTGCGGCCGTCGCTTCCCTTCGCCGTCAAACCCTTAACAAAGAACCATCCCAGAACAGCGATGGTCATGATCCAGAGAACAACGACCACCATGCACCATCGCGATTTCATGTCTGTTGCTTTGCCTTTCTATTTATTGTCGGAACAATACCCATCATCTCTCTACACAATTAAGCCAGCTCTTCGACCAGTCAGTCCCTGTAGATTGCAAGGAAGGAACCGCGGGGTGGGTCAAGAGCACCTAACATTCAGCCTTTGAAATTGACCAGTTCCGCAGAACGATACCAGCAATGATCGACAAGAGTCGCCCTTTGCAACAGGAGCCGCTGAACCTTTGTCCCAGAAGGCGACAGTCTGAGTTAGGTTTAATGCCCACCTAACCTTATTCTCATGGACACATAGTAGCCTAACGATAGTTTGATCGCGCTGGTTTCGCTCCATAGTTTTCAGTCGGCAAACGGCTTTTTTTCTTCAACTAATAATTTTGTAGGGGGAGGGATTGATATGAGGAACAGAAGTATGGCTGTCATAGCCGGTATAGTGTTCAGTCTCATAGTGATCGGTCCGCTTCATGCTGCAGACCAACCGAAAGAGGCTCCTACTCGTACTGACGAAACCAAGATGTCGGACGGCGTGATTGGTATCTCGCTCCACATTGGGGCTGAGCGTGTTGGGGATCCGGCGTCGTTATACGTTGGCAGAGTGTATCCTGAAGGGCCTGCCCATAAGGCCGGACTGAAGCACGGAGATGAGTTGGTGAGCGTCGACGGAGTACCGGTTTCGGGAAGGACGTATGAGCAGGTGGTGAAGATGGTCCGAGGAGAAGCGGGGACCACCGTGAAGTTAGGGTAGGGGTCAAGCGAGAGGGCAGTCCTCAGGAGATTTCCGTTACACGGGTTGCCGGTACCAAGCTGACGAAGGGCCCGGCGGATCACGGCACCTACAAGGATAAGCCAGTACCTTAGACTACTTGAGTTCACATCTTCTCGGCGGCCTTATCGATCAATTCGAAGGCCGCCGAGGATGAAGAGTTCCGCCTACCATGTGATCTGCTTTCACCACGACGCATCAAAGCCGACACCATCTCCGAGTCGGTTGACGATTCAAACCACCCGCCACTTGCCGGAGACCTGTAGCGAACCCAAATTCATCAACCGCCAAAATGTGGTCGCTCGCTCAGTCTTCTTTATGCTTAGGTCACGTTATGTTATCTTTCCAACTATGAAGGCTGTATTCACGACGGCGGCCGGTGCTCTGTACCAGGAGGCAAGACCCACTGCCATAAGGCAGTCACAAGTAGGAGGGACGCGTTGATGAGACAGACGCTAGGGGTGCTGGGTTTTGTCATATGTCTGAACATGACCGCCAACTCCATGGCGGCGCCGGCAGCCGACGCTGGCGAGCAGGACTTTGCCAAAGGAGAGAGTCTTTTAAAGCACAAACAATATGCCGAAGCGCGCGCGACGTTGGAGGCAGGGCTCATCAAGAATTCGTCTCATGTGCAGGCTCATTTCAACCTGGCTGAGGCCTGTCGAGGATTAGCAGCCTGGGACTGCGCGGAAGAACATTACGAGACCGCGTTACATCTGGATGCGAAATCCAGGATCACGGGGACGAGGGAACCACGGTTAAGCAAAATGAAGGTGTGGCAGTCGCTGGAGGAAGTGACAGCCTGGCGGTTGCTGGAGAACGCGAAGGGTCTGATTGCGAGTGGGCAGGCTCAGCCCGACAAGATGAAGCAGGCGGAGGAGGCCCTGGACGGCGCTCATGAGCTGAGCCTCAATAATGAGCAACAGGCCGTCTATCAACAGTTACAAGCGAAATTCCCTGGGCGACGTTCGACCACCTCGCCGGATAGTCTGAAACCAGATGGGTCAGCAGGAGAGGCGTTTCCGACCGATCCCCGCGACGTACCGATGGCGCTGGTGCCGGCAGGGGAATTCACGATGGGGAGCACGCTGAAAGCTGACGAAAAGCCCGTGCATCGCGTCTACCTCAACGCCTTCTCCATGGACAAGTACCACGTGACGGTGGGGCAGTATGCCAAGTATCTAGAGGCGACAGGCACGGAGACTCCGCCGGAGTGGGAGATCATGAACGAACCCCGCCATCACAAACGTCCGGTCGTGAACGTCAGCTGGTCGGATGCAGCCACGTACTGCAAATGGGCCGGCAAGCGTCTGCCGACCGAAGCTGAGTGGGAAAAAGCGGCGCGGGGGACGGATGGCCGCCTCTACCCCTGGGGCAACGAAACCCCCACCAGGCTCCACGCGAATTTCGGCAAGAAGGAATGGTCTTATCATATGGCTTTGGTTCCAGTGGGTATGTTCGAAATGGGCAAGAGCCCCTACGGGATCTACGACATGGCCGGCAATGCCTGGGAATGGGTCAACGACTGGTATGACCATGACTATTACAAGAAGAGCCCGACGAAGAATCCTCAAGGTCCGAGAACGGGTAAGTCGAAAGTCGTGCGGGGTGGTAACTGGCTGTATGTTCAGGAGTTCCTGCGTTCTTCGTTCCGTTTCAATGCCGATCCCTCTGGTCGGCAGTTCGGCTACGGGTTTCGCTGCGCAAAGACTCCCTAACCCTTGCCGGCTTGATCCATGTCACATGATGAGCGGTGGAGAGATGCACGCCTTCACGCGACGGTGTTGCGCTGATGACGCATCGATTCCCACGCCTTGACAAGCGTGGTCCTCAATTGACACGGAGCGGGGCCTGTCCTGCTTCATAGGACCTTGCTCTCACTCCCATCTTCACAGAACTCTCGCTCGATTAGATCGCTCGCTGCAAATCCCGTTATGACCGCGCCAGCATCGCTGCCGCAACGACTACGGCCAGTGCGATGAGCAATGAAAGACGCGGCAACCAGCGAGCAGATTTGAAGATGACCTGTTCTCCGGTCGTTCGCTGAGATTCTGCGATAGCGCTGACCCGACTGACCTGAGGGCCGAAGACAAGATCATGGAGAAGGGTCAGAAACAATAACAAGGCGACCAACGTCAGTTTCATAGTCACGATTCCCGGCCACGAAGCCGGTGCCATGACACTGAGGCCACGGTGTGAGAGTAACATCGGCCCAGTAATCAAGAGGATCGCCATCGCGATCCAGACGACAGGGCGAAACCTCAGTGCCGCAGAGCGAAACAGCGCCATAAATTCCGGCGCAGCTTTTCGCCCCCTGACCAAGGGAGCCAAAACCAGAGAGAGAAAAATCATCCCTCCAACCCAGCTCATGGCGGCAAGGATATGCAGGATAACCAGTGTGGAATACATAGAACGCTATCTTAATCGATCTGGGGTGGAAAAATCGTCATGCCGCCTTCGTAAAGTCGGGCGCCGACTCTATACCCCATACCGGCGGTTTGATTATTCTCGCTTCACCCTCGACCATTGACTCTTGGCCGATATTCTCTGTACAGGAAGTCATGCGACATGCTCGAGCCGTCTTCGGCCTCTTGGTTATCACAGCGCTCCTGGGACTCTGGCCGAATTCCGCAACCGGAAAAGAAAAAGAGGAAACGCCCTATGGGCGCATTGCCATGCTCGCCCACGGTTCTTCTATGATTATCGTCGCCGAAGGCTTTTTTTTTATGGGAACTGCCAGGACTGGCCAAGACCTCTTCAGCCTCGACCATCCCTATGATGACACCGAGCAGCCACAACGCCGGGTGTGGCTGGACCGGTTTGAAATCGATCAGGACGAGGCAAGTCTTGGAGAGTATCTGCAGTGGCTTCGGCAACAGAAACGCCCTATTCCCAGTGAAGTCCGCAAACTCATCGACCACATGACGACCGTCCATGCCGTGCCGCCGGACACCCTCGCTCGTTGGCCCGCACTCTACGTCACCTGGGCCGAGGCCTCGGATTTTTGTCGCGCACAGGGCAAACGCCTTCCGACCGAGGCGGAGTGGGAAAAAGCCGCCCGAGGAGAGAAGGGGAATCTCTTTCCCTGGGGTCACAACGCTCCAGTAGCGGGGTTGGCTATGTTCGGGCAGTACCACGTCCACGAAATTCCGATCGTGGCCGCGGTTGAGAGTGGTGAGCAGGGACGAAGTCCCTATGGCCTCCATCACATGGCAGGAAATGCCGCCGAGTGGGTCGAAGACTGGTTTGGGATCGATTTCTATGCGACCATGCCCAGTCATAACCCGCGGGGAATCGGTCAAGGCCGCTATAAGGTCGTACGAGGAGGATCGTGGAAAAGCGCCCCGCCGTTGCTGCGAACGGCGACACGGAGTGGCGCCTCACCGCACCAACGAGCAGGCACGATTGGGTTTCGCTGTGCAAAATCAATCCGATAATAGTGGAGGAGAGAGCTACCGTATGAAGACGCTGATGATCCTGGGATACGTTGTGGTTACCTTGGCGGCGATGAGTCTCACTCCAAACGCCCCGTCCTCTCTCGGTGCCGTGACCGAACCCAACGATGGAACCGGTTGGAAACTCTATACAAACGCCCGCTTTGGTTTCTCCGTCCGCTATCCCGATGACTGGCGCCTTGGTAATCCGCTACCGGATGGAGTCGGCGTGACCCTGTCCCCCACGGTCGAGCATAGTCTCGTCGCCGTATCGGGTCATATGAATATCGTCGGTGGGACCAGTCAAGATGGGCGGCAGACGCTCGACGAGTTTGCCACAGCTCATCGCCGCATTATCACGGAACTCTATGGGAAAAAACACATCACCGTCACATGGAGACCGGATCAGGAGAGGCCGTTGGCCGGATTTCCTGGTAAACGACTCACCTTTACCTATGTCGACAGCACAATGGGCGAGGTGATCGAACACCACTTCATGTCCCTCGGTCGGAACGAGGGACGAGGCATACGAGTCAAAGTTCCGCTTTCTGGGGAAAACCAACTCATGCCAATGATTGAGCGGCTGCTCGCGACCTACCAACCTGGACGAGATCAGAACGCGGTCAGCCCGCTTGTGCCGAAACCTGAGCCACCGGTTGCGCCACGATGAAGGTCAGGCACACCTCATGCCCCCACCCTATCCCATCATTTGGCTTCAAACGACAGATCGAGTGACACCGTCTCATTGGGCTTTACAGTAATGTCCCGCTCTTGGCTGCCGAGGATCGGATGCCAGGCCTTGATGTGATAGGTCCCAGCCGGGAGCTCGCCGATGGCGAACGAACCAGTGGGGTCCGTGACCGCATAATACGGATTGTCGATCGCATAGCCCCAGTTCTGCATGTAGGGATGCATGCCGCACTGCATGGTAAACACTTTCCGCCCTTTGACCAACTGCACAATATCGGTGGTCCCGCTCACGTGCAACGCAGGCCGATGGAGGACGATATCGACGCCGGCTTGATCGTACGCATAGCCTTGAATGTCGTGGGACACCGGATCCCGATTAAACACCGTGATGCGACGCTTGTCGCTCACCACCGTGACGAAGGGCAGGAACTGACAGAGACTGGCTTCTACTTCGGCATCGGTGAAGGTAAACGGCTTGCCTTTCTGGATGCCTTCCACCACCACCACTACATCCTTGAGCCCCGCCTCCGGCCCAAGATTGACTTCCTTCAGCACCCGATGCCCCTTGCCATCCGATAACACGCCGCAATACTCGCGGTCGTAATAGCGACGCAGCTCGAATTCTTTGGGTTCCGGAACAGTCCCGGTAAACGTCACCTTCCCCCGCACCGTCCCTCCATCCACCACCGGTGCTGACTCATAGGCCCCGGCATCGGTTCGTAGTCCGATTGTCAGGAAGACCGACACACAGCCCGCCGCCCATAATGCGCCCATCATAGCCGTTCTCATAATTCCTCCGGTCATGCGACTAAGGTTGCGTATCGGCGGATGGATTCGCATTATCCAGCCGTCGTGGAAGTTCGAAGAGGAACGGAGATTGCTCCGTGAAAATCACCCGGCGAAACTCCTCAGACCATGTCCCTTGCTTACTCACCGTCTTCAGTGGAAACCGCTGGGCTTTGGTCACCCAGCGATAGTATTGCTGAGTGTGCCCACCCTCCGCAACCGTGACCTCGAACAACTCCGTAGGATAGCCGTTCAAGGTCTCGTCCCCCACGAACTCGCGCAAGACCTCTCCGTTCATCGTCTCACTCACCGTCAATAAATGATCGGCCGCGATCGGGATCTCGAGGTACTTCCGGCGCTTCGAGAGGATGAGCCATGAATGCTGCTTGTCCATCCGAACGATCATGATACTAGCCCCTCTTTGGGGTTGCGCGTACTCGAACCGCCAACGATCGTCTTTGGCATTGACATGGGCCGTGACGATGGACTCTCCGCTTTTTATGATCCGCTCAGCCGAAAAATCAAGCGCTGTAGCTGGCTCTGGTACACTCCCTGTGGCAATCGACACGAGCCAGATCAAGAACAGACGAATTGATACAGGTAGACCTCGCGGTTCCATCAGTCTTTTTACCGTATGGTTGAGCTGGGTTCAAGCCATCCTTCGCCGTTGAAAAAGGAACGGGGGAACCCGGCTCTCACATCGCCGGATTCCCCCGTCGGTTCAGCCTCCCTGTGGGCCTACTTGGCCTTCGCCTTCGTCGACACCGGGAGAGATTTCGCCGGCGATGAGCCCCCGGCCTGTTGTGTGGCCGGAGCTTTACCGCTCAGCGGAAGGATGGCACGGCTGTCACGATCCAGGACCTTCAGCATTCCCCAATGTCCGGCATCAAGATAGCCTGGACGCTGATTGAGCCAGAGATAGTCACCGGGAATCCCGTTCGGTCCGCCGGCTCCACCATGCAACCAGGCATTGATGACTTCGGACCCACCGAATTCCATGGTGCTCACGAGGTCTGCTCCGCTGATGTACGGTTCGTGCTTCCATTCATGACCCGACACGCTGAAGAGTTGCACCTGTTCGCTGAAGGCGCCCAGGACATGAATGACCACCGAATCTCCGACGTGCGCGGCGATCGTCGGCGTCACTGGCTGGTCACCTGTCTTCACACAGGCGAACACTTCGCTGTAGGCACAGCCCTTTTCAGTGCGGTAATCGGTCGGCTCCGACCGATAGTTCACCGCCGTCACGCCAGCCACCTTTTGGATATACGGCATGAAGCTGGTGCCGATTTGGTTATCTTCGTCCTGGAACAGGAGCGCAAACGAGCGGTAGTTCTGCCGTTTTTCGTTTCCTGACACAGTCCGATTGACAACCACATCCGCCCTCCACGAGCTCTTCTGGCCCAAATCCTCGCCGGTCACCGGATCGCGATACTGCGATCCCTTCGGACCGATGATGACGGCACCAAAGAGTCCGTTCCTCGGATTCTCGATGACGTTCCCCCAATCCTGAATCAGGGCTGCGTTCTCCCCGAACTCCGGATGGGCGTAGAATGTATAGATCTTACTCTGACCCGGCGCGATCGTCTGATCGCCAGGATTATTGCCGGCGTTGATGCCCATGGACTCTTTGGGATCATACGCCAGGTTATCCACGTGGAACCCGGCTCGCTCCTTAGCCATCTCGTTCTTCAGATTGACCTTGATGCAGTCACCGACGTTGACGTGCAATGTCAACGGGCTCGGCTCAAGGTTGCCCGACGTGACTTTGGTCTTTTCGCCTTCGAGCACATACATCTTCCCGGTCTCGTTGCCCAGCACCATCTTACGCTCCAGGTCGACTTCCATCGTGCCAGGCGTGCCCTTGTTGTAGCGAATCGCCTTGTCGATGGCCGACACGTTGAAGCTCTTCATTGGTGCCTCCGCTGGACAGACCGACTTGGCTGACTGCGGAATCTCGCTGCGCCCAGGGAGCGGCTTCAGCGTCGTCTCCGGTTTGTCGAGGACTCGGAAAATTCCCCAGCTGCCTTCGACGAAGTGCGACGCCCGACCACTGTAATACAGGTAGTCGCCTGCCATCTGTTGGGGCCCGCCAGCGGCCGGAATAGCCGCATCGTACCGTTCCCCGATCACTACGTGGAGCGAGCTCCGCGGGATGGAGTCCTTGCTATACCGCTCCATCGGGAACCAGTGACCGCTGATGTGCCAGGAATGCACTTCGTTGGCCGACGTTTCCAGCAGCCTGACCACCACTGGATCGCCCAGATAGGCCCGCAACATCAGCGTATCCGGATCTCCGTGAATCCGGCTGCTGAACAACTGCGACGGATCGGGGTTGTTGGCTAAGCGGACAGACAAAGGCTCTATCCGCATGTTGTACCCACCACCGGACGTGGCCTCGCCGCCGTTCAAGAACTTCATCGGCAAGAGGTTCAATCTAGCTGGATAAACCGCAGAAGGCGTCCCATCCACAGATATCGCATTGACCCTCGCCTGTGGATTGTCGGCCGTAATCAATTCTGCCGCCCGAGGGTTGGAGTCCATGACATGTGTCACGATCTCACGGAAAGACCCCCTGATATGAGCGGACACCGGTTCGGTCGTGTGAATGTCTGCGACCGGGCCGCTCCTGATTTCCTTACCCGTGACTGGATCATGATAGGTCGATCGCGGCGGCTCCGTGATAAATGAGGCATACTGCCCGTGCCCCCACGAGTCGAGTCCATACACATGGTCATGCCAGAACGTGGTGCCGAAGTCGGCGTCCACATACCAGCGCTCGCGGATCCACTCGACCGAAGCAATCTCACCCTTCTTATGGGCGTGCTGCAACGGCCGCTCAAAGGTGATCGTATTGCCATCGATCTTGCTGATACGGGCTGACTCGAATCCATTCACTTCATCCATCCCCACGCCCAGCTCTGTCTTGACGTGGAACTGTGACGCATCCTTGACCTTGATGCTGGTCGCCCCCTTGGCGGCATCCGCCTCGATCGTGGTGTTCATCGGGACTGGCATGCCCTTGCCGGGGTGTTCATTCTTCAAGATCGTGAATGGCCGGAGCGACATCTCATACGAGAAGCCGATGATAGGACCGTCGGAGGCTTGCGTGTCGAACTGGAACATGTGCGGATGCAGGTTCGTCTTGCTGGAGAACCCTTGCCGTGCATCATCTTTCAACTCGCTCTTATAGACGACGTCAACGCAGTCCTGCACGTTTCCGCGAATGACGAGCGGAAACTGCTTCGCTCGATTCTTTCGGACCTCAGCTTCCTCTTCATGCAACACATAGAGTAAGCCATCCGGATCGACGATCGCCGGCGTCTTGGCCGTCGCCCCCTTCAAGGTAATCGGCAAGGTGATCGCATGGATATTGAATTTCTTGAGCGGCGCGCCTTCCGGACAGAGGCTCCAGGGTCCGTTCTCCCCCGGCTTGGAAGGCTCAGTTGAATTGCTGCCATCGTCACGCCGGTGGATCGGCTCCAACCACGGCGCCCCGCTATGGCTCGGCGAGAATGGCACTCGTCGGCCCAAATGCGGCCGTAGCCACGGCCACGACAGTTTTCCACTTCGTGGATCGAAGAGAATATCCTGGCGCTTTCCAGGTGTCGTCGATTTATAGTTCACCCATTCATACGACGTTTCAGGTTCTGTGAGAGCCTTCGTACCATCCCAAGCCCAATCATTGACCGTCGAGTCATAGGCCAGGGTCTGCTCCTTTTCCGTGTTCTTGTGCCCTGGCTTGCCCTGCGGCGGCACCTGCATCTCAACCCAATCCTTGATGGAGACCTTGGCTGGATCGGCTTTCCAATCCGTCTTGTCCTTGGTGATCTCGAATTTCTTGCCACCGTACCAATCGACCATCGTACCCACGAGCTTATCGCTTGCGACACCGGTCCTCATACGGCCGGCGCGATCCGGCAACTCAACCAGGGGTTTCATCACATCGGTCTGGAACCCTGGCGATTGCAGGGTGTTGTACACCCGCCAGAATCCCCACATGCCCGTCACATAGTGCTGCGGGATATGACAGTGGAACACGAACTCGCCGGCTAATGCCTGCAATCCTCCTGAACCGCCCTCGATGACTTGATCGTAAATCTCTGTCGGCCCAATGGACTGCACGTCGAGACGATCTGAGGTATCGCTGATGAGCGGAAACTTCACCGGACCATTACTGGAAGCCGCGAAGTCCAGGTTGCTGTTCCCCGGCTGGCGTGCCCAGCGAATGGACCCACCATGGAGGTGATGCGAATGCACAATCTCTGATCCACCTGCCATCCGGAACTTGGCCGGATCGCCGAGATAGGAGCGGGGGATAGTCGTGGCCGGATCGCCGAACGTATAGGACCCATAGGCCATGGACTCATCACCGTAGAACCCCATGTGGGCCTGGAGCTCGATGCGGGTGCCGTGCGGCTCGCTGCGATAGTTCAGCAACCGTGCCCCAGGACGATAGGAATCGGTATGCGGGTCACGCTGCGGCAGCATCTCACCCTTCTTGTTCAAAATCCGGAAGGCCTCATCCCCTGCCTCATGATAAAAGATCGCGAATTCGCGGAAGTCTGCCCCTTTCGGATCTTCAATCATGGCTTCCCAGCCGCTCGCCATCGGCTTTCCATCGAACGGGCTCAGATATCGTGAGCCGCGTGGCTCGACGACCAACATGCCGATCAAGCCTTGATTGAACTGTTCGCGTGAGGCATGCGACCGGAGAAACCGTGCGCCCTCTTGTGTGTCCGGCTTGATGTACCATTCAAAATTTTGCTGTTTGCCCGCCGCCACGGTCGTATCTGGATTCGACGGGGTTGCCGGCTTGCCGGTGGATGAGACCACCATCGACGACCCATTGATGACGAAGTTGGTCGGCTCATCGGTGATCTGGTTATGGAGCGTCACCTTGAGGCAATCACCCTGATTCGCCCGGATGACGAGCGGTTGGATGACATCGCCCTGCAGACCGTTCGACAAGGCACCGGGATCGTTCTCTTTTTCCCGCGCTTCCTTGTTCGCCGTCTCCTCGGCTCGCACTTTATCCAGATTTTCGTTCAGGACGTACATATACCCGGGGAAGTAATCAAGAAAACGGCTCAGGGTGATTTCAATGTTGATGGCGGTGACGTGGTATTCCTTGACGGGTGCATTCGCCGGACACCGCTGCCCGCCGGTGACCGAGACTTTGTCCGGATCATCCGCCACCAGCAACACGCCCTGTTGCATCATGTGGCTGTTGGCGCCCGTGCTGTACCCTCCCTTCTTTCCGATGAATTCCTGCTGCCGCTTGATCTCTTCCATCATGCGGTCGTGAAGGACTGACCCGCCTTCACGATAGATCACCTTCTCCGCCGACGCTTGTCCCGCGCCGCTGTGATGACCGTGTTGCTCCGCGGCCCACGCCATCGGCGTGAGCGCGAGCCCGCTCGCCATGACCAGGCTCATGAATCGCCGCATGACGCCGCCCCTCCTCGGCCTCCGGTGCTGTCTGGGAATGTTAATCTGCGTAGATCTCATAACTCGGCCTCCCCTCTAATGATTATTGATCGCCTAGTTACAGTAAGAACCTCTCCTCACATGATCTGAGTCTGCCAGTCACCTAACTATGGAACGAGAACCGGCCTCCGAACTGCCCCCCGGCCTTGTCTCTCAGGAGGGGTAAGAGCTGGTGAAGGGTTCCTTCTTACGAAGGAATGGGTCATTCGGAGGCCGGTCCAAAATCACCCACACCTTCACCAGCAACTTTTTTGAACAGCAATGACCGTGCCGAAAAACGGCAGCGAACAGCATCAATAAAAAATATCTCGTCATAACGGATTGTTAGAGCAATTCAGAGGATGGAACATTCATCATTCGCTTTTGTAGAGTTTTTCTACACGACAAGCCTCTCGCTGAGCTCATCCCTCTCAACGTCAATTAATGAGCCATGTTACGCTGTCTAATTAGTTGGACGGCGGGGAGCGTGAAATTGGGGCATGATGGGGCAATGTCGAAGCATTGAGCCTGCTTAACAGCTTGCGTCCTCGACTCTTCATGGACGGACTTCCTGTCCTCGTGAGAGACGAGATCAGTCGCCGGACTGGAACCCGAAGCCGATGCTCCTGTATGGCCAAGTCCGTCAAGCCCTGCATCGCAAAGGTCCTCGCGATTCGGCTGTGGTCTTCCAGATAGCCTCGAAGAATCGCCACAACAATCACGCGGTCCCTCCTCGACAACTCCAAGCGTGGAAGCACCTGGGCTAAATGCCATCTGAGCTCCTGCTGTGTTGCCCTTGCCGCTAACTTGATGAGCTGAGCTTTGAAAGGCTGGAGCCATTCAGGATTCATCACGGTGAGTTGTTCTAGCGCATCGGCGGCACGCATGCGGACCACCTCGTCGTCATGATGCATGCCGTCTATGAGGGCAGGAAATAACGCCAGCTGCCGGCGTATGGTCTTCACCACCTGATTGGAGCGACCGACGGAGCGCCGATCGCCGCCCCGGAGTTTATCCAAGATGGTGAGTTGTGTGCTTACAGACAAACGAGTTTCACCCTTCGTCAGTCCGACGGACCGGTCCGAGATATTGAACACATTCGGCGCGAGCCAAGACTGAATCCTCTACGCCGTCTTGCTCTTCAGCATGTGTGGTTGCAGTGGACCGTAGGTATCACGTGATCCAGCTGAGCGTGGTCTTCTCAGGAACCGGATGTTGTGGGTTAGGCACACCGGCCAATTGATCCAAACGGTATCTCTTCAGCCGCCGGTACCAGACGGCCAATGTGTCCGATTCTAAGTTCAAGAGCATACTTCCCTTCTGGCCGAACCCCTGTTCCTGCAATTCCAGAACTTCCCGGTCCTGGCTCAGAATGGTCCTCAAGGTCCGGCGGACCTGCCACCCAACAGGAAGCCCGCGCAAGAAGTTCCACCCGACGCAAATGTCGAACCGGCTTCGTTCATCAGTCAGCGGTGTGGCCACCAACATGACGGACGCGAACCGTGTGCCGATCTCCCATTGTTCCAGATGGATGCCGGGCAGCATGAAATCGACCGTGGTCGTGGCTGAGCCCAGCCCCGGAGACAAGGCGCGAAAGATAAATGTGTCCGGCAGCACGACATTCTGCGAGATCGTGCGAAATCCCAACGGCAGCCGTGTGAACACTTTTTCTTTTTTCTTGGCTGCCTCGCGCCGTCGGAAATAGTTATGATGCACGAACGGGACATGGGCGGGATCCATAAGACTATCCACGGCGAAATCCCACCGGACGTTCGCCTCGGCGGACTCGCGCACGGACACCATCGGACTGCCATCGGCCGGAACCGGCAACGACGGTGGTGGAGATGAAGGTTTCGGGCACTGCTCACTGCTAATATAGACCCACACCCACCCGTCCTGTTCCTCCGCTGGAAAGGTCTTCACGCAGGCCGAGATCAACGAAGGATGTGGCACGTTGCCGATGGCCGGTACTTCTACACACTTGCCGGAATCGATGAAACGCCACCCGTGAAAAGGGCACCGCAAGGAATCCCCTTCCTGCCGGGCCGACGAGAGCGGCACGCCCTTGTGGGGACAGCGGTTTTCTAACGCATGGACGCGGCCCTGGCCATCCCGAAACAGCACCAACGGCTGATTGCAGAGCACCGACGCGAATGGCCGCCCGGCCCTGACCGCAGTGCTTTCCCCGGCAATGTACCAGAAACCTTCGAGCATGCAGTTCCGTGGCCTCAGCCGCCGAGCGTATCCAGCATGTCCTTGAGACTCTTGCGAATGCAGGTGAAAATCGGCGTATCGCGCAGGGTGTAGCGTGAGCCCTCTGTTTCGCGTAGCGCCATCACGAGTTCCAGAAAGTCTTCCGGCTTATCACTTTCAAACGCCACCACCCATTCCTGATCGTCCAATCCGAAGGAATAGCTCGTATTCAGTTTCACCGAGGGGAACCGATGACCGACTTCGATATGTTCATCCATCATGCCCTGTCGCGCCGCCTTCGTGAGCAGGAACCATTCGCGCGTCTTCAGAAACGGATACACGAAGTTATATTTGCTCTTCCCCGGCACCACCGTCAGCCGTTTCCCTTCCTGCCCCGCGTGTGAATGGTGGTCGACATAGACGGACCGTTTGGTCAGCGCGAGATAAGAATAAGGGGTGGAGAGATACTGTCCGAGGCCGGAGGCGAGGATCTTGGCGCTCATGTCTTGGAAGAGGTCCAGATCATAGCTGATCCGCCAGAGCATAAAGTCACAGTCGCCACGAATGCCGATGGTGGAATAGGGCACCACCAGGACTTTGCCGGCGTAGTCTTCCACGGCCTGCAGGAACTCCTGTTTACCCTGGGTCCGCACATCTTCTGGTAGGCGCCGCCAAGCTGGGTCGACTTGATAAAATACGAAATTGACATACTGGCGTGTGGGTGCCTGGGGCGCTGGGGCTTGTTCAGGGATGGACATGTAGACTCCTTTAAATACGCGAGAGTCCCCACCTGGTAGACGGGGGTAAGAGCAGAGAGCCGCTTCGCGGCTCCCTGCGAAGCACGAACCAATAGAGACGATAGCTGTCAGGTAGTCGCCATCACGCTTTTTAGAAGCCGATTGCCCCATAGATGCCGGCAGTCCAGAAATTATTCACCGTGTTGGTTTGATTGGAGGCCAGGTGGAAGCGGCTGTCGAGACCCAGCCACAACTCTTTCCACAGGCGAAACTCAGCACCCCCACCAAACTGAACCCCGATGTCCAAGTAATTGATCTGACTCGACGTTGGGCTGATGACGTGGAAATCCAACCCGGCCGGAATAATCCAGGGTTGAAAATCGGTTCCCTGCCGGAACTTTACTTTCGGCGCGACGCTTGCCGTCAACATGGTCATCTGCACCTTGGCCGGAGCAAAATTGCTGACAGGCGTCAGGGCTTCTCCACTCACAACGCTGCTGGAACTCCATCGCTTGAATTCCAATCCGATCTCGCCCACAAGCGCGACACCTGGCAGCATACCCCACAGATCCTTGGTGACCATGAGCTCCGCGCCACCGCCGATGTAATAGCCCCCGGTTCCATCATTCTTACCGCCGACTCCATGGACGTCGGTGATAAACTCACCAGCCCGATCACTCAGCATCTGTCCATAGCCTCCACGAAAGAATACGCGGTTTCCTGTTGTGGTCGTATCTTCAGCCAAGGCCGTTCCCACACTACTCAGGGCGAGCACGGCGGCGAGCGAAGCCGCGACACACAACCCGATGTTCCCCCTGCTCTTCTGAACCTGCATGATACCCCCTCCCTGGTTATGCATCGAGGAGTACGGCCTCTCCTCAAGCGGTCAACTGATAGACTCCGGCCGGCCCGAGGCGTCAGCTTGGTGAATAATCGATCCGTGTCCATCGACCCCTGAGCACAAGAGCCATGGACGTACGACATCCCCGGTTCATCAGCCTTGACATCGCAGACCGGCGTCATTCTGACCAGCCGCAGCAAGGCCGGGGCTTCGACCACCTGTGCTTCAGGAACTGCGATCATTAGACGCACCGCCGGCCGGCTCCTGCGAGAAATCGTACTATCGGATGATCGGTCATTCCATTAGGAACGATGGGCTAGGTACTGACAGGGCGAATCACTAGTTAACTCCAACAGTGCCAGACCTCTGCATATGTTCTTGGTTACCGCAACGTCCGTGCCATCATGGTTGGGAGATGCTCGACGGATCATTCGCCCGTGAAGAGCGACGATGGGAGTTTCACGTCGAGTATCAGCGTCTGTTGCCGATGCTCAACGCACTCCATCTGTTTGGACAATCGCAAAGGAGATCTCACTCGATCGTTCAGATATCATCCACTTATGCTGTCCATCACCATAGACGTCCGTCCGCAAGATAAAGGGCGAAAAGGAACACACGAGGAACAACCTTCATGTTCTGCTCTGTCCGGCCAGATACCAGAAGCTGATGTGCAGGTTCTAGCAGGATGCGGAAAAAGCCCGCCAGCGGTGTTCTCGCATCACTCAGAGGCTCAACGTACGGCACAGAGTACGATTCGCCTCTTCGCTCGCTGCGGCCTTGCTGGACAGCCTTTTTGCGCATCCTGCATGGCTGTTCAGCGTCGTCTCAACTCTTGATATTCGTGACGGCTACAGAGGGCAGAATGAGCTTTTCCGCAACCTGCTAAACGATTCTGGCAGGCATCTGGACCGTTATCCAGGGTTTCAATGGAGTAGACTATCGAAATACTTGGAGAGCTATGACCTGAAGAAAGAGCTGGACAGGGGCAACCACCAGACTATTCGATGCTATAGGCACGAAGCTTGTTATAGAGACTCGCTCGGCTGATCTTGAGCAACTTGGCGGCTTTCAAACGGTTTCCTGCGGTCTTCTCCAGCGCGTCAACGATCCGTGTGCGCTCGGCCTGGGCAACCACCCCCCGTGACGTTGAGCGTAAACTCTCGTGCTCGTCAGCGATGCCAACGTTTAGGAGATCATCGCACATGAGCCAAGGCCCGGCGGTCGTTATCACGGCCCGTTCGACGTAATGCTGCAATTGTCGGACATTGCCGGGCCATGGGGCGTCGCGCAGCGTCCTCATCGTTCGTTCGGCGATCTGCCGAACTGGTTGATGATGTCGAGCGCACGAAGCGGCGACGAAGTGCTGGACTAACAGCGGGATGTCGTCTCGCCGTTCCCGGAGAGCCGGTAAATAGAGAGGCAACACGGCTAGTCGATAGTAAAGATCCTGCCGAAACGTCTTGGCCTTCACCAGTTCGGCCAGATCTTTGTTCGAGGCAGAGAGGACCCGCGCATGGATCTTCAGCGACCTGGTTCCACCCACGGGCTTGATCTCACCCTCTTGCAGAACTCGAAGCAGCTTCGCTTGAAAGGTCGGCGTGGTATCGGCGATCTCATCGAGAAAGATGGTCCCGCCGTCTGCCTCTTCGAAAAGCCCACGCTTATTGGCGACCGCCCCGGTGAAGGCGCCCTTCACATGCCCGAACAGTTCACTTTCGAGTAGTGTCTCTGGCAGGGATCCGCAATCGACGACGACGAACGGCCGATCTCTCCGGTTGCTGAGCGCATGAATCATTCTCGCCAGGAGTTCTTTACCCGTTCCGCTCTCCCCTTGTATGAGGACGGTCGCCGAACTGTCCACCACAAGACGAGTCATGTCGAAAAGCTGCCGCATGGCCGGACTTCGACCGATCAAATCCCCTAGACCATCACCTCCCGCCTGACCGGTGGAATCCTCTGGCGTTGCTCGACGATGAGACTTCGGTGTGGGATGAAAGAGCACCAGCATCGACGCCACCGTTCCCTGCGCATCCGCTAAGGGAAATGCTTGTTGCATCCCGCAGGCCGTGCCGTCTCCTCCGCTGGAACAAGATACGCTCTGGATCTCTGGTGCCTCAAATACCTTTATGGCCGGACAGGTCCCGCAAGGGTCGGTCCGATGCGCAAACGCTTCATAGCATTTGGCATGAGGTCGGCGAAGTGTGTGGGTCTGGTCGACAGCCCAGGCCGCCTCGTTCGCGTAGACGATGTTAAATAATGGGTCCATCACCGCCACGCGGTCGGAGAGTCCCTCTGCTAATTGCTTGATCGCTTCGATTCGCGCGGCAATGATGGGATCCGTCTGCGGCGATCCGTCAAGACGTTCTGAGTCAAACAAAGCGGGCTCATTTCTCGAGATGAAGATCATAAGGCATATGCCGTCAGCTATCAGCTCCGGGTTTGTGGTCGAGCAATTGTTGCACACAAGCCTTCAGCTCGGCAACACGGACGGGTTTGTCAAAGTACGCGTTCGCTCCTGCTTTCAATACCTGAGCTTTCAATACCGCATCGCCGAATCCCGTGATGACGACGATGGGACACCTGGGTGCTACGGTCCGCAACCGGCTGATGTAATCATCTCCTCCTGCCGGCATCCGTAGATCGGTCAAAATCACATCCGGCACGGACTGCAGCACGGCCAGAAATGCTTCGTCCCCATCCCTTGCTTCACGCAGCTGATACCCTGTTCCGCAAAATTCATCGCACAGCAGACTGCGCATTTCACGGTCATCCTCGACGATCAGCAATACAGCGGCTTTTCCCTTCGTCATGCGTGACATCCTCTCCGCCCCCCATCCGGTCTTCGCAAGCTCTTAGATTGGTTAACTGGCAAGGGGCATGCCATGAGAAGGGGAACAGAAGGAGGGCTAATTCCCATGAAAATCAAGCCCTGATGGGGAATAAAGGTGCTTCGCCTGATGAGAAAAACCACAGTCAAGGATGGATCAGCTGTCGCGGGATGCCACAGGAGATAGAAGTCACTGGCTGTCAGCTTGCGGAAGCAAAATTGTAAACGTCGTGCCCTTCCCTTCTCCACTCTCAACAACGATGGAGCCCTGATGTTCTTCGATGATGCCCTTGACCACGGTCAACCCCAATCCTGTCCCCTGACCGAATTCTTTCGTCGTGAAGAACGGCTCGAAGACTTTCTCGACCACATCCCGGGGAATGCCATGGCCCGTATCAGCTATCGTGAGTTTCACCATCTGTTTTTCCAGCGCCAGGCCGATTCGTAGCATTCCGCCGTCCGGCATAGCATGCACGGCGTTCATCACGAGATTGATGAAAACCTGGCTCATCTGATCCGAATCGGCCAGCGCCCTCGGACAGTTGTCAGCCAATGCTAGCTCCACCTTGATCTGACTTCGTGCGAGACGTTCCTGAAACAACTCCATGCCGGCTTCTATCGTTCCTCGAAGGTCCAGGGGGCACCGCTCCGGGGCGTTGCGTCGCGCGAACGTCAGCAACTGATTCATCACCTTCGTAATCCGCTCAACCTGCGTGACAATGGTTTGAAGCCCTTTTTTCACTGGCTCTTCCGTCACACGGTCCATCAGATATTCGGCACGGCCGAGAATGACGTTCATCGGTGTCCCGATTTCGTGGGCCATGCCGGAGGCTAGCGTACCAAGTTCGGCGATCCGCTCGGTCTTACGCAATTGTTCCTGCAGTCGTTTGCGCTCACTGATGTCTCGGAGCATGGCCAAGATAGCCGGACCTTCTTCATCCACGAACCACGCCGTACTGACCTCGACGTCAATCGCCCTCCCATCGAGCGTCATGATTTGTTCCTCGAGCATGGGCACTTGTGCTCTGCCTTCAAGCAGTTCATGGATTCGCTCTCGAATGACGACGTGATAATCAGGATGAAACAGGTCCATCAGTGACTTTTCGAGGATCTCCTCAGCCTTCACCGCTCCGAACAGCTTGATGGCTTGATCATTGGCAAAGATAATGTGGTCGCCTCGATGCACTAAGATCGCATAGGGCGAAATGGTGATCAGGCGCCGGTAGCGTTCTTCACTTTGCCGTAACAAGTGTTCGGCTCGCTTGCGTTCAGTGATGTCGGTGACGAACCCTTCCAAATAATTGAGTGTGCCGTCCTGAGCGTAAATGCCTTCACCTCGCTCCCAGACCCATTTGACTTCGCCCGATTTGGTCAGGACTCGGTAAGTCATCTCGAACGGGTGATGCTGCCCCACGGCCGTCTGAACCTCCTGCCAGATGCGCTCACGGTCCCCTGGATGGGTATTTGCGCCGTACGAGATCGTTCGCTGTACGAGATAGTCCTCGACGGGATATCCAGTCAAATCTGACACGCCCTCACTGAGATACTCGAATGTCCAGTTACGATCGTTTCGACTCCGATAGACGAAGCCTGGGAGATTGCTGATCAAGGTGGCGAGTTGCCGCTGGCTCTCTTGGTGGGAGTATTCAGCCCGTTTTCGTTCGGTGATGTCCCGGAGAATGACGGTATAGTAGGTCTTCCTCTCCACAACGATATGCGAGATCGCGGCTTCAATTGGAAACTCGTCTCCATTCGAGCGGAGCCCCATCACTGTACCGAGTTTGCCCATCTTCCGGCTCGTGACACCGGCTTGCCCGAACGCGTGGACATGATGACGGTGGGCGTCTCGGAAGCGTGTCGGCAAGAATCGATCGAGCGGCTGCCCGATGGCTTCTCGAGTGGAATAGCCGAACAGATGTTCGGCTGCCCGGTTGAACAACACAACTTTCTGATCCTCATCCACTGTGATGATTGCGTCCATCGCGGATTCAATGATGCCCTCCAGCCTGAGTTGGCTGACCAGAAGCTGCTCTTCAGCTGCTTCACGGCCGACCACGGCACGCACTACCTCCCTATCCGCATGGTAGCGGGCCTTTTGCGCCTCCATCATCAGACCTTCGGCATGAGCCTGCTCAATCAGTGCAGATTTCAACTCGTGCTGGGTTCGCTTATACCGAATCAGCCCGATGGCGATGACCCAGATGACCATCATACCTAACATACGGTTGAACAATGCGTAGGGAATCGGAAGGCCAGCTGGTTTCAGCAGAACGTCCGCCCAGATGAGCACCGTGGCTACAGCAGAGAAGTAGAGCGGATCGCTGGTGCGGGGAGATGGATAGGTCAACAGCAGTGGAATGAGATACAAAATCGACACCGCCACGCCGACTGGCGTCAACAGGTCTAGGACAAAAATTCCTACCGTGAGGAGGGGGATTATCCAAAACACAGTGCGCATGGCAAGACGGTCGACATCCTTCATGTGGTCGATCTCGGCCTGGAGCGGGAGTGTCAGTTCACGATCTTGTCGTGATGATCAGAACGTGGCAATTATTCCTCTGGATGAGGCTTACCCTCGATTTCGGCGAGCTTACGATACAGGGTCTTGCGATCGATGCCAAGGGCATGAGCGGCCTGATACTTGTTGCCGCCGGTTTTTTCAAGGATCTTCTTAATGTACTCTTTTTCAAGCTCATGCAGGGGCAACGCCTGCTCAGCCGCTTCGTCCAAGACACGCCGGTCGCCGCGTGCCCCTTGCACCGGCGCGGGCAGATCATCGGGCGAGATCTTCTCCCCCCGGCTGAGCGTCACAGCCCGTTCGATGACATTCTCCAGTTCACGCACGTTCCCGGGCCAGGCATAGTCCATCAACATCGCCAAAGTGGTCTCGCTGACACCCTTGACCGCCTTCCCTCGGGCCTCGCCGCACTTCTTAAGAAAGGCCTCTACCAGGAGCGGAATATCTTCGCGTCGTTCTCGTAACGGCGGCAACTTCAGCTCAATGACGTTGAGTCGGTAGTACAAATCTTCTCGAAAGCGCTTATTCTTGATCTCCTCATTGAGGTTCAAGTTGGTGGCCGCGATGATGCGCACATCCACCGAAATCGGCTTGTTCGCTCCCACCCGCCGGATTTCCTTTTCCTGAATCGCGCGAAGAATTTTGGCCTGAAGCATGAGCGGCAGTTCACTGATCTCGTCGAGAAACAGCGAGCCCTTCTGCGCTTCTTCAAACAATCCCCGCTTATCCATCTTCGCATCGGTAAAGGCGCCTCGCATATGCCCGAACAGTTCACTCTCCAAGAGTTGCTCTGGTATCGCCGCACAGTTCACTGGAATAAATGGAGCATCCTTTCTATCACTATTGTAGTGAATGGCTTTGGCAACCAACTCTTTGCCCGTCCCGCTTTCTCCCGTGATCAAGACGTTGGTCGGACTATCAGCCACCCGGCGAATCAAATCGAACACCGCCTGGATCGCCTTGCTCTTACCTAAGATGTGATGAAAACTGTATTCCTTGTGGACCTCTTTTCTGAGCCGTCTGACCTCCCGCCGAAGCGCCGCTTCTCTGATCACCCGTTCGACGACGCGGATCAGCTCGTCTTTCTTGACCGGCTTGGTGAGGTAGTCGCTCGCCCCGTGTTTCATCGCTTCGACCGCCGTCTCTACCGATCCAAAGGCGGTCATGAGAATCACGTTGATCTCCGGATGGTCTCGTTTGATCTGGGTCAGCAATTCAAGCCCCTGCATCCCTTTCATACGAAGATCCGTGAGGACGACCGCATGGTCTTCTTCGGTCAATCGTTTCAGAGCTTCCTCTCCGCTTCCAGCCATCGTGACCTGATGACCCCGATCTTTCAGCATGTCATAGGCCAATTCCCGCATATCTGCATCATCATCGACGACGAGGATCGCGCCCCATTCTTCGGTCATGACATTCTCCCCACAAGCAAGGTATAAGGCTTCGCCTGCCCCAAAATGAGACAGCGAATCAGACTGCCTGGCGCATTATGCATCAGTTTGTCTCTGTTTGGTGCCTCGAACTAGTAGGTCTGCAAAGGCAGGACCACAAAAGAGCAGGATGAGCGACGGAGCGATGAGAGCAACTGAATGAACCGACTGAGACTCGAACCCTGAATAAATTCTGGATCAGTTCAAGTTGAGGAGATGGAGCCGGAGATCGTTTTGGTGAGCAGCGTGATGGAATGTGAACCCGCCAGGTTCTTGGTAGTCCATGGTGATGTCATCCATACGCACCGCTAGCCTAGTCAACCGCAGCGCGTCACGTGATTCCGGGAGCCTTAGTGCGACAACAGCCAAGATACCCCGGCATACGGAAGCACGACATCATACCCTATTGGAAATGGTGAGCCGGCTGGGACTCGAACCCAGGGCCCTCGCCTTAAAAGGGGAACTTTGTTCCTCATTCAATACAACTGATCCCAAGAATACACTAACTTACCGTCCCTCGTACCCCCTTCACCTTGGACCTTTTTGGGGTCTTCTGGAACCCGTTCACGGACAGAAGACGGACAAATGCTGGGTGGACGCTGACACCGACGGCCTTCTCTCCATCCACACATTTCTTGAAATTGCACGTCGCCTGAGAAAGGCGATGCCCCCGTGTTTCGCTTATATCGCTCAATCAGTTGTAGCGCCTGTCCGTGTAGGTGTCCGTGCCGGGGTCAACCCATGACCCTCCCTAAATCGGAGCAAACACGCCCGTATCTTAAACATGGCCACTTGGCGCTCTCCAAGGCCCTCAAGACCATCGGCAATCAAGATGGCTGGGTCGAGAACTTAGGCGATGTCGGCGAGGCGCTGAAGGCGTGGAAGGCCGCCATTATTGACGACCTGGGCGGAGAGGCTGAAGTCTCTGCGATGGAACTGAGCGTGATCGAATTGGCCTGTAAGACGCACCTGCTATTAGCTTCGATAGACCGGTTCCTTCTGGAACAAAAGAGCCTCATCAATAAGTCGAGGAGAATGCTGTTCCCAATCGTGATGCAACGGCAAACCTTGGCGGATGCCTTGAGCGCCTACATGCGACAGTTAGGCATGAAGAGGAGGTCGAGGCCGCCGATCTCGTTGTCGGACTATCTGACCAACGGGAAGGCCAAGCCGAGCCCCGTTCCTACTTCTCCCTCCGCTACGCCTGCACAGGTGCACAGCCCAGGAGAATCGGTGAGTGAGACAACCGAGATGGACAGTAAGGCCGGTGAGGCATGACCATTCTCGATGCGATCCATGACCCGCTGTTGTTCCGCCCGTTGTTCAAGAGTTTGGATACCTGGCGGGCCTGGTTCGTCGTTTTGCAGGCGCTCTTCGCCTTGCCAATGCAGGAGGCAGACCGTGTGCTGTTCGCCTCGTTGACCGGACGGCAGACTCCACCAGCACAGTCGGTTCAAGAAGCCTGGTTGGTCTGTGGCCGACGTGGAGGGAAAAGTTTTATTGTCGCCCTGATTGCCGTCTTCCTCGCCTGCTTCAAAGACTATCGGTCCTATCTCGGTCCCGGTGAACGCGGCGTGCTCATGGTCATTGCAACTGATAGACGACAGGCTCGCGTGATTCATCGATATTGTACGGCGCTCCTCAATGCCGTCCCGATGTTGGCCTCGATGATCGAACGGCAGGACTCGGAATCGATTGACTTGAACAACCGTGTGTCCATCGAAATCACAACGGCCTCATACAGAACCATTCGTGGATATACTGTGGTAGCAGCACTTTGCGATGAAATCAGCTTTTGGAGGAGCGAGGATTCTGCCAATCCCGCCGAAGAGATTCTTGCCGCCTTGCGTCCCGCCATGAGTACCATTCCCGGCTCCATGTTGCTGTGCTTGGGTACGGCCTATCGTCGTTCCGGCCCATTGTACGAAAGCTACCGACGCCACTACGGGCAAGACTCTAGTAGCGTGCTCGTGATTCAGGCGGACACCAGAACGATGAACCCCACTGTTCCGCAATCGGTGATTGATCGAGCGATAGAGCTTGACCCGATGGCGGCACAGACGGAATACATGGCGGTCTTTCGGTCTGATGTCGGGAGTTTCTTGGATGCCAGCTTGGTCGAACGAGCCGTGGAAGTCGGACGACGCGAACGGGCTCCGGTGAACGGCGTGTCCTATACCGCGTTCACTGATCCTTCTGGTGGAGTCAATGACTCATTTTCTTTGGCCATTGGCCATCAGGAGAAAGACCGTTACATCATCGACGCGATCCGAGGTATTCGGCCTCCGTTTTCGCCTGAGAGCGTGGTCAGAGAGTACGCGGTGCTCTTGAAAAGCTATCGGTGTTCCAGTGTCGTTGGTGATCGCTATTCTGGGGAATGGGTCCGTGAAGCGTTTAGCAAAGAAGGGATTTATTACAAGCATTCGGAGTTGACGAAATCAGAATGCTATCTCGAAAGTTTGCCGCTGTTCTCTCAAGGCGTCATCGATTTGTTGGACGTGCCCGCTCTCACTATGGAACTGATGCAGCTCGAACGACGCACCAGCCGGAGCGGCAAGGATTCAGTCGATCATCCCCCACAAGGCCGAGACGATCACGCCAATGCCTGTTGTGGCGTCTTGGCGCTACTGGCGTCCCAAGCGGCGATGGGCGAACCGTACATGGTGAATTTTCTGACCGGCGAAATTATGACTGTGGACACCGAAGAAGAACGCCGCTTGAGAAAGGAAGCGCGACTCAGAAATGTCCCTATCGAAGTCCTTCGGGCCCAGTACGAAGAGGTTTAGTAACTATTTACTAAGGAGGTCCATCATGATTGCAGGAAATGTCCTATCGGTCGTCACACCCTCAGTCAAAGCGTTGATTGAGAAAATCCGGCAAGACTTCAAGACGCATGTCGGGTACCAAGGCGGGGACGAAGACGTAATTGATTCGGGTTTGAAAACACTCGCTCAGGCGGATGGGCAACTCCTCGCGCTGAGGAAGGAAGAGGAACTGATTCAGGTCGATGGTGATTCGAGCGACGAAGGCAAACGCAAGCAAATGATGAAGGCCGTCGGACGCACCTATGAGGCGTTAGGATTCGTGAAAAAGGCCGCGTTACAGAAAGCGGAGGCAGCGGCGGACGCCAAGAAGACCCTCACCGAAACGCCCAAAGCGCCAGGGGACCCGCTAGTTGACGCCCTGCACAGTCTTGAAATCCGGCAACTCCTCCGCTCGATGAGCGAAACCGACCGCATGAAGTTATATGAGCAAGCGATGAGCACGAAGCATGTGGCAGTGCTCCGAGCCTTTGACAGCAACCCCATGTTGGAAACCCTGCTCCCGACGGACTGGATCGAACGGATTCAGAACAAACATTTAGCAGCCACGAAGAAGGGGGAATGGGCCCGATTGGGTTCACTCCAATTCGTCGCCGAACGGCTCACCATGCTTGCCAACGCGCTTGAATACGCACTCGGCAATTATATGAATGCCCCGGAGTTTCCAACGCCACCGATCCGGCCTGTGGATCTTGAAACGAAGAATACCCAGGCTCCGCCAGACAAGAGCAGGGTGGCGGATCGTCCGCCCGACAAACAGCCAGCCTTTGTATAAGAGCGTGGCGCGGTGCGCACCCCGCGCAGGTGTGGCGGCGGCTCTTTGTCAGGTGGTAAGGAGCCGTCGTCCCATCCTGTGCCCCCATCCCGGTGGTCAGACGCTCGTGAGATCGAGGCTCATATTGGATTCTGGACGGTCGAGGTCGAGCTGAAGAAGCCTTGTATGCGAAGAAACCTGTCGATGCGCTGTCAACGGTGTGCTGGATGGCTGGTGCGAGAGGTTGCGGAGATCGATGAAGGCGAACTCGTCATGAGCCGGTGTATCAATTGTGGCAACCGGGTTGAACGAGGCCTTTTCCCATCTCGCCACTTGAAGCCGGTCCCTCCACTCCTCGATGGACCCCGCGATACCGACAGGCCTCATCGGGCACTCGTGGGCCACTGATTCGCTTCGTCCAATCTTTTGCCCAAGCCCATTTCCACGGTGTTTTCCCGTTGCCATATTCCTGTGAGCCCAGCTACGATTCCAGTGGGAGCAAACGGTTGAGTTGATCCCTCAATCGGCGGGCGTCCTGGCGCTCGCAGCTCCCGCTTCCATTTCTTCCAGGGACCCGAAACCAGGACGGGCATGCCCAAGCTACAATCGTTCCCCGAATTCAATTCGGCTGACAGTACTACTCATGGTGACGATCAACGGATCGTCCTGATGAAGGGGGCGCTCCTCTCTGAGTCGGTGCGACAATCTCGCGTTCTCACCGCATACACGCAGTGGACGGTAAAGGCAGGTCTTCATCCATTGATTCAGGACGTATTGGACGGCAAAGAACCGGTGACGACGCTCATTGCCGCCATTCCCCCAGCGGCTAAATTGCTCCGGGAAGATGCGGTCAGACTCGCAGCGGAGCTGAACCTTCCATATCGGTGGGTGGCTCAAGGCCTACTTCATGGTTTTGGTGCGGGCCTAGTGGGGATCGCCACCGGACAAGAGATCGTGCTTCCACTACCTCAGATCAACCTGACCTATGACCCGCTGACGGTGCGGGCCACTGGCTACAAGCCTGATGCAGAAGTCATCGAACGCTATGCGCAATGGTACGTGCGGTGCTGGATCGGTGGGGTGGAAGAGCGTGTCTTAGCGCAAGAGTACCACGAGACTCATGCGCATCCATCTTCCAGCACCCACACATGGAGAGAAGACCGTAAGACGATCTCGAAGGGGATTAAGGAAATCGAACGCCTCCTCCTCCTCACCAAGTGACATCCTAGAGAGATTCTCCTGGCGGCTCAAAACCGCCATTTGTTTCCGCCAGACAACCTGCCTGCGTGGTGCTACTAACCACGCATGGACACCAAAAAACCCAATGAAGCACTTCCTGAGCTACTGACGCCGCGTGAGGCGTGGCCGATCTTCAGATCAAGCCGTTCGACCTTCTACCGAAAGCTGCGGGAAGGCGAGATTCCCTCGATCCGGTTTGGCCGCCGCCGATTGATTCGGAAATGGGATCTTCTCCGGCTGATGACCCCGAAAGGTCACGATGCCGATTGATCTGCCCACCCTTCTCATTGATCCCGTTGAACGTCGAGGCATGACGCTCTCGCGGTGTCCTGTCTCTTCGCACGGGAAAGGACAGGGCGACAGAAACCGATCACTTCAAACCCGTCGAGGTCATCGAGGGTGGCTGCTCAAGTGTTGGTCTGGGTGTGATCTCGCGGAAATCTGCCAGGCGATGGGATTGAGGATTTCTGATCTATTCAATGATGCCCCGCTTCCTCACGATCAACGTCCGACTCCGAAGCCAGTTCGTGCTGATCGATGCGCTCGCGCCTTTGAATTCGACCTCGTGGCGCTCGATCTCCGGTTGCGAGCAGATAGGGTTATGGAGGTAGGGCAAAGGTTCAACGTCGCAACGCTGAGCAATGAGGACCTCGACCGCGCTCTTGATCTCGTGGCCCAAGCCTACGCCGACATTGAGCGAGCGGAAATGTTGGAACAAGTGGCCGATGACTTACGTGAACGTGACGTGACTGAAAGGATATCCCGTGAACAACGGCGACGTGCTGGTTGAGATGGAACAGGCGGCCAAGAGTCCGTTAGGACCTGAAGAGCCGAGCATCCTCGATGAGGTGTACGCCTTTCTCGGTCAATTTGTCGCCTATCCATCTGAGAATGCTCATATAGCTCATACGCTCTGGATCGCACATACCCACTTGATGGACAAGTGGGATTCAACACCACGAATCGCCTTCCTCTCCCCTGAGCCAGGCTCAGGAAAAACACGGGCCTTGGAAATCACCGAAACGCTTGTCCCTCGCCCCATCGAGGCGATCAATGTGACACCCGCCTACCTGTTTCGAAAGATTGCCGACCCCCTCGGCCTTCCAACCATTTTATACGACGAGATCGATACCATCTTCGGCCCACGAGCGAAGGAGAACGAAGAACTGCGGGGCGTGATTAACGCGGGGCATCGACCTGGTGCGAAGGCAGGGCGATGCGTGGTTAAAGGGAAACAGGTGGAAACAGAAGAGCTGCCTGCCTATTGCGCCGTGGCGATGGCAGGCCTTGGCAACCTGCCCGATTCGATTCTCAGTCGATCTGTCATTGTCCGTATGCGACGGCGGGCACCCAACGAACAGGTGTCACCGTATCGGCGGAAGGTCCATGGGAAAAAAGGAAACATCATCCGAAACAAACTTGAGGCTTGGGCCAATGACATCAAAAAGACCATCCAGACGAGCCCCCAACTACCGGAAGGCATTGTTGATCGTAATGCTGATGTGTGGGAGGCCCTGATTGCGGTGGCCGATGCGGTGGGTGGTGCCTGGCCTAAACGTGCTCGCGCATCGGCGGTTTCGCTTGTTTCGGCTTCCGCAGATGACGGGGGGAGCCTTGGACTTCGACTCTTGACAGACCTCCATACAGTCTTCGGCGGTGCCAAGGCGCTCTTCACGGTGGATCTTCTTACTGCTCTTCATACTCTAGAAGAGAGTCCATGGGGGGATCTGAAAGGGCGGCCCTTAGACCCCCACCGACTCTCAACTCTCCTCAAACCCTATGGGGTGAAGTCTAAGCAAGTCAGGATTGGAGAGAAGAGTCAAAAGGGGTACAGCCGCGACAATCTGGCGGACGCTTGGACTCGCTATCTTCCCTCGGAGGCCCCCCTGCCATCCCCGGAAGACGAAACACCAGAAACAAGCGACACGCAAGACCCCTCTCCGTCATCCGCTATGGACGAAACAAGCGAAACACAAGAAACCCATCAAGCCTCAGAGGATGACGTACCGGGGGGCAATGCCCATGGCGAGGCAAAGGCCGAATCCGAGGAGGTCGTGAACCTATGAAACTTGAAATTCTGCGCCCCCTCCATATCCGTCGAGCGAGCGGGGACCTCCATTTCAAAGCTGGCTCCGTCGCTGATCTTCCTGATGAGGATGCCCTGTTGCTGTTGGCGAAGAAACCGGATGCCGTCCGGCTGGTGGGGACATCGGGGACGGTGATTGAACCGGCGCACCGTCCCGACGGGCAACCACTCTCTCCAATCTACTGGGAGACCGGCACCGGCGAGATTCTCGGCCCAGCTCAGCCGGAGTTTCTGGCACGAGTGGGAAATGGTCCACGGGAAACTTATTGGGTGGTGGCTCTCTTTGACGGCTTGCCGGTCTGGATCAATGCGACAGCGTTGCGGTCGAAGCAGGCGTTCGAGACGCAGATCAAACCTAGACCCTTTGAGCGAATCGAGGAATGTCGGTGATGGGGATGCCGTGGCTTCAGACAAAGCAGTATCGCTGCCCGAAGTGTCAGGCTGAGTACCTCCATGACCAATCGCACGGTCACGAGGAATGTCGGTGATGGGGATGCCGTGGCTTCAGACCAAACAGTACACCTGCCCAACCTGTGGGGGCGTGTATCTCCATGATCTCGGACACCGGCACGCATGCTATGAGTGTCCCGCTCGACCGGCGGCAATAAGAGAACAGTTACTCGCACTTGGGAAAACGTACTGCCCCACCCCAGAGGGGACGCGATGACGATAGGTGGAGGAGCAACGATGGCGAAAAAAGATGACGCGACTGATAGCCCACCCGTCTCAGTCCCGTTGTTGCGCTATGACGCGGCACGGGTGGCCCTGGAAGCGGCCTCGAAGATCGACGAGGTGAAGTCGATCCATGACAAGGCAGTGGCCATGGCTGCCTATGCGAAGCAGGCGAAAGACAACGACATGGTGAATTGGGCGGTGGAGATCAAGGTGCGGGCCGAGCGCCGCGCCGGGGAGCTGCTCAAGGCCATGCCGAAGAATGTCGGGGGTCAATCGGCGCATAAACTTAAACCAGCAAATCCTACCGGTTCCAAAAAGGAACCAGTAGAAAATAATGCGCAGACGCTGGCTCAGCAAGGCATCAGCAAAAAAGAATCGATGACCTGGCAGAAGCTCGCGGAGATTCCTGAGTCGGTGTTTGAAAAGAAGTTGGTGGCCGTGCAGAAGCAAGGGGAGAAGTTGACCACGAAGGCGGTGCTTGACGCGAAGCCAGCACCGAAGAAGGCTCCGTCGTCACCGACAGCGCACAAACCCTCGTTTCAGCCACAGGATTGGCAGCAGGTGAGCGCGATGAGTTGGGATAAGGGGAATCCAAGCAAGATCTTTTTCATGCATTTTCAAAAGCAGTTGTCGGCGGTCTTGGAATTACTCACGCCCGCGCAACGGGTGGATCTCTGCGGACAGATCGTGGCGTGGGCCACGCAAGTGCAAGTGCAAGAAACTGAGGACGAGGAGGAAGCATGAGCCCAGACGCCCAGGGGCCAGGGGAGAGCGATATTACCCCGATGACGCATTTTCTCGAATCGGTCCGCTCGGACTACGTGTCACATGTGTCGTTGAGCAAGGAAGCGGCGGACAATGCCTTTGATGCAGGAGCCGAGGACGCGATGACGCCCATCATCTTCAAAACGAAATTGACGTGGCTGAAGCTCGATGTACCGGAGTTCGCCGATTGGACCGGTCTGCCAGAGCCAGACGTGCAGGCCATGCACGACGGGACGCGGGCGATCCCCAAGATTGTTGAGCGACTCGTCGATGTGCTCTGTCGGAACCAGCGGTTGGAAGCCATGAGGACGAAGCGAGCCAGACGATGACCGGACCTGTCGCTATCCCTTCATTGGATGCCCTGGCGTCCGATCCGTCTCAGATTGACGGCCTTCCGCCAGAAGTCCTGAAGGCGTTGTGGGTTGATGTTCGTAATCTCGAAAAGGTTCTGGTGTTGCGGATGCTCATGGCTCCCACTACCGCGAGGCCCTCAGAAGATCGGCTCCTTACCATCGACGACGCGGCGGCAATTCTAGGGATGTCGAAGGATCGATTGTACCGAACGGATTACCCCTTCACGGTCCGAGATGGGGGATTACTTCGGTTTTCTCACAATGGGATTCAACGGTTTATTCGCGCAAGACAACGCCAGGGATAGGGCCTTGCCCTTATATACATGCATACAGTATTATGTATTCCCATGAGCCCTAGAGGACATAAGAGAACTGGAAAGATCGTCAAGACGACGGTTGAGCTACCACATGACCTCTGGCGGACCGTGAAGGTCCGGGCAATGGACGAAGGGACAGACCTCCGAGGCATTATTGTTCTTGCGCTGCAACAATATCTTGCTAAGAAGGGCGCGAGACGGGAGGAGTAACACATGTCTGACCATGATTCGAGAGAGCAAGCCAAACGTGAGTACCAACAGGCACTAGAGAAACTTGCCAAAGTCTTCCCGGAAGCCGCAGTGGGCTTGCCTGGGCCTCAACCGACTTCCCCCAGTGGCAACCCCATCACGGCGAAACGGCGAGGACAAGGGCGCGTGTTTCGTCGTGGAACGAAATACTGGATTGCGTATTACGCGAAGCGAGCAGGTCGCAGTGTGGAGATTCGAGAGCCTGGCGGTCAGACCGAGAAAGAGGCACGCAAGAAACTCACATTTCGATTGAAACAAGTCGGGGCACACGATCTCGGCTACGAAGTGTTCAAAGGCCCCCAATCCGAGAAGATCACGATTGAAGACCTGCTCGACCGTTTAGAGAGAAAGTATGAAGAGCTGGGGAAAGAGCGCCGACGAACGCACTCGCACATGACACACCTGAGAGACTTTTTCGGTGTTGAGCGGGCGATGTCTGTGGCGGAAGGAGGGCGGATCTCAGACTACATTCGCTTCCGACAGAGAGAACAGGCCTCTCCGGGAACCATTAACCGAGAACTCAGAATTCTCAGACGAGCCTACCATGTGGGAGTAGGTGAGAAACGCCTCAATCGATCTTCAGTTCCGACGTTTGAGTTACTGCCTGAACACAATATCCGTGAAGGGTTCGTGGAGAAGGGAGCCTTTGAGGCGATTCTCTCCAATCTCAAAGATCCCGATGTTCGGGATGTGGTGAACTGGGGGTTCTGGTCAGGAATGAGAAAGGGCGAAATCACTAAGCTGCCCTGGTCGTCATTCGATAAGGAAACGTGGACGATTACCTTGCCCGGTAGAATTACGAAGAACGGAACGCCCCGCAAGCTCGCGCTCGTTGGGACCTATCGCGAGATTATTAAGCGCCGACTCAACGCCCGTGTGATCGGCTGTGATCTCATCTTTCATCGCAACGGGAAGCCGCTCGGTTCTTTTCGGAAGGCATGGGCGAATGCCTGTAAGAAGGCCGGTGTCGCCAGCCTTCTGTTTCACGATCTGCGACGATCGGCGATCAGAAATATGGTAAGAGCTGGTGTTGAACGAACCGTGGCACGGACTATTTCCGGTCATAAGACCGAGGCAATTTTCTCCAGATATGACATCACGAGCGAGGAGGACCTGAAAGACGCGGCTCTCAAGACAGAGGCCTACGTCTCAGCTCTCCCCTCGAAATCGAAGATCACGCCCTTGGATCAGGTGGGTTGAGAACACGGACAAAACACGGACAATTTTGATGATTGGCGAAGTGATGCCATGACCAACCTATTGAATTTAATGGTGAGCCGGCTGGGACTCGAACCCAGGGCCCTCGCCTTAAAAGGGCGATGCTCTACCGACTGAGCTACCGGCTCACAAGAGAGATATGGAAACTGGCACTAACGTCGTTTGCTCATTCGTTCTAACACTGCGACGGACCAACGCTGGCCCATCCTAACATTCCTGGCTGACTGATGGCCATTGACTACTTTTCAGGAGCGCTTGGGGCGGCGGCGAGAGCAGTCCAAGGGATTGCGCAGCATGATCGTTTCTGCGCGTTTGGACCCAGTCGAGATCATATCGATTCGGCACTGTGCCAACTCTTCGATGCGGGCGAGGTATCGTTTCGCTTCGACGGGGAGCTGCTTATAGCTGGTCGTCCCTGTCGTCGCTGCGGTCCACCCTTTCATCCGCTGGTAGACCGGCACGCAGTTGGTCAAGATGTCCAGATCGGCCGGCATCGTCTTATACAGAACACCCCCATGTCTGTAGCCGATACACAGTTTCAACTCTTTGCAGCCGTCGAGTACATCGAGCTTGGTTAGAGCCAGGGATGTGAGCCCATTCACCAGCGTCGCATGACGAACTACAACCGCATCAAACCAGCCACATCGTCTGGCGCGTCCTGTGGTCGAACCAAATTCTCGCCCTCGCTCCTGGAGCCCTCGTCCGACCTCATCGCTCAGCTCAGTTGGAAACGGCCCACTGCCGACTCTTGTCGAGTAAGCCTTAGCAATGCCCATGACCGCATCAATCATTGTGGGACCAACACCGGTGCCCGTACAAGCCCCGCCCGCCGCGGCACTGGACGAGGTCACATAGGGATAGGTGCCGAAGTCCACATCCAGGTTCGTGCCTTGAGCCCCTTCAAATAAGACCGTCTTGTTCTTCTCGATCGCGCGATTCAACAACACGGTGGTGTCGACGATGTGGCTCCTGAGTCGATCGGCATAGCCCATGTATTGATCGAAGACTTTGTCGACTTGAAACGTTTCCACTTTGTACAATCGCTCTAAGAACCAGTTCATCTCGACAAGATTCTCTTCCAGCTTGCTCTTAAACAGCGCTGGGTTGAGCAGATCGCCCATGAGAATTCCAATCCGCGCCATCTTATCGGCATAGGACGGCCCAATCCCACGTCCGGTCGTGCCGATTTTCCGTGACCCTTTGGATTGTTCCGACGCCCGATCGATCGCCTTATGATACGGCAGGATCAGGTGCGCCCGTTGACTGACAGCGAAATTCTTGCTGATCGTGATGCCCTTGGTCTGGAGCAGATCCATCTCTTCAATCAGAGAGCCAGGATCGACGACGACGCCGTTGCCAATGATACAGGTCGTCCCCCGGTACAAAATTCCCGACGGGATAAGATGGAAAATATAGGTCCCCCGCTCGTTGATCACGGTATGCCCGGCGTTGGAACCGCCTTGATAGCGCACGACGATGTCGGCGTTTCGGGCTAAGATATCGACGATCTTGCCCTTGCCTTCATCGCCCCACTGAGCACCGATAATGACGAGATTTCCCATACGTTAAAGCTACCCTCATCCGGAGTGAACACGAAAAAATAGCTCTGACCCGATTGGGAGATCAGAGCCAAGGAGCCTCATGGTAGGTGCGACCTATTCTTTTGTCAAGATGGTCGTTGCGGTGTGTCAACCCAATGTAGAAATGTCCGGCTTATGTGTTCGCCACTGTCGCCTGTGTCCGTTGCTCCGGTCGCAGGCGGCGGCGCCACGGATGATCTGGCCTCGGCGTGACCGGACGCCGAGGGACTTGGTCTTTGGGAGGCTCCGCCACGCTCTCGGGACGAGCGGGGATGGCGTGATAGTCCAGTGGTCGACCGTGGTGCGTGATCCGCATCGTCCCATCCACCCGCTCTTCGACCATGACGTGGGTCGCTCGGACATTGGTTCGCACCTGATAGAGCTGCCCGTGGTGCGCCACCGTCCAGTCACGGCGCAGGCACCGTGTGGTCTTGAGGCACAAGCTCCGGTCCAGCTCTCGGTGCGCGGGCCGCACCCCAAAGCGCCGGTTGTAGATCGGCAGATAGCCCGCCAGAAACCGATTCGCCATCTCCAGCGTCGAGACCTCTGCGAGCCGCATCTCCTTGATCACCCGATCTTGAAACGTTTTAAACAGTCGCTCCACTCGTCCCTTTGCCTGCGGCGAGTGGGCCGGGATCAGCGCAACCCCCCGCTCGCCCAGCGCCCGCCCAAACTGACTCGTGGGCTTCACCCCGGCCAACGGGTCGTCCACGCTCGGCGGAGACGGCGACTGATAGGTGGTATGCTTGTCCGCGTAGATGGCCAGCGGAATCCCATACTGCCGAATGTAGCGGTGGAAGCTGTCCATCGCCGGGATCGTCCCTTCGTACTCGTAGAACCGGGCAAAGACCCGACTGGACGCATCATCAATATAGGCCATCAGCACACACCGAGGCCCACGCCCCTCCAACCAGTCATGGTGCGAGCCATCCAGCTGCACCAGTTCCCCCACCTGCGTCAACTGTTTCTCCATCGTCTGGCGAATCACAGACACCCGCCCGAGTTCCTTCACACTCATGATGCCCCTGTCCTCTCTGACCATCTGACCCTCCTTGTGAGGGCCGACAGTCTCGCAACGAAGAGGACATTTCTATCATGGTGAAAGCGGACATTATCATTTTGGGATTACAGATGGTCGTTGCGGTGTTTCGCATTCACATCTTTCTTCAAGATCATAACACTGTGTGGCAACGCCCTATTCTCCGGCTAAGCACGCGACCGGAAGAGTCCACGATCGTGTTGGGCCACCTGAGGAGCGGAACTCCGTATGGCATCAGCATTGCTTGAGCAATCACCCAGTGGGTGAACGGAACACCAAGGAGAAAGTTGATGCCTGCGACGCCGTCTACGAACGCCCGACTGCCGTTCGACATTGATGACCAGATTGATCCAACGCTGATCACCGCGCATGCCGGAGTACCGTTAGTGATTGAACTGTTTCGCCGCGTGGGGGTGGCACAGGTCGTCAATGAGCAGGTTCGGATCAAACAGCGGCAGCGCGGGTTGACGCCGGCCCAGTTGGTGGAGACGCTGATCGCGCTGTGGGCGGCCGGTGGGGATCGCTGCCAGGACCTGCAGACCTTGCGAGCTGATGCGGCGCTGGCCGCCTTGTTGGGCTATGAGCTGCCCGCGGCCACCACGATGCGGGACTTTCTGGAGGGGTTTCATGTCGAGGATCCCCCGTTGCTGCGCCTGGGCACGAAGGCCGTCATCCCCGAAGAGTCGGCCCCCCTGGTGGGGCTAAGCCGAGCGAACCAGCGCATGCTCGGCGCGGTGCAGCAGCCCGTGCCGCAACGGACTGCCACGCTGGATGTGGATGCCACGATTCTGGAAACCCACAAGCACACAGCGGCCATGACCTACGAGGGCGCGCGAGGCTATCAACCCGTTGTGGTCGTCTGGGCCGAACAGGACCTGATTGTCCACGATGAATTTCGCGACGGCAATGTCCCGGCCGGCTGTGGCAATGCGCGGATTCTGGCGCGCGCCGTGGCCGCCTTGCCCGCAGGGGTGGAGCAGATCTTCGTCCGGGGGGATAGTGCGCTGTATGAGCAGGACGTGTTGGCTTGGTGTGAGCAGCCATCCTGTGGCATTGGCTATGCGATCAGTGCGGATATGAGTCCGTCACTGCGGACCGAGATCACGCGACTACCGGAGACCGCATGGCAACTCGATCGCGCCGAGCCCGACGCGATCCGCGAGTGGGCCGAGGTGCCCTACGTGCCCGACGACAAGGACTATCGGAAGGATCGGCCCTGTGTGCGGCGGTATCTGGCTCTTCGAATCCGTCGACGCCAAGGCGAGCTGTTCGCCGATGGCAGCACCGTGAAACACTTTGCCATCGTGACCAACCGCGAGGGGGACGGCCTGACACTGATTCGCTGGCACCGCGAGAAGGCCGGCACGGTCGAACACGTGCATCACGTGCTCAAGAATGAGTTGGCCGCGACGGTGCTGCCGAGTGGAAAGTTTGGGGCCAACGCGGCGTGGTTCCGGCTCAACGTTCTGACCTATAACCTGCTCAGCGCATTCAAGCACTTGGCCTTACCCGGAGATTTGTCGGAGGCTCGACCGAAGCGGCTCCGCTTTCTGATATTCAACACGGTCGGGAAGGTCGTGCAGCATGCCCGACGCACGCTGTTACGGCTCACCACGGCCGCGCAGCAAGCCCTCGTGGCCCTGGCACGCCGCCACATCCTGGCCCTCAGCCCGACTTAGCCGGAGAATAGGGGA